>NZ_JBITHF010000003.1:0-538910 GCF_044457745.1 Streptomyces sp. NPDC050534
CGCGGCCCCCATGCAATTCGCGGGGTTCGACCCGTTCTGCCGGGTGTTCCGATGGTTGTTCTGATCGGCTGCGCCGAGCCGCGGGGCCGGGCGCTGGTGACCCGCGCCGGTCCACGCTGCGTCACGGCGCGAACGCGAAATTCGGCTCGAACTTCTCGTACTGAACATCCCCGCGATGCCCGTCAATTGAAGGCGTCGGGCGACCCGCTGTGACCAGATCACGTTCATCCCGTTGTTCCTGTGTCGTGACGGGTCTCCTGTTGTCTGCCTATTTGTCATGCACGCGAAGGGTTGCGTTCAGTCCGTGGCCCGTCCGGCTGCGTGAGCTTTCACGTGTCCAAGAGGCCTGCGAGGCAAGGGAGTTAGCCGATGACCGGAGCAAGCTCGCCAGACCGACGCCGCTTTCTGACCACCGGCACCGCCGTGCTCGGCGCCGCCGCCTCCGCCATGCTCTGGCTGCCGGGCACCGCACGGGCGGCCGAAGGCACACTGCCCGACGGGGTCTTCAGCCTCGGGATCGCCTCCGGTGACCCGCTGCCCGACGGCATCGTGCTGTGGACCCGGCTCGCCCCCGACCCGCTGGCCGGCGGCGGGATGCCCGACCAGGTGGTCCCGGTCGAGTGGGAGATCGCCGAGGACGAGGGGCTCGGGAAGACGGTGCGCCGGGGCGTCGCGCAGGCCCGCCCCGAATACGGGCACAGCGTCCACGTGGACGTCCGCGGCCTGCGCCCGGACCGCGCGTACTGGTACCGCTTCAGAGCGGGCGGCCAGCTCTCGGACACCGGCCGCACCCGCACCGCCCCCCACCCGCACGCCAGGAACGGCTTCCTGCGCGTTGCCCTCGCGTCCTGCCAGAACTGGCAGCACGGCTATTTCACGCCGTACGCCGACATGGTCGAGCAGGACCCCGACTTCGTCCTGTTCGTCGGCGACTACATCTACGAGTCCACGCCGTCGTCGGCGGGTCCGCGCCGGCACGAGGGCACGGGGGAGCCGTACACCCTGGAGCAGTACCGCAACCGGTACGCGCAGTACCGCACCGACCCCGACCTGCTCAGGATGCACGCCAGTGCGCCCTGGGTGGTCACCTTCGACGACCACGAGGTCGACAACGACTGGGCCGGCGAGGTCCCGCAGGACCCGGACAAGCAGCCCCACGACGCGTTCGTGGCCCGGCTGACGGCGGCCTTCCAGGCGTACTACGAGCACATGCCGGTCCGGGCGACCGCGATCCCGAACGGCCCGCACATCCAGATGTACCGCCGCCTGGAGTTCGGCCGCCTCGTGCGTCTCAACGTCCTCGACACCCGGCAGTTCCGCAGCGACCAGGCGACTACGCAGGCCGGTGCCGAGGACCCGTCGATGACCATGCTGGGCGCCGAGCAGAAGACCTGGCTGGTGGACGGGATGCTGGACTCGCCCGCCCGCTGGAACCTCGTCGCCTCGCAGATCATGATGGCCGAGACCGACATCCTGCCCGGCGAGGGCAAGCTCTGGTACTACGACGCCTGGGACGGCTACCAGGTCGAACGCAACGCCCTGCTGGAGGAGTTCGCCGACGTCCGCAACCCGGTCGTGCTCAGCGGCGACCGCCATCTGACGATGATCAGCGACCTCAGGACCGACTACTCCGACCCGGACTCCGAGGTCGTGGGCGCCGAGTTCGTCGGTACGTCCATCTCCAGCAACGGCGACCAGGACCAGGCCGCCTTCCACGCCCAGTGGGACCCGCTGAAGGCGGACAACCCGCACTGGAAGTTCATCGACGCCCACCGGGGCTACCACCTCTTCGACATCCACCGCGACGGCATCGACGCGCAGGTGCGGGTGATGGACACGGTCGTGCGGCCGCAGGCGACGCCGAGCACGGTGGCGCGGCTGCGGGTGGAGAACGGCCGGCCGGGCGTGGAACTCGCCTGAACGCAATGCCGAAAAGCCGGTGCGTGAAGCAGGTGTGAGACGGGCCTGGGCTCATCCGGGTTCCAGGCCGCTCTCAGGTAAGTCTCAGGTGTGAGTCTTACCCTCCCTTAACCATGGAGATCGACTGTACGAGAGATGACGGCCGGGCGAACGACCCCGTGGGCCCCGCCCAGTTGCCCCCAGGCACCCGGCTGCTGCACATCGGCCCGCACAAGACGGGGACGACCTCGATCCAGGGCGCGCTGTTCGCCGCGCAGGACCGGCTGCCCGCGCACGGAGTCGAGTTCCCCGGGCACACCCGGCACCCCATGGAGGCGGCCCTCGCCGCCGTCGCGCGGCCCGGGATGATGGGTGACGCGGTGCCGACCGAGCGGCACTGGACGACGCTGGTGCGGCAGGTGCGCGAGGCCGGTGACCGCACGGCCGTGGTCAGCAGCGAGTTCTTCGCCGACGCCGAGGACGACGAGACGATCGCGCGGATCGTCGGGCAGCTCGGCGGCGACCGCGTGCACGTCCTGGTCACCCTGCGCCCGCTGGCGAAGATCCTGCCCTCGCAGTGGCAGCAGTACGTGCAGAACGGTCTGCGGATGGGCTACGGGGACTGGCTGGAGCACATGCTCCGCAAGGCCCCGTACGAGCAGCCCAACCCCAGCTTCTGGCGCCGGCACCGGCACGACGGGCTGGTCGCGCGGTGGGCGCGGGCGGTCGGCACGGAGCGGATCACCGTCGTCGTGGTCGACGACCGGGACCGCGGCGGCCTCATGCGCACCTTCGAGGCGCTGCTCGGGCTGCCCGCGAATCTCCTTCAGCCCGTTCCGGACACGGCAAACCGTTCGCTTACTCTCGCCGAGACCGAAATGCTGCGAAATCTCAACAGGGAATTCCGCGGCAATGGGCTGCCGGACGAGCTGTATTCCAGGCTGGTGCGTAACGGCGCGGTCATGCATATGAAGAATTCGTGCAGCCCCGCACCGCAG
Source organism: Streptomyces sp. NPDC050534 (assembly GCF_044457745.1). Lineage (NCBI taxonomy): Bacteria > Bacillati > Actinomycetota > Actinomycetes > Kitasatosporales > Streptomycetaceae > Streptomyces > Streptomyces sp. NPDC050534. The sequence goes on from NZ_JBITHF010000003.1 coordinate 2,898, forward strand.
GACGTGAAGATCTCGACGCCGCGGTGGGCGGCCGAGGCCGCCGCCGGGATCGCCGCGGAGATGATTGACGCCATCACCCGTACGGGCGTACGGGTGGTGGGTGACCCTGCGCTGCTGTCCACCGTCCCGGAGCCCGCGGGTGAGCCGCCGCAGGAGCCGCGCATCGCTCCCGAGGTGGCCGCCCAGGCCCTGTACGGCGCGCTCGCGGCGGCCGCCGAGGTGCCCGTACGGCACAGCACCCCCGCCAAGTCGCGCACGGTTCACCAGACGTCCTCGGTGGAACTCGTGAAGGTGCTCGGCCATCGCTGTCTGAGGAGGCTGCGCCGCCACTGACCGGCTGTGCAGTTACTCACAGCAACGCACCGCCATTCCGCGGGAGCCCGCCGAGGGCGCCCCCGGCGTCACCAGCAGTTCAAGGTGAATGCAAGATGGCGCGTACATATGCGGTGAACGGCGCTCACCTTGCACAGCGGTAACCGCAAGTGGGACCATTTCCCCGTTCCCTGACGCCCCAAGGTAGGTCCTCTGTGTCCCAGCACATAGCCAAGCCCCGTACCACCGCAGTGATCCTGGCCGGTGGCACCGGCCAGCGGGTGGGTCTCTCGATCCCCAAGCAGCTGCTGAAGATCGCCGGCAAGGCAGTGATCGAGCACACCCTGACCACCTTCGAGAACGCCGACTCGATCGACGACGTCATCGTGCTGATGGCGCCGGGGTACGTGCCCGACGTGGAGAAGATCGTCGCCAAGGCCGGGTTCACGAAGGTCAAGAAGATCATCGAGGGCGGCTCGACCCGGAACGAGACCACCGAGCGCGCCATCGAGGCCCTCGGCGAGGGCCTGGCCCAGGGAGAGGACCTCAACGTCCTGTTCCACGACGCCGTGCGCCCCCTGCTCGCGCAGCGCGTGATCGACGACTGCGTGACCGCGCTGGAGCGCTACCAGGCCGTCGACGTCGCCATCCCGTCCGCGGACACCATCATCGTCACGCGCACGCACGGCGAGGACGGCGAGTTCATCACCGAGATCCCGGACCGCTCCCGGCTGCGCCGCGGCCAGACGCCGCAGGCGTTCAAGCTGTCCACGATCAAGCGGGCCTACGAGGTCGCGGCCGGCGACCCGAACTTCCAGGCCACGGACGACTGCTCCGTCGTGCTGAAGTACCTGCCGGACGTGCCGATCCACGTCGTCGCGGGCGACGAGTACAACATGAAGGTCACCCAGCCCGTCGACGTCTTCATCGCCGACAAGCTGTTCCAGCTCGCCTCGACGGCCGCACCCGAACAGGTGACCGAGGATGCCTACCGTGCGCTGCTGACCGGCAAGACCGTCGTGATCTTCGGCGGCTCGTACGGCATCGGCAAGGACATCGCCGAGCTCGCCGAGTCCTACGGTTCCACGGTGTACGCGCTCGGCCGCTCCACCACCGGCACCCACGTGGAGAACCCGGAGGAGGTCGACGACGCGCTGTCCAAGGCGTACGCGGAGACCGGCCGGATCGACTACGTCGTCAACACCGCGGGCGTGCTGCGCATCGGCAAGCTGGCCGAGACCGACAACGCGACCATCGAGGAAGCGCTGAAGGTCAACTACCTGGCCCCGGTGCAGATCGCCCGTTCCGCCTACAAGTACCTGGCCGAGACCAAGGGCCAGCTGCTGCTGTACACCTCCAGCAGCTACACCCGCGGCCGCGCCGAGTACAGCCTCTACTCCTCGACCAAGGCCGCCATGGTGAACCTCACCCAGGCCCTGTCCGACGAGTGGGCGGGCGACGGCATCCGCGTCAACTGCATCAACCCGGAGCGCACCGCGACGCCCATGCGCACCAAGGCCTTCGGCCAGGAGCCCGCGGGCACCCTGCTCTCCTCCGAGGCCGTCGCGCGCACCTCGCTGGACGTGCTGCTGTCCGAGCTGACCGGGCACGTCATCGACGTCCGCCAGCAGGACCCGACGGCGGGCGCGGCGAAGGCCTCCGGCTTCGAGCAGGCGCTGGCCTCGGTTCTGGACCGACAGGACGGCGTGTAATAATCGACGGGAATTAGCCTTACGTTATTCAGGCCTCTGCTTTCCGGTGTCAATGCTCTGCATTGACCGGGTGAACGCAGGGGCCTGAATCCGTACACCCGACGAATTACCGCACACCCTGCGCAGTCCAGAACAAAACCGGCACTCCCCCCTCCCAGAGCAGGTTCTCCGTGATATCCACCGCTATTCGCGTCGCCCGAGTGGGCAGCGCGGCTGAGCTGGCCGCGGCGGCACTCATGATGCTGGGTTTCCCGGCGCTCATGCTGGCCGCGCTCGTCCCGAGCGTCTACGCCTTCGCGGCCGCGGCCGCCGTCACGTATCTGGCGGACCACTATCTGCACCGCAAGGGCAGCTACCTGGTCAACCGGCTCAGCAAGGTCCGTGCCGGCCTGTCGATCCGCTTCCTGATCCGGCAGCTGCTGCTGATACTGCTGCTGGCCCGGATGTCGCTCGCGGACAACCTGATCTACTACGGCGCGGTCGCCTGCTTCATCGCCTTCTACGGTCTGCAGGCCCCGCACGGCGCCCTGGTCACGCTGATCCGCAACCGCCGCCGGATGCCGGTCGCCACCCGCAACGTGGATCTGAAGTCGCGCATCCGCATCCCGGACGCCCCGCCGCGCTTCCTGCTGGACCGCTCGGCCGAGAAGATGCTCCACCTCGACCTCGCGGCCGTCGTCGGCATCCTGGTCTCCGCGGCGGCCGACTCCTCCGTGCCCGGCTTCATCGGCATCGGCGTCACCCTGTTCCTCGGCTGCCTGTACGTCCTGGCCCTGGTGCCGTACGTCCGCGGCGGGAAGATCCCGCCGAGCGCGGAGAAGGTGCTCGCGGCCGTCGACGACTGGCTGCGGGAGTACAAGCCGGAGACGGTGCTGTACTTCTCCGGCTCCAAGGACTCGGCGTACCAGGTCAACATGTGGCTGGAGACCATGGAGCAGCTGGACTCCAGGCCGCTGGTCATCCTGCGTGAACGCGTCATCCTGGCGAACCTGGCCCCCACCACGGCGCCCGTCGTCTGCGTGCCCGGTGGTGTGCACCTGATGAACATGGAGCTGTCGACCGTGCGCGTCGCGCTGTACGCGGCCAACGTCGGCAAGAACATCCACATGCTGCGCGTGCCCACCATGAAGCACGTCTTCATCGGCCACGGCGACAGCGACAAGCTCGCCAGCGTCAACCCCTTCAGCAAGGTCTACGACGAGGTGTGGACCGCCGGCCGCGCGGGCCGCGACCGCTACGCCATCGCCGACGTCGGCGTCCGCGACGACGACATCGTGGAGGTCGGCCGCCCGCAGCTGGCGCCGATCGAGACCTGGCAGGGCGTCCCCGAGGGCCGCGTCCCGACCGTGCTGTACGCGCCCACCTGGGAGGGCTGGGACGGCAACCCGGGCAACACCTCGCTCGTGCTGGCCGGCGAGAACATCGTGAAGAAGCTCGTGAAGGCCGACCCGCCGGTCCGCGTCCTGTACAAGCCGCACCCCTTCACCGGCACCGTCAGCAAGGAGGCCGGCACCGCGCACCGGCGCATCATGGCGCTGGTGGAGAAGGCCGCCGCCGAGCGCGCCGCCGACTCTCGCTCCGCCGCCGACGCCGCCGCCCAGGAGCAGGCCAAGGGCGACCTGGCCCGGATCGACGCCCGCCTCGCCGAGCTGTCCGGCTCCGGGGGCGACCGCGGTGACGAGGCCGAGGCCACGCGGGACGGTGTGGCCGACGTCGAGAAGTACGAGGAGGTCGCCCGGCTGCGCGGCGAGTGGAACGACGCGTACTGGCGTTCCTTCGGCAGCTTCGAGCACCGCGTCATCACGGGCGCCGAGCCGCGTCTGTACGACTGCTTCAACGTCTCCGACGCGATGGTCTCCGACATCTCCTCCGTGGTCTCGGACTTCATCGCGAGCGGCAAGCCGTACGCGGTCACGGACTCCGCCGAGCTCGGCGTCGAGGAGTTCAAGCGGCAGAACACCGCCGTGCGAGCCGCGGTGATCCTCTCCAACAGCTCCGCGGAACTGGGCGAGTTGCTGGCCGCCGTGCGGACCCCGGACGCCGACCCGCTGGCGGAGGACCGCAAGGAGCTGAAGAAGTACCTGCTCGGTCCCGACGAGCCCACCTCCATCGAGCAGTTCAACACCGCGGTGGCGGACCTGGCGCTCAAGGCGCACACGCGCAACCTCGGCCAGGAGTCCCGGACCGCGGGCGGCGCGGCCGGTGCGGACGAGCTGTCGGACCAGCTGTCGCCCGCGCAGCCGGTGCCGGCGGCGGGGGAGCCGGACGGCACGAAGCAGCGCTGACGGCCACCACCCTCACGTAGGAGCCCGGCCCCGGGGAGCGATCCCCGGGGCCGGGCTCTATCGCGTTTCTTACCCCATGGCGCACCGCATCCTGAGCAACTCTCACCGGCGATACGTACCTTCCGGTGACCTGTGTCACCAATGTCGATCAGTGAGGCAACCTCCTCGAGTGAGCACCCGTCTAACAAATTGCGAATATGTGGATTCGGGGGAAATGCACCTTGACCAAGGGGGAAATGTGACCGGCGCGCAGCCTGATGTCAGCGTGATCATCGGGGCGTACGAGGCGATGCCGTATCTCGTCGAGTGCCTCGCATCGGTGGAGGCACAGACCATCGACCGGGGGCGCATCGAGGTCATCGCGGTGGACGACGGCTCCACGGACGGCACGGGGGAGTACCTGGAGGACTTCGCGGCGCGGGCCGCCATGCCGGTGACGGTGATCCGGCAGGACAACTCCGGCGGCCCCAGCGGGCCGCGCAACGTCGGGCTCGGCAAGGCCGCCGGGCGCTACGTCTTCTTCCTCGACGCCGACGACCGGCTCGGACCGGAGGCGCTGGAGCGGATGGTCGCGATGGCCGACCGCAACGGCACGGACGTGGTGCTCGGGCGGGTCGAGGGGATCAACCGCAAGCCGCCGCAGTCGATGTGGGGCAAGACGCTCGACCGTACGGACGTCTTCTCCTCCAACATCAAGTTCACGCTGAGCGCGCAGAAGCTGTTCCGCCGTGAGCTGCTGGAGCAGCACGGGATGCGGTTCGACGAGTCGCTGTGGACCGGCGAGGACGCGCTGTTCACGATGGAGGCATACCTGCGGGCCAAGGGCGTCTCCGTGATCGCCGACCACACCTGCTACTACCTGGTGGGCCGGGACGACGGCAAGCACGTGACGAAGAGCGGGGGTTACTCCCTGCGCTTCGACTCCGCCCGCGCCCTGATGAACCTGATAGCCGAGCACGTGCCCGCCGGGGAGCGCCGGGACGCGCTGCTGGTCAGGCCCTTCCTGGTGACGCTGCTGCCGCAGTTCGGGCCCAAGTACCTCAAGGACAGCGAGCAGGTGCGGCAGCACAAGTTCCAGCTGGCGAAGCCGCTGATGCAGGAGTTCTGGAGCGAGGGCGTGGCCCGCCGCCTCAAGGTCGAGGAACGGCTGCGCCTGCACCTCGTCGCCGAGGAGAAGCCCGAACTCCTCAAGGAGGTCGTCGAGTTCGTCAAGGCGAAGAAGCAGGCGCCCGCTCTCCTGGAGAGGCGCGGCCGCCACGTCTACCTCGTCTACCCGCACTTCCGCAAGGCCGCGGCCGCCGTCCCCGACACGATCTACCTGGCTGCCCCCCGCGAGGCCCGGGCCTTCCCCGGCTACCGCGAACACTCGGCGGGCGGCACGCTGCTGCGCCGCGCGGCGCGCAGGGCCCGCCGGGTGCTCAAGTCCCGTGACGCGGCGGCGCGGACGCGCCCGCCCGGCGGGACCGCGGCGGCGGCCTGAGTCCGGCCTACTGCTTGCCCGACTGCAGCGCCTTGCGGATCGGGCGGCCCACCACGCGGCGGGCGCGGCGGTACACGGATGCGGAACCCGGGGCCGGCTTGCCCCCGCCGCGTTCCAGCTCCCGCTTCAAGTGGGCGTTGTCCAGGGTCAGTTCGGTGATACGGGTCTGGAGCCAGCCGAAGCGCGAGGTGAGCGAGGAGATGTCGGCGTCGTTCCATGGCCGGATGCCGGGCGGGAAGGCCAGCGAGCGCATGCGGGCGTCGAAGGACGCGCCGCCGTCGCCGTGGGAGAAGGTGTTCTCCAGGCCGTTGCGGTCCAGGAAGGCCGTGAACCGCTCGAAGCGCTCCAGGTGACCGCCGGTCAGGCCGGTGAAGTCGGCCTCCTCGTACAGCCGCGCCGGGTCGAGCTCCGGGGTCAGCTTGTCGATGCGGCGGTGCGGGATGTCGAAGTAGCGGCACAGCTCCAGCGTCCGTGAGTCGCCGCACAGCACCGTCGCGGGCGTGCCCGCGAGCAGCGCCGCGATGTTGCCGTGGATGCGGGAGCCGAAGGAGAAGTCGTAGCCGCGCAGGTCGTCGATCCAGGTCACTGGGTCGATGTAGACCCGCACCTTGTCCTCCCGGAACATCGGGTGGTCCGGGTGCGTCGGGATCGCCGTCACCTGCGCGTTCGGGTGGGACAGGTCCCGCCAGTGCAGCTGCCGCGCGTCGCTGAGGTTCTGGCCGATGAAGGTCAGGTGCGGATAGCGGGCGTGGGCGCGGTCGACGACCTGGTCGAGACCCTGCTTCTGCACCGCGCTGTGCGAGCCGTTGACCGCGATCCGGGAGTCGGCGGTCAGCTCCGGCACCTTCTTCTGGACGCTCAGCTCCTTGCCGTACATGAAGAGCGACGGGCACCCGATGACCTCGACGTCCCGGTATCCCAGGCCCTTGAGGTACTGCTCGGTGAACTCGCCGCGCACCCCGATCGACGCGCTGCGGTCGAGCACCGCGGAGACGAACGCGCGCACCGTCTCCTCCATCGGCTTCAGCCGCGCCGCGTTGTAGTTCAGCCCGGCCTGCGCCCCGATGCCCAGCACCACCACGGGGATCCGCAGCCTGCCGATCAGCCGCGTCAGCCGCTTCAGCGACCCCTCGAACGAGGGCCGGAACGCGTTCGCCAGTGGTACGACGAAGGCGTCGTACTCCTCGTTGATCCGCTCCGCCGCGGCCGCCTCGGTCCGCATGCCGTTCGCGACGACCTCGGTGCCCGGTGTCTCGAGAATCTTGTGGGAGGCGTCACTGAAGATCAGATTGCCGGAGTTGGTGGCGATGACGTCCTGGTGGAGAGCCTCCTCCACGGGAAAGACGTCGAAAGGGCTCTTGCCCGAGCGCAGGAGGATGCGCTTCACACGGCGGTCTCTGGATTGCACAAAGTTCAACCTAGATTTGCCTGCACTTTGATTTCTATAGACAACCAGTGCAACCTTTTTGCCGTAAGCGACGTGTGATCACGCAGTTACGTCGTGCCTGTCCGGGGACTGGACCGGCGCGCGGGAGCCGGTCCCCTTCGCGTAGATTGCCGGGCGGGGATGCCCGAGTGCGAGGGGACGGAAGAGCAAGGTGGCAGGGGCAAGGCAGGGCGTCATCGAGGCCCGCAGGATCGTCGTCAAGGTGGGTTCCTCGTCGCTGACGTCCGCCGCGGGCGGCCTCGACGCCGACCGGGTCGACGCGCTCGTCGACGTTCTCGCCAGGAGCCGCAGCGGAGGCGAGAAGGAGATCGTCCTGGTCTCCTCCGGTGCCATCGCCGCCGGCCTCGCCCCGCTGGGACTGCGCCGCCGCCCCCGGGACCTCGCCCGCCAGCAGGCCGCCGCCAGCGTCGGCCAGGGACTGCTCGTCGCCCGCTACGCCGCCTCCTTCGCCCGCCACGGCGTCCGCGTCGGCCAGGTGCTGCTCACCTCCGACGACATGAGCCGCCGCGCCCACCACCGCAACGCCTCCCGCACCCTCGACAAGCTGCTCGCGATGGGCGCGTTCCCGATCGTGAACGAGAATGACACCGTCGCCACCGACGAGATCCGCTTCGGCGACAACGACCGGCTCGCCGCCCTCGTCGCCCACCTCGTCCACGCCGATCTGCTGGTCCTGCTCTCCGACGTCGACGGCGTCTACGACGGCGACCCCAGCAAGCCCGGCACCTCGCGGATAGCTCAGGTGCGGGGACCGGAGGACCTGGCGCACGTCGAGATCGGCAGCGCGGGCCGGGCCGGCGTCGGCACCGGCGGCATGGTCACCAAGGTCGAGGCGGCCCGGATCGCGGCCGCGGCCGGCATCCCGGTCGTGCTCACCAGCGCGATCCACGCGGCGGACGGGCTGAGCGGCAAGGACACCGGCACCTACTTCCACCCCGCCGGCAAGCGCTCCGCCGACCGGCTGCTGTGGCTCCAGCACGCCTCCACCCCGCAGGGGCACCTGACCCTGGACGACGGTGCGGTGCGGGCGGTCGTCGAGCGGCGCACATCGCTGCTGCCGGCCGGAATCGCCGCCGTGGAGGGCGAGTTCAGCGCCGGGGACCCGGTCGAGCTGCGGGACGGCGAGGGGCGCGCGGTGGCCCGCGGGCTCGTCAACTTCGACGCCAAGGAGATCCCCCAGCTGCTCGGGCGTTCGACGCGGGAGCTGGCGCGCGAGCTGGGCCCGGCCTACGAACGCGAGGTCGTACACCGCGACGACTTGGTGATCCTGCATCCCTGACCCCCGTCAGGGACCGAAAACAGGGGGAACGCCCCGGAAATCGGCCCGTCCCTGAGGTGGACGTTCCGCAAAACCGCCCCACGGGCCCTTGCGGCCTGCTCAACTTTGTCTCAGGGACACATTCCGCACGAGCCCTGCTCGACCGTCGCGTGAAGGAGGCCATCGTGAGACGAGTGCGCCCTGGGACGGCGTCCCGCGGCGGCGTCAAAGGCGCCACCGCCTCCCGGGCGGCCGGCGAGGAGCGCGCCCTCACGAGCGTCGCGGCGGGGACGCGGTACGAGGAGCCGGCCGACCTGCCCCGCCTGTGGCACGTCACCCTCAGCGTCTCCGGCGAGGAGGCCCCGCTGAAGGAGGTGCGGCGCGGCCTCGAACAGCTCGCCCACGATCACCCCTTTCTGCTGACCAGCCGCTATGCCAACGATCACGCGGAGATCCGCTACTGGGAGGAGGCCCGCGACCTGCACGACGCGGCCGCCGTCGCGCTGCGTCTGTGGGGCGAGCACCGCCAGACCGCCCAGCTGCCGCCCTGGGAGATCGTCGGCCTGGAGGTCATCGACCGGGAGACCTACCACCAGCGCGTCGCCGAGGGGTACGGCCCGCCGCCCGCGAGCCCGGTGGGCGTGCACCCCTTTTGAGACCCCTTGGCCGGGTGTCTCGGGGTGTGGGATGTCCGGTGAACGGTCCTCCGCGGCGCACTACTCTTCCCTCATGACCACGCTTTCGCCGTACGACTCCATGTCCCCGGTCACGCAGGCCGCCTACCGCGCCAAGGCCGCCGCCGCGGACCTCGCCCCGCTGCCCCGCGCGGAGAAGGACGACGCGCTGCTCGCCGTCGCGGACGCCCTGGAGGTCCGTACGAGCGAGATCGTCGAGGCCAACGCCAAGGACATCGCCAAGGCCCGTGCGGCCGGCACCAGCGAGGCCATCGTCGACCGGCTCACCCTCACCCCGGAACGGGTGCGCGCCATCGCCTCCGACGTGCGGGACGTCGTCGCGCTGCCCGACCCGGTCGGCGAGGTGGTCCGCGGCTCGACCCTCCCGAACGGCATCGACCTGCGCCAGGTCCGCGTCCCGCTCGGCGTCGTCGGCATCATCTACGAGGCCCGCCCGAACGTGACGGTCGACGCCGCCGCGCTCTGCCTGAAGTCCGGCAACGCGGTCCTGCTGCGTGGCTCCGCCTCCGCCTACGAGTCCAACACCGCCCTGGTCCGGGTCCTGCGGGACGCCGTCGGAGGCGCCGGACTGCCGGCCGACGCCGTCCAGCTGGTGCCCGGCGAGAGCCGCGAGAGCGTGCGCGAGCTGATGCGCGCGCGGGGTCTGGTCGACGTCCTGATCCCGCGCGGCGGCGCCTCCCTGATCCAGACCGTCGTCTCCGAGTCCACGGTCCCGGTCATCGAGACCGGCACCGGCAACTGCCACGTCTACGTCGACGCGCAGGCCGACCTCGACATGGCGATCGACATCCTGATCAACTCCAAGGCCCAGCGGGTCAGCGTCTGCAACGCCGCCGAGACCCTCCTGGTCCACCAGGACATCGCCCCCGAGTTCGTGCCGCGCGCCCTGGACGCCCTCGCCGAGGCCGGGGTCACCGTGCACGCCGACCCGAGGGTCCTGGCCTACGCGAAGGACTCCAAGGCGACCGTCGTCGAGGCCACGCCGGAGGACTGGGACACCGAGTACCTCTCCTACGACATCGCCGCCGCCGTGGTGGACTCGCTGGACAAGGCCGTCGAGCACATCCGGCTGTGGACCTCCGGCCACACCGAGGCGATCGTGACGACCTCCCAGCAGGCCGCCCGCCGCTTCACCCAGCTGGTCGACTCCACCACGGTCGCCGTGAACGCCTCGACCCGCTTCACCGACGGCGGCCAGTTCGGCTTCGGCGCGGAGATCGGCATCTCCACGCAGAAGCTGCACGCGCGCGGCCCGATGGGCCTGCCGGAGCTGACGAGCACGAAGTACATCGTCACCGGGGACGGCCACATCCGGCGCTGACCGGAGCCGCGAGGCGGGGGCGCATATGCGCTGGGCATGCGCTCCCGGTACGCGCCCGTGCTGCACGGGAGATGTCTCAGCAGGCGGATGAATTTCCATACCGTCTGCCCAAATTGACCCCCCAGGTCTACTCTGGAGACGTGCCGGAGGACGTGGGGGGCACGCCGTTCCCTGACGGCTGGGAGCCCGACGACGACCACGACCGCGGGGTGTCGGACGAAGAGTTCGCCTCCGTGGTGTTCGACGAGGCCTTCGTACGGGCGGCAGCCGTCCATGAGCCGACCGCCGTGGAGCGCCTCCTGGCCGCGGCGCAGGCGAGAGCGGAGGCCTCCGAGGCGGAGGCCCGCCGGGCCCACGGCCGCGGCAAGCGCTACGAGGACGGGTACCGCCCCGGCGACGGCACCGGTTTCGGCCATGATCCCGACCTCGACGACCCGGACGACACCGACGTCCTCGACGGCCGCTACGGCACCACGGGGACGTACGGAAAGCAGGTCCGCTGGCACCGCCCCGTCGCCTGGATGCTCGCCATCGTGATGGGCATAGGCATGGTCGCGCTGGCCTTCGCCGCGGTCTACCGCGGTGCCTCCTCGGGCAGCCGCGAGCAGGTGCCGCCGCCCGCGTCGACCGGTCTGGAACAGGGGAGCGCGGCGCCGCCCTCCGCCTCCGCCGACACCGGCCAGCCGGCCATCTCGGTCATCCCGCGCACCCCCTGAGCGGCGCCCGGAGCACGGCCTTGGCACGTGCGTCCGCGTCCTGGCCCGATCCTGGTGAGAACCTGTCAGAAGTTGTCGTGCGCCCGGGCGTTTACCCCGGCTCCCGGAGACCTACCCTGAAGATATGGGCGGGCCTGGAGACCCACCTGAGGGGACACCCGAGGGCGCCCCGGCAGGTGGTGAGGACGAGTACCGATCCGTCGTGTTCGACGAATCGTTCGTCCGCGCTGCCCGCCTCCAGGAGTTCTCCGCGCAGGAGCGCATGGCCGACCACGCGCCCGCCGTACGCCGCCGCCCGCCGCTGCGCCGTGGCCTGTCCCGGCAGGCGCTGATCCTGGTCCTGCTGATCGCGGTGGCCTTCGGCACCGCGATCTACATGGGCGTACGCCACCCCTACCAGACGCCCTCCGCCCGGCAGCCCGTCGAGCCCCTGCGGATGACCGTCATCCCGCTCTCCCCCCAGGGCAAGGTGCCCGGCGCGACCGATCCCGAGTACCTGTACGCGCACAGCCCCGCCGCGCAGTTCCGCGTCGGTGCCGAGGGCATACCGCTGCCGGCCTCGCGGCGCACCGCGCACTTCTCCGACAGCCAGGTGGTGGCCGCCCTGACCACGGCCAAGGACTACATCGTGCGGTCCGCGCTCGACCCCGAGGTCATCTCCAGCCAGGACGTCCGCGCGGTGCGGGTCATGCTCAACGGCGACCAACTCGACCAGTTCGACCAGAGTTTCGAGCATCCGGTGGCCGACGGCCGGCATCAGCCCACCGGATGGCTGGTCCGCTTCGACCAGACCCGCGCCCAGCTCGCCGACAGCAGGATCCGGGTCCAGGGCACGCTGCAGGCAGCCGAGACCGACTCCGCCACCCTCGAGGTCACCGCGGACCACACCTTCGTCTACGCGCTGAAGCCGACCGGCTCCGACGCCAAGGCGCTGGCGTCCCTCTTCACCGTCCGGCGCGAGCTGCACTTCCGCTTCGACCGCGACGACCTCCGTCTGCACCAGGCCCAGCTCGTCGTCTCCTACGTCCAGGCCGGCCCGCTGTCCTGCGCCGAGGACTCCACGAACCATCTGCACCCGCTGCTGGCCGGGCAGACGGCCCGGGCGGGCGGCCCGGCGGGCACGGACCCGTACGCCACCAGCGGGTTCACGGCCCTGTGCGGGTCGCTCGCGGTGAGCGCGCAGCCGAAGGTGTGAGACCTGCTCCGCCCGCTTCCCGGTGGCTCAGTCGTCGCCCCGCGGCGGTGTGTCCTTGGGCGGTGTGCCGTCGGGAGGCGTGTCCGCGGAAGGCGTGTCGGCCGGCGGCCGGTCCTCGCGCGGCGCCGAGCCGGTGAAGCCGTCGAAGCCGCGCCGTACCCGGCCGCCCAGGCCGCCGGCCCCGCCGGCGATATCGCTGACCAGCTTCATCAGCGGGTCCTTGGAGCCCTTGACGTTGCTCGCGTAGCTCGCCGCCGACTCGCGCCAGGAGTCCGAGACCGAGGCGTCCTTGTCCTCGTCGCGGCGCGGGTAGTGGCCGTCCATGATCCGCTGGAAGTCGCGGGACTCGGCCCACTTCTTCAGCTCGGCAGCGCGGATGGTGGTGAAGGGGTGGGTCCGCGGCAGCAGGTTCAGGATCTTCAGCACGGAGTCGCGCAGGTCGCCGCCCGCCTCGTACTCCTCGGCCTGCTTGAGGAAGGCGTCCACGTTCATCTCGTGCAGGTGGTTGCCGCCCGCGATCTTCATCAGGCCGCGCATCGAGGCCCGCAGGTCCTGCCCGGCCAGCAGGCCGGCCCGGTCCGCGGACAGCTCCGACTTGCGGAACCACTCGCGCAGCGCCGTCACGATCGCCATGATCGCGAGGTTGCCCAGCGGGATCCAGGCGATCCGGACCGCGAGGGTGGTCAGGAACAGCAGGATCGTGCGGTACACGGCGTGGCCGGACAGGGCGTGACCCACCTCGTGCCCGACGACGGCCCGCATCTCCTCCTCGTCGAGCAGTTCGACGAGACCCGTGGTGACGACGATGATCGGCTCGTCCAGGCCGATGCACATCGCGTTCGGCTGCGGGTCCTGGTTGACGTACATCGGCGGGACCTTCTCCAGGTCCAGGATGTAACAGGCGTCCCGCAGCATGTCGTTGAGGTGGGTGAACTGCTGGTCCGAGACGCGCACCGAGTCGGACAGGAACAGCAACCGGAGGCTGCGCTCGGGCAGCAGCGCGCTGAGCGCCTTGAAGACCGTGTCGAAGCCGCTCAGCTTGCGCAGCGCGACCAGCGCGGAGCGGTCGGCGGGGTGCTCGTACGCACGCGAGGAGATCCCCGGGAATCGTCGGCGTTGCCTGCTCGGAACGTGCTCGTGTCCGTTGTGCTCGTGGCCGTCGTCGGACATGTGTGTCCCCCATGTGCGTGTGAGTGGCCCTTTGCGGACCCTTGTGCGGCCCTTTGCGCCCCCGAAGCAAGGCCCAGCCTAGGCGGAGTTACCGTGGACGGGCACTACACCGAAGGAGTCCAGCACCATGGAGCACACTGCCGCAGCCCTGTGGCTCGTCCAGGCCGCGAGCGCGTCCCCGCACCAGGGGCCGGGGAATCTGCTCCGGATCGTGCTGGTCGTGATGATGGTGGGGTGCGCGCTGACCGGGTGGTTCCTGTTGCGGGGTTACAAGCAGAAGGACGACTGAGGGCCTTCCCGGGTTCCCCGACGGCGGAGTCGGCGTGATCGCCACAATGGCGCCCGCTTACGATTGGCCGACATCTTCATCCCGCCCACACCGGATAGGTTCTGCCGATGACGAGCTTCCACGCTGCCGCCGCTCAGTTGGTCACTCTCGCTGCCGAGGGCGAGGAGCACGGCGGCAATCACGAGAGCCTCAGCCCTTACCTCACCGGCGGCGGCGCCCTGTTCATCCTGCTGCTCCTGCTGTGGATCACCACCCGCTTCAACCGCGATCGCTGAGCCCCCGGGCCGCTGCCGAGGACCGGTCCGCCCGGTCCTCTCAGGCAGGGCCGGTAGGGTCTGCACGCATGGGAGAGCAGGACATGCCTACCGGCCCGTCGAACCCCGGCAAGCGCCGCCTCGGCGTCATGGGCGGAACGTTCGACCCGATCCACCACGGGCACCTCGTGGCGGCCAGCGAGGTCGCTGCGCAGTTCCACCTGGACGAGGTGGTCTTCGTGCCGACCGGCCAGCCGTGGCAGAAGACGCACCGCCACGTCTCCCCGGCCGAGGACCGTTATCTGATGACGGTGATCGCGACCGCCGAGAACCCGCAGTTCTCGGTGAGCCGTATCGACATCGACCGGGGCGGCGCGACGTACACCGTGGACACGCTCCGTGATCTGCGCGCGCTGAATCCCGACACGGACCTGTTCTTCATCACCGGCGCCGACGCGCTCGGCCAGATCCTCACCTGGCGGGACTCGGAGGAGCTGTTCTCCCTGGCGCACTTCATCGGCTGCACCCGGCCCGGCCACCACCTGACCGACCACGGCCTTCCCGAGGGCGGTGTCTCGCTCGTCGAAGTTCCGGCGCTGGCCATCTCCTCCACAGACTGCCGTGCGAGAGTCGCCAAGGGAGACCCCATCTGGTACATGGTGCCGGACGGAGTCGTGCGCTACATCGACAAGCGCGAGCTGTACCGCGGCGAGTGAGCCGAGAGGGGCACCGGTGAACGACCGATACGACGCGGGCTACGGCGACCACGAGGACCAGTACGAACTCGTCGGCTACGACGAGTACGGCCGGCCCGTCTACAGACAGGCCACGCAGCAGCAGGCGCCGCAGCAGCCGTACGACCCGTACGCGCAGCAGCAGGGCTACGGATACGACCCGTACGCGACCGGTTCGCAGCAGCAGATCCCGCAGCAGTACGACCCCTACGGCACCGGACAGCAGCCCGTCACGCCGCCCGCGCCGCCCTACGACCCCTACGGCACCGGCGCGCCCCAGGGCGGCGCGCCCCAGGCGCCGTACGACCCCTACGGGCGGGCCGCGGCCAGTGGGCAGCAGCCCCGGGTCGCCGAGCAGACCGCCTACATCCCGCAGCAGGCGAGCCCGGGGGAGCGGGCGCAGGAGGCGTCGCCGGCCGAACGGGACTACCGCACCGAGCAGTTCGACTTCGTCGAGGAGCCCGACGGCGACTCCGAGGACGTCATCGACTGGCTGAACTTCACCGAGAACCGCACCGAGCGCCGCGAGGAGGCCAAGCGCCGCGCCCGCAGCCGCCTGGTCGCCCTCGTCGTCGTGGTGGCCATGGTCGCGGTCGGCGGCGTCGGCTACCTCTGGTACGCCGGCAAGCTGCCGGGCCTGTCGTCGTCCGGCTCCAAGAAGGGCGGCACCGCGACGGCCGCGGGCGCCCAGAACCGCGACGTGATCGTCGTCCACCTGCACAACACCAAGGGCGGCGGCACCTCCACGGCCCTGCTCGTCGACAACACCACCACCAAGCAGGGCACCACCGTGCTGCTGCCCAACTCCCTTTCCCTGACGGACGACGACGGCACCACGACCACCCTCGCCAAGTCGGTCGACGGGGACGGCTCCTCCGGCACCCGCGACTCCCTCGACACGGCCCTCGGCACCGACATCGAGGGCACCTGGCGGCTGGACACCCCGTATCTGCAGAACCTGGTCGACCTGATCGGCAACATCGAGGTCGACACCAACGCGGACGTACCGGACCCGGCCGCCAAGAAGAAGGGCGCCGAGCCCCTCGTCCACCAGGGCAAGGACCAGACCCTCAGCGGCAAGTCGGCCGTCGCCTACGCCACCTACCGCGCCCCCGGCGAGGCCCAGAACGCCCAGTTGGAGCGGTTCGGCCAGGTCATGGCGGGCGTGCTGCGCAAGATGTCCTCCGACCCGACGGCCGCGACGACGACCGTGCAGACCCTCGCCCAGATCCTCGACCCGTCGCTCACCGACAAGGACCTCGGCACCTTCCTCGCCAAGCTCGCCGACCTCGCCAAGGGCGGCGACTACAAGACCGCACTGCTGCCCGTCCAGAGCGACGGCACGATGAGCGCGCAGGCCAGCGCCAGCGTGGTCAAGGACGTCCTCGGCGGCGCGGCCAAGAGCCCCGACCAGGGCTCCGCGGTCCGGGTCTCCGTGCAGAACGCCACCGGCGCCAAGGGCAACACCGACAAGGCCCGCGTGGTCCTGCTCAACGGCGGCTTCACCTTCCTCGAGGGCGGCACCGCGGGCACCACGTCGGCCACGTCCAAGGTCGTCTACACCGACGCCAAGGACAAGGCGAACGCCACCGAGGTCGCCAAGACCCTGGGCCTGCCGGGCAGTTCCGTGGCCAAGGGGAAGACCACCTCGAACGCGGACGTCTCGGTGATCCTCGGCCAGGACTACAAGCCGTCCGCGTCCTGACGGACCCGTGCGGCGGCGGGCGCCCCGCGTGATCTTTCCATCACGTGGGGTACGCCCGGCGGTCCGTGAGACCCTTGATGTCAACCGACCGCCGACCGAAAGCCACGTAGTGACCGCCACTGACCGTTCCCTCGAGCTGATCCACACCGCCGCCCAGGCGGCCGCCGACAAGCTCGCGCACGACATCATCGCCTACGACGTCAGCGACGTGCTGTCGATCACGGACGCCTTCCTGCTCGCCTCCGCGCCCAACGACCGCCAGGTCAAGGCGATCGTGGACGAGATCGAGGAGCGGCTGCAGAAGGAGCTCGGCGCCAAGCCGGTGCGCCGCGAGGGCGACCGCGAGGCCCGCTGGGTCCTCCTCGACTACGTCGACATCGTCGTCCACGTCCAGCACAGCGAGGAGCGCGTCTTCTACGCCCTGGAGCGGCTGTGGAAGGACTGCCCCGAGCTCGAACTGCCCGCCGACGCCAAGGCCACCCGCGGCAAGGCCGAGGAGCACGCCAGGCACCAGGCCGCCGAGGAGGCGACCGACCTCGGCGGTGAGTGGTGATGAACGCCACTGGTGAGGTGTCCCCCGGCAAGCCCGGCCGGGGACGCCGCGTCATCCTGTGGCGCCATGGCCAGACCTCCTGGAACGTGGAACGCCGCTTCCAGGGCACCACGGACGTCGCCCTCACCGAGACCGGCGTGGCCCAGGCCCGCCGCGCCGCCCGGCTGCTCGCCTCCCTGGCGCCCGACGCGATCGTCGCCTCCGACCTCCAGCGGGCCGCGAACACCGCGGCCGAGCTCGCCGAGCTCACCGGCCTGGAGGTCGCCCACGACGAGGGGCTGCGCGAGACGTACGCGGGCGTCTGGCAGGGCCTGACGCACGAGGAGATCATCGAGCGGCACGGCGAGGAGTACGCCGCGTGGAAGCGCGGCGAGCCGGTCCGCCGCGGCGGCGGCGAGCTGGAGACCGAGGTGGCCGAGCGCGCCGCCCCGGTAGTGGTCCGGCATGCCGAGAAGCTCCCCGACGACGGCACGCTCGTCGTGGTCAGCCACGGCGGGACGATCCGCACCACCATCGGGCGTCTGCTGGGCCTGGAGCCCCGCCACTGGGAGAGCCTCGGCGGCCTCTCCAACTGCTGCTGGTCCGTCCTCGGCGAGGGCGCCCGCGGCTGGCGCCTGCTGGAGCACAACGCCGGCACGCTGCCCGAGCCGGTACTCGGTGACGACGACTAGCGGATTTCACTTTCCGGCAGGTCGCAGGCTAGAGTTCTTCTTGTTCGTCCCGCCGAGCGGGAAGAACCTGATGGGGCTATAGCTCAGTTGGTAGAGCGCCTGCATGGCATGCAGGAGGTCAGGAGTTCAATTCTCCTTAGCTCCACAACAAGATCCCGTCTCCGTCAGGAGGCGGGATTTTCTGTCTGTTCCTGTACGACGTGAGTCACTTGCGGTCCCGAAGGCGTATACCTCTGTGGAGGCGCTCTCGGCGTGCGTGTCCGTACTGGTACTCAGGCGTCGCTGACCGTATTGGCCCGGCCGTGGCAGAATCAAACGGCCGGAAGGGAGCGCGGCCCGACGGGAGGGAGCTGTGATGCCTGCGAGCATCCTCGAGGAGGTCGGCCACCTCCTCGAAGCGGCGTCTGCACGGGACACGGTCATCCGTCTGAGCTGCCCTTCCTGCGGTTCCGCCCATGTCGCGCAAGTCCTCGGCGACAACGGCGGAGTCTCCTACGTGTGCACGGCCTGCGGCCACAGCTGGAGCTGATCGATGGGTGCACACAGGCGCAAGTGCGATTGGTGCGGCAGCGGCACGCCGATCGTCCGCGACATGGAGCCGGTCAACCCCGACTACCAGTACTGGTGCGAGGAGTGCGCGAGGGCGCTGATCATAAAAGGCGACCCGATCGAGACCTACCGTGAGCTGGAAGGGGAGCCGATCTACGGCCGTCTGCTCGAGGAGCACTGCACGCTCAAGCGGTTCTACTCGTTCGTCACCGCGTGACGTGCCGGCCCTGCCCGGGGCCACGGAAACGATTTGGTGTTGCACCCGGTGGACCGTGTAATGTTGGCGTCGCCGCCGGGGAAACCGGGCGGACCAGAGCACGGGGCTATAGCTCAGTTGGTAGAGCGCCTGCATGGCATGCAGGAGGTCAGGAGTTCAATTCTCCTTAGCTCCACGGCAGATCCCGCCGGATCGTGAAGATCCGGCGGGATCTTTGTTTGTGCGGGGGCAGTTGTACGCGGCTCAGCGGCCGAGCGCGCGCCGCCCGCGCCCCTGGGAGAGCACCGGCAGGTTGCGGGAGGGTGCCCGGTCGCGCGGCGCCTCCTCCTCGATGCGCAGGGCGAGTGCCGGGCAGCGGCGCACCGCACGCAGTGCCTTGGCCTCCGCGTAGCGCGGCACCTGGGCCTGGGCGACGGTCGGGAAGCCGTCGGCGCCGAGTTCGAAGACCTCCGGGAGGATGTCCGCGCACAGGCCGTGGCCCCGGCACAGGGTCCAGTCGACGTAGATCTTCTGACGGCTGGCGCCGGTCTCCGCGGGCTCCGCGCCGCCCGTGATGCCCGCGGGCATCTGGCCGCCCTCGAAGAGCGGCAGAACGCCCTCCACGGGCCGTCCGCAGCCGTTTCCGAGGACGTGCGCCGCGAGGTCGTCGGTGAAGGCCTTGATGGTCGACTCGAGGAACATCGCGGAGCCGTCCGGATGCGAGCACGCGCCGCGCCGCTTCACGTTCTTGGCGACCTGTTTGAGGGCCTCCAGGGCGGCCGGGCCGCCGCCGCCCAGGATGTCCTCCATGCCGCGCGCGGCGGCCGGCAGGCCGAGGTAGCAGGGACCGCACTGGCCCGCGCTCTCCTCGGCCAGCCACTGCGCCACGCGCAGCGACTCGCCCAGCGGGCAGGTCTCCTGACTGATCGGCAGGATCGCGCCGGCGCCGAGCGAACCGCCCACCGCGTCCAGGGAGTTGCGGGAGACGATCGCCTCGTCGACCGTCGCCGCGTCGATCCACTTGCCGTGGTAGCCGCCGGTCAGCACGCCCTGGGGGACGGGCGGGGCACCGGCGAGCTGGAGGACGTAGCGCAGCGGGACGCCCGTGGGGACCTCGATCACCATGGGGCGGGCGACCGCGCCGGAGACCGTCAGCATGACGGTGCCCGGCTCGTCGTAGAGGCCGGTGTTGCCGTAGCGCTCGGGGCCGATGCGGGCGGCGATGGCGAGCTGGGCGAAGGTCTCGGCGTTCGACAGCAGGGTGGGCGCGCCGCCGACGCCGCTCTGCGAGGCGCTGATCTTGCGGCCGGGCGGGATGGCCGGGCCGCCGTCGATCGAGCGGATCAGGGAGGCGGCGGCGCCGGTGACCATACGGACCGGGTTGCGCTGGACCCAGGCCTTGAGTGCTGAGCGGCGTCCGTTGCTGAGGCCGCGTTCGGCGAGGGCGGCCTCCATCGAGCGCTGCGTCGACTCACGGGTGACCCCCACCACGAGCGTGCGGGCACCCAGTGCCTCCGCGACCAGCAGCGCCCCGTCCAGGATGAGATGGGGGGCGCGGTTGATCAGCACCGTGTCCTTGCGGCAGGCCGGCTCGTCCTCGCTGCCGTTGACCACGACGACCGGCCGTACACCGCGCTTGATCGCCGTCTCGGCGACCGAGCGCAGCTTCTTGTGGAAGGGGAAGCCCGCGCCGCCGCGGCCCTTCAGATTGATGTTCTCGGCGAGCTTCGCGAGCTGCTCGCCGCCCAGGGGTTCGAGCGGGCCGTGCACCTTGAGGTGCATGGACAGATCAAGTCGTTCGACAAGGTCGAAGCCAGACGTGAGTTGCGGAAGTCCGACCACGCGGACTTCTGGAACGTCGGGCAGGGCCTCGTTCACCTATAGCCTCCGGAAGGCGTGTTCCAAGGTTCGCCCGAACCCGGTGCGTCCCAGGAGGCACCGGGCGTCGATTCATCGGCGGGACCGCTGTTGTACGTGTCGTTCGAGTTGTACGTGCCGTACTGGGCGTTCGTCTCACCGGTGTCGTACACATCACTGTTGCGGTAGGCCGCGGCGCCCGAATTGTCATAGGTCGGGATGTTGTATGCGGTGTCCTGGAGCGGGTCGTACGCCGACGGGGGCGCCTCGCCGACGGGCGGGGGCGAGGGCACGGGCCAGCTGCCCGATGCGCTGTCGGAGGCGTCCATGCGCGGCAGCGACCCTGTGCTCTGGATGTGGGGCAGGTCCATGCGGGCGGTCTGGTCGGCGCCGTACTGCTGCCGGCCCGGCTGCTGCGGGGTGACGGCGCGGTAGGCGGCCGCGAAGCCGCCGGTGGAATCCGGGGTCATGGTGCGTGAGGACGAGGTGTCGTAGAAGCCGGCCGTGGAGGACGCCGCCGTGTCCATGGGGGACTGCCTGCGTGCCCGGGCGTTCTCGTAGCCCGGCAGTGCGGACGGCGTCTCGGCCGCACGCGCGCGTGGCGACGATCCCTCGGCCACGCGCGCGCGGCTGGCCTCCAGCTCCTCGCGGGCCGCCCCGGGATCGTTGCCCAGGAGCATCGCGAGGCGGTCGGCGACCTTCCGCTTGAACGGGCGCGGGGCCGAGCGCAGGGCGAGGGCCGCGGCGACCGCGACCACGCACAGCTCGTAGGAGACCATGAAGAAGGTCTTGGCCGGGCGTCCCGCGAACAGGCCGTGGATCAGGGCCGCGCACCAGGCCGGGTAGGCCAGCATGTGCATCGCGCGCCAGCGCGCCGCGATCGGCGCCGGGGAGGCGAACTGGTTGCGCAGGGCGCCGGTGATGCCGACGAAGATCATGAGGTACGCGGCCAGCGAGCCCATGCCGACGAGGGTGGCGCTGCCCGGGTTCGCGGCGCCGGTGCCCGAGAACAGCCAGCCGAAGGGGATCAGGGCCGCGACCCAGTCGGCGTGGTCCAGCGCGAGCTTGACTCCGATGTGCACCAGGAGGAAGGCGATCGAGGCGACGGCGGTCACCCGGTGGATGCCCTGGGCCACGAGGCGCTGGCGGATGTTGAGGATGAGCCGGTCCTGGGCCACCAGGCCCCAGATCACCGAGCAGGTGAGGCAGACGAGCGACAGGACGCCCGCACCGAAGTTGAGGAACTGCTGCAGCCAGTCGCCGCCGAGGATCACTACGGCGGGTATGAGCAGCAGCACGACAACCGACGCCACCCCGTAGGCCGACCGGCCGGGTTTGGGGAGCGTGCTGTTACTACGACGAGGGTTCATGGGGGCAACTCCGAGCAGTTTCGGGAAAGCGGTCCCGCTGCCGAACTCTAGGTGGCGCCATACCGATGGGTACGAGGTTTGAGTTATTGGGTTGTTATGCAAGGACAACGCAGTCGTTGTGATGTCCGGGTGTCGGGTGTTACGCGAAGTAACTTTTGACTTCTGTTCAGTTGATGTCCGGATGTGACACCGGGGCCAGAGACCCATACGGAAGCGCGTCGCATCGTGCTCAAGCGCTGCGGTACCCTAACCGCATGCGTGCCGTACGCCTTCTGCTTAGCGAGCCGCGCTGATCAGTCCCGACCGCCGGGCGACCCGGGTGGTCGGAATCGGCGCGGCGTCCCCTCCTGTGCGAGGGGATTTTTCGTTTCCGGGAAGTCGCAGCAGTCGGCAGAGACGATCGATGGAGCTTTGAGGATCATGAGCGAGACGAACCCCGCTGCCGCCGCCGAGGCGGCAGCGCCGCACCGCTACACGGCCGCCATGGCGGCCGACATCGAGGCACGCTGGCAGGACTTCTGGGACGCCGACGGCACGTACGCGGCGCCGAACCCCGAGGGTGACCTGGCCGGTGACCCCGCGGTCGTCGCCCGGCCCAAGAAGTTCATCATGGACATGTTCCCGTACCCCTCCGGTGCGGGCCTGCACGTGGGCCACCCGCTGGGCTACATCGCCACCGACGTCTTCGCCCGCTTCCAGCGCATGACCGGGCACAACGTCCTGCACACCCTGGGCTTCGACGCCTTCGGCCTGCCCGCCGAGCAGTACGCGGTGCAGACCGGCACGCACCCGCGCGTGTCCACCGAGTCCAACATCGAGAACATGAAGTCCCAGCTGCGCCGGCTGGGCCTGGGCCACGACAAGCGCCGGTCGTTCGCCACGATCGACCCGGACTACTACAAGTGGACCCAGTGGATCTTCCTGCAGATCTTCAACTCCTGGTACGACGAGGAGGCGGACAGGGCCCGCCCGATCGCCGAGCTGGTCGCCCGGTTCGAGTCCGGTGAGCGCGCCGTCCCCGGCGGCCGTTCCTGGGACGCGCTGACCGCCGGCGAGCGCGCCGACATCCTGGGCGAGTACCGCCTGGCGTACGCCTCCGACGCGCCGGTCAACTGGTGCCCCGGCCTGGGCACCGTGCTGGCCAACGAGGAGGTCACCGCCGACGGCCGCTCCGAGCGCGGCAACTTCCCGGTCTTCAAGGCCAAGCTGCGCCAGTGGAACATGCGGATCACCGCCTACGCCGACCGGCTGCTGGACGACCTGAACGAGCTGGACTGGCCCGAGGCCATCAAGCTGCAGCAGCGCAACTGGATCGGCCGCTCCGAGGGCGCCCGCGTCGACTTCCCGATCGACGGCGAGCGCATCACGGTCTTCACCACGCGTCCCGACACCCTGTTCGGCGCGACCTACATGGTGCTGGCCCCCGAGCACCCGCTGGTCGAGAAGTTCACCCCGGCCACCTGGCCGGAGGGCACCCACGAGGTGTGGACCGGCGGCCACGCGACGCCCGCCGAGGCCGTCGCCGCCTACCGGGCGCAGGCCGTCTCGAAGTCGGACGTCGAGCGCCAGGCCGAGGCCAAGGACAAGACGGGCGTCTTCATCGGCGCGTACGCGACCAACCCGGTCAACGGCGAGCAGGTCCCCGTCTTCATCGCCGACTACGTCCTGATGGGCTACGGCACCGGCGCGATCATGGCCGTCCCGGCGGGCGACCAGCGTGACTTCGAGTTCGCGCGCGCCTTCGAGCTGCCGATCCACTGCATCGTCGAGCCCACCGACGGCCGCGGCACCGACACCGCGACCTGGGAGAACGCCTTCTCCTCGTACGAGGCGAAGATCATCAACTCCTCGAACGGCGACATCTCCCTGGACGGCCTGGGCGTCGCCGAGGCCAAGGCGCGCATCACCGAGTGGCTGGCGCGCAAGGGCATCGGCGAGGGCACGGTCAACTTCCGCCTGCGCGACTGGCTGTTCAGCCGCCAGCGCTACTGGGGCGAGCCCTTCCCGATCGTCTACGACGAGGAGGGCATCGCCCACGCGCTGCCCGAGTCGATGCTGCCGCTGGAGCTGCCGGAGGTCGACGACTACTCGCCGCGCACGTTCGACCCCGATGACGCCGACACCGAGCCCGAGACGCCGCTGTCGCGCAACGACGAGTGGGTCCACGTCACCCTGGACCTGGGTGACGGGCGCGGTCCGCGGAAGTACCGGCGCGAGACCAACACCATGCCCAACTGGGCCGGTTCCTGCTGGTACGAACTGCGCTACCTGGACCCGCACAACAGCGAGCAGCTGGTCGACCCCGAGATCGAGCGGTACTGGATGGGCCCGCGCGAGGGCCAGCCGCACGGCGGTGTCGACCTGTACGTCGGCGGCGCCGAGCACGCCGTACTGCACCTGCTGTACGCGCGCTTCTGGTCCAAGGTGCTGTACGACCTGGGCCACGTGTCCTCGGCCGAGCCGTTCCACAAGCTGTTCAACCAGGGCATGATCCAGGCCTACGTCTACCGCGACGGCCGCGGCATCGCGGTGCCCGCCGCCGAGGTGGAGGAGCGCGACGGCGCCTACTACTACCAGGGCGAGAAGGTCTCCCGGCTGCTGGGCAAGATGGGCAAGTCCCTGAAGAACGCGGTCACTCCGGACGAGATCTGCGCCGAGTACGGCGCCGACACGCTGCGCCTGTACGAGATGGCGATGGGCCCGCTGGACGTGTCGCGGCCGTGGGACACACGCGCGGTGGTGGGCCAGTTCCGGCTGCTGCAGCGGCTGTGGCGCAACGTCGTCGACGAGGACAGCGGCGCGGTCACCGTCACCGACGCCGAACCCGACGAGGAGACGCTGCGCGCCCTGCACAAGGCGATCGACGGTGTGCGCCAGGACCTGGAGGGCCTGCGCTTCAACACCGCCATCGCCAAGGTCACCGAGCTGAACAACCACCTGACCAAGACGGGTGGCCCGGTGCCGCGCTCGGTCGCCGAGCCGCTGGTGCTGCTGGTCGCGCCGCTGGCCCCGCACATCGCCGAAGAGCTGTGGCGCAAGCTGGGCCACACCGACTCGGTCGTGCACCGCGACTTCCCGGTCGCCGACCCGCGCTACGTCGTCGACGAGACCGTGACCTGCGTCGTGCAGATCAAGGGCAAGGTCAAGGCGCGCCTGGAGGTCTCGCCGTCCATCTCCGACGCGGAGCTGGAGAAGGCCGCACTGGAGGACGAGAAGGTCGTCGCGGCGCTGGACGGCGCGGGGATCCGCAAGGTGATCGTGCGGGCGCCGAAGCTGGTGAACATCGTTCCGGCGTAGTCGCCGGCGCAGGTGTCCACGTCGGTGACCGCGGTCCGGGGCGTGAGCGCCTCGGGGTAGTCCCCTACGGGCAGGTTCGGGGTTCTTCTGGAACTCCGCGCCTGCCCGTCTCGTTTACCGTGGAAGAGCGGCGCGGGGTGTGCCGCGCCGTGCGGAGGAGGAGCGACGTGGAAGCAGTGATCGCAGTGTTCGCCCTGCTCTTCGTGCTCTTCCTGGCAGTCGGTGTGTACGCCACGGTGAAGGTGGTCGGCGCCGCGCGGCGCGGCGTGGACCGCACGATCTCGCAGGCCCGCCGCACGGTCGAGGACCACACCCTGCGGGCCAGGTCCTTGGCCCAGCCCGGAGCGGCGGGCGAGCTGGCCCAACTGCGCCTGAAGCTGCGCACGTCGATGCGCGCGACCCAGGACGCGCTGTACGCGGGCGTGCCCGAGGACGAGTCCCTCAAGGAGTCCCTGGGCCTCTTCGAGCGCCTCAGCGTGCACGGTCACGAGCTGGACGGCGAGCTCAAGCGCCTGGAGGCCGAGCCGGACCGCAGGACGCTCGCCGAGCGGCTGCCCGGCCTGCGGGAGCGCACCGAGCGCATCACGCACTCGGCGGACTCACTGCGCTGGGCCGCCCGCGACCGGGCGCACCGCTTCGCCGACGACGACCTGGACGCCCTGAGCGCCCAGATAGACGTGGAGGCCGGTGCGCTGCGGCACTGGACTCACGAAGACTCCTCGGGGGAGCCGGGGGAGCCGGGGGAGCCGTCGCAGTGGCCCGACACCCCGGCCGCCGACCAGGCGACGGCACAGCAGACCTGGCCGGAGACGCCCCGGTCGCGTACGGCCGAGGAGCCGACGCGGGCCGCCATCACCCCACCCGCACCGCGCCCCGTCTACCCATGGCAGAAGAAACCCCGCCCCGAGAGCACTACTTGATCCGGTCAAGGGCATGCCAGGTGAGAGGGGCCGGGCTGCCGCCCGAGCACTACGGCAGGTAACCTCCAGCTCATGTCCCGCCATGTCGCGATCGTCACCGATTCAACGGCCTACCTGCCGCCGCGGACGATGGAGCGCCACGGCATCACAGCGGTGCCCCTGACCGTGGTCCTCGGTGACCGGGCGCTGGAGGAGGGCACCGAGATCTCGACGCGTTCTCTGGCCCAGGCACTTCAGAAGCGGCATCCCGTCACCACCTCGCGGCCCAGTCCCGAGCTCTTCGCCGAGACCTACCGCAAGGTCGCCGAGTCCGGCGCGAGCGGCATCGTCTCCCTGCATCTCTCGGCCGAGCTGTCGGGCACGTACGACGCGGCGGTCATGGCGGCACGCAAGGCGCCGGTGCCGGTGCGGGTCGTGGACACCGGGACCGTCGCGATGGCCCTCGGCTTCTGCGCCCTCGCCGCGGCGGAGGCGGCGGAGTCGGGCGGGACGGTGGACGAGGCCGTCACGGCCGCCGAGAAGCGGGCCTCCGGCACCTCCGCCTACTTCTACGTCGACACCCTCGACTATCTGCGCCGCGGCGGCCGGATCGGCGCCGCGCAGGCCCTGCTGGGCTCCGCGCTCGCGGTGAAGCCGCTGCTTCAGCTGGACGCCGGCCGGATCGAACTGCTGGAGAAGGTCCGGACCGCCTCGCGGGCGATCGCCCGCCTGGAGGAGATCGCGGCCGACCGGGCCGGCAGCGCGCCGGTCGACATCGCTGTCCACCATCTCGCCGCCCCCGAGCGGGCGGCGGCCCTCGCGGACCGGTTGCGGACGCGGGTGCCGGGTGTGGCGGATCTGCATGTGAGCGAGGTGGGGGCGGTGATCGGGGCGCATACCGGGCCCGGGCTGCTGGGGGTCGTGGTCTCGCCGCGCTGACGGTTGCGCACCTGTGTGGGTGACGGGGTTATCCACAACTGGGCGGTAATCCCCGGGAATTGAGCAAGATCATCGCGAAGCCGGCGAGTGCCCGATCCTCGGCGCATGGCACTTCGATCACGTTCACGTACAGCGACCGTCTCCAGTGGGCCGGGACGGGGCTCCGGCTCCGACGGCCGGAGCCGCCACCGCCGCTCGCCGGTGCCGAGCCGGCTCCGGACCCGGCAGCGGCATGCGCCGGCGGAGGAACTCCGTCGGCGTGCGCAGCTGCTGTTCCCCGAACACGCCGGCGAGTGGCGGGAGTCGGGTGCGGGGCCGCCGGGGCCGCCGGTGCCGTCGGTGCCGGAGGACGGGCGCGAGACTCCTCGGCCGGGCGAGAGCCCGCAGGCTCCTACCGCCGGGGAGGGCCGGCGCGGGCGGGCCGGGCTTGCGCTGCGGGAGCGGATGCCGCTGTGGGTGCAGACGAGGTGCGGGCTGGAGCGGCGGAGCGTGGTCGCGCTCGCGGTACTGCTCGTCGTTGCCGCCGGCTTCGCCGTTCAGCACTTCTGGGCCGGGCGGACTCAGACCGTGCGGGCGCCCGAAGTGGTGCGGGCGGCAGCCCCGTTCGGTGAGCGGAAGGGGAGCGGGGAGCCCGCGCCGGACGCTTCGGCCGGAGCGCCGGGCGCCGCGGGCACGGCCGGGGCGGAGATCGTCGTCGACGTCGGCGGCAAGGTGCGCGAGCCCGGGATTCATCGTCTGCCCGCCGGTTCACGTGTCGCCGACGCGCTGAGCGCGGCCGGCGGGGTGCGCCCCGGCACGAGCACGGACGGGCTGAACCGGGCCCGCCTCCTCATGGACGGGGAGCAGGTGATCGTCGGGGAGCCCGCGGCTCCGGCGCCCGCCGCGGCCGGCGGCGGTTCGTCCGCCGGGACCGCGGGCGGTGCGGCCGCGGGCGGCGCGCCCGCGGGCGGCGCGCCCGCGGCCCCGGTCGCTCTCAGCACGGCCACCGTGGACCAGTTGGACACCCTGCCGGGGGTCGGTCCGGTGCTCGCCCAGCACATCGTCGACTACCGCACACAGCACGGCGGGTTCCGCTCGGTGGACGAGCTGCGCCAGGTCAACGGCATCGGCGATCGCCGTTTCGCCGATCTGCGGAATCTCGTACGGCCATGAGGCGCGCCCCTGGTCTCCCACCCGGCCGCACGGCCGTCCACGCCGCCGCCGCAGGACGGCTCGGAGCGGCCCATCCCCGGCAGGAAGGACCGACCGACCTGCGCCTGGTACCGCCCGCGCTCGCGGCCTGGGCGACGGCCGCGGTGCTGCTCGACGCGACGCCAGGGTGGGTCACGGGCGTCGCGGTGGCGTGCACGGCTGTGGCGCTGGTCCTGCTGGCGGCGCGGCGGCGTGGGGTGCGCGCGCAACCGTCCGGACCGGACCACCGGCTCCCGGTCGCCGCAGTGCTGCTCTGCGTCGCCGGGGCCGCGGTCTCCGCGGGGCTGCACGGAGCCGATGTGCGGCGCGGGCCGGTGCCGGGACTGGCGCGGCAGTACGCCTCGGTGACCGCCGAGGTCGAGGTCACCTCCGACCCCCGGCTCACCAGGCCCCGGATCAGGGGTGACCGTGCCGTGCCGGCCTCCGTGCTGATGGACGCGGAGGTACGGCGGGTGGAGGAGGCGGACGGGACGACGGTGGCCACACGGACGCCGGTGCTGGTGATCGTCGACGCGGGGACGCGGACCGGGACCTCCGCCGAGGTGCCGGGCCGAACCGGCCCGGTGGCTTCCGCAGAGGGGCCGGGCGGAACGGGCGCCGCGACCGCTGCCGAAGGACCGTCGCCCTGGCTCGAGTTGCTGCCCTCCACACGCCTGCGCATTCACGCCCGCTCGGCGCCCGCCGCCGTCGGCGGTAACCGGATCGCGGGGGTGCTGCGGGTGCGGGGGCAGGCCGTGCCGGAGGTGGTGGAAGGGCCGTCGGGGGCGCAGCGGCTGGCGGGGCGGTTGCGGGCCGGGCTGCGGGAGGCGACGGACGGGCTGCCGGCGGACGCGCGGGCGCTGCTGCCCGGACTGGTCGTCGGGGACACCTCGCGGATCACCCCGGAGCTGGACGAGGCGTTCAAGGACACCGACCTGACACACCTGCTCGCGGTGTCCGGCAGCAACCTCACCATCATCCTCGCCCTGCTCATCGGGCCGCCGGGCATGGCCCGGCTGGCGGAGCGGCGGGGGTTCGCGTCCCGGCTCGGCATCCCGCTGCGGACGACCGCGGTGCTCGGCGGCGCGCTCACGGTCGGGTTCGTGGTGGTGTGCCGACCGGATCCGAGTGTGCTGCGGGCCGCGGCCTGCGGCAGCGTCGTGCTCCTGGCCCTGGCGACCGGCCGCCGCAGGTCGCTCGTCCCGGCGCTGGCGACCGCGGTCCTGCTGCTGGTGCTGTACGACCCCTGGCTGGCCCGGAGCTACGGCTTCCTGCTCTCCGTACTGGCCACCGGAGCCCTGCTCACGCTCGCTCCGCGCTGGAGCGAGGCGCTGCGGCGGCGCCGGGTCCCGCCGAGGCTCGCCGAGGGGCTGGCCACGGCAGCCGCGGCGCAGGTGCTGTGCGCGCCCGTGGTCGCCGTGCTGTCGGCGAGGGTGAGCCTGGTGGCGGTGCCGTGCAATCTGCTCGCGGAGATCGCGGTGGCGCCCGCCACGGTGCTGGGCTTCGCGGCGCTGGCGACGGCACCGGTGCTGATGTCCTTGGCCAAGGGGCTTGCCTGGTGCGCGAGTTGGCCAGCGGGCTGGATCGCGGACATCGCCCGGACGGGGGCCGCGCTGCCCGGCGGGGGAGTGCCCTGGCCGGGCAGCTGGACCGGGGCGGGGCTGCTCGCACTCGTCACGCTGGTCGTCCTGGCGGCGGGCCGGCGACTGCTGGGACACCCCTGGCTGTGTGCGGCCTGGGGGGTGCTGCTCGTCCTCGTCGTCGTGCAGCCGCCGCCCCTGACCAGGGTGATCAAGGGCTGGCCGCCTCCGGGGTGGCGGTTCGCGATGTGCGACGTGGGGCAGGGCGACGCGACCGTGCTCGCCGCGGGGGACGGCAGCGGCGTCGTGGTGGACACCGGGCCCGATCCGGCACTCGTCGACCACTGTCTGCGCACGCTCGGCATCACCAGGATCCCGCTGGTCGTGCTGACGCACTTCCATGCCGACCACGTGGCCGGGTTGCCCGGTGTGCTGCGCGGGCGTTCGGTGGGGGCGATCGAGGCGACGGGCTTCGAAGAGCCCGCGGACCAGGTCGAGTTCGTACGGAAGGAGGCGGCGGCCCGGCACATCCCGCTCACCCGGGCCGCGGCAGGGGAGCAGCGGCGGACCGGCGCGCTGAGCTGGCGGGTGCTGTGGCCCCCGCCGCGTCCGGCACCGGAGCCGGACGGGCCGAACGACGCCAGTGTCACGCTGCTGGTCAGATCGGCCGGACTGCGGCTCCTGCTGCTCGGGGACCTCGAACCCCCTGCCCAGCAGGCGCTGTTGAGGTCGCCGGAGGGGGCGCTGCTGGGCGGGGTGGACGTGCTCAAGGTGGCCCATCACGGCTCGGCGTACCAGGACCCGGAGCTGATACGCAGGGTGGCGCCGCGGCTGGCGCTGATCTCCTGTGGAAGGGACAACCCGTACGGGCACCCGGCTCCCAGCACGGTCGCGGCGCTGCGGGCCGAGGGCGCGGTGGTGCTGCGGACGGACCGGGACGGAGCGCTCGCCGTCGAGGGGACGGGCAGGGAGCTGCGGGTGGCGACAGACTGAGGGCATGCATATCCGAGAGATCGACGGCTACCTACACCGCCTGGGAATCGGGCCCGAGGAGTGGCCCAGCGCGCCCACTGCCGAAGCACTCCGCGATCTGCACCTGCGCCATCTGCGGACCGTGCCCTTCGAGAATCTCTCGATCCACCTCGGCGAGGAGATCGTGCTGGAGGAGGACCGGCTGGTGGACAAGGTGGTGGGGGCGCGGCGGGGCGGGTTCTGCTACGAACTCAACGGCGCGTTCGCGGCGTTGCTCGGAGGGCTCGGCTTCGAGGTCACCCTGCTCGCCGCGCGGGTGCACGGGGGCGCGGGGCGGCTCGGGATCCCGTACGACCATCTCGCGCTGCGGGTGCGGACGGCGGACGGGGCGCAGTGGCTGGCGGACGTGGGGTTCGGGGCCCACAGCCACTATCCGCTGGCGTTCACGGACAAGGGCGAGCAGAAGGACCCTGGAGGTGTGTTCCGGATCGTCGAGGCGGGGCCGGACCTGGACGTCGTGCTGAACGGCAGACCGCAGTACCGGCTGGAGGTGCGGCCGCGCGAGCTCGGTGACTTCGTGGCCGGGGCGTGGTGGCACAGCACCTCGCCCAGGTCGCACTTCGTGCAGTCGCTGGTGTGCTCCAAGGTGACGGAGGACGGAGGACGGATCACGCTCAGCGGGCGGAGCTTCAAGGTGACGGGAGCCGACGGGGCGCGGGAGGAGCGGGAGTTGGGCACCGATGAGGAGGTCCTCACGGTGTACCGGGAGCGGTTCGGGATCGAGCTGCACCATGTGCCGACCGTGCGAAATCCCCGCAGTGACTCCTGATTCGGTTCACCGCGCGGCACATCGGGTCGGCGCGGATCAACCCGAGCATCCGCGTCGATCTCGACGTGCGGATCGTGCGCACGGGCTGACCTGCGTCCTGCCTCCGGCGAGGGTGCCGGAGAATGAGCTCGTGAGCGATGTGAGACATGTGCTGGTGCTGCCCGACCGCGACGCCGCGGAGGAGGTGGCCGAGGCACTCGGGGAGCGGTTCGGGCTGTCCGAGGAGCCGCAGCTCGTACGGGATGCGCTGGCCGGTGAGGACGACGCGGAGGACGCGCAGTGGCTGGTCGTGCTGCGTGACGAGGAGGGGCGTTTGGATCCGGGGGAGCTGGATGGGTTCGTCGGGCACTGGGACGGGTGGCGGGAGGAGCCGTAGCGCTCCGTCGGGAGCGCCGGGCCCCGTGGCTGGTCGCGCCCGCGCGGCCGCGTTGTCAGTGCCCCGTGACATGCTTGTCGCGATGGCCAGGAAGACTGCGAATGACGACCCTCTCGCCCCGGTGACGCTCGCCGTGGGCCAGGAGGACCTTCTGCTCGACCGTGCCGTGCAGGAGGTGGTGGCCGCCGCGAGGGCCGCCGACGCCGACACGGACGTACGTGACCTGACGTCGGACCAGTTGCAGCCCGGCACGCTCGCCGAGCTCACCAGCCCCTCGCTCTTCGCGGAGCGCAAGGTCGTGGTCGTACGCAACGCACAGGATCTTTCGGCCGACACGGTCAAGGACGTGAAGGCGTATCTGGGGTCGCCCGCCGAGGAGATCACTCTCGTGCTGCTGCACGCGGGAGGAGCCAAGGGCAAGGGGCTGCTCGACGCCGCGCGCAAGGCCGGTGCCCGGGAGGTCGCCTGCCCGAAGATGACCAAACCGGCGGACCGGCTGGCCTTCGTGCGCGGGGAGTTCAGGGCCGCCGGGAGGTCGGCCACGCCCGAGGCGTGCCAGGCGCTGGTCGACGCCATCGGCAGCGATCTGCGCGAGCTGGCGTCCGCCGTCTCCCAGCTGGTCGCCGACGTGGAGGGGACCATCGACGGCGCGGTCGTCGGGCGATACTACACCGGCCGGGCCGAGGCGTCGAGCTTCGAGGTCGCCGACCGGGCGGTGGAGGGGCGGGCGGCCGAGGCCCTGGAGGCGCTGCGGTGGGCGCTGTCGACCGGCGTCGCGCCCGTGCTGATCACCAGCGCGCTCGCGCAGGGCGTGCGGGCGATCGGCAAGCTGTCCTCCGCCCGCGGGGGGCGGCCGGCGGATCTCGCGCGGGAGCTCGGGATGCCGCCGTGGAAGATCGACCGGGTGCGGCAGCAGATGCGGGGGTGGACACCGGACGGGGTTGCGGTGGCACTGCTGGCGGTTGCCGAGGCCGATGCGGGGGTGAAGGGGGGCGGGGATGATCCCGAGTACGCGTTGGAGAAGGCCGTGGTCACGATCGCCCGCGCCGCGCGGAGCAGGCGGTAGCCGTAGGGTCCGGGCCGGTGCGCGCCCGGGCGGCGGAACGGCATACGGCGGCCGGTGTGGGTTCCGGCCGCCGTGAGTGCCGTCGATCCCATAGCGCCGCGACGGTGGTGGGGCGTGCCCGCGGGTCGCGGACGCGCAGGGCTCAGCGGTTGTACTTGGCGAAGATGCGGGTCCCGGCCGTGGCCGACACGATCATCAGGCCGACGACGACGGCCAGCCCGGTCACGACGGTGTGCGATCCGTACTCACCGGCGAAGAACCCGCGCATGGCGTCCACCGCGTACCGCAGGGGGTTGGCGGAGCCGACGGCCTTCAGCCAGCCGGGGCCGTAGGAGAGGGGGAGGAGGATGCCGGACAGGAGCATCAGGGGCAGGGCGATGCCGTTGAGGACGGGAGCGAAGAGCCACTCCGACGTCAGCTTCAGGGCAAGGGAGTAGGAGAGGAAGGCCAGGCTGATTCCGACGAGCATCATCATGGCGATCGCGGCAAGCACGCCACCGACCGGAGCGCGCAGGCCGAACAGCAGGGCGATGAGGACGATGACGACCGACTGCACGAACAGCGCCAGCACGTCCCAGAGAACCCGGCCCAGCAGGAGCCCGAGCCGGCTCGCCGGGGTCACTCGCAGCCGCTCCAGATAGCCGGAGCGGACGTCGGGGATCAGGCCGAAACCGGCGTAGCCGGTGGCGAACAGGCCCAGTTGGACGAGAAGACCCGGGATGTAGATCTGCCAGGCGGACGAGCCGCTCTCCGGCAGCATCTTGACCAGGACCGGGCCGAACAGGGCCATGTAGACGAACGGTTGGACGAGACCGATGAGGAGGCCCATCCTCTTCTGTGCGGCGGCCGAGGCCTCGTCGCGGAAGACGATCGCCGCGTCTCGGATCGTGTGCATCGCTGGTTCCCCCTCAGGCGTGGACGGCGTCCGGCTGCGGACGGCGGTCGGTCATGGTCATGAAGACGTCGTCGAGCGTGGGCCTCACCACGCGCAGGGACTCCGCCCGGATGCGCGCGGACTCCAGCTCGCGCAGCAGGTCGGGGAGGATGCGCTCGGCGCCCCGGCAGCTGACCGACAGCACCAGGCCGCCCACCGAGACGCCGTGCACCTTGGGGTGGGAGCCGATCAGTTCGGCGGCTCGTGCCGCGTCGCCGTCGACCTCGATCTCGATGGTGTCGTGGGCGATGGCGGCCTTCAGGTTCTGCGGGCTGTCCTCGGCGATGATGCGGCCCTTGTCGATGATCAGGACCCGGTCGCAGAGGTTGTCGGCCTCGTCGAGGTAGTGGGTGCTGAGGAACACCGTGGTGCCGTGCTCGTCGCGCAGGCGCCGGATGTATTCCCACACGCCGTTGCGGCTCTCGGGGTCGAGGTTGGCGGTGGGTTCGTCGAGGAAGAGCAGCTTCGGCGCGTGCACCAGGCCGAGTGCCATGTCGACGCGGCGACGCTGCCCGCCCGAGAGCGTCTGGATGACACGGTCCGCCAGATCCTCGAGGCCCAGCTGCGCGATCACCTCGTCGGCGCGGGCCTCGGCTGCGGGCCGGCTCATGCCGTAGAGGCGCGCTTGCAGGACGATGTCCCGGCGGACCGGGGAACTGGGCTTGGAACCGCCCGCCTGGGAGACGTAGCCGATGTGCATCCGGACCTTCGCCGACTCCTGCAGCAGATCGCAGCCGGCGATGGTGGCCGTGCCCGAGCTCGGGCCGAGCAGGGTGGTGAGCATCCGCATGGTGGTCGTCTTGCCGGCACCGTTCGGGCCCAGGAAGCCGACGATCTCGCCCGCGTTCACGGTGAAGTCGACTCCGGCCACCGCCTCGACGCGGCCCTGCTTGGTGGAGAACGTCTTGGCCAGCCCCTTGGCCTGGATCATGGGTAATGCCTCCCGTGACGGATCGAGTAAGGCACGCTCGTGCGGTGCGGGTGGTTCGGTCATGCCTGCAGTCCTTCGGGCTCCTGCTGTTTCTCCCGGTCGGCCCACACCTGGCGTCCTTCCTTGGTGGTGAGCTCCGGCCAGGTGAGGGTGCCGTCCTGGATGTCGCCGATGATCCTGCGGGCCCAGTCCCGCTCGGCTTCGGCGATGGTCAGGGCGTATTCGAGTTCGATCACGAACAGCCGCGGTGTCTGCTGGCCCAGAGCCTCGGCCTGCGCCCGACGGCCCTCGGTGATCTCCTCGTCCAGCCGGGCGATGCGTTCGGCGAGGGCCTGGACCGCGCGCTCGGGTCCGAGGGCGCCGAGGTAGCTCACCGCGGCGAGGAAGCTGGGGTATTCCTTCACCGGTGTGCGGACGAGTTCGTCCAGCCAGCTCATGAACTCCGTGCGGCCCAGTTCGGTGTGGGCGTACACCTTGCGCTCCGGACGCCGTCCGGAGCGCTCCGTGCTGTGCTCCTCGATCCAGCCGGCCCGGTCCAGGGATTCGACGACGTCGTAGAGCGAGCCGGTCTTTACCTTGAAGCTGGTGTCCTTGTTGCGTTCCCGCAGGGTCGTGGCCATCTCGTACGGATGCATCGGCTGCTCCAGCAGCAGTCCGAGCACCGCGAGGCCGAGCAGGTTGGACACCGGTCGTTTGCGCGCCGCCATGATGCGTTCTCCTTTAGTCGGAACCGACTATACGGCATCGACTGATCTGCCGGTGCAAGGTCATGCCGTGTCGGAGTCCGCATGCAGCCGCCGCAGATACTCGGCCGTGGGGCTGGAGGCTGGTCGCAGAGTGTCCGGACGGCCGCAGTGCAGCACGCTGCCGCCGGCCGCCCCGCTGCCCGGGCCCATGTCGATCAGCCAGTCCGCGGCGGCGGCCAGATGCAGGTCGTGCTCGGCGAGCACCACGGTGTTGCCCGCGGCGAGGAGCACGTCGAAGGCGTCGACCAGCACCTGGACGTCCGCCGGGTGCAGTCCGGTGACCGGTTCGTCGAGCACGACGAGGCCGGGCTGCCGCGAGCCCTTGGTCAGTGCGGCCGCGAGCTTCAGCCGCTGTGCCTCCCCGCCGGAGAGCACGGTGGCGCTCTGTCCCAGCCGCAGATAGCCCAGTCCGGTCTGCTGCAGGGCTGTGAGTACCGGGCGCAGCGCACGGGTGTCGAGAACTTCGGCCGCCTCGTCGACAGTCAGGTCCAGCACCTCGTCGATGGCCAGGCCGCGGTAGGTCACCGCGAGTACGTCGGACTCGTATCGCCTGCCCTCGCAGACGTCGCACGTGACCCAGACGTCGGGCAGGAAGTTCATGTCGACCTGTCGTACGCCGTACCCGGTGCACGGCTCGCAGCGGCCGCCCGGCGAGTTGAACGAGAAGGCGGCCGCGGTCAGTCCGCGGCGTGCGGCACCGTCGGTGGCCGCGAACAGGTTGCGGATCAGATTGAAGGCCTTGGTGTACGTGGCCGGGTTGGAACGCGGGGTCCGGCCGATGGGCTCCTGGTCGACCACCGTCGCCCAGTGCAGCGGGCCCGCCCAGGCCACCCCGCCCACACCGGGAGCGGCGCCCGTGCCCTCCAGCCGGGCCTGCACCGCACCGGCCACCCCGTCGAGGAGCAGAGTGCTCTTGCCGCTGCCGCTCACGCCGGTGAGGCAGGTCATCGCTCCCAGCGGGATGTCGATCCGGTCGGCACGCACGGTACGCACCGCGATGTCGGTCAGGGTCAGCATCCGGTCGTCGTGGACGGGGCGCCGTTCGCGCCGTACCCGGCCGCCGCGCAGGCCGAGGTAGTGGCCGGTCAGCGATTCGGGGGCGGTCATCACGTCCTGCGGGGTGCCCTGGGCCATGAGCCGCCCGCCGTGGCGTCCGGCGCGCGGGCCGATGTCGATCACCCAGTCGGCCAGCCCGATCAGCTCGGGGTCGTGCTCGATCATGAGGACGGTGTTGCCGGAGCCGCGCAGTTCCTCGATGAGCTCGCCCAGCTGCGCCTTGTCGGCCGGGTGGAGTCCGGCGGAGGGCTCGTCGAGGACGAAGGCCACCCCGGAGAGGTCGGTGCACAACTGGGCCGCCACCCGGGCGCGTTGCAGTTCTCCGCCGGACAGCGTCGGAGCCGGCCGGGAGAGCTGGACATGGCCGACGCCGAGCCGCACGAGCAGCCGCACCCTGGCCTGCAGGGCGGGCAGCACGGCCTGGGCCGCCTCCCGCTGGGCCGGTCCGAGCGTCGAGGCCAGGCGTTCACCCCAGTCGAGAACGTCCTGCACGGGGCAGTCGAGCAGCTCGTGCAGGAGTCGTCCGCCGAGCCGGACGGTGCGGGCGATCTCACCCAGGCCCGTCCCCTCGCACACGGCGCACGGCTCGTTCCGCACGAAGGGCGCGTACGTCTCCCGGACGGCCGGGCTCGCGGCGCCGGCGTACAGCCGCTCGGCCTCGGCGATCGCGCCCGGCCAGGGGCGGCTGTTGCGGACGCTGATCGCGGTGCCGCTCTTCTTCATGGTCGTCTCGTAGGAGACCTCGATCTCCTCCTCGCCCATGCCGTGCACCACCGCCTGCCGGAAGTCCTCCGGCTGCTCCCGCCAGGGCCGGTCGGGATCGGTGCCGAACCGCCGGGCCAGCGCCGCCACCGTCGCCCGCTCCGGGGTGCGCGCCATGGTGAACCACGGCGAAGCCCCGGCCAGCAGGGGCAGGCCGGGATCGGTGATCAGCAGTGTCTCCTCGGACCGGGCCCTGCCGCCGGCGCCGCGGCACTCCTGGCAGCACCCTTCCGGGGCGCCGGGGTTGAACTGCGCCGCCTTCAGCACGGTGCCCAGGGCACGGTCCCAGTCCCGGCCCAGCGGAGGCAGCCGGGCGAAGGCCAGGCCGAGGTAGTCGTTGACGCCGCTGACCGTGCCCATGGTGGAGCGCGGGCTGCGGGCGGGAATGCGCTGGTCGACGGCGAGCGTGGGGGGCAGACCGTCGATGCGGTTCACCTGGGGGCGGTCCCGCGGGGTGATGAACTGGCGGACGAACGGGCTGATCCCCTCCAGATACCGCAACTGCGCCTCGGCGTGGATGGTGTCGATCAGCAGCGAGGTCTTGCCGCTGCCGCTCACGCCCGAGAACGCGACGACCTTCCCCTTGGGCACTGACACGTCCAGGCCGTCCAGGTTGTGCGTGCGGGCACCGACCACGTCGATGGTGTGCTCTCCGGTTCCCATGACCCCTCCTCGGATTCCGATATTCGGTTCCGAATATAAGGGTTCGGCTATATCAGTTCAAGGTGATCACTGCCGGGTGGGCCGA
The DNA here is from genome assembly GCF_044457745.1 of Streptomyces sp. NPDC050534. NCBI lineage: Bacteria > Bacillati > Actinomycetota > Actinomycetes > Kitasatosporales > Streptomycetaceae > Streptomyces > Streptomyces sp. NPDC050534. The sequence continues at coordinate 40,972 of NZ_JBITHF010000003.1, forward strand.
ACCAGCGCTCCAGCGCCGTGCGCAGTGCTTCGGCCGTGTCGTCCGCCGAACCCGCCCAGGCGACATAGCCGTCGGGACGGACCAGCAGCGCCTCGGCCGGCGGTTCCAGGGCCGTCTCTCCGGTGCAGACCGACACCCGGCCGGCCCACGGCCCCGCCGCCTCCCGCAGATCGCTCCGCCCCGCCAGGTCGAGCAGCAAGGGCCGGGCGGGCCGCAGCAGTTCGGCCACCGCCGCCGTGCCCTGCGGGAGGCCGGACAGCACCAGGTGGCCCGCGAATCGCCCCGCCCATGGATGCACCACCGCCGGCGGCGCCGGCGGGAACGTCGTCGGATGGCTCACGGCGGTTCCGGTGATCATTCCGGCGAAGTACCGGTTGACCTCGTCGAAGCCGAGCAGCTCCTCGACGAAGCCGCGCAGCGGGGTGGTGTGCTGCTCGTCCGGGCGCATCAGAGCCAGCTGGGCGCGGGTGTTGAGCAGGACCCGTTCGGCGACGGGATGCCGCTCGTCGTGGTACGTGTCGAGCAGTTCCTCCGAACCCCAGCCGCGGATCCGGGCCGCCAGCTTCCAGCCGAGGTTGACCGCGTCCTGGAGGCCGGTGTTCAGGCCCTGGCCGCCGATCGGGAAGTGCACATGCGCCGCGTCACCGGCCAGCAGCACGCGGCCGCTGCGGTACCGCTCCGCCTGCCGGCTGGCATCACCGAACCGGGACAACCACGTCACCGGTTCGGTCAGCTCCAGCGGCCTGCCCCGCACGCGCGCGACCGCCGCGGTCAGCTGATCCAGCGTCACCGGTCCTTCGTCCGCCGCCTGTTCACGCCCGTACTCGATGGCGACCACCCGGCCCGTGCCGCCCTCCGGCGGGAAGGCCAGGATCAGAATGCCGTCGGGGGTGCGCTCCCAGCGGCGCGGCACATCGCGTTCGGGGGTGTGCACATAGCCGATCAGCGCGGTGACGGTGGCCTCGGTGCCGGGGAAGCCGATCCCGGCCAGCCGCCGCACCGTACTGCGGCCGCCGTCGCAGCCGACCGCATAGCGGGCCCGGACCCGATAGGGACCGTGCGGCCCCACCGCCGTCACCTCCACGCCCTCCGTGTCCTGGCGCAGCCCGGTCACCTCGTGGCCGCGGCGGATCCGCACTCCGGCCCGGTCCGCGTGGCGAGCCAGCAACTCCTCGGTGCGCGACTGCGGGACCAGGGCCGTGTACGGGTGCCGGGTCTCCATCAGGCCGAAGTCCAGGCCCTGGCTGAACAGCCCCGCGAAGGGCAGCCCCTTGGCGAGCTGGGTCCCCTCCAGGAAGCCGTCCAGGAGACCGCGCAGGTCCAGCATCTCCACCGTGCGGGTGTGCAGGGCTCCCGCGCGGTCGTGTCCGGGAGGCTCGAGGAGCTTCTCGAGCACCAGGACCCGTACTCCGCCCGCCCGCAGCTCGCCGGCCAGCATCAGGCCGACCGGGCCTCCTCCCACCACCACGACGTCCGTCGTCCCGTCGGCGTCGTCCGCAATGCCGTTGTGCATCATGCGCCTTCCGTGATTCGTGCAGCCGGCACGGGGCTCTCGGTGACCAGGCCCGTTAGACAACTGGCGACCTGGGCCGGCGTGGGACGGGTCATGGCCTGGTACTGAAGTGCTACGGCGGAGTGGGCCACGCGGTCGTCGAAGACGAGCTGCCGGGCCGCCGCCTCGACGGCCTCCGGGTGCGCGTCCTGCGAGCTCAGATGCAGCCCGCCCCCCGCTTCGGCCAGCCGCCCTCCGTTCAGGTCCCGCTCGAAGGTGTCGCTCACGATCAGCTGGGGCACTCCCTGGGCGACGGCGCCCATGGTGGTGTTGGCTCCGCCGTGGTGCACGATCGCCGCGCACGAGGGCAGCACGGCGTGCAGCGGTACTTCGGTGACCGCCCGCACCCCGGCGGGCAGTTCACCCAGCCGGCCCAGGTCCTCGGAGCGGACGAGGAGCACCACCTCCGCGTCGAGCCGGGACAGCCTGCGCAGCGCTCGCATCAGCGGATGCCCGTCCGGCGCGCCGTCGGTGAACGTCCCCCAGGTGACACAGATCCGCGGCCGTTCGTACGGTCGCAGCAGCCAGGAGGGCACCGTCCCGGGTCTGTCCACCGCGACGAAGCGGATCGGGACCTCGGTCCCCGGGCCCGGCTGCTGCATCACGGCGGGGCAGGGGTCGATCACGAACTGCTGCGCCGACGGCCACACGCTGCCGGGCACCTCGGCCGCGACCAGTTCGTGCACCCTCTCGCGCAGCCAGACACCGCTCGGCGTGCCCCACACGTCCGGACCCCAGAGGTGCCGCAGGACGGGTAGCCCCCGTGCCGCGGCGACCGCCTCCGCGGCGAAGGCCACCGGCTCGTGCACCACCACGTGCGGCCGCCAGCGGTCGACGAGCGCCGCAAGCCCGTCGATCATGGCCACGGCGTTCTCGGCGAACATGCGGGGCAGGGCGTCCCGTTCCCGGTAGTACGGCTCACCGGGGACTCCCCGTACCTTCTGCCGGTGCCGTCCCGCGAACCCGCCCCGCGAGCTCACCCGCGCCACGGCCAGCCCCAGTGCCAGGGCGCCCGGTGCCGTGTCGGCATCACAGGCCACCCGGACCTCGTGCCCGGCGGCACGCAGCGCCCAGGCGAGCGGAACCATGGGAGTCAGGTGGGAGTTGGAGGCGGACGCCACGAACAAGAAACGCATGAGAGCCCCTGATCCTGTACGTCGTCAGACCGCACCGACGCTAGGAAGGCGGACTCGAGGCTGGCATGAGGCCCGGCCGTGCCCGGCGTTCCAGCGCATCTCGAGGACAGCACGACCCGCCCTTGGGAGGCTGCCGGGCACAGCGGCGCGGCCGACGGCCGGGCGCCGGGACTTCCACCTGGGCTGAAGGTAGGTCGCAATGAAGGCGAAGGTCTTGTCGCAAGACATCTGGACGTGGCTGCGTCCGATCCATCACGAGGCGCCCGGACCCGGGGCCGGTCCGGTCTGCCGGATCGGCCGCTGACATGCGCGTCCTGGTGTGTTCCGTTCCGTTGCTCGGGCACCTCAACCCGATGCTTCCGCTGTCCTGGGCGCTGCGCACCGAGGGGCACCAGGTCCTGGTGGCGACGGGCGAGGACTTCGCCGGACAGGTCCTGGAGCGCGGGCTGCCCGTGGCCGGCCTCTCGCGCGTGGACCTGCGGGAGGTCATGTCCCGGGACCGGGCCGGCAAGCCGCTGCCCTACACGCCCGAGGCGGACCGGTTGTGGCGCAGCGGCCGCGGCTGGGGCCGGCTGGGCGCCCGGCGCCTGACGGAGACGGTCTCGCTGATGCGCCGGTGGCGGCCGGACCTGGTCGTCCTGGACCCGGTGGAGTTCGCGGGCCGGCTGGCCGCCGAGCGGCTGAACATCCCGTGGGTGGAGCACGGCTGGGGCATCCGGCCCAGTCCCGAGTTCGCTCTCGCGGCCGAGGAGGAACTCGAGCCGGAACTCGAGCAGTTGGGGCTGCACTGGCTGCCCCGGGCCACCCGCTTCCTGGACACCTGCTCGCCGAGCCTGCAACGCCCGGGCGAGCACGGCGACCCCATGCGCTACATCCCGGTGTCCGGCCCCGCCGAACTGCCGGACTGGCTGGACGAACCCAGGCAACGCCCCCTGGTGTGCCTCACGTTCGGCAGTGTGCTGCCCAAGATGCGGCCGGAGCAGATGCAGGCCCTGATCAAGGGGCTGATGGACACTCTCCCCGCTCTCGGCGTGGACGTGGTGGTGGGCATCGACCCGGCGGCCGCGGAGAAGCTGCGGCCCTTGCCGCCGGGCGTGGTGTCCGTGGGCTGGCAGCCCATGGAGCACGTCATACCCCGTTGTGCCGTGCTGGTGCACTACGGGGCCTCGGGCATGGCCATGAACGCGATGGCCGCGGGGGTGCCCCAGGTGGTGCTGACCGTGCCGATCGCCGATGCGCCGTACAACGCGCGGCGTATCGAGGCGGTGGGACTGGGCGTCGTGCTGCCCAGCCTCCACCTGGAGGCGGAGCGCGTCGTCGATGCCTGCCGGGCCCTGCTCACCGAACCGTCCTGGAAGGCCAGGGCCGGCGAGATCGCCGCCGAGCAGGCAGACCGGCCGACGCCCGCCGAGGTCGCCGCGGAGTTCACGGCCGCGTACGGCTGAGCTGGTCGTGCATACAGACGAGTGCGCCGCCGTCCCGGGAACCGGGACGGCGGCGCACTCGTCTGCCGTGGCTCAGCCCGGCTTGCGGGCCACCAGGAGCCGGTCGTGCGTCATCGTGTCCAGCGGGACGACCCGCTCCACCTCGAAGCCGGCCTGCTCCGCCCATGCCGAGATGTCCCGCACCCGGTACTCCGAGCCGCCGTCGAGGATGACCGAGCACACCAGGCTCTGCAGATACGCCCCCGCCTCCGAGTCCGAGTCGAGCATCGCGTCGTAGACCAGCAGAGTGCCGCCCGGGGGAAGGGCGTTGAAGGCCTGTGCCAGCAGCGTCCTGCGGGATTCCTCGGGGTGGTCGTGCAGGACGTGCCCGAACAGGATCACGTCGGCGGCGGGCAGCGGATCCGTGAAGAAGTCGCCGCCGGTGAAGCCGACCCGGTCCGCCGTGCCGCGCGCTGCCATGTGCTCGTCGAAGAGAGGTTTGACCCCCGGTACGTCGAACACGGTCCCCTTCAGGTGCGGGTGGTCCAGCACCAGTTGTGCCGCCAGGTTGCCGCGGGCCCCGCCGACGTCGACGAACGTCGTCCACCGGCTCCAGTCCAGGCTCCCGCTCAGCTCCGTGGCCACGAACTGGTTGAAGGTGTCCATGTGATCGAGGAACCGGCGTGCCCGGTCCAGGTCAGGCTGCTCGTCCACCACCGCACCCGCGGTGATGTTCCGCCCCGAGGTGGCCCTGCCGTCGTGCAGGGCGTCGGAGAAGCGGTTCCAGAGCTCGTAGTGCACCCGGCCGTGCTGGAGTACCGCGCCGCCGATGTAGTGCGGCCGGCCGGGGACCAGGAAGTGGTCGGCGCGGGCGGAGTTGGCGTACACGCCGTCCTCGGCGGTCAGCAGGCCGAGGCTGACCAGCGCGTCGAGCCAGTCGGTCACCAGGTGGGAGCGCAGCCCGCCCTGTTCGCGGATGTCCGCCTCGGTGCGCGGACCCGCGGCGAGGAACTCGAAGAGTCCCAGCTCCATCGCGGTGTGCAGCACTCGGGCCCGGGTGTAGGCGACGTTGAGCTGGAGGATCTGCCGGGCCTCGGCCAGCGAGGGCGCCTGCGGCGTGGCGTTCGTCATCGGATGCCTTTCGGTCTACGGGAGGAAGCGGGAGGCAGATCAGATCCGCTCGGCGAGCAGCAGCCGCAGCGGCACACCCGGCAACTGGTGCAGCCGGGGCTCCCCGAAGCCCGCGCCCGCCAGGATGTCCTGGTACGTCTCCAGCGGATGCGACTCGCCCTCGTGGGTCAGGCCCAGCATCAGCGCCGCGAACAGGTGCGGCACCGGGTCGGAGGCGGGGTCACGGCCGTCCGCGGTGATCGCGACGATGCCGATCCGCCCGCCCGGCCGGGTCACCTGTGCCAGCCGGCTCAGCATCTCCCCGGCCCGCTCGGGGGAGAAGTGGTGCAGCACATTGGTGATCAGCGACAGGTCGTACGGGCCGTCCAGCGGTACTTCGAACATGTCGCCCGGGGTCAGCTCGACCCGGTCGAGAACGCCGAGGCGCTCGGCGTGTCCCCGGGAGTACTCCAGGACATTGGCCCAGTCCACGGAGCGGACGCGGGCCTGCGGGTAGCGCTGCGCCACCGTGTAGCCGTACAGGCCGTGTCCGCAGGCGACGTCCAGGATGTCCAGGCGCTCCCGGCCGGTCGCCCACGGTGCCAGGGTCTCGGCCAGGAGGTCGGCGACGGGGGGTGTGTGCGGGGTCGGATTGCGGGCCAGGTCCTCCCAGAAGCCGTACCCCGGCGTCTCGGCATTGGTGTCCAGTACGGTGCCGCCCTGCCTGACCGCCTCCGAGAGCCGGCCCATCGCCTCCCACTCGTAACGGCTGACCGCCAGCCGCAGCAGGTCGCCGAAGTAGCCCGGGCTCGACCGGACCAGGACGCGGTCGGCACCCGGAGACAGCCAGAACCGCTCCCCGTCCGTCTGCAGCAGCCGGATCGCGGCGAGGGCGCGCAGCAGAACGCGGATTCCCCGGAGGGGCGCGCCCAGTTGGGCGGCAATGGTTTCGGGATCGGCCGGCCCTGCTGCCATCGTGTCGAAGACGTCCAGATCCAGACCGGCGCACAGCACGCCGGCCCGGCGTACCGCCTGGGCCATGTTCATCAGGGTGAACTCGTCGACCGCGGAAACATTGGTCTCTGTCACGAGCTGTCCTCCTCAGTTGTCGGTGCGAGCGGTGGCGAGCTCGGCGAGATCCGTGGCCACCTGGGCGGGGGTCGGCTGGGCGAGCAGTTCGGCGCGCAGCCGGTCCGCAGCCGTGCGGATGTGCGGGTCCTGCAGCAGCCGGGTCACCGCGGCCCGGATGGCCTCCTCGTCCGCCTGCTCTCCGGGCAGATGGATGCCGGCGCCCGATTCGGCGAGCGCGGCGGAGATGTTGTCCTGATCGGCCATGTGGGAGATGGCCAGCTGACCCAGGCCGGCGCGGATGGCGTTGAGCACCGTGCCCGAGCCTCCCTGGTGGACGATGGCGTCGCAGTCGTCGAGGATCAGGTGCAGGGGCGGCGACTCCAGGACCCGGACGTTGTCCGGCAGTTCGCCGAGGTGCTCGCGCGAGGCGGCGTCGACAGCGACCACGATCTCGATGTCCAGACCGCCGAGCGCGCGGATGACCCGGGGCACCAGGAAGGCCCGCTCCCCGATGATCCGGGAGATGGACCTGCCCCAGGTGACACAGACCCGTGGTGTGCCCTTGCCGTTTCGGCGCAGCCCCGGACCGGGAGCGCTGCCCGCGCCGTTGTAGGGCACGTACTGCACCTGCAGCCGGGCCGGCGAGGCCGGCGGCTGCAGACTGGGCGGGCAGGGGTCCACGGTACGCAGCGCGGGATCGCCCCGGACGTCCAGCCCGAGGGCGCGATACGGCTCGTAGAAGCCCGGCAGCTGGGCCAGGACCTTTTCGCTGCCCTCCGAGCCGAAGAAGTCCCAGCCCCACAGGTGGCGGATCCCCGGTACGCCCAGATCCTGCGCGGCGACCAGCCCGGGCGGGCACATGGTGTCGGCGAGCACCAGGTCCGGTTTCCAGCTGCGGGCCAGGTCGAGCACCGGATCGAGGTTGGCGAAGGCGGCCTGCTGCCAGGTGTCGAAGACCTGGCCCCCGTCGGCCGCCAGGTCGGCGTCCTCGGGTTTCTGGCGGCCCTTCAGCTCCTGGGACAGGGTCCTGCGGCGGATCTCCACCAGGTCGACGTCGGTGCCGACCGCGGCCATGGGCAGGCCGGACCGGGTGACCAGGTCGGCCATGGACGGCTGGGCCACCACCAGGACCTCATGGCCCGCGGCGCGGAACGCGGCCGCCAGCGGCTGGACGATGAAGTAGTGAGTGGGCCACGGGGACGTGGCCACCAGAACACGCATGTCCTTCTCCTCCCTGTCGGGCAAGGTCCTATCGGGCAAGGTTCGTCAGATCGGCCACCAGCTCGGCCGGTGTCGGCTGGGTGCGCATACCGTCCGCCAGCCGCCGCGCGGCGGCGCCGTACGCGGGGTCCGACAGCAGGCGGTCCATCTCGGCGCGCAGCACGCGCACCGCGTCCGGGTCCGCGAACACCTCGTCGGCCATGAGATGCCGGGCGGCGCCCGACGCGGCCAGGCGGGTGCCGTTGACCGTCGGCTCGGGCCGGGTGGTGATCAGGAGCTGCCGTACGCCCGCGCCCGCGGCGGTCATGCTGGTGCCCGCGCCGCCGTGGTGGACCACGAGGTCGCACGACGGCACCAGCAGGTGCAGCGGCAGCCCGACCGCGACCCGCGCCCGGGCCGGCAGCGGAGCGCCGCCCAGGGCCTGCGCGGTCTGCTCGGTCACCGCGACCACGACCTCGTCGGCCACCTCGGCGGCGGCCTCGACGCACCGGCGTACCCGGTCGATGACCGAACCGCCGCCGCGCAGCGCCATGTCCGTGGCGCCCCAGGTGACACAGACCCGGCTGCCGGAATGTTTTCGCAGCAGCCAGTCCGGCAGCAGGCCCGGTCCGTTGTAGGGGACGTACCGCATCTGACGGCAGGTCGGCCCGACCGGGTAGCGGATGCCCGGTGCACTGGGGTCGACCCAGGCGGTGGGCTCGGTCCGCACGGGCGCGCCGACCCGCTCGTACAACTCGGCGTACTCGGGGAGCGGTTCGTCCCCCAAGCGGTGCATCTCGATGCGCTGCAGGCCGGGAGTGCCCCACAGATGGCTGACGTTGGGCACCCCCAGGGCCGCGGCGACCACGGGCCCGGCGAGCGTGACGGCGTCGTGCACCACCAGCTCGGGCTGCCAGCACCGGGCGAGGTCGAGCAGGTCGTCGAGCATCGCCGAGGCCATCAACGCCTGCATCCGCCCCAGGTTCTCGATCAGCGCGAACTGCGTGTCGTCGAGGAGTTCCGGATGCACGGGCCAGTCCTCGGGCCAGCGTCTTTGGACGTGCCAGGAGGCCCGGCTGCGGTCGTTGGACAGCGAGGCCAGATCGACGTCCTGACCGACCGGCACGCCGGGCAGGCCGGACGCGGTCACGACCGGCATCAGCCCCGGCGTGCTCGCGACCCGCACCTCATGACCGGCGGCCAGGGCCGCCGACTCCAGCGGAACCATCGGGAAGTGGTGGGAGTGCCAGGGAAAGGTGGTGAACAGAATGCGCATGCGTAGGGTGCCTCTCCAGGTCGCGTCGGAAGGAGGAGCGTGCGGGCTCGCCGGCGAGGCGGTTCACTCCTCGCCGTACACGGGGGAGTCGCCCAGGACCTCGTCGATCCGGGCCATCAGGTCCGCCTCCAGACGGACACCGGCCGCCTTGGCGTTGCTGAGGACCTGTTCTGCGGTGGACGAGCCGATGACGGCCCCGCTGACCGCGGGGTTCTGCAGCACCCAGGCCACGGCGAGTTGTGCCGTGGTCAGGCCGGCGGCCTCGGCCAGTGGGCCCAGGCGCCGGACCCGGTCGAGGACCGTGTCGTCGTCCAGCCAGCGCCGCATCAAAGGAGCCCGGCCGCCCTTGGGGGCGGTGGCCCGGGAACCGGACGGCGGTTGCGCGCCCGGCGCGTACTTACCCGTGAGCACGCCCTGTTCCAGCGTGAAGTAGCAGATCTGACCGATGCCCAGATCACTGCAGGCCGGCATCACCTTCGTCTCCGGTGCCCGCCACAGCATCGAGTAGCGGGGCATGTGGGAGATCACGGGCACGCCCAGCCGGGCACCGAGTTCGGCCGCCTCGGTGATCCGCTCGACGGGCCACTCCGACATGCCGACGTAGAGGATCTTCCCCGCCCGCACCAGGTCGGAGAAGGTCCACATGAGCTCCTCGATCGGGGTCGCCGGGTCGTAGCGGTGGGCCGTGTAGACGTCGATGTGGTCGACGCGCAGCCGGCGCAGCGAGCCGTCGACCGACTCAATGACGTGCTTTCTGGACAGTCCCTGCCCGCCCGGACCGAGGCCGGTCGGCATCCCCACCTTGGTGCACAGCACCACCTCTTCACGGGGGCAACCGGCCAGCGCACGGCCCAGCAGGCTCTCGGAACGGAACATCCCGTAGACGTCCGCGGTGTCGAAGGTCGTCACCCCGACGTCACGCGCGGCTCTGATCGCGGAGAGCACCGCCTCGTCGGGGGTGTCGTCCTGGGGGTACAGCAGGTTGCCGTACACGATCTCACTGACTGAAAGGCCGCTTCGGCCGAGGCTTCGGAACTCCACGCGGATCACGCTGAGGTCCGGGGGTCGAAGGCGGCTCGAGCCCCGGCGGAGCCCTCGGCCGCGCCCATGGCGGCCGATCGGGACTTGAGCGGAGCTCCAGACGGAGTGTCGACCGTGGCCGTGAGCGCTGCCGATACCTGTCACGGGAGATGTCAATGACGCAAGCGATCATCAGCAGGAAGCACTCAGCAGTACCCCACGACAACAAGGACCAGAAACGCATCGCCGAGTCGGCGGCCGCCATAGACGGCGGCGTCATGTCCATGGACGACTTCCACGGTTGGTTCGACGAACGCCGCCAGGCCATCCGGATGGACGTGCAGCGCATACCCTTCGCCGATCTGAAGCGCTGGGGATTCCAGCCGGTCACCGGCAACCTGGTGCACGACAGCGGCCGTTTCTTCTCCGTCGAAGGGGTGCGGGCACACTTCGACGGCCAGGCCCCGCTCTTCTGGTCCCAGCCGATCATCAACCAGCCGGAGGTCGGGTTCCTCGGCATCCTGGTCAAGGAGATCGACGGGGTGCTGCACTGCCTCATGCAGGCGAAGGCCGAGCCCGGCAACGCCGAGGGACTGCAACTGTCCCCGACCGTCCAGGCGACGCGCAGCAACTACACCGGAGTGCACGAAGGCAGTGCCGTCCGGTACCTGGAGTACTTCACGGACCCCGGCAAGGGCCGGGCACTGGTCGACGTGCTCCAGTCCGAACACGGCGCCTGGTTCTACCGCAAGCGCAACCGCAACCTCGTCGTCGAGGCCGTGGGCGACGTCCCCGAGCACGAGGACTACTGCTGGCTGACGCTGGGGCAGGTCCGCCGGCTGCTGGGCATACGCGACCTGGTCAACATGGACACCCGGACGGTCCTGGCCTGTCTCTCGCTCGCCGAGGCCGGCGAGCAGGGCGACGCGGCGAGCGGGACCGGCCCCGGCGACGGTACGGCGGCACTGGCCGCCTCACTGTCCGAGGAGGCCCCCGCGGCACACACGTTGCCCGAGATCCTGCGCTGGTACAACGGGATCAGGGCCCGCAGCGAGGTCTCCGTCGAGCCCGTACCGCTCGCCGCGGTGGATCACTGGGTGCGCGATGAGGACGAGATCCGTCACCGGAGCGGCGGGCACTTCACGATCGTGGCCGTCGCGGTCGAGGCGGGCAACCGCGAGGTCACCGGCTGGACCCAGCCACTGCTCAGCCCGCGCGGCACCGGTGTCGTCGCCTTCCTGGCCAAGCGGATCAACGGCATCCTGCACGTGCTGGTCCACGCCCACCCGGAGCCGGGCTACGTCGACCTCATCGAGCTGGGACCCACCGTGCAGTGCGTGCCCGACGACCTCGCCCATCTGCCTGCCGAGCAGCGGCCGAGGTTCCTGGACGAGGTCCTCGCCGCGCGCCCGGAGCAGATCCTCTACGACGTCGTCCAGTCCGAGGAGGGCGGCCGCTTCTACCAGGCGCTGAGCCGCTACATGGTGGTCGAGACCGACGGCGACCCCGTCGTGCCCGACGACTACCGCTGGATGACCGTGGGCCAGCTGGTCATGCTGCTGCAGCACAGCAACTACCTCAACATCCAGGCCCGCAGCCTCATCGCCTGCCTCCAGTCCGTCTGGTGAGCACCGTGTCCGAGGACCGTGCCCCCCTGCGCATGGGCCTGCTGGGCTGCGCCGACTTCGCACAGCGTCGCGCCCTGCCCTCACTCGCCCGGCTGCGGGACTTCACCCTCACCGCGGTCGCCAGCCGGGACGCCGACAAGGCCAAGCGCTTCGCGAGCCGCTTCGGGGGAGATCCGGTCGCCGGGTACGAGGAACTGCTCGCCCGGGACGATCTCGACGCGGTGTACATACCGCTGCCCGCCGCACTCCACGCACCCTGGGCGAGCCGGGCACTCGAGGCGGGCCTGCACGTCCTGGTGGAGAAACCGGCGGCCGCGACGGCCGAGGAGGCCGGCCGGCTGACCCGTCTGGCGCGCGAGCGCGGGCTGGTGGTGATGGAGAACTTCGCCTTCGTCCACCACACCCAGCAGGAGGCGGTCCGTACCCTGCTGGCCGACGGGGCCATCGGCGAACTGCGTTGTCTCACGGCGGAGTTCGCCTTCCCACCGCTTCCGGCCACGGACATCCGCTACCGACCGGGACTGGGTGGTGGCGCCCTGCTGGACGCGGGCGTGTACCCCCTCCGGGCGGCCCGGATGTTCCTCGGCGACGACCTCGAAGTGACAGGCGCCACGCTGCGCACCGACACCGGGCGCCGGGTGGACGTCGCCGGAGCCGCACTGCTGACCGCGCCGGACGGGATCAGCGCCCAGGTGGGCTTCGGGTTCGTGCACTCCTACCGCTGCGGCTACACCCTGTGGGGCTCGGCGGGACGGATCGGCCTGGACCGGGCCTACAGCGCCCCGGACGACTTCGCGCCGACCCTCACTCTGGAGCGCGACGGCCGGACCGAGCGGCGCCGGCTCGCTCCGGATGGGCAGTTCACCACGCTCTTCGGGAACTTCGCGGCCGCCATCCGCCACAAGGACGTCGACGGACCGGCCCATGACATCGAACGGCAGGCGCACCTGGTGGAGCGGGTCGCCGTCACCGCCCGGCGGTTCCCGCTGTGAACGACCGCCGTACCACAAGTCCCTTGACCACGAAGAGAAAGGCCGACTCCATGGACGTCTCTGGCAATGCGCGAGAAGTGACCGTCTGCCGGATGTGCGGGGAGCAGGACTGGCAGAAGGTCGTGGACTTCGGCCCCGTGCCCCTCGCGGACAGCTTTCTCGCCCCCGCCGAGTCCTACGACGACGAGCCGCGCTACCCGCTGGCCGTGATCTCCTGCCGCTCCTGCCGGCTCATGAGCCTGACGCATGTGGTGAACCCCGAGGTGCTGTACCGGACGTACCCCTACACGACCTCCGACTCCGAGACGATCAAGAAACACATGGCGCATGTCGTCGGCGTCTGCGTCGAGCGTTTCGGCATCCCCGAGGGCAGCTTCGTCCTGGAGATCGGCAGCAACACCGGCTCCCAGCTGAAGGCCTTCCAGAACGCCGGGATGCGCACCCTCGGCATCGACCCCGCCCGCAACATCGCGACGGTGGCCAACGAGCGGGGCATCGAGACCTTGCCGGAGTTCTTCTCGGTCGACACCGCCGCGCTCGTCAAGAAGACCTACGGCACGCCCGAGCTGATCCTGGGCCGGCACGTCTTCGCGCACATCGACGACGTCGCCTCGGTTGCCGCGGGCGTGCGCAGTCTGCTGGGCCCTGACAGCCTGTTCGCGATCGAGGTGCCGTACCTGGTGGACATGCTCGAACGCAACGAGTTCGACACCATCTACCACGAGCATCTGTCCTACTTCGGCGTCGGCACCCTGGTCACCCTCTTCCAACGGCACGGCCTGCGGGTCGTGGACGTCGAACGGCTCGCCGTGCACGGCGGTTCCATCCTGGTCTTCGTGGGCCTCGACGACGGGACCCGGCCGACGAGCCCGGTCGTCGACGAACTCGTCGCCCTGGAGAAGCAGAGCGGACTGCACGAGGACGCCACCTACGAGCGGTTCGCCGAGCACATCGAGCAGATCACCGGCGAACTCACCGCGCTGGTCCGCTCGCTGCGGGCCGAGGGCAGGCGGATCGCCGGATACGGCGCCCCGGCCAAGGGCAACACCCTCCTGAACGTCTGCGGACTGACCACGGACGATCTGGAGTTCTGCTGCGACACCACCGAGTTCAAGCAGGGCCTCGTCCTCCCCGGGACGCACATCCCGGTGCACAGCCCCGCGTACGCGAAGACCCACGACATCGACTACTACCTCCTGCTGGCCTGGAACTACGGAGAGGAGATCATCGCCAAGGAGGCTGCGTTCCTGGCCCGCGGCGGACAATTCATCGTGCCCAATCCCAGGCCGTCGGTCGTCTCGGGCGGAGCGTGACGATGGCACGGACGACAGACCGCGCACCCTGCGTCGTCGTCACCGGCGGTGGTTCCGGCATCGGCCGGGCCACCGCCCGGGCATTCGCGGCCGAGGGCGCCCATGTGCTCGTCGTGGGGCGGACGGTCGAGCGGCTGGCCGAGACCGCCGAAGGGCATGCCCGCATCAGGACGCTCGTCGCCGACCTGGTCGACCCTCACGCTCCCGACCGGATCGTCGAGGCGGCACTGGACGCCACCGGCAGCATCGACGTACTGATCAACAACGCCGCCGTCCCGTGGCGCGCCCGGCTCGGCGAGATAGACCGCGAACGGGCCGAGCGGCAGGTCGCCACCAATCTGCTGGGTCCGCTCTTCCTGACCCAGTGCGCGGTACGGCACATGCCGTCCGGCGCGACGGTGGTCAACGTCAGCTCCAACCCGCCCACCCGCGGGTGGCCCGCCAACTCGGTGTACGGCAGCACCAAGGTCGGCCTCGACTTCCTCACCCTGACCTGGGCGGTCGAACTGGCGCCGCGCGGCATACGCGTCGTGTCCGTGGCCCCGGGGCCGACTCGCACGCCCGCTCTCGCCGTGGCCCGGGCGGGCCTTCCGCCCGAGCAGCAGGGCGACTTCTCCCGTGTTCCGCTGGGCCGTCCCGCCCAGCCGGAGGAGATCGCCTGGTGGCTGATGCAGGTGACCCGGCCCGAGGCCGGCTATCTGACCGGCGCGGTGCTGCGGGTCGACGGCGGACTGAGTGTGGGCTGACCGTTCGTCAAGGGCCCGGTGACGGTCCGGCAGCCGCGGCCGCCGGACCGTCACCGGGCGCGAACCCGTCCCTTGGCAGGAGTTCCTCAGCCCTCCACCAGAGCCACCGCGCGAGCCCAGCCGGCGCCCGAGCCGACGAGTTTCACCGGGAGGCAGGAGACGGTGTAGCCGAAGTCGCCGGGCAGGGCGTCCAGGTTGTGCAGTCGTTCGATCTGGCAGTACTCGCGCCGGCGCCCGGCGAAGTGGGCGGGCCACAGCACCGAGCGGTCGCCGGTCTCCTGGTAACGGCCGATCATGTCGCCGAAGGGCGCGTCGAGGCTGAAGGCGTCGGTGCCGATGACCCTCACCCCGAGATCGAGCAGGTAGTCGGTGGCCGCGCCGTCGAGACCGGTGAAATCGGTGAAGTACTTCTGCGTGCCGACGTACGCGGAGGCCCCGGTGTTCAGCAGGACGATGTCGTACGGCCGCGGGGTGCGTCCGATCCGGGCGATCTCCCGTTCCAGGACCTCGGCCCCCACCGCGCCCACCGGCTGGTCGCGCAGGTCGAGACGGATCGCGGGGCGGTGGAACCAGTCCAGCGGCATCTCGTGGATGTGCCGCGGGGTGCCGTAGCCGGCCTTCGAACCGTAGTGGGACGGCGCGTCCACGTGCGTTCCCGTGTGGCTGGTGAGGGTGAAGGTGTCCAGCGACAGCAACTCGCCGTCGGGCAGCACGGACGGGTCGAACTCGATGCCGAAGTGTGCCTTCATCTCCTCGCTCATGTGCCGGGCCCCCTCGGCGGGGGTGAGGATCTCGTGGACCACGGGGTCGGGCTCCCAGGCCTCCGCGTCCACGGGCGAGGACAGGTCGATGATGCGCATACGGGTCATCCCTTCGTGGTCTGCGTACGATCGGCGGGCGCGGCCGGGCCGACGGCGAACAGATCGGTGCGCACATCCACGGGCGGGCTGCCGAAGGCCACCCGGTGGGTGATCCGCTCGCCGAGCGGGCTGTGCCGGATCAGCCGGGCGATCCCGGAGCGCAGCAGGTCCAGGACCGGACCGCCGTTTCCGAACATGCCCTTGGCCTGCATCTCCTGCATCTTCATGACGGCGTTCACGGCGGGCAGCCGGGCATCGACGAAGGGCGCGAACCGCTCCCGTCCGACGGTCCCGGCCCGCAATGCCCCAACCAGTACGGGGTGGAGTACGGCGGCGTCCTGGAGCGCGAGATTGATGCCCTGGGCGCCCAGCGGGCTGTGCGTGTGAGCGCTGTCGCCGATCAGCACGAGACCGTCGCGCGTCCACTCGTCGGCCTTGCCGGCGAAGACGTCGAGCAGGCTGAGGTCCGACAGGCTCCCGACGGCCGTCTCGATGAGGTCCGCGTACTGCGGCAGCGCCGCGGTCAGTTCGCGTCTGACCTCACCGATGCCGCGGGCGGCGAGCTCCGGCCAGCTCTTGTGCGGCAGGGTCCAGCCGATCTGCAGCCTGCCGGGGTGGGAGTCGTGGACGAGGACGGGGCTGCCGGCGGTCCGGTGGATGCGTACGTACCCGGTCTGCCGGCCGGGCGCGTCCACCTTGAACCACAGCACGTCGTGCCCGAACGCCTCGACCCGGCCCGCGCCGATCCCCGCCAGCGCCCGGGTCTTGGAGAACCTGCCGTCCGCGCCGACGACGACCCGGGCGTGCACCCGACGGCGCCGGCCGGGCCCGTGCGCGACGGCCCCGGTGATCCGGCCGTCCTCCTCCAGCAGAGCGCCCACCCGGTGACCGTCGAGGTGCCGGAACCCGGGCAGCTGCCGGCACTGCGCGAGCAGCGCGTCGAGCAGATGGCGCTGCGGCACGGCCAGCAGGTGGTCGTACGGGGCCGCCAGCCGACGGTAGTCGATGTCGAGCAGTACGCGACTGCGGTCCACGAGCTGGAAGCCGTCGAGTTCGCACGCACCGGCGTCGCGCGCCGCGGTGAGGACGCCGAGGTCGTCGAGGATGCGCTGGCCGCCGGGCTGGAGGATCTCGCCGCGGAAGGCGCGCTCGAAGCGGGTGGACTTCTCCAGGACCGTGACCCGTACCCCGGAGCGCAGCAGCATCAGGGAAAGGGCGAGCCCGGCGGGCCCGCCGCCCACGACACAGACATCGGTGTGCAGTTCGTCCGCCGGCCCGGTGGTGCCGGTCCAGTTCGTGCCGTTCGTGTTGTTCGGGATGGACATTCCTCAGCCCGCCACCAGACCGAGGCCGCCGTCGACGGTCACGACCTGGCCCTGCAGCCAGGCGGCTTCGTCCGTGCACAGCAGTCCGACCACGTCGGCGACGTCCTCGGGCGTGGTGAGCCGTCCGCCGGGTGTGCGGGCGGCGATCGCCTCGGCGAACTCGCGGGGGACGGTCCCGTCCCCCTTGTCGACCTTGGCGGCGGCGACCGCGTTGACGGCGATGCCGCGTCCTGCCAGTTCCACCGCGAGGTAGCGCACGAGCGATTCCAGGGCGGCCTTGGCCACGCCCGCCCCGGCATAACGGGGAACCACCCGGCGGGCGCCGGTGCTGGAGACGGCGACGATCCTGCCGGAGCGGCCCGCCATCAGCCCGGCGAGCCGTGCGGCGCCGGTCAGCAGGGGGTGCAGTGCGACGGCCAGGGAGCGGTCGACGAGCGCGGTGTCGGTGGTGAGCGTGGGTGCGGGCCGGAAGTAGGAGGTGTTGTGGACGAAGATGTCGAGGTGGCCGAAGCGGCGCAGTGCCTCGTCGCACAGCGCGTCGATGCCTTCGGTGACGTCGGCTCTGACGGCGCCGACCCGGCCGGGCAGGCCGGCCAGCGCGTCGACGGCCTGTGCGGCGTTCGCCTCGTCCTCGGCGTAGTTGACGAGGACGTCGGCGCCGCTCGCGCTCAGTTTGCGGGCTATCGCGAGACCCACTCCCCGGGTGGCGCCGGTCACCAGCGCGGTGCGGCCGGTCAGCCTCGGGGCGGTGGAGTGGTCAGTGGTCACGGTTGGGCTCCCAGGTGGATCGACTCGGCTCAGGCGGCGCGGACGGCGGCGAGGGCCTCGTTGACCAGCGCCAGATACGCGCGCAGGGTCTCCGCCCCGGAAACGGCCTCGTCATCGAGGGCGATGCCGTACTCCCGCTCGACGCGTGCGGTGGTCTCCAGGACGGCGACCGAGTCGTAGCCGAGGTCGGTGAAGGAGACATCGAGGGCGCGCTCGGAAAGGTCGGCGTGCTCGCTCTCGCCCGCGCATTCGCGCAGCACGGTGGTGAGGTCTTCCAACTGCATCTGCTGGGCCATGGAGTTCTCCTTCTCGGGATGGGCCGTCAGCCGGCGGAGCACAGGACGGCGGCGGCGTTGAAGCCCCCGCGGCCCCTGGCCAGTACGAGGGCGGTGCGCAGCGGCAGCCGCCGCGCACGGCCGGTGACCAGGTCGAGGGGGCAGTCGTCGGCGGGTTCGGTGACGTTCACGGTGGGAGGCACGACCTGCTCGTGCAGGGCCAGCAGGGCGGCAGCCAGGTCCAGCGAGGCGCCGCCGGCCGAGAGCCGCCCGGTCATGGTCTTGGGCGCGGTGACCGGCACGCCGTACGGGCCGAACAACTCGGCCAGGGCCCGCGCCTCCGTGCGGTCCGCGTCCCGGTCGCCCGCGGCGTCGGCGAACACGACGTCCACCTGGTCCGCACTCAGTCCGGCGTCCCGCAGGGCGAGTTCGGCGGCCTGGCCGAGCCGGGAGGCGCCGCCGGATCCGGGCGCCGGATCGAAGGTGGCCGCATACCCGGCGAAGGATCCGTAGACGCGGGCGCCACGTTCCCGTGCCGCGGAGGCGTTCTCGAGGACCAGCAGGGCACCACCTTCTCCCACCACCTCGCCGGTGGCGTCCGCGGAGAACGGCAGATAGGCGCGGGCCGGGTCCTCGCTCGGGGAGAGCCGGCCGCCCGCCAGATGAGCGGTCCAGCCCCAGGGGCAGATCGCCGAGTCGACGCCGCCGGTGACCATCAGACCGGCGCCTCTGCGCAGCCGGCGACGGGCCTGGGCGACCGCGTCGAGGCCCCCGGCCTGCTCGGTGACGAGCACGCCGCTCGGACCGCGCAGCTGGTGACGGATGGAGATCTGGCCGGTGTTGACGGCGTAGAACCAGGCGAACGACTGATACGCGCTGACGTACTGTCCGCCTTTGCTCCACAGCGCCTGCAGTTCGCGCTGGCCGAACTCGAATCCGCCGGCCGAACTCGCGGTGACGACACCGGCCCCGTACTCGGGCAACTGCGCCGGCTCGACGCCCGAGTCCTCGATGGCCTCCTGGGCCACGGCGAGGGCGAGCCGGGTCATACGGTCGGTCTGCGGCAGCAGCCGGCCGGGGATGTGTTCGGTGTCGACGAAGTCGAGGACCTCGCCGGCGAGCCGTGCCGGGTAACGGGCCGGATCGAATCGGCTGAGCCGGCGGATGCCGCTCTCGCCGCGCAGCACCGCGTCCCACCAGGCCTTGACGGTCAGCCCGTTGGGAGCGGCCACTCCGATGCCGGTGACGACCGCCCGCTCGGTCATGCCGCCTCCTGGAGTCCGGGAGCGGTCAGGACCATGGCGCTCTGGAACCCGCCGAAGCCGCTGCCCACGCTGAGCACCGTGTCGATGCGCTGCTCGCGCGCGGTGAGCGGGGTGTAGTCCAGGTCGCAGGCCGGGTCGGGGTCGTGCAGATTGGCCGTGGGAGGCACCGTGTCGTGCTCGATGGCCAGCGCGCTGGCCGCCACTTCCAGCGAACCGATGGCGCCGAGCGAGTGCCCGATCATCGATTTGATGGAGCTCACCGGGACCCGGTAGGCGTGGTCGCCGAGGCTGCGCTTGAAGGCGGCGGTCTCGTGCCGGTCGTTCTGCTTGGTGCCGGAGCCGTGCGCGTTGACGTAGTCGACGGCGGTGGCGTCCAGCCGCGCCTCGTCGAGCGCGGTGCGGATGGCCGCGGCCATCTCCTTGCCGTCGGGACGCAACCCCGTCATGTGGTACGCGTTGCAGCGGCCGGCGAACCCCGAGATCTCCGCGTAGACGTGGGCGTCACGGCGCCGTGCGTGCTCGAGGCTCTCGAGGATCAGCAC
This sequence comes from Streptomyces sp. NPDC050534, assembly GCF_044457745.1. Lineage (NCBI taxonomy): Bacteria > Bacillati > Actinomycetota > Actinomycetes > Kitasatosporales > Streptomycetaceae > Streptomyces > Streptomyces sp. NPDC050534. The sequence continues at coordinate 60,475 of NZ_JBITHF010000003.1, forward strand.
GGCGCTGCCCTCCCCGAGGACGAAGCCGTTGCGGCTGCGGTCGAAGGGACGGGAGGCGGTGGCCGGATCGTCGTTGCGCGGCGAGGTGGCCCTGATGGCGTCGAAGCAGGCGACGGTGATGGGCGAGATGGGTGCCTCGGTCGCACCGGCGACCATCACGTCGGCGCTGCCCTCCCGGATGAGATCCACGGCGTGGCCGAGGGAGTCGAGGCCGGAGGTGCACCCCGTGGAGATCAGCGCCACGGGCCCCTGCGCGCCGGTGCGCCAGGCGACCTCGGCGGCCATGGAGCTGGGCACGAAGTAGTCGAAGAGGTGGTCGACGGCGAGGGTGTGGTCGACATGCCAGTCGGAGCCCCCCTCGCTGACGACGTTGTACTGGGTGTCGAGCCCCATCGTGCAGCCGACCGCACTGCCGAGGGACACGCCGGTGCGCAGCGGGTCCGTCCCGCTGTCGAGGCCGGCGTCGGCCACGGCCTCGCGGGCGCTGACGACGGCGAACTGGGTGGCGCGGTCGAGCCGTTCGGCCTCGGCGGGGTCGAAGCCGTGCTGCGCGGGATCGAAGTCGGCCTCGGCGGCAATCCTGGAGCGGAACGCGGACGCGTCGAAAAGACTGATCCGGCGGGTGGCCGTACGGCCCGCCGTGAGCTGTTCCCAGAACGCCCCGACGCCCACCGCCCCCGGGGCCACCACCCCGATGCCGGTGATCACGACGCGACGGTTCATCGGCCCTCACCGCTTACTGTCCCCATGGTCATGGGTGCTCTCTCCTGCTGGTTGTGTGTCCTGCCGACGAGGCTGGGCGAGCCCTCTCGAACCGGGCTCGAAGCGCGCAGGAGCCGCGGTCGGGGCGCGGCGCGGTCAGCGCAGGTCGTCGCGGGCGACCTCGCGGGCCTTGACCAGCAGCCGCCCGCCCTCGCGGACCAGGACGTCGGTGCAGGTGCAGACTCGGTGGACGCGGGAGGCGCCGCCGAGCGGCGAGGCGAACACGGTGGTGTACGAGTGGACGACCACCGACCCGTCCTTCTGCGGCCGGACGTCGAAGACGCCGGGCCAGTGACGGTGCTGTTCACCGGCCTCGGCGAGCGCCTCGGCGGTGCGGCGTACCGCGGCCGCCAGGCCCGCGCGGCCCACCACCGGCGCGGGCAGGGTCGGCACCGAGAACGAGGCGTCCTCGGTGAAACCGGCCGCCCATGCGTCTGCGTCGCCGTCGTCCAGGAGGTGCATGTGGCGGGCGTAGAACTGCTGGATCTCCGCGTACAGGGCACCGAACTCGGTGGCGGAGTACGGCTGTGTCTCGGTCTGCGCGGTCATGGTGTCTCCGTTTCGTCGGGCTGTCCGGGCGGCGGCCATCGTGGACCGCCGCGGTCGAGCCGCGTTCGAGTCGCTCTGCAGGGCGGCCCGGATCCTCCGTCGTCCAGCCGGAATCCAATGCGCCTCAAGCGGCGGCACGGAGCGTTGCCACCGAACCCGCACGGCGACGCGTCGATGGCGCAGGAGGACACACGATGCCGAACACCCAGCAGTACTCCGTCCGGGACGAGTTGCTCGTCGCGGCCCCGGTCGAGGAGGTCCGCTCGCTGGTCGAGGACGTCGTCGGCTGGACGCAGCTGCACAAGCCAGCCGTCCATGCGGAGATCCTGGCGGACAGCGGCCGGGAGCAACTGGTCCGGCACTGGGCCGTCGCGGGCCGGGACTCGGTGCGCACCTGGACGACGCGCCGTACCGGCGCCGCCGACGGCAGCCGGATCTCCTTCGTCCACGAGGACCCCGAGGCACCCTTCGCGTCCCTCGGCGGCGCCTGGACGTTCCAGGAGCAGGACGGCAAGACCCTGGTGGAGATGAGCCACGACTTCACCCCGGCCGACGGCGGCCGGGCCGGGGCGCAGGAGCTCTCCGCCCGTCTGCGCGCGGGCACCCGGGACTATCTGAGCACCCTCGGCCATGCCGCCGAGAACCGTGCCGAACTCGACCGGCTGATCATCTCCTTCACCGACGCGCTTTTCATCGCGGGCGACATCAAGGACGCCTACGACTATTTGTGGGAGGCGGACAAGTGGGAGGAGCGCATCCCCCACATCGCCAAGCTGGACCTCGAAGAGCCCGCACCGGGCGTCCAGTTCTTCGACATGCTCACCTCGACGCCGGACGGCTCCTCGCACCGCACCCGCTCGGTCCGGGTCACGGTCGAGACGGACATCATCGTGTACAAGCAGACCGAGCTGCCCGCACTGCTCGACGGCCACACCGGGCACTGGAAATTCACGCGGACGCCCGAGGGCGTCATCGCGGAGGCCCGGCACACGGCGACCATCAAGCCGTCGGCTCTGCACATCCTCGGCGAGGGCACGACGGTCCTCGACGCGCGCAAGTACCTGCGCCGCGTGCTGAGCGCCAACAGTGTCAGCAACCTGCGCCTGGCCAAGGCGTACGCCGAGGAGCGCGCCGGTGTCTGACGGCCCGTCCGTCCCGGCGCTCACGCTGGACGGGCTGCTGCGCCGGGCCGCCGAGCGCTTCCCCGAGCGGGTGGCCGTCCGGGACGAACACGGAGCCCTCCGCTACGCCGAACTCGACGCGTACGCCGACCGGTTCGCCCGCGCCCTGCGCCGGCTGACCGGCGGCCGCCGGACGGCGGTCGGGGTGGCCGGCGTGCTGGACACGGTGTTCGCGGCGGGCTTCTACGGCACGAGCCGCAGCGGCAACCGGGTCGTGCTGGTCAACCCCCTGGTCCGCGAGGCCGCACTGGAGCACATCTTCCACACCGCCGGCATCGAGATCGCCCTGGTCCCCGCTCGGACCGCCGAACGGCTGCAGACGGTCCGCGGGCGGCTGCCGGACCTGCGCGAGGTGTACGTGGTCGACGCGGACCGGGCCGAGGGGGCGCCCGAGGGCACGCGCCCCCTGGCCGAACTGCTCGGCCCGGACGGACCCTCCATGGCCGGGCTCTCCGGCACTGCCGCGGCCGACTCGGACTCGGTCGCCTGTGTTCAGTTCACCAGCGGAACCACCGGTCCGCCCAAGGGCGTTCAGCTCACCCACCGCAACCTGGTGACCAACGCCGCACAGGCGGCATACGCACTCGGCCTCGACGCCGACTGCGTATGCCTCAACCATCTGCCGCTGTACCACCTGATGCATCTGAACGCGGCGGTGTACGCGGGCGCCACTCAGGTGCTGTGCCACGATCCCGATCCGGTGGCCTCGTTCGCGGCGGCCGCCGACGCCGGGGCGACCCACTACTTCGGGCTGCCGGTACGGCTGACCAGGCTGGCGGCGGATCAGCGGCTGACCGCGATCTCGCCCGCGCCGACGCTGAGGCTGATCGCCTCGGGCGGCTCGGCGCTCGCCCCCGCCGTCGCGGACCGCCTGCGCGAACAGCTCGGCGTCCCGGTCATCCAGGGCTACGGGCTCGCCGAACTCTCCCCGCTCAGCCACAACGACCGGCCGGAGCGGAGCAGACCCGGCTCGGTCGGTCCGGTCGTGCCGGGCACCGAGTGCCGCATCGTGGATCTGGACACCGGCGCCGACCTCGGCACCGGCCTCCCGGGCGAAGTCCTGCTGCGCGGCCCGCAGTTGATGGCCGGATACCTCGGCCTGCCGGACGCGCCGGACATCGACCCCGACGGCTGGTTCCACACCGGCGACGTCGGCTACGAGGACGCGGACGGCTGGCTGTTCCTGGTCGACCGCATCAAGGACGTCTTCAAGGTCGACAACGAGCTGGTCTCGCCGAGCGAGATCGAGCGGATCCTCATGCAGGACGCGCTCGTCGCCGATTGCGTGGTGGCGGACCTGCCCGACGAGTTCAGCGGTGCCGTCGTGTGGGCGGGCATCGTCACCGCCGGTGACGGACCGGCGGACCTGCGGCTGGTGGTGACGCGGGCCAACGCCCGGCTGGCCGACCACCAGCAGATCCGCCGTGCCGAACAGCTCACCGCCGTACCCCGCTCGCCGAACGGCAAGGCCGAGCGGCGCCGGCTGCGCGAGTGGCTGCGAAGTTCCGAGCCCCATCAACCCTTCCGGACAGGAGAACCATCGTGGTGACCTTCGTCAACAAGCTGACCGTCCACGGCGACATCGAGGAGTTCCTGAGGATCAAGCGGTCCCTGACCGAGTTCATGTCCGGCCAGCCGGGTTATCGCAGCTCCTCGACGCTGCGCCACCTCGGGCAGCGCAACGTCTTCATCGAGACGGCCGAGTGGGACGACGCCGCATCCCACCGGACCGCTCTGCACAGCGAGGAGTTCCGGACGCTGATCAAGGGCCTCGCCGGGCTGGCCGACGCGGAGCCCGGTCTCTACGAGGAGGTCACCGAGGACGGGGCCGGTCGTGGCTGACGGGACTCAGGTGCTGGTGGCGGGGGCCGGCCCGGTCGGTCTCACCGCCGCGCACGAGCTTGCCCGCCGCGGGCTGCGGGTGCGGCTGATCGACGCCGCGCCCCAGCCGGCCACCACCAGCCGCGCGGTGGCCACCCACCCGCGCACCCTGGAGACGTACGACCAGATGGGCGTCGTCGAGGAGATCCTCGAACAGGCCCAGCAGATCAGGGCGTTCACGATGTTCAGCCGGGGCCGTCGGCTGGTGCGGCTGGATGCCGACTACTCGACCATGCCCACCCGTTATCCGTTCACGGCGATCGTCGAGCAGGTCGACACGGAGGCGGTGCTGCGTGCGGCGGTGGCCCGGCTCGGAGTCGAGGTCGAGTGGGGGACGCGGCTGACCGGCTTCACTCAGGACGGCGGGCGGGTGGTCGTCGGCCTCGAACGCGCCGACGGGAGCGCGGAATCCGCCGAGGTGCCCTGGCTCGTCGGCTGTGACGGCGGACACAGCGCCGTGCGTAAGGAGCTGGGGCTGCCCCTGCTCGGCGAGAGCAGCGAGACGTGGATGCTCGCCGATGCCCCCGTCGACGTGGACCTGCCACGCGACAGCATCTACTGGATCCACACCGGCTCCCAGGCGCTGATGATGGTGCCCTTCAGACGCGGTGGCCGCTGGCGCCTGCTGGACACCACCACCGCGCCGCCCGGCACCGACGCCGACGTGGTCGCGGACCGCTTCGCGAGCAAGCTCGGCCCCGGCCTCGGCCGCACGGCAGAGGTCCGCACGCCCACCTGGACGTCGGTCTTCACCTTCCAGCAGCGGATGGTGCCCCGCATGGGCGAGGGGCGGGTCTTCGTGGCGGGCGACGCCGCCCATGTGCACAGCCCGGCCTCCGGACAGGGAATGAACACCGGCATCCAGGAGGCGTACAACCTGGCCTGGAAGCTGGCCCTGGTCGAACAGGGCCATGCCGAGCGGGAGTTGCTCGACAGCTACAGCGCCGAGCGGGTGCCGGTCGGTGAAACGCTCCTCGGCTCCACCAAGAAGGCGACCTTCATGGTGCAGCTGAAGAACGCGTTCGCGCCCCTCGCCCTGCCGGTCGTCTTCGGTGTCATCCGCAACGTCACACCACTGCGCAAGAAGGTGCAGCGCCAGGTGCTCGGAGGCATCTCCGGCCTCCGGCTCGGCTACCCCGACTCGCCGCTGACCCGGCCCGCGGACACCGGCCGAGGGCCGCTCCCCGGCACCCGTGCCTCCGTCGGAGCGGGGGCGGACCCGGCCGATCCGGGCTGCCGGGCCTGGGCCGAGGAACTGCGCGACACCCGATGGACGCTGGCCCTGACCCCGGGCACGGCGGCCGGTGTGCTCACGGCGGACGCATGGCTGTCGGTCCGCACGCTCGGCGACGGAACCCAGGGCCCGGGCCCGCTCGCCGACCCGAACGGCCGGCTGCGCACCGCCCTGGGGCTCGGACCGGGCGGCTGGCTGCTGGTCCGTCCGGACGGCTATGTCGCCGCCCATGGAGGGGAGTTCAGCGAGACGGACCTGCGGCAGGCGTTGGCGGCGGCACATCTGCGCCTGGTGCCTGCCCGGCTCGTACCCGACGGATCGACGTGAAGGCGAGGGGCCACATGGACATGGGTCTGAAGGACCGCACGGTGCTCGTCACGGGCGCCTCCTCCGGGATCGGTGCGGACATCGCGCGCGCGTACGCGGCCGAGGGCGCCCGCGTCGCCCTGACCTACCGCGGCGACAGTACGGCCGGGCAGCGGCTCGCCCGCGAACTCGGTGCCGACCGGGACACGGCGATGGCGCTGCGGTACTCGCTCGCAGAACCGGAGACGGTGGAGTCGGCCGTCGCCGAGGTCACCAGGCGGTGGGGCGGTGTGGACGTGCTCGTCGCCAACGCGGTGCGCTGGGCTCCCCGGCGCGCACCGGGCGAACACTTCGAGGACGTCCCGGCCGGCGACTGGACGGCGTTTCTCGCCGACAACCTCGCGCCGACCCTGCGCACCGTGCAGCTCACGGTGGCCGGTATGCGCAAGCGGTCCTGGGGCCGGATCGTGCTCATCTCCTCGCACGTCGCGCTCGACGGCCACCGCGGCCAGGAGTTCTACGGGGCCGCCAAGTCGGCGCTGCACGGATTCGCCAGGAGCCTGGCCTGGGACCTGGGCCCGGACGGCGTGCTGGTCAACGTCGTCTGCCCGGGTCTGACCGCCACGGAGCGGGTGCGCGGCGGGCTGCCCGCCGAAGTCCGGGAGCGGGAGACCCGGTTGACTCCCACCGGCCGGCTCAGCAGCCCCGAGGACATCGCCGGTGCGGTGCTCTTCCTCGGCTCGGCGGCCAACGGCAACACCACCGGCCAGATCGTCACCGTGGCCGGCGGCCGCTGACGACCGACCCGCGCTGCCCGCACGGTCGCTCCGTCGCCGCGGCCACGGTGTGCCGGTCCGCCTGGGCGGACCGGCACACCGTTGTACAGACCTCAGAGAGCATCCATCCGCGGGTCGGGCGTCCGGCCCCGGCTCGCCGTAGGCCGGTCAGGGAAGAAGCCCACCTGTGCCAGGGCGGACAGGAGCTGCTCGTCCTCGTAGTACAGCGGACCGGTGTGGAGAGTGCCGAGGCCGACGAGGCCCAGCCACAGGATGTGCAGCAACCGCCTCATGCCCGCGCTCCCGCACGCTGTGCGAGCGGCTCCCACCAGGAGCGATGGTCGCGGTACCAGTCGACCGTCTCCGCCAGCGCGGCCTCGAACTCCCTGGTCGGCCGGTACCCGAGCTCGCGCCCGATCTTGGTGCAGTCGACGGAGTAACGCCGGTCGTGCCCCTTGCGGTCGGTGACGCGTTCCACGCTGTCCCAGCCGGCGCCACAGGCGTCCAGGAGCAGCTGGGTCAGTTCCTTGTTGGAGAGTTCGGTGCCGCCGCCGATGTTGTACACCTCACCGGCCGTGCCGCCGGCGCGCACCAGCTCGATCCCGCGGACGTGGTCGTCGACGTGCAGCCAGTCGCGCACGTTGCCGCCGTCCCCGTACAGCGGCACCTTGCCGCCGTCGAGCAGGCGGGTGACGAAGAGCGGGATGACCTTCTCGGGGAACTGGTGCGGGCCGTAGTTGTTGGAGCAGCGGGTGACGCGGACGTCCAGACCGTGCGTGCGATGGTAGGCCAGCGCGATGAGGTCGCTTGACGCCTTGGCCGCGGAATAGGGGGAGTTGGGGCTGACCGGCGAGGTCTCGGCCCAGGAGCCCAGGTCGATGGAGCCGTACACCTCGTCGGTGGAGATGTGCACGAACCTCTCGGTCCGGTGCCGCAGTGCCGCGTCCAGGAGGGTGTGGGTGCCGGTCACATTGGTGCGTACGAAGTCGGCTGCGCCGGCGATCGAGCGGTCGACGTGCGACTCGGCGGCGAAGTGCACCACCTGGTCGTGGCGGGCGATCAGCTCGTCCACCAGAGGCGCGTCACAGATGTCGCCGCGTACGAAGGTGAACCGGTCGCTGTCGCTCACCCCGGTCAGATTGGTGAGACTTCCGGCGTACGTCAGCTTGTCGAGGACGGTGATCGTCACGTCCTGCGCACCGTGCGGACCGAGCAGCGTGCGGACGTAGTGCGAACCGATGAAGCCGGCCCCGCCCGTCACCAGGATGGCCTTGGTGGTCATGATGAGATCTGCACCTCGCTGTGGTCGCCGAGAACGAGCCGGTTGCTGGACGGCAGCCGTGGGGCAGGGGTCACGCTGACGCTGCGGCCGATGAGCGATCCCCTGACCCGGTGCACGCCCTCCAGGCGGGAGTCGCGCAGCACGATGGAGAACTCGATCTCGCTGCCCTCGATCCGGCAGTTCTCCGAGATGGACGTGTACGGGCCGACGTAGGAGTCGCTGATCACCGTGCCGGACCCGATGACCGCGGGGCCGACCAGACGCGAATTGCGGACCCGGGCGCCGGCCTCGATCCGTACACGCCCGACCACCTCGCTGCCCGCATCCACATGGCCCTCGGTGCACGGCTCGATGCCCTCCAGCACGGACCGGTTCACCTCCAACATGTCCATGACGTTGCCGGTGTCCTTCCAGTAGCCGTGGATCACGGTGGACCGCACGTCACACCGGTTGTCGATCAGCCACTGGATGGCGTGGGTGATCTCCAACTCGCCGCGCCAGGACGGCTGGATGGCACGTACGGCCTCGTGCACGGCCGGCGTGAACAGGTAGACGCCGATCACGGCCATGTCGCTCTTGGGCTGGGTCGGCTTCTCCTCCACCCCCACGACCCGGCCGTCCCCGTCCAGTTCGGCGATGCCGAAGGCGCTCGGATCGGGAACGCGGGTCATCAGGATCTGTGCGTCGGGTCGGTCGGCGCGGAACGCGTCCACCAGGCCGGTGATGCCGCCGACCACGAAGTTGTCTCCCAGATACATCACGAAGTCGTCGTCACCGAGGTATTCGCGGGCGATCAGGACCGCGTGCGCGAGGCCCAGCGGTTTGTCCTGCGGCAGATAGGTCACCTGGAGACCGAACTTGGAACCGTCGCCGACCGCTTCCTGGATCTCGCTCGCGGTCTCTCCCACGATGATCCCGACCTCGGTGATCCCGGCCCGTGCGATGTCCTCGAGGACATAGAAGAGCACCGGCTTGTTCGCCACCGGCACCAGCTGCTTGGGCGATGTGTGAGTGATGGGCCTCAGGCGTGTCCCCGAGCCACCGGACAGTACGAGAGCCTTCATGTCATGGACGCTATGCGGGTGTTCTGGAACCCCGCTCGGGAGCCGGTCGACGCCTCGCCGGACCGCTCAGTAGCGGTAGTGGTCCGACTTGTAGGGGCCCTCGACCTGCACGCCGATGTAGGCGGCCTGCTCGGGGCGGAGCGTGGTCAGCTTCACGCCGAGCGAGTCCAGGTGGAGGCGGGCGACCTTCTCATCGAGGTGCTTGGGCAGCACGTAGACGTCGGTCGGGTACTCGTCGGGCTTGGTGAACAGCTCGATCTGGGCCAGGGTCTGGTCCGCGAAGGAGTTGGACATCACGAACGACGGGTGGCCGGTGGCGTTGCCCAGGTTCAGCAGGCGGCCCTCGGACAGGACGATGAGCACCTTGCCGTCGGGGTAGGTCCAGGTGTGCACCTGGGGCTTGACCTCGTCCTTGACGATGCCGGGGGTCTTGGCGAGGCCGGCCATGTCGATCTCGTTGTCGAAGTGGCCGATGTTCCCGACGATGGCCTGGTGCTTCATCCTGGCCATGTCGGAGGCCATGATGATGTCCTTGTTGCCGGTCGTGGTGACGAAGATGTCGGCCTTGTCGATGACCTCGTCCAGGGTGGTGACCTGGTAGCCGTCCATCGCCGCCTGGAGCGCGCAGATCGGGTCGATCTCGGTGATGATCACGCGGGCGCCCTGTCCGCGCAGCGACTCCGCGCAGCCCTTGCCCACGTCGCCGTAGCCGCACACGACCGCGGTCTTGCCGCCGATCAGGACGTCGGTGGCCCGGTTGATGCCGTCGATCAGGGAGTGCCGGCAGCCGTACTTGTTGTCGAACTTCGACTTGGTCACGGCGTCGTTCACGTTGATCGCCGGGAACAGCAGGACGCCGTCACGCTGCATCTCGTACAGACGGTGCACGCCCGTCGTGGTCTCCTCGGTCACGCCGCGGATCTCCGAGGCCAGAACGGTCCAGTCGAGGGTGCTGGACCTCAACAGGTCTTGTACGACGGCGAGTTCATCGCTGTCCGCGGGCGGGAGCGCGCCGGTCTTCTGGTACTCGACGCCCTTGTGGACGAGGAGGGTGGCGTCACCGCCGTCGTCGAGGATCATGTTCGGGCCGCCGGTGGCGGTGCCCGGCCAGGTCAGCGCCTGCTCGGTGCACCACCAGTACTCCTCCAGGGTCTCGCCCTTCCAGGCGAAGACCGGGATGCCGGCAGCAGCGATGGCGGCGGCCGCGTGGTCCTGGGTGGAGAAGATGTTGCAGGACGCCCAGCGGACCTGCGCGCCCAGGGCGGCCAGGGTCTCGATGAGGACGGCGGTCTGCACGGTCATGTGCAGGGAGCCGGTGATGCGGGCGCCGGCCAGTGGCTGGGTCTCGGCGTATTCCTTGCGGATCGACATCAGGCCGGGCATCTCGTGCTCGGCGAGGGTGATCTCCTTGCGGCCGAACTCGGCCAGGGAGAGGTCGGCGACCTTGAAATCGGTGAATTCAGCGGACACTTGCGCTCCTTGTGCTCAGGACGTTGCGGTGGATGTCGAGGGCGGCGCTGGACTTGTTGAGGGTGATGTAGTGCAGGCCGGGCGCGCCCTCGGCGAGGAGCCGTACGGCCATGGCGGTGGCGCACTCGACCCCGATGCGGTGGCCGGCGGCCCGGTCGCCCTGGGCCGCCGCGAGCCGGTGGGCGAGGTCCTCGGGGAAGGCCGCGTGGGAGAGTTCGGCGAAACGGGCGATCTGGCGTACGTCGGTGGCCGGCATGATCTCCGGGATGATCGGTACGTCGCAGCCCGCCGCGGCGACCCGGTCGCGCAGCCGCAGATAGTCCTCGACGCGGAAGAACATCTGCGTGATCGCACAGTCGGCGCCGGCCCTGCACTTGGCCACGAAGTGCTCGATGTCGCTGTCCCAGTCGGGCGAGCGCGGATGGCGTTCGGGAAACGCCGCGACACCGATGCCGAAGTCGCCCGACTCCCTTACCAGGGACACCAGTTCATGGGCATGGGTGAAGCCGTCCGGGTGTGCCGTCCAGGGGGCGTTCGGGCCGCCCGGCGGATCGCCGCGCAGGGCGAGCACGTCGCGCACGCCCGCGTCCGCGTACTGGCCGATGACGTGCCGCAGTTCGGCCACGGAGTGCCCGACGGCGGTGAGATGAGCGACGGGCCGCAGGGTCGTCTCCGTCGCGATGCGTCTGGTCACCTCGACCGTACGATCGCGGGAGGAGCCGCCCGCGCCGTAGGTGACGGACACGAACGTCGGCGACAGGGCCTCGATCCGGCGGATCGCGTTCCACAGGGCCGAGGCGCCCGCCTCGGTCTTCGGCGGGAAGAACTCGAAGGAGAAGGAGCGGGCGCCGCTCGCGAGAACGTCCCGCAGGGTCGTCATGTGCGGCGTCCCGCGTCGAAGTGGCCTGCCGCGCTCGAGAGCCGTCGGGCCGCGTCGGCGCCGTAGGCTCGCTGCACGATGTCGAGCAGGCCGGCCGGGTCGGTCTCGTAGGTCTGTGAACCGACCGTGCCCAGAGCGACCGAGGCGAGCGCGCAGCCCAGTTGTGCCGCCGACTCGACGGGAAGCCGGCGGCCGACGGCCGCGAGGAAGCCGGCCCGGAAGGCATCGCCCACTCCGGTCGGGTCGGCGACGTCGGTAGCGGGGATCGCGTGGACGGTGAGAGCCGGCCGCCCTGCCCGGTCGATGCGGACGCCCTTCTCGCCGAGGGTGGTGACCCAGGTGCCCGTGGTCGCGAGGATCTCGTCCCTGCCGAGGCCGGTGCGTTCCTGGAGCAGTGCCGCCTCGTACTCGTTGGTGAACAGCCAGGAGGCTCCGGCGACCAGGACACGGGCCTGGTCGCCGTCCAGCCGGGCGAGTTGCTGCGAGGGGTCGGCGGCGAACGGGATGCCGAGCGTGCGGCAGTCGCCGGTGTGGCGCAGCATGGCCGCCGGGTCGTTGGGCGACACGAGGACCAGATCGGGCCTGGCGCCGGCGGAGATCAGGTCCCGCAGATCGATCTCGGCCGCCTCGGCCATCGCGCCCGTGTGGAACGCGGCGATCTGATGGGCATCCTCGTCGGTGACGCAGACGAACCGGGCGGTCTGCCGCCGGGCGGAGACCCGCACGCCGGTGGTGTCCACGCCGTGCTCCTTCAGCCAGACCTCGTATTCGGCGAAGTCGCTGCCGACCGCCCCGACGAGTACCGGCCGCAGGCCCAGAACACCGAGACCGAAGGCGATGTTGGCCGCGACTCCGCCGCGTCGCACGTCGAGCCGGTCGACGAGGAAGGAGAGCGAGAGGTGAGCCAGCTGGTCGGGGAGCAGCTGGTCGGCGATCCGGCCGGGGAAGACCATCAGATGGTCGGTGGCGATGGATCCGGTGACGGCGATCCGCATCTCAGACCCCCGCCGCGAGCCGCAGCGCGTCCACGCGGTCCGTCTTCTCCCAGGTGAAGTCCGGGAGTTCACGGCCGAAGTGGCCGTACGCGGATGTCTGGGCGTAGATCGGGCGGCGCAGGCCGAGGTCGCGGATGATCGCGGCCGGGCGCAGGTCGAAGACCTGGCGGACGGCGTGCTCGATCGCCGTCTGCGGTACGGCGGCGGTGCCGAAGGTCTCGACGAACAGGCCGACCGGCTCGGCCTTCCCGATGGCGTAGGCGACCTGGACCTCGCAGCGGGAGGCGAGGCCGGCGGCGACGACGTTCTTGGCGACCCAGCGCATTGCGTACGCCGCCGAACGGTCCACCTTGGAGGGGTCCTTGCCCGAGAAGGCACCGCCGCCGTGGCGCGCCATGCCGCCGTACGTGTCGATGATGATCTTGCGGCCGGTCAGGCCGGCGTCGCCCATCGGGCCGCCGATCTCGAACCGTCCGGTGGGGTTGACCAGCAGGCGGTAGCCGTCGGTGTCGAGTTTGATGCCGTCGTCGGCGAGGCGGGCCAGTTCGTGCTCGACGACGTGGGTGCGGATGTCGGGGGCGAGCAGTCCGTCGAGGTCGACGTCGGCGGCGTGCTGGGTGGAGACGACGACCGTGTCCAGGCGGACCGCGCGGGTGCCGAGGTACTCGACGGTGACCTGGGTCTTGCCGTCGGGGCGCAGGTAGGGGGTGACGCCCTCCTTGCGGACCTGGGAGAGACGGTGGGACAGGCGGTGCGCCAACTGGATGGGCAGGGGCATGAGTTCGGGTGTCTCGTCGCAGGCGTACCCGAACATCAGGCCCTGGTCGCCCGCGCCGCCGGTGTCGACGCCCTGCGCGATGTCCGGGGACTGGGCGCCGATGGACACGGACACTCCGCAGGAGCGGCCGTCGAAGCCCTTCTGGGAGGCGTCGTAGCCGATGTCGAGGACGGCGTCCCGGACCAGGCCGGGGATGTCCGCGTACGCCGTGGTGGTCACCTCTCCGGCGACGTGCACCTGGCCCGTGGTGATCAGCGTCTCGACGGCGACCCGGGCTTGCGGGTCCTTGCCGAGGAGCGCGTCGAGAATCGTGTCGCTGATCCGGTCGGCGATCTTGTCGGGGTGTCCCTCGGTGACGGATTCCGAGGTGAACAGGTGACGGGACATGTCACTCCAGGCGGTGGTGGCCGGACGGTCGGGACGGTCGGCGACCGGGCGGAAACGGCCCGGGCCGGGGAGCAGCGTGCCCGGGGCCGGACAAGGAACGCTCGAAGAACGGACGAACGAGGGCAAGGAGCCCGGCGCGGCGGACCGTCGGCGTGGGCGGCCGGCACCTCGCGGCGCTGTCAGCGACGCAGCTCCACCGGCGACGGCGCGGAGAACCGCGGCCACGTGCTCCCGAGGCGGCGCACGACGCGGCATGCCTGCCCCATCAGCCGGGGCAGTTCGGGGCCGCGTACGAAGAGATGGCCGTCGGACACGGTGCGGAGCCGTACGGGCCCCTCGGTCCAGGCGTGCCAGCCCTCGGCCACCGCGGGGGACGCCGGCGCGTCGTCGTCCCCGGCGATGACGAGCAGCGGTGTGGTGAGCGGGCCGGCCGGCGACGGTGTGCGTGCCGCCGCGCGCAGGGCGCGGTCGAGCGCCAAGTCGTCCCGGAGCACTTGCTTCCTGGCCGGTTCCTGGATGCCGCCGAGGTCGGTGCCGGGCGGTACGACGCCCATCCGGTCGAGCGTGCGCAGGAGTTCGGACTCCGGCACTCCCAGTACGTAGGCCGACTCAGGAGGCATGTGCGGGGGTGTGCAGGCGCCGACCGCCAGCAGTGCCGGGCCGGGCAGGCCCATCTCCTGCAGGGCGCTGGCCACCGTGTAACTGACCAGGGCGCCGAGACCGTGGCCGTACAGGACACAGGGGCCGGCCGGTGCATCGGTGAACAGGTGCAGTACATCGCCGAGCAGCGCTTCGCGTGTGGTCACACGGAGTTCGTCGCGCCGTCGGCCGCGGCCGGGCAGCAGCACGGGGACGGGCACCACGCCGGGCCCGACACTCGCGGCCCAGCCCTGGAAGGTGGAGACGTCCGCTCCGGCGTGAGCGAAACAATAGAGTCGTACCGGCTGTTCGTGTGGCATGGATCCTCTTCTCCACGTGTGTGAACGCCGTGGGTACAGAGGGTCGTCGGCCGGCCTCGACAGCCGCTCGAGGCCGGCCCGAAGGGGCCGTCCACGAGTACGGACTGCCTGGGTGACCCGGCCCGCTAGGCGGCACTCTGCGAGCTGAGGACCAGATGCTGTGCCTGCTGCAGCTTCTGGGACGGCTCCAGCCCCAGTTCATCCATCAGATTCTTTCGAAGCCGATGATAAATACCGAGAGCCTCCGAACGGCGCCCTGCCAGATTCAGGGCACGCATGTACTGTTCATGTATATTCTCATTAAGAGGCTGCTGTGCGGTCAACGTGACCAGGTCCAGTATTGCCTCGTCATACCTGCCCACCAGCAGGTCGGCTTCGATTCTGCTTTCCAGGACAATCTGCCGCTGTGTCTGCAGACCACGAACTTTCGGCTCGAGAACGGAGCCGATCGGCACATCGACAAGAGCTGGTCCCCGCCAATACTCCAATGCTTTCCGCAACAGATGGGACCCGCGCTGCGGGTCACCCTGAGCGAGAGCGATCCGTCCCTGGGTCGAGAGGTCGTTGAATTGACGGAGGTCGAAGGGGGCCATGGGTAACCGCAGAAGATAGCCGCCCTGCCTGGTCAGCAGGATGTCCCGGACCACTGCGGACTCGTCCTTGAACGCTTTGGACATGAGTTTCCGAAGGTGCAGAATGTAGGTCTGCAGGGTCGTTTTCGCACTCCTTGGCGGCCTTTCCGCCCACAGCTCGTCGACGAAATTCGACGCTGTCACGACCTGCCCTTCATTGAGGGCCATGAGTGCCAGAACCTGCATTTGTTTCGGTGCGGTAGGGGTGACATCGATGCCATTCACGCTGAACTGCAGCGGACCGAGAACGGACATGGCGATCTGAGTCACATCGGTCGATTCCCCGAACATGCAAACCCCTCCATCAATTTGAGACCATCTCTGACGATTTCGGTCCTTATTGACTGGGGTGCAGCGCAGGCGGCGCAGAATAAGGCACAAGCCTGCCCTGCATTGAGACTTCCCCCGTCCTCCGACGAGCCTATAGCAGGACCCTGAGAGGATCAACAACCTTTAGCCAAACATTGGAGTCAATTACTCCTCGAGGGACTCTCGAGTCATTTCTGAGAGAATAGGATTCGGGAAATTAGTGTGCAATATGCCAACTCCGGCAAAATGGGATGTTTGTGTGCCGTCGGTCATGGCGAAGGGTGATGTGCATCTCGACTTTGTTTCATTCTCAATCATTGACGGGGATCTGCGGCAACCGGTATCTCATTCTTTCTTCACCCTGTGAATTCCCTTTGCCGGTGGTCGCGAGTCCTCGTGCAGCCGTAAGGACCCGGCCGCGCTGCGGCCGGGTCCTTACGGTTCGGGTGGCGGGAGGTGCCCGCCGAGGGTCAGGCCGGCTCGATGCGCTCGATCCGTCGGGCCAGGCCGTCCAGCAGGGCGTCGAGACCGATCTCGAAGCTCTCGTCGGCGGTCAGGTGGCGGGCCCCGGCCTGGAGAAACCGGGAGAACGCCGGGTAGCGGCCGCCCGCGACGATGCCGTCCAGGAATGACGTCACGTCGAAGTGCCGCTCGTGGGTGCTCCTGTCGCCGGCCCGCACCCGCTCCATCTCCTTCTCCTCGGCCTCGCACATCGCCGTCCCCATCACATGGCCGGTGACGATGCCCGCGTAGGCCGAAGCGACGGTGACCTCCAGCCCGGCGCCCTCCAGCACCGCCATCATGTGCTCCAGCCAGCTCAGGGCCCGCGGGCCGAAGAGCGGCCGGCGGAAGGTCAGCCGGGCGAACCACGGGTGACGCCCGATGGCCCTCCGCAGCTCCTGCGCCCCGGCACGCAGGTCCGCCCGCCATGTCCCCGACTCGCCCTGCGTGAGCGTCAGTTCGCCGAAGACGCCGTCGAGCAGCAGGTCCTCCAGGTCGCCAGGGCGCCGGATGTGGTGCCGAAGCGAGGCCCCGGCGGCACCGAGCTCCGTGGTGAGCCGTTCGGCCGACACCGCGGCGAGCCCCTCGGCGTCGGCGATCCTCAACAGGGCCGCGACGACCTGGGCGCGAGTCAACGGCGGCCGCAGCTGGGCGCCGTCCGGCTCGGGCTCGGCCCAGATCAGGGGTGGGACCTCGGGTGCCTGTTCGGCGGTTGCCGCCATCTCTCACTTCCCCTGTCGAAACGAGTGTTCGGGCCCCAGGGTGGTCCGCCCGGCTCGAAGCCCCCTCGAAGCGGGCTCGGCCGACGGGCGTGGAGCCGTGCCGCTTCCCGTGCGCTTCGGATCCGATTGACAACATGAATCTAATTCTGAGAAGTTAGATTCATGAATCTATCTCGCCTCGTGGTGCTGGGACTGCTGGAGAGCGGCGGGCCGCAGCACGGTCACGAGATCCGCAGACAGGCCGAGCGCAGCAACGTCCAGACCTGGGGAGGCGTCAGCATCGGTGCGCTGCACCGGGAGCTGAAGACGATGGAGACGCATGGCTTCGTCGAGGCCGTTCGCACCGAGCAGGTGGGGCGCCGCCCGGTGCGGACCGTCTACCGGATCACCGACGACGGCCGGTCCGAGTTGCACGCACTCCGGGAGAAGGCCGTCGCTCAGCTGCACTTCGGCCCGGACCCGCTGGGCGTCGCCCTGCTCTTCGGCCGAGTCGGGGACCGCGCTGAGATGCTCGCGCTGCTCGGCTCGCGGCGCGAGCTGCTCGCCACCAGTCGCGACGGCGTGGCCGCCGAATGCCGGCGCCTCACCGAGCAGGGACTGATCACCGACTTCGACGCGGCGATGTTCCACCGCCGGGAGATGCAGCTGGACGCCGAGCTGCGCTGGCTCGAGAAGTTCGAGAAGAACGTGGCCGACATCGTCGACCCGCGGCCCGCCACGGGCGATGAGGGGACCGGGGCGCCGACCGACCGTCAGGCAGACCGGTTCAACGAGGAGCGACCGTGAACATGATCGAAGCGGAAGACCTGTCGAAGACGTACAAGACAAAAAAGAAGGGCGGGGTCCAGGCCGTCACCGGGGTGAGCTTCCACGTCGCGCCGGGCGAGATCGTCGGCTTCCTGGGCCAGAACGGCGCCGGCAAGACCACCACGCTGCGGATGCTCACCACGCTGCTGGAGCCCACTTCCGGCAGTGCCCGCGTCGCAGGCTGCGATCTGCGCAGTGACCCGCAGGGCGTCCGCCGCAAGATCGGCTACGTCGCACAGTCCGGTGGCACGTCCCCTGCGGCCACCGTACGCAGCGAGCTGGTTCTGCAGGGCCGGCTCTACCAGATGTCCCAGGCCGACGCGGTGCGCCGGGCGGACGAGCTGATCGGGGAGCTGGACCTGACCGGCCTGGCGGAGCGCCCGACCATCACCCTCTCCGGCGGCCAGCGCCGCCGTCTGGACATCGCCCTCGGCCTGGCCCACGAGCCCGAGCTGCTCTTCCTCGACGAACCCAGCGCCGCGCTCGACCCGCAGAGCCGCAGCACGCTCTGGGAGCACGTCCGCACGGTCCGGGAGACCCGGGGCACCACCGTCTTCCTGAGTACCCACTACCTGGACGAGGCCGACGCCCTCTGCGACCGGGTGCTGATCATCGACCGCGGCCGGATCGTCGCCGAGGACAGCCCCGCCAACCTCAAGCGCCAGCTGGGACACGACATCGTCACCATCGAGCTGACCGCCGAGGCCGACCGGGCCGAGGCCGCGCTCTCCGCACACCCGGCTGTCCAGGACGTCCGTGCCGACGGCCGGACCCTGCGGCTGACGGTCGAACACAACGACCGTGTGCTGCTGGAGTTCCTGCGCGCGCTCGACGGCGTCAACGCGGAACCGACCTCCATCCAGGTCGTCCGCCCGACGCTGGACGACGTCTTCCTGTCCATCACCGGCCGCTCGCTGGTCGAGGCGGCCGCGCAGCCCGTGAGTGTCTGAGAGGACCAGTCGTGCAGATCGTCAATGACTCGCTGCTCATCTTCCGGCGGTACATGGACACCACGCTCAAGAGCAAGATGAGCGTCGTCATCGGCATGGTCCAGCCGGTGCTCTACCTGCTGCTGTTCGGCCCGATGCTGGAGAAGGCGCTGCCGAACACACCCGGTCACAACGCCTGGCAGGAGTACGTGCCGGGACTGCTCGTCCAGCTCGGTCTGTTCGGCGCCGGATACGCCGGGTTCAACCTGATCCCGGACATGCGCGCCGGCGTGATCGAGCGCATGCGGGTGACTCCGGTCAGCCGGCTGGCGCTGCTGCTCGGCCGGGTCATGCGGGACGCGGTGGTGATGCTCGTCCAGGCCGCCCTGCTGACCCTGGTCTCCGTGGCGTTCGGACTGCGGGCGCCACTGGTGGGCGTGGTGGCCGGATTCCTGCTGGTCCTGGCACTCGCGATCAGCCTGGCCTCGCTGTCGTACCTGCTGGCGCTGAGCCTTCCCACGGAGTACCTCTTCGCGCCGGTGATCAACACGGTGGTGCTCCCGCTGATGCTGCTCTCCGGCATCCTGCTGCCGATGACGTTCGCGCCGGACTGGCTCTCCGTGCTGTCCCGCCTCAGCCCGTTCCGGTACATCGTCGACGGCATGCGGGACCTCTTCCTCGGGCACTACGCGACCGGCTCGGTGCTCGGCAGCGCCATCGTCGCGGTGGTGCTGGTCGCGGCCTCCCTCGCGCTCGGCACCCGGAAGTTCGTCAAAGCCAACTCCTGATAGCCGGTGAACCACGCCGAAGGCCCCGCTTCGTACCCCTGGGGAAGGGGACGGAGGCGGGGCCTTCGGTTCAAGCTGCCGAGCCCGTTCCCGCGTGGCGAACGCAGGCCGCGAACAGGCTCTGGGGGCCGGTCGGGGGCGGATGAGAGAGGGCCCGCCCGAGTCCTTCCGGCGTCAAATCAAGTGTCAGCCGTTGAGGGACGAGACCTTGGAAGCAAGCGCCGACTTCTTGTTGGCGGCCTGGTTCTTGTGGATGACGCCCTTGGAGACGGCCTTGTCGAGCTGACGCGCGGCAGCGCGCTGGTACTCGACGGCCTTCTCGCGGTCACCCGCGGCAGCGGCCTCACGGGCCTTGCGGATCGCGGTCTTCAGGGAAGACTTGACGGCCTTGTTGCGCAGCCGGGCCTTCTCGTTGGTCTTGTTCCGCTTGATCTGGGACTTGATGTTCGCCACTGATTGAGCCTTTTCAGGTTCAGGCACAGGACCGCACGCGGCCCGTGCCAGGTGATTTCTTGAGGTGCGCCTCGTGCTGAGAGGGCATGAGGCACAGCCACCCACGCTACCAGTGGCCATGCCTACGGCCCAAAACGGTCCCAGGTCCCCGCCCATGGGACGATGGAGCCTACGTAACGATCCGACCCGAGGCATAAGGCGCCTCAAGAGACAGGACCCTGCGTGCCCGCGACCCCTAACAATGTGCCCGAGCCGAGCCGTACCGACCCGGCTCTGATCCGCAATTTCTGCATCATCGCGCACATCGACCACGGCAAGTCCACGCTCGCCGACCGGATGCTCCAGCTGACCGGCGTCGTCGAGCAGCGGCAGATGCGTGCTCAGTACCTCGACCGGATGGACATCGAGCGCGAGCGCGGCATCACGATCAAGTCCCAGGCGGTGCGGTTGCCGTGGGCTCCCACCCACGACAAGAACCACACGCACATCCTCAACATGATCGACACCCCGGGGCACGTCGACTTCACGTACGAGGTCTCGCGGTCGCTGGCCGCCTGCGAGGGGACCATCCTCCTCGTCGACGCGGCCCAGGGCATCGAGGCCCAGACCCTCGCCAACCTCTACCTGGCGATGGAGAACGACCTCACGATCATCCCCGTACTGAACAAGATCGACCTGCCGGCGGCGCAGCCCGAGAAGTTCGCCGAGGAGCTCGCCAACCTGGTCGGCTGCGACCCCACCGACGTGCTCCGGGTCTCCGCGAAGACCGGTGTCGGCGTGGACGCGCTGCTCGACAAGGTGGTGGCGGAGGTCCCGGCGCCGGTCGGCGTCGCGGACGCCCCGGCCCGCGCGATGATCTTCGACTCCGTCTACGACTCCTACCGCGGCGTCGTGACGTACGTGCGTGTCATCGACGGCCAGCTCAACAAGCGCGAGCGCATCAGGATGATGTCGACCGGCGCCACCCACGAGCTGCTGGAGATCGGCACGAACTCGCCGGAGATGCTGGCCGCGGACGGGCTCGGCGTCGGCGAGGTGGGCTACCTCATCACCGGTGTGAAGGACGTCCGCCAGTCCAAGGTCGGTGACACCGTCACCAGCCAGCACAAGGGGGCCACCGACGCGCTCGGCGGCTACAAGGACCCGAAGCCCATGGTCTTCTCCGGTCTGTATCCGCTGGACGGCTCCGACTACCCGGAGCTGCGCGAGGCCCTGGACAAGCTCCAGCTCAACGACGCCGCGCTGGTCTACGAGCCGGAGACCTCCGCCGCCCTCGGCTTCGGCTTCCGCGTCGGCTTCCTGGGCCTGCTCCACCTCGACGTGATCCGCGAACGCCTGGAGCGCGAGTTCGGCCTCGACCTGATCGCCACCGCGCCCAACGTGGTCTACCGCGTGCTGATGGAGGACGGCAGCGAGCACACGGTCACCAACCCCAGCGAGTTCCCCGAGGGCAAGATCAACGACGTGTACGAGCCCGTCGTACGCGCCACGATCCTCGCGCCCACCGAATTCATCGGGTCGATCATGGAGCTGTGCCAGACCCGGCGCGGCACCCTCCTCGGCATGGACTACCTCTCCGAGGACCGCGTCGAGATCCGCTACACGCTGCCGCTCGCGGAGATCGTCTTCGACTTCTTCGACCAGCTGAAGTCGAAGACGCGCGGTTACGCCTCACTGGACTACGAGCCCACCGGCGAGCAGACCTCCAGCCTGGTCAAGGTCGACATCCTGCTGCACGGCGACAAGGTCGACGCCTTCTCCGCGATCACGCACAAGGACGCGGCCTACGCCTACGGTGTGCGGCTCGTCGCCAAGCTGCGCGAACTCATTCCGCGGCAGGCCTTCGAGGTGCCGATCCAGGCCGCCATCGGCTCCCGGGTGATCGCCCGCGAGACCATCCGCGCCATCCGCAAGGACGTCCTCGCCAAGTGCTACGGCGGTGACATCTCCCGTAAGCGCAAGCTGCTCGAGAAGCAGAAGGAGGGCAAGAAGCGAATGAAGATGGTGGGTTCCGTGGAGGTTCCGCAGGAGGCGTTCATCGCGGTGCTCTCCAGCGATGACAGCGCGGGGTCGGGCAAGGCCAAGAAGTAACCAGAGGTAACGACCGGTTGCGCCGTCAAACCGGACACAACAGGGGCTCGTCGTACGAAAATGCGGCGGGCCCCTACGCGTGCGTAACGTCGCTCTCTGTACGAAGTGACAGGCCGCCGCCTCTTACGCACCGGCCGGTCGGGCTCTACTCTGATCTCTGCTCCATAGTTACTCGTGAGTTAAACAACAGCCGCGAGTGAAACCAGCCGCACTGAGCCAGCCGCACTGCCGCGGGCCCCGGAGGATGTCGTGAGCGACACACAGACACTGATCGAGAACCGTCCGCCGAGCGTGGCGACTCTCTTCCTGGAACGCGTTGCCGCCACACCGGACGCCGAGGCGTACCGCTACCCGGTGGCGCCGGCAACCGGTGACGGCCCCGACGGGTGGAAGTCGATGAGCTGGGCGCAGGCCGCCGAGCGGGTCTACGCGATCGCGGCCGGGCTGATCGAGCTGGGCGTGCTGCCCGAGCAGCGCGTCGCGCTCGCCTCCTCGACCCGGGTCGAGTGGCTCCTCGCCGACCTCGGCATCATGTGCGCCGGCGCGGCCACGACCACGGTCTACCCGCAGACCAACGCCGACGAGTCGGCGTTCATCCTCGCCGACTCCGAGAGCCGGGTGCTGATCGCGGAGGACGCGGCCCAGGTCGCCAAGGCGGTCGAGAAGCGGGGCGAGCTGCCCGCTCTCACGCACGTCGTGGTGATCGACGCGGCCGGCGTCGAGACGAGCGACTATGTGCTCACCCTCGCCGAGCTGGAGGCGCGTGGCGCCGCCCGGCTGGAGAAGGACCCCGAGCTGATCAAGGAGCGGGTCGGCGCGATCACCAGGGACCAGCTCGCCACCCTCATCTACACCTCCGGCACCACCGGCCGCCCCAAGGGCGTGCGCCTGCCGCACGACAACTGGTCATACATGGCGAAGGCGATCGCCGCGACCGGGCTGGTCGGCCCGGAGGACGTGCAGTACCTGTGGCTGCCGCTCGCGCACGTCTTCGGCAAGGTGCTCACCTCCGGCCAGATCGAGGTCGGCCACGTCACCGCCGTCGACGGCCGCGTGGACAAGATCATCGAGAATCTGCCGGTCGTGCAGCCGACGTACATGGCGGCCGTCCCGCGCATCTTCGAGAAGGTCTACAACGGGGTCGCGGCCAAGGCGAAGGCCGGCGGCGGCGCCAAGTACAAGATCTTCCAGTGGGCCGCGGGGGTCGCCCGCGAGTACGCCAAGGCCTCCCAGGACAACTTCCGGCGCACCGGCACGCCGTCCGTCCCGTTCGGGCTCGCCGCCAAGCACAGGGCGGCCGACGCCCTCGTCTTCGCCAAGATCCGCGAGGCGTTCGGCGGCAACCTCCGCGCCTGCGTCTCCGGCTCGGCCGCGCTCGCCCCGGAGATCGGCTACTTCTTCGCCGGCGCCGGCATCCACATCCTCGAGGGCTACGGCCTCACGGAGTCCTCGGCCGCCTCCTTCGTCAACCCGGGCGAGGCGTACCGCACCGGCACGGTCGGCAAGCCGCTGCCCGGCACGGAGGTGCGCATCGCCGACGACGGCGAGATCCTGCTGCGCGGCCCCGGCATCATGGAGGGCTACCACGGCCTGCCCGAGAAGACGGCCGAGGTGCTGGAGTCGGACGGCTGGTTCCACACCGGCGACATCGGCGAGCTGTCCCCGGACGGCTACCTGCGCATCACCGACCGCAAGAAGGACCTCATCAAGACGTCCGGCGGCAAGTACATCGCGCCGGCCGAGGTCGAGGGCCAGTTCAAGGCCGTGTGCCCGTACGTGTCCAACATCCTGGTGCACGGCGCCGACCGGAACTTCTGCACCGCGCTGATCGCGCTCGACGAGCCGTCGCTCCTCGAGTGGGCCAAGGACAACGGCCTGGAGGGCAAGTCCTACGCCGAGGTCGTCGCCGAGCCAGCCACGGTCGCCCTGATCGAGGGCTATGTGAAGGAGCTCAACGAGGGGCTGCAGCGCTGGCAGACCATCAAGAAGTTCCGCCTGCTGCCGCGGGACCTCGATGTGGAGCACGGTGAGATCACGCCGAGCCTGAAGCTGAAGCGGCCGGTCGTCGAGCGGGAGTACAAGCACCTGATCGACGAGATGTACGCCGGCACGCGGGAGGCGTAGACGAAGGGCGGGGTCAGCCCGGGCGGCCTCTGCCCACCAGCTCACGGATCTCCCGGATCCGGACACGCAGCGTGTCCAGGTCCGGGGGGTCCTCGCTGTTCAGTTCCGCCTCCAGCTCCGCCAGCCTGCCGCCCGCCTCGCCGCAGTCCGCCCTGGTGTCCGCCACCTCCTGTGCGAGCAGACGCTCCAGCTGGAGGTTCTTGCGGTGCAGGTCGAGGAAGACGCTGACCTTCGCCCTGAGCACCCACGGGTCGAAGGGCTTGGTCAGGTAGTCCGCGGCCCCCGTGGCGTAGCCGCGGAAGGCGTAGCCCGAATCGTCGTCCGCGCCGGTCAGGAAGATGATCGGCACGTCCTTGGTCTGGTCGAGCCGTTTGATGTTCGCGGCCGTCTCGAACCCGTCCATGCCGGGCATGCGTACGTCGAGCAGGACGAGGGCGAAGTGCTGCCGCAGCAGCGCCTTCATCGCCTCCTCGCCCGAACGTGCGCGTACCAGTGGCTCGTTGAGGGACCCCAGGACGGCCTCCAGCGCGATCAGGTTGTCCTCCATGTCGTCCACGAGGAGGATGCTGGCGCGCTCGTCGGTCGTTGCCTCAGCGCTCATGGTGACTGTGCCTCATGATTCGGTCGTCGGCGGAACCGCGGCTTCCGCACCTGCCCCGGGTTCTGACGCAACGGTCTCGATGGTGCCGTCCACGCCCTCGGGGTCCAGGAGTGCGCACACCACTGTCAGCAGGAGATCGACGTCCACCGGCTTCGGTACGTAGTCGTTCGCACCTCGGGCGATGGACTTCTCCCGGTCTCCGGGCATCGCCTTCGCGGTCAGGGCGACGATCGGCAGGCCGGTCCAGCGGGGGGTGCGGCGGATGGCGGCGATGGTCTCGTAGCCGTCCATCTCCGGCATCATGATGTCCATCAGGACGAGTTCGACATCCGGGTTGCGTTCCAGGGTCTCGATGCCCTCGCGGCCGTTCTCCGCGTACAGGACCGGCATGCCGACCCGGCCGAGGACATGGGTCAGGGCGAAGACGTTGCGGATGTCGTCGTCGACGATCAGCACCCGCCGCCCCGGCAGCACCTGACCGGCCCGGCCCGTCTTCCACTCCTCGAGCTTGGTGGGCGTCGGCCAGGAGTCGTCCGCGTCGTGCGAGGCGGTGAACGGCTCGGTCGACAGCTGCTGGGGCACCGGCAGCGAGCGCTCCTCGGAGACCGGTCCGGTCGCCGCGTGGCCGGGGCTGACGATGGGGACGTACAGCGTGAACGTGGACCCCTTGCCCGGCTCGCTCTCGGCGACGATACGGCCGCCGAGCAGGCCCGCGATCTCCCGGCTGATGGACAGGCCGAGGCCCGTGCCGCCGTACTTGCGATTGGTGGTGCCGTCGGCCTGCTGGAACGCCTCGAAGATCACCGGCAGCTTCTCGGCGGCGATGCCGATGCCGGTGTCGGAGACCGCGAAGGCGATCACGTCCTCCCCCTCGTGGAGGTGGACGTGATCGGGGTCCTTGATCCGGTTCACCCGCAGCTCGACCCGGCCCGTCGCGGTGAACTTGATCGCGTTGGACAGCAGATTGCGCAGGATCTGCTGGAGGCGCTGCTCGTCGGAGTACATCTCGCGCGGCACGTCCTCGCCGACCGACACCTCGAAGGCGAGCCCCCGGTCGAGGGTGAGCGGCCGGAAGGTGGCGTGCACGTAGTCGAGCAGCTTGATCAGTGGCAGCTTCTTCGGGCGTACGTCCATCCGGCCGGCCTCGATCTTCGACAGGTCCAGGATGTCGTTGATCAGCTGGAGCAGGTCCGAGCCCGAACGGTGGATCGTCGTCGCGAACTGCACCTCCTGGTCGGTGAGATGGCCGTCCGGGTTGTCGGACAGCAGCCGGGCCAGGATCAGCAGGGAGTTCAGCGGCGTCCGCAGCTCGTGCGACATGTTCGCCAGGAACTCCGACTTGTACTGGGAGCTGGTGGCCAGCAGGGCCGCCTTCTCCTCCAGTTCGGCGTTCGAGCGCTGCAACTCCGCCTGCTGCATCTGGAGTTCGTCCGAGCGCTCCTGGAGCTGCATGGCCAGCCGCTGCGACTCGCCGAGCAGGGACTCCGTACGGGAGTTGGCGATGATCGTGTTGATGGCGACGGCGATGGTGTTGACGAACTGGTCGAAGAAGGCGAGGTGCACATCGGAGAAGCGGGAGAAGGACGCCAGCTCGATCACGCCGAGGAGCTTGTCCTCGAAGAGGATCGGGATGATGACGACGCTCGTGGGGGCCGCCTCGCCGAGCCCGCTGTTGATCTTGATGTAGTCCGGCGGTGCCTCCTCCACGAGGATCCGCTTCTTCTCCCGGGCCGCCTGCTGCACCAGCCCGTGCACCGGAAGGCCGCCCGTCTCGACGGTCGCCCCCTGCGCCGAGCCGTACCCGGCGATGAAGGCGAGCCCCTTCGCGGGTACGGAGGTGCGCAGCGAGGTGCTGTCCTCGCCCGGGTCGGCCAGGAAGAACGCGCCGTACTGGGCGTTCACCAGCGGGGTCAGCTCGCGCAGCAGCAGGTCGGCGACCTCCATCAGATCGCGGTGGCCCTGCATCAGGGCGGCGAGCCGGGCCAGGTTGGACTCCAGCCAGTCCTTGGCGCGGGTCGTCTCGCGGAGGTTGGACACCATCAGGTTGATGTTGTCCTTCAGCTCGGCGACCTCGCCGCGCGTCTCGACCGTGATCGAGCGGGACATGTCGCCCTGGGCCACGGCGGAGGCGACCTCGGCGATCGCGCGGACCTGGGTGGTCAGGTTCGACGCGAGCTCGTTCACGTTCGTCGTCAGCCGCTTCCAGGTGCCGTACACACCCTCGACCCGTGCCTGGCCGCCGAGTTGGCCCTCTGAGCCGACCTCGCGGGCGACGCGGGTGACCTCGGAGGAGAAGGAGGAGAGCGTGTCGACCATGGTGTTGATGGCGGTCTTCAGCTCCAGGATCTCGCCGCGGGCGTCCACGTCGATCTTCTTGGAGAGGTCGCCGTTGGCGACGGCCGTGGTCACCTGGGCGATGTTGCGCACCTGCGAAGTGAGGTTGTCGGCCATGTAGTTGACGTTGTCGGTCAGGTCCCGCCACACGCCGGAGACGCCGAGGACCTGGGCGCGGCCGCCGAGCCGGCCGTCGGTGCCGACCTCGCGGGCCACACGGGTCACCTCGTCGGCGAACGCGCGCAGCTGCTGCACCATCGTGTTGACGGTGTCCTTCAGCTCCAGGATCTCGCCGCGGGCGTCGACGGTGATCTTCTTGGAGAGGTCGCCGTTGGCGACGGCCGTGGTCACCTGGGCGATGTTGCGGACCTGCGACGTCAGGTTCAGCGCCATGAAGTTGACGTTGTCGGTGAGGTCCTTCCAGACGCCGGAGACGCCCCGCACCTGCGCCTGGCCGCCGAGGTTTCCCTCGGTGCCGACCTCGCGGGCGACGCGGGTGACCTCGTCGGCGAAGGCGGAGAGCTGGTCGACCATGGTGTTGATCGTCGACTTCAGCTCCAGGATCTCGCCCTTGGCCTCGACCGTGATCTTCTTGCCGAGGTCGCCCTGGGCGACGGCGGTGGACACGAGCGCGATGTTGCGGACCTGCGAAGTGAGGTTGTCCGCCATGAAGTTGACGTTGTCGGTGAGGTCCTTCCAGACGCCGGAGACGCCCCGCACCTGGGCCCGGCCGCCCAGGTTTCCCTCGGTGCCGACCTCGCGGGCGACGCGGGTGACCTCGTCGGCGAAGGCGGAGAGCTGGTCGACCATCGTGTTGATCGTCGACTTCAGCTCCAGGATCTCGCCCTGGGCGTCGACGGTGATCTTCTGGCTCAGGTCGCCGTTGGCGACGGCGGTGGTCACCTGGGCGATGTTGCGCACCTGTGAGGTGAGGTTCGAGGCCATGAAGTTGACGTTGTCGGTGAGGTCCTTCCAGACGCCCGACACACCGCGCACCTGGGCCCGGCCGCCGAGTTGGCCCTCGGTGCCGACCTCGCGGGCAACCCTGGTCACCTCGTCGGCGAAGGCGGACAGCTGGTCGACCATCGTGTTCACGGTCAGCTTCAGTTCGAGCAGCTCACCGGTCGCCTCGACCGTGACCGTGCGGGTCAGGTCGCCGCGGGCCACCGCCGTCGTCACCAGGGCGATGTCACGCACCTGGGCGGTCAGCCGGGACGCCATCGTGTTGACGGCCTCGGTCACGGCCCGCCAACTGCCCGAAAGCCCGGTCACCTTGGCCCGCCCGCCGAGCCGCCCCTCCGTGCCCACCTCCCGCGCGACGCGGGTCACCTCGCCCGTGAACAGCGACAGCTGGTCGACCATCTTGTTCACGGCACGGCCCAGCCGCCGCAGGTCACCGCGTAACTGCCGGCTGCCGTCGTGCAGGTCGACCCGCTGGGTGAGGTCACCGCCCGCCACCGCGTCCAGCACCCGCGTGGCGTTGGCCGCCGGGGCCACCAGGGCGTCCAGGATCTGGTTGACGTCGTTGACCCGGGACGTCCACGCGCCCTGGCCCGGACTGGCCGAGACCCGCTCGTCCAGGCGCCCGTAGCGCACCAACTCCCGCTTCACACGCTGCACTTCCCCGTTGAAGTGCGTGCTCCGGTCCGCGATCTGGTTGAAGGCCGCCGTCAGTTCGGCCACGATGCCGTGACCTGTCTCGGGGACCTTCGTGAAGTCACCGTCCCGGGCAGCGGTCATCGCGGCGAGCAGCGTGCGCAGCTCCGATGCTCGGACCTGTTCCGCTTTTTGTCCGTCTTCGAGCGCACGTGTAGCACTGTTCTCACTCATGGCGGCCCACTTCGGTAACTCGGCGCTTATGGGCGTGGTCAGTCTGTCACTCTGTCGGCATCGACTGAGGCGTATTCGTCCGAACCGCTCGGGGAGCTGTCCATGGGGGCCATTCCGACGCAACGGGAGACCGCTTCCTGTGCCTGCGGGGCGCCGGTGCATGGGCGCACGACCGCACACGGAGGCGCAGAACCCTGCGCGCAGGCGGGCACGACGCTCCCCGGAGGCCCCCTCGCGCCCGGGTCCGCCCGCGCGCTCGTCCGGGCCGCGGCCGCCGAGTGGACCGAGGCATGTCTGCCCGGCGCCGACCGCCTCACCGACCGTCTCGTCGACGACGCCGTGCTCGTCGTGAGCGAACTCGTCACCAACGCCGTCGTGCACGCGGGCACCGAGGTCGTGCTGGAGTGCCGGCTGGAACAGGACGCCGGGGCGCTGGTCGTGGAGGTCGCCGACCACCACCCCTCCCGCGCGCCCCGCGACGCGGAGGCCGAAGGGCCGTACGAGACACTGGAGTACGGCCGCGGACTGCGCCTCGTCGCCACGCTCGCCGAAGCCTGGGGCGTCACCTTCCGCAAGGGCACGAAGACGGTGTGGGCGCGGCTGACCGCCGAGGCGCGCCCGGCCGGGGGCCCGGAGGCGTTCGGCGGCCGGCTCACCCTGGAGCGCGGACTGCGCGCCGCGGAGATCCTCGCGCCCGACCCGCAGCGCGCCGAGCGCGACCGGGACTGGCTGCACCGCGGCGCCCTGTCCTTCCTCGCCGAGGCGTCGGACCTGCTCGCCGGGCAGCTCGACGAGAACCTGGTCGCCGCGCTCGCCGGGCAGCTGATCGTGCCGCGGCTCGCCGACTGGTGCGCGGTGTGGCTGGAGGACGAGGCCATGGGCCGCGGCTGGGCCGACGGCACGGCGGGGGCCGGCCCCCGGCTCGCCCGGGTCTGGCACGGCAGCGAGAACCGCATCGAGGAGCTGCGCCGGTCGCTGGAGAAGGACCCGCCGCTCCCCACCGAAACGTTACGGTCCGGGCCCGTGCCGCACCCTTGGCCCGGCGAGGCGCTCGGGGTGCGCGACGAGCACGGAGCGGCGCTCGCCTACCGCCTGATCGCGGGCGGCCGCCCGCTCGGCACCCTCGTCATCGGACGGGCCGGGCTGCTGCGTTTCCCCGACGAGGTCACCGGGCTGGTCGAGGACCTCAGCCGCCGGGTGGCGCTGGCCATCGGCGCGGCACGGCAGTACGCCCGCCAGGCCACCATCAGCCAGGTGCTCCAGCGCGGGCTGCTGCCCGCCGCCGTCGCCGAGATCCCCGGTGTGCGCAGCGCCCTCGTCTACGAGCCGTGCGACAAGGGCGGCCCCAGCGGCGACTTCTACGACCTCTTCCCGGCCGGCGACGGCCGCTGGTGCTTCGCCGTCGGCGACGTCCAGGGGAAGGGCCCGGAGGCCGCCGTGGTCATCGGCCTGGCCCGCCCCTGGCTGCGCCTGCTCGCGCGCGAGGGCTACCGCGTCGCCGACGTCCTCGACCGCCTCAACCGGCTGCTCCTCGACGACGCCACGGAGGCCGCGGACGCCGCCGCCCGGGCCCTGGTCAGGCCGCCCGCCCCCGGCGACGGCCCGCAGACCCGTTTCCTGTCCCTCCTCTACGGCGAGCTGACGCCCTTCGACGGCGGAATCCGCTGCACCCTCGCGTCCGCCGGCCACCCGCTCCCGCTGCTGCTCGGCCCCGGCGGGGACGTCCGTACGGCCGCGCTCCCGCAGACCCTCCTCGGGGTCGTCGAGGACGAGACGTACACCAGCGAGACCTTCGAGCTGCGGCACGGCGACAGCCTGCTGTGCGTCACGGACGGGGTGACCGAGCGCCGCGACGGCTCCCGCATGTTCGACGACGCCGACGGGCTCGCGGACGCCCTCGCCGGATGCGCGGGCCTGAGCGCGCAGCTGATCGCGGAGCGCATCCGGCGACTGGTGCACGAGTTCGGCGGGAAGCCGCCGGAGGACGACCTGGCGCTGCTGGTGCTGCAGGCGGAGTGAGCACGCGGGACCGGCCCCGGCCCGCGTGCTGGACAATGGGAGGCATGCCATCCGCACTTCCCGACGGCGAGCCGGTCCCCGCCGACGGCACCCTGCCCGCGTCCGCGCTCGCCGCGTCCGCCGACCGCCCCCTCGGGTTCTACCTGCACGTCCCGTACTGCGCGACCCGCTGCGGCTACTGCGACTTCAACACCTACACCGCCACCGAGCTGCGCGGCACGGGCGGCGTCCTCGCCTCCCGCGACAACTACGCGGACACCCTGGCCGACGAGGTCCGCCTGGCCCGCAAGGTCCTCGGCGACGACCCGCGCCCGGTCCGCACGGTCTTCGTGGGCGGCGGCACCCCCACGCTGCTGGCCGCGGGCGATCTCGTACGGATGCTGGGCGCGATCCGCGACGAGTTCGGCCTCGCGCCGGACGCCGAGGTCACGACCGAGGCGAACCCGGAGTCGGTCGACCCGGCCTACCTGGCGGTCCTGCGCGAGGGCGGCTTCAACCGGATCTCCTTCGGCATGCAGAGCGCGCGGCAGCACGTACTGAAGGTCCTCGACCGCACCCACACCCCGGGCCGCCCGGAGGAGTGCGTGGCGCAGGCCCGCGCGGCCGGCTTCGAGCACGTCAACCTGGACCTGATCTACGGCACGCCGGGGGAGTCCGACGACGACTGGCGGGCGTCGCTCCAGGCGGCGATCGGCGCGGGCCCGGACCATGTGTCGGCGTACGCCCTGATCGTCGAGGAGGGCACCCAGCTGGCCCGGCGCATCCGCCGCGGCGAGATCCCGATGACGGACGACGACGTCCACGCGGACCGGTACCTGATCGCGGAGGACGTCCTGTCCGCGGCCGGCTTCGACTGGTACGAGGTCTCCAACTGGGCCACCGGTCCCGAGGCCCGCTGCCTGCACAACGAGCTGTACTGGCGCGGCGCCGACTGGTGGGGTGCGGGCCCCGGCGCACACTCGCACGTCGGCGGGGTGCGCTGGTGGAACGTCAAGCACCCCGGCGCGTACGCCGCGGCACTGGCGCAGGGCCGCTCCCCGGGCGCCGGCCGCGAACTCCTCTCGGAGGAGGACCGCCGTGTGGAACGCATCCTGCTGGAGCTGCGGCTGCGGGAGGGGGTGCCGCTGGATCTGCTCCGGAAGGAGGGACGGGCGGCTTCCCGGCGGGCACTGGCGGACGAACTGCTGCAGAAGGGCCCGTACGAGGAGGGGCGTGCGGTGCTGACGCTGCGGGGGCGGCTGCTGGCGGACGCGGTGGTCAGGGACCTGGTGGACTGATCGTCGCGCGGGCATGGGCGCGGGGCGGCGGGCGACGGCCCGCCGCTGCCGGCTCAGCCGGCCGGAGCCGTGACGAAGTCGATCAGTTCCTCGACCCGGCCCAGCAGTTCCGGCTCCAGGTCCTTGTAGGAACCCACCCGCTTCAGGATCGCCTGCCACACCGCGCCGGTGTTCTCCGAGGGCCAGCCCAGCGCGCGGCACACGCCCGTCTTCCAGTCCTGGCCGTGGGGGACGCGCGGCCAGGCGTCGATGCCGAGGGCGGCCGGCTTCACCGCCTCCCAGATGTCGATGTACGGGTGGCCGACGACGAGCGCGTGCTCGCTCGTCACCGACTCCGCGATCCGCCACTCCTTCGTGCCGGGCACGAGGTGGTCCACCAGCACCCCCAGCCGCGCGTCCGGACCCGGCGCGAATTCGGCCACGATCGACGGCAGGTCGTCGACGCCCCCCAGGTACTCCACGACCACGCCCTCGACGCGCAGGTCGTCGCCCCAGACCTTCTCCACCAGTTCGGCGTCGTGGCGGCCCTCCACGTAGATCCGCCCGGCGCGAGCCACGCGCGCGCGTGCGCCGGGGACCGCGACCGAACCGGAAGCCGTACGGGAGGGCCGTGCCGGAGCGGACGACGACGGCCGTACGAGTGTCACCACCCGGCCCTCCAGCAGGAACCCCCGCGGCTCCAGCGGGAACACCCGGTGCTTGCCGAATCGGTCCTCCAGCGTCACCGTGCCCGCCTCGCAGCGGATCACCGCGCCGCAGAATCCGGTGCCGGGCTCCTCGACCACCAGACCCGGCTCGGCCGCCACCTCAGGGACCGGCTTGGGCTTCTTCCACGGCGGGGTGAGGTCGGCGGAGTACGAACGAGGGCGCGGGCCCGAAGGGCCCCCGTTGGAAGGGCGGTGGCGGGAGACGGGTGGGCGCATTCGGATGACGATAGGAGAACCGGCCGGGCGGCGGTTACGACACGCCGAAACGCGCCGCCAGCCCGTCACGCTGCGCCCGCACGAACCGCGCGTCCACCACCGCTCCGTGACCGGGCACGTACAGCGCGTCCTCGCCGCCCAGCGCGAGCAGCCGGTCGAGCGCGGCCGGCCAGTGCGACGGCACGGCGTCGGGACCGGCCTGCGGCTCGCCGGACTCCTCGACCAGGTCGCCGCAGAAGACCACCTCGGGCGAGCCCGGCACCAGCACCGCCAGGTCGTGGGCCGTGTGGCCGGGGCCCACGTTCGCCAGCAGGACCTGCCGGCCGCCGCCCAGGTCGAGGGTCCACTCACCGGAGACGTGGTGCCGGGGAGCGGTCAGCGCGTCCACCGCCTCCTCGGCCGCGTCCGCGTCCAGACCGTTGGCCACCGCGTCCGACCGCAGCTCCTCGCGCGCGTGCCGTGCCTCGAACAGCGCGTCCATGCCCACCGCGCCGTACACCTCCGTGCCCGCGAACGCCGCCGCCCCGAAGACATGGTCGAAGTGCGGATGCGTGAGGGCGAGATGGGTCACACGGTGACCGGCGAGCTCCTGCGCCTCGGTGCGCAACCGCGTGCCCTCCGCGAGGCTCGAGCCCGCGTCGATCAGGAGCGCCGTGTCCTCGCCCACGACCAGCCCCGCCGTGCAGTCCCAGTGCGGAAGTCGGCAGCGCCCGACCCCGGCCGCCACTCGCTCCCACCCGAGCTCTTCCCAAGTCACCGTCATACGGCGACGCTAGCGGTACGGGCCGGTCCGGCAGGGACTGCCTTGCCCGGGGCGTACCCCACCGCCGTACACTGGGCCGGGGAACTCTGGCACTCGGATGGACAGAGTGCCAGGCGAAGCGCTCGGGGACGACTTTCTGGAGGTGTGCGCGATGCTGAGTGAACGACGGCTCCAGGTACTGCGCGCCATCGTCCAGGACTACGTCGGCACCGAGGAGCCGGTGGGCTCCAAGGCCCTGACCGAGCGGCACAGCCTCGGGGTCTCCCCGGCCACCGTGCGCAACGACATGGCGGCCCTGGAGGACGAGGGCTACATCGCCCAGCCGCACACCAGCGCCGGGCGCATCCCGACCGACAAGGGCTACCGGCTGTTCGTCGACAAGCTCGCCGGTGTCAAGCCGATGACCGGACCCGAGCGGCGGGCCATCCAGAACTTCCTCGACGGCGCCGTCGACCTGGACGACGTGGTGGCGCGGACCGTGCGGCTGCTCGCGCAGCTGACCCGGCAGGTCGCCGTCGTGCAGTACCCCTCGCTGACCCGCTCGACGGTGCGGCACGTGGAGCTGCTCTCGCTCGCCCCCGCGCGCGTGATGCTCGTGCTGATCACCGACACCGGCCGGGTCGAGCAGCGCATGGTGGACTGCCCGGCCCCGTTCGGGGAGGCCTCGCTCGCGGATCTGCGGGCGCGGCTGAACAGCAGGGTCGCGGGCCGCCGCTTCGCGGACGTCCCGCGACTGGTCGAGGACCTGCCCGAAGGCTTCGACGTCGAGGACCGGGGTACCGTCTCGACGGTGCTCTCCACCCTCCTGGAGACACTCGTCGAGGAGAACGAGGAGCGGCTGATGATCGGCGGCACCGCCAATCTGACCCGCTTCGGACATGACTTCCCCCTCACCATCCGCCCCGTCCTGGAGGCGCTCGAGGAGCAGGTCGTGCTCCTCAAGTTGCTTGGGGAGGCCGGAGATTCGGGCATGACCGTACGCATCGGTCATGAGAACGCCTACGAGGGACTCAACTCCACTTCTGTGGTGTCGGTGGGCTACGGTTCGGGCGGCGAGGCAGTCGCCAAGCTCGGCGTGGTCGGACCGACCCGCATGGACTACCCGGGAACGATGGGAGCGGTACGCGCAGTGGCACGGTACGTCGGACAGATCCTGGCGGAGTCGTAAGTGGCCACGGACTACTACGCCGTTCTAGGCGTGCGCCGCGACGCGTCGCAGGAAGAGATCAAGAAGGCCTTCCGGCGGCTCGCCCGCGAGCTGCACCCGGACGTCAATCCGGACCCGAAGACCCAGGAGCGGTTCAAGGAGATCAACGCCGCCTACGAGGTGCTCTCCGACCCGCAGAAGAAGCAGGTCTACGACCTCGGCGGCGACCCGCTCTCGCAGGCGGGCGGCGGAGGCGCGGGCGGCTTCGGCGCCGGTGGCTTCGGCAACTTCTCCGACATCATGGACGCCTTCTTCGGCACGGCGTCGCAGCGCGGTCCGCGCTCGCGCACCCGCCGGGGTCAGGACGCCATGATCCGGCTGGAGATCGAGCTCGACGAGGCGGCCTTCGGCACGACCAAGGACATCCAGGTCGACACGGCGATCGTCTGCTCCACCTGCAACGGTGAGGGCGCGGCGCCGGGCACCACCGCCCAGACGTGCGACATGTGCCGCGGCCGCGGTGAGGTCTCGCAGGTCACCCGGTCCTTCCTGGGCCAGGTCATGACCTCGCGGCCGTGCCCGCAGTGCCAGGGCTTCGGCACCGTGGTCCCCTCTCCCTGCCCGGAGTGCGCGGGCGACGGCCGGGTCCGCTCCCGCCGCACGCTCACGGTCAAGATCCCGGCCGGTGTGGACAACGGCACCCGCATCCAGCTCGCGGGCGAGGGCGAGGTCGGCCCCGGCGGCGGCCCCGCCGGCGACCTCTACGTCGAGATCCACGAGCTGCCGCACTCGACCTTCCAGCGGCGCGGCGACGACCTGCACTGCACGGTGACGATCCCGATGACCGCGGCGGCCCTCGGGACCAAGGTCCCGCTGGAGACGCTGGACGGCATGGAGGAGGTCGACATCCGGCCCGGCACCCAGTCCGGCCAGTCGATCCCGCTGCACGGCCGGGGCGTGACGCACCTGCGGGGCGGCGGCCGGGGCGACCTCATCGTGCACGTCGAGGTGCAGACCCCGAACAAGCTCGACCCCGACCAGGAGCGGCTCCTGCGCGAACTGGCCAAGCTGCGCGGCGAGGAGCGCCCGACCGGGCAGTTCCAACCCGGACAGCAAGGGCTGTTCTCGCGGCTGAAGGACGCGTTCAACGGCCGCTGAGCCACACCCGTCACGGCCGCCCGTACCAAGGGCACGGGCGGCCTCCGCGAAGGGGACGGGTGGATTCGGACTTGTTCGGAGGACGTGACAACATGCCGTCATGTCCTCCGCGCTGACCGGTCTCTTCCCTCATCCGATCGTGCAGGCCCCCATGGCGGGCGGCGTCTCCGTGCCCCATCTCGCGCAGGCCGTGTCCGAGGCGGGCGGGCTGGGGTTCCTGGCCGCCGGGTACAAGACGGCCGACGGCATGTACCAGGAGATCAAACAGCTCCGCGGGCTGACCACCCGCCCCTTCGGCGTGAACCTGTTCCTGCCGCAGCCCGACCACTCCGACCCCGGCGCGGTCGAGATCTACGCCCACCAGCTGGCCGGCGAGGCCGCCTGGTACGAGACCGAGCTCGGCGACCCGGACAGCGGCCGCGACGACGGCTTCGACGTCAAGCTGGCCGTGCTGCTCGACAACCCCGTGCCGGTGGTCTCCTTCCACTTCGGCGTGCCGAGCGGCGAGGTGATCGACTCCCTGCACCGCGTCGGAACCTTCACCATGGTCGCCGCGACGACCGCGGAGGAGGCCCTCGCGGTGGAGCGTGCCGGCGCGGACGCGGTGATCGCGCAGGGCGTCGAGGCCGGCGGCCACCAGGGCACGCACCGGGACGTCGCGGAGAACAACGGTGCCGGTATCGGCCTGCTCTCCCTCGTCGCCCAGGTACGCGAGACGGTGGGCATCCCGATCGTCGCCGCCGGCGGCATCATGCGCGGCGGGCAGATCGCCGGGGTGCTGGCGGCGGGCGCGAGCGCGGCCCAGCTCGGCACGGCGTTCCTCGCCACCCCGGAGTCCGGTGCGAACGCCGTCCACAAGCAGGCGCTGACCAACCCCCTGTTCGTACGAACGGAGTTGACCCGCGCGTTCAGCGGCCGGCCGGCCCGCGGCCTGGTCAACCGCTTCATGCGCGAGCACGGCCCCTACGCCCCCGCCGCCTACCCGGAGGTCCACCACCTCACCGCACCGCTGCGCAAGAAGGCCGCCGCGTCCGGCGACGCGCAGGGCATGGCGCTGTGGGCGGGGCAGGGCCACCGCATGGCGCGCGAACTTCCGGCCGGTCAGCTGGTGGAGGTCCTCGCCGCCGAGCTCGACGCGGCCAGGACAGCGTTGTCGGCCAAGGGGGACATGCGATGACCGCGCCCGTGTTCGTGATCGACTCGCTGGAGGGCGTGACGGCCGGGACGGTCGTCGAACTCGACGGCCCCGAGGGACGGCACGCGGTGTCCGTACGCCGGCTTCAGCCCGGCGAGGACGTGGTGCTGACGGACGGCCGGGGCCGGGGCGCGGCCGGCGCCGTGGTCCGGACGGAGGGCAAGGACCGGCTGTTCGTCGAGCTCTCCGAGCTGCCGTTCGAACCGGAGCCGGCGCCCCGTATCACCGTCGTCCAGGCCCTGCCCAAGGGCGACCGCGGCGAACTGGCCGTCGAGACGATGACCGAGACCGGCGTCGACGCGATCGTCCCCTGGTCGGCCGCCCGCTGCATCACCCAGTGGAAGGGCGAGCGGGGCCTGAAGGCGCTCGCGAAATGGCGTGCCACGGCCCGCGAGGCGGGCAAGCAGTCCCGCCGGCTGCGCTTCCCGGAGGTCGCGGACGCGGCAACGACCAAGCAGGTTGCCGCGCTTCTGGCCAAAGCCGACTTCGCCGCCGTGCTGCACGAGGACCGCGCGTACACCAGCGAGCCGCTGGCCACCGCCGAACTGCCCGCCGAGGGCGAGATCGTGCTGGTCGTGGGCCCCGAAGGGGGTGTCTCCGAGCAGGAGTTGTCGCTCTTCGAGGAGGCCGGCGCGAAGGCGTACCGGCTCGGGCGTAGCGTGCTGCGTACATCGACCGCGGGTACCGCGGCGACCGCTCTGCTCCTCGGCCGTACCGGCCGCTGGTCCTGAAAGCCCCAGGGGGATCACCGTGGAACTTGCCCAGGTCAGGCTTCTCGTCAGCGACTTCGCCGCCTGCTACCGCTTCTACTGCGAGGTCCTCGGCCTCAAGCCGCAGTCGGGCGCGACCGAGGGGCCGTACGAGAAGTTCAGCCCGGCCACCGGCTCGGCGGGGATCGCCCTTCAGGACCGGTCGATGATGGCCGACGTCCTGAACGAGCTGGGCGACACGGCGACGGGCCACCGCTCCCTGGTGGTCCTGCGGGTCGACGACCTCGACGTCTACTGCGAGCAGATCGCCACCCGCGGCGCGACCCTCCTGCACGGACCGTCCCCCATGACGGAACGCATGCGGGTGGCCCACCTCAAGGACCCCGAGGGCAACTTGGTGGAGCTGCAGGAGTGGCTGCTGCTGCGCGGCTGACCCGGAGCGCACCGGCGTTTTTGTGACCGTATGCGCTCTACCGCCGGACGGCGGCTGGTGGCAGGCTGCCGTCCATGGGGGCGTTGAGGCAGATCTGGCGGCGGCCGCGGGGACGGCGGGTCGCGGCTGCGACGGCCTGTGTGGTGGCCGCCGTGGCCGGGGCCGTGGCATGTGACCCCAATGGGCTGAACTCCGCGTCGGTGGCGTACACGACCGATCAGACCGCGACAGCGGCACTGAAGGCGCAGCACGTCGACGTGCAGTGGCTCAGCTGCACCGCCAACTACGGCAACAACAACCAGGCGTCGAGCCAGGCACCTTCGGCGAGCGCGACCACCATCGCCAACGTCGACTGCCAGGGTCAGACCAAGGACGGGCAGAACATCACCGTCACCGGCAAGGTCACGCGGACCGTCGACGGCGCCTGTGTGCGCGGTGATCTGACCGCCAAGGTCGGCAACAAGGTCTGGTTCCACGTGAGCGGGCTCGGCAACTGCAACGCGACGCCGTCGCCCATCGTCAACAACCCGTCCAACGGGCAGCCGCAGGGCGCCACCGTCACCGTGACGGTCACCAGGACCATCTGGTGCAAGGGCGATCCGCAGTGCTGGCCCGTGGAGGGCAAGTGATCGAAAGGCATGGTTGCGCGAGCCGCGCCTGCCTAGAGTGATCGGGTGACTCAGCCCGCCTCCCCGGCATCCGCAGCCCCGTCGGCGTACCTTCGATTCCCGCATGTGCACGGCGAGTTGGTGACCTTCGCCGCAGAGGACGACATCTGGCTCGCGCCCCTCGACGGCGGCCGGGCCTGGCGGATCAGCGCCGACGACGTGCCGGTCTCCGCGCCGCGCATCTCGCCCGACGGCACGACCGTCGCCTGGACCTCCGCCCGCGACGGCGCCCCCGAGGTGCACATCGCGCCGGTCGACGGCGGACCGTCCAAGCGACTGACGCACTGGGGGAGTTGGCGCACCCAGGTGCGCGGCTGGACCCCCGACGGCCAGGTCCTGGCGATCACCACCCACGGCCAGGCCAGCCTGCGCCGCTCCTGGGCGCACGCCGTCCCGCTCGACGGCGGACCGTCGGCCCCGCTGCCGTACGGGCCCGTCGGCGGTGTCGCGTACGGGCCGAGCACCGTGCTGCTGTCCGCGCCGATGGGGCGGGAGGCGGCCTGGTGGAAGCGCTACCGGGGCGGTACGGCCGGGAAGTTGTGGATCGACCGGGAGGGTCAGGGCGAGTTCGTACGGCTGCACGAGGACCTGGACGGGAACCTGGAGTTCCCGGTGTGGGCGGGGGAGCGCATCGCCTTCCTCTCCGACCACGAGGGGACCGGCGCGCTGTACTCCTCCCTCGCCGACGGGTCCGACCTGCGCCGGCACACGCCTCTCGACGGCTTCTACGCCCGGCACGCCGCCGGGGACGGCACCCGGATCGTCTACGCCTCCGCCGGCGAAGTGTGGATCCTCGACGACCTGGACGGGGCCGAGCCGCGCCGGCTCGACGTCCGGCTCGGCGGGCAGCGCAACGAACGGCAGCCCTTCCACCTGGACGCCTCCCACTGGTTCGGCTCCGCCGCGCCCGACCACACCGCGCGCGGCAGCGCGGTCGCCGTCCGGGGCGCCGTGCACTGGGTCACCCACCGCTCGGGCCCGGCCCGCGCGCTCGCCGCCGCACCCGGGGTACGGGCCCGGCTGCCGCGCACCTTCCGGGCGGAGGGCGAGGAGTGGGCGGTGTGGGTGACGGACGCCGAGGGCGACGACGCCCTGGAGTTCGCGCCCGCCACCGGCCTCGCCCCCGGCGCCACCCCGCGCCGGCTCGCCGCGGGACAGCTCGGCCGGGTCCTCGGGCTCGCCATGGCGCCCGACGGCAGCCGGGCCGCGGTCGCCGCGCACGACGGCCGGGTGTTGCTCGTCGAGCGCGAGACCGGGGAGGTCCGCGAGGTCGACCGCAGCGACGACGGCGACGTCTCCGGCCTGGTCTTCTCACCCGACTCGGCCTGGCTCGCCTGGTCCCACCCCGGCCCGCGCCCGCTGCGCCAGCTCCGCCTCGCCAACACCACCGACCTGTCGGTCACCGAGGCGACCCCGCTGCGTTTCCAGGACTACGCCCCCGCCTTCACCCTCGACGGCAAGCACCTCGCCTTCCTGTCCAACCGCTCGTTCGACCCGGTCTACGACGAGCACGTCTTCGACCTGGCCTTCGTGGTCGGCGACCGCCCGCACCTGATCACGCTGGCCGCGACGACCCCGTCGCCGTTCGGGCCGCAGCGGCACGGCCGCCCCTTCGAGGCACCCGACAAGGACGAGACCCCCGAGGGCGAGGGCACCCCGGCCACCCGTATCGACCTGGAGGGCCTCGCCGACCGGATCGTGCCCTTCCCGGTCGAGGCCGCCCGCTACTCCAACCTGCGTGCGGCCCGGGACGGCGTGCTGTGGCTGCGCCACCCGGTGCAGGGCGTCCTCGGCTCCTCCCGGGCCACCCCGGAGGACCCCGACCCGAGGACCGAGCTGGAGCGCTACGACCTCGCGCAGCACCGCCTGGAGCACCTCGCCGCCGACGCCGACCACTTCGCGGTGAGCGGCGACGGCAAGCGGGTCCTGCTGTGGACGGACGGCCGGCTGAAGGTCGTGCCCAGCGACCGGCGGGCCTCGAACGACGACGACAGCGACACGAACGTCACCGTCGACCTCTCCCGCGTCCGGCAGACCGTCGACCCGTCGGCCGAGTGGCGGCAGATGTACGAGGAGACCGGCCGCATCATGCGGGACCACTTCTGGCGGCCCGACATGAGCGGCGTGGACTGGCCGGGCGTCCTCGACCGCTACCGGCCCGTGCTGGAGCGGGTCGCCACCCACGACGACCTCGTCGACCTGCTGTGGGAGGTGCAGGGCGAGCTCGGCACCTCCCACGCCTACGTCGTCCCGCGCGGCGGCCACGGCCACGGGCCCCGGCAGGGTCTGCTCGGCGCCGACATCTCCCGCCACGAGGACGGCAGTTGGCGCATCGACCGCATCCTGCCGACCGAGACCTCCGACCCGGCCGCCCGCTCCCCGCTCGCCGCACCCGGCGTCGCGGTGCGGGCCGGCGACGCGATCGTGGCGGTGGGCGGCGTCCCGGTGGACCCGGTCACCGGGCCCGGCCCGCTGCTCGTCGGCACGGCCGGCAAGCCCGTCGAGCTGACCGTCTCCCCGGCCGGCGGCGGCGAGGCGCGGCACGCGGTGGTCGTCCCGACGGCCGACGAGGAACCCCTGCGCTACCACGCGTGGGTGGCGGACCGCCGCGCCCACGTCCACGAACGCTCCGGCGGCCGCCTCGGCTACCTCCACGTCCCCGACATGCAGGCCCCGGGCTGGGCCCAGATCCACCGCGACCTGCGCGTCGAGGTGGCCCGTGAGGGCCTGGTCGTCGACGTCCGGGAGAACCGCGGCGGCCACACCTCCCAGCTCGTGGTGGAGAAGCTGGCGCGGCGCATCGTCGGCTGGGCCCTGCCCCGCGGCATGCGCGCCTACAGCTACCCGCAGGACGCGCCGCGCGGTCCGGTGGTCGCCGTGGCCAACGAGTTCTCCGGCTCCGACGGCGACATCGTCAACGCGGCGATCAAGGCCCTGGGCATCGGCCCGGTCGTCGGGACACGGACCTGGGGCGGCGTGATCGGCATCGACAGCCGCTACCGGCTGGTCGACGGGACGCTCATCACCCAGCCCAAGTACGCGTTCTGGCTGGAGGGTTACGAGTGGGGGGTGGAGAACCGCGGCGTGGACCCGGACGTGGAGGTGATCCAGCGCCCGCAGGACCACGCGGCGGGCCGGGACACCCAGCTCGACGAGGCGATCCGCATCGCGCTCGCGGCCCTCGAGGAGACCCCCGCCAAGACACCACCGAGCCTGGACTGACGGCCCTGGATACGATGCCCCCGTACGCGATCAGCCGGCTTGAGGAGAGCACATGCCAGGGGAGCCGCAGGACGACTGCCTGTTCTGCAAGATCGTCGGAGGTCATGTCCCGGCGACGATCGTGCGGGAGACGGAAACCACCGTCGCCTTCCGGGACATCAACCCCCAGGCACCCACCCACGTCCTGGTGATCCCCAAGGCGCACTACCCGGACGCCGCCGCGCTCGCCGCCGCCGAACCGGCCCTCGCCGCGGACCTGCTGCGCGAG
The DNA here is from genome assembly GCF_044457745.1 of Streptomyces sp. NPDC050534. Classification (NCBI taxonomy): domain Bacteria; kingdom Bacillati; phylum Actinomycetota; class Actinomycetes; order Kitasatosporales; family Streptomycetaceae; genus Streptomyces; species Streptomyces sp. NPDC050534. Next base: position 102,883 of record NZ_JBITHF010000003.1, read on the forward strand.
ACCCGGGAGATCGCCGACGAGGACAAGCTGGAGAGCTACCGCATCGTCTTCAACACGGGCCCCGGCGCCGGCCAGACCGTCTTCCACGCGCACGCCCACATCCTCGGCGGCCGCGGCCTGCAGTGGCCCCCCGGGTAACCACCGGTGTCCGTACGTGAATTGGTGGTCCTCGGCACCGCCAGCCAGGTCCCGACCCGGCACCGCAACCACAACGGCTACCTGCTGCGCTGGGACGGCGAGGGCCTCCTCTTCGACCCCGGCGAGGGCACGCAGCGCCAGATGCTGCGGGCCGGGGTCGCCGCGCACGACCTGAACCGGATCTGCGTCACGCATTTCCACGGGGACCACTCGCTGGGCCTGGCCGGCGTCGTCCAGCGCATCAACCTCGACCGGGTGCCGCACGAGATCAGCGCTCACTACCCGGCTTCGGGGCAGCACTTCTTCGACCGGCTGCGGTATGCGACGGCGTACCGGGAGACGGTCGCGCTCACCGAGGCGCCGGTCGACGCCGACGGCATCCTGGCCGTCACGGGCTCGTACGCCCTCGAAGCCCGCAGGCTCTCCCACCCCGTCGAGTCCTACGGCTACCGGCTCACCGAGCCCGACGGCCGCCGCATGCTCCCCGAGCGGCTGGCGGCGCACGGGATCAAGGGCCCGGACGTCGGGCGCCTCCAGCGGGAGGGCTCGTTCAACGGGATCTCCCTGGCGGACGTCAGCGAGGTCCGGCGCGGCCAGCGGTTCGCGTTCGTCATGGACACCCGGCTGTGCGACGGCGTGCACGCGCTCGCCGAGGGCTGCGACCTGCTCGTCATCGAGTCGACCTTCCTCGACGAGGACACGGACCTCGCGGCCGAGCACGGCCACCTGACCGCCGGGCAGGCGGCGGCCGTGGCGCGCGAGGCGGGCGTACGGCATCTGGTGCTCACGCACTTCAGCCAGCGCTACCCGGACGCGGAGGAGTTCGAGCGGCAGGCGCGGGCCGCGGGCTTCGAGGGGGAGCTGACCGTCGCGCACGATCTGCTGCGGGTACCGGTTCCGAAACGCCGATAAAACACCCGTACGATACTTCGATGCCCCTCCCCAAAGCTGAACTGCACCTGCACATCGAAGGCACCTTGGAGCCGGAGCTGGCCTTCGAGCTCGCCGCGCGCAACGGCGTCGAGCTGCCGTACGCCGACACCGGCGAGCTCCGCGAGGCGTACGACTTCGAGGACCTCCAGTCCTTCCTGAACCTGTACTACGGGCTCATGGCCGTCCTGCGCACCGAGCGGGACTTCGAGGACCTCGCGAACGCCTACCTCGCCCGCGCCGCGGCGCAGGGCGTGCGGCACGCGGAGATCTTCTTCGACCCGCAGGCGCACCTCGCGCGCGGCGTGGACATGGGCACGGTGGTGGACGGGCTGTGGCGCGCGCTGGGCGGCAGCGAGGCGAACCACGGTGTCTCGACCCGGCTCATACTGTGCTTCCTGCGCGACGAGTCCGCCGAGTCGGCCCTGGAGACCCTGCACGCGGCGAAGCCGTACCTGGACCGGATCACCGGTGTCGGCCTCGACTCGGCCGAGGTGGGGCACCCGCCGGTGAAGTTCCGCGAGGTGTACGAGGCCGCCGCGGAATTCGGGCTGCGGCGGGTGGCGCACGCCGGCGAGGAGGGCCCGCCGGAGTACGTCACCGAGGCCCTGGACGTGCTCGGCGTCGAGCGCGTCGACCACGGGCTGCGGTGCATGGAGGACCCGGCGCTGGTCGAGCGGCTGGTCCGGGACCGGGTTCCGCTGACCCTGTGCCCGCTGTCCAACGTCCGGCTGCGCACGGTCGGCACCCTCGCCGACCACCCGCTCCCCGCGATGCTCGACGCCGGCCTGATGTGCACGGTCAACTCCGACGACCCGGCCTACTTCGGCGGCTACGCCGGTGACAACTTCACCGCCGTGGGCGCCACCCTGGGCCTGTCCGAGGACCGCCTGCGCGAGCTGGCCCGCAACTCCTTCGTCGCGTCCTTCCTGGAGGACGACGAGGCGTTGCGGGCCAGGTACCTCGCGGAGGTGGAGGCGTACCGGTTCTAGGCGACGCTCCCTACGCCGCCGTGGTGTCGTAGGAGCTCGGGACGGACGTCTCGACCGGGATCTCGACGACCGGGAGCGCCGTCCTGCCGACGCGGAGGGCGACCGCCGTCATCGGTACGGCGATCACGAGGAGACCGAGGGCGAGGACGACGCCCATCACCGTGAACCCGGCCTGCGCGGCGAGCACGCTGCCCGCCAGCGGGCCCGCCGCCGTCCCCAGTGAGGACGCCGAGCCGACCAGGACCGCCCACCGGCCGCGCGGGTCCAGGAGGGCGGCGAGGCCGATCACGTACGACAGCACGACCGGGTAGAGCAGGTTCCAGGCGATCTCGCCGCTCGCGAAGGTCGTGAGGTCGGTCGCGGACGCGCTGAGCACGATGCAGCCCGCGATGACGGCGGTACCGGCGCCCACCGGGACGGCCCTCCCGAACCGCGGGCCGACGGCGCCCGCGACCGTCAGGCCCAGCAGACCGGCGCCGAGCGCCACCGCGAAGACCACGCCGACGGTCGCCTCCGACAGATGCGCCTGTGCCAGGCCGATGCGGCCGCTGACGCCCCACAGCGAGTTCTGCGCCAGGGACCAGCAGAGCAGCGCCAGGGCGAGGACCACCCCGGAGCGGAAGTGGGGGAGACGGGGGCCGTCCAGGGCGGACCGCTGGGCGGCCGTACGCAGCGGCAGGCGGCCGGTGAGGGGCCAGACGGCGAGCGCGGTGAGGGCGATCGCGGCCAGCGGCTGGCCGTGGCCCGCACCGAGGTGGGGGACCGTCAGATAGACGGCGCCCGCGAGCGCGGAGACGCCGAGCAGGCCGGCCGTGGTCGTGCGGTGCGGGTCGGGCTGGGCGGCGATCCCGGTGGCGGCCACGGTCGTGGCCGTACCGGAGCCGAAGCCGCCGGCCAGAGCGCCGAGGACGACGGCCGGGACGGCGTGGGTCAGCGCGGCGGTGCCGTAGCCGAGCACGGCGAGCGTGAGTCCGATCCGGGCCAGGGTCCGGGCCCCGATCCGTTCGACGCGCGAGGCCAGCAGGAAGCCGGCCGACGCGGAACTCAGCAGCAGCGCACTGCCGATGGCACCCGCCTGCGTGGCGGTCAGTGGCAGCCCCGAATCCAGCCGGCCCACGGTGGTGGGCAGCAGGTAGGGGGCGAGATACCCGGCCGTGAAAAGGGCGACGAGGGGCCAGGGGATGGTGGTGCGAGGGGCGAACACGGGCGTTCCCAGGGCATGCGAAAGGAGCGGCACAAGAAAGGGGTTTGGGGGCGCAGGCCGTCGACGGACAGGAACGCGCGAGCAAGTTGTATCAAGCACGCGGTTTGCGAAAGAAGCCCAGACGGTGTGATGTGGCACACGTTCTGTTTGGGGTGCCGGAGGCCGGGTAAACGAACGCTCCGCATCGGGTGAACAAGCGCCCTCCGCGTACGGCGGGAAGCGCGGGCTAACGCCAGTGCGCCGAGCCTCCCGCGGCGGGTGCGCTCGACTCGATCTTCAGCCGGATCTCCCGCATCACCGCCACGATCCGCTCCTGGTGCTCCGGCGTCAGCCGGGCCACCGGCACCGAGCAGCTGATCGCGTCCTGCGCGGGAGTCTCGTAGCGCAGCGCGAAGCCGAAGCCGACGATGCCGAGGACGCCCTCCTCGCGGTCGATCGAGTAGCCGCGGGCGCGGATCCCGTCGAGATCGGCGGCCAGGGCCTCCCTGCCGGTGTGCGTGTTGGGGGTCATCGCCTCGTACGGCCCCTCGGGCAGCTCCTCGGCGTCCCGTTCGGCCAGCAGCGCCTTGCCCAGTGCGCCGACGTGGGCCGGCAGCCGGCGGCCGACCCGGCTGATGGTGCGCAGGTACTCGTGCGACTCCCGGGTCGCGAGGTACGCCACGTCCCGGCCGTCCAGCCGCCCCATGTGGATCGTCTCGCCCAGCGCGTCGGACGCCTCGTCGAGGTACGGCCGCACGATGCGCACCCGCGGGTCGGAGTCCAGATAGCTGGTGCCGGTGAGCAGGGCGCGGATGCCTATGCCGTAGAGCGACCCGGTGATGTCCGTACGCACCCAGCCACGGCCGATCAGGGTCTGCAGCAGCGCGTACATCGAGCTGCGCGGCACACCGAGCTCGTCCGCCAGTTCCTGCAGCCGGGCGGGCCGATCGCCGCGCGCCGCGAGCACTTCCAGCAGCTCGACCGTCCGCGCGGCCGACTTCACCTCGCGGACGCCGCCATCTGTCTCCGACATGGGGCGATGGTAATCGGGCCCTGCCGGACCATTGACGCCCACGGTTCGTGTATCTAACCTCCATCTTCATACATGGATGACGTCTACATAGGGAGATGGCGAGGGTGAGCCTCGATACGGAAACGGCCCGGCGGCTGCGGGACGGCATGGCGAAGGGCGTGCTGTCGTTCCCGCTCACGAGCTTCCACGACGACGGCTCGCTCGACCCGGAGGGCTGCCGCGTCCATGTCGCGGCCCAGCTCGCCACCGCGCCCGGCGCCGTCTTCCCGGCCTGTGGCACCGGCGAGTTCTTCTCGCTGGACGAGGACGAGTACCGCCAGGTCGTGACCATCGCGGTCGAGGAGGCGGACGGCCGCGTGCCCGTCGTCGCCGGTGCCGGCTACGGCTGGGCGCAGGCCGTACGGTTCGCGCGCATCGCGGAGGAGGCCGGCGCCAACGCGCTCCTCGTCCTGCCGCACTACCTGGTCGCCGCTCCGCAGGACGGTCTGGTCGCCCAGCTGGAGCGGATCGCGGCCCGCACCCGGCTGCCGCTCATCGCCTACCAGCGCGGCCAAGTCGCCTTCACCGCCGACTCGTTGAAGCGCATCGCCGGCATCCCGAACGTCATCGGACTCAAGGACGGCCACAGCGACCTCGACCGTCTCCAGCGCCTCACCCTCGCCGCTCCGGAAGGCTTCCTGTTCTTCAACGGAGCCTCCACCGCGGAGATCCAGGCGCGTGCCTACGCCACCGTCGGCGTCCCCGCCTACTCCTCCGCCGTGCACGCCTTCGCCCCGGAGATCGCGAACGCCTTCTTCACGGCGCTGCAGAAGGAGGACCTGGCCACGGCCGAGACGCTGCTGCGCGACTTCTACGTCCCGTTCGTCGAACTCCGCGACCGCGTACCTGGATACGCCGTGTCGCTGGTGAAGGCGGCGGCCCGGCTGCGCGGCCGCCCCGTCGGCCCCGTGCGCGCCCCGCTCACCGACCCCTCGGCCGCCGACCTGGCGGACCTCGAGGCCCTCCTGACCACCGGACTCGACCTCGTGGGAGCCTCCCTGTGAACCTCACCATCACCGACGTACGGCTGACGCCGATCCTGGTCGCCGACCCGCCGCTGCTCAACACGCAGGGAGTGCACCAGCCGTACACCCCGCGGCTGATCGTGGAGGTGGTGACGGCCGACGGGATCACCGGTGTGGGCGAGACGTACGGCGACACCAAGTACCTGGAGCTGGCGCGGCCGTTCGCCGAGAAGCTCAAGGGGCGCCAAGTCACCGATCTGAACGGGCTGTTCACGATCGCGGACGAGGTCGCCGTGGACGATACGCGGGTTTCCGGACAGGTCGACGTCGGCGGGCTGCGCGGCGTGCAGACCGCCGACAAGCTGCGGCTGTCCGTCGTCTCCGGCTTCGAGGTCGCCTGCCTCGACGCCCTCGGCAAGGCGCTCGGACTGCCCGTGCACGCGCTGCTCGGCGGCAAGGTGCGCGACGCGGTCGAGTACAGCGCCTACCTGTTCTACAGGTGGGCCGGGCACCCCGAGGGCGTTGCCTGCGAGAAGGACGACTGGGGTGCCGCGGTCGACCCGGCCGGGGTCGTCGAGCAGGCCCGGCTGTTCACCGAGCGGTACGGGTTCACCTCGTTCAAGCTCAAGGGCGGCGTCTTCCCGCCGGACGAGGAGATCGCCGCGATCCGGGCGCTGGCCGAGGCGTTCCCCGGGCACCCGCTGCGCCTGGACCCCAACGGCGCCTGGTCCGTGGCGACTTCGCTGAAGGTGGCCGCGGAGCTCGGGGACGTCCTCGAGTACCTGGAGGACCCGGCGCTCGGTACTCCCGCGATGGCCGAGGTGGCCGCGGCGATGAGAGGGGCGGCGCGAAGCGCCTCCGGCAAGGGCGGTGGTGGGCGACGGGCGGGCGTTCCGCTGGCCACCAACATGTGCGTGACGACCTTCGCCGAGATCCAGGAGGCGTTCACCAAGGGCGCCGTCCAGGTCGTCCTCTCCGACCACCACTACTGGGGCGGGCTGCGCAACACCCAGCAACTCGCCGCCGTCTGCCGCACCTTCGGTGTCGGCGTCTCCATGCACTCCAACACCCACCTGGGGATCAGCCTGGCCGCGATGACCCACGTCGCGTCCACCGTCCCGAACCTCCACCACGCCTGCGACTCCCACTATCCCTGGCAGTCGGAGGACGTGCTCACCGAGCGGCTGACCTTCGAGGGCGGCAAGGTCACCGTCTCGGATGCGCCGGGCCTCGGCGTCGAACTCGACCGCGAGAAGGTGCAGTTGCTGCATCAGCGGTGGCTCGACGACGACGGCACCCTGCGCGAGCGCGACGACGCGGCGGCGATGCGCCTCGCGGACCCCGAGTGGGTCACCCCGGCCGTCCCCCGCTGGTGACGTCGGCCGTCAACTCCCCTTCCCCTGCCCACGATCGGAGCCGCTCGTGTCAGCAGCAGTCCCCGAAACCCACCCGCCGGCGGTCGAGTCCGCCATCCGCAAGATCTTCCGCCGTGTGGTCCCGCTGTTCTTCGTGATGTTCGTCGCGAACTACATGGACCGCGTCAACCTCGGCTTCGCGCAGGACCAACTGCGCGCTGACGTGGGGCTGTCGGCCGCCGCGTTCGGTCTCGGCGCCGGGATCTTCTTCATCGCGTACGCCCTCTTCGAAGTCCCCTCCAACATGCTGATGGAGCGCTTCGGGCCCAAGGTCTGGCTGACCCGGATCATGATCAGCTGGGGTGTGGTGGCGACGGCGATGGCCTTCGTGAACAGCCCCGGCACGTTCTACGCCCTGCGCTTTTTGCTCGGCGTCGCGGAGGCGGGCTTCTTCCCGGCCGTCATCTACTACTTCTCCCGCTGGCTGCCCGACTCCCACCGCGGCCGGGCCACCTCGATCTTCCTGATGGGTTCCGGTACGGCGACGGTGATCGTCGGCCCGATCTCCGGCGCGCTCCTCGAAATGCACGGCATCTGGGGCCACTCCGGCTGGCAGTGGATGTTCTTCGTCGAGGGCGTCTTCTCGATCGTGCTCGGGTTCGTCGTCTTCCGCTTCCTCGACTCGGGCGTGGAGAACGCGCGCTGGCTGACGGAGGAGGAGAAGCGGGAGCTGGTGGCGGTCATCGACGCCGAGCAGGCCGCCCGTGACGAGCAACGCGGCACCGCAGCCCACGTCTCCCGCTGGAAGCTGCTCGCCGACCCGCAGATGCTGCTCTTCCTCTGGATCTACTTCGCGATCAACGTCGCCCTGTACGCGGTGACGTTCTGGCTGCCGTCGATCGTGGACGACATCGGCGGGCTGAGCGACTTCCAGGTCGGGCTGCTGACGGCGGTGCCGTGGCTGTGCGCGATCGTCGCGGTCTACGTCGCCGGGCGGATCTCCGACCGCATCGGGAAGCGGCGCCCCGTCCTGGTCGCGCTGCTCGTCCTCGGCGGCTGCGGCACCCTGCTCGCGGTGTTCGTCTCGCCCTGGGTGAGCCTCGGCGCCCTGTGCCTGGCCGCCATGGGGTTCAAGCCGGCCTCCCCGATCTTCTGGACGATCCCCCAGAGCTACCTGGACGCACGGGCGGCGGCTCCCGGCATCGCCCTCGTCAACTCCATCGGAAACCTCGGCGGCTTCGTGGCCCCCACCGCCTTCGGCATCATCGAGGACACCACGGGGTCCACCAAGGCCGGACTGGTGGGCCTGACGGTCGTCGGCTTCCTGGCCGCGCTGAGCGTGTTGCTGGTACGCGGCGGCGGCCGCAACGACCACGTCCGCACGCGCCCGGCACCTCCCACGCCGGCCCCGGCCCCGAAGGCGACGCCGGGGGCGCTCCGTACGGGGCGGACGGGGGGTGCGGCGGCCTGAAGCGGCGGGGCAGCGGGGTGCCGGTGCGCGACCTGTCGCGGTCCCGCCGGGGCGGGGCCGGGTAGGGGAGCGGCGGCGGGCTGTCAGCGGGGTGGTGCACACTGGCCTGATCCGCACCATGTCAGGGAGCGCACCGTGATCAGGCCCACCGGGAAGGGACCGTCGCCCGTCATCGCAGGACCGCAGTGCCAGGCCCAGGTCGACCCGCTGGCCGCGCTGCGCGGTCCGGACGATCCGCCCTGGGACGTGTACCTCACCGGCACCGTCTTCCTCGACATCATCTTCACCGGGCTCGACACCGCCCCGGTGCGCGGGACGGAGTCCTGGGCGCGCGGGATGGGGTCGAGCCCCGGCGGCGTGGCGAACATGGCCACCGCACTGGCCCGCCTCGGCCTGAAGACGTCGCTCGCCGCGGCCTTCGGCGACGACCACTACGGCGAGTACTGCTGGGACGCGCTGGAGCAGGGCGAGCACATCGACCTCTCCACGTCCCGCACCATCCCCGGCTGGCACTCCCCGGTCACCGTCTCCATGGCGTACGAGGGCGAGCGCACGATGGTCTCCCACGGCCACGAACCGCCCTTCGAGGCCGTGCTCGACCCGAGCGTCACCCACGACCGCACGCCCCGCGCGCGTGCCGCCATCGCCGCCCTCGCCCCCGGAAAACGCGCGCCCTGGATCGCCGAGGTCGCCGCCCGGGGCACCCGCATCTTCGCCGACGTCGGCTGGGACGACACCGGCGCCTGGGACCTCGCCGGCCTGCCCGACCTCGAACACTGCGAGGCGTTCCTGCCGAACGCGGAGGAGGCGATGCGGTACACGGGGGCCACCTGCCCCCGCGCCGCAGCCCACGCCCTCACCGAACACGTACCGCTCGCGGTGGTCACCCTCGGCGCCGAGGGCGCGTACGCGGTGGACCGCCGCACCGCCGAGACCGCCGAGGTCCCCGCCATCGCGGTGGAGGCCCTGGACCCGACCGGCGCAGGCGACGTCTTCGTGGCGGGCTTCGTCACCGGCACGCTCGCCGGCTGGCCGCTCGCCGACCGCCTCGCCTTCGCGGGCCTCACGGCGGCCCTGTCGGTGCAGGAGTTCGGCGGCTCCCTGTCCGCTCCGGGCTGGTCCGAGATCGGCGCCTGGTGGCGCAAGGTGCAGTCGGTGCGGAGCCAGGACCCGGCCGCCCTGCGCCGCTACGCCTTCCTGCAGACCCTCGTACCGGAGCAGGAGGCGCGGCCGTGGCCGCTGCGCCGGGCGGTGCCGACGATCGGCTTCAGGTCCGCGTAGCGCGCGCCGGCCTGTGAAACACGGGAGACGGAAAAGCCCTACGGCGTTGTCACCGCCCCGGCGTACCCTGGAAACCGCCAGGCAGCCCGAGCGGCCAGCGTGCCGTAACGAGGAGGACGAGCAAGGCCTACGAGCCGGCCCATGACTCAGACACCCACAGCTCACAGCCCCGCGCAGGGGCAGGCACGAGCAGAGTTCACCGTCCCCGCCCAGCACCCGATGGTCACCGTTCTGGGATCCGGCGACTCCCTTCTGCGCGTGATCGAGACGGCCTTCCCGGCGGCCGACATCCATGTCCGGGGCAATCAGATCAGCGCGGTCGGCGACCCGAAGGACGTCGCCCTCATTTCGCGCGTGTTCGACGAGATGATGCTGGTGCTCCGCACCGGGCAGCCGATGACGGAGGACGCAGTGGAACGCTCGATCGCCATGCTGAAGGCGAGCGAGAACGGGACGAGCGACGGCCAGGAGACCCCGGCCGAGGTACTGACGCAGAACATCCTGTCCTCCCGCGGCCGCACGATCCGCCCCAAGACCCTCAACCAGAAGCGGTACGTCGACGCGATCGACAAGCACACGATCGTCTTCGGCATCGGCCCCGCCGGCACCGGCAAGACCTACCTCGCCATGGCCAAGGCGGTGCAGGCCCTGCAGTCCAAGCAGGTCAACCGCATCATCCTGACCCGTCCCGCGGTCGAGGCCGGAGAGCGGCTCGGCTTCCTCCCGGGCACGCTCTACGAGAAGATCGACCCCTATCTGCGCCCGCTCTACGACGCGCTGCACGACATGCTCGACCCCGACTCGATCCCGCGCCTGATGGCCGCCGGGACCATCGAGGTCGCGCCGCTCGCGTACATGCGCGGCCGCACCCTGAACGACGCCTTCATCATCCTGGACGAGGCCCAGAACACGAGCCCCGAGCAGATGAAGATGTTCCTCACCCGGCTCGGCTTCGACTCGAAGATAGTGATCACCGGTGACGTGACGCAGGTCGACCTGCCGAACGGGACCAAGTCGGGTCTGCGCCAGGTGCAGGAGATCCTCGAGGGCCTCGACGACGTCCACTTCTCCCGCCTCACGTCGCACGATGTCGTACGGCACAAGCTCGTCGGCCGTATCGTCGACGCGTACGAGAAGTACGACAGCAAGCACGGCACCGAGAACGGCACCCACAAGGGCGGCCGGGGCAGGCAGTCCGGGCACAAGGGGAAGTAGAAGCAGCGGCACCATGTCGATCGACGTCAACAACGAGTCCGGAACCGAGGTCGACGAGCAGGCGATCCTCGACATCGCCCGCTACGCACTCGCGCGGATGCGCATCCACCCGCTCTCCGAGCTCTCGGTGATCGTCGTGGACGCCGACGCCATGGAGCAGCTGCACGTGCAGTGGATGGACCTGCCGGGGCCCACGGATGTCATGTCCTTTCCCATGGACGAGCTGCGTCCGCCGTCGAAGGACGAGGAGGAGCCCCCGCAGGGCCTCCTCGGCGACATCGTGCTGTGCCCCGAGGTCGCGAAGAAGCAGGGCGACGAGGCGCCGACGCAGCACTCCATGGACGAGGAGCTCCAGCTCCTGACCGTCCACGGGGTGCTGCATCTCCTCGGATACGACCACGAGGAGCCCGACGAGAAGGCCGAGATGTTCGGCCTCCAGGCGGCCATCGTGGACGGCTGGCGCGCGGAGAAGGGCCTGACCGGCCCGTCTCCGGCCCCGACCGTCTCATGAGTCCGCAGATCGTCGCGGGCGCGATCGCCCTCGTCGTCGTGGCGTGGCTCGCCGCCTGCGCGGAGGCGGGCCTCGCGCGTGTCTCCAGCTTCCGCGCCGAGGAGGCGGTCCGCTCCGGGCGGCGCGGCAGCGCGAAGCTCGCGCAGATCGCCGCCGACCCGACGCGCTATCTGAACGTCGCGCTGCTGGCCCGCGTCGCGTGCGAGATGGCGGCCGCGGCGCTGGTGACGTACGCCTGCCTCCAGGAGTTCCCGGGCACCACCCGCGCCCTGCTGGTGGCGATCGGCGTGATGGTCCTGGTGTCGTACGTCGCCGTCGGCGTCTCGCCGCGCACCATCGGCCGCCAGCACCCGCTGAACACGGCGACGGTGGCGGCGTACGTGCTGCTGCCGCTGGCCCGGATCATGGGCCCGATCCCGAACCTGCTGATCCTCATCGGCAACGCGCTCACCCCGGGCAAGGGCTTCCGCCGGGGCCCCTTCGCCTCCGAGGCGGAGCTCAGGGCGCTGGTCGACCTCGCGGAGAAGGAGTCGCTGATCGAGGACGAGGAGCGCCGCATGGTGCACTCGGTCTTCGAGCTCGGCGACACGCTCGTGCGGGAGGTCATGGTCCCGCGCACCGACCTGGTCGTCATCGAGCGCTACAAGACGATCCGTCAGGCCCTCACCCTCGCGCTCCGCTCGGGCTTCTCGCGCATACCGGTCACCGGTGAGAGCGAGGACGACATCGTCGGGATCGTGTACCTGAAGGACCTGGCCCGCAAGACGCACATCAGCCGCGACGCCGAGTCCGAGCTCGTCTCGACGGCCATGCGCCCGGCCGCCTTCGTGCCCGACACCAAGAACGCGGGCGACCTGCTGCGCGAGATGCAGCAGGAGCGCAACCACGTCGCCGTCGTCATCGACGAGTACGGCGGCACGGCCGGCATCGTCACCATCGAGGACATCCTCGAGGAGATCGTCGGCGAGATCACCGACGAGTACGACCGCGAACTCCCGCCCGTGGAGGACCTCGGCGAGGACCGCTACCGCGTCACCGCCCGCCTCGACATCACCGACCTCGGCGAGCTCTACGGCCTCGACGAGTTCGACGACGAGGACGTGGAGACCGTCGGCGGCCTCCTCGCCAAGGCCCTCGGCCGGGTGCCCATCGCCGAGGCGTCCTCGGTCGTCGAACTCCCCGACGGCCGCGAGCTGCGCCTGACCGCGGAGGCCGCGGCCGGCCGCCGGAACAAGATCGTGACGGTCCTGGTGGAGCCGCTGGCTCCGCCGGTTCCGCCCGAGGAGGAGGCGAAGGAAGAGTGAGCCCGGAGGAACTGCGCGCCCTCTGTCTGTCCTTCAACGCCGCCGAGGAGGACTTCCCGTTCAACCCCGAGACCTCCGTCTTCAAGGTGCTGGGGAAGATGTTCGCCCTGAGCCGGCTGGACGGGCGGCCGCTCACCGTGAACCTCAAGTGCGAGCCGGAGGACGCGGTGCGGCTGCGGGGCGAGTACGAGGGGCTGATCAGCCCCGGGTACCACATGAACAAGCGCCACTGGAACACCGTCACCGTCGACGGCGAACTCCCGGACCGGCTGGTCCGGGAGCTCGTGGAGGACTCGTACGACTTGGTGGTGGCCGGTCTACCGCGCGCGGAGCGGCTGCGGCTCGACCGTCCCTGAGCGGACCTTCAGTCCTGCGGCGACCAGCGCGGCCGCGATCAGGACGACCGCCGCGTCGATCGCCAGCACCGTGTGGAGGCCGGCCAGCAGGTCGTGGGAGGTCGTGGCAAGCACGCCGAGCAGCGGGATGCCGACCGTGATGCCGACCTGCTGGGTCGAGGTGACCAGGCCGGTGGCCAGGCCCTGCTCCTCGTCCGGGACGCCGGAGGTGACGGTCAGGCCGTAGGAGATGATCGCGCCCAGGTGGCACATGCTGGCCAGCGAGACGGCGGCCGTGGCGAGCCAGACCGACCAGCCGTGGGCGTTCAGGCCGAGCAGCGCGGCGATCAGCGCGCCCTGGCCGGCCAGCGAGGCGACCAGGGTGCGGCGCGCGCCGAGACGGCCGATGACCCTCGGGGCCCAGGCGCCCGCGACCGCCGACAGCACTCCCTGGACACCGAAGACCAGGCCGGTCTCGAAGGCCGACAGGCGCAGGATCTCCTGCAGGTACAGGGTCAGGACGAAGACGACCGTCGACATCATCGAGAAGGTGACCAGGCCGCCGAAGTTGCCCCACGCCACGGTGCGGCGGCGCAGCATCGGAAGCGACACCAGGGGTGCCTGTGACCGGGACTCGACGGTCACGAACGCCGCGAGGAGCACGAGGCCCGCGGCGAGGGCCGCGACGACGTCCGCACGGGCGAAGCCGTGGTCGGCGGCCGTCGACAGGGCGTAGATCAGCGAGAGCAGGCCCGCGGTGACCGTGACCGCGCCGGGGACGTCCAGGCGCGGGCGTTCCGGGGTGGGGCCACCTCCCATGCACTTCAGGCTTTGGGGGAGCGACTTCGGCAGCAGGGCGGGCGCCAGCGGCAGCACGAGCAGGGCGAACAGCGTGAGCAGCGCCATCGTGGAGCGCCAGCCGAACGCGTCGGTGAGGGTGCCGCCGGCCACCATGCCGACCGTGAAGCCGAGCGAGAGCAGCGTGCCCGAGATGCCGAGGGCGCGGTCGCGGGCCGGGCCCTCCGGGAAGGTCGTGGTCAGCAGCGACATACCGGTCGGCACGATCGCCGCCGCGCCGAGGCCCTGCAGCGCGCGCCCGGTCAGGAACGACGCCGGGTCCCAGGCGAGGGTCGCGAGCAGGGAGGCCGCGCCGAACAGCGCAAGGCCGGTCAGGAACAGCTTCCGGCGCCCGAAGAGGTCGCCGATCCGGCCGAACAGGAGCAGGAAGCCGCCGGAGGGCAGCGCGAACGCGGTGACCGCCCACTGCAGCGCGGACCGGCTCATGCCCAGGTCGCTCCCGAGGGCGGGCAGCGCCACGTTCAGGACGGAGAAGTCCAGGGCGACCATGAACTGGGCCGCGCACAGGACGAAGAGGATGAGCTTGTCACGCGTCGACAGCCGGGAGGTGCCGAGCGGTTCTCGTACGGAGGGGGTGGTCGGGGTGTCGGTGTCGATCGCCATGGCAAGAGCTTGCGGCGGCCGGAATAAGCCTGGGGAGTCGGAACTTATGGTGGTGGTGGCACCACCAGACAGCACGAGGGGGATCTGTACGTGCCTGAGGATGCGCTCAAGAGCCGTCGACACCGTGAACTGCGCGAGTTCCTGATGAGCCGCCGGGCCCGGGTGACGCCGGCCGAGGCGGGTCTGCCGGACGGCGGGGCGCGGCGCCGTACGCCCGGACTGCGGCGCGAGGAGGTCGCCGTGCTCGCCGGGGTGGGTGCCTCCTGGTACCAGTGGCTGGAGCAGGGGCGGGACATCTCGGTGTCGCCGCAGGTCCTCGACGCGGTGGCCCGGGTGCTGCGGCTGAGCGACGCCGAGCGCCGCCATCTGTACCTCCTCGCCGGACTGAACCCCCCGGCGCCCAGGCCGGCACCCGACCACGGGTGCGAGGGGCTGCGGCGGCTGATCGGCACGTGGATGCCGTATCCGGCGCACATCATGGACATCTACTACAACTGCGTGATGTACAACGACGCCGCGGGCTGGGTGCTCGGCATGCGGCCGGAGAACACGCAGAACTGCCTCGTCGACTTCTTCACCGACCCCATGTACCGCTCCCGCTCCCACAGCTGGGAGCGGAACGCGCACACGGTCGTCGCGCAGTTCCGGGCGGCGAGCGCGGCCCGGCCCGACGACGAGGGTTTTCAGTCGCTGCTGGCCGAACTGAGCGAGCTGAGCGCGGAGTTCACCGAGCTGTGGGAGCGGCGGGACATCGAGGACGCCGGGGTGATCAGCAAGGAGCTGGAGCATCCGCTGGTGGGGCTGCTGTGCCTGGAGGCGACCGCGCTGCGGGTGCCCGCCCGGCCGGACCTCACCATCGTGCTGCACACGCCGCTGGACGAGGCGAACACCGCGGCGAAGCTGGAGTGGCTGGCCTCACCCGAGGGCCGCCGCGGGGCCATGTACCCCGTGGCCGGATAACGGCCCCCGTGCTCCGTATGCTCGGCTCATGACCGACAGCAGCGCGCTTGACCCCGAGGACCGCAAGATCGTCACCCTGGCCCGTTCCGCGCGGGCCCGCAACGCCGTGCCCGAGGGCGCGGCCGTGCGGGACGAGACCGGGCGTACGTACGTCGCCGGGACCGTCGATCTTCCGTCGCTGAAGCTGAGTGCGCTGCGCACGGCGGTCGCCATGGCGGTGGCCTCGGGCGCGAAGTCCCTGGAGGCGGCGGCCGTGGTGACCGAGGCCGGGGCGGCCACGGACGAGGACCGGGCCGCGGTGGCGGACCTGGGCGGCCCGCAGACCCCGGTGCTGGTGGCCGGGCCGGACGGAGCGGTTCGGAGCACCCTCACCGCGGGTTGAAAACCGGCCGCTTCAGAGTCGTCCGGAATTCGTCCTTGCCGTTTCTCCGCCCCACGCGCATCAATGGAACCGGTGGTTCCGACGGTCCGTCAGATCCGATCCACAACCCCCCACCCGGCGTACCGCACCACGCCGACCCGACGGCCCGTCCGGACCTCTCCCCACCATCCCCACATGGCATTTCCCAGACACGGGAAGGGAGCCGGATCTCCATGAGAGCCAGACGAATCAGCACCGGTGCGGCAATGGCGGTGGGGGCCCTCGCGGCCGCCTCGCTCGCGTTCGCCCCCAGCGCCCTCGCCGTCACTCCGCAGTCGGCGACGATCACCGCCGACTGCGGCAGCTTCGGCGGGGGCGACGCCACACTCACGGCCACCCAGGACGGCACGTCGGCCACCATCACCCTCACGTCGTCCGCGATCACCGCCCCGCTCGCCCTGTCGCAGGACTCGATCTCCTCCACGCTGACCATGGTCAGGGCGAGCGGCGGCACGACCGCCTTCACCGGCACCAAGAACCCGGCGATGGCGGCCGGTGACCCCGTCACCGTCGGCCCGCTCAGCGGCACCGTGGCCTCCGGCGACAGCCTGGAGGCCAACGGCGGCTCGCTCCAGATGACCGTCTTCGGCATCACCATCACCTGCACGGCGACCGGGCCGCAGTCGCCCGGACCGTTCGTGTTCGACTGAACAGCCTTGTGTGGGCCGTCAGTTCCACGAACCTGTGGAACTGACGGCCCATCAGTTCAGTTGCGCCATCTCCATTGACTTCTCACGCGATCCACACATCAATGCCCCCATTGAGCGCACCAGAAAGGGGGCACACCCATGGGTCCGACCATCCGAAGACGCCGCTGGGCCGCGCTGCTCGGCGCGACCGCGCTCGCGGTCTCCGCGGGCGGCGCGCTGGCCTGTCCGGCCGGCGCCGCCACGAACGTGGACTTCGCCACGCACTGCATCCCGCCCGCCGTAGCCGGCATCCCGCCGATCGACGGCACCACCACCGCCACCGTCGCGGTGGACAACGCCAGTCCGAAGGTCGGTGACACCGTCACCGTCACCTACACCGTCGTCAAGCCCGCCGCCAGCAACCCCACCGCCATCGCCCTGCCGGCCGACATCATGACGCCCACCGGCAAGGTCACCCTGGGCGGCGCCCAGACCGGTGACGTCACCGTCGCCGGCCCCAAGAAGAACGACCCGGTGCCGGGCAACGGCGCCTTCCCGTCGTTCTCCATGACCGGCACCTTCAAGGTCACCGCGCCCGGCTCGATCACGCTCTCGCCGGGCGACTACAACATCCACACCAGCTACATCCTCGAGCTGGACACCCCGTGCACGGTGACCAACCCGCCCGCACCGGTCTCCGAGACGGTCACCGCGACGGATGCCAATCCCGCCAACAACCGGGCCATGTCGCTGAGTTCGGCCTCCGGGAACGCGGGGGACAGCGTCACGGTCAACGGCAGCAACTTCACGCCGGGTGCGGCCGTCACGCTCGCCGGGCGTGCCGGTGACAGCCAGACCGCGGACACGGCCACCGTCACCGCGGGCACCGACGGCGCCTTCAGCGGCTCCCTCGTCGTGAGCGACAGGACGACGACGGGTGTGGTGGCGTACGAGGGAAGCGCGTGGAGCGCGGGCAAGGGCGCCGGGCCCGCCGCCTACGTCGTCAACGACAACACCCCTGTCCCCGACGGGAGTCAGAAGCTGACGACCACGGTCAAGGCCGGCACGCTGTCCATGTCCCAGGCCGGGGACTCCGTCGCCCTGTCGGCGGTCGACTTCGGCAAGGGCGGGGCCTCGACCGGCGCCCTGAACTCCGTCACCGTCAAGGACTTCCGCGGCGGACCCGCGGGCTGGTCCCTGACCGGCAAGGTCACCGACTTCACCGGTCCCGGCGCCAAGATCGATGCCGGGAAGCTGAGTTGGACCCCCGCCTGCACCACCAAGGCGGGCAGCCCGAGCACCTGCCGGGCCGGTTCGGCGGGCACCGTGGGCAGTTCGGGGGCGACGCTCGCGTCCACCCCCGACGGCACGCTCACCGGCGGCGAGTTCACCGCGGACGCAGGACTCTCCCTGGACGTCCCGGCGTTCACGCCTCCGGGCTCGTACGCGGGCGTGCTCACCCTCACGCTCACCTGACCGCACGGGCGCCCGCACCCGCCCGTCCAACTCCTCGCTGTGGGGGGTCCGCACCCATGCGCAAGCCGTACGCCCTCGTCCTCGGCCTTCTCCTCGCCGCCTTCTCCGCCCTCGCCGCACCCGCGCACGCCGCCGACAACGGCAGCTGGTCCGTCTACCCGGCGTCCTCGCAGATCGCCGCGCGCCCGTACTTCTACCTCTCCGCCGATCCCGGGACGACCGTCGAGGACAAGGTGGTCGTCGCCAACAAGACCGGGAAGTCGCTGAGTTTCCGGCTGTACGCGGCGGACGCCTACAACACCGCACGGGACGGCGGGTTCGCCGTGAAGACCATGGCCGAGAAGCAGCGCGGCGTCGGCGCCTGGGCGAAGCCCGCCAAGTCCCGGGTCACCGTCCCCGCGCACGGCAAGGTCACCGTGCCCTTCACGCTGCATGTACCCGAGGGCGCCGAACCGGGCGACCACCCGGGTGCGTTGGTGGCGCTGGACGAACGCGTCGACAAGGGCTCCGGCTCACTCGCCCTCGGTGTGCAACGGGCCGTCGGCGCCCGCGTCTACCTCCGCGTCAGCGGGCCGGCCGTCCCCGCGATCGCCGTCGAGAACGTCCACGTCGTCCACCACCAGCCCCTCGTGCCCGGCCTCGGCGACAGCACGGCGACGATCTCCTACACCCTCCACAACACCGGCAACGTCACCCTGAACCCCAAGGTGGAGCTGCGCGCGGAGGGCCTGTTCGGCCGCATCCTGCTCGCCCGCGACCTGACCCGCATCCCCGCCGAACTGCTCCCGGGCCAGCGGGTGAAGCTCACCGAGCCATGGCGGGGAGCACCCCAACTCGACTGGGGCGACGTGAGGTTGACGGCGAGCGCACCGCACACCCGGGAGTCGGCGAGCGCGTCGTTCTTCGCCCTGCCGTGGGTGGTGGCCGTGGTCCTGCTCGTGGTGGTGGTCGTGGGGGTCGTTCTCGTGGTCAGAGGGCGTCGGGACCGCGTTCGCCCGTCCGGACCCGTACGACCGTCTCGACCGGCATGGCCCACACCTTCCCGTCCCCGATCTTCCCCGTCTGCGCGGCCTTGACGATCGCGTCGATCACGGGCTCGGAGTCCGCGTCCTCGACGACGACCTCGATCCGCACCTTGGGGACCAGGTCGATCTGGTACTCGGCGCCGCGGTACACCTCGGTGTGCCCGCGCTGCCGGCCGAACCCACTGGCCTCGGTCACGGTCAGGCCGTGCACACCGAGCTCCCGCAGGGCGGTCTTCACCTCGTCGAGGCGGTAGGGCTTGACGATCGCGGTGATGAGCTTCATGCCTGGCTTCTGACCTTCTGGGCGGCGGAGAGGACGGAGGACGAGACCGGGGCGCCGTGGCCCAGGACGCCGTGATCGTATGCCGTCTCGGCGTGCACCGTAAGGTCCAGGCCGCCCTGCTCGTGCTCCTCGCTCGCCCGGAAGCCCATCGTCCTGTCGATGACCTTGCCGATGCCGTACGTGACCAGGAAGGCGTACGCGGCCACGGCCACGGCGCCGACCAGCTGCTTGCCCAGCTGGGTGAGGCCGCCGCCGTAGAGGAGGCCCTCGGGGCCGCCGGTCATCGCCTTCTCCGCGAAGACGCCGATCAGCAGGGTGCCGATGATGCCGCCGATGAAGTGGACGCCGACCACGTCGAGCGAGTCGTCGTAGTTGAGCTTGAACTTCCAGCTCACGGCGTACGAGCAGACGACACCGGCGGCGAGGCCGACGACCAGCGCGCCGAGCAGCGAGACCGAGCCGCAGGACGGGGTGATCGCGACCAGGCCCGCGACCGCGCCGGACGCGGCGCCCAGGGTGGTGGGGTGGCCGTCGCGCTTCTGCTCCACGAAGAGCCAGCCGAGCAGGCCGGTGCAGCCGGCGGCGAGGGTGTTGAGGAAGGCGGCCGCGGCGAGTCCGTTGGCGCCGAGGGCCGAGCCCGCGTTGAAGCCGAACCAGCCGAACCACAGCAGGCCCGCGCCCAGCATCACCATGGGCAGGTTGTGCGGGCGCATCGCGTCCTTCTTGAAGCCGAGCCGCGGGCCGAGGACCAGGCAGAGCGCGAGACCCGAGGCGCCGGAGGTGATCTCGACGGGCATGCCGCCGGCGAAGTCGAGCGCGCCGAGCCGGTCCAGCACCCAGCCGCCCGGGCCCCACACCCAGTGCGCGACGGGAACGTATACGAGCAGCGCCCAGACGGGTACGAAGACCAGCCAGGCGGAGAACTTCGCCCGGTCCGCGATCGCGCCGCTGACCAGCGCCGCCGTGATGATCGCGAAGGTGAGCTGGAAAGTCGCGAAGAGGAGGGTGGGGACGGTGCCGTGCAGGCTGGACGGGCCGAGTCCGGCCATCCCCGCCTGCTTCAGGCCGCCGATCAGCCCGCCGCCGACGTCGTCGCCGAAGGCCAGCGAGTAGCCGCCGGCCAGCCAGACCACCGTGACCAGGGCGATCGACACGAAGCTCATCATCAGCATGTTGAGGACGCTCTTCGTGCGGACCATGCCGCCGTAGAAGAGGGCCAGGCCCGGCGTCATCAGCAGGACCAGGGCGGTGGCGGCGAGCAGCCAGGCGGTGTCGCCGGTGTCGGCGTGCTGGGCGGCGAGCGTCACGGGCGTCTCCGTCGCGGTCGGGGCGCGTCCCCTCGGGGCGGGGGCTCGTCAGAGCGTCACCGCCGTGCGTTTCCGGTTGTGCACGGGTGTGTTTCCGTGGTGTTTCGTTGCGTGAGGGTTTCGGAAAGCTCACCGCGGCGGGGGTGCGCGGGACGTGGTACGGCGGTGCCTCGTGGATCAGGGAGAATGAAGGGCATGAGCGTTCGTACCCAGTCATCCGAAGCGTCCGGCGAGACCGTCCACCGGGCCGGCTTCGCCTGCTTCGTCGGCCGCCCCAACGCGGGCAAGTCCACCCTCACGAATGCTCTGGTCGGGCAGAAGGTGGCGATCACCGCGGACCAGCCGCAGACGACGCGGCACACCGTGCGGGGGATCGTGCACCGGGAGGACGCCCAGCTGATCCTGGTCGACACCCCCGGGCTGCACAAGCCGCGGACGCTGCTGGGGCAGCGGCTGAACGACGTCGTGCGCACGACGTGGGCGGAGGTCGACGTGATCGGCTTCTGCCTGCCGGCGAACGAGAAGATCGGCCCCGGTGACCGGTTCATCGCGAAGGAGCTGGCGGGGATCAAGAAGTCCCCGAAGGTCGCGATCGTCACCAAGACCGACCTCGTCGACTCCAAGGCCCTCGCCGAGCAGCTGATCGCGATCGATCAGCTGGGCAAGGAGCTCGGGATCGAGTGGGCGGAGATCGTGCCGGTGTCGGCGGTCGGGGACAAGCAGGTGAACCTGCTCGCGGACCTGCTGATCCCGCTGCTTCCCGAGGGCCCTGCGCTCTACCCCGAGGGCGACCTGACCGACGAGCCGGAGCAGGTCATGGTGGCCGAGCTGATCCGGGAGGCGGCGCTGGAGGGTGTCCGCGACGAGTTGCCGCACTCCATCGCCGTGGTGGTCGAGGAGATGCTGCCGCGCGAGGACCGGCCCGCCGACCGGCCGCTGCTCGACATCCACGCCTACCTGTACATCGAGCGGTCCAGCCAGAAGGGCATCGTCATCGGTCCCAAGGGCAAGCGGCTCAAGGACGTCGGCATCAAGTCCCGCAAGCAGATCGAGGCGCTCCTGGGCACGCCGGTCTTCCTCGACCTGCACGTCAAGGTGGCGAAGGACTGGCAGCGGGATCCGAAGCAGCTGCGGCGTCTGGGTTTCTGAGCCGGGCAGGTCGCGGTTCTCCTGGCACGCCGGCCGCGCGGCGGTAGCCGCGTATTGATGCAGCCTGGACCTGCACGTGAAGGTGGCGAAGGACTGGCAGCGGGATCCGAAGCAGCTACGGCGCCTCGGCTTCTGACGGGGTCAGGTCCTGCAGGCCCACCACCCGCAGCAGTTGCAGCCGCTCGTAGGACTCCGTGCCCGGGCGGGCCGTGTGGACGACCAGCTGCTGGTTGTGGTCGGAGTTGACGAGGACCTCGCAGTCGAGTTCGAGGACGCCGACCATGGGGTGCCGGAAGCGTTTGGTCGAGGCGCGGCGGACGGCGACCTCGTGCTCGTCCCAGAGACGTGCGAACTCCTCGCTCCCGGCCCGTAGTTCGGCGACCAGGGCGGCCGGCTCCGGGTCCGTGGGGCGGGCCGCCGCCACCGCGCGCAGGCTCGCCACCTGCTCGCGGGCGCGCTCCGGGCGGTCCTCGGGCGGGAAGAGCGCCTGGGCCGAGGGGTCCAGGAAGAAGCGGCGGAGCATGTTGCGCTCGCGGGGCGGGCGGGCCAGGAGGTCCCCGCTCAGCGCCCGCGACATCGCGTTCTGCGCCAGTACCTCGCCGCAGTCGGTGACCACCAGTGCCGGGCAGTCGTGCAGCCGGTCCAGGACCAGCAGGAGTCCCGGGCGCACGTGGGTGCTCGTCGCCTCACGGCGTGGCGGTTCCTCGCCGGTCAGGTGGAAGAGATGGTCGCGCTCGTCCTCCGTCAGACGCAGCGCGCGGGCCAGCGCGGTGAGCATCTGGCGGGACGGGCGCGGACCCCGGGACTGCTCGAGGCGCGTGTAGTAGTCCACGGACATGCCGGCCAGCTGGGCCACCTCCTCGCGGCGCAGCCCCGGCGTACGGCGCCGGGCCCCGGCCGTGAGGCCCACGTCGGAGGGGTCCAGGCGGGCGCGGCCGCGGCGCAGGAAGTCGGCGAGTTCGGCTCGGTTCACCTCTCCAGGGTGCGGGAGGCCGGCCGGCTTATCCAGGGACTGCCGATCCCCTGACGCAGAGGTCTCTCCCGGTCGACGTTCCGTGCGCCGAGGCTGGTCACCAAGACAGGTGACAGAGCGTGTGAGGAGCACATCATGCTGACGTTGGTGACCGGGACGACGGGACAGGTCGGGCGGCGCTTCGTGCCGCGGCTGCTGGCGCAGCGGCAGCCGGGGGAGCAGGTGCGGGTCCTGGTGCGGGACGCGGCCCGCGGTGAGCGTTTCGCGGAGCTGGGCGCCCAGGTGGCCGTAGGGGACATGCGGGACGAGGAGGCGCTCGGCAAGGCCCTTGCAGGGGTGGACGCCGTCGTGAACGTCGCCGCCTCCTTCCGCGGGGTGCCGGACGAGGAGGCGTGGGCCGTGAACCGGGACGCGGCGGTGGCGCTGGGCCGGGCCGCGCAGACCGCGGGCGTGGAGCGGTTCGTGCAGGTCAGTACGGGCAACGTGTACGGGACCGGGCGGGGCCGCCCGCTGACCGAGGAGGACGAGAGCCGGCCCGGCGGCCTGATGTGGGGCGCCTACCCGGAGTCCAAGGCCGAGGCCGAGCGTGAACTGCTCGCGATGGAGGGCCTGGACGTACGGATCGGACGGCTCCCCTTCGTCTACGGCGAGGGCGACCCGCACCTCGCCAACGCCCTGCACTGGGCCCCGAACTGGGCCCCGCACCAGCGTCTGCAGATGGCGCATCACGCGGATGTCGCGCAGGGCCTGCTGCGGCTGCTGTACACGCCGGGCATCGAAGGCCGGATCTACAACGTCGCCGACGACGCCCCCGTCACGACGGTCGAGCTGTACCGGCTCAACGGCGTCGAGGTGCCCGCCGGGCTGTACGAGAACACGGACCCCGACCCGTGGTTCGGGATCATGTCCACCCTGCGGATCCGCCGGGAACTCGGCTTCCGGCCCATCTACCCGAGCGTCTGGACGGCCCGGGACGCCGGCGCCCTGTAGCAGGCGAGGGGCGTCACTCCACGCCCCTGATCCGCCCGACCAGCACCGCCCCCGCCAGCCCGATCACGGCCGCCACCAGGTACAGCACCCGGTAGCCGCCGAGGTACGTCACGATCGGCGCGGCGAGGGCGGGCGCCGCGACCTGGGGCAGCGCGTTGGCCACGTTGATCACGCCCAGGTCCTTGCCGCGGTCCAGCGCCTTCGGCAGCACGTCGGTCATCAGCGCGAAGTCGACCGAGGTGAACACCCCGAAGCCGACCCCGAGGACCGCCGCCGCGACGATCGCGCCGGGCCAGGTCTGCCAGCTCGCCAGGGCCGCCGTCGCCACCGCCATCAGCACGCCGGACCAGATCACGAACGGCTTGCGGCGTCCCGAGCGGTCCGACCACACGCCGCCGACGACGACCGTGGCGAGCAGGGTCACGCCGTTCACGGCGGTCAGGATCAGCACGCCCTCGTCCGGATCGCCGTAGTGCAGGCGGTCCCGCAGGTAGTACAGGAGGTACAGCAGGACGAGCGCGTTGCTGAGGTTGATCAGGAAGCGGGTCAGCCAGGCCCAGCCCAGGTCCGGATGGCGGCGCGGGCTCAGCCAGAACCCGGCCAGGAAGCCCCGCCACGACCAGGGCGGCCGGTCCTCCTCCGCCAGCCGCAGGTCCTCGTACCGGACGACGTACGGCAGCACACCGACCGCCGTGAACACCGCGCAGGCGGCGTACCCGGCCCCGACACCGCCGGCCACCGTCGCGAGACCCGTCCCGCCGACCACCCCGAGGATCTGGGCCGCCCCCAACCAGCCGCCCACCGAGCCCCGTTGGAGCCGCGGCACCCGGTCCGGCACCGCCGCCGTCACCGCCGCGAACGCCGCGTTCAGGGTCAGCTGGACCAGGCACCAGCCCGCCGCCATCGTCCACACGCCGTCCGCGCCCGCGAGCAGCAGCAGCGACAGGGCGCCGCCCGCGGCCCCGGCCACGATCCAGGGCGTACGGCGGCCCCGGCGGGAGACGGTCCGGTCCGAGAGCGCGCCGAAGAAGGGGTTGGCGACCAGCGAGACCGCCGCGCCCGCGCCCGTCACCCACGCCAGCATCGTCTCCTTGGACATGCCGGAGCCCGGTGCGAAGTCCTTCGCCTGGGAGGCGAGCAGGATCTGCAGCGGGCCGTACCAGCCCACCCAGATCGCCCCGTTGGCGAGCGAGAGGGACGCCGTCCAGCCTCGTCCGACCCGCTCCACGGGCTCGGCGAGCGCCGCCGGTGCGTCTCGCTCCAGGGAGGTCATCCCTGCGCCCGCAGCACGTCCCGCAACCAGTGGTACGACGCCTTGGGCGTGCGCTTCTGCGTCGCGTAGTCCACGTGCACGAGCCCGAACCGGCGCTCGTAGCCTTCCGCCCACTCGAAGTTGTCCAGCAGCGACCACACGAAGTACCCGCGCACGTCCACGCCCGCCTCCAAGGCCCCGTGCAGCGCGCGGAGATGGCCGTCCAGGTACGCGATCCGCTCCTGGTCGTCGATGCCCTCGTAGCTGCACCCGTTCTCGGTGATGACGACCGGCGGGAGCCGGTCGCCGTAGCGGTCGCGGAAGCCGGTGAGCAGTTCCGTCAGGCCCTCGGGTACGACGGGCCAGCCGAAGTCCGTCACCGGAACGCCCTCGATCTGCCGTACGGAGAAGGGGAGTTCGGCCGGGATGGTGAGGCCGCCGAAGTCGATGTCCTCGCCCTGCGGGGCGCCCACCCGGGTCGGCGCGTAGTAGTTGACGCCGTACCAGTCGATCGGCTCCGCGATGACCTTCAGGTCGGACTCGACGTCGCCCGGCATCAACTCGCCCAGTCCCTCCGGGTACCGGCCCAGCAGCAGCGGGTCGGCGAAGAGGCGGTTGAGCAGCAGGTCGTAGAAGTCCGCCGCCTCCACGTCCGCCTGCTCCCGGGAGGCCGGCCAGGTCGGGCCGTGCGAGTTGGCGATCCCGATGTCCGTGGCGCCGGCCGCGCGCAGGGCCCGTACGGCCAGGCCGTGGGCGAGCAGCTGGTGGTGGGCGACCGGGAGCGCGTCGAACATCAGGTGCCGGCCCGGCGCGTGCGCGCCCAGCGCATGGCCCAACAGGGTGTGTTCCGCGGGCTCGTTGAGGGTGATCCACTTCTGCACCCGGTCGCCGAGCCGCTCGGCCACCACCGACACGTACTCCGCGAACCGCTCCGCCGTGTCCCGCTCCAGCCAGTCCAGCGCGAGGGGCAGGTCCCAGTGGAAGAGGGTCGGGACGGGCCGCACGCCCGCCGCGCACAGCTCGTCCACGAGCCGGTCGTAGAAGTCCAGGCCGCCCTCGAAGCGCACCCGCGGCCAGGAGATCGAGAAGCGGTACGCGTCCACGCCGAGGCCGGCCAGCAGGGCCACGTCCTCGCGGTAGCGGTGGTAGTGGTCGCAGGCCACCGCGGCGGTGGAGCCGTCCTTCACCCGTCCCGGTTCGGCCGTGAAGACGTCCCACACGGACGGCTCCCGCTGGTCCACCGCGCCCTCGATCTGATGGGCCGAGGTCGACACGCCCCACAGGAATCCGGCCGGGAAACGGGGTATCGGGTTCGCCGCGTCGAACGGTTCAGTCGCCATGCGCGGATCATCCGTACCACCGGTAACGGAAGTCAACGCCCGCGCATGGACGACCTGTTACGAGCTCAGGCTCCCTCCTTCAGCACCCTGGAGATCAGCGTCCGCTGCTCCTCGGTGAGCTGGGGATCCGCGGTGTAGAACGTCCTGCCGTCCACGGTGATCTCGTAGCTGAACCCGTCCGGGACGCCGGCGGGCGGCGTGCTGTGCCCGCCGGTCACGGCCTGCTCGGCCAGGGTGTGCCACTCCTCGGCGTCGGGCCGCCCCGAGGTGTCGACCTCGGCCTGCCGCTCGATGCCGGCGAATCCACCCGTGCGCCTTACTCGAATACGCATGGGTCCGTGTCTAGTACGGAACTACGAGGTTCGCACCCCGACCTGTTCCCAGGCCTTGAGGACGGCCTGAAGTTCGTCTCCTTCGTTGAAGCGGGCCTTGGCCGCCGCGACCGTGAGCTTCGCGAAGTCCACGAACAGGGCGTCCTTCTTTAGCTCGCCGCCCGTCAGGACGTCGTACCAGACCTGTCCCGCCTTCTCCCAGGCGTTGCCGCCGAGCGCGGTCGCGGCCAGGTAGAAGGCGTGGTTGGGGATGCCGGAGTTGATGTGGACGCCGCCGTTGTCGCGGCCGGTGCGCACGAAGTCGTCCATGGTCGCGGGTTGCGGGTCCTTGCCGAGGACGTCGTCGTCGTACGCCGTGCCCGGCGCCTTCATGGAGCGCAGCGCCTTGCCGGTGACGCGCGGGGCGAGGAGCCCTGCGCCGATCAGCCAGTCGGCCTCGGCGGCGGTCTGGCCGAGCGTGTACTGCTTGATCAGCGAGCCGAAGACGTCGGACAGCGACTCGTTGAGGGCGCCGGGCTGGCCGAAGTACGTGAGGTTGGCCGTGTACTGCGTGACGCCGTGCGTGAGTTCGTGGCCGATGACGTCGATCGGGATGGTGAAGTCGAGGAAGATCTCGCCGTCACCGTCGCCGAACACCATCTGCTCGCCGTTCCAGAAGGCGTTGTTGTAGTCGTTGTCGAAGTGCACCGACGCGTTGAGCGGCAGGCCGTCGCCGTTGATGGAGTGGCGCTCGTACGCCTTCAGGTACAGCTCGAAGGTGGCGCCGAGGCCCGCGTAGGCGCGGTTGACGGTGGCGTCCTTGCCCGGGTCCGAGCCCTCCGAGCGGACCTTCCTCCCCGGCAGGTCCGTGTGGTGGCGGGCGTCGTAGATCGTGCGGTGCGGCTGGTCGGTCGCCGCGCCGGCGGGCGGGGCGACGGTCGGAGCGCCGATGACCGTGGTCAGCCGGCGGTGGGTGCGCTCGTAGGCGTCGCGCTCGAGTGTCCTGCGCGCGGCCGTGGCGAGTGCCGGGTCCTCGTGCTGGGCCAGCTTGTCGAGGATGTGCGGAGGTACGACGGTGCAGAAGACGGGCTCGAAGCCCCCGTTGGTCTTCGTCATGCCGGGAACCATTGCACTGAGTTATGTCCGTGTCACTACCCGCAACCATGATTGGTGAAATATGGGGACAGCATCGTGCACGCTCTGTGACGGAGTGGTATGGCGCACGTTTTGCCCCTTTTGGCGTCCGGGTCCCGCATACTGATACGGCGCCCCGCATCCGAAGGGGCTCGGCTAGCATGCGGAGCATCATGCGTTTCGGGCTGCTTCTTCTTAGCTGCCGCGGCGAGGGCCTGTAGTCCAGGTCGACTCCCTCCCCGCGGAGCTTCGCGTTGCGTCGTCGGCCGTCCTTCCGGACACCTCGAGGAGCCCCGCAATCATGGCCAACCGCCAGCAGCCCAGCACCATGCCGATCCACAAGTACGGCCGCTACGAGCAGGTCGGCATCCCGGACCGCACCTGGCCGAACCAGCGGATCACCGTCGCCCCCCGCTGGCTCTCCACGGACCTGCGTGACGGCAACCAGGCACTGATCGACCCGATGTCGCCCGAGCGCAAGCGCCGGATGTTCGACCAGCTGGTCAAGATGGGCTACAAGGAGATCGAGGTCGGCTTCCCCGCCTCCGGCCAGACCGACTTCGACTTCGTGCGCTCCATCGTCGAGGAGGACGGCGCGATCCCGGACGACGTCACCATCTCCGTACTGACCCAGGCCCGCGAGGACCTGATCGAGCGGACCGTGGAGTCGCTGAAGGGCGCCCGGCGCGCCAACGTCCACCTGTACAACGCCACCGCCCCGGTCTTCCGCCGGGTCGTCTTCCGCGGCTCCAAGGACGACATCAAGCAGATCGCCGTCGACGGCACGCGCCTGGTGATGGAGTACGCCGAGAAGCTGCTGGGCCCCGAGGCTGATGGCACGGCGTTTGGCTACCAGTACAGCCCGGAGATCTTCACCGACACCGAGCTGGACTTCGCGCTGGAGGTCTGCGAGGCGGTCATGGACGTCTACCAGCCGGGCCCGGGCCGCGAGATCATCCTCAACCTGCCCGCCACGGTGGAGCGTTCGACGCCCTCCACGCACGCGGACCGCTTCGAGTGGATGCACCGCAACCTGTCGCGCCGCGAGCACGTCGTGCTCTCGGTCCACCCGCACAACGACCGCGGCACCGCCGTCGCCGCCGCCGAGCTGGCCGTGATGGCCGGCGCCGACCGCGTCGAGGGCTGCCTGTTCGGGCAGGGCGAGCGCACCGGCAACGTCGACCTGGTCACCCTGGGCATGAACCTGTTCTCGCAGGGCGTCGACCCGCAGATCGACTTCTCCGACATCGACGAGATCCGTCGTACGTGGGAGTACTGCAACCAGATGGAGGTCCACCCGCGCCACCCGTACGTGGGCGACCTGGTCTACACGTCCTTCTCCGGCTCCCACCAGGACGCCATCAAGAAGGGCTTCGACGCGATGGAGGCCGACGCGGCCGCCAAGGGCGTCACCGTCGACGACATCGAGTGGGCCGTCCCGTACCTGCCGATCGACCCCAAGGACGTCGGCCGCTCCTACGAGGCCGTCATCCGCGTCAACTCGCAGTCCGGCAAGGGCGGTATCGCCTACGTCCTGAAGAACGACCACAAGCTGGACCTGCCGCGCCGGATGCAGATCGAGTTCTCGAAGCTGATCCAGGCCAAGACGGACGCCGAGGGCGGCGAGATCACCGGCTCCGACATCTGGTCGGTCTTCCAGGACGAGTACCTGCCGAACCCGCAGAACCCCTGGGGTCGGATCCAGGT
This sequence comes from Streptomyces sp. NPDC050534, assembly GCF_044457745.1. Taxonomy (NCBI): domain Bacteria; kingdom Bacillati; phylum Actinomycetota; class Actinomycetes; order Kitasatosporales; family Streptomycetaceae; genus Streptomyces; species Streptomyces sp. NPDC050534. Next base: position 132,053 of record NZ_JBITHF010000003.1, read on the forward strand.
CAAGAACGGCCAGTCGACCACCGACACCGACGGTGTGGACACCCTCAAGGTGGAGGCCACCGTCGACGGCACCGACACCGTCCTGGCCGGCTCCGGCAACGGTCCGATCTCGGCCTTCTTCGACGCCCTGCAGTCCATCGGCATCGACGTACGCCTGCTGGACTACCAGGAGCACACGATGAGCGAGGGCGCCTCCGCGCAGGCCGCCTCCTACATCGAGTGCGCGATCGACGGCAAGGTTCTGTGGGGGATCGGGATCGACGCGAACACGACGCGTGCGTCGCTGAAGGCGGTCGTCTCCGCCGTCAACCGAGCCGCTCGCTGACCCTTTTGACCGGGCCTTTTCGGCGCCCCGACCGCTGTGCGCAGCGGTCGGGGCGCCGTCGTTTATCGGCCATCTGTTCGTGGAGGTCACGGAAAGGTCTCGTCCGGGGTACTGACTAGGACTCGAGGATGTGGCTAACATCACGCCAGCGCGGCGATGGGGCCGCGGGGTGAGGAGGTGCGACGTGCTGCCAGTACGGGGACGAAACGGCCAAGCCGCCAGGCCTGCGCGTTTGCTGGGCACCCGCACCGCGTGGACGCCCGTCGGAGACGGCGAGTTCTTCTGCCCCGGGTGCGGCGGCGACCGCAACTACCAGCGCCTGACGGGCCACCGGCGCTTCATCGTCCTGGGCGTGCCCGTGCTGCCGCGCGGCGAGACCGCGCCGGTCGTCGAATGCGCCTCCTGCCGTCGCCACTTCGGCACCGAGGCCCTCGACCACCCGACCACCACCCGCTTCTCCGCGATGCTGCGCGACGCCGTGCACACGGTCGCCCTGGCGGTGCTGACCGCGGGCGGCACCTGTTCGCGCACCGCCCTGGAGGCCGCCGCCGGCACGGTTCGCGCGGCCGGCTTCGACGACTGCACCGAGGAGCAGCTCAGCGCCCTCGTCGAGGCGCTGGCCGCGGACACCGGCCGGGTCTACGGCGAGCCCTGCGGCGCCGGGCTCGCCATCGAACTGCACGAGGCGCTGGACCCGCTGGCCCCGCACCTGGCCGCCGTCGGCCGCGAGTCGATCCTGCTCCAGGGCGCCCGCATCGCCCTGGCCGACGGCCCTTACACGCCCGCCGAGCGGGACGCCCTGAGCACCGTGGGCGCGGCGCTCACGATCTGCGCGGACGACGTGACGCGGCTGCTGGCGGCGGCGCGTACACCGTCCTGATACTCCCGCGGGAGTAATGCCGTCGCGAGGCCGCCCGCGGCAGTAGTGCCCAACTCGCCCGCACGCCCGACGAAGCCGCCCCCGTGTGCCGGGAGTCTGGAGACGACCCAGACATCCCGACCGGAGGGAGGCCCGTCCATGGGGGCCGCAAGGACGCGAACAGGGGGCCGGCGTGCCGTGCCCTGGGTGGTGCTCGGCCTGTGGCTGGCGGCGCTGGTGCTCGCCGGACCGTTCGCCGGGAAGTTCGGCGACGTGCAGCAGAACCGGTCCGTCGACTATCTGCCCGACAGCGCCGACTCCACCCAAGTGGCCCGTGTCCAGGACGAGTTGCCGGGCGGGCAGGCCACCGACCTAGTGCTCGTCTACCACCGCGAGGGCGGCCTCACCGCGGCCGACCGGCACAAGGCGGGCGCGCAGGTCGCCGAGATCGGGGCGAAGTACCGGCTGACCGGGACCCCGAAGGCCGTCCCGTCGCGCGACGGCGCCACGCTCATGTACCCGGTCTCCAGCACCACGCCCGGCCAGGACGACAAGGCGCGGAACGCCTTCGTCGACGGCGTGCGGGACATCGCGAACGGCGGTGCGGGGCTCAGCGCCGAGGTCGGCGGGCCCGGCGGTCTGAACACCGACATGAGCAAGGTGTTCGGCTCGGTCGACGGCACCCTGCTCTACGCCACCCTCGGCGTCGTCACCGCCCTGCTGATCCTCATCTACCGCAGCCCCTTCCTGTGGCTGGTGCCGCTCGCCTCCGCCGGGGTCGCCGCCGGCATGGCGATGGCCGCCGCGTACGGCCTCCACGAGGGCTTCGGCGTCACCATCACCGGCCAGAGCGGCGGCGTGATGACGGTCCTCGTGCTCGGCGCGGGCACCGACTACGCCCTGCTGCTCATCTCCCGCTACCGCGAGGAGCTACGCCGCCACGAGCGGCCGTACGACGCCATGCGCGCCGCACTCAAGGGCTGCGGGCCCGCGGTCCTCGCCTCCTCCGGCACCGTGGCCGCCGGACTGCTCTGCCTGCTCGCCGCCGACCTCAACAGCAGCCGCGGCATGGGCCCGGTCGGCATGGTGGGCGTGCTCGCCGCGCTCGTCGCGATGCTCACCCTGCTGCCCGCCCTGCTGGTCCTCCTCGGCCGCCGCGTCTTCTGGCCGATGATCCCGGCGTTCGGCAGCACGCCGAAGGTACGGCGGTCGCTGTTCGCGGCGATGGGCAGCTCCGCCACGCGCCGCCCCGCCGCCGTGCTCACCCTCGGGGCCGTCGTCCTCGGTGCGCTCGCCCTGGGCGTGCTCAACCTGCCCGGCACGCTCAAGCAGGAGGACTCCTTCACCGAGAAGCCCGAGTCGATCTCCGCGACCCAGACCCTGGCCCGCGCCTACCCCGGGCGCAGCAGCCAGCCGATCACCGTCATCGCCCCCACCGGGACGGCCGACGCCGTCCTCGCCAAGGCCCGTACGACCGACGGGGTCGCGCAGGCGGCGTCCGGGCGCAGCGGCTCCGGCTGGACGGAGATCACCGTCTTCGCCACCGCCGCCCCCGAGTCGCCGGGCGAGACGAGGACCATCGAGGCCCTGCGCGCCGGGCTCGACGACACCTACGGCACCTACGTCGGCGGCCCCAGCGCGCAGCAGCTCGACCTGGCCGACAGCCAGACCCGGGACCGCGAGGTGGTCGTGCCGCTCGTGCTCGCCGCCGTGTTCGTGATCCTCGTAGGGCTGCTGCGCAGTCTCGTGGCACCGCTGATGCTGCTCGTCGCGGTGGTCGCGGTGTGGGGCGCGGCGCTCGGGATCGGCGGGCTGGTGTTCGGGCCGGTGCTCGGCTTCGGCGGCACCGACTCCGGGCTCGGCCTGCTGTCCTTCGTCTTCCTGGTGGCACTCGGCGTCGACTACGGCATCTTCCTCATGCACCGCATGCGGGAGGAGTCCCTGGCGGGTGCCGAACCGCAGACCGCGGCGCTGACCGCGCTGCGCACCACCGGCGGGGTCATCGCCTCCGCGGGCGTCGTGCTGGCCGCGACCTTCGCCGTGCTGACGACGCTGCCTCTGGTGGGGCTGGTCGAGCTCGGCTTCGTGATCGCGGTGGGCGTGCTGCTGGACACCTTCCTGGTGCGGACGTACCTGGTGACGACGGCGAGCGTGCTGCTGGGCCGCAAGGTGTGGTGGCCGGGCCGGCTGTCGCGCGAACCGGAGCGGGTGCGGGCACCGCGCCAGCCGGAACCCGTGTGAAGCTGAACACCGTGGAGCACACGACAGCGGCGGCGGCGCGGAGTCCGCGACGGGGCGAGCGGATCATGGCCGCGATCAACCGCGACCCCCGCACCGCCCCGCACGGCACCCGAAACGACGTGATCCTCGCGACGGCGCTCGCCGTCGTCGCGGTGTGCATGGCGCTCTTCACCGACCCGGCCCGCCGCCCCGACGCGGCGGGCTGGGTGCTGCTGCTCGCCTGCTACGTGCCGCTGGTGTGGCGGCGCCGCCATCCGCTGCTCACGCTCACCGCGGTGGCCCTGGTGGTGATGCCGTACCACGCCCTCGGCAACAACCCCTTCCCGCCGACCCCCGCCTCCTACGTCGCCCTCTACACGGTCGCCGTCACCCAGCGCCCCCTGCGCACGGTCCTGACCGGTGCCGCCGCCCTCTGCGTCGCGGTGACCGCGATGCTCACCATCAACACGCACCAGGCCATCGAACTCCTGCGCACCTCCGGCTGGATCATCGCCACCCTGTTCTTCGGCGTCGACGTCCGCTACTACCGCCAGTACGTCGCCGGCATCGTGGAACGCGCCGAACGCGCCGAACGCACCCGCGAGGAGGAGGCCCGCCGCCGGGTCGCCGAGGAACGGCTGCGCATCGCCCGCGACCTGCACGATCTGCTCGCCCACACCATCACGCTCATCGGCGTCCAGACGTCCGTCGCCGCGCACGTCCTGGCCGCCGACCCCGAGCGCCTCGACCGCGAGACGATCGCCAAGGCGCTGGACGAGATCGCGGAGACCTGCCGCACCGCGCGCGGCGAGCTGCGCACCACCCTGGAGGTGCTGCGCGCCGCCGAGCACGGCGAGGGCCGCGGCCCGCTGCCCGGCCTCGACGGCCTGCCCGACCTGGTGGAGGCGGCCCGGCTCGCGGGCGCGCGCGTCGAGCAGTCGGTACGGGTGCGGCAGGCGCCGCCCGCCGTCGGCGCCGCCGCCTACCGGATCGTGCAGGAGGCGCTGACCAACGCGGTACGGCACGCGGGGCCCGAACCCGCCGTACAGGTCGAGCTGTACGAGCGGGACGGCGCCCTGCGCCTGTCCGTCACCGACGACGGCACCGGGCCCACGCCGGGCGGCACACCCGGCTTCGGGCTCGTGGGGATGCGGGAGAGGGCCCGCAGCGTGGGTGGCACACTCGACGCCGGACCGCGGGCCGAGGGCGGTTTCGAAGTGAGCGCCGTACTGCCGCTGACGACCGCTGTGGAGGGGACCCGATGACGATCCGCGTGCTGCTCGCCGACGACCAGACGCTGGTGCGGGCCGCGTTCGCCATGCTGGTCGAGTCGGCGCGGGACATGGAGGTCGTCGGGCAGGCCGGCACCGGCCGGGAGGCCGTGGCGCTGGCCCGCAGCGAGCGCGCCGACCTGGTGGTGATGGACCTGCGCATGCCGGACCTGGACGGCATCGAGGCGACCCGCCTCATCGCCGCCGACGAGGACCTGACGGCGGTGCGGGTGCTGGTCCTCACCACCTACGACACCGACGAGCACATCGTGGAGGCGCTGCGCGCGGGCGCCTCCGGGTTCCTCGTCAAGGACACCCGTCCGGCCGAACTCCTCGACGCCATCCGCACGGTGGCCGCAGGGGAGGCGCTGCTCTCCCCGGGCCCCACGGGGCGGCTGATCGAGCGGTTCCTGCGCAGCCCGTCGGCGCCCGCGACGGGCGGCCCCGAATGCCTCTCCGACCGGGAGCGCGAGGTGCTGACGCTGCTGGCGCGCGGGCTCAACAACGCGGAGATCGCGGAGGCGTTGGGCCTCAGCCCGCTGACGGCGAAGACCCATGTCAGCCGGATCATGGGGAAGCTGGGGGCGCGGGACCGGGCGCAGCTCGTCATCGTCGCCTACGAGTCGGGACTGGTGACTCCGGGAACGCTCTGACGGTGACCTTCCTGAGCCGCACCCTCCTCGCCGCCACCGTGCTCCTCACGCCGCTCACCGCCCTCACGCCCGCCTCCGCCGCCACGGGCTGCACCTCGTCCCTGCCCTACGCGTCGGGCCAGGACGGCTACGACACCTTCCGCATCCCGGCGGCCGTCACCACCGGACGAGGAACGGTCCTCGCCTTCGCCGAGGGCCGTCACAACAGTGTCGGCGACACCGGGCACATCGACGTCGTCCTGCGCCGCTCCGGCGACGGCGGCTGCACCTGGGGCCCGCTCCAGGTGGTGGCCGCCGGGAACGGCGACACCCGGGGCAACCCCGCGCCCGTCGTCGACCCGCGCACCGGCGAGGTCGTCCTCGTCACGTCCTACAACAGCGGTGCTGTGACCGAGGCGCAGATCATGCGGGGCGAGGTGACACCGGAGCAGAGCAGACGGGTGTTCGTGCAGCGCAGCCGGGACGACGGGCGGCACTTCACGGCGCCGCGGGACATCACCGCCGAGGTGAAGCCGCCGGGCTGGCGCTGGTACGCGACGGGACCGGGCCACGCGGTCGCGCTGACCCGCGGCCCCCACGCGGGGCGCCTGGTCGTCCCGGCCAACCACTCCGCGGCCCCGCCCGCCGGTTCTCCCGACACCGGCCAGGAGGCCAGGTACTACGGCGCGCACGCCGTCTACAGCGACGACGGCGGCCGCACCTGGCGGCTGGGCTTCGTCGACGACTCCTACGACGGCGTGGACAACGCCAACGAGTCCACTGCCACCCAACTACCCGACGGACGCCTCTACTTCAGCTCCCGCGACCAGAACGGCACAAGCGCCGGCAACCGTCTCGACACCTACTCCAGCGACGGCGGGGAGTCCCTCGACCGCCCCTACGCCGTGCAGCCCACGCTCGACGACGTCCCGGTGGTCGAGGGCAGCGTCCTCCAACTCCGGGGCATGGACGCACCGTTGCTCTTCTCCGGCCCGTCCGTGCCGACCGCCCGCCGGGCGATGGCGATCTGGCGCAGCACCGACGGCGGCTCGACCTTCACCAAGGCCCTGACGCTCTCGCAGCAGCCGGCCGCCTACTCCGACCTGGTGCAGGTCGGCCGTCGCACGGCGGGGATCCTGTACGAGACGGGGACGACCGGGACGTACGACACGATCGAGTTCCGGCGGCTGCCGGTGGACGACTTCGACCGCTAGAGCAGCCCCGCCGCGGCGAGGAACTTGCCGACCTGCCCGACCTCGTCCGGCGACAGCGGCACCTGGGGTTCCGCGGTCGCCGGGCAGTCGATGACGCCGCGCAGGTGCAGGGCCGCCTTGAAGGCGCCGAGGGCCGAGGAGCCGCCACCCATGCGGGCCGGGCCGCCGACGCCGACCAGCCCGAACAGGGCGCACAGCCGCTCCTGTTCGGCCCGTGCCTGCTCCTGGTCGCCCGCCCGGCACAGGCGGTCCAGGCGGACGTAGCCGTGCGGGTCGACGTTGGCGAGGCCGGGGACCGAGCCGTCGGCACCGAGCGCGAGGGCCACGTCGACGAGCAGCTCCGAGCCGGTCAGGACGCTGAAGCCGGAGAGGTGGCGCGCACCGGTGACGACCTCGCGGAAGGCGGCCAGGTCGCCGCTGGAGTCCTTCAGGCCCGCGAGCACTCCGTCGGCGGCCAGGTCCAGGACGACGTCCGCGGGCAGCTTGGTGTGCACGGCGACCGGGATGTCGTACGCGATCACCGGCACCGGGGACGCGGCCGCGACCAGGCGGAAGTGGCGGGCGATCTCGGCCGGATGGGTACGGGCGTAGAAGGGCGCCGTCACCACCACCGCGTCCGCGCCCGCCGCCGTCACCGACGCCACGTGGTCCAGCACCCTCGGCGTCGTCATGTCGATCGCCCCGGCGAGCACCGGCACCCGCCCGGCCACATGGCCGGTCACCGCCTCCACCACCAGCCGGCGCTGCGCGTCGCGCAGATACGCCGCCTCCGAGGAGGACCCCAGCACGAACAGCCCGTGCACCCCGCCCGCCAGCAGGTGGTCGACCAGCCTGAGCAGGGAGGCGACGTCCACCTCGCGGTCCGGTGTCAGGGGTGTGCAGACGGGCGGGACGACACCGGTGAGCGGGGCGGGGAAGGTCATGAGGGCTCCGATGGGTGGTTCTGGCGTACGAGGTCGCGGGTCGAGACGTCCTCCTGGACAGGATGGTGGCAGCGGAAGCGGTGGTCCGCGCCCGACGCGGCCGAGAAATCGGGCATGTCCGCCGCGCACACCTCGTCCGCCTTCCAGCAGCGGGTGCGGAACGGGCATCCGCTGGGCGGACGCGTCGCCGAGGGGACCGGACCGGTCAGCGGGATCGGGTCGATGGGGTCGAGCAGACCGGGGGTCGCCGAGAACAGGGCGCGGGTGTACGGGTGCCGGGCGCGCTCGGTGACCTCCGCGGCCGGGGACTCCTCGACGATCCGGCCCAGGTACATGGTGATCACGCGGTCGCTCATCCGCCGTACCGTCTGGATGTCGTGCGAGACGAACACCAGCGCCAGGCCCAGGCGTTCCTTCAGATCCAGCAGCAGATTGAGGATCTGGGCGCGCACCGACACGTCCAGGGCGCTGGTGGGCTCGTCCGCCACCACCAGACCGGGGTCGAGGGCCAGTGCCCGGGCGATCGCCACGCGCTGCCGCTGGCCGCCCGAGAGCTGTCCGGGCAGGGCGTCGGTGAGGGCCCGGGGGAGGCCGACGAGGGACATCAACTCCCGTACCCGGGCGTCCCGTCGGGCCTTCGCGCCCCGGTCGTGCACGTCCAGCGGGTCGCGCAGGATCTGCCGTACGGTCAGCCTCCTGTTCAGGGCCGTCGACGGGTCCTGGAAGATCATGCCGGTGCCGGCGCCGACCGTGGCCCGGCGTTCGGCGGGCGGCATCGACCACAGGTCGCGGCCCTGGAAGGACACCGTGCCGGACGTCGGCCGCACCACGCCCACCAGCACCTTCGCCAGGGTCGACTTGCCGCAGCCGGACTCGCCGACCACGCCGACCGTCTCGCCGGGTGCGACGGCGAGGTCGGCGCCGGTCAGGGCGTACACCCTGTCCCGGGTGAACAGGCCGCCGCTGCGCGCCTTGTGCACGACATGGGCGCCGGACAGCTCGACGATCGCGTTCACTTCACGGCCTCCGACTCAGGCGTCACGAGCTCGGCCGCCGGATGGTGACAGGCCGCCGTGTGCGTGGGCGTGCCCAGCAGGCCGGGCGCCGTGGTGCGGCAGACCTCGGTGGCGAGCGGGCAGCGGTCGGCGAAGCGGCAGCCCGCCGGAAAGTCGGCGGGGGACGGTACGACGCCCTTGATCTGGGTCATCCGCTCGGCCGCCGACTCCAGCGACAGCACGCTGCCGAGCAGCCCGCGCGTGTAGTGGTGGGCCGGTGTCTCCACCAGGTCGGCGGTCACGCCCGTCTCCACGATCTGCCCGCCGTACATCACCACCACCCGGTCGGTGACGTCCGCGATCAGCGCCAGGTCGTGCGAGACGAGGATCAGCGCGAAGCCCAGCTCCTCGCGCAGCCGCAGCAGCAGCTCCATGACCTGCGCCTGCACCGTCACGTCCAGGGCCGTCGTCGGCTCGTCGGCGACGATCAGCTTCGGATCGCGGGACAGCGCCATGGCGATCAGCACGCGCTGGCGCTGGCCGCCGGACAGTTCGTGCGGATAGCTGCGCAGGGTGCGTTCGGGGTCGAGGCCGACCATGGTGAGCAGTTCGGCGGGACTGCGCCGGCCGCCGCGCCGTACGACCTGCTTCAGCTGGGCGCGGATCGTCATGGCCGGGTTGAGGGAGGACAGGGCGTCCTGGTAGATCATCGCCATCTCGTGGCCGAGCAGCCGGCGCCGCATCCGCATCGGCTCGGACAGCAACTCCCGCCCGCCGAACCGGACATGGCCGCGCACCCGGGCGCCCTTGGGCTCCAGGCCCATGACCGTCAGCGCCGTCAGCGACTTCCCGCAGCCCGACTCGCCCACCAGGCCCAGCACTTCACCGGGACGCACCTCGAAGCTGATGCCGTCGACGATGTCCACGCCGTCGTGCCGGCCCTCGAAGCCGATGGCGAGGTTCTCCACCGCGAGCACCGGCTGCCCGCCCTGCGGCAGGGGCCGGGCGCGGGACCGCAGCCGCGCGGCCGCCGCCTCCAGGCCGGGCAGCTGCACCGTCTCGCCGCTGCCGGGCTGCGGGGCCTCGACGGGATCGTCGTCCGCGCGGACGACGACCTCCCGTGCTGCCGGAGCCGCCCACGCGTCCGACACCCCCTCCGACAGGATGTTCAGCGACAGTACGGTCACCAGGATCAGCAGGCCCGGAAACACCGTCGCCCACCAGCCCCCGGTCAGCACCATGTCCTTGCCGTCCGCGATGACACTGCCCCACGACGGGTCCGGAGGACGCACCCCCGCGCCGATGAAGGACAGCGACGCCTCGAAGACGATGGCCTCGGCGACCTGCACGGTGCAGAACACCAGGATCGGAGCGGCGCAGTTGACGGCGACGTGCCGGAGCACGATGTGCGGGGTGCGGGCGCCGATGACCCGTTCCGCCGTCACATAGTCCTCGCCGTACTGGTCGAGGATGTTCGCCCGGACGACCCGTGCGATCGGCGGCATGAACAGGAAGGCGATCGCGCAGATCAGTACGGTGATGCCGCCGCCGAACACGGCGACCAGGACGGCCGCGAGGGCGATGCCGGGGAACGCCATCACCACGTCCAGGCAGCGCATCAGCGTCTCGTCGAGCGCTTTGCGGGAGGTCGCCGCGACCGCGCCGATCAGCGCCCCCACGACCAGCGCGAGGGCCGTCGCGCCGAGGCCGATCGCGAGCGACCAGCGGGCGCCGTACATCAGCCGGCTCAGGATGTCCCGGCCCAGGCTGTCCTGGCCCATCCAGTGCCCGGCCGAGGGGTGCCCGGTGCCGTCGGCGGGCGGCTGCTGGTCGAGCGGGTCGTGCGGGGCGAGCAGGGGCGCGAACACGGCCACCAGGACGACGAGGACCAGGAAGCAGACGGCGGCCTTCGACAGCGGCGGCAGCTTCCGCCGGCCGCGCGGGCGGAGGCCGGGCCGGGACAGCCTCTCGGTGAGGCTCTTGCGCGTGAACTGCGTGAACTGCGAGAACGGCGTGTTCATGCGGTCGCATCCCTCAGCTTCGGGTTGACCAGCAGGTACAGGACGTCGATGACGAGGTTGACCACGACGAAGCCGGTCGCCGTGGTCAGCACGACCCCCTGGACCACGGCCGGGTCGCCGTTCTTCACGGCGTCGATCATCAGCTTGCCCATGCCGGGCAGCGAGAAGATCGTCTCGATGACGACCGCGCCGCCCAGCAGATACCCGACGCGCAGGCCCAGCACGGTCAGCGGGTTGATGAGGGCGTTGCGCAGCACGTTGCGTCCCACGACCACGTGCGGCGGCAGCCCGCTCCCGACCGCCGTGCGGACGTAGTCCTTGTCCAGCTCCTCCACCACCGACGTCCGTACGATGCGCGTCAGTTGGGCCGCGACGGGCAGCGACAGGGCGAGCGCGGGCAGGGTCATCGTCCTCAGCCAGCCGGTGAAGGAGTCGGCCGGGTTGATGTAGCCGCCGGTCGGGAACCAGCCCAGCTCGACCGCCAGGTACTGGATCATCAGCAGCGCCAGCCAGAAGCCGGGGGCGGCCACACCGGTCAGCGAGACGACCCGGATGACCTGGTCGGGCAGCCGGTCGCGGTAGATCGCCGCCGTCACGCCGCCGAGCAGCGCCAGCACCACCGCGACGCCGAGGCCCAGGAAGGTGAGCTGGAGGGTCAGCGGCAGCGCGGTGGTGACCTGGTCGAGCACGGGGGCGCGGGTCAGCGCGCTGGTGCCCATGTCGCCGTGGAGCAGGTCGCCGACGAAGTGGACGTAGCGCACGGGCAGCGGGTCCAGCAGGCCGTTCTGCTCGCGGAAGTCGTGCAGTTGCTGCGGGGTGGGGTTCGCGCCCTGGAAGAACGCGGACGCCGGGTCGACGTCCGAGAAGCGCATCACCAGGAACACGAACAGCACGATGCCGAGCATCAGCGGTACGAGCAGGGCGACGCGGCGGAGCAGAATCCTGACGACGGCGATCACGAAGCGGACTCCCCTGCTCTCAGGCCCACTTGGCCTGGAGGACGTTGATGCCCGGGTAGGGCTGCGCCCTTATGCCGGTGAGCTGCTTCGGGTCCCAGGCGGTGATCAGCTCGTTGTGGACGACCGGGTAGAGCACCGCCTGCTCGGCGACGGTGTCGACGTAGTCCTGGATCATCGCCTTCTTCTTGTCCGGGTCGGGCTCCTGGGTGGCCCGGTCCATGTCCTTGAAGAGCTGCTTGGCGACGGAGTTGCCGGCCCAGCGCGTGTACTGCATCCACAGGTTGGTGGGCCCGTAGTTGTAGTGCATGATCAGGTCGGCGTCGAGGCCGAACTGGTTGGGGTTCGAGGCGGCGGCGACGACCTGGTAGTCCTGCTTCTGGTCCATCTTGGTGAAGACGGCCGTGGTCTCCTGCGGGGCGAGGGTCGTCTGCACGCCGATCGCGTCCCAGGAGGCCTTGATGGTCGGCAGGCAGTCGACGATCCAGCTGACGTTCACGGCCAGGATCTCGATCTTCAGCCCGCTGACCCCGGCCGCCTTCAGCAGCGCCTTCGCCTTCTGGGGGTCGTAGTCGTAGACCGTCTTCGCCCGCCGGTAGGTGGGGTTGGACTCGTTCAGGAACGACGACGACGGCTTGCCGTGGCCCTTCAGCGCGACCTGCACCATCTTCTCGGTGTCGATGGCGTAGTGCAGCGCCTGCCGCACCCGTACGTCGTCGAACGGCTTGTGCTTGGTGTTGAACATCAGGAACAGGTTGTTCATGCCGGCGCCGCCCGCGACCGTCAGCCCCCCGCTCTGGAGCTGCTTGATGTTGGCGTAGGGGATGTTGTCGGAGATCTGCGCGCCCGCGCTGGAGCCGGAGATCTTGGCGACGCGCGGCGCGGCGTCCACGATGGTCAGCCAGTTCATCTTCTTGAAGGCGGGCGGGCGCGGGCCGTTGTAGTCGGCGAACGCCTCGAAGGTGGTGTTCGACTTCGGGTGGTGCGCGCTCTGCCGGTACGGTCCCGAGCCGACCGCCAGACCCTTTATCGCGTCGTCCCAGGCTCCGGGCTTGGAGAACACGTGCTTCGGCATGACCTTCGCCAGGGTGAGCCGCGAGATCCCGTCCGGGAAGGGGAACTTGAGCACCAGCTCGACGTTCTGCGCGTCGATCTTGCGGACCTCCTTCAGCCAGCTGGCGAAGAAGCCCTTGGCGAGCGTCTGCGTCTTCGGGTCGAGGATGCGGTCGAAGACGAACACCACGTCGTCGGCGGTGACGGGCGTGCCGTCGTGGAACTTGGCGCCCGCCCGCAGCGTGAACTTCCAGGACGTGGCGTTCACGTCCTTCGGCAGCTCGGTGGCGAGCGCGGCGTACGGCTTGCGGGAGATCGGGTCGGTGTCGAGCAGGCCCTCGTAGATGTGGTTGTTGCCCGCCATGCAGAAGGCCGACGCGGTCTGGGTGGGGTCCCAGGTGCCGTCGTTGCCGTAGCCGATGACCGCGGTCAGGGTGCGGTCCTTGCCGCTTCCGCCGCCGGTGTCGTTCGTGGACTGGGGCCCGGAGGAGCAGGCCGACAGCGACGCGGAGACGGCGGTGGCCGCACCCATCGCGCCGGTGTACTTCAGGAAGGTCCGGCGATGCACGGTTCCTCCAGCGAGTGAGGAGATACGACGTCCTACGTCCTGCCGTCAGCCGCGACCATAGGAGCGGCCCGGGGGGCGGTCAAGGGTCCGCACACGAATGGCGTAGCTGCCAGAGGTCGAGCCAATGTCTGAGCGGATGGCGGGAGTTGGCGCACGTCAGCGCGGGACATGGGACGTGGGACGTCCGGTCGGCGTACGATGCGGCGCATGGCCGCGGAGCCGAGGAACAGGGAGACAGGAACCCCCAGGAGCGTGGAGTCCGGCAACAGCCGGATACGGCGGGAGGTCGTGCAGCTGATCCTCGACCGAAGGCTCCGGCCGGGCGCGCCGCTGCCCACCGAGGCCGAGCTGATGGAGGACCTCGGCGTCAGTCGCAACTCCGTGCGCGAGGCTCTCAAGGCGCTCCAGGCGCTCGACATCGTGGAGATCAGGCACGGCTACGGCACCTACGTCGGCCAGGCGTCGCTGTCCCCCCTGATCGACGGGCTCACCTTCCGCACGCTCGCTTCGCACGACGACGACACCGGGGCGCTCGCCGAGATCCTTCAGGTGCGCGAGGTACTGGAGGAGGGGCTGATCCGGCGGATCGCGGGGTCGGTCGCCGAGGCGGAGCTGGACGCCCTGGAAGAGGTCGTCGCCGCGATGGAGGCGGCGGTCCGCGTGGGCCGCCCCTTCCCCGAACTCGACCGCACGTTCCACGAGTTGCTCTACGCCTCGCTCGGCAACGCGCTCGTGCCGCAGCTGCTCGGAGCCTTCTGGACCGTCTTCCGCAGGGTCGCCGGCGCCCGCGGCTGGACGGACGACCCGGAGCCGGAGGTGACGGTCCGCCGGCACCGGGACATCGTGACCGCGCTGCGGGCCGGGGACGCCGAGGGCGCGGAGCGTGCGATGGCGCACCACTTCCGGGGCATCGAGGACCGTACGCTGGCGCGATGACGGACACCTGGCGGCCGGCGGACCCCGGCGTACTGCGGCTGCCCTCCGGGCGGCTCGTCCGGGGCCGCGGCCTGCGGCACCCCCTCGCCGAGGGGGCGCCCACGCCCTCGTACGCCCTCTATCTCCTCGGCCGCCAACCCCCGCCCGTCGCCTGGGAGTTCCGCTGGGTCCGCTGGCCGGACTTCCGCCTCCCGGCCGACCGCGCGGACGCCCGCGCGGCGCTGACCGAGGCGTGGCGGCGGTCCGCCGGCGAGCCCGTGGAGATCGCCTGCGGCGGCGGCCGCGGCCGCACCGGCACGGCACTCGCCTGTCTGGCGGTCCTGGACGGCGTACCCGCCGAGGAGGCGGTGGACTTCGTACGACGGCACTACGACCGGCGGGCGGTGGAGACGCCGTGGCAGAAGCGCTACGTGCGGCGGTTCTGACCGAGCGGTTCTAGCCGAGGGTCCCGGCCACGATCGCCGCCGCCTCCGCGAGGAGGGCGTCGTCCCAGGCCGCGTCCTGCGCGGGCTTCGTGGACAGCAGGGCCAGGACGACCGGGGTGCCGTCGGCCCGCCATGCCACGGCCACGTCGTTGGTGGTGCCGTAGGAGCCGGAGCCCGTCTTGTCGCCCACCGTCCAGGTGCCGGGCAGGCCGGCGCGGATGCGGTGGTCGCCGGTGGTGTTGGTCAGCAGCCAGTGGGTGAGACGGGCGCGGTCCGCGGTGTTCAGGGCACGGCCGAGGACGAGGCGGGCGTAGTCGCCCCCGATGGCGCGGGGGCTCGTGGTGTCCGTACGCCGGCCCGGTTCGGCCGAGTTGAGCTCCGGCTCCCACCGGTCGAGACGGGTCACCGGGTCGCCGAGGGAGCGGGCGAAGCGGGTGATCGCGGTGGGGCCGCCGAGCAGGCGCAGCAGGAGGTTGGCGGCCGAGTTGTCGCTGTAGCGGATGGCGGCGTCGCACAGTTCGGCCACCGTCATGCCGTGCGCCAGGTGCTCCTCCGTGCCCGTGACCGGGGCGCCGTCCACCAGGTCCGCGCGCGTGTAGTGGATGCGCCGGGCGAGGACCTCTCCCTGCCGGTCCAGGTCGCGCAGGACGGCGCCGGCGACCAGGGTCTTGAAGGTCGAGCACATGGGGAAGCGCTCGTCGGCGCGATGGGTGACGGACCGTCCCGTACGGAAATCGTGCGCGAAGACGCCGAGCCGGGCGCCGTGCCGCCGCTCCAGCGCGCGCAGGCGGTCGGTGGTGGCGTGGGCGGGCGCGCTCGTCAGGAGCGCGGCGGCGGTGGCGGTGCCCGCGGTGAGCAGGGTGCGTCGGCCTGGGATCGTGCTCTCCTTCGGTCGGTATTCGGTCGGCATTCGGTCGGTACGGGACGGCGGTCTTCCGTCGTCCTACCCATGATCGACGCCGTACGTCATTCCTTGGTTGCGCGGCCGTAGACCATCGGCGGACGGCGCGGCGCGCCGGTGCCCGGCACAGTGAACGGCATGGAGAAGACGAAGGGGATCAGCCGGGCGCGCTTCCTCGCGGGGGCGGCGGCCCTCGGAGCCGCGGCGACGGTGCTGCCGTCCCGGCCGGCGGCGGCAGTCGGCGGTCTCGGGCACCGCGGTGTCGTCTACACCGTCGGTGAGGGCGAGACGCCCGGGACCGCGTGGAGCGCCGCCCGGATGCGCCGGGACGTCCGCGCCGTCCGCGACCGCCTGCACGCCGACACCCTCGACGTCACCGGCGACGGCGTCGAACGGCTCACCGCCACCGCCGCCGAGGCCGCCGAGCAGGGGCTGCACGTGTGGCTCCAGCCGACCCTCGCGGACGCCCCGGAGCGGGACATCCTGGAGCACATGGCGGAGTGCGGCCGGTTCGCGGAGCGGCTGCGGCGGCACGGCGCGAGCGTCGACTTCAGCGTGGGCTGCGAGTTCTGGCTGTTCGTGCCCGGGATCGTGCCGGGGGCGACGGTCATGGACCGGGTGCGGAACATGCTGGAGGGCGACTTCGACCCCGTGCGGATGCAGCGCCGCCTCGACCGCTTCACGGCGAAGGCGGCAGCGCTCGGGCGGTCCGTCTTCCACGGAAACCTCAGCTACGCCGCCGCCCAGGACGACAAGGTCGACTGGCGGCTCTTCGACGTCGTCGGCATCGACTACTACTCGTACTTCCGCCACCACGCCGACTATGTACGGGAGTTGAGGAAGTACCGGCGCTGGGGCAAGCCGCTGGCCATCACCGAGTTCGGCACCTGCACCTACAAGGGCGCGCCCCAGGCGGGTGGCATGGGCTGGAACGTCGTCGACTACGACAAGGGCGAGATCAAGGGGCACCTGGTCCGCAGCGAGCACACCCAGGCCGCCTACCTCACCGACCTGGTACGGGTCTTCGAGTCGATGGGCCTGTACGCGGCGATGGCGTTCGAGTTCGTCACCCCGGACGCCCCGCACCGCGCCGGCAACCCGAAGAAGGACCTCGACATGGCGAGCTACAGCATCACCAAGACGATCAAGGACCGCCCCGACGACCCCCGTTCGGGCTGGCACTGGGAGCCGAAGGAGGCGTTCCACGCGCTGGCCCGGCAGTACGCCGGGTGCGCTCGGCGGTAGTCGCGCTACCGGCAGTGGACGTCCTGCCGCGGCCGCTCGCCCGTCGCCAGGAATCGTGAGACCGTCGCGTCGCCGCACGCGTTGCCGTTGGCGAGGTAGGCCTCGTGGCCGGTGGAGTTCACCGTCACCATGACGGCGCGGCGGCCGAAGGCCTCGCGCATCTTCAGGGCACTGCTCAGCGGGGTCGCCACGTCGCGCTCGTCCTGGACGAGCAGGACGTTGGACGGACCGCGTTCGGTGATCCGCACCGGTGCCTGCTTCGGCTGCCACGGCCAGGCGGCGCACACCATGGCGTTGCGGGGCATGCCTGCGGTGAGCGGGTATGTTGCCCGGCTCTCCTGAACTCCCTTCTGATACGCGGCCGTCGAGCGCGGCCAGGCGGCGTCGTTGCAGATGGTGGCGGCGCCGACCGCGGTGTAGTTCTGCATCACCGAGTCCGGGGGCGACTGCGGGGCCGGGAGCTCCCCGCCCTTCTGTGCGGCCAGGACCAACTCGGCCGCCGCGGGATAGTCGTCGGGGTCGTAGAGGCTGTTCAGCAGGGTCTGGCGCAGCACGTTGCCGTTCAGCTCCGCCGGGTTGGCGCCGGGCCAGGGGATGGGCTCGCGGTCCAGGCGGGCGGCGAGGCGGAGGAAGTGCGGGCGTACCTCGGCGGCCGTGTCGGCCAGGCGGTGCGGATTGCCGGGCGCGGAGGCCCACTTGGCGAACTCGGGGAAGTTGTCCTCGACGCCGACCTCGAACGCCTGGAGCCAGGCGCGCTCCGCCCGGACGGGGTCCGGGTTGCCGCTGCTGTCCAGCACGATGCGGTCGGTGTGCTGCGGGAAGAGCTGGGCGTAGACGGCTCCGACGTACGTCCCGTACGAGACGCCCCACGCGGACAGCTTCCGCTCGCCGAGGGCGGTGCGGATGCGGTCGATGTCACGGGCGTTGTCGACCGTGCTGATGTGTCGCGTCAGCTCGCCGCCGTTGCGGGCGCATGCGTTCGCGATGCGCCGGGCGGTGGCCATGTTCCCGGCGACGGACCCGTCGGCGGCGGGCCACGGCCGCAGGGCCGTCAACGCGAGGTCGCGGTGCTCGACTCCGCAACTGGCCGGCGTGGAGGGCGCGTTGCCGCGCGGCGCGAACCCGATCAGGTCGTAAGAGTCGCGGACGGTCCGCGGCAGCTTCTGCCCCTTGCCCGAGGGGTCGCCGAGGCTGTCGCCGCCGGGTCCACCGGGAATGAGCAGCAGCGCGCCCCGGCGGGCGGACGGCTTCTCTGCGGGGATGCGAGAGACGGCGAGGTCGATCTTCTGTCCGTCGGGATGGTCGTGGTCCAGGGGCACCTGGAGGGTCGCGCACTGCTGGCGGGGGTCGAGTCCGCTGCCCGCGCACCTGCCCCACTTCAGCGGCGAGGTCGCGTCGGCGGCGGACGCGGACAGCGGCGCGACGACACCGAAGACGATGCCGGAGGCGGCGGCGATGAGGGCGGCGCTCTTCGTGATCTCCTTCATGCTACGAGCGTCCCGGACGCCGCCCGTGTCTCCCATCCGGTCAACTGCCTTGTCGGCCGGGGGGTTTACCCCCGCTCCGAGGCGGGGTTCGTCATACGTCGCGCCGGTCCACGACCACCGCCGCGAGCACCGCGATTGCTGACGAAGCTGGACGCGCGGGAACGGGTTCAGCTGGTGATCATGGCCTACGAGGCGGGGCTGGTGTCGGTACGGCAGTAGCCGACGAACGCGGCCCAGGTGTCCGACCTCACGACCACCACGGGGCCGTGGGGCACCTTGCTGTCCCGGACGGGGACGACACCGGGGACTCCGTCGGCGACCTCGACGCAGCTCCCGCCCTCGCCGTTGCTGTGACTGCTCTTGCGCCAGCGGGCGTTGGTCAGGTCGTACTCGCGCATCGTCTGAAGTCCTCCGCCACCGATTCGATCAGGGTCAGGGACGCCTCCGGCGACAGTGCGGCCCCCCTGAGCAGATCGTATGCGCGTGCCGCCCGCTTCACCACAGCCGGATCGTCCACCACCGTTCCCGAAAACGAGGTCTCTGTATAGGCGAGCGGTGGGGCTTCGTCGAACTCCATGAGCTGCAGCATCCCGCCCATCAAGGCGTGCGCTCCCACCTCGCACGGCACCACAGCCACCCACACAGTCCGCTGCCGCGCCAGCCCCGCGACGTGCTCCAGCTGCTCGGCCATGACCTGCGGCCCGCCCACCGGAGTGCGCACCACGTTCTCGTGCAGGATCACCCAGAACTCCGGCGCCGGGGCGCCCTTGAGAATGTGCTGGCGTTCGAGACGCGCCGTCACCCTTTCCTGCACGTACTCGTCGGTGACGAAGGGATTTGCCGCAACGGTGACCGCCCCGGCATAGGCGGCCGTCTGCAACAGCCCCGGCAGTACCGTGGGCGCGAACTCGCAGATCTTCGTGGCCAGTCGCTCCAGTTCCACGACCTCGGCGAAGTAATCCGCGTACCGGTGGTCGTTGATGAGCTTCAGACACAACCGCTCGAAAATACCGTCGGTTTGCAGGATCTCGTCAATCCGGCTCGCGATATCCAGCTGGGGTTTTCGAATGGCCTGCTCGAACTGCCCGATGTAGGCGCCCGAC
Source organism: Streptomyces sp. NPDC050534 (assembly GCF_044457745.1). Taxonomy (NCBI): domain Bacteria; kingdom Bacillati; phylum Actinomycetota; class Actinomycetes; order Kitasatosporales; family Streptomycetaceae; genus Streptomyces; species Streptomyces sp. NPDC050534. Next base: position 151,187 of record NZ_JBITHF010000003.1, read on the forward strand.
ACGAAGACCCGGGACCCCAGGTCCGCCTGGGTGAACCCCGCCGCCTCACGCCGCCGTTTGAGCTCCGTCCCGAAGAACTCCCACACCGCTTGCTGCGAACCGTTGGCCATGGCCAACCCCCTTGCGCTGCACCCCACTTGTAGTGGGCAGACTCCTGCCGAGTGTAGGCGGAACGGGCCATCCCGGAGATGAAAAGCGTGAAACCGGAAAGGAGGGGGGAGCGAGAAAAGGGGATGCAGGAATTGTCCATCGCATTCGTTACGGTCGTCAAGGAGAGGAAATGGAACCCTCCGTCGGTACGCACGTCGTCGACACCCGTACGGGAAAGGTGGGAATCGTCATGGGACACGAAGGACCGTACGTGCAACTGAGACCGTACGGCGGTGGCAGGGAGTGGGACGCCGACCCCGGCGCCGTGCGCGGAGCCACCACCTCCGAACGCCTCAGCGCGGCGACCGCGTACGCCAACGCACGCAGCCGGGGCGAAGTGCCTTGACGTAGGGTGCGGGCGCATGGGCCTGTGGAAGTGGAGACGGCGGAGAGAGCGGAGCGGCGGCAGACGGTGGGCCGGCCCGAAGACCACCTCCCGCTACCCCGAACCCCTCACCCTGCATCAGCTCTGGATGGTGTCCCTGAGCGCGCCGGTGAGCCGGGACCGGAGCGCCTCGCGGACCACCCTGTATCCCTTCACGCGGATCGCCGACGACAGCGCCCGCGGCTGGCTGGCCGAGCAGTGGGAGATCACCTCGCGGGAGGGGCTGGCAGGCCGGCTCGACGAACTCTCCCGCAGCGGCTACCGGGCGCGCGCCCAGCAGGTCTTCGGGGTCGCGCCGCTCGCCTGGGACGCCGCGCTGTACGTGGACATAGCCCGGCTCGGCTTCGGGGCCGGCCTGATCACCGAGGCCGAGGCGTGGACGGCGCTGAAGAACATCGTGCCGTCGGTGGTGCGGACGTACGCCTCCTGGCAGGAGTACGCCGATCACTACCTGCTGGGCAGGAAGGTGTGGCAGGACCAGCTGAGCGGTGCCCGGGACGGGTCCGTGCCCGCCCCGCAGTCCGCCGCCGACGCGCATCTGAGCGCGCTGCTGGACCCGGCGAACGGGACCAGCCCCTGGAACCTGGCCCCCTGGGACACCATCAGCCACCCCGACCGGGCCCGCTGAGCGCGGCCGTACGGGAGAATGGCCTCATGAGTCTGTTCCGCGACGACGGCATCGTGCTGCGCACCCAGAAGCTGGGTGAGGCGGACCGGATCATCACCCTGCTCACGCGCGGTCACGGTCGCGTACGCGCCGTGGCGCGGGGCGTCCGGCGCACCAAGTCCAAGTTCGGCGCCCGCCTCGAGCCCTTCTCCCACGTCGACGTGCAGTTCTTCGCGCGCGGCAGCGAGCTGATCGGGCGCGGCCTGCCCCTGTGCACGCAGAGCGAGACCATCGCGCCGTACGGCGGCGGGATCGTCGCCGACTACGCCCGCTACACCGCGGGTACGGCCATGCTGGAGACCGCCGAGCGGTTCACCGACCACGAGGGCGAGCCGGCGGTGCAGCAGTACCTGCTGCTCGTAGGCGCGCTGCGGACCCTGGCCCGCGGCGAGCACGCCCCGCACCTGATCCTCGACGCCTTCCTGCTGCGCTCCCTCGCGGTCAACGGCTACGCCCCCAGCTTCACCGACTGCGTGAAGTGCGGAATGCCCGGCCCGAACCGGTTCTTCTCGGTCGCCGCCGGCGGCTCCATCTGCGTCGACTGCCGGGTGGCCGGCAGCGTCGTACCCTCGCCGCAGACCCTGGAGCTCCTCGGCGCGCTGCTTACGGGAGACTGGGAGACCGCGGACGCGTGCGAGCCTCGGTATGTCAGGGAGGGCAGCGGGCTGGTCTCGGCCTACCTGCACTGGCATCTGGAACGCGGGCTGCGTTCGCTTCGTTACGTGGAGAAGTAAGCCGTCTGAAGGAGACGAGGAACACATGGCAGTACGCGGGATCCTGGGACGCCGGCGCCGCGAGTACAAGGCGCCGGAGCCGCACCCGTCGGGCGCCCGTGCGCCGAAGCTGCCGGGCGAGCTGGTCCCGAGCCACGTCGGGATCGTCATGGACGGGAACGGCCGGTGGGCGAAGGAGCGCGGCCTGCCGCGCACCGAGGGCCACAAGGTCGGCGCCGAGCGCGTCGTGGACGTGCTCCAGGGCGCGATCGAGATGGGCGTGGGCAACATCTCGCTGTACGCCTTCTCCACCGAGAACTGGAAGCGCTCGCCCGACGAGGTCCGCTTCCTGATGAACTTCAACCGCGAGTTCATCGCCAAGTCCCGCGACCGGCTCGACGAGCTCGGCATCCGGGTGCGCTGGGTCGGCCGGATGCCCAAGCTGTGGAAGTCGGTCGCCAAGGAGCTTCAGATCGCCCAGGAGCAGACCAAGGACAACGACCTGCTCACGCTGTACTTCTGCATGAACTACGGCGGCCGGGCGGAGATCGCGGACGCCGCGCAGGCCCTCGCGGAGGACGTGAAGGCGGGCCGGCTCGACCCGTCCAAGGTCACCGAGAAGACCCTGGCGAAGTACATGTACTACCCGGACATGCCGGACGTGGACCTGTTCCTGCGCCCCAGCGGCGAGCAGCGCACCTCCAACTTCCTGCTCTGGCAGAGCGCTTACGCCGAGATGGTCTTCCAGGACGTCCTGTGGCCCGACTTCGACCGCCGCGACCTGTGGCGTGCCTGCGTCGAGTTCGCCTCCCGCGACCGCCGCTTCGGCGGCGCCGTACCGAACGAGGAGCTCCTGAAGATGGAGCGCGAGATGCAGGGCGACAACGGCTGAGCTGCGGCCCGCTCGGGGGCGCGGGGAACTGCGCGACCGGCCACAACCCGCCCGCAGCCGAACGACCGCTCAGCCGGCGGAGCGCTCCGCGCAGTCGGCACAGGTACCGAAGATCTCGACGGTGTGCGCGACGTTGACGTAGCCGTGCTCCGCGGCGATCGCCTCGGCCCACTTCTCCACCGCCGGGCCCTCGACCTCCACCGCCTTGCCGCAGACACGGCAGACGAGGTGATGGTGGTGCTCGCCGGTGGAGCAGCGCCGGTACACCGACTCGCCTTCGGACGTGCGCAGGACGTCGACCTCGCCCGCGTCGGCGAGGTTCTGGAGGGTGCGGTAGACGGTGGTCAGCCCGACCGAGTCGCCCTTGTGCTTCAGCATGTCGTGGAGCTCCTGCGCGCTGCGGAACTCCTCGACCTCGTCCAGGGCCGCCGCCACGGCTGCCCGCTGCCGGGTCGCACGGCCCTTCACGGGCGGTCCAGCGGTCGTCACCGGTTCCTCCTAGGTCAGCCTGCGTCTGCCCGGACATTGTGCCAGTCCGGGGTGTGCGCGGTCAGACGCCGACCTTGCCGTCCGAGCTGCGCGCGGCCGGAATCGCGCACTCTGCCGGGTCCCCGGCGGGATGCGCGGCGGCGGCGGCGCGGGCGCGGCGCCGGGCCAGCGGGGCCGCGAGCGCCGTCAGCACGACGAACGCCGCGATGGTCAGCAGCACGATCGTCGCCCCGGGCGGCACGTCCTGGTAGTAGGAGGTGGCCGTGCCGCCGATCGTCACCGTCACCCCGATCGCGACCGCGATCGCGAAGGTGGCCGCGAAGCTGCGGCTCAACTGCTGGGCCGCCGCCACGGGGACGACCATCAGCGCGCTCACCAGCAGCAGGCCCACCACCCGCATCGCGACCGTGACCGTCACCGCCGCCGTCACCGCGGTGAGCAGGTTCAGGGCGCGCACCGGCAGGCCCGTGACCCGCGCGAACTCCTCGTCCTGGCTGACCGCGAAGAGCTGCCGGCGCAGACCGAGGGTGACCAGCACGACGAAGCCCGCGAGCAGGCAGATCGCGGTGACGTCCGACGGCGAGACCGTGGACAGGGACCCGAAGAGGTACGACGTCAGGTTCGCGTTGGAGCCGCCGGGCGCGAGGTTGATGAACATCACGCCGCCGGCCATGCCGCCGTAGAAGAGCATCGCCAGGGCGATGTCGCCGCGGGTGCGGCCGTACCAGCGGATCAGCTCCATGAGGATCGCGCCGAGGACGGAGACGGCGGTGGCCGTCCAGACCGGGGACGCGGAGAGCAGGAAGCCGAGGCCGACGCCCGTCATCGCCACATGGCCGATGCCGTCGCCCATCAGGGCCTGCCGGCGCTGCACGAGGTAGATGCCGATCGCGGGGGCGGTGACGCCGACCAGGACGGCGGCGAGCAGGGCCCGCTGCATGAAGGCGTAGTCGAGGAGGTCCATCAGCTCAGCAGTCCTGTACGGGTCGGAGCGTGGGGGTGTACGTGGTCGTGGCCGGGGAGCGCGTGCTGCCCCACCGCCCGCGGGGGCGGGCCGTCGTGCAGGACGCAGCCGTCGCGCAGGACGACCGCCCGGTCGATCAGGGGCTCCAGGGGCCCGAGTTCGTGCAGGACGAGCAGGACGGTCGCACCCCGGTCCACCTGCTCCCGCAGCGTCCGCGCCAGGACCTCCTGGCTGGCCAGGTCGACGCCCGCCATCGGCTCGTCCATGATCAGCAGTTCGGGCTCGGCGGCGAGTGCGCGGGCGATGAGCACGCGCTGGTGCTGGCCGCCGGAGAGGGCGTTCACGGAGTCCTTCGCCCGGTCCGCCATGCCGACCAGCTCCAGCGCTCGCCGCACCGCCGCGTGGTCCGCCTTGCGCAGCACGCCGAAGCGGGCCCGGGACAGCCGCCCGGACGAGACGATCTCGGTGACGGTGGCCGGGACGCCGCCCGCGGCGGTGGTGCGCTGCGGGACGTACCCGATGCGCGCCCAGTCCCGGAACCGCCTGCGCTCCGTGCCGAACAGCTCGATCTCGCCCGCGCTCACCGGCACCTGCCCGATGAGCGTGCGGACCGCCGTCGACTTGCCGGAGCCGTTCGCACCGAGCAGCGCGACGACCTCTCCGCGGCGCACGGTCAGGTCGATGCCGCGCAGGACGGGGCGCGAGCCCAGCTCGGCCCGTACGCCGCGCACCGTCACGACATTCTCGCCGGTCATCCCGTCCCCCTTCACTTGGCGCCCAGTGCCTGTCGCAGCGCCTTGAGGTTGGCCTCCTGGACCGAGAAGTAGTCCTTGCCGCGGGACTTGGCCGTGATGCCCTCGATCGGGTCGAGCACGTCCGTCCTGAGTCCGGCGTCGGAGGCGACTGTCTTCGCGGTCTTGCCGCTGACGAGCGTTTCGTAGAAGACGGTGGTCACGCCGTCGGCCTTCGCCATGTTCTCCAGCGCCTTCACCCGGGCCGCGCTCGGCTCGGACTCGGGGTCGAGGCCGTTGATGGCCTCCTCGGTCAGGCCGTAGCGCTCGGCGAGGTAGCCGAAGGCGGCGTGCGTGGTGATGAAGACCTTGGATTCCGTGTCCGCGAGCCCGTCCTTGAACTGCGTGTTCAGGCCGTCGAGCCGCTTCACCAGGGCCGCGGTGTTCTTCCGGTAGTCCGCGGCGTGGTCCGGGTCCGCCTTCTCGAGGGCCTTGCCGACACCCTCGGCGACCTCGGCGTACCGCACCGGGTCGAGCCAGATGTGGGGGTCGAGGCCGGCGTTCTCCTCGTTCTCGGAGTGGTCGTGGGAGGCGGCGTGACCGCCGACCTCGTTGCCGTGCTTCTCCAGGGAGGTGAGGGAGGCGGCGTCGATCTTGGTCTTCACCTCGGACTGGGCCACCGCGTCGTCGACGGAGGGCTGGAGGTTCCTGAGGTACAGCACCGCGTCCGACTCCTGGAGCTGCGCGGTCTGCTTGGCGCTGATCTCCAGGTCGTGGGGCTCCTGGCCGGGCTCGGTCAGGGAGGTGACGTGGACGTGGGAGCCGCCGATCCGCTCCGCGAGGAAGGCCATCGGATAGAACGACGCGACGACGTCGAACTTGTCCGTGCCGCCCGCGGCGGCGCTCTCGGTCGAGCAGGCGGAGAGGGTCGCGAGACCGAGGGCCGCGGCGGCCGCGGTCGCCACGGCGGGTATGAGGCGTCGCCTTACGTTCATGACAGTCATTTTCAACTAACATGGAAACCGTTGTCAACAAGCCTCGAAGTCGGACCGATTTGATTGAGGGGGAGCCCGCGCCGGTACCCTGAAGCATTCGCTGTGAAGCGCCTCGCTTCGTCGTCCGTCGTCGTAATGAAGAGAGCACCGTGGCCGCCGACAAGATCGACACCATCGTCAGCCTGAGCAAGCGCCGTGGCTTCGTATTCCCGTGCAGTGAGATCTACGGCGGCCAGCGTGCCGCCTGGGACTACGGCCCGCTGGGTGTCGAGCTCAAGGAGAACCTGAAGCGCCAGTGGTGGCGCTACATGGTGACCTCGCGCGAGGACGTGGTCGGTCTCGACTCGTCCGTGATCCTGGCGCCCGAGGTCTGGGTCGCCTCCGGTCACGTCGCCACCTTCACGGACCCGCTCACCGAGTGCACCTCCTGCCACAAGCGGTTCCGCGCGGACCACCTGGAGGAGGCCTACGAGGCCAAGCACAAGCGCCTGCCGGAGAACGGCCTGGCGGACGTGAACTGCCCGAACTGCGGCAACAAGGGCCAGTTCACCGAGCCCAAGCAGTTCTCGGGCCTGCTGTCGACGCACCTCGGCCCGACGCAGGACTCCGGCTCCATCGCGTACCTGCGCCCCGAGACCGCCCAGGGCATCTTCACCAACTTCGGCCAGGTGCAGACCACTTCGCGCCGCAAGCCGCCGTTCGGCATCGCGCAGATGGGCAAGTCCTTCCGCAACGAGATCACGCCCGGCAACTTCATCTTCCGCACCCGCGAGTTCGAGCAGATGGAGATGGAGTTCTTCGTCAAGCCGGGCGAGGACGAGAAGTGGCAGGAGTACTGGATGGAGCAGCGCTGGAACTGGTACACCGGCCTGGGCCTGCGCGAGGAGAACATGCGGTGGTACGAGCACCCGAAGGAGAAGCTCTCCCACTACTCCAAGCGCACCGCCGACATCGAGTACCGCTTCCAGTTCGGCGGCAACGAGTGGGGTGAGCTGGAGGGCGTCGCCAACCGCACGGACTACGACCTGAACGCCCACTCCAAGGCATCCGGCCAGGACCTCTCCTACTTCGACCAGGAGGCCGGCGAGCGCTGGACGCCGTACGTCATCGAGCCCGCGGCCGGTGTCGGCCGGGCGATGCTCGCCTTCCTGCTCGACGCGTACGTCGAGGACGAGGCGCCGAACGCCAAGGGCAAGATGGAGAAGCGGACGGTGCTGCGTCTCGACCACCGCCTCGCCCCCGTGAAGGTCGCCGTCCTTCCGCTGTCCCGCAACCCGGAGCTGTCCCCGAAGGCCAAGGGGCTCGCGCAGGCGCTGCGTCAGAACTGGAACATCGAGTTCGACGACGCCGGCGCGATCGGCCGCCGCTACCGCCGCCAGGACGAGATCGGTACGCCGTACTGCGTGACCGTCGACTTCGACACGCTCGAGGACAACGCGGTGACGGTGCGCGAGCGTGACTCGATGAAGCAGGAACGCGTGTCGCTGGACCAGATCGAGGGGTACCTGGCCGGGCGTCTGCTCGGCAGCTGAGGTCTGCCGGAACCACGAGTGGTCCCTGATGCGGGTGCCGGATTGGACCTGTATCGGGGACCGGTGCGGCGACAGGCTGGCGGGCATGAGTCTCGCCTTTCTTCTCACCACCCTGGTCGTCGTCGCCACTCCCGGTACCGGTGTCGTCTACACGCTCGCCGCCGGGCTGTCCCGCGGCCGGCGGGCGAGCGTGGTCGCGGCCTTCGCGTGCACGCTCGGGATCGTGCCGCATGTGGCGGCCACCGTCACCGGGCTCGCGGCGCTGCTCAACGCGAGTGCCGCGGCGTTCCAGGTCGTCAAGTACGCCGGTGTCGCCTATCTCCTCCACATGGCCTGGGCGACCCTGCGGGACCGGCAGGCGATCGACGTCGACCAGGATGACGCGCCGCTCTCCGCCGGGCGCGTGATCGTGCGGGGCGTGCTGATCAATCTGCTCAACCCGAAGCTGACGATCTTCTTCTTCGCGTTCCTGCCGCAGTTCGTGGACCCGTCGGCACCGCACGCCCTGCCCCGAATGCTGGGGCTGAGCGGTGTGTTCATGCTGGCGACCTTCGTCGTCTTCGCCGCCTACGGCGTGCTCGCGGCCTCGGTCCGCAGCCACGTCACCTCACGGCCGAGGGTGATGACGTGGCTGCGGCGGAGCTTCGCGGGATCGTTCGTGGCGCTGGGCGCGAAGCTGGCGCTGACGGCGCGTTAGCGGTTCAACGGCCCTGCAGCGACCTCACGTTGTCGCCGAACGTCCAGTTCTTCGAGCCGTCCCAGTTGATCGACCAGGTCATCAGGCCCTTGAGCGAGGTGCCGTAGTGCTGCCATGCCTGGGAGACCAGTGACGGCGACATGTAGCCGCCGCCCGCTCCGGACTGCGCGGGCAGGCCCGGGACCTGCTTGTCGTAGGGCACCTTGATCGTCGTGCCCTGCACCACAAGGCCCTTGGCGAGACAGTCCGTCTGGGCGGTGAAGCCCTGCACGGTACCGGCCGAGTAGGAGTCGCCGGAGCAGCCGTACATGCTGCCGTTGTAGTACTGCATGTTCAGCCACCACAGCCGGCCGTTGTCCGCGTACTTCTTCACGATCGGCAGGTACGCGCCCCAGATCGAGCCGTAGGTGATGCTGCCGCCGGTGACGTAGGCGGTCTCCGGGGCCATCGTGAGGCCGAAGCCGGCCGGCATCTGCGCCAGGATGCCGTCGATGATGCGGATCAGGTTGGCCTGGGAAGTGGACAGTTGGGAGATGCTGCCGCTGCCGGTCAGGCCCGTCTCGATGTCGATGTCGATGCCGTCGAAGTTGTACTTCTTCAGGATCGGGACGATCGTCGAGACGAACCTGTCCGCCACGGCGGTGGAGTTGAGGTCGATGCCGGCCGTCGCGCCGCCGATCGACATCAGGATCGTCTGGCCGGCGGCCTTGGCCGCGCACATCTCCGCGGGCGTCGCCACCTTCACGCCCGAGTCCATGCCGTCCTCCCACAGGGCCGTTCCGTCGGAGCGGATCACGGGGAAGGCGGCGTTGATCACGTTGTAACCGTGCGCGGCGATACGGGAGTCGGTGATCGGGGTCCAGCCGAACGGCGGGTGGACGCCGTTGGCGGAGCCGTCCCAGTTCTCCCAGTAGCCCTGGAGGACCTTCCCGGCGGGCCTGGACTTCACCGCGCAGGTGTCGGCGGCGGAGGCGGTGGGGGCGGCGGGCAGCTGCGTGAGACAGGCGGTCGCGACGGCGGCGGTGAGCAGGCTCAGGGCGCGGCGGATCATGCGAGGCCTCCCGGTGGGGGTGCGCGAGGTGTCGTAGGCATGACAGTGCAGCGGTCCAGACCTTTCGTCAATAGGTCTGGACCAGTTTGGCAGGCAAGGAGTGGCGGCTGACAGCTGACAGATATTGAATTCTGTCAGCTGTCATGTCAGGGTGGGTTGCATGACGATTCAGACGCGAAACCTCGGAACCACCGGCCCCCGGGTCTCCGCCCTCGGCCTCGGCTGCATGGGTATGTCCGGCATGTACGGCGCGGCCGATCGCGCCGAGTCCATCGCCACGGTCCACGCCGCCCTGGAGGCCGGCGTGACCCTGCTGGACACCGGCGACTTCTACGGCATGGGCCACAACGAAATGCTGATCAGCGAGGCCCTGCGCACGGCTCCGGCCGCCCTGCGGGAGAACGCGCTGGTCAGTGTGAAGTTCGGCGCCCAGCGCGGCCCGGACGGCGCCTGGCACGGCTATGACGCGCGCCCGGCCGCCGTGAAGACCTGGGCCGCGTACTCCCTCCAGCGCCTCGGCGTCGACCACATCGACGTCTACCGCCCCGCCCGGCTCGACCCGAACGTGCCGATCGAGGAGACCGTCGGCGCGATCGCGGAACTCGTGGAGCAGGGATACGTCCGCCACATCGGGCTCAGCGAGGTGGGCGCGGACACCGTCCGCCGAGCCGCTGCCACCGCGCCGATCACCGACCTCCAGATCGAGTACGCGCTCATCTCCCGAGGCCCCGAGCGGGAGATCCTGCCCACGCTGCGCGAGCTGGGCATCGCCGTCACCGCGTACGGTGTGCTCTCCCGCGGGCTGATCTCGGGTCACGTCACGGCCGGCCGGGAGTACGAGCCGACCGACTTCCGTGCCCACTCGCCCCGCTTCCAGGGGGAGAACCTGCAGCACAACCTCACGCTGGTCGAGTCCTTGCGCAAGGTCGCCGAGCAGAAGGGCGTCTCCGTCGCCCAGATCGCCATCGCCTGGGTGCTCTCCAGGGGCGAGGACATCGTGCCGCTGGTCGGCGCCCGCACCCGCGAGCGGCTCGGTGAGGCGCTGGGCGCCCTGGACGTGACTCTTGACGCGGCCGACCTCGCCGCCATCGAGGCCGCCGTACCGGCGGACGCGGCGGCCGGTGAACGGTACGCCCCCGCGCAGATGGCCATGCTCGACAGCGAACGCTGATCGCGCTGCCGGGTACCGTCTAGACATGCCTCCGACCAGCGAGACCCTGACCGCCGAGCGCATCCTCGAAGCGACCGAGGAGGTGCTGCGCCGCCACGGGCCCGCCAAGGCGACCGTGGTCGACGTGGCCCGCGCGCTCGGCGTCAGCCACGGCAGCGTCTACCGCCACTTCCGTACGAAGGCGGCACTGCGGGAAGCGGTGACGAAGCGGTGGCTGGACCGCACGACGGAGATCCTGGCCGGCATAGCCGCGGACGCCGAACGCGACCCGGAGGCACGGCTGCGCGAGTGGTGCGCGGCCCTGTTCGCCGCCAAGCGCCGGAAGGCGGGCGCCGATCCGGAACTCTTCGCCACGTACTCGGTCCTGGTCGGCGATTCCGGCGAGGTGGTGAGCGAGCACATCGCCGAACTGACCGGCCAGCTCACCCGCATCGTCCGCGCCGGCGCCGAGGCCGGCACCTTCGCGGTCGAGGACCCGGCGGTCGCGGCCCGCGCCCTGTTCCAGGCCACGGGCCGCTTCCACGACCCCTGCTATGCGAGCGAGTGGGAACTGCCGGGCGTGGAGGGCGAGTTCGAGGCTTTGGTGGATCTGGTGGTACGAGGACTCAGGGCCTAGCCGCCCGCCACGTGCCGCCAGAAGTCGCGCATCAGCGGGGTCGGGGTCGGGTTCTGCATGGCCGCCTGGGTGAGCAGGATCGAGGTGGTGGCCGTGGGCGGGACGATGTGGGCCGTGGTGCCCGTGCCGCCCACCCAGCCGTAGCGGCCGGGGACGTTCCAGGGGTCGGACGGGGTGACGTCGACCTGGCCGCCGTAGCCCCAGCCCTGGCCCTCCAGGAAGAGCGGGACGCGGTCGCGCTGCTCCGCCGTGAGGTGGTTCGTGGTCATACGGCTCACCGAGGTGGGGGTGAGCAGCCGGTGGCCGTCCGGGGTGGCGCCCGAGTTCAGGAGCAGGCGGGCGAAGGCCAGCCAGTCGTCCGCCGTGGAGACCAGGCCGCCGCCGCCCGAGTGGAAGGCGGGAACGCTGCTGAACTCCCCGTCCGGGGTGTCGAAGAGGTCCAGGCTGCCGTCCGGGTTCGTCGAGTAGGCCGACGTGAAGCGGTGCCGCTTCGACGCCGGCACCTCGAACGCCGTGTCCGTCATGCCCAGCGGCTCGAAGATCCGCTCCGCGAGGAAGCCGGGGAGGCTGCGGCCGGACGCCCGGGCGATCAGGATGCCCTGCAGATCGGAGGAGGTGCCGTAGAGCCATGCCTCGCCCGGCTGGTACAGCATCGGCACCTGGGCCAGCAGGCCCAGCCAGGCGCCGGCCTCCGGCCAGGACTGCAGGGCGCGGCCGTCCTTCTGCACCGCGAACAGCGACTGCACCGCGGGGAGCGCGAAGTCGGCGGGGAAGCCCCAGCCGGTACGGGAGCTGAGCAGGTCCTCGACCGTGATCGGGCGCGCCGCGGGGACCACGTCCTCGACGGGACTCGACGGGGTGCGCACCACCACCGGCTTCGCCAGCTCCGGCAGCCACTCCTCGATCGGCGAGTCCAGCTCGAGCACGCCGTCCTCGATCAGCATCAGCACCGCCGCCGCCGTGATCGGCTTGGTGATCGAGGCGATCCGGAAGACGGAGTCCCGGGCCATCGGGGCGGTGCCGCCGGTGTCCACCGACCCGGCGGTCACCACCTCGACGTCGTCACCGCGGGCCACGAGGGCCACGGCACCGGGCACGGTGCCCGCCTCGACGTACCGGTTCAGGATGTCGTGCAGAGCGCTCATGGGCGGCCTTCCGGTGCGTGGTCGTCGTACCGTGTACGCCTTCTACGACCGCCGGGGCGACGGAAAGTCATCGGCCGGCGGGCGGGCCCCCGGCCCTCCTACTCCTCGGACGGGTCCACCGTCGCCTGATGCGCCTCGGCCAGGTGCTCCTCCGCCTTCAGCCAGGGCAGGAACTGCGCGGCCTTGCGCCAGCCGCAGGTGTCACATCTGATCGTGCGCTGCACTCCGGTCCGCTGCACCCGGACGACGTGCTCACGTCCGTGCTGGTCCCAGCGGCTCACCTTGCTCGTCTTGATCTCCAGCATGCTGCCTCGCCTCCGACACAGGAGTGTGCAGCAAGACCAACATCAACAGGGTTTTCTTCACAGCGAGTTGTCCAATCCGTGAGCGGCTCCCCACACCTCCCCGGGCCCCCGGACCCCGCGCTCACCCGATCGTCCGCGGCAGCCGCAGGCTCAGCAGCCCGCACAGCGCCACACAGGCCAGCTGTACCAGGAGCGTCGTGACCAGGGCGTTCTGCATCCCGTGGGCCGGGACGAGGGAGAGGAAGAGGGTGCCGAGGGCGGCCACACCGAGCGCCAGGGCCGACTGCTGGGTGGTCATCATCACACCGCTGCCGACACCGGCCCGCGCGGCCGGCACCTCGGAGAGCACGACCCTGAAGATGATGGGCAGTTGGAGCGCCTGCCCGGCTCCCGCGAGCGCCGCGCCGGGGAGCAGTTCGGTGAGGCCGAGGTCCGGCCAGGAGCGCCAGGCGGCCAGTGCCATCAGCGCGACACCGAGCCCCTGGATCACCGCGCCGGCGGTCACGATCCGGGTGCCGTACCGGGCGACGAGCCGCGGCCCGGCGAGGGAGACGAAGAAGAAGACGACGGCCATGGGCGCGAGCGCCAGCCCCGCCCGTACCGGCCCGAGCCCCGCGCCCCGTTGCAGGGCGACGGCGATCACGAACATGAACCCGCTGAAGCCCACGGAGAACGGGACGATCATCACCAGGCCGCGGCGCAGCGAGGTGAGCGAGAACAGGCTCGGCGGCACCAGCGGCGTACGGCCCTGCCGGTCCGCCCGGCGCTCGACCGCGTAGAACGCCGCCGCCACGAACGGGAACGCGACCAGCGACAGCCACGTCCACAGCGGCCAGCCCGCCGAGCGCCCTTCGGTGAGCGGGGCCAGCAGCGCGAGCAGGGACGCGGTGAGCAGGACGGTGCCGGGTCCGTCCACCGGCTCCGGGTGCTGGGAGCGGGTCTCGGGCACCCCGCGCACGGCGAGGACCAGGCCGACGACGACCACGGGCACGTTCACCAGGAACACCGAGCGCCAGCCGGTGCCCCAGAGGTCGGCGGCCACCAGGATGCCGCCGAGGATCTGCCCCGCCACCATGGACAGCCCGGCCGTGGCGCCGTAGAGCCCCATGGCCTTGGCCCGGCGCGGTCCGGCCGTGGCCGACTGGATGGTGGCGAGCACCTGCGGCAGCATCGCGGCCGCCGCGGCGCCCTGTGCGATCCGGGCCGCGACGAGCGTCCAGGCACTGGGCGCGAGCCCGCACGCCAGCGAGGTCAGGCCGAAGGCGGCCATGCCGCCGAGGAAGAAGCGGCGCCGCCCGAACAGGTCGCCCAGCCGTCCCCCGAGGACGAGCAGGACGGCGTAGGCGAGCCCGTACCCGGCCACGACCAGTTCCAGGACGGACTCGCTCGCGTGCAGGTCCTTGCCGATGGTCGGCAGGGCCACGTTGACGATGAAGAAGTCGATGAGAGGCAGTGCCGCTGCCAGCAGCACGGTGAAGAGTCCGAGGCCGCCGAGCGAGGGTGTCGCGGGCGGCGTCCGGACGGTGCGTGTAGCGATGGTTTCGGTCACGTGGTCGAGCCTGCGGCCGGTCCCAGACTGGTACCAGAGTCTCCTTATCCTGGTAGAAGGAGTACCTGGCAACAGGATCCGCGCGGCGGCAGTCTGGAGGCATGACGACCATGGCCCAGGATCAGGCGGTACGCACCCCCGGCACCCCTGCGACCAGCGACGCCGGTTCGGTACGGCGGCACGAACTCGCCGCCTTCCTGCGGCACCGCCGCGAGCACATCAGCCCCGAGCAGGCCGGTCTGCCCCGTGGCCGCCGGCGCCGCACCCCGGGCCTGCGCCGCGAGGAGGTCGCGCACCTCGCCGCCGTCGGCGTCACCTGGTACACGTGGCTCGAGCAGGCGAGGGACATCCAGGTCTCCGTGCAGGTGCTGGACGCCCTGGCCCGCACGCTCTTCCTGGACCCCAGCGAGCGCGCCCACCTCTTCCAGCTGGCGGGCCAGGTCGACCCGTCCCCGGCGACGGTCTGCCCGTCGATCACACCCGGGGTGCGCGCCATCCTGGAGCAGATGGAGCCGGTCCCGGCCTGCGTGCAGAACAGCCGCTACGACATCCTGGCCTACAACCGCACGTACGGCCTGCTGCTCTGCGACCTGAACGCCGTACCCGCCGAGGACCGCAACTGCATGGTCCTCTCCTACACCAACGCCGAATGGCGCTCGTCGATCGTCCACCTCGACGACGCCCAGCGCACGATGGCCGCCCGCTTCCGCGCCACGATGGCGGGCCATCTCGCCGAGCCCGCCTGGAAGATGCTCCTCAAGCGGCTGCGCTCGGAGTCACAGGACTTCTGCGAGATGTGGGACCGCCACGAGGTCGTCGCCCACCGCACCAAGCGCAAGGAGTTCGACAACCGCTACGTGGGCCGCATCACGGTCGACCACACCGACCTCTGGCTCGGCCCCGAACTGGGCCCGCGGATGGTGACGTACGCACCGGTGGACGAGGTGTCGCGGGAGCGGCTGGAGAAGCTGCAGCGGATCGCCCTGGAAAGGGACGCCGTCCAAACGAGGTGACTGCAGAGCTTTGTCTTCAGGGGCGGGGGCCGTATCGCAGCCGCCGAACTACGCGACGATCCCGGCCGCTTCGCGCACCTCCGCGGACTGCAACCGCTCAGCCGTCCGCTCGGCGGTACCCCGAGCCCAACGCCCGCTCGTCACCACGCCGAGCACCAGCACCGCCACGCCACAAGCGACCAGCACCCACCACCCCGGCACGGAAGCCGCCACGAAGTGGGACCTGTACGCCGAGCCCGCCACGCCGGAGGCGAGCAGCGCACCCACGACGGCAACCCCGAGCGTCTGACCGAGCTGCCGGCTCGTCGAGGCGACGGCGGCGGCGACACCGGCCTGCGCACGCGGCATCCCGGACACCGCCGTGTTGGTGATCGGCGCGTTCACGAAGCCGAACCCGATACCGAACAGCACGTAGCCCACGAAGAGCGTCACGTCGGACGTCTCCGCGTCGAACGCCGCGAACAGCACCGCGCTCACGGTCATCGCGATCCCCGCGATCACCAGCGGCAGCCGCGGCCCGCGACTGCCGACCAGCCGTCCGGACAGGGGAGCGCACAGGAACATCGGCACCGCCATCGGCAGCATCCACAGGCCGGCGTGCAGCGCGGTCAGCCCGCGCACGTTCTGCAGGTACAGCGTCGACAGGAACAGGAAGCCACCGAGCGAGGCGAACGCGCTGATCGCGATCACCGTCGCCCCGCTGAACGGCACGGAGTGGAAGAAGCGCAGGTCGATGAGGGGTTCGTCGCGCCGCGGCTCGTACCGCAGGAGTCCGGCCAGCGCGGCCGCCGCGATCAGGGCGAACGGCAGGACGGAGCCGAACCCGGAGTCCGGCGCCTCGATGATCGCGTACGTCAGGGAGCCGAACAGGGCGATGACCAGGACCTGGCCGACGGGGTCGGGGCGGCGGGCCTTGGGCGCGCGGGAGTCGGGCACGAAGCGCAGGGTGAGCAGCAGCGCGGCCAGGCCCACCGGCAGGTTGACCCAGAAGATCGAGCGCCAGCCGACCGACTCCACCAGCAGGCCGCCGACCAGCGGGCCCGCGGCCATCGATATGCCGACGACCGCGCCCCACACGCCGATCGCGCGGGCGCGCTCGCGCGGGTCGGTGAAGGTGTTGGTGATGATCGACATCGCGACCGGGTTGAGCATCGAACCGCCGACCGCCTGGACCATGCGGAACGCGATCAGCGCGTCCAGGCCGGGGGCGAGGGAGCAGAGCAGTGAGCCGAGGGAGAAGACGACCAGGCCCGCCATGAAGACCTTCTTGCGGCCCACCCGGTCACCGGTGGAGCCCGCGAGCATCAGCAGCGAGGCCAGGACCAGGGTGTAGGCGTCGATCGTCCACTGCAGACCCGAGGTGGGAGCGTCCAGTTCGTGCTGCATCGACGGCAGGGCGACGTTCAGGGCGGTGGTGTCGAGGCTCACGATCAGCAGGCTCATGCAGCAGATCGCGAGCACCAGGAGACGTCGTCGGGAGCTGAGCTCTGGCATGCGCCCCATCGTACGACGAGTTCGATAGTGCGTCTAACTAATGACCGCTACAAGATCCGTGGGCGGAGTACCCGACGGCGTACGGGACAATGGGGGAATGCCCACGCCCCTCTCCTCCTTGCAGATCGGTCCGCACGCCGTCACGCCGCCCGTCGTGCTCGCGCCCATGGCCGGGATCACCAACGCGCCCTTCCGCACCCTGTGCCGGGAGTTCAGCGGTGGCAAGGGCCTGTTCGTGAGCGAGATGATCACGACCCGGGCGCTGGTCGAGCGCAACGAGAAGACCATGCAGCTCATTCACTTCGACGCGAGTGAGAAGCCCCGTTCCGTCCAGTTGTACGGCGTCGACCCCGCGACCGTCGGCAAGGCCGTCCGCATGATCGCGGAGGAGGACCTGGCCGACCACATCGACCTGAACTTCGGGTGCCCGGTGCCGAAGGTGACGCGGAAGGGCGGCGGGTCGGCGCTTCCGTACAAGCGGAATCTGCTGCGCTCGATCCTGCGGGAGGCGGTCTCCGGGGCGGGTGATCTTCCCGTCACCATGAAGATGCGCAAGGGCATCGACGACGACCACATCACGTATCTCGACGCCGGGAGGATCGCCGTCGAGGAGGGCGTGACGGCCATCGCGCTGCACGGGCGCACCGCCGCCCAGCACTACGGCGGCACGGCGGACTGGGACGCGATCGCCCGCCTCAAGGAGCACGTCCCGGAGATCCCGGTGCTCGGCAACGGCGACATCTGGTCGGCCCAGGACGCACTGCGGATGGTGCGGGAGACCGGGTGCGACGGGGTGGTCGTCGGGCGGGGCTGCCTCGGGCGCCCGTGGCTGTTCTCGGATCTGGTGGCGGCGTTCGAAGGGCGTATGGACGCCCGTGCCGGAGGCACTGATGAATGCAGTGCGAGGCCCTCGCTGCGTGAGGTGGCCGACGTCATGGTGCGGCACGCCACTCTGCTCGGCGAGTGGATCGGTGACGAGTCCAAGGGCGTCGTCGACTTCCGCAAGCACGTCGCCTGGTACCTGAAGGGCTTCGCGGTCGGCAGCGAGATGCGCAAGCGGCTCGCGATCACCTCGTCGCTTGAGGAGCTCCGTTCCGGGCTGGACGAGCTGGACCTCGACCAGCCCTGGCCGGTGGGTGCGGACGGCCCCCGCGGCCGTACGTCCGGCAACAACAGGGTCGTCCTGCCGGACGGCTGGCTGAAGGACCCGTACGACTGCGCGGGCGTGGGCGAGGACGCGGAGCTGGACACCTCGGGCGGCTGAACCGGCCCCTGTCCGGACTCAGCCCTTCGTCGGGTGCGGTGTCGAGCCGTAGGCCGTCAGGAACTTGTCGCGGAAGGCGCTCATCTTCCAGACCGGGGCGTTGTGGGCGGGGCGCAGGCCGTCCGTCCAGCCCCAGTCGGTGATCTTGTCGAGGACCTTGGGGTCCTTGGCGACGATGGAGATCGGGACGTCCCGGCTGGCGTGGTTGCCGCTGACCCGGGCGATGGGCTGGTGGTCGCCGAGGAAGACCAGGACGGTGTTGTCGTTGCCGTAGCGCTCCAGCCACTCGGTGAGGGCCGTCACCGAGTACTGGACCGACTTGCCGTACTGCGCCTGGGACTTGGGCGAGCTGGTGATGATGTCGGCCGGCTTCTTGCCCGCGTCGTGGATGGCGTCGAACACCTTGCCGTTGCCCAGTTGGTCCCACGGGACCATCTTCGGGATCGGGGCCCAGGGCTGGTGGCTGGAGGTCAGGATGAGGAACGACATCCGCGACTTGCCGTCGGTCGGCTTCTTGCTGTGCACCCGCTGCTGGAACTGTTCGAGGGCGTACTGGTCGGGCATCGTCGACCAGCTGAACTTCGGTCCCTTGTAGCCCAGTTGGAAGGCGTTGTAGACCTTGTCGAGGCCGTACCACGTCGCCTCCGGCCAGCCCTTCTGCACACCCGGCATGACGCCGACCGTGTCGAAGGCACCGGTCTTCTGGAACGCCTTGGTGATCGTGAGGTGCTCGCCGTTGCCCGCGGTGACGGTCCGGTAGCGGTTCTGGTTGTTGATCCACAGGCCCGACATGGTCGTGGAGTGGCCGAGCCAGCTGCTGCCCCCGTACGTCGCCGACGTCAGCCAGCCGCTCTTGGCGTGGAAGCCCGCCTTGGCGAGCGCCTTGGTGCGCGCGTCGAGCGTGGCGTCGACGCCGGGCGCCTCGACCGGGTCCTCGATCGCGCTGCGGCCGTAGCTCTCGATGAACGTGAAGACCATGTCCTTGCCGCGCAGATCCGGCACCAGCTGGCCGGGGGGCGTGTTGCCGAAGGTGTCCGCCCGCGCGGTCTTGCCGAACGCGGCCTCGTCCCGGATCGCGTCCCGGACGCGCTCCGCCCGGTACTTGAGCATCGCGACGGTGTGCTCGGCCGACAGCGGCACGCCGGCGTTCTGCAGGTTCAGGCTCGCGCAGACCATCCAGAACGCGCTCAGCACGAGCAGGGCGCGGGTGGAGTGGCCGGGGTTGCGGCCCACCAGATTGCCGACCCGGACCGCCGCGAGCACCATCACCGCGAGGATGAGCACGACGAGCAGGACGACCCCGATCGCCGCCAGCTGGGCCGTCCCCTTGCCGAGCGTGTCGCCCAGGTACGACTGCGCGTCGGTCAGCAGCGGCCAGTCCAGGATGATGTTGAAGCCGCGGCCGAGGTACTGGTAGAAGCCGATGTCCAGCAGGTTCAGGACGGTCAGCACGCCGAGCGTCAGCCCGAACAGCACGCCCACGATCAGCCGCGGCCTGCGCGGCAGGGCGGTCAGCACGGCCGCCCCGAGCAGCGCCTCCACCGGCAGCCGGACGAACTCGGCCGTACGGAAGGTCTCCCACCGGTTCGGCATCACGAGCGCCGCGACGACGAGCACGAGCGCGAGCGCCGTCACTCCGATCCCGATGATCTGCGCCGGCTTGGGGTGTGCGGCCTTCCAGCGCCGCCAGGCCCTTCGGGGGTGGGGGCGGGGAACGGCGCGGAGGCGGGCGAGGGGGCTCGGCTTCTCCTCGGGCTTCGCCGGTTCCGTCGGTTCGGGTGCCTCTGCCGCATCGTTCGGCTGGCGCGTGCTCGTGTCCTGAGACAACCCGGAGGTCCTTCCGTGCGAGGCCCGTGATGAGGGATGGCGGGCCACGCTGGGGAGGCTGGGACCCGCCACCAGTCCGTACGGCCACCCTCGCGCCCACGTTCAGCCCCGAACGGCAAACACCCGGCAAACGGCAGGTGCAGGGGCCTTCAGGGGCGCGGGGAACTGCGCGACCAGCCACGACGAACCCGCAGCCGCCACCCAACCTGAACGCCCGACCCTTCAGGCGCCCCCCACGGCAGTGAGCAGCGCCAAGGGAGCCGCCGCGGAACGGGACTCCCGCACACACGCGTGCGGATACGGCACCGGCTCCGCATGCGTGTCCCGCCCGTACCCCGCGAGAACCTCCGGCAGCCGATGCCCCGCCGCCGTCGCCGCGTCCACCAGCGCATGCGCCACCGAACGCGCCTCGTCGTGCAGCCCGTAGCGGGCGAGCCCCAGCGTGATCAGCGCGTTGTCGTGCGGCCACACCGAACCCCGGTGGTACGACAGCGGGTGGTACGCCGCCTGCCCCGCGGCCAGCGTCCGCACGCCCCAGCCGGAGAAGAAGTCCGGCTCCAGCAGCCGCCGCCCGACGGCCTCGCCGTACTCCTTGTCCAGCAGGCCCGACCACAGCAGATGGCCGGCGTCGGAGGCCAGCGCGTCGACCTGGTGGCCGTCGCCGTCGAGGGCCAGCGCGAAGAACGAGCGGTCCGGCATCCAGAAGTCCCGCTGGAACCGGTCGCGCAGATCGCCGGCGGCCTGCTCCAGCAGCGCCGCGTACGTCTCGTCCTGCCACACCGTGCGCGCGAGCCACGCCGTCCGGCGCAGCGCGTCGTAGGCGTACCCCTGTGCCGCGGCCGCCATCACCGCCCCGCTCGGCCGGGTCCCGTCGGCGGAGCAGATCGCGCCGGGGGAGTCCTTCCAGTTCTGGTTGGCGAGGCCGCCCTGGTCGGCGCGGTAGACCAGGTAGCCGCGCGAGGTCAGCCCGCCGTGGTCCAGCATCCAGCCGACGGCCGCGCGGGCGTGGGTCTCCAGCCGGCGGGCGAGCGCCGCGTCCCCGCTCTGCTCGACGTACGCGCCCAGCAGGACGAGGAACAGCGGTGTCGCGTCCACGGAGCCGTAGTAACGCCCGTACGGCACCTGCCCGAAGTGCGCCAGCTCGCCGTAGCGCACCTCGTGCACGATCTTGCCGGGCTGGGACACCGAGTCCGCGCCGGTCTCGGTGGCCTGGGCGGCGGCGAGGGCGGGGAGCGTGGCGGCGGCCAGCTGCGGGCGGTAGGGGAGGGCGAAGAGCGAGGTGAGCAGCGCGTCGCGGCCCAGCAGGGTCAGGAACCAGGGCGCGCCCGCCGCCGGCACCCGCAGCTCCTCGCCGTCCGGGCCGGTCGCGCTGACCTGGAGGGAGGCGAGGTCGGCGAGCCCCCGGGCGCAGGCCGCCGCCAGTTCGGGCCAGCCGGTCGGGAAGGACACGCCCTCCACGAACTCGCCCTCCAGGGCGAGGAGTTCGCTGGTGGCGGCGCTCGGGGACGCCGGTACCCGCGGCTCGCTCGTCGCCCCGTGCGGGCGGGCCGCGACCCGCAGCACGAGCTCCGTCGTGCCGTGCGGCTCCAGTTCCAGGGTCCACACGAGGCGGCGGGCGCCGGTGCCGGTCTCCTCGACGCCGTCCGGCACGGGCTCGGCCGTCACCGTCGTACGGGAGTGCCACTCGCCGCGCCGGTAGCCGAACTCCACGCCGTCGTCGAGGACCTGGCGGGAGCGGACGGCGCCGGTCTTGGCGTAGGTGCGGTGGTCGGAGCGCAGCTCGAACTGGTCGGTGAAGTCGGCGTCGGCGGTGACCGCGAGGCGGACCGTCGTCGGCACCGGGCGGTTGCTGGTCACCCGCAGGGACTCCACGAACGCGCCGTCGCCGAGGGCCTGTTCACGGAAGATCGTGTACGCGGGCGGCTCCTGGCGGCCGCCGCGCGGCACGAGCACGCAGCGCGTCGTGTCCCCGTCGGCGACCGGCATGAGCGTCTGGGGCACCGCGCCGTCGACCGTCAGTTGCCAGCGGCTCAGATGCCGGGCGTCGCGTACGAACAGCCCGTCGGGCGAGCCCGATCCCCGCACCCCGCTGATGTCGCCGCCGTCGCCGACGGCCGCGAACGTGGCGCCGTGCACGAGCAGATGCTGTCGGTCCGTCATCCCCGGTCCCCTCCCGTGACTGCCCTGTCACTTCTGTCGAACGTGCCGGCGCCCGCGGGGGACACGCCGTGCCCGGGGCGCTCGTGGAGCAGATCCAGCGCGAGCGCGGCGGTCCAGCCGAACCCGCTCGCGCCGCATGCCTCGCCGGTGTACGGGTCCACGTACTCCGCGAACCCGGAGCTGCCGGCGAGGTCCAGGACGGCCTGCCGCAGCGCGTCGGCCCGCGCCCGCTCGCCGTGCGTGCGCAGCCCGCGCTCCACCAGCCAGCTCGTGTTGAACCAGGCGGGCCCGCGCCAGTAGCGGTGCCGGTCGAAAGACTCGCCGAGCAGGTCGTGGCTGGGCACGAGCCGGGTACTGCCGCCGACCCCGAAGTGCGGGCCGCTCAGGGTGCGCAGCAGCGCCGCCACGACGTCCCGCGGCAGACCGGGCAGCAGCAGCGGTACGAGGCCGGAGACGCCGCGCTCGGGGATCAGGGTGCCGGCGGGGGAGCGCAGGTCCCGGCACAGGAACATCCCGCTCGCCGGGTCCCACAGCCGCTCCACCAGCGCCGCCGTCAGCCGTTCCGCGCGCGCGTGCCGTGCTGTCGTCGTGGCGCCCAGCTCCCGGGCGATCTCCGCGAGCGCGTGCTCGGACGCGACGAGCAGGGCGTTGAAGGAGGGATCCTCCACCGCGAACTCCCCGCCCTCTTCCGTGTATTCGCGGTCCCGGTAGTCCGCCGCCAGCCGTACGTACCGCCCGTAGTCCAGATCCGTGGGCCGGTCCTCGGCGGCCCCGTGGTCGAGGTCGGCGCGGCGGAAGGAGCGGGCCGGGGCGGGCGTGACGCGGCTCAACGGGGCGTCCCAGCAAGGGCTGTTGTCCATGCCCTGCTCCCAGGGGTGCACGACCGAGGCGAGCCCGCCGCCGCCGAGGTCGCGCCGGTGCAGCAGATAGCGGTGCCAGGCGGCGAGCCGCGGATACACCCGGGCCAGGAAGCCGCGCGCACGGGACAGCCCCGGGTCGGCGCGATGCACCAGCCAGGCCGCCAGCGCGTGCACCGGTGGCTGCACGATGCCGGAGGTCTGTACGGTGCGCGGGGCGCCCGCAGTCCGCCCCGCGGTCGAGGAGCGCCAGAAGTCGGGGCTCGGGAAGTACGCGTCGAGCGGGACGGAGGGGTTGAAGACGATGTGCGGGACGCGCCCGTCCTCCCACTGGGCGCCCAGCAGCGTCTCCAGCTCGGTCTGCGCCCGTAACGGCGACACGTGGCGCAGGCCGATCGCGATGAACGCGGAGTCCCAGGACCACTGGTGCGGATACAGGCTGCGCGAGGGGACGGTGGACGTCCCCGTCCAGTTGCCGTCCAGGACGCGCACGGCCCGGTCGTGGAGGTCGTGGAGGGAGCCCGGCAGCGACGGTGGATCGTATGCAATGGAAGGTGTCGCGGTGCGGCCGGTGAGTTGGGCAGTGCGATCCACGCGGGGCTCCCCCGAAAGACGTCCGGCCGACCGGTCCGGTCGCGGCCACCGTAGAGTTACGTCTATTTAACACGCAAAACTCACTATGTAATGCACGCTTGGAAAGCACAAGGGGGTGCTCATGACGGGACGTGGTCAGGCTCGCGCGGGCGATCTGCTCGAACTGGTACGAAGCGGACGCGCGACCACGCGCGGAGCGCTCCAGCAGGCCACCGGACTGTCCCGGGCCACCGTCGGCCAGCGCCTCGACCGCCTCTTCCGGGCCGGCTGGCTGCGCGAGGGTGCCGGCGGCCCGGTCGACTCGCCCCTCGGCGGCCGCCCCTCCATCACGCTGGAGTTCGACGACGAGCACGCCGTCGTCCTCGCCGCCGACCTCGACACCCGGCACGCCCGCGCGGCCGTCCTCTCCCTGGGCGGCGAGATCCTCGCCGAGCACTCGGGGACGCTCGTGATCGAGGACGGTCCCGAGGCCGTGCTCGGCGAACTCGGCCACTGGTTCGCGGAGTTGCTGGTGAAGGCCGGGCAGCGGGCCCAGGCCGTCTGCGGGATCGGGCTCGCGGTGCCCGGACCCGTCGACAGCGAGACCGGCCGGGTCGTGCAGCCGCCGATCATGCCCGGCTGGGACGGCTACGACATCAGAGCCCGGCTGGCCGCCTCCTTCGGCGAGCACACGGGCGCCGGGCCGGTGCCGGTGCTGGTGGACAACGACGCGAACCTCATGGCGTACGGGGAGCAGCGCACCGGACACCCCGACTGCTCGGCGTTCGTGCTGGTCAAGGTGTCGACCGGCATCGGCGCCGGGGTCGTGGTCGGCGGGTCGATCTACCGGGGCATCGACGGCGGCGCCGGGGACATCGGGCACATCCGGGTGGGCACCGAGGCGCTGTGCCGGTGCGGTTCCCACGGCTGCCTGGCCGCCGTCGCGAGCGGTGGCGCCGTCGCGCGGCGGCTGCGGGACGCCGGGGTGCCCGCGGCCTCCGGCGCGGACGTACGGGATCTGCTGGCGGCCGGGCATCCCGAGGCGGTCGGGCTGGCGCGGGAGGCCGGGCGGCAGGTCGGGGACGTCCTGGCGACCGTCGTCACGCTGCTGAACCCCGGGGTGCTGATGATCGCGGGAGATTTGGCCGGAACCCCCTTCCTCACCGGCGTGCGGGAGTTGCTGTACCGGCGGGCGCTGGCCCGCTCCACGGCCCACCTGGACGTGGTCACCTCGAAGCTGGGGGAGCGGGCGGGGCTGGTGGGAGCGGGTGCGCTGGTCGTGGAGTACCTGTATGCCCCGGAACGGGCGGAGGAGCGACTGCGGGCGATGGGCGTGTGACGTCCGTGTTTCCGTCCCGTTCTCCGTCTCGGCGGTCGTCCGGATGGTGGAATCCGGACGCCTGTGGGAGCGTGATTCTTGCCACCCTTGATAAGGGTGGCGCTCAGATGAGCGGATCTTGAGCGACTGCACTTCGCGAAGGTGTGGCACTCGGTGCCACACCTTGATCGTTCATCGATCGAACTCAGACGGGCTCAGGCTCGCTCGGATGAGCGGAAAAGTGCGCCTGTGGGTGCCAGTGTGTTCAAGAAGTGAAAACATCGGCGCTTCTTCGCTTGCCAAGCTTTGACTTTCGATCCGCTGGCGGACGAGTGGTTACGGGCGCATGACGCGTGAGTAGACATACCCAGACGCCTTCGATCTGGGTATGTTCCTCGCCGTCAGGGCAGCCACCGCTCCTCGAGGGAGTCGAGACCGTGTCGGAAAACAAAGAACCCCACGTAGCGAAGTTCGTCTACGACTTCACCGAGGGAAACAAGGACCTCAAGGACCTCCTGGGTGGCAAGGGCGCGAACCTCGCCGAGATGACCAACCTGGGACTCCCCGTTCCCCCCGGCTTCACGATCACGACGGAAGCCTGCAAGGTCTACCTCGACAGCGGCGAGGAGCCTGCGGCACTGCGTGACGAGGTGAGTGCACACCTCGACGCCCTCGAAGCCCGCATGGGCAAGAAGCTCGGCCAGGCCGACAACCCGCTGCTGGTCTCCGTCCGCTCCGGCGCCAAGTTCTCCATGCCGGGCATGATGGACACCGTCCTGAACATCGGGCTCTCCGACAAGTCCGTGCAGGGCCTGGCCAAGCAGGCCGGCGACGACCGCTTCGCCTGGGACTCCTACCGCCGCCTCATCCAGATGTTCGGCAAGACGGTCCTCGGCGTCGACGGCGAACTCTTCGAGGAGGCCCTCGACAAGGCCAAGGAGGCCAAGAAGGTCTCGGTCGACACCGAGCTGGAGGCCGCCGACCTCAAGAAGCTGGTCACCACCTTCAAGAAGATCGTCAAGAAGGAGGCCGGCCGGGACTTCCCGCAGGACCCGCGTGAGCAGATGGACCTCGCCATCCACGCGGTCTTCGACTCCTGGAACACCGACCGCGCCAAGCTCTACCGCCGCCAGGAGCGCATCCCCGGCGACCTCGGCACGGCCGTCAACGTCTGCTCCATGGTCTTCGGCAACCTCGGCCCGGACTCCGGCACCGGCGTCGCCTTCACCCGCGACCCCGCCTCCGGCCACCAGGGCGTCTACGGCGACTACCTGCAGAACGCGCAGGGCGAGGACGTGGTCGCGGGCATCCGCAACACGGTCCCGCTCGCGGAGCTGGAGCAGATCGACAAGAAGTCGTACGACCAGCTGATGCAGATCATGGAGACCCTGGAGAACCACTACAAGGATCTCTGCGACATCGAGTTCACCATCGAGCGCGGGCAGCTGTGGATGCTGCAGACCCGCGTCGGCAAGCGCACGGCGGGCGCCGCCTTCCGTATCGCGACGCAGCTGGTGGACCAGGGCCTGATCGACGAGACCGAGGCGCTCCAGCGCGTCTCCGGCGCCCAGCTCGCCCAGCTGATGTTCCCGCGCTTCGACGACGAGGCGAAGACCGAGCAGGTCGGCCGGGGCATCGCCGCCTCGCCCGGCGCGGCGGTCGGCAAGGCGGTCTTCGACTCCTACACCGCCGTCAAGTGGTCCCGCTCCGGCGAGAAGGTCATCCTGGTCCGCCGGGAGACCAACCCCGACGACCTCGACGGCATGATCGCGGCCGAGGGCATCCTCACCAGCCGCGGCGGCAAGACCTCCCACGCGGCCGTCGTCGCGCGCGGCATGGGCAAGACCTGTGTCTGCGGTGCCGAGGAGCTCGAGGTCGACACCAAGCGCCGGCGGATGACGGTGCCCGGCGGGCGCGTGGTGGAGGAGGGCGACCTCATCTCCATCGACGGCTCCAGCGGCAAGGTCTACCTGGGCGAGGTCCCGGTCGTCCCGTCCCCGGTCGTCGAGTACTTCGAGGGCCGGATGCACGCCGGCGCCCAGGACGCCGGCGAGCTGGTCGAGGCCGTGCACCGGATCATGGCGTTCGCCGACCGCAAGCGCCGGCTGCGGGTGCGGGCCAACGCGGACAACGCCGAGGACGCGCTGCGCGCCCGCCGCTTCGGCGCGCAGGGCATCGGCCTGTGCCGCACCGAGCACATGTTCCTCGGCGACCGGCGTGAGCTCGTCGAGCGCCTGATCCTGGCCGACACGGAGGAGGTGCGGGAGGAGAGCCTCAAGGCCCTGCTGCCGCTCCAGAAGAAGGACTTCGTCGAGCTGTTCTCGGCGATGGACGGCCTGCCCGTCACCGTCCGCCTGCTCGACCCGCCGCTGCACGAGTTCCTGCCGGACATCACCGAGCTGTCGGTGCGCGTGGCCCTCGCGGAGTCCCGCCAGGAGTCCCACGAGAACGACCTGCGCCTGCTCCAGGCCGTGCACCGGCTGCACGAGCAGAACCCGATGCTGGGCCTGCGCGGCGTCCGCCTCGGCCTGGTCATCCCCGGCCTGTTCACCATGCAGGTCCGCGCCATCGCGGAGGCGGCCGCCGAGCGCAAGGCCGCCAAGGGCGACCCGCGCGCCGAGATCATGATCCCGCTCGTGGGCACCGTTCAGGAGCTGGAGATCGTCCGCGAGGAGGCCGACCAGGTCATCGCCGAGGTCGAGGCCGCGACCGGCACGCAGCTCAAGCTCTCCATCGGAACGATGATCGAGCTGCCCCGCGCCGCCCTCACGGCCGGCCAGATCGCGGAGGCCGCCGAGTTCTTCTCCTTCGGCACCAACGACCTCACCCAGACCGTGTGGGGCTTCAGCCGGGACGACGTGGAGGCGAGCTTCTTCACCGCGTACCTGGAGAAGGGCATCTTCGGCGTCAGCCCGTTCGAGACGATCGACAAGGACGGCGTCGGCTCGCTGGTCGAGCTGGCGGCCAAGGCCGGCCGGGAGACCCGCCCCGACCTGAAGCTCGGCGTCTGCGGCGAGCACGGCGGCGACCCGGAGTCGGTCCACTTCTTCCACGAGGTCGGCCTGGACTACGTCTCCTGCTCGCCGTTCCGGATCCCGGTGGCGCGCCTCGAGGCCGGGCGCGCGGCCACGCAGTCGGAGGGCAGCGACCACCGCTGATCCTCCCCGGACCCCGGAGCCGCCGCCTGTCCCCGACCCTCAACACCGATGGGCGGCGGCTCCGGATCACGAAAAGGAGGGGCGGCACCTTGTGCGGGGTGCCGCCCCTTCGTGCTGTTCACCCCGGGCCGCTCAGAAGGCGCCCTGGGTGTTGACCGGGCCGACCTGGAAGATGTGCGAGCAGACCTTCCAGTGCGCCGGTATCAGAACCGGCTTGTACGAGGCCGGCGGATAGACCCGCAGATAGCTGCCGGTGCGTGCGCACGGGCCGCCGACGGGGCCGTTCGTGGTGCGGATGACCGCGGAGGCGGAGTGGCCGGGGGCGAGCACGACGGTGGCGTAGGAACGGCCGCTGTGCGTGGCCGCCGGGCCGATCTGCCGGTGCCGGGAGTCCAGCACGCTGACGCCCGGGTATCCGCGCAGGGCACAGCTGCCGCGGCCGGTGTTGGTGAACCTGATCGGCTGGTACAGCGAGCCCGCCGCGCCCTCCTCGCGGCCGAGCGAGAGACGCAGGTCGCCGACGGTGCAGGTGTGCACGCTGCTCGCGGTCGGCGCGGTCGAGGTCGTCGCCGACGCGTTCCAGGTGAGGCCGGCGGTGGTGAGTGCGGCGAGGGCGGCGGTCAGGGAGACGGCCGTGCCGCGCCGGGAGAAGTGTCGTGAGTGCAGAAACATGGCGCTTCCGCCTCCATCGGGCGAATGGGTGGATGGTGGTCATCAGGTTGGATGCGCCCGCGGCGGAAAAAGTTGTGGGTCACGGCGGACGGCACTCGTGCGCTGGGACAGAGGACACAGGAAGGCACCGTAAGTGCACTCCGAAGGGAGTCAGGCCATGCCCGGCTGGACCACCGAAGACATCCCCGACCAGAGCGGCCGCGTCGCCGTCGTCACGGGGGCGAACAGCGGACTCGGGTACGTCACCGCCCGGGAGCTCGCCCGCAAAGGGGCGCGGGTGGTGCTCGCGTGCCGGAGCGAGGTGCGCGGAAACGCGGCGGGCGATGCGCTCGTCGGTGAAGTGCCGGGCGCGGACATCGAGTTCGGGCGGCTGGACCTCGGCGACCTCGGCTCCGTACGGGAGTTCGCGGAGCGCTTCCCCTACGACCGGCTCGATGTGCTGGTCAACAACGCCGGGGTGATGGCGCTGCCGTACGGGACGACCGCCGACGGGTTCGAGACGCAGCTCGGGGTCAACCACCTCGGGCACTTCGCGCTCACCGGACGGCTGCTGCCGCTGCTGCTGGCGACGCCCGGCGCCCGGGTCGTGACCGTCTCCAGCGAGGTGCACGCGCTGGCCAACATCGACCTGGACGACCTCAACAGCGAGCGCCGCTACCGGCGTTGGATCGCCTACGGCCGCTCGAAGTCCGCCAACCTGCTCTTCACGCACGAGTTCGCGCGCCGGCTGGCGGCACACGGCGCGGACGTGGTGGCCGCCGCGGCCCACCCCGGCTACGCGGCCACCAACCTCCAGGGCACCGCGCCCCGGATGGAGGGGCGCAGGCTGGTCGGCCAGATGATGGAGATCGGCAACCGCGTCTTCGCCCAGTCGGCGGAGGCCGGCGCGCTGCCCGCCCTGCACGCCGCCACGGCGCCAGGGGTGCGGCCCGACTCCTTCACGGGGCCCTCGTTCCTGATGTGGCGCGGGGCGCCCGCCCCGTCGTGGCGGGCGCCCTGGACGCTCAACGACGCGATGGGGGAGCGTCTTTGGGTCGCATCCGAGCGGCTGACCAAAGTGACGTACGACCAGCTGAAGGCGTGAGCCGGCCGGTCCGGGCGGTGCCTCGTCAGGCCGTGGCCCCGCTGTCCACCACCAGGTCCGTGCCGACCACCGAGGAGGCGTCGTCCGAGGCCAGGTAGAGGACGGCGGCGGCGATCTCGCCGGTGGACGAGACGCGGCCGAGGGGCAGGGTGGCCCGTGCGCGCTCCTCGCGGTCGGCCTCCGTCTCGCCCGGGCGCAGGGACATGGGCGTCTCGACGGCGCCGGGGCTGACCGCGTTGATGCGTACGCCCTCGCGGATGTGGTCGAGGGCGGCGCCCCGGGTAAGGGCGGAGACGGCGGCCTTGGAGGCGGCGTAGGCGGCGGCTCCGGGCAGGCGCGTGTGCGCGCCGAAGGTGGACGCGACGTTGACGATCGCGCCGCCCGACGGCTGGGTGCGCATCCGGCGGATCTCCGCCCGGAGGGCCAGGAAGACGCCGGTGACGTTGGTGTCGAGCTGGGTGTGCCAGTCGGCCTCCGAGAGGTCCGCCAGTGGGACACCGCCGCGGAAGACGCCCGCGTTGTTGACCGCCACGTCGAGCGAGCCGAAGGTGTCGACGGCGGCCCGCACCAGGGTCTCCGCGTCCTCGGGGCGTGTGACGTCGGCGGTCACCGCGAGCGCCTTGCCGCCCTGGTCCTCGATCAGCCGGACCGTCTCGTCGAGCGGCTCAGCGCGCCGTCCGGCCGCGACGACCCGCGCCCCCTCCGCGGCGAGCGCGAGCGCGATCGCCCGCCCGATCCCGGAGCCCGCGCCGGTGACGAGAGCGGTCCTGTCGGTGAAACGGCTGGTCATGATCTCCCCTTGTTCTTGACCGATCGGTTCAGTATGAGGGCGGAAAAAGCGCCCCTCCACGAGAGGGGCGTCTCAGTCGAGCAGCGTCAGCGCCTGCTCCGCCGCGTCCCGCACCCGGGCCGGGTCCGCGGACGCCTTGCCGACGACGCGCAGCCCCTGGAGCAGCACCAGCAGCATGCGGGCGAGGGTGAGCGGATCGCGGCCGGCCGGCAGCTCGCCCTGGGCCTGCGCGCGGACCAGGGCCGAATGCAGCACGGCCTCGAGCTGGTCCCAGTTGCGCTCCACCCGCCGGGCCGCCGCCGGGTCGTGCGGGGCCAGTTCGCCGGCCGTGTTGGTCACCAGGCATCCGTTCAGGCGCAGTTGGGCGTCGGCCGCCTCGGCCGCGTAACGCCGTACGACGGACCGTACGCCGGGCAGTGCGGGTCCCGGCCGGGACAGCTCCCGCACGATCGGCGGGAGCCCTGCCCGGTCGTAGCGGTCCAGCGCCTTCAGGTACAGCTCGTGCTTGTTGCCGAAGGTCGCGTAGATGCTGGCGCGCCCGATGCCGAGGTGCTCCACCAGGTCGGACATCGACGTCGCCTCGTAGCCGCGCTGCCAGAACAGCTCCAGGGCTGCCTGCAGCGCGGCGTCCGGATCGAACTCCTTGGTCCTGGCCACGTTCCGAAGCCTAGATCTGACCAGAACGATCGGTCAAGAAAAGCTGGGGAGGGGCTATGCCGCCCGCGCCCCGTACGCCGCCGCCCGCACCTCGTACGTCGCCACCCGCACCGACTCGTCGTCCAGGCACTGCCCCGACAGCAGGTCGAAGCGCTGCTTGAGCAGGGGTGAGGCGACGTACGGGCGGCCCTGGTGGGAGCCGGTCAGGCCGCGGGAGAGGACCGCGGCGCCGCCGAAGGGGTCACGGTTGTCGATCGCGTACAGGTTGCCGTCGCGGTCACGGAACAGGGCGGCCTGGCGGCCGTCGGGCAGCAGGGCGGCCACCCCCCGGCCGGGGACCAGCCGGGTGAGGTCGCAGACCGCCAGCCAGCCGTCCTCCAGCTGGAGTTCGATCTTCACGTCGGTCGTCTCGGGTGCCAGGGTCATCGCTGGGCGCTTCCTTCCAGGAGGCTGTCGGCGGGGCGCATGCCGATGGACAGCAGCGGCAGGTCGGGCTTGATCTGGTCGCGTTCGGGGACGAAGCCGACGACCGGGTCGGGGGCGTCGGGCGCGTTCACGAAGGACACGAACCGGGCGAGCTTGTCGGGGTTGTTGATGGTGGTCGCCCACTCGTCGGCGTAGTTCGCCACGTGGTCCGCCATCAGGGACTCCAGCTCCTCGCAGATCCCGAGGGAGTCCTCCACCACCACGTCCCGTACGTGGTCCAGGCCGCCGGGGATGCGCTCCAGCCAGGTCGAGGTGCGCTCCAGGCGGTCGGCGGTGCGGATGTAGAACATCAGGAACCGGTCGATCAGGCGCACCAGTTCGGCGTCGGTCAGGTCCTGGGCCAGGAGGTCCGCGTGGCGCGGGGTCGCGCCGCCGTTGCCGCCGACGTAGAGGTTCCAGCCGTTGGAGGTGGCGATGACTCCGAAGTCCTTCGACTGGGCCTCTGCGCACTCGCGGGCGCAGCCGGAGACCGCGGACTTGAGCTTGTGCGGGGACCTCAGCCCCCGGTAGCGCAGCTCCAGGTCGATCGCCATGCGGACGGAGTCCTGGACGCCGTAGCGGCACCAGGTCTGGCCCACGCAGGACTTCACCGTGCGCAGCGCCTTGCCGTACGCGTGGCCCGACTCGAAGCCGGCGTCCACCAACCGCATCCAGATCAGCGGGAGTTGCTCGACCCGGGCGCCGAACATGTCGATCCGCTGACCGCCGGTGATCTTCGTGTAGAGGCCGAAGTCGCGGGCGATCTCACCGATCGTGATCAGGCCCTCGGGAGTGATCTCACCGCCGGGGATGCGCGGGACGACCGAGTACGAGCCGTTCTTCTGCAGGTTGGCCAGGAAGTGGTCGTTGCTGTCCTGCAGCGCCGCCTGCTCGCCCTCCAGGACGTAGCCGCTCGCGCCGATCGTGGGGGCGAGGGAGGCGATGATCGAGCCGATCGCCGGCTTGCAGGTCTCGCAGCCGTCACCGCCCCGGGCGCCGTCACGGCCGTAGCGGTCGAGCAGGTCCTGGTAGGTGTTGAGGCGCAGCGCGAGGACGATCTCGTAGAGCTCCTCGCGAGTCTGCGAGAAGCAGCCGCACAGGCCCTTGTCGACCTCGACGCCGCTCGCCTCCAGCTCGGCGGTGACCAGCTGGCCGAGCACCTTGACGCAACTGCCGCAGCCCGTACCGGCCTTGGTGCACTTCTTCACCTCGGGCACGGTGGTGCAGGAGTGCTCCGTCACCGCGCCGCGGATCGCGCCCTTGGAGACGTTGTGGCAGGAGCAGATGACCGCCTCGTCGGGCAGCGCCGACGGGCCGAGCTGGGCCCCCGAGTCCGCTCCGGCGGGCAGGACGAGCGACTCGGGGGAGATGGGCGGGACCGAACCGGTCAGGGCCCGCAGGGTGCCGTACGCGTCCGCGTCGCCGACCAGGATGCCGCCGAGCAGCGTGCCGTCCCGGCCGATGACGAGCTTCTTGTACAGGCCCGCGCGGGAGTCGGAGTAGACGACGTCCAGGCAGTCCTCGGTGGCGCCGTGCGCGTCGCCGAAGGACGCGACGTCCACGCCGAGGAGCTTGAGCTTGGTGGAGAGGTCGGCGCCGGTGAAGGTCCGCTGTTCCGTCTCGTCCGCGGCGATCGTGGCGGCGGCCGTCTCGGCCTGCTCGTAGCCCGGGGCCACCAGGCCGTAGACCCGGCCGTCGGAGGCCAGCGCGCACTCGCCGATCGCGAAGACGTCCGGGTCGGAGACCGTACGGCACTGCTCGTCGACCGTGATGCCGCCGCGCTCGCCGACGGTGAGGCCGCAGGCACGGGCGAGCTGGTCCCTCGGCCGCACGCCGGCGCTGAACACCACCATGTCCGTGGCGAGTTCGGAGCCGTCGGAGAGCTTCATGCCGGTGACGGCACCGGAGGCGTCGACGACGACCTCCTGCGTGCCCACGCCCGTGTGGACGCTCAGGCCCATCTCCTCGATGGTGCGCAGCAGGGCCGCGCCGCCGCCGTCGTCCACCTGCACCGGCATCAGGCGCGGCGCGAACTCCACGATGTGGGAGGTGAGTCCGAGCCCCTTCAGCGCGCCGGCCGCCTCCAGGCCCAGCAGTCCGCCCCCGACCACCGCGCCGACCGTCGCCCCGCTCCGCGCGTACTCCTCGATCGCGAGCAGGTCCTCGATCGTGCGGTAGACGAAGCAGCCCTCGGCGTCCTTGTTCGGCACCGGCGGCACGAACGGGTAGGAGCCGGTGGCCAGCACGAGGGTGTCGTAGGCGAAGACATTGCCGGACCTGGCCGTCACCGTCTTCGCCTCGCGGTCGACCGTCTCGGCCGGGTCGCCGACGTACAGCTCGATGCCGTGGTCGTTGATGAACTCCATGTCGGTCATGGAGAGTTCCTCGGGGCTCCGGCCCGAGAAGTACGAGGTGAGGGCGACGCGGTCGTAGGCCGGACGCGGCTCCTCGCAGAGCACGACCACCCGGTGCGTGGCGGTCAGGCCGCGCTCGGCGAGCGCTTCGAGGAAGCGCTGGCCGACCATGCCGTGGCCGACGAGGACGATCGTGGGGGTGGCCCCCAGGGCGGCGGTCATTCAGGAGCCTCCATCGTTGGTGAGCAGGTGGAGCAGCGGGCCGCCGTCGGGGAGCGGCTCTGCTCCCTCCCAGGCGCGGGCGAGCGCGCCGACGGTGCCGAGTTCGCCGACGAGGACCCCGCCGACCAGGCGGTCGTCGCGGACGACGACCTTGCGGTAGGTGCCGCGGGTGGCGTCCGTGAGCCGGACGACGTCGTCCCCGGGACGCGGCTCCGTCTCGCCGAACGCGGCGAGGTCGAAGAATCCCTCTCCGGCCAGCGTCAGCCGGGTTAGCGAACGGGTGCCGGTGTAGCGGGCGTTGGTCTGGCCGGAGAGCAACTCGGCGAGGATCTCGGCCTGTTCGAGCGCCGGGGTGGCGAGCCCGTACACGGTGCCGTCGTGCTGGGCGCAGTCGCCGACGGCCCGGATGTGCGGGTCCGAGGTGCGGAGTTCGTCGTCGACGACGACTCCCTTGCGCACCTCCAGTCCCGCGATCTGCGCGAGGCCGATCCGCGGGTGGACGCCGCAGGCCAGGACCACCAGGTCGGCGTCGAGGGCGTACCCGTCGTGCATCTCGACCGAGCGGACCGCGCCGCCCACACAGCGCACGTCGCGCACCCGGCACTCGGTGTGGACCTCCACGCCGAGGTCGCCCATGTGCCGCGCGACCAGCTTGGACGCGTCGGGGTCGAGCTGGCGTTCCATGAGCCGCTCGCCCTGCTGGGCGAGGACGACCTGGGCGCCGCGCCGGGCGAGCGCGCGGGCGGCGGACACCCCGAGGAGCCCGCCGCCGATGACGACCGCGCGCACGCCGGGCCGGACCGCCTTGGACAGGCCCAGGCAGTCGTCCATCGTGCGGAACGCGTGCACGCCTTCGGGCAGCACGTGATCAGGGGTGCTGTGCCTTTCCGGGGGACAACCCCCGGACCCCCGGCCGGAAGAGCCGGTCGGCTGCTCGCCCCGGCGGACGGAGGCGAGGTAGGCGTCCCTGAACAGGCCGCGCAGGGGCGGGAGCACGGGGTTCGAGCCGGTCGCCAGGACCAGCGTTCCGTATGCGATCTTCGAGCCGTCCGCGAGGTGTACGGCTCGCACCTCGCGGTCGATGCCCGTGACCCGGCCGCGGACGAGGTCCGCGGGCGCGGGCAGCGCGATGACGTCCGGGCTGTAGCGCCCGGCCAGCACCTCGGCGAGGAGCACCCGGTTGTACGGGCGGTGCTCCTCCTCGCCGATCAGCGTCACGGGCGTGCCGAGCTCACCGAGCCGCCGGGCGAGCCGGACGCCCGCGAGGCCGGCGCCGATCACCACCACACGCGTATTCGAGGTCATGCCTAGGAGCGTGCGATGCCGGTGTTACCCGGCAGCATCACCTCTGTTTCCCGCGGGGAACGCTGCCCTCTTCGGGTGCGGGGGGTGGCTGTGAGGGTTCCGGGCAGGCTCCGGGAGGGCGGTGTGAGGCCGCTACGGTGACCCGATGACTGTTCAGGTGATCGTGCTCAACGGCGGCTCGAGCTCCGGCAAGTCCGGGATCGTGCGGTGCCTTCAGGCGGTCCTGCCCGAACCGTGGCCGGCCTTCGCGATCGACACCTTCGTCGGCCAGCTGCCCGCGTCCCTGCGGGACTCGCTCGCCGGGATCGACTTCGGACCGGACGGAGAGGTGAGCGTCGGAGCGGAGTTCCGCACGCTGGAGGCGGCCTGGCGCCAGGGCGTCGCGGCGACGGCCCGCGCGGGCGCCCGCGTCCTCGTCGACGACGTCTTCCTCGGCGGCGCCCGCTCCCAGGACGGGTGGCGCACGGCCCTGGACGGCCTGAA
The DNA here is from genome assembly GCF_044457745.1 of Streptomyces sp. NPDC050534. NCBI lineage: Bacteria > Bacillati > Actinomycetota > Actinomycetes > Kitasatosporales > Streptomycetaceae > Streptomyces > Streptomyces sp. NPDC050534. Next base: position 186,935 of record NZ_JBITHF010000003.1, read on the forward strand.
CGTCCTGTGGGTCGGCGTCCACTGCGCCCCCGGGACCGCCGCGGGGCGCGAGCTCGCCCGGGGCGACCGCCCACCCGGCATGGCCGGGAAGCAGGCGGACCTGGTCCACAAGGGTGTGACCTACGACATCGAGGTGGACACGACGCACACCGAGGCGCTGGAGTGCGCGCGCACGATCGCGGCGGCGGTCGTCAGCGGCTGCCGGTGAGGTGGGCGAAGACGACGACGTTTCCCTGGTAGCCGGTCGTGCGCGAGTAGCCGCCGCCGCAGGTGATCACGCGGAGCTCGGGGCGGCTCGCGGGGCCGTAGACCTTCCGGTCGGGGAAGTGGCGGGCGTCGTAGACCTCGACCGCGTCGACGGAGAACAGGGCCGTGCCGCCGTCGCGCCGGTCCACCTCGATGCGGCTGCCCTTCCGCACGGCGCCGAGGTCGTAGAAGACGGCGGGGCCGTCGGCGTTGTCGACATGGCCGGCGACGACGGCGGTGCCGCGTTCGCCGGGGGTGGTGCCGGCCTCGTACCAGCCGGCGAGGTCCGGCTTCGCTGCAGGCGGCACGTCGAGGCTGCCGGCGCGGGTGAGCGCGAGGCCCATGAGCGGGGCGTTCACGTGGATCGACGGGATGCGGATGCGGTTCGGCGGCGAGGGCGGCAGCGCACGCGCGGCGGGCGGTTCGCCGCCGTGGCCGGTGCGGGCCTGCGCGGCGGAGGGCTGCGGCGGGGTGTGCGTGCGGGTGTCCGTGGTGAGCAGCCACGCGCCCGCGCACAGGGCGGTCACGGTGACGGCACCTATCGCGGCGTTGGTGATGCGGCGCACGCGTGCCTCCAGGAGGACGGGACGGGCGGACCCGTTCGGTGGACCCGTTCCCCCTCCGGGCCGCGAGGGGCGTCGGGCCCGGAGGGGGAGGGACAAGCGGTACCGGCGGACGGACAGCGGAGGGTGTCCGTCAGATCCCGTCGCCTCTCGCCCGGCGATGCAGGAGCCAGGTACCGCCCGCGGCGGCGACGGCGAGAGCCGCCACACCGGCCGCGGTCTGCACGGGATCGGGGCCCAGAGCGCCGCCGACCCCCGTCTTCACACTTCCGTGGGGCGCCTGCCCGTGCGCCTCGGCCAGGGTCACCACCAGGTCGCCCTTGACCTGCCGGTCGCCCTCGGCGCACTTGGCGACGATCTCGTAGGTCCCGGGCTGCGCGCTCGACGGCACCCGGAACTGGCCGATCGCCTGGCCCTCGTGCGCGCTCGGGGCCAGCGTGAAGGGGCCCGCGCCCACCGCGCCCGCGTCGCCCGCCGCCGTACCGGCCGCGCAGTCGGCGGTGTTGACCGTGACCTCGCCGCCGGGAACGGCCGAGTACGGGAACACGTCCAGGCTGCCGGTGCCGCTCGCGTGCGCGGGCGCGGCCACGAAGCCCGCGGCGGCGACGGCGAGCGCGGTACCGGTCAGCAGCCGGGCGGTACGTCGCATCGGTGCTCCTTCGAGCTGTGTTCGGTGTACTTCGGTGTCCTCTGTCCTTCCGAGGTAAGTGGCAGCGGGCCGGGACCGCTTCCCGAGGGCGGGTCGGAAATGTGGTGAATGGGTGTCAGGTGAGCCCGCCTGAGGGGCGCGTGGGCGGACTTCCCGCAGGTCACCGGCGTGCTTCGGGCCCGTTCCTGAAGAGCACCCGTTGGGCGCAGGGCGCGCGTGTGAACGGGTGACCCGGCGCACACCGCACGGGCTTGACCTCAAGGAAGCTTGAGGTTGGAGGGTGTGGTGCATGGAGATCACAGAAGCCGCAGAGGCCCCCCTGGCCGTCACCCTCGTCGTCGGCAGCAACCGGCACGGCCGGTTCGGACCGGTCGTCGCCGACTGGCTCCTCGACCGCATGCGCGACCGCGACGACCTGGCCGTCGAGGTGGTCGACGTGGCCGACGCCCACCTGCCCACGACCCTCGCCCCGACCCCCGAGGCGACCACCGCCCTGTCCGCCGTCACCCCCAAACTCGCCGCCGCGGACGCCTTCGTGGTCCTCACGCCCGAGTACAACCACTCCTACCCGGCCGGCCTCAAGAACCTCATCGACTGGCACTACACCGAATGGCGCGCCAAGCCCGTCGCCCTCGTCTCCTACGGCGGCGTCTCGGGCGGCCTGCGCGCGGTGGAACACCTCCGCCATGTGTTCGCCGAGCTCCACGCGGTGTCCCTGCGCGACACGGTGTCCTTCCACAACGCCGGGTCGTCCTTCGACGGGGGACGCCTCAAGGACCCGACGGCGGCCGACGCGGCGGCGAAGGTGATGCTGGACCAACTGGTGTGGTGGGGGCGAGGGTTGAGGGAGGCGCGGGAGAAGCGGCCGTACGGGCGCTAGGGGTGGTGGTTCAGTCCCCGGCCGTGAACTCCGCCAGCACCTCGGCGGCCGTGAACTCCGCCAGCACCTCGGCGACCGTGCGCAGCGCCACCGCCGCCAACGCCGGGTTCCTGCCGCCGCGGTAGTAGTGGTACGCCGTGAGGCCGAAACACAGGGCCCAGCCGCGGCCCCGGGCCCACGTCGCGTCGTCGACGTCCACCGCGGCGCGGAACAGGGCGCGGGTCCCGGTGCCGAAGACCGTCCAGGCCGGCATCGTGTCGCAGGCGGGGTCGCCCACGCCGAGACCGCCGAAGTCGATGACGGCGGTGAGGCGGCCGTTCGTGGTGAGGAGGTTGCCGGGCAGGAGGTCGCCGTGCAGCCAGACCGGGGCGCCGTCCCACCGGGGCAGGCGGACGGCCTCCTCCCAGGCCGCCGTGGCGAGGGCCGGGTCCAGGATGCCGTCCGCGCCCAGGTCACGGATGGCGGTGCGGACGTGCCCGTCGTTGCGGGCGACGGGGCCGCCCCGGAAGGACGGCGGCCCGCCCGCGGCGTCCGCCCGGCGCAGCGCGGCCACGAAGCCGCCCAACTCACGTGCGGCATCCGACGGTTCGGTGGGCGGGGCGGCGTACGCGTCCGCACCGTCCAGCCAGCGGTACACCCCCCACGACAGCCCGTACCCGCCACCCGGCCCGCCCTTGGCGAGCGGCGCGGGGACGGCGAGCGGGAGGTGCGGGGCCAGGCGCGGCACCCAGCGGTGCTCCGTGTCGATCTGCCGCGCCCCGCCGGGCAGCCGCGGCAGCCGTACGGCCATGTCGTCGCCCAGGCGGTACATGGCGTTGTCGGTCCCGGCCGAGGCGACCGGGCGCACCGGCAGCCCCGCCCACCGCGGAAGCTGTTCCGCGATCAGCCGGGAGACCAGCGCCGCGTCGATGTCGAGCTCGTCGGCGTGCATCTTCGCGGTGGACGGCATGCGGCTCCACGGTGTGCGGAAAGGACGGGCGGGCGGCAGCGGAGCCTAGTGAGGCCCGGGTCAACGCTGCCACCGGATTTCCGCCGCCGGCCGGTCAGTTCACGTTGACCGCGCTCCACGCCGCGCCCACCGCGGCGTACTCCGCGCTTGCCGCACCGTACAGATCCTTCGCCGCGCTCAGCGTCGCGGTGCGCGCGCCCGCGTAGTTCGTCGACGACGTCATGTAGACCGTCAGCGCGCGGTACCAGATCCGGCCCAGCTTGTCGCGGCCGATGCCGGTCACCGACTTGCCGTTGTACGTGGGGGAGTTGTAGCTGACGCCGTTGATGGTCTTCGCGCCGCTGCCCTCGGCCAGCAGGTACGCGAAGTGGTTCGCGACACCGGAGGAGTAGTGGACGTCGAGGTTGCCGACCGAGCTGCTCCAGTAGTCCGCGGACTGGCCGTCCCGGGACGGCTTGTCCATGTAGCGCAGGGCGTCGCGGCCGAAGCCGGAGCGGACGATCTTCTCGCCGATCAGGTAGTCGCCGGGGTCGGAGGAGTTGTTCGCGTACCACTCCACCAGCGTGCCGAGGATGTCGGACGTCGCCTCGTTGAGGCCGCCGGACTCGCCCGAGTACGTCAGCCCCGCCGTCTTGGAGGTGACGCCGTGCGTCATCTCGTGGCCGGCCACGTCCAGCCCGACCAGCGGCCCGAGCGTCGTACCGTCACCGTCGCCGTACGTCATGCAGAAGCAACTGTCGTCCCAGAAGGCGTTGTTGTACTTGTCGCCGTAGTGGACGCGGTTGTACGAGCCCTTGCCGTCGTTCCCGATGCCGTTGCGGCCGAAGACGTTCTTGTAGAAGTCCCAGGTCATGTCGGTGCCGTACTGCGCGTCCACGGCCGCCGAGGCGCGGTCGGAGTTCGTGCCGTCGCCCCAGTGGTCGTCCGCGTCGGTGAACACCGTCGACGGGGCGCGGCTGATGCAGATGCTGGTCAGGAAGCACAGATCCGACTGGTTCGCCGCGTCGCCCGTGTAGGTGCCCCCGCGCGTGGGGTCCTTGAGCTGGTACGTCGATCCCGACTGGGTCGTCTCCAGCGGAACCGTGCCGCTGTACAGCGACTTGCCGTCGCCCGTCGCCGTCTCGATGTCGTCCCAGGCGTCGATCTGCGAGCCGGTGCGCGCGTCGGTGAGGACGGTGCGGGAGACCGGGTTGCCCATCGAGTCCTGCGCCGCGACGTTCGTCCGCCACGCCAGCTTCGGCGCTCCGTGCAGGGCGTCGACGATCAGTTGGGGCTTGGCCGTCAGTTTCTTCAGCGTCTCGCCGAGGTTGACCGCGCGCAGCGCGTTCGCCGCGAGGTCGGCGGCCCTCGGCGCCGATATGGAGGGGTCCGTGGAGGCGAGGGATATCCTGCCCCGCGTCGCGCGGTCGGCGCTGCGGTAGGCCCCGTCGGGCGCCATGTGGACCACGAAGTCGCCGCCCAGTACGGGGAGCTGACGGTACGTCCGTTCGTAGCGCACATGCTGCGTGCCGTCGCTGTCGACGATCACGTCCCGCACCTTCGTGCCCTCGTCGGAGGTGAGCCCGAGGCTCGTGGCGTGCTTCAGCAGCGCCGACGCCGCGTTCTCGATCGCGCCCGCCCTGGTGGGCCGGTCGTCCGCGACGGCGGCCGGGGAGAGCGCCGCGGCCAGCAGAGTGGCGGTGGTCGCGGCCACGCCGAGAGCGGCGAGGCGACGGGAGCCCCGGACGTCGATACGTATCCGACTCATGGATCTCCTCGAAAAGGCGCCAACGGGCGCGTGGGGGGAGGCAAGGCGCTTGTTGACTCAGATTTAAGGGGCCATGACAGATCAAGGTCCATAGCGCGACCGAGGAGGTATGTGAGGAGAGAGAATCGTTTTTGTGAGCCTCCGTTTCTTCGTCTACGGCACCCTGCTCCCCGGCGAGGTCAACCACGGCCCGTTCCTGCGCGGCCGCACCGCGGCCGAGGAGCCGGGACGGCTGAACGGCGCGGTGCTCTACGACGGACCGGGCTATCCGTACGCCGTCGAGGAACGCGGCGGTGTCGTGCACGGCGAGCTGGTGACCGCACTGCCCGGCAGCTACGAGGAGTTGCTGGCCGACCTCGACCGCCTGGAGGAGTACGCGCCCGGTGACCCGCGCAGCCTCTACGAGCGCGTCGAGCGCGAGGTGCTCCGCGACGGTGCCGGCCCGCCCGTACGCGCCTGGGTCTACGTGGCCGCCCCCGCCGTCGCCGCACGCCTGCGCACCCGCGGGAAGCCGATCGAGAGCGGTGACTGGCGGCTCAGGTGAGCGTCACGTCCGCACGGCCTCCAGCCGCACCGCGCACGACTTGAACTCCGGCATCCGCGAGACCGGGTCGAGCGCCGGGTTGGTCAGGGTGTTGGCGCGGCCCTCACCGGGCCAGTGGAACGGCATGAAGACGGTGTCCGGGCGGATCGAGGTGGTGATGCGGGCCGGCGCCACCGCGCGGCCCCGCCGGGAGACCACCGCGACCGGGTCGCCCTCGGCCGCCCCGAGCCGCGCCGCAAGCCGAGGGTGCAGCTCCACGAACGGGCCCGGCGCGGCGGCGTTCAGCTCCGCCACGCGGCGGGTCTGGGCGCCGGACTGGTACTGGGCGACGACCCGGCCGGTGGTCAGCAGCACCGGGTACTCCTCGTCCGGCTCCTCGGCGGAGGCGCGGTGCGAGACGGGGACGAACCGGGCCCGGCCGTCCGGGGTGGCGAACCGGTCGAGGAAGAGGCGGGGGGTGCCGGGGTGGGTGGCGCCCGCGGCCCCCTCGTCCGCGGACTCGTCCTGGGGGCACGGCCAGAACACCCCGTTCTCCTCCACCAGCCTGCGGTAGGTGATGCCGGAGTAGTCGGCCGGCCCGCCCGCGCTGGCCCGGCGCAGCTCCTCGAAGACCTCCTCGGCGTCGGTCGGGAAACCCTTCTCCACACCGAGCCGGCCGGCCAGTTCGTGCATGACCTCCAGGTCGCTGCGGATGCCGTCGGGGGCGGTGATCGCCTGCCGCCGCAGCAGGACACGCCCTTCGAGACTGGTGGTCGTGCCGGTCTCCTCCGCCCACTGGGTCACGGGCAGCACGACGTCCGCGAGGGCCGCCGTCTCGGACAGCACGACGTCGCACACGGCAAGGAAGTCGAGCGACTTGACGCGTTCCTCGACATGCGCGGCCCGCGGCGCCGACACCACCGGGTTCGACCCCATCAGCAGCAGGGACCTGATGTCCGTGCCCAGGGCGTCCAGCAACTCGTAGGCGCTGCGGCCCGGTCCGGGCAGGCTGTCGGGGTCCACGCCCCACACCTCGGCCACATGGCGCCGCGCCGCCGGATCGTCCAGCTTGCGGTAGCCGGGCAACTGGTCGGCCTTCTGGCCGTGTTCGCGTCCGCCCTGTCCGTTGCCCTGCCCGGTCAGGCAGCCGTACCCGGACAGTGGGCGGCCCGCCCGGCCGGTGGCCAGGCACAGGTTGATCCACGCGCCCACCGTGTCGGTGCCCTTGGCCTGCTGCTCGGGCCCGCGCGCGGTCAGCACCATCGCGGCCTCGGGCTCGCAGAACATCCGTACCACCTCGCGCAGTTCGGGAACGGACACCCCCGTGATCCGTTCCACGTACTCGGGCCAGTGCGCCATCGCCGCGGCCCGCGCCTCCTCCCAGCCGGCCGTACGGTCCTGGACGTACGCCTCGTCGACCCGCCCCTCGGCCACGATCAGGTGCAGCAGGCCGAGCGCGAGGGCGAGGTCCGTGCCGGGGCGGGGCGCGAGGTGCAGGTCCGCCTGTTCGGCGGTCTTCGTGCGGCGCGGGTCGACGACGATCAAAGTGCCGCCGTTCTCCCTGAGTTCGCTGAAGAACCGCAGCGCCGGCGGCATGGTCTCGGCGAGGTTCGACCCGACGAGGATCACGCAGCCGGTCCGCGGTATGTCCTCCAGCGGGAAGGGCAGCCCGCGGTCCAGCCCGAAGGCCCGCGTGCCGGCGGCCGCCGCCGACGACATGCAGAAACGGCCGTTGTAGTCGATCTGCGAGGTGCCGAGCACCACCCGGGCGAACTTGCCCAGGGTGTACGCCTTCTCGTTGGTCAGACCGCCCCCGCCGAAGACGCCGACCGCGTCCGGGCCATGTTCCGTACGCGTTCGGCGCAGCTCCTCGGCGATCCGGTCCAGTGCCTCGTCCCAGGTGGCGGGCACGAGCGTGCCCCCGGAGCGCACCAGCGGGGAGGTCAGGCGCACCCGGGACGAGAGCACGGCCGGCGCGGTACGGCCCTTGCCGCACAGCGCGCCCCGGTTCACCGGGAAGTCCGCGCGCTCGCTCACCTCGACCGTCCCGTCCGGGGCGGGCGTCAGGTTCATCCCGCACTGCAGGGCGCAGTACGGGCAGTGCGTGGGCGTCGCGGTGATCTGCATGCCACCCAGCGTGCGTCGGCCGTGTTACGTGCGGGACGGCCCCCTGTTACGCCGGCGGGACGGCGACCTCCCGCCCGGCGCCCGCCAGGCGTGAGGGGCGCCGCGCCCGCCCCGTCACCGGGCGCTCGCCAGCGCCGCAGGCACGCCCGCCTCCTTCGGTCCGAGGAAGCGCGGGTCCGGCTGGAACACCGCGTCCAGCGCCGCCTTGCCCGCCGCGAAGATCTCGCGCGTGCCGCCGTAGTACCAGGTCACGTCGTGCTTGTCCTGGACCCCGATGCCGTACGACCGCACGCCCGCCGCCTGGCACAGTGCGACCGCCCGCCGGATGTGGAAGCCCTGGCTGATCAGCACGGCCCGGTCGACGCCGAAGATCTTCTTCGCGCGGACGCAGGAGTCCCAGGTGTCGAAGCCGGCGTAGTCGCTGACGATCCGCCCGTCGGGGACGCCGTGCCGGGTCAGGTAGACGCGCATGGCGTCGGGCTCGTCGTAGTCCTTGCGGCTGTTGTCGCCGGTGACCAGGACGACCTGGACGCGGTTCTCGCGGTACAGCCGCGCGGCCGCGTCCAGGCGGTGGGCGAGGTAGGGGGAGGGCTCGCCGTCCCACAGGCCCGCGCCGAAGACGACGGCGACCTCGGTGCGGGGCACGTCCGCGGTGGTCCGCAGCCGTTCGGCGGTGACCGTGTACATCCAGGTCGCCGGCAGCAGCGCCAGCACGCACCCGGCCATCACGGCCTGCACCAGCCGCCGGCGGCCGGTACGCGTGCGTGGCAGACGTGGTGTGCGCAACGTGGGTCGGCGCATCGGACGGTCCCCTCCCGTGTGGCCTGCGAAGCCGGTGTGTCGACAGTCAGAGACGTCCTGTCAGGCCGCGCGGTTCGCGCGCACGGTGGGTGATCAGTCTCACTCGGAGAGTGAAAGTCCAGGTCGCGCCGGCTCACAAACCCCACAGGCCGCACGGTGAACGGCCGGAAAGCGCCCGTCATTCCCGCGCAACGGATCGGCAACCTGCGGCACCGACCATGTGTCCATGACGCCGTCGAACCCTCCTCGCGCCGAGTCCATGACCGAGCCCGGTGCGGCCGCGCAGTTCCAGGCGGCCCACCTCGGCAGCACGGCCCATCTCATGGACCGGATCAGCACGCAGCTCGCCAGCCAGCTCTGCCTCGTCTCGCTCAACGGCAGGCGGCGCCCCGGCCCTCCCGCCCTCGTGGTCGTGGCGCACGGCAGCCGTGACCCGCGCGCACTGAAGACCGTCCACGCGCTTCTTGACCGGATCCGGGACGAGCGCCCCGGGCTGCCCGTCCACCTCGGCCACATCGAGCTGAACGAACCGCTCCTGCCCGACACCCTCGCCTCCCTGGGCACCGGCGAGGCCGTCCTCGTCCCGCTGCTGCTCGGCCGCGGCTACCACATCAAGCGGGACATCCCCGAGATGGCCGCCGCATCCGACGCGCACACGCGCGTGGCCGGCGCCCTCGGCCCGCACCCGCTGCTCGTGGAGGCCCTGTACTCCCGGCTCGTCGAGGCCGGCTGGCGCACCCGCATGGACGAGGCGGGCCGCCGCGAGAGCGCCGTGGTCCTCGCCGCAGCCGGCTCCCGCGACCCGGAGGCGAAGGTGGACACGGGCCGCACGGCCCAGCTGCTCGCCGACCGCCTGGGCGTCCCGGTGGTCCCCGCCTACGCCACCACCGCCGCACCGGCCGTCCCGGACGCGCTGCGCGCCCTGGCCGCGAGCGGCCGCCACCGGGTCGCCGTCGCCTCGTACTTCACGGCACCGGGCCGCTTCGCGACCGAGTGCGCCCAGGCGGCCCCGTGGATCGCCTCGGCCCCGCTGGGCACCCACCCGGCGATGGCCCGCCTCGTCCTGCACCGCTACGACCAGGCGCTTGCGACGCCCGGCACGGCGCCGCGGCCCGAGCTCGCCTCGGCCTGAAACGGTCACTGACGTCCCGATTGTCGGTGCCGGGCTTTACTGTCGGGTGCATGGAAGGCATCGCAGGCATCGCACCGCAGGCTTACGAGAACCACGTCCCGCCGCCCGGGTACGACGCGCCGGCGGTGGAGCGTTGGGTAGCGGAGCCCGACAAGCGCCCCGGACGCACCGCCTTCCAGCGCGACCGCGCGCGCGTGCTGCACTCCGCGGCCCTGCGCCGGCTGGCCGGAAAGACCCAGGTGGTCACCCCGGGGACCCGCAGCCAGGCGTGGGACGCCAGCCCGCGTACGAGGCTCACCCACTCCCTGGAGTGCGCCCAGGTCGGCCGCGAGCTGGGGGCGGCCCTGGGCTGCGACCCCGACCTGGTGGAGGCCGCCTGCCTCTCCCACGACCTGGGCCATCCGCCCTTCGGGCACAACGGCGAACAGGCGCTGAACGAATTCGCCGAGGACGTCGGCGGCTTCGAGGGCAACGCGCAGTCGCTGCGGCTGCTCACCCGCATCGAGCCCAAGCGCTTCACCGACGGCGGCTCCCGCTCGGTCGGCCTCAACCTCACCCGCGCCACCCTCGACGCGGCCGCCAAGTACCCGTGGCCGCGCGGCGCCCACCCCACCGACCCCGGCTCCCGCAAGTTCGGTGTCTACGAGGACGACCGCCCCGTCTTCGACTGGGTCCGCAAGGAGGCCCCCGGCCCCCGCGCCACCTTCGAGGCCCAGGTCATGGACTGGTCGGACGACGTGGCGTACTCGGTGCACGACGTCGAGGACGGCCTGCACGCCGGCCACGTCGACCCCAACTGCCTGCACGCCGAGCCCGAGCGGCAGGCGGTCTTCACCGTGGCCGTCGGCCGCTACGTGCCCGCGGGCACCGACACCGCCGAACTGTCCGCCGCCCTGGACCGCCTCCAGGACCAGGAGTGGTGGCCGCACGGCTACGACGGCTCGGCGGTCGCCCAGGCCCGCCTCAAGGACTCCACCAGCCAGCTCATCGGCCGCTTCTGCCTCGCCGCCGAGGCCGCCACGCGCGCGAGATACGGCTCCGGGCGCCTCACCCGCTACGACGCCGAGCTCGTCGTCCCGTACGAGACGCGGCTGGAGTGCGCGGTCCTCAAGGCCGTCGCCGACCGCTACGTCATGCAGCGCGCCGAGCAGGAGCGGCTGCGGGCCGACCAGCGGATCGTGGTGGCCGAGCTGGCCGAGGCGCTCACCCTCCGTGCCCCGGACGGCCTGGACCCGCAGTTCCGGGCCCTGTTCGACCAGGCCGGCGACGACCGCGCGCGCAAGCGCGTCGTCGTGGACCAGATCGCCTCCCTCACGGACGCCTCGGCCCGCTCGCTTCACGCGCGTCTGACGGGGCATCCATGAGACTGGCGGGACGCGGGGGACACCAAACACGCCCGAATGTGACCCTCCGTGGCCTGATCGGGCCACTCCCTCTTCCCCCATCACGCTGCGTGCGGGACGCTCGCATGTGGCGGCACCCTTAAGAGGAGGCATCAAGTGGTCGACGCGGATCAGACATTCGTCATCGTCGGAGGCGGCCTCGCCGGCGCGAAGGCGGCCGAGACGCTCCGGGCGGAGGGCTTCAGCGGGCGCGTGATACTGATCTGCGACGAACGCGACCACCCCTACGAGCGCCCGCCACTGTCCAAGGGCTACCTGCTGGGCAAGGAGGAGCGCGACAGCGTCTTCGTCCACGAACCGGCCTGGTACGCGAGGAACGACATCGAGCTGCACCTCGGCGAGACCGTCGAGGCCATCGACCGCACGGCGAAGACGGTCCGCTTCGGCGAGGACGGCACGCTTGTCCGCTACGACAAGCTGCTGCTGGCCACGGGAGCGGAGCCGCGCCGGCTGGACATCCCGGGCACCGACCTCGCGGGCGTCCACCACCTGCGCCGCCTCGCCCACGCCGAGCGGCTCAAGGGCGTGCTGGCCGCCCTCGGCAGGGACAACGGCCACCTCGTGATCGCCGGGGCGGGCTGGATCGGCCTGGAGGTCGCGGCGGCGGCCCGCGAGTACGGCGCCGAGGTCACCGTCGTCGAGCCCGCGCAGACCCCGCTGCACGCGGTCCTCGGCCCCGAACTCGGCAGCCTCTTCGCGGACCTGCACCGCGAGCACGGTGTCCGCTTCCACTTCGGCGTGAAGTTGACGGAGATCGTGGGCCAGGACGGCATGGTGCTGGCCGCCCGCACGGACGACGGCGAGGAGCACCCCGCCCACGACGTCCTGGCGGCGATCGGCGCGGCCCCGCGCACCGGTCTCGCGGAGGCGGCCGGCCTGGAGATCGCCGGCCGCGAGCACGGCGCCGGCATCGTGGTCGACGAGCGGCTGCGCACCTCCGACCCCGACATCTACGCGGCCGGTGACGTCGTCTCCTTCCCGCACGCCCTGTTCGGCACCCGCCTGCGCGTCGAGCACTGGGCCAACGCCCTCAACGGCGGACCCGCGGCCGCCCGCGCCATGCTCGGCCAGGACGTCACCTACGACCGTGTGCCCTATTTCTTCTCCGACCAGTACGACCTGGGGATGGAGTACAACGGCTGGGCGCCCCCGGGCTCGTACGACGAAGTGGTGATCCGGGGAGACGCCGGAAAGCGTGCGTTCATCGCCTTCTGGATCAAGGACGGCCAGGTGCTGGCCGGGATGAACGTGAACGTGTGGGACGTCAAGGACCCCGTCCAGCAGCTGATCCGCTCGAAGACACGGGTGGACACGGAGGCGCTGGCGGACCCGCACGTTCCGCTCGACAGCCTCGTCTCTTAGATGTCGCACCACCCCCGTGCTGCGATTCCCGGGGGCAACCCCCGGACCCCCGGCCGAACGCGGAGGCGCCCCAGGAGTGTCAGTTCTGCCCCGTAGAATCACCACGTGGCAGGACGGATCAACGACGAGGACGTGAAGGCGGTACGGGACGCGGTCCCGATCGACGCCGTGGTCTCCGAGTACCTCCAGCTGCGCAACGCGGGCGGCGGCAACCTCAAGGGCCTGTGCCCGTTCCACGACGAGAAGTCGCCGTCCTTCCAGGTCAGCCCGAGCAAGGGACTCTTCCACTGCTTCGGCTGCCAGGAGGGCGGCGACACCATCACGTTCGTGATGAAGGTCGACCACCTCTCCTTCTCGGAGGTGGTCGAGCGCCTGGCCGCCCAGGCGGGCATCACGCTGCGGTACGAGGAGGGCGGGTACAACCCGTCCCACCAGCGCGGCGAGCGCATCCGCCTGGTCGAGGCCCACAAGGCCGCCGCGCAGTGGTACATGGAGCAGCTGGCCACCAGCCCCGAGGCCGACACCGGCCGTGCGTTCCTCGCCGAGCGCGGCTTCGACCAGGCGGCCGCCGAGCACTTCTCCGTCGGCTACAGCCCCCAGGGCTGGGACCACCTCACCCGTCATCTGCGCGGCAAGGGCTTCACCGACAAGGAGCTGCTCCTGTCCGGCCTCGCCCAGGAGGGCCGCCGCGGCCCCATCGACCGCTTCCGCGGCCGGCTGATGTGGCCGATCCGCGACATCGGCGGCGACGTCGTCGGCTTCGGCGCCCGCAAGCTGTACGAGGCGGACAACGGCCCCAAGTACCTCAACACGCCCGATACCGCGATCTACAAGAAGTCCCAGGTCCTGTACGGCATCGACCTCGCCAAGAAGGACATCGCCAAGGCGTCCCGTGCCGTGGTCGTCGAGGGCTACACCGACGTCATGGCCTGCCACCTGGCGGGCGTGACGACGGCGATCGCCACCTGCGGCACGGCCTTCGGCGGCGACCACATCAAGATCCTTCGCCGGCTGCTGATGGACAACGGCAGCGCGCGCGTGATCTTCACCTTCGACGGCGACTCGGCCGGCCAGAAGGCGGCCCTGCGCGCCTTCGAGGACGACCAGAAGTTCGCCGCCGAGACCTACATCGCGATCGCGCCGGACGGCATGGACCCCTGCGAGCTGCGCCTGGCGAAGGGCGACGACGCGGTGACGGACCTGGTCGAACCCCGCACCCCGCTCTTCGAGTTCGCGCTGCGCCAGATCGTCGTCCGCTACGACCTCGACACCCCCGCCGGCCGCGCGGCGGCCCTGGACGAGGCGGCCCCGATCGTCGCCCGCATCAAGAACAGCGGCGCCCAGCACGAGGTCGCCGTGCAGCTCGCCGGCATGCTCGGCATCCTCGACACCCAGTTCGTGGTCAAGCGGGTGGCCCAGCTGGCCCGTTGGGCCCGCGACCGCGGCGGCAAGGGCGGCCCGGGCCCGGCGGCGCGCGGCCCGCAGACGTACGAGGCGGCCCCCCGCCCCAGGAACTCCGGCCCCGCCCTCAACCTCCGCAACCCCGTCTACGCCACCGAACGCGAACTGCTCAAACTGGCTCTCCAGCAACCGGAGTTGGTCTCCCCGGCCTTCGACGCGTACGGCATCGACGAGTTCACCGCCGCGCCCTACGCCGCCGTACGCCAGGCGGTCATGGAGGCGGGCGGCGCCGAGGACGGCACGCGGGACGCCCAGGAGTATCTGGTCCGGGTCCGCGAGGCCGCGCCCGACGACGCGGTACGCGCCATGGTCACCGAACTCGCCGTCGAGCCGATCATGCGCCGCACCGTCGACGAGGTGTACGCGGGCACGGTGCTGGTCCAGGTCAGGCGCCGCGCCGTGGAGCGCCGCATCCGCGACGTCCAGTCGCAGATGGCCCGGGCCTCCGCGGGCGGAGATCCGGCGCAGCTGGCTGCGGTACAGAACGAATTGTGGGTACTCCAGCAGTACGACCAAACGCTGCGGGAGCACGGAGCCGCGGCGCTCTGAGCACAGCCGAACGCCTGGGTAACCGCGCGGTCACGGCACGATTGCAAAAAGTCACCGCACGCCCCTCGTGGCGGCGATGTGTCGTACTCCACACTGGGTTCCGGTGCCTGAGTCCTCGGAGCGCGGCCGACCCGTCCCACACGGGTCCCACACCCCCGCGGTTCCGCTCATCGCGTACGGGACGGACAGCGGCGTGGCCGCAGACTCCGCCCCCGAAGTACCGCTGCCGCTCACCTCTGCAGCGATCATCCTGGAGGTCGCCCCCGTGCAGACCCAGACCCTCACCCAGACCGACACCAGTACGGACACGGAGCCGGACGCCGAGACCGAAGTCCTGGTCGCGGTCCCCCCGCAGACCCGTGTGATGCACCACCCCGAGGCGGACCCGGAGGGCCCGCCCGAAACGGCCGAACCGCCCGCCGGGGCGCTGGAGACCGAGCCCACCGAGCCGGCGGACCCCCCCGTCGTGGAGCGCGCCCGCGCCGACACCGGCGGCCCGTCCTCCGACCTGTTCCGCCAGTACCTGCGCGAGATCGGCCGCATCCCGCTGCTCACCGCGGCCGAGGAGGTCGAACTCGCCCGCCGGGTCGAGGCCGGCCTGTTCGCCGAGGAGAAACTGAGCAACACCCCCAGTCTCGACAGCCAGTTGACTCTCGACCTGGACCGTCTGGTGGTCATGGGCCGGATGGCCAAGCGCCGCCTCATCGAGGCCAACCTGCGGCTCGTGGTGTCCGTGGCCAAGCGCTACGTCGGCCGCGGCCTGACCATGCTCGACCTGGTCCAGGAGGGCAACCTCGGACTCATCAGGGCGGTCGAGAAGTTCGACTACGCCCGCGGCTACAAGTTCTCGACGTACGCGACCTGGTGGATCCGCCAGGCCATGTCCCGCGCCCTCGCCGACCAGGCCCGCACCATCCGCGTCCCGGTCCATGTCGTCGAACTGATCAACCGGGTCGTCCGCGTCCAGCGCCGCATGCTGCAGGAGCGGGGCTACGAGCCGACCCCGGAAGAGGTCGCCGCCCACCTCGACCTGCCGCCCGAGCGGGTCAGCGAGGTGCTGCGGCTCGCCCAGGAGCCCGTCTCCCTGCACGCCCCGGTGGGCGAGGAGGACGACGTGGCCCTCGGCGACCTGATCGAGGACGGCGACGCGACCTCGCCGGTGGAGTCGGCGGCGTTCCTGCTGCTCAGGGAACACCTGGAGGCCGTGCTGTCCACGCTCGGCGAGCGCGAGCGCAAGGTCGTCCAGCTCCGCTACGGCCTGGCCGACGGCCGCCCGCGCACGCTGGAGGAGATAGGCCGCATCTTCGGCGTGACCCGGGAACGGATACGGCAGATCGAGTCGAAGACCCTGAACAAACTCCGCGACCACGCCTTCGCGGACCAGCTCAGGGGATACCTGGACTAGAGCTCCCCAGGGGCGCGGGGCCGTGTGCATATGCGGCTCCGCCGCGGCGCGACCAGCCACGATGGGCCGGTGGACGACCCACCGGCCCATCGCGGCACTTCCCGCGGAGCGACTAGTCGACCTCGGCCACCGCCTGGGCGAACTGCGCCTTGTACAGCCGCGCGTACGCCGCATCCGCCGCCAAAAGATCCCCGTGCGCGCCCTGCTCGACGATCGACCCGTTCTCCATGACGAGGATCGTGTCCGCGTCGCGGATGGTCGACAGCCGGTGCGCGATCACGAACGACGTACGCCCGTGCGCGAGTTTGGCCATCGCCTTCTGGATCAGCACCTCGGTCCGGGTGTCGACGGAGCTGGTGGCCTCGTCGAGCACCAGGATCACCGGGTCGGACAGGAACGCCCGCGCGATGGTGATGAGCTGCTTCTCACCGGCGCTGACCCCGGTGCCCTCGTCGTCGATCACGGTGTCGTACCCGTCGGGCAGCGTACGGACGAACCGGTCGGCGTGCGCGGCCCGCGCCGCCTCCTCGATCTCGCCCCGGGTGACGTCCCGGGACGCGCCGTACGCGATGTTCTCCGCGATCGTGCCGCCGAACAGCCAGGTGTCCTGCAGCACCATGCCGATCCCGGAGCGCAGTTCGTCCCGGGACATGGACGCGATGTCGACGCCGTCGAGGGTGATCCGCCCGCCGGAGACGTCGTAGAACCGCATGAGCAGGTTCACCAGGGTGGTCTTGCCGGCGCCCGTCGGGCCGACGATCGCGACCGTGTGTCCCGGTTCGGCCTTCAGGGACAGGTTCTCGATCAGCGGCTTGTCGGGGTCGTAGCGGAAGGAGATGTTCTGCAGTTCCACCCGCCCGCGCAGTTCCTCGGGCCGCCGTCCCTCGACCGGATCCGCCTCCTGCTCCTCCGCGTCCAGGAGTTCGAAGATCCGCTCGGCCGACGCGACGCCCGACTGCACCAGGTTCGCCATCGACGCGACCTGCGTCAGCGGCATCGAGAACTGCCGCGAGTACTGGATGAAGGCCTGCACGTCACCGATGGACAGGGCGCCCGAGGCGACCCGCAGACCGCCGACGACGGCCACCAGCACGTAGTTGAGGTTCGACACGCACATCATCAGCGGCTGCATGATCCCGCTGTTGAACTGCGCCTTGAACCCGGCCTCGTACAGCGCGTCGTTCTGCTCGGCGAACTGCCGCGCCGACTCGTCCTGGCGGCCGAACACCTTCACCAGCGTGTGGCCGGTGTACATCTCCTCGACGTGGGCGTTCAGCTTGCCGGTGGAGCGCCACTGCTGCACGAAGTGCGGCTGCGACCGCTTGCCCACGCGCGTGGCGACGACGAACGACAGCGGCACGGTCACCAGCGCGACCAGCGCCAGCAGCCACGACACCCAGAACATCACCGCGAGCACACCGATGATCGTCAGCAGCGAGTTGATGAGCTGGCCCATCGACTGCTGCAGCGTCTGCCCGATGTTGTCGATGTCGTTGGTCGCGCGGGACAGCACCTCACCGCGCTGCCGCTTGTCGAAGAACGACAGCGGAAGGCGCGACAGCTTCGTCTGCACGTCCTCGCGCAGCCGGAACATCGTGCGGTTGACCGTCCGGTTGACCAGCCGGGTCGCCACCGCCATCAGCAGACCGGCGACCGCGAACGTGCACAGCGCCAGCAGCAGTACGCGGCCCACGGCGTCGAAGTCGATGCCCTGGCCCGGTGTGAAGTCGGTGCTGCGGAGCATGTCGGCGATCTGGCCCTGGCCCCGCGCCCGCATCGAGTCGAGGACCTGCTCCTTGGTCGCACCGGCGGGCATCTGCCGTCCGACGATGCCGGAGAAGACCAGGTCGGTGGCCCTGCCGAGGATCTTGGGCCCGATCACGTTGAGGCCCACGCTGACCACCACGCACAGCAGCAGCGCGTAGATGGTGAGACGTTCCGGCTTGAACTGGGAGATCAGGCGTTTGCCCGACACCTTGAAGTCCATCGAGCGGGCGTCCGGGCCGCCGCCCTGGCCCATCATCCGCGCCATCGGCCCGGCCATCAGGCGGCCTCCGCTTCCGTCAGCTGGGAGAGCACGATCTCCCGGTAGGTCTCGTTGTCGGCCATCAGCTCGTGATGACGGCCGGCCCCGACGACCCGGCCCTCGTCGAGGACCACGATCCGGTCGGCGTCCCGGATGGTCGCCACCCGCTGGGCGACGATCACCACGGTCGCCTCCGCGGTCTCCTCGGACAGCGCCGCCCGCAGCGCCGCGTCGGTGGCGTAGTCGAGTGCGGAGAAGGAGTCGTCGAAGAGGTAGATCTCCGGGCGCTGGACGAGCGTGCGGGCGATGGCGAGCCGCTGGCGCTGACCGCCCGAGACGTTCGTACCGCCCTGCGAGATGGGCGCGTTGAGCCCGCCCTCCAGCCCGGTCACGAAGTCCTTGGCCTGCGCGACCTCCAGCGCGTGCCACAGCTCCTCGTCCGTGGCGTCCGGATTGCCGTAGCGCAGATTGGTCGCCACCGTGCCCGCGAACAGGTACGGCTTCTGCGGTACGAGCCCGACCGTCTTCGCCAGCAGCTTCGGTTCGAGCGAGGCGACGTCCGTGCCGTCGACGAGGACCTCGCCGTCGGTCGCGTCGAACAGCCGCGGGACCAGCCCGAGCAGCGTGGACTTGCCGCTGCCGGTCGAGCCGATCACGGCGGTCACCTCACCGGGCCGGGCCACCAGGTCGATCGACCTGAGCACGGGCTCCTCGGCACCGGGATAGCGGAACCCGGCACCCCGGATCTCCAGGTGCCCGTGCCGGCGCAGCTCCGTGACCGGCGCGACGGGCGGCACCACGCTGGAGGAGGTTCCGAGGACCTCCTGGATCCGCTCGGCGCACACCTCCGCGCGCGGCACCATCATGAACATGAAGGTGGCCATCATCACGGACATGACGATCTGCATGAGGTAGGCGAGGAAGGCGGTCAGATCGCCGATCTGCATTCCGCCGCTGGCGATGCGGTGCGCGCCGAACCACACCACCGCGATCGACGACAGGTTCACCACCGTCATCACGATCGGGAACATCAGCGCGAGCATGTTGCCGGTCTTCAGCGACATCTCGGTGAGATCGGCGTTGGACTTCCGGAACCGGTCCTTCTCGTACTCGTCCCGGACGAAGGCGCGGATGACGCGGTTGCCGGTGATCTGCTCGCGCAGCACCCGGTTCACCGTGTCCAGCCGGGTCTGCATGGAACGGAACAGCGGCCGCAGCCGCCGCACGATCAGGGTCACGCAGATGCCCAGGGTCGGCACCACCGCGACCAGCACCGCGGACAGCGGCACGTCCAGGCCGAGCGCCAGCACGATGCCGCCCACGCACATGATCGGCGCGGACACCATCAGCGTGAACGTCATCAGGGCCAGCATCTGGACCTGCTGCACGTCATTGGTGGTACGGGTGATCAGCGACGGCGCGCCGAAGTGGCCGACCTCCCGCGAGGAGAAGGACTGCACCCGGTCGAAGACGGCGGCCCGGACGTCCCGGCCGAGCGCCGAGGCGGTCCGGGCGCCGAAGTAGACGGCACCGATGTTGCACACGACCTGCGCCAGCGAGATGCCGATCATCAGGGCGCCGAAGGAGAGGATGTAGCCGGTGTCACCCTTCACAACGCCGTTGTCGATGATGTGCGCGTTCAGCGTGGGCAGGTACAGCGTGGCGCAGGTCTGCAGGAACTGCAGCAGCACCAGCAGCGCGATGGGTTTCTTGTAGGGCCTCAGATAGGTCCGCAGTAGTCGTATGAGCACGCTACGTCTCTCGGAGTCGGCGATGGGGCGGGCTTGATGCCCGAGGCTCCTATCGTCGGACACTCCACCCGTGTTACCTCAACCGATTAAGCCGACAGCAGTGCGCTTTACCGTCTTACGGGCGGAAAGCTCCAGGGTGTGTCTGATCCCTCACGGAAACGAACTGCTGCCGCACCGCCTGACCCACCGCCAGCTCGTCGCCGGGCTCGAGGACCTGCGCGGCCGCGCCCTGCCAGGCCGGCGGGTTGCGCGGGTCGAGGGTGCCCTGCGAGGCACCGAGCGCCCAGGCCGCCTGCCGGGCGGCACCGATCGCCGCGTAGTCCGCGGGCTGCGGCACCACGACCTGCGCACCGAACAGCATCGGCGCCGCCGCCTGCACGGCGGACAGCTCGGCGGCCGCCCCCAGCAGGAAGACCCGCCGCACCTCGACACCCCGGCCGCGCAGCACGTCCAGCGCGTCCGCGAGCCCGCACAGCATGCCCTCGAACGCCGCCCGCGCCAGATGCTCCGCCTTCATCGACTCCCGCCGCAGCCCGGCGAGGGTGCCCGCGGTGTGCGGCAGGTTCGGCGTCCGCTCACCCTCCAGATACGGCAGGAGTACGAGTCCGTGCGAGCCGGGCGTCGACTTCAGCGCCAGGTCGGACAGACTCTCCAGGTCGGGCAGGCCGAGGAGTTCGGCGGTCCCGCGCAGGGCCCGTACGGCGTTGAGCGTGGTGACGACGGGCAGATGCATGCCGGTCGCGTCGGCCAGCGAGGTGATCATCCCGCTGCTGTCGAAGAGGGCCTCGGGGTGGACCGCCATGACGGACCCGGAGGCGCCGAGCGACACCACGGCGTCACCGAGCCCGATGCCGAGCCCGAACGCGGCGGCCATGGTCTCGCCGGTCCCCGCCGAGATCAGCAGCCCCTCCGGGGTCGTACCGGCCGGGTCGGCCGGCCCGATCACCTCGGGCAGCATGACCTGGTGACCGAGTGCCAGGTCGACGAGATCGGTCCGGTAGGAGCCGGTGGCCGCCGACCAGTACCCGGTCCCGGAGGCGCCGCCCCGGTCGGTGGTCCGGCGCACGGGCCGCCCCAGCAGCTGCCACACCAGCCAGTCGTGGGCCTGCATGAGCATCGCGGTGCGCAGGGCGGCGTCGGGCTCGTTCTTCGCCAGCCAGCGCAGCTTGGTCACCGGCTGCGCGGCCTGCGGCACGGACCCCACCGCCTGCGCCCACGCCTCGCGCCCGCCGAGCGCGTCGATCAGATCGGCCGCCGCGACCTGCGCCCGCTTGTCCCCGCCGACCATCGCGGGGCGAACGGTGCCGCCCTGCGAGTCGAGCGGCACGAGCGCGTTCGCCTGCGCCGACACGCCGATGGCCTGCACGCCTTCGAGCAGTCCGCCGCCGGCCGCCTCACCGAGTGACAGCAGCCAGGCCTGCGGGTCGACGTCGGAGGGCCGTCCGCCCCCGCCGTCGGCGCCCTCGACCGGATGCGGGGCGTACCCCTGCCTGAGCACGGCACCCGTGTCCGAATCGCAGACGACGATGCGAGTGAAATCGGGCGCACTGTCCAGCCCGGCGACTATCCCCATGACGAAAATTCTATGGGCCGTGCGCCGCGAAGGCGCGTGGCCTCACAGGCCCCTCGCAGCCGAGGAGAAACGATGTGCTGCGGACAGCCCGGTCCATGTGCTGCGGACGGCCTGAACTAGGTGTTGCTGGTGCCCCAGTCGTCCTGCGCCGCGCCGTCGCCGCCGCGTTCGCGAAGGGAGCGCACCCGCTGGGCAACCGAGTCCGGCACGCGGTCCCCGACCTTGTCGCTCACCACGTGGTACGCCTTGCCCGCGAACTCGCGCCCCTGCTGCGCCGCCGACTCCGCGGTGTTGCGGACGGCGGGGTTCTGCGCGACCTGGCGTGCCGACTTCTTCAGCTGCTCGTACCGCTCGCGCCCGGCGCGCGTGCCCAGTACGTAACCCAGGGCCAGTCCGACGACGAACGTCAGCTTGTAGCGCATGGCGGCCACCCTCTCCTTGTGCAGGTCTCTGGCGCGGTGTCGGTGCCGGGGGAACCGATTGGCGGAGCACCCCCCTGCTTGCGCTAATGTATGTGTCGCAGCGAGCGCCCGCCCCCTGGCGAATACCCAGGTAGGTACGTTCGATGCAACGAGGCATTCCTCCGTAGCTCAATTGGCAGAGCAGCCGGCTGTTAACCGGCAGGTTACTGGTTCGAGTCCAGTCGGGGGAGCTCGGTCCTCCGTAGCTCAATTGGCAGAGCAGCCGGCTGTTAACCGGCAGGTTACTGGTTCGAGTCCAGTCGGGGGAGCATGCTGAACGAGGACCCCTCCGGGGTCCTTTTTCATGTCCGGCCCCGCGCCCGGGAACCGTGCAGGTCACGGCGGAGTCCTCAAGGGCAGGCGAAGTCGACCATACGAAGCAGGAGATCGTATGAGCGGCTATGCTGCGGCAGACGGCGCGCACAAATGTGCGCGACACGCCGCTATGGGGCGGTAGCTCAGCCGGTTAGAGCAGCGGACTCATAATCCGTCGGCCGTGGGTTCGAGTCCCACCCGCCCCACCTGTGCAGGTCTGTGACCTGCGGAAACGTTCATTTTTGGGTGTCGGATCGTCAACTTTGCCTGAACGGACTGAATCCGCTGCCCGCGCGGTCAACGCCGTTGCGGTCAGCGTTGGCTAGAACCGCGCTGACCTGAACGGACGTGTCGGGCAACGGTCTGGGCAAGCTGCCGTAGGGGCATAGCCTTCGCCGTCCACTCGCCCCGCACCTACGCGTGACGAGACGGGCCTACGGGTGGAAACCCGTAAGGACCGAGCCGCTTGCCGGATCCGTGAGCGGTCCAGGCCGGGGTGGGACGTGGAGGTCGAGCCACCCCGGCCGGGCCTCATCGGATGTACTTCGCCGGCTTGGTGGCGGCGTTGAGCAGATACTCCAGGGGGC
Organism: Streptomyces sp. NPDC050534; assembly: GCF_044457745.1. NCBI lineage: Bacteria > Bacillati > Actinomycetota > Actinomycetes > Kitasatosporales > Streptomycetaceae > Streptomyces > Streptomyces sp. NPDC050534. Next base: position 209,445 of record NZ_JBITHF010000003.1, read on the forward strand.
CGCGGCGGAAGAAGCGGGACCAGACCGCGGCGAACACGATCGCCCCGAGGATGAACATGAGCAGTGGCACCCAGGACTGCTCGGTGCCGGGCCCGACCCCGAGCTCGGACAGCCAGGACTGTACGACGAAGTGGCCGACGTAGGCGGTCAGGGACATGGTGCCCACGGCGACGACCGGATTGGCCAGGCGGCGCAGTCGCGGGAGGCGGTCCATCGCCACCGTCGCGCCCACGATCATGAAGATCGCGACTCCCACGCTGCCGATGATGTCGAACGTGGTGCCACTGTGCGGCCCGGCCGTGAAGAGCGACGAGGCCGGAATATGGGGCTCCAGCGACCCGCTGTCGAGGGGCATCGACCCGGAGCCGCCGGACGACGGCCCGTCTTCCGCCGTGCTCCTCAACGCGTCCTTGCCGGCCAGCAGCAAGGACATGCCGTACGCGGCCACGGTGAGGGCGGCGCCGAGCGCGGCCAGGCGCCACTGGACGGCGGTCTGGGACAGGTCGAGGCGGGCCAGCGCCATACCGGCGATCAGGAACGGAATCCATGTGATCGTCGGGTAGAAGCCGGTGAACAGCAGATCGAGCACTCCCACGTCGCTGAGCCGGTGGAGCGGGTCGTAGGCGTTGATGCTCTGCTGGACCTGCTGGGTCAGCAGCGGGCTGAGGGCGAACGACAGTTGTGGTGTGACGAGGGCGAGGGCGGCCGCGATGATCGCGAGCGTCCTGGCCCGCAGTCGCACCAGAGGCAGCGCCAGCAGGAAGTAAACCCCGTAGAAGCCAAGGATGATCACTCCCCCGTATTCCATCGCCATCACGGTGCCCAGCGCCAGCAGGACGAAGGCCCGGATCGCGATCCGGGCCTTCGCCTGCCGGCCGGCCAGGCCGGTCTTCGGCTCCCGGCGGCCGGCGATCAGCATCAGTGAGAATCCGGCGAGGGTGGCGAACAGGACCGACGAGTGACCGTCCGCCATGTACCGGACCCAGCTGGCGACGCCGTCCGTGGTCGACAGTGGGGGACCGACGTGCACGACGTACATGCCGAACACTGCCAGCGCGCGGGCCAGGTCCACCCCGACGAGGCGTCCCATCGAAGGACCGGTCGAGACTGGCACGGCGGATTCGGGGGAGGTTCGGGGCGGCGGAGGCGAGTTCTCCTGCGGAGCTGACGTCTCCTGCAGCGGCTGCGACTTTGTCATACGGAGAAGCTCGCGTGGACGTCGGGCGGCTGACCATCCGGCAGGCTTCGGTAACGGCCCCGCCGGTCGGCGGGTACCGCCCCGCCGACCGGCGGAGTCACGTCCCGACCGGTCCGGCGCGACCGGACGGCGGCCTGCTCCAGCCACTCGGCGGGGGTGGACCCGACAGGTGCCGGATGGGCGCGAGGCGGCCGGGCTTCCAGGCTGGAGGCATGACAGACCGTGAGCGACACAAGGAGCCCGAGGACTTCCTCGGATCATCGGCCGATGTAGCGGGCAGTGACGCCGTCCCTGACAGGGGCGAGTTTCTGGAGTTCGTCGGCCTGGCGCTGGCGGCGGGCGCCGTCGTGCTGTTCGTCGTGCGTCCTGAGGTCTTCGGAGCGTTGGTGCACACCCTCGTCACGGGCACAGCCGGACTCGTCCCCTGAACCGACGAGGAATTCCGAACACCGCATCCGCCCCGATGACGGATGAAACCTCCCTGTCCGCCCGAGAGACGGCCAAGGCGCTGTGCGCTTATGTCCGGCCGCACCGGTTGGCTGTCGCTCCCGGCCTGCTGTGCGCCCTGGTCGAGGCCGCCGGGGGACTGCTGCAGCCGGTGGCCACCAAGACACTGGTGGACCGGCTCGCGACAGGTGGGACCATCGCCGGGATCCTGATGGCGCTCACCGCGCTGGTGGTGCTGGGCACGGCGGTCGAGGCGTTCGGCGCGTATGCGCTGGAGCGGACGGCGGAGTCGGTGGTCCTGGCCGCGCGGCGCACCCTTGTGGGGCGGTTGCTGCGGCTGCGGATCGCGGAGTGGGACGGATCCCGCCGGGTGACCTGATGTCCCGGGTCACCTCGGACACCACACTGCCGCGGGCGGTCAGCACCCAGGCGGTCGTCTCCGCGGCCGGCGGCGCGGTGGCCTTCGTGGCGGCGATCGTGGTGATGGCGTTCCTGGACGTCGTGCTGCTGGGTGTGACGCTCGGTGTGGTCGGGCTGGTCGGCGGCGCCGTCGCGCTGGTGATGCCGAGGATCGCCCGCGCCACCGAGCGGTCGCAGGAGGCGGTCGGGGAGATCTCCATCGCGTTGGAGCGGGTCTTCGGGCGTTTCGCACGGTGAAGGCGTCCGGTGCCGAGGAGCGGGAGGCCGCCCGGGTGGAGGACGCGGCACAGTGGGCGTGGCGGCACGGGGTGAACAGCGCGAAATGGGAGTCCGTGGCAGGTTCGGCGGACGAACTCGCCGTACAGCCGGCGTTTCTCGCGGTGCTCGCGGTCGGTGGGGCGCGGGTGGCGTCCGGGGAGATCCCCGTGTCCACCCTCATTGCCTTCCTGCTGTACCTCTTCTACCTGATCGAGCCGGTGTCCAAGCTGGTCGACGCCGTGTCCCACTATCAGGAGGGCGTGTCCTTCCGCTGCCGTAGCGGCCTGCCGTACATCCGTCAGCAGGTGAGTTTCGAGGTGCCGGGCACCGGAATGACGGCCTTCGTTGGACCCTCGGGCGCGGGCAAGTCGACGGTCTTCGCGCTCATCGAGCGGTTCTACGAGGCCACCGGCGGCCGGGTCCTGGTTGACGGCAAGGACGTACAGGACTGGTCCCTGTCCGAGCTGCGGTCTGCCATCGGGTACGTGGAGCAGGACGCTCCGGTGCCGGCCGGCACGCTGCGCGAGAACCTGGTCTTCGCTGCGCCCGGCGCGACGGACGACGACATCCGCGACGTCCTGGGACGGGCGAAGCTCTGTCGGGCGCTGAGCGGCAGCGCATCGCCATCGCCCGCGCCCTGCTGCGCAAGCCCCGGCTGCTGCTTCCGGACGAGGCGACCTCGCAGCTCGACGCCATCAACGAACTGGCGCTGCGGGACGTCATCGCGGACGTGGCCCGGGAGACCACCGCGCTGGTGGTGGCCCACCGCCTGTCGAAGGTGACACGCGCCGACCGGATCACCGTGATGGACGCCGGACGAGTACGGGCCGTGGGCACCCACGAGGAACTGGTGACCCAGGACCGGTTGTACGCGCGGCTGGCGGCCACTCAGTTCCTGGTCCCCACGCGATAACCGCCGCACGCAAGGTTGTCCGGCCGTCCACTGCGGGTCGTGGTACGAGGTTTGACGTCACCAACGTGCAGTGACAGCCACCCTTCTTGTTGCCGGCCGCGCGGGCCGGCGTCCGCGGAGGCATGCGGGTTGCACGTCTGGTCCGACGCAGACCTCAAGCCACCGGGCCGCCCTGCTCGAGTGGACGTTGAGGGCACACGTCTGCAGAAGGCCCCCGAAGCGGAGCGCAAGGAGCCCAAGCGAGCTTCGTGAGCCGACGCAAGCCGACGGGACGGCATGAGGCCCTGGTCGGTCAGTCCGCACTGAGCGGAATCCGCAGCCGTACCCGGTAGCCGCCCTCCGCGGTCGGGCCCGCCTCCAGGGTGCCGTGCAGGATGTCGGCCCGTTCCCGCAGACCGACCAAGCCCTGCTGTGAACCGGGCAGGGACAGGGAGGGACGCGTGGGCGCGGTGTTGGCGACGGTCACTCCGACGTCGTCACCGTCCTGCCACAGCTCGACGCGGGCCGTGGCGCCGGGGGCGTGCTTGCGGACGTTGGTCAACGCCTCCTGGACCGTGCGGTAGAGGGCCCGTTGCGCGGGTGTGCCCACGGCGGGCGGAAGCTCACCTGACAACTCCGTGTGAGTGCCGCTTGATTCCACCAGTTTGTGCAGGTCGGAAAGGGTGGGCTGAGGCGTCAGCTCCGTGGCGTGGCCGCCGGAGGCGCGCAGCAGCGTGACCATGGTGCGCAGTTCGTCGAGTGTGGTGACGCTCAGCGAACGGATCGTGCGGGCGGCCTCCTTGGCGTCCACGTCCTTGGTGGCGACCTGCAGGGCTCCGGCCCGTACGGCGATCAGGCTGACCTGGTGGGAGACCACGTCGTGCATCTCGCGGGCCAGCTGGGCACGTTCCCGCGCGAGCACGGCCTGGGCGTGCAGGGCACGCTCGTGCTCCCTGGCCTCCTCGATCTCGGCCAGCCGCCGCGCCAAGTCCCGTTGCGCCTGGAGAAGCTGGCCAAAGAGGACCGGGGCCGCGGCGGTCGCCAGGCCGTACACGAAGAAGACCAGTGTCATGGTCCGGTCGACCTCGGCCAGCCACGGAGTGCTGCTCGCGATGGCGGACAGGGCGACGCACACGGCGAGGAGACGGCGGTTGCGGGAGCGTTCGGCCAGAGTGAACAGCGCCACAAGCACGGCGACGGCGACATCCTGCATCAGCGCGATGGGCAGGGTGAGCAGGAAGACGCCGAGCGGGAACCTGCGCCGGAAGGCCAACGCGGCGCAGCCGACCGCGGCCAGCGGGACGCCGAGCCGCGTGTGCTCCCACATGTTCAGCCATACGTCCACGGCCGCCACCGCCACCAGGGCGAGGTCGACGACCGGCGCGGGAATCCGCTGCCACGCGGCGCGTGCACGACTCATCGGCCGGCCTGCGACCGCGGGCGCTCGTCCAGCAGTCCGGCCCGCTGCGCCAGCAGCGCGGCCTGCACCCGGCTGGTCACCCGCAGCTTGGTGAGGATCGCGCTGACGTGGTCCTTGACCGTGCCGACACCCAGGTGGATGCGCGTCCCGATGTCGGCGTTCGACAGGCCCTCCGCCACCAGGACGAGGACGTCACGCTCGCGGGCGGTGAGCAGCCGGACGCGGGCCGCCTCCTCGTCGACGGCCGCCTCGGTGCCGTGGTGGCTGTGCAGCAGCGTCCGGGACGCCTTGGGGGACAGGACCACGCCGCCCGCGGCCAGGGTGCGCACCAGGTGAGCGAGCTGCTCCGGCTCGGTGTCCTTGAGCAGGAAACCGGCCGCGCCGGAGTGCAGCGCGGTCAGGATGTACGCGTCGGCGTCGAACGTGGTCAGCATCGCCACCACCGGCGCGTCCGGCCCGGTTCGCAGCTCGCGCAGCACCGTGAGCCCGTCGACGTCCGGCATCCGGATGTCCAGCAGCACCACGTCCGGCCGCTCCCGGCGGACGGTCGCCACGGCGTCGCCCCCGCTCGCGGTCGCGACGACCTCGATGTCCTCGGACGCGCCCAGAATGAGTTCGAAGCCCGAGCGGACCAGTGCCTCGTCGTCCACCACCACTACCCGGATCACGTGCGCTCCGCCTCACCTTCATCCATGCCGTCCAACCCATGCCGCCTCGACCCTAAAGGCCCCAAGAGTCCCCGCGGCCCGACGAGCGGCAGCTCCAGCCACACGGCGGGGTATCTCCCTCCAGTCGGCAGGGACACCCCAGCCTTCTGCCGGATACTCCATGATCGGCTCGGTCTCCAGCCTGAGTGGCATGACACATCACCCGGACTCCCCGCTGCTCCCGGCCGACGCAGCCTCCCCCACACGCGAGCGCGGTGAGTCCTCGACGGGCGGGGCAGGCGTGGGCCGACTGGTCGGGCTGGACCTGGCCCGCGGCCTGGCCGTCTTCGGTATGTACGCGGTCCATGTGGGCCCCGCCCCGAGCCAAGGCGGTGTCATCGGCTTCCTGATGGAGCTGGCGCAAGGCCGCTCCTCCGCCCTGTTCGCCGTCCTGGCCGGCTTCGCGGTCGCCCTCATCACCGGGCGCCGCACACCGAAGACCGGCCTGGCCGGCCGCCAGGCCGTCGCCAAGGTCGTCATCCGGGCCGTGATCCTGATAGCCCTGGGCACTGCCCTGACCATGACCGGCACCCCGGTCGTGCCGATCCTCGCCTTCTACGGACTGTTCTTCCTGCTCGTGCTTCCGCTGTACCGGCTGGGTGCCAAGCCGCTGGCGCTGATCGCCACGGGCTGGGCCCTGGTGGGCCCGCAGCTGCTCTACGCGCTGAAGCCGGTGGTCGGCGACCGCGCATTCCCCACCGTCGGCCACGCCGACGGCATCGTCTCGCTGCTCTTCACCGGCGGCTACCCGGCCCTGACCTGGGTCCCGTTCGTCATCGCCGGCATGGCTGTCGCCCGCTGCGACCTGGCCGCCACCGCCGTACGCATACGCCTCGCCCTCACCGGCGTCGCCCTCGCCGTCACCGGCTACGGCGGCTCCTGGCTGGCACTGCGTCTCGTGCCCGGCGCCGCGGAAGCCCTCGGGGAAGCCGCAGGGGGGCCGGCCATGTCGTCCATGTCGTCGCCCGGCAGCGACGGCATCTTCGGCAACACGCCCGCCGGGATGCTGGTCGCCTCCCCGCACAGCGAGGCGACCCTGTCCATCGTGGGCAACACCGGTGTGGCGATCCTGGTGCTGACCGTGTGCCTGGCCGCCATGGACGCCTTCCCCCGGCTGCGCCGCTTGGCCAAGCCCGTCGTCGCGGTCGGCTCGATGTCACTGACGGCGTACGTCTACCACATCGTCGCCATCTGGCTCCTGGACACCGAGGAAGCGACCGTCCAGCCGCTGTACATCCTGCTCGGCTTCATCGCGTCCGTCACCGTTCTCGCCACCATCTGGTCCCGCTTTGTCCAGCGGGGGCCGCTCGAATGGCTGATGGGCCGGGCGACCGGGATCGCCCGGCGCATTCAATGAGACGCATCCGAAGAAGAGCGACCTCGCCAACCGCGCCCCGTGTCCTTGTCCCTCCAGGACGCAGTCGGGACGTGTTCGGGACACAAGGACAGGAACAGACTGGCAAGAGCTGAGAAGCTCCGCCCATGCTCGCCCATTCTGGCCGGCGAACGCGGGCACGTCAGCGGCGTCTTGGTCCCTGTCCGGCCCCTCAGCGCGCGGCTCCGACAACGCGCCCGGCGGATTCTCTCCGCTGTGCAGGAGCTCACGCCCCAACACCTCACGAGGAACGTTCCGCAGTTCAAAAGCCCACATAGGTGGGGCGGGTGGGACTCGAACGGCTGAAGCCGACCCCAGACGCGGTGTGCGCAGCGCGGCTCCGGCCGGCCACGTCCCGCGCGGAGATCCGGCACACGAGTCCCGGTACGGCAGTGAGGCGGACCGGTGACGGCGGTGTGAGGCGGAGGTGGCAAGGGCGGGCCGAAGCCCCCGTCGCTCCCGGTCGTGGCCCCTCGGCGAACGCTGCGACGGTCGGGGCTGAATCCGGTCAGCCCTGCGCTACTGGGTCAGACCCAGCTGGCTCATGATGGCGCCGGTGTCCAGATAGGCGCGACCCTCCTTGATCTTGTTGTCCTTGACCTCGTAGATGTCGCACGCGTGCACCGTGACGTGACGCCCCGTGGCGGGCACGGTGCCCGCGTGCAGGACCAGGTCTCCGGTCTGGGTCCCGCTGCCCGTGTACTCGACGACGACCGTGTCCCCCTGTGACGTGAGGTGATCGAGGGTGAACTTGCCGTCGGGCATCGCGTCGAACATGGCTTTGGCGAGCTGGGTGAAGCCCTCCGGACCCTGCAGGGTCCTTCCGCTGCCCTCCTCGACGAGGGTGCAGTCCGGAGCGACGGACCCGGCGATGGAGTCGTAGTCCCGGTCGTTCCAGGCCCGGAAGAGATCGCGGACGAACGTCTCGTTGTCAGTCATGGGAACCTCCACTCGGGAACATCCCCCTTCCTTCCATGCTGACCCGCCGCGTCCGACCGTGCATCCCCTGCAGGACGGCCGGTTGTGCTGTCAGGGGAGGCTGCGGACGGCGAACGTCAGGTCCTCGGCGAAGTCCGTCTCGGCGTAGGCCTCGATGCAGTCCGGAGCTCCCCTGAGGCCGACCAACATGCCCTGGTGCCAGAACTCATGACACTCCGACAAAGACCGGAAGAACCGCGCGGTTGAAGCTGGTGTCGGCCTCGGTCTTGAGTACCAGCGCTGGGAGCACCTCGCGGTCCGTCCCCTCGCGCCGAAGCTCGGCTCGCTCCAACGGCCCTGCCGGGTCTTTCGCCTGACGCCTGGTGACCCGGACCGCTCCTACGGTGCCGTCCCCGTCCGGCGGGGCATGAGCACGTACGCCGCCACGGCCAGGGCGAGCGGCAGGAGGCTCACGACCAGCATGGTGAGCCGCAGGCCGTTGGTGAAGTCCAGCCCGAGGTCCAGTCCGGACTGCCGGAGCAGGTTCGGGTCGTATCCGGCGGAGCCCGGACTGTGCGCCAGCGCGCTTCGCGTCGCGTCCACGGCCTGATCGGCCTCGGACACCGACATGCCGCGTGCGTCGGCGTCGTTGAGCCACTGCCGCTGGAAGAAGAGGTTGAGGAGCAGGAGGTAGACGGCGGGGCCGAGCGCGTAACCGGTCATCCCGAACGCCGGCTGGACGGACGCGGTGGCGCCGGACTTGCCGGGCGGGGCGTGCGAAAGGATGGTCTCGGCCACCGCGGAGGAGGTCACCAGCGATCCGAGGTTGGTGAGCCAGGTGGCCAGAACGACGATCCACAGAGCCATCGTGGGCGTGGCGGTGGCCGCCATCAGCAGCCCGCCCGCGACCATCACCAGCAGGCCCGTGATGAGGACCGGCCGGGGCGTGTACTTCCCGATCAGGCGCCCGGCGAGGATGACGGCGCCTGCGATCGCCAGTGTGCCGGGCAGGAACAGCAGGCCGATCGTGCGCGGGGGCAGCGCGAGGATCACACTGCCGAACTGCCCGAGGGCGAAACTGAAGCCCGCGACAAGGAAGTTGAGCGTCAGGCTGGCCAGCGCGGCCACGGCGAACGGACCGCTGCGGAACAGCGACAGATCCAGGACCGGTTCCGGTGTACGGCGTTCACGGAGCACGAACAGCACCCCGGCGACCGCACTGATCACCAGCGGCAGCCAGGCTTGGAGCTGGGAGATGCCGTTCTCCGCCTCGGCGACGCCGTGGACGAGGGTCAGCAGGGCGACGCCGACCAGGCTGACGCCGACCGCATCGACTCTGCGGCGCTTCAGGACGGGGGGCTCGGTGACGTAGCGGGCTGTCAGACCGAGCGCGATCAGCGACAGCAGGGGGGCCAGTAGGAACAGCCACCGCCAGCCGACGGCCTCCACCACCCAGCCCCCGATCGCGGGGGTCACCCCGCACAGCACCATGTCGATGGCCATGAAGATGCCGATGGCCGCCGGCCGCATCTCCGGTGGCACCGAAACCTTGAGCAGGGCCATCGACACGCCCAGGATCGCGGCCAGCGCCAGGCCGTCGAGGAGGCGCGTCACCAGCAAGAACGTATAGCCGAGGGAGATCGCGGAGAGCAGGTTGACGACGATGTCGCCGACCAGCCCCAGCATCAGCAGCCGCCTGAGCCCGAAGGCGTCCCCGAGACTTCCCACAGCGAGCACGGCAGCGGCCACGACCAGCGTCGCCGCGCCTCCCAGGAACCCGACGACGTCGGCCGGCACGTGGAGCGCCCGGCTGACCTGCGGCATGTTCAGGCTGAGGACCAGCGGGTCGACGGCCGTGATCGTGAAAGCGAGGGCGAGTCCCGAGATGATCGGGAGGATCGCGACAACGGATCGCGGCTCCGCGGTCGACACAGCAACACCTCCCGCACTCCGGGCGGCCGGCGACCGCCCGCCGACCGTAACCGGGCCACCGTTTCCAGCCCGTCCTGCCCGGTCCGACGCACACGGCTCGACACCTGTTCGGGTCAGGAGGATCAGGCGTACGTGACCAGGAGCGCCGGCCCGCCGTCTTCGACGAAGGCGAGGGCCTACTGGGCCATGAGCGACGGGATGGCCCGGGTGCTGACCGCCACCTCCCCCTGCCCGACGCGGCGCACTCTGGGACCGGTGCCGGCGCACCCGGGGAGAGCGGGAGGGCGAGATCGCCGCGCCGGCCGATGCGAAACGGGGACGGTCGCGGAACTGGCGACGCAGCAGAAAGAGTTCGACCGGGCCGAGGAAGCCCGGATCACCACAAGGACCCGCTTCCGCTGCCCCGTCCGCCGACGCCGACGGCCGCGAAGCTGTTGGACAGATCCGGCCGCAATGACGTGCTGTTGCCGGGCTGTGGCTGCGGTGATCTACTCGAAACAGGCCCAACTCGCATGAACGGTCTGCTTCGTATCCGATGCGGTACGGCGAGTGATCGTGGCCACCCCCACGGAGAGCCAGAGGTGCCTCGTCGGCGACCCGGCCCCGAGGGCGGCCGTATCGCGTGCCGCTGAGTCACAGAAGAGGAGCGTGCTGATGGCCTCCGCAGGTACGAGCCCCGCGCCGCAATCGGTCGGCGACTGGCGTCGCGAATACGCCTACACACTGGGGGAGCAGGCCTTCGTCTACGGCTTCCCCTACATCTACAACGCCCGGCTGCGCCACGGGTGGGTGACCGAGCCGGCCGACCCCAAGATGAGGATGCACTCCGCCGTCGACCACTTCTGGCATGCCCGGACGCTCTTCGACGCCTCCGACCAGGAAGGTCTGGCGCCCAACAACGACACCCTCTACTCGTGCGCCTGGGTCGACCTGAGCACGGAGCCCGTCATCCTCTCGCACCCGGAGATGGGCGACCGCTACTTCACCTTCGAGCTCGTCGGCATCACCTCGGACAACTACGACTACGTCGGCCGGCGTGCCACGGGGCCGCACGCCGGCGACTTCGCTCTGCTGGGTCCGGGATGGGAGGGTGAGCTCCCCGCGGGAGTGCGTCGTACGGCGACCGCCCCCAGCCCGTGGATCCTGGTGCTCGGCCGCACCCTGGTCGACGGCGAGCACGACCTGCCCGCCGTCCACGCCCTGCAGGACCAGTACCGGCTGACGCCGCTCCACCTGTTCGGACAGCAGGGCGCCACCGTCCCGGAGCGCCGCGACGTGCTGGTGCCGGTCGATCCGGAGCGGGATCCGCTCGCGACGTGGAAGACGCTGAACGCGATGCTGGCCGAGAACCCTCCTCCGGAGCGCCATGAGATCCTGCTCCGGCAGTTCGCGGAGATCGGCGTGGGCGCCGGTCTCGACGTGCAGGCGCAGCCCGAATCCGTCCGGCAGGGCCTGATCGCCGCCGCCACTGCCGGTCTGCCCATGCTCCAGGAGCAACTGCTCAGCGGAGACTGGGCCAAACTCATCAACGGCTGGCGTTACCCGCCGCGGGAGATGGGGCATTTCGGCGACGACTTCGTCAAGCGGGCCGCGGAGCAGGCCCTGTTCGGTGTCGCCGCGAATGATCTGGAGGAGACGGAGTACCTCGTCGCCTTCGACGACGCGGAGGGTGAAAAGCTGTCGACGGGCCGTTATGAGATGCGCTTCGAGGCCGGGGCGCTGCCCCCCGTCGACGCCTTCTGGTCCCTGACGGCCTACGACGAGGCCAGGAACCTGATCTCCAACCCGATCGACCGCTACTCCATCGGAGACCGCACCCGCGGACTGGTCACCGAGCCGGACGGCGGCCTGACCCTCCATCTGCAGCCCGACTCACCGGGCTCCGACCGGGAGAACAACTGGTTGCCCACACCGCAGGAGGGCATCTGGTTCGTCGCGCTGCGCATGTACCTCCCACGCCCCGAAGTCATCGACGCGCGCTGGCAGTGCCCGCCGATCAGCCGCGTCCGCTGACCGGCCGACGCCTCTTCGCCGCCTTGCCGGTGGCCGAGTGGGCACGCGGCTACCGGCGGCAGTTGCTGCGCGGTGACGTCCTGGCCGGGCTGACGGTGTGGGCGTTGATCGTGCCGGAGTCGGTGGCGTACGCGGAGATCGCCGGAGTCCCTCCGCAGAACGCCTTCTACGCTGCTCCGATCGCTCTCGTGGGCTACGCACTGCTGGGAGGTTCGCGCTTTCTGATCGTGGGGGCGACGTCGGCCGCGGCCGTGCTGTCGGCGTCCACCGTCAGTGGTGTCAGCAGTGATCCGGGCGCCGCCGTCGGGCTGTCGGCGGCGCTGGCGGTGATCGTGGGCGCAGTGCTGGTGGCAGCCGGAGCGGCCCGGCTGGGGTTCCTGACCAACTTTCTGGCGGAGCCCGCCCTGGTCGGCTTCCTCTTCGGCATGGCGTTGACGATCATGGTGCGGCAGACGGGGAAGATCCTCGGTGTCTCCAGCGGGGAGGGCGACTTCTTCCAGCGCCTGGCGAAGCTGCTGAGTCAGGCGGGCGACTGGTCGTGGACCACGATCACCGTCGGCGTGGCCGCAGTGGTCTCGCTGCTGCTGCTGGAGAGCGTCCTGCCGCGACTTCCGGCCTCGCTGATCGTGCTGGCCGCCGGCCTGATCCTCTCCCAGGCCCTGAACCTGCACGCTCACGGCGTGGAGACAGTGGGCAGGATCCCGGCGGCCGTGCCGGTCCCTCACCTGCCCGGTGTCACATCAGCCGACTGGGCCGAGCTCGCCGGCGGCTCCCTCGGGGTGGCGCTGGTCGTCTTCGCCGAGTCCTACAGCATCGCCGGCCGTTTCGCGCGCCTCCACGGCGACGAGGTGAAGGCCGACCGCGAGATGGTCGCGGTGGGCGCGGTCAACCTCGCGGTGGGCTTCTTCCGCGGCTTCGCGGTCTCCGGCAGCGCGTCGCGCAGCGCCGCCGCCGAGGGTGCGGGCGGCCGCAGCCCGATGGTCTCCCTGGTCGCGGCAGCGCTGGTGCTGTTCACCGGGGCCTTCCTGACCTCGTTGTTCACCCCGCTGCCCGAGGCGGTGCTCGGGGCGATCGTGATCGTGGCCGTGAAGGGTTTCCTGCGCGTCGGGGAACTGCGCCGCTACGCCACGCACGACCGGCCCAGCCTCTGGATCGCCCTGACCGCCCTGGTCGGTGTTCTGGCCTTCGATCTGCTGCCCGGGCTGGTGATCGCCGTACTGATGTCACTGCTGCTGTTCATCGCCTATTCCAGCACCCCGCGGGTGGCGGTCCTGGGGCTGCTGCCCGGCACCGGCGTGTGGGGCGACCTGCAGGAGCACCCACGAGCCGTGGCAGCACCGGGAATCCTCGTGGCCCGGCCGGACGGGGCGCTCTTCTTCGGCAACGTCAATCGCGTCCGCACGGCCGTGAAGGAGCTGGCGGCGGCATCCGACGGCCCGCCCCGCGCCGTCGTGGTGGACCTGACGGCGAGCTACCGGCTCGGCCTGCCCGTCCTGGACACCCTGGCGGACCTCGCCGCCGACCTCGACCATCAGGGAGTCGAGCTCCATCTGGCCCGCGTCCGGGCCGGCCCCACACGCTCACTGTCCCGGCACCCCCTGCACGCGACCCTCAGCCCGGATCGCCTCCACCCGACGGTGACCGACGCCGTGAACGCACTGGGCGACGGATGGGGACCGTCGTGACCTGCGATCCCGGTTGCCGGGACACGGACGCGGTGATCTACTCGAAAGGTAGGTGCGTGTTGGAGCACCCGGCCCGGTAACCCCACGAAGCATGGCGCAGAACGTCGCCGCGTGGCGCACCGGGAGGAGCCGGGACGCGTCGTCGACGCTCGCCGGCTTCCCCAGTTCGCATGCTGAGTTCACGTGGTGGCTGCAAGCCGTGCTGTTCAGCCTCAGGAGAGGAACGCGGTGCGATGGCATCCTCAGGCAACAGCAACCATCCCCGGCGACACCTGCGCCACGATCTCGCCACGGCGGCAGCCGGCATCGGCCAAGCGGCAGCCGCCACCGGAAAGGCCACAGCGGCGGCCGTACGTCACCCGGGGGACACCATTGACCGCGCCCGGAAGGTGACGCGGGCCCTGCCCCTTGCATGGCATTCGGTGAAGCCGGCACTGACCGGCCGGGTGGACGACTGGCGCCGCGAGTACGCGTACACGCTGGGAGAGCAGGCCTTCATCTACGGCTTCCCCTACATCTACAACGCCGAGCTCCGGCACCGTTGGGTGACCCAGAAACCCGAGACGGAATCGACCCCGTACATGGCCGTCAACCACTTCTGGCATGCGAGCAGGCTCTGGGACGTCTCGGATCGGGAGGGCGTGTCCCCCAACATCGACACGCTGTACTCGTGGGCGTGGCTGGACCTGCGCGAGGAGCCCCTCATTCTCTCGCACCCGGACATGGGCGACCGCTACTTCACCTTCGAACTGGTCTCCTTCACCTCCGACAACTACGACTACGTGGGCATGCGGGCGACCGGATCGGAGGCCGGTGACTTCGCCCTCATCGGCCCGGACTGGAGTGGGGACCTTCCGGAGGGCGTGCGCCGCACGGCGAACGCCCCCACCCCGTGGGTCCTGGTGGTCGGGCGGACCCTCGTCGAGGGCGAGGACGACCTCCCGGCCGTCCACGCGCTGCAGCAGCAGTACCGGCTGACGCCGCTTCACCTGTTCGGCAAGGAGGGCGTCACGCTCCCGGAACGCCGCGACGTACCGGTACCGGTCGACCCCGCCAAGGATCCGCTCGGTCCGTGGAAGACGCTCAACGCGGCGCTGGCCGAGAATCCTCTGCCCAAGCACCACGATGTCCTGCTCCGGCAGTTCGCGGAGATCGGCATCGGCCCGGGGCTGGACGTCGAGGCACAGCCGGAGCCGGTGAAGGAGGGCCTGATCCGGGCCGCCGCCACCGCCGTGCCCATGCTCGAACAGCAGGTGCTCAGCGGCCAGTGGGGCGAGCTGATCAACGGCTGGCGCTACCCTCCCCCGCAGATTGGTCACTTCGGGGACGACTTCCTCAGGCGGGCCGGGGAGCAGTCCCTGGTGGGCATCGCCATCAACGATCCCGAGGAAGCGGTCTACCTGGCGGCCTTCACCGACGGCGCCGGTGAGACGCTGACCACCGGCCGCTACGAGCTGCGCTTCGAGGCGGGGACGCTGCCCCCGGTCGACGCGTTCTGGTCGCTGACCGCCTACGACGAGGACCGGAACCTGATCGCGAATCCGATCAACCGGTACTCCGTCGGCGACCGTACCCGGGGGCTGGTCAGGGACGACGGCGGGGGCTTGACCCTGTACCTGCAGCCGGACTCGCCAGGGCCCGAGCGGGAGTCCAACTGGCTGCCCACGCCGCAACAGGGCATCTGGTACGTCGCGCTGCGCATGTACTTCCCGCGCCCCGAGGTCATCGACGCCCGGTGGCATTGCCCGCCGATCAACCGCGTCGGTTGACGGAAGGCGGGCCATACGGTCTGGAAGGCTGCTGAAATCCTGGCTCCGGCCCCGGCTGGACAGGCGGTCAGCCCCTAGGCTGACCGCCTGTGTCGCCCGCGGATGTGCCGGACCTCGGCTAGAAGGCCTTGTTGTCGCAACCCATCTTCGAGCCGAGCTGCGTGTTCTGGGCGGCCGGGTCGCCCTCGCCGTTCAGGCCGTTGCCGAGCACGCCGTCGAGCAGCCCGACCGTGCCGAGGATGTCGATGTTCAGGTCGTGGGACCGGCAGGTGGTGCTCTGCTGGACGCTGAGCTGGCCGCCGGCGGCGACGCCGCCGCCCTGGCCCGTGCCGTCGGCGTGCGCGGTGCCGGCGGCCAGGATGCCGATGCTGCCGAGGGCGGCGAGCAGGACGGCGGCCTTGTGGAGCTTGTGCATGTCATCTCCGGTGAAGAGGTAGATGCGAGACGCGAAGGATCGACTCCTTACAGCCACCGGAGATTAGTGACAAACGGCCCAAATTATCCCAGGACGCGCCGGGCCACATCTTGTACGTCGGCAGGTTTCCCGGGGTGCAACACCCGTGTGCGGGCCGGGGTGCTCCTCAACGTGCCTGTCGGCGAACGGAGTTGGGTGAAAGCCGTGGTGCGGGCGGTCGTTGGGCGTGGTGCCGCACCCGGGTGGCCTGCGAGTGGGGTGAGTTACGCCGTTTCGCCACGCAGGCCGTCGCGTAGCCGCCGGAGATCGTCGGCATGGCGGCCCAGGCCGTTGAGGCGCAACCGGGCGGCCTCGGTGCGCGGGGTGGGGTGCAGCGTGAAGGCGAGGTTGAGGGACTCGCGGAGCATCCAGAGGTCGAAGGCCAGCAGACGGGCCGCGTGGGCCTGGACCGCCACCAGGTCCGGCTCGGTGAGGTGCAGGTCCTGAAGGCGGGCGCGCAGGCGGTGCAGGGCAATGCTCTGCAATCCGCAGGAGCGGGCCGTCTGGCGGGAGACCGGGCCCGGTTCGCCGCAGGCCGCCACCGCCGCGTCGGCCGGCGCCTGGGCGCTCACCGCTTCGTCCAGGACCGAGAGCAGGCCGTGCAGCTGGGCCGGGCGCGAGGGGCGGGCCGGGGCGGGGTGGTGATGCAGGCGCGCGAGAGTCCGCATGGCACGGTGCCACGGGACGGTGCCCGGGGGCGGGCGTCTGCGCATGGCACCAGTGTGCGCCTCGACGGCCGGTCCCCGGCAGTCCCCGGTGCGCGGCCGGTCTCCCGGCGGTCTCGGGTGGTCTCCGGTGTGCCTCGTCGGTCAGGGGTGGGCCCTGAAGGTGCTGCTTCCGCGCGCCGAAGAGCAGGGGGATCAGCAGGTCCGGTTCGCATGGACGTTGACGATCGGGAAGGTGCCGGCCGCGTCGCCCGGGGCCCGGTAGACGCTTCCCGGCCCAGCGCGGCGAGCAGGGACGTCATCGCCCTGGTGGTCCGCGGAGGCTGTCCCTCTCCAGCGCCTCGTGCGTCGGCGCCTCGTGCGGGACCGCCGAGCGGATGACGCCCTCCAGCAGGCGGTCCAGCTGCTCCGGGGTCATCGCGCCGTGGCGCCGCAGGTCTGCGGCCTCCACGCCGTACCGGTCCATCAAGGCCCGTACCGGATCCGGCTGTTCGGACCGGCGCTCCAACGTCCGCAGGGCGGGCAGCAGTACGCGTTCGAGGGCGTCGGCGGCCGGTGCGGTGAAGAACGCCTCGCCTCCCTCGACACCGAAGAACTCCACCAGGCCGTGCAGGAATTCGACGCTGGGCACCTTCTTGCCGGCGCAGACCTGGCGGGCCCAGTACTCGGAGACGCCCAGGTGCTCGCGGACGTCGGCGGCGAGGTCCGACATCCGGCCGCCCGTGCGGGCCAGATGGGCGTCCGCGAGGGTTCTCAGGCGGGCGCGGACACGGTCGTTGACCTTGTCGGCCGGGGTGGCGCCGCCCGCCAGCAGGGTGCGCACGGTGCTTTCGGGCAGGGCCGTCCTGGCGGCCAGTTCGCGCGGGTCTAGCAGGTCCGACCGGGTCAGACCCTGCTCCTCGGCGAGTGTCCCGAGACGCCGAAGGGTCTCGGGGAGGTGCGTGGGCGGCTCCGCCATGTGCTTCGTCATGCGTTCCCTGAGCCCGGAGTCGAGAGCTGGGTGTGGCGTCTCGCAGCCTAGGGGTACTTTCGCCTCTCTCAACGATCGTTTATCGGCCAAAAAACGATCGTTGAACGGTCAGCGGGTTACAGGGGGCGGGCCGCAGGAGAAGAAGAGAGGGAGAGGCGCCTAGGGGGCGCCTCATCCCCGGGGAGTAGCGGACGGCGGGCCCGCTCCTGCTGCGGAGGCAGTGCAGATGCCTTCGTGGGCACGATGTGCCGGAGGGCCGCGCGGACCAGGCTGGTTCACATCAGCCAGCAGGCCGAGAGACCCGAGGAGGGCGTCATGAACCGCCAGATCCGCGTCCGCGTCATCCGCCGGCCCAGCTCGCCCCGCGACACCCCGATCGACCGCAGGACGCCTTCGGGACGGGTGCTGCCGTACTGATTCGGGGCGGGTGCCGCCCTACCGGACCGAAGGCTCCGTACTGGATCGAAGGCTCCGTACCGACCGGATAATTCCGCGCCGATGGTGCCGGGGTCAGCCCAGGCGGTGCGCGATCGCGGTGCGCAGGGCCAGGCGCAGTTCCTCGGGCGGATCCGCGCCGTCGCCGCCCGCGGCGGCCGTGACCGCCGCGGCGACCGTGTGCAGCTTGGTGTTGGAGAGCTGGGAGGCCTTGCGCAGGATGTACCACGCCTCGTCCGCGGTGCAGGAGTGGGTGGCCATCAGGACGCCGCGCGCCTGGTCCACGACCGGGCGGGAGACGATCGCCCGGCGCAGCTGCCGGACCTCCTCGCGCAGACAGTCCAGCTGCTCCTCGCGCTCCAGCGCCACCGCCGAGGCGGCGGGCGAGCCGGGTTCCGGGGCCGGCGAGGGCTCCGCGAGCTGCAGAGGGTCTGCGGTGTCCAGGCCGACGATTTCCAGGATGCGCCGCGGCTGGCCGGTCCAGTGCGCGGTGCGCACCGGTATCCGGTGCCGGTGGCCGTACGAGCCCAGAAGCCTCAGGAACTGCAGGCCCGCGGTGTCCATGAAGACGACCTTGCCCATCTCCATGTCGAGTCCGCCGGTGTCCTCCGGCAGCTCCTCCAGAGTCCTGGACAGAGTGTCGGCACATCCGTCGACGAGTTCCCCGCGCGGAGTGAGAACGGCCCGGTCCGCGTCCATGCGGCCGTCGATGACCAGGGTGTTCAGCCGCCTCGTGGGAGTCGTGTGCGTCACTGAGGTCATGTCCCCGCCTAGATGGTCCCCGACTGCGTACTTCGCATTCCTCACATGTGAGACGTCGCGTGTCCTGCCGCCGCCGGCCTCCGGCCGGGGAGCCACCTCGGAACCAAGCTCCGCGGGGGCCCGGCGATGCTTCCCCTTGCGGTGCCCCGGTCCTCGCCCGGCAAACCTGGACCCGGGAATGCCGGACGCGCCCCGGCGCACGGGAATGCCGGCCGCGCCCCCGGGTACATGGGCCGTACATGGACCGACGTCCGGGAAGCCGGCTGGACAGGGGGACGCCGTGGACATCCGGCACCAGGCAGTGGTCGGCGCCGCCCGGCCGGAGCGCGGGCTGAGCGTGGCCCCGCTGCGCGAACGGACCGGGCTGAAACTGTCCGGGGAAGTGAGCCTCGCGACGCGCGCCGACTGGGAGCGCGCGCTGGAGCGGGCCCTGCGTGAGGGTGGCCGGATGTACCGTCTGGAGCTGTCCGCCGTGACCTTCGTCGACGTGGCGGGCGCGGGAGCGCTGGCGGCGGCGGCCCAGACGCTTCAGGACGGCAGGAGACTCGTGCTGCACGAACCACCGCACACCCTGTGCCGGCTGCTGGACCTGTTCTGGCCGGATCTGCGAACGATCGAGGTGATGACGTCATGAGCGCGACCGAGACCGGCGCCGGGCCGCTCACCGACGTCGACCCGTTCGCGCACCCGGCCCTCTTCTACGCCGACGAGCACGAGTACCTCGCGGGCACGCTCCCTTTCGTAAGGGACGCGCTCGCCGTCGGCGGGCCCGTCGCGGTGGCCGTGCCCACGGAGAACCTCGAACTGATCCGGGACGGCCTGGGCGCGGACGCCGGCGCCGTACGGTTCGTGGACATGCGGGAGGCCGGTCGCAACCCCGGCCGGATCATCCCCGGTGTGCTGCGCGCCTTCGCCGACGCCCAGCCGCCCGGCACCCGCGTCAGCATCGTCGGCGAGCCGATCTGGGCCGGCCGAGGGCCCGCCGAGTACCCCGCCTGCGTCCAGCACGAGGCGCTGATCAACGACGCCTTCCGCGGCCGCACCGCCACCATCCTGTGCCCGTACGACACCCGGCGGCTGGCCCCGCGCGTCATCGCCGACGCGCACGCCACGCACCCCACCGTGGTGCGGGCCGGGTCCGGGCGCGAGGAGGCCAGCGGAGCCTACGCCCCCGAGGACGTCGTGGCCCGCTACAACCAGCCGCTGCCGCCCGCCGCGGACATGCCGGCCTTCTGCTTCGAGGAGGGCTCCCTCAGCGAGGCCCGGCACTTCGCTGTCGGCGAGGGCGGGCGGCTCGGGCTGACGTCCCCCCGGCTGGAGGACCTGGCGCTGGTCGTCGCCGAACTGGCCACCAACAGCGTGGTGCACGGCGGCGGTTCGGGCACGCTCGCGGTGTGGGCCGAGGACGGGCACCTGGTGTGCGAGGTGCGCGACAAGGGCCACCTCGCCGATCCGCTGGCCGGCCGCCGGCCCGCCTCGCGCGAGCAGCGCGGCGGCCGCGGGCTGCTCATGGTCAACCTCGTCGCGGACCTCGTCCGCGTGCACACCGGGCCCGGCGGCACCACGATCCGCTGCTGGTTCGCCCGCTGACTACCCGCGTCCGCCGTTCAGGGCCGTTCACGGCCGGTCACAGCGGGGCCTGCCACGTCACCGTCGTGCCCGTGCCCCCGTCCTCCACGTCTCCGCCCTCCACGTCTCCGTCGTCGCGCGCAGTCAGCCGTACGGCGTCGCGGCCGTCCGGCAGTCCGGCCGTCACGTCCACGGTGACCTCGATACGGGAGACGCCGGAGCGGCGGGAGGCGGTGGCGAGGGCGCGGCGCAGGACGGTGAGGAGGCGGGCCGCGACCTGGTCCGGGACCCGGCTGTCGACGGGGCCGGTGAACCGCGTGGACGGCTGGAAGCCGAGCAGGGCCGCCGCGCCGGCCGTCTCCCGGAGCACCTTGCCGCGGAAGGTGGCCGGCGCGTCGGCGGGCGGCTGCTGAAGGGCGAAGATCGCCGTACGGACCTCCTGGACGGTCGACCGGAGTTCGTCGACGGCCCGGGCGAGGGTCCGCCGGACGTCGCCGCCGGGGCCCTTGCGCTGGGTGGACTCCAGCATCATGCCGGTGGCGAACAGCCGCTGGACGACGAGGTCGTGCAGGTCGCGGGCGATGCGGTCGCGGTCCTCGTAGACGGCGAGACGCTCGCGGCTGTGCTGTGCGTCGGCGAGGACGAGGGCGACGGCGGCCTGGCAGGCGAACTGGCAGGCCAGCAGCCGCTCGACGGCGGAGTACGGCCGGTCGCCGCGGCGGCGGGGCAGGGCGAGGGTGCCGATGAGCCGCCCGTCCGCCTGGAGCGGCAGCATCATGCTGGGCCCGAACCGGTGCCGCACATGCGTGGTCATACGGGGGTCGGTCGCCGAGTCGTCGATGAACACCGGTTCTCCGCCCAGGAGTTGTTCGAGCACCGGGCTGCCGGGCTGGATGGTGGCGCCCACGATGTCGCCGGGGTCCTCGTACGTCGACGCGGTCACGATCTCCATGCCGCCCTCGGCGGTGCGCTGAAGGATCACGCCGGCCGCCGCGTCGGCGAGGATCCGGGCGCGTTCGGCGACGGTCATCAGCGCGTCGGCGGCGCTCTCGCCGGTGAGCAGGGCGGTGGTGACGGCCGCGGCGCCCTCGATCCATCGCTCGCGCTGCCGGGCGGCCTCGTAGAGGCGGGCGTTGCCGATCGCGATGCCGGCCTGGGTGGCGAGGACGTGCAGCAGTTGCTCGTCCTCGGCCGTGAAGGGCGCGGCGTGCCGCTTACCGGCGAGGTGCAGGTCGCCGAAGTGCTCGTCCTGGACGCGGATCGGCACGCGCAGGGTTTCGGGGCAGCGTGGCACGGCCCCAGGGGTGCAGATGCCGGTGAGCCCGTCCCGGCCGGGGTCGACGGTGTCGAGCGCCGCGTGGCGGGCGCCGGTCAGTTCGGCCGCGCTGTCCACGATGTGCTGGAGGGTGGTGCGCAGTTCGAGGTCGGTACCGACGCTGAGGACGGCTTCGAGCAGGGGCGGGAGGCGGGTGCCGGCCATGACGTGCCGCTTCCGGAGCTCACTTGGCGGCGATCGGCTGGAGCGTCAGCGGCTCGATCTTGCCCTCCACCATGTAGCCCAGACCCTGGACGGCACAGATGTCGGGCCGTTCGGCGATGTGCACGGGCAGCTTGGTGGCCTGGCGGAGCATCTGGTCCAGGCCCGGCAGCAGCGCACTGCCGCCCACCATCGTGATCCCGCTGTCGACGAGGTCGGCGACCAGGTCGGGCGGGCAGCCGCGCAGCACCCGGCCGATGCCGTCGAGCACGGCGGTCAGCGGGGTCTCGATCGCGTCGCGCACGGCGGCGGTGTCGACCCGCACACTGCGGGCGAGCCCGGTGGCGACGTCCCGCCCGTGGATCTCGGTGGACTCCGGCCCCTGGCGGGTGAGCCCGTTGCCGGACAGCGCGATCTGCAGCGGCCGTACGGACTGGCTCGGCAGCATCAACTCGTGCTCGTGGCGCAGGTGCTGGACGATCGCGTGGTCGACGGCCTCGCCGCCGACGGGAATGCGCTCGGCGGTCACGATCGAGCCGAGCGAGAGCACGGCGACCTGGGTGGCCGCCGCTCCGCACACCATGATCATGGTGGCCTCGGGCTGCTCCACGGGCAGTCCGCACCCCACCGCGGCCGCGATGAGCGTGTCCACGAGCTCGACGCGGCGCGCGCCGAGCCCGACGAGTGTCTCGACCGCGGCCCGCCGGGCCAGCGGGTCGGCGTCGTGCGGGGTGCAGGCCGCGGCCCGCAGGAAGGGCTTGCGGCGCAGGGTGCGGCGCATCTTGTCGCCGAGCAGCTGCCGCAGCATGCGCTGCGCCATCTCGATGTCGACGACGGTGCCGCCGGAGACCGGGCGGACGACGCGGATGTAGTCCGGGGTGCGGCCCTTCATCTTCTCGGCGAACTCGCCCACGGCGATGAGGGCGCCGGTACGGGTGTTCACGGCGGCGGCGGACGGCTGGTCGACGACGAGGCCGGAACCCTTGACGTAGACGCGGGTCCGGGCCGCCCCCAGGTCGACGGCGAAATGGCAGCGGCGCAGCTGCTCCAGACTGGCGGTCATACGAGGTCCTCCCGAGAGCACAGACCGTGGAGACCGCCGGGCGGCGGGTCTCATAGGCATCGTGCGGCTGCGGGGGTGGGGTGCGCCTTTTATGGGGGGCCGGGCGGGGGTGCCGCTGAATGGGGGTTTTGCGGCTTATGTACCGATGTAAATCCCAGATAAGCCTGCCTGGGCGGCTATAAGGAGCGGGCTGCCTCCAGGAGGGGCGGCGGTGAGCTCCGCGACCGTGGAACCGATCAGCACGCCCGCGGGTGCGGTTCCGTCGGGGAGCCCAGGGCGCGCAGCAGGCAGTCCGAGATCTCGGGCACGGGAAGAAGACGGTGTCCGTCGAACGCCCCCCGGTGCGCGACCGGCGCGGTGCGGACGCAGAGCGTGAACGGCGAGATCACCGTCGTGCCGGACGAGGCACGTCCCGATCTGCGGGCCCACACCGTTGACCAACGGCTGTTCGACGTAGGTGAGTTGATGTGTCAGGGGCTCACCGACAGCAAGACCGGCGAGCTGCCGCTGATCTCGCGGACAAGGGCCGCGGGTTCTGGCGGGCGTTCACGCGGCAGGACGGGGTCAAGGGGCTGTGGCTCGACGGGCGCGTCACCGCCGACATGGCCGAGAGTGACGCGCAGATCGGGACGCAGGCCGCGTGGGACGCCGGACGCTCCAGGTGTCGTACGACGACGGTGCGTCGTGGCGGGCGGTGCCGCTCACCGGCGGCCGCGGCACGCTGACCGTGCCGCGCGACGCCTCGTACATCTCCGTGCGGGCCGCGGCCACCGACGACCGCGGCGGCTCGGTGACGCAGGAGATCATCCGGGCGGTGGGGGTGCGGTAGCCCCCACGACGCCCCGGACGACGCCCAGCTCCACCAAGTCCTGTGGACGGATGCGGAGTTGGTCGGCGGTCGATTCGGCCCGGGTGGGCGGTCGCTTCAGGATGGCGGCCGCCATCTCCGGGGCGATGACGGAGAAGTAACTGTCCGGGGTGGCCCAGGTGCTGCCCTGCGCGGCCAGCGCCAGCGCGCCGCCCGAGCCGCCCTCGCCGATGACGAGCGTGGTGACCGGCGTACGGGCGGCCGCCACCGCGGCGAACGCCTCCGCGATCGCGGCGCCCGCGCCCTGCCGCTCCGCCTCCGCGTCGTTGGCCGCGCCCGGCGTGTCCACCAGGGTCAGCACCGGGATGCCGAGCCGGTCCGCGAGGCGGATCAGCCGGGCGGCGGTGCGGTATCCGGCGGGACGCGTCGCGGCCCCGGTCTGGGCGGCGTAGGCGACGGTACGGCCCTCGTGCGCGCCGAAACCGCAGAGCATGCCGTCCGGGTCGGTGCCGCCGCAGCGGTCGCCGCCGATGGCGGCGCGATGGGTGAAGTAGGCGTCCAGGTACGCCTGCGCGCGCGGGCGTCGGGGAGAGCGGGCGCGCCGGACCGCCTCCCAGCCGCTCCCGGGAAGGTCGCCGGTGCCGAGCGCCGTGGGCACGGGTGCCGCGGGCACGGGTGCCTCGCTCGCCGGTGAGGTCAGCAGGCGCAGCCACATGCCCAGCGTCTCCCGCAGTTCCGCCACGGGGACCACCGCGTCCGCCGACCCCGCCGCTACCTGCGCCTCGGCCGTGTACGCCGCCGGGTCCGCGTCCGGCGGCCGCACCCGGGAGCCCGCGAAGCCGACCTGGGCGCCGGGCAGCGCGAGGACCACGTCGGCGCCCGCGCCCAGGGTGGCCCAGCCGCCGCCGGTCGTCGGGTCCCGCAGCACGGCGATCTGCGCGAGCCCTGCCTCCCTGGTGAGCGCCGACTGCCGCGCCACCCGCTGGAGCTGGGTCAGCGCGAGCATGCCCTCCTGCATCCGGCTGCCGCCCGTGGCGACCAACGGGACGACCGGCAGCCGCTGTTCACGGGCGTGGGTGTACGCCGCCTCCAGCCGGTCGCCGGTGCGTTCGCCGAGCGAGCCGCCGAGGAAGCCGAACTCGAACGCGATGAGCACCGCCCGCGTGCCCGCGACGCTCGCGGTGCCGCATACCACGGACTCCTGCTCGCCGGTGCGTTCGGCGGCGCGGGCGCGCGAGGCGTCGTAGCCCTCCCAGGCGAGCGGCCCGTCGGGTCCGGAGTCCCTTGCCGGGTACGGGAGTTCGGCGAAGGTGGAGTCGTCCGCGACGAGCGCCAGGAACGCCCGGGCGGAGAGGCGCTCAGCCACGGGTCAGCGCCCGCTTCATGATCTTCCCCATGTCGTTGCGGGGCAGCGCCGCCAGGTGATGGACGACGCGCGGGCGCTTGTGCGGGGCGAGACGGCCGGCCACGTGGTCCGCCAGCTCCTCGGCACTCGGCGGGGCCTGGGGATCGGTCGGCACCACCCACGCCACGATCCGCTCACCGAGGTCCGCGTCCGGCTCCCCGGTGACGGCCGCCTCCCGCACCCCCGGATGCTCCAGCAGCGCGTTCTCGATCTCACCCGCCCCGATCTTGTAACCCCCGCTCTTGATCAGGTCGGTGGCCTTGCGGCCGACGATGCGGACGTAGCCGTCGGGATCACGTACCGCCATGTCGCCGGTGCGGAACCAGCCGTCCGCGGTGAAGGCCGCCTTCGTCGCGTCGGGCCGGTTCAGGTACCCGGTGAACAGGTTCGGGCCGCGCACCTGGATCTCGCCCACCGTCTCCGCGTCGTACGAGGTGATCGGCGACCCGTCCTCCTCCACGAGCCGCAGGTCGACGCCCGGCAGCGGTACGCCGACCGTTCCGGCACGAGCCTCGCCGTCCGCGCGCACGCTGGTGTTCATCAGGGTCTCGGTCATGCCGTACCGCTCGACGACCCGCCGTCCCGTCGCGGCTGTGATGCGCTCGTGGTCGTGCACCGGGAGGGCGGCGGAGCCGGAGACGAGCAGTCGGGCCCGGCCGAGCGCCTTGGCCAACTCCGGTTCCTGGGGCAGGGACTGGGCGATCCGGTGGTACATCGTGGGCACCCCGAACAGCATGGTCGCGCCGCCGTTCAGCTCGCGCGTCACGCCCTCGGTGGAGAACCGGCCCAGGTGCCGGACGGAGCCGCCGCGCCGGAGCGGGCCCAGGATGCCCAGCACCAGGCCGTGCACATGGAACAGCGGCAGCCCGTGCACGAGCACGTCGTCACCGGTCCACTGCCAGGCGTCGGCGAGCGCGTCCAGCGTCGTGGCGATCGCCCGGCGGGGGATGACGGCACCCTTGGGCGGGCCGGTGGTGCCGGAGGTGTAGACGATCAGGGCGGGGTCCTCGTCGGCGGCGGACGGGGCGGGGGCGGGGCTCGCGGTGCCGTGCACGTCCACCTCGATGCGCGGCAAGTCCCTTACGCCGTAGGGGAGTTCATCCGTCCCGGAAGCCAGCACCGCGGCCGGCGCGCTGTCGGACAGGATGTGCCCGAGCTCCTTCTCGCCCGACTTCGGGTTGAGGGGAACCGCGGCCACCCCGGCCCGCAGCGCCGCCACCACGGCCACGGCGGTCTCCAGCGTCGGGGTGGCCCAGACGGCGACCCGGCCCCCGAACGGGAGCCGGGCGGCCAGGGCGCCGGTCGCGGCGGCGAGCTCCGCGTACGTCAGGGTCCGGTCGCCGAACGTGAGGGCGACCTCCTCACTCGGGCTCTCCAGGGCGGCAAAGAGAGGGGACACGCGAAGCACTCCATCCATACGGGGCGGCAACGACACCTCCGTTCCTACACCAGCCGCCCCGCCGCCGACGATCAGGCGTCCGCCCGCACCACGTCCGCCACCACGCAGCTCACGTTGTCCGGACCGCCGGCCTCGTTCGCCGCGTCCACCAGAGCCTGTACGGCCACGTCCGGGGTCCCGGCGGCGAGCAGCTGCCGTATGCGGGCGTCGGGGAGCACGGCCGGCAGTCCGTCGGAGCACAGGAGGTAGCGGTCGCCGGGCGAAGCGTCCTGGAGGCGCAGGTCCGGGGCGGCGGTTCCCAGAGCCTTGAGGAGGAGCGAGCGCTGGGGGTGGGCCGTGGCCTCCTCCGGCGTCAGACGGCCCTCGTCGATCAGCGACTGGACCACGGTGTGGTCGTGGGTGATGCGGAACAGGGCCTGGTCGCGGAGCAGATAGACGCGGCTGTCGCCGATGTGGACCAGGGCCAGGCGTGAGCCCGTCCAGAGCAGGGCGGTCAGGGTCGTGCCGTTGTCGTCGGAGCCCTCCGTCGCGTCCCGGACCGCCTCCGTCGCGCCCCGCACGGCGTCCTCCAGGACGTTGAGGACATCGCCCGCGGGCAGCTCCTCCCCGTCCAGGAACCTCAGCGCCTCCACGGCCGCGCTGCTCGCGGGCGCGCCCGCCGGGCCGAACCCGTCGGCGACCGCGAGCAGCCGGGTGCCCGCGTACGCCGTGTCCTGGTTGGCGGGGCGGACCCGGCCCCGGTCCGAGTGGGCGCAATAACGCAGCTGAAGCATGGTGGTGTCCTTCCTCGGTTCGTCCAGCAGGTGATCCACGAGGAACGCGGCGAGGTCCCGCCGTTGCGCCGTCTCCGCCTCGACCCGCGACCAGTAGGCGCGGATCTCCCGCGCCGCGTCCGCCGGGCCGAGGGCGCAGACCTCACGGATACGGGCGAGCGGCATGCCCAGCCGCCGCAGCCAGGCCACCAGCCGGGCCCGCTCCAGCTGCTCCACCGCGTAGTAGCGGTAGCCGGAGTGCGGGTCGACCCGGGCCGGGCGCAGCAGCTCCAGCTCGTCGTACAGGCGCAGCGCCTTCGCCGACAGGCGGCTGGCCCGCGCGAAGGCACCGATCGTGAGCATGTCCGTCCGCACGCCGTGGGTCCTCTCCGTGTTCCTGCCGCCGATGCTGGGGCTTCACCGAGGGGGAAGGTCAATCCGGTTGGTTCGGTTGCGGGTGTGCCGGTTAGCCTGCGAAGCGATCCGCCGCCTCACGACGTACGGGATGACGTACGAGACTGGAGACCGCCGTGCCCCGTGTCGCACTCGCCACCTACGATCCCGGAGAGCGGCCCAGCAAGGACCGTGACCTTCCGGTGCTGGTGCGCGAGCTGCGGGCGGCCGGGGCCGACGCCGTCGGCGTTCCGTGGGACGACACCGGCACCGACTGGGGCGGGTTCGACCTCGTCGTCATCCGCTCGACCTGGGACTACAGCTGGCGGGCGGGCGAGTTCGTGGGGTGGGCGCAGAAGGTCGCCGCGGCCACCCGGCTCGCCAATCCGGCCGAGGTGGTGCGCTGGAACACCGACAAGCGCTATCTCGGGGATCTCGCCTCGGCCGGTGTGCCCGTCGTGCCCACCCGCTACCTCGCGCCCGGCGACGCCCCCGACCTGCCCGGCGACCACGAGTACGTCGTCAAGCCGGCCTCGGGCGCGGGCGCCCGGTACGCCGCGCGCTACACGCCGGCCGGCCACGACACGGCCGTACGGCACCTCGGGCGCATGCACGAGGAGGGGCTGACCGCGATGGTGCAGCCGTATCTGGCCGGCATCGACTTCAGCGGGGAGCGGGCGCTGCAGTTCTTCGGCGGCCGGTTCCTGCACGCCTCCCGCAAGGGCGCCGTGCTCGCGCCGGGCACGGCCTTCGACGCCGACAAGGTGGCCCACCCGGACCTGGTCCCGTGGAGCCCGACCCGGGACGAGCTCGCGGTCGCCGAGCGCGCCCTGGCCGCCGTACCGGAGGCCGCGGAGCTGCTGTACGCGCGCGTGGACATCGTGGACGGGGAGGACGGGCGGGCGATGCTGATGGAGCTGGAGCTCGTCGAGCCGAACCTGTTCCTCGATCTGCATCCCGGTTCGGTGGCCGCGGTCAGGGACGCGATCCTGGCGGCGGCGGGATAGCCGTACGGGGTCAGCCGCCGGTCGCCGTGCGCTGCAGCAGGCCCCACGTGAACTCGGCCACCACCTCCCGCCGCACCCCCGCCGCGTCCGGCGCGGTGAAGGCCAGGCCCCAGCGGGTCGGGGCCGTGCCCTCCAGTGGGCGGGCCGGGGCGAAGGCGCGGGCCGCCTCGTCGACCGTGCAGGACCAGGGGGTGAGGTCTTCGAGGGTCTTCAGGTCCGGGCCCGGGGCGCCGGGCGTGCGGATCAGCCACTCGTTCCAGACGGCGCCGTTCGGCGCGAGGAGGACCTCGAAGCGCAGGTCGGGCCAGAGAGGCACGGGCCAGAGCAGGGCCTCGCAGTCCAGGTCGCCGATCCTGCGGGTGAGCGCGGACTCGGGGGTGCCGAGGATCGAGCGGTACCGGGAGGCGGCCGCGCGCCCGCGGGGCGAGTGCAGCATCGCCTGCCAGCGCTTGTTGGCCTCTCTCATGTCGGCGATGGAGGCGCCCAGTTCGTGCCGGGCGTCCTCCACCAGGTCCGGATTGTGGTCGGCCATGCGGCGCAGCAGGACCAGCTGGAAGTCGAGCGGGGTGAAGGGGCTAGCGGGGCGCTTGGCGGACGGCATGGGAACCATGGTCGCGCACGGTACTGACACCGGGGCGGCGGCCGTCCGGGAGGAAGAGGACGGAGTTGACGTAGCGCTGGTGGCGGCGGAAGGGCAGGACGCGGCCCAGCAGGCCCTGCGAGGCGAGGTGTGCGGTGCTCGCCTGGTGCGCCTCCAGCGGGAACTTCGCCAGCGGCACCCAGGTCGAGCCGGGCAGCACCCAGCCGTCGTAGCGGAGCAGGGAGAGGTAGGTGACGACGGGGGCGATCGGCTGGATACGGGACTCCAGCTCCACGAAGAGGGCCGGGCGGTCGCGGGCCAGCAGTCCGGTCGCCCCGCGCAGCACCGCGAGCTCGCTGCCGTCCACGTCGATCTTGATGAAGTCGACGTCGCGCAGGCCGAGTTCGTCGAGCGTGACGCAGGAGACGTGCAGGGCGTGGGCGTGGATGTCGCGGCGGACCAGGGAGGACACGCCGCGGTCGCCGGCGTCGTCCGGCGGCAGCCAGAGGCGGGCGGTGCCCGGGCGGTCGGAGGCGGCGGCCTGGACGACGCGGACGTTGGCCGGGGCGATGGCGGACAGCAGGCCGGCGAGGTGGGGGACCGGTTCGACGGTCACCACCTGGCGGGCCCGGCCGGCCAGGCGCCGGGTCCACGGGCCGTACCAGCCGCCGACGTCCACGGCGGTGCCGCAGCCGGACGGGCACAGCTCGGCCAGCCGGGCCAGCTCGGGCTCGAAGCGCGGGTAGACCGCCCGGGCGGTGGCGGCCACCAGACGGGTGGGCAGCAGCGGGGCCAGGCGGGCGGCGAGAGTACGGGACATCACCGGGCCATCCGCTCCAGCAGGGCCTCGTGCTCGTCGTCCGACACCTGCTCCCCGGACGACGGCAGCAGCTGCGGGATGCCGTCGACGATCGGGTAACGGCGGTGCAGGCGCGGGTTGTAGAGGGCCTCGTCGCCCGTCGGCCCGTCCGGCACGAGCAGGTGCAGCGGGCCCTTGTCGAGCGGGCACGCCAGGATGCGCAGCAGCGGGTCGTCGGGTTTCATGGAGGGGTCAACTCCTTGGTGGCTACGGGGGGTTGCGATGCCTGGTCGTCGTGCTTGGGCATGGTCAGCAGGACGGAGACGGCGAGGAGGGTGCCCGCCAGGCGCAGCGAGAGCCGCAGCGGGTCGTGCGGGAGCGCCTCGCCGAACGAGAGCGTGCCGAGTACGGCCGTGAACAGACAGGTCACGGTCGTGCACACCGGCACGATCAGCGAGGCCCGGCAGCGCTGGAGCGCGGCCTGCGACATCACCAGGCCGAACGCGCCGGTGAACAGCAGGAGATAGGGGTACGGCGAGCGGAGCACGCCCGCCAGCGCGTGCCCCGGCCCGCCGCTCGTCAGGTACGGCAGGTAGCTCGACACGCCCTTGATGGCGAGCGAGCTGACGCCGTACAGCAGCCCCACGGCCACCCCGTACTCCACGCCGGTGGTCGGCGCTCGGTGCCGTTTGCGGGTGCGGCGCTCGGCGGCGCCGTAGAGCCACACCCCGCAGGCCAGCGACGGCACGCACACCAGCAGGATCAGCGGATACGGCGCACTGCGGCTGACGGTGTCGGCGCCCGCGCCGCCCTCCTTCAGCGACAGCACGACCATGAGCAGCGCGGCGAGGATCGCGCCGAGCGCGTACCGCTCGCGGCCCGTGGTCTCCTCGCCCAGCAGCCGGGCCGAGAGCAGCACGAGCAGGACCAGGCCGGAGACGAAGATGCCCTGGGCGGCGGCGATCGGCAGGGTGCGATAGACGACGAGCTGCGCCCCGAAGCCGGCGGCCAGCGCCAGCGAGCCGCCGATCCACAGCGGGCTGCCGAGCACCAGCCGCAGCAGCCGGGCGGGCTGACGGATCGTCACTTCGGGGAGGGAGGTGAGCGCCCGTTTCTCCAGGACGAAACCGAGGCTGTACAGGGTGTTCGCCATCAGGGCCGCGGCAACTCCCCACCACATGGTGTGCCCCCTCTAGGTCTTGCGCGCGTGCAGGAGAAGGATCGAGGCGAGGGAAGGTCTGGAGCAGGCCAGCCGGTCGAGGGCGCGCAGGGGGCGGGGCACGCCGTGGAAGGGCGCGCCCCGCAACCCGACGACCTCGAAGCCGGACGCGGTGACGAACTCCCTCAGTGCGCGGGCGGTGTAGAGCCGCAGGTGCCCGACCACCTCCCGGCCCGGCCGGCCGTGGATGGCACGCAGGCTGACCTCGGAGAACACGGGCTGCACCCCGGCCAGCAGCAGGACGCGGTTGTACCAGGCGGCCAGGTTCGGGGTGGAGAGCATCAGATGGCCTCCCGGGCGCAGGACCCGGCGGATCTCGTCGAGCGCCGAGTCGGGGTCGACCAGGTGCTCGACGACCTCGCTGAACAGCACGGCGTCGGCGCAGCCGGACCTGAACGGCAGTCCGCCGCCGGTGAGTTCACCGCGGATCGCGTACGTCAGGTGGGTGCGGGCGCGGGAGAGGGCGTCCTGGGACCAGTCGACGCCGACGATGCGGTGGCCGTGCAGCAGGGGGGCCGCGGTGGCGGCCGCGGTGCCGTCCCCGCAGCCGATGTCGAGGACCGTGCACGGTGAGCCCGTGGCCGGGCCGAGGGCAGCGGCCAGCATGCGGGCCTGGCGGAGGCTGCGGGGGGTGCCGGAGGCGACGGGGACGGCGGGATCCTCGTAGAAGTCGCGCAGGTCCGGGTGGTGCACGGGGGCGGTGGTCACTCGGTCACCTCCGTGGAGTGCAGGTGGTGCTCGAACAGGTCCCTGAGGTGGGTGCCGTCGCCGTGGCTGAGCAGGGATCGGGACCAGCGCAGGGCGAGGTGGAGGCGGCCGGCCGTGGAGGCGGTGGTGACGGTGAGCCCGCGGGGCATGCGCGCGGGCGCCGAGAACCAGACCGCGTGCGCGCGGCCCGCCTCCTCGCCGAAGTCCAACGGGTACGGGACGCGGCCGATGTTGCTGAGCAGGGTCGTCGACGTCCAGGGCGCGGCGGCTCTGCGCAGGCCCCGGGTGAGGGCGGCGCGCCAGGCCACGGGGGTGACGGGGGCGGTGAGGAGGGCGGCGCCGTGGCCGAGCTGGGGGCGGGGGAGGGACTTGAGGGCGCGGGTGCGGGTGGCCGTGCGGCGCAGCAGGGCGGCCATGCCGTCGGGGTCGTCGACCGCCAACTCCTCGGGGGAAAAGGGGACTTCGACGAGCCGGGTGCCGTTGCCGATGGGCATCGTGGCGTCCCGCGGGCGGTCGTCCACGGGCATGGTGATGCGCAGGGGGCGCGGGCGGGCGCCGTGTTCGCGGTTCCAGTGCGCGACGGTGCGGGCGGTGGTGACCATGAGCTGGTCGTTCACCGTGTACGGGGAGCCCTTGGGGCGGTGCGGGAGGGGCAGCTCGGTGACGAGCATGCCGTTGCCGGGGGAGGGCTCGGGCGCGCCGGGGGCGACGCGGGCCGGCGGGGACCAGTTGGAGGGGGTGTCGCCGGGGTCCTGGGGAGCGTCCGGAGTGCGTACGGGGGGTGCGGCGGGGGAGTTGTCGCGGCCGCCGTAGATCTCGGCGGCGGTGGCGAGGACGCGGAGGCAGGCGGGGCCGTCGAGGGCGGTGTGGTTGATGGTGAGGAAGAGGACGGTGCCCTTGGGCTGTGACGGCCGCGGCTCGTCGGGCCGGTGGGGCGGCATGCCGACGCCGTCCGTCGCCTCGCTGCCCTCCGCCGGCCCCGCTCCCGCCACCACCTCCAGGCGTATCGGCGGAGAAAGCGACAGCGGAGGCGCCGTCGTCAGGGCGCGGGTCCGCGCGTCCCGGAGGGCGCAGCGGCCCGCGGCGGGGAAGCTCACCACCTCCACGTCCGGGTCGGCGGTCAGTTCCCACTCGTAACGGCGCCGGTACCAGTGGCCGGCGGCCTCCCGCATCAGGATGCGCGGGTGGCGGCGCAGCGCCTCCCCGAACGCGGCGCGCAGCCGGTCGCGGTCCAGCCGTCCCGGCAGGTGCACCTCGATGTGGACGGTCTCCGGCTCCTCCTCCTGCAGGCAGTGCCGGGCCACCTCGTCGACGACCGGGAAGGGGATGCGGCCGGGCGGACGGGCCGGACCGTCCGCGCGGGCGGGGTGGTCGAGTGTGGTCATGTCGCGTCGCCCTTCCTCGGAAAACGCGTGGTCGGCGGGTCGGGATCGGGCTCGGGCTCCCCGCGTCCGCGCGCCGAGACGGTCGGCCCGGCGTCGGGGCGGGGAGGCGGCGGCGCTTCGGTGCCCGTGCCCGTGCCCGTGCCGGTGCCGGATGCCGGGCCGCTTCCGGGTGGCCGCCCGCCTTCGGGTGCCGGGCCGCTTCCGGGCTCCGGGCCGCTTCCGGGCTCCGGTCCGCTCTCGGGCGATCGTCCGCTCTCGGGCCCCGGGCCTCTCCGGGGCGGCCGTCCGCCCTCGGGTCCCCGCCCGCTCTCGGGCACGGGCCCGCTCTCGCCCCGGATCCGCTGTGGCAGCTGACGGGTCGGGGCCTCGGAGCCGGGTACGGGGCCGGTCGCGGGCGTCGGTCCCGCGGTGGGGACGACGGGCAGCACCGCCGTGGAGCCGGGGCCCTCGTCGGGTTCCCGCACACCCGCCACGCCCGCGAACAGCCCGATCAGGGCCAGCAGTTGAGCCGCGTGCCCGAACGCTCCGTGGCCCGCGCCAGCCGGTTCGCCGGCGCCGGTGGCCGCCGCGATTCCCGCCCCCGCGAGGGCCGCGAACGCGATCGGCATGAGGAGGGCGTGCCGCCGGTACGCGAGCAACGCCAGCGCGGGCACCAGCAGCGCGAGCCACCCGGCGATCACGATGCCCACCGCCGTGAGCACCACCGTGCCGAGCCACAGCCCCGGCAGCGGCGGCACCGGCTGCCGCGGGTCGGGGTTCGGCGCCCGCCGCCGCCACACGACCAGGCCCACCAGGACCGCGAGGCCCACCGCGCCGCCGATCAGGCCGCCCTCGTAGGTTGTCGCGGGCTCGTACGACAGCTTGACCGTGCCGCCCGCCCCGGCCGGGATGCGCCAGCCCTGCTGCCAGCCGTCGAGGCGGACCGGGGTCAGCTCCTTGCCGCCCAGGGTGGCCTTCCAGCCGTCGTTGTAGTTCTCGTACGTCGTCAGGTACGTGGCCGCGCCGGAGCCGACGGTCACCTCGCGGCGGTCGCCCAGCCAGTCTCTGATCGTCAGCTGCCGGGCCGCGGCGGTGGGCTCGGTGACCGTGCCGCGGGTCAGCGTCACGTCCGTCAGGACGAGCGGCCCGGCGTCTCCGGCCTCCAGCCGGTGACTGCCGCCGGCCAGCTCCAACCCGGTCTCGTCACGCCCCTGCTGACAGAGCGTCACAGCAATCTGCCGGTGCTCGCGCAGATCCCGTACGGTCCCCTTCACGCTGGTCTGGTACAGCCTGCCGTCCACCGCCACGTCCGGCCCCCGCCCGCACGGCAGCGAGAAGGTCCGGCTGTCGTTCGGCTGCGGGGTGCGGTACTGGTCCAGGGCCGGGATGTAGGCCTCGGTCAGGCCCACGGGCAGTTGCAGGTCCTCGTCGGCGACCGGGTTGTGCAGGGTCAGCGGCGCGGTCTGCGTGATCGTGATGTCCAGGTGGTCGGTGGTGATCGGGTCGAAGCGGACCACGCCGTTCTCGTCGACGCCGGCGATCGTCGCGCCGTCCGGGGAGCTGATGTTCACCTGGGTCGGGCGGGTGGAGAGCCCGCCCGCCGGGGCCAGCACCACCTCACCGATCGGCTGTTTCCCGCTCCAGCTCAGATGGATCGTGGGCCGGTCGCCGGCGATCCACGCCGTCGTCAGATCGCCGTCGGTGAGGTTGCGCGCCGACACGCCAGCGCCGAGCGACGCCGTCGAGTCGGCGGTCGCGACGATGCGGTTCTGCTGGTCGGGGGCGACCTCGTAGAGCAGCTTGTCGAGGTCCTCGCCGGGCACCGGCACCGCACTCGCCTTGATCTCGTACGTTCCCGCCGTGGCCGTGGAGAAGCGCCGGTGCAGGCCCGCTTCCATGCCCGTCGCGGAGATGCCGGTGGGGTCGGCGGCGCGGTGCAGCGAGACCTGCTCGGCGGCCGCGTCGCCGGCCGCGGCGTCCGTCGGCAGGCGCAGCAGCCGGGTCACCTGCACATGCGGCAGGCCGATCTCCGAGAAGCCCGCGCCGGTCAGGCCCGCGTGGCGGGCCACCGAATCGGTGATGGTCAGCTTCATCCAACTCGTCGTGCCCTTGGGCGCCTTGATGCTCTGTGTCTGGCCGTTCGGGCGCAGGAAGCTGGTCGCCGACCCCTTCTCGGTCTCCACCCGCACCTTGGTCGCCGCCGAGCGCACGCTCTCCTGCGGCAGCGGGGTCACCTTGAACGAGGACGGCATGTCGTAGCGGTCCGTGAAGCCGATGCGCAGCCACTGCCCGTCCGCCGAGCTCGGCGAGCCCTCCGCCCAGGCCGTGTCCGGGTTGCCGTCGAAGGCGTTCACCGGGTCGTACTGGGGGAGGTGGAAGAGCCAGTTGCCGCTGGAGGACGCCGTCACCGAGCGGGCGCCGCGCAGCTCGGCCACCGTCTGATGGCCGAGGCCCGTGACGGGCAGGATCTGGTGCGGCTTCCTGCCCGGGTCCTGCACGGCGTCCGGCGCGTTGCGCTCCGAACTCGTATAGGTGTAGGACGTGTTGGCGGTGACCAGCCCGAACCGCGTGTCCGCGCGGCGCAGCCCGTCGCCGGTGATCTGCAGCGGCGGCGAGCCGAGGCCGGGGTGGTTGTCGCCGGTCAGCACGGTCGGCCGGCCGCGCAGCTCGGCGGCGAGGGGCAGCAGCGACTCGGGTCCGCCGGAGACGACGGCCGTGTCGGACACGGGCAGCAGATGCGCCTGGCCCGGTCGCGGGACGCCCGTGCCGGACGGCTGGTAGATCTCGACCGCCCGCTGCCGCGGATACAGCCCCTCCACCGGGAGCGGCGCGTCATGGGCGATGATCCCGCCGGTCATGATCGGGCCGAAGCCCGTCACCCGCTCGTAGCCGGACTGCTCCAGCGTCCGCTTCACGGTCGAGGTCGGAACCGAGTCGGCCTGGGTGGGATCGAGGTCGTTGCGTACGACGACGTAGTGGATACCCGCCCGGCTCAAGTAGTCGGCCAGACCCGGGACATCGCTCCCGGTGGCCAGGGCCTGCTCGACCGCGTCCATCGCGCGCCGGTTGCCCGGGGTGCCGAAGGGGACGAAGTCACGTTGCGCCCAGCGCGACTTGGCGAGGACGTCGAGAGGCTCGTCGATCGGCGCGCCCCAGCTGTAGAGGCCGTGCGCGGTGGCGGGGACGACCAGGGCACGGGAGTCGGGGGAGTACGTGTGCAGCCAACTCGCCGTCGCCTTCCAGTACTTGGGCAGCTCCTGGAAGGAGCCGGGGCCGAGGAGGGAGCCGTTGAGGTACGGCCACATGAGACCGGGCAGGATCAGGACCACCGCGATCAGCGGGGCGAAGCGGCGCCCGCGTACCGGTCGCGCCCCGCGCGGCACGGTCGCCACGCCCACCAGGTGGGCGAGGCCCAGGACGAGCGCCAGCGCGAGGCCCGTCTGGAACTTGTAGATGTTGCGGAAGGGGACCAGCCAGCCGTTCAGCCAGTCCTGCACGGTCCCGTGGAAGGGCGCGCCGAACGCGCCGCCGTACCCGGCGAACAGCACCAGGACGACGGAGATCACGGTCAGTACCAGCCACCGCCGCTCCGGCATGTCGCGCCTGGCGAGGCCGGCGAGTCCCAGCCCGGCCGCAAGGGCCGAGCAGACGATCACGAGCACCGAGGAGACGACGGTCCAGCCGGCTGGCAGCCACGCCTCGCCGAAGTGCAGATACGCGACCCAGTTACCGGCCCCGCGCAGCCCCTCCGTCGCCGACATGGTGGACGTCGTGGTCTGTGAACTCTCCACGTATGGAAGGAAGTTCTCGCCGTAGACGCCGAGCATCAGCAGCGGTATCCACCACCAGGCCGTCGCCACGATCACGCCCGGCACCCACCAGGCGATCAGCTTGCGCTGCCGTGGTCCGGGCGGGCGGGAGAGGAGATACAGGCCGACCGGCAGCAGCGAGGCCAGCGTGGAGGCGCCGTTCACACCGCCCATGAACGGCACGACCAGCGCCGAGCGCAGCGCCGCGACCCGTGCCGAGTACCGCTCGTCGGTCAGCGGGAGCAGCACCCAGGGCAGGAAGGCACCGGGCAGCACGGCGGCCGACGTGGAGCCCACGACGATGGTGAACACCGGCCACAGCGCGTACGCCACCGCGGCGAGCAGCCGGGACCCGCGGCTGCCCACGGTGAGCCGTTCGGCCAGCCGCAGCGCTCCCCAGAAGGCGACGGACACCAGCAGCGACATCCACAGCCGCTCCGCCAGCCACACCGGCAGGTGCAGGGCGTGCGCCAGCCAGTAGAACGGCAGCATCGGCCAGAGATAGCCGGCGTACTGGTCCTGGATCCCGCCGAAGGAGCCCTGGTCGTGCCAGAGCTGCACCAGGTCGGAGAAGAAGGCACCCGGGTCGACCGTGACTCCGAGCTTGGTGTCGAAGGTCTGCCGGCCCGGGTGCACCGCCACGAACAGCAGGAACGCCACGGCCCAGAACCCCAGCAGCCAGCGCCGCGACCGCGGGCCCTCCGGCGGCCCCGAAGTGGCCGCGGAGGTGGGAACGGCTGCCGGGGGAGGAGCCTGGACCGTGGTCGTCATGGGGGACACCGCCGGAGGATGAGGAGGAGGTTCCAGGTGGCCACCTCGCGGATCCCGGGCGCCTTCACGACCGTCTCCGCGAGAAAGGGCCAGTAGCGGGAGCGCGCCGAGACGATGGCGACGTCGTCGCGGGCGCGGACCTGCCGCAGGGTGGCGCCGATGTGCACGGCGAAGAGGTTCTCGCCGAGAGTGTGCTTGGCGGGCCTGCCGGTACGGCGCAGATAGCGGGCGCGGGCCCGCTCGGCGCCGAAGTAGTGCCAGGGGGCCCACTCGTGACCGCCCCACGGGGACAGCCAGTTGGTGAACGAGACGTAGATCAGCCCGCCGGGCCGGGTCACCCGCGCGAGCTCGCTCAGGAAGGTCTGCGGATCGGCCACGTGCTCCAGCACGTTCGACGAGAAGGTCACGTCGGCGGCCCCGTCGGACAGCGGCAGCAGATAGCCGTCCGCGATCACGGTTCCGTCGGGCGGCTTCTCCCCCAACTCCCTTGTATCGGGCTCGAAGAGGTAGGCGTTCGCACCCCGCCGCCGGAACTCCTCGGTGAAGTACCCGCCGCCCCCGCCGACGTCCACGACGGTCCGCCCTTCGACGGCCCCGCCGTAGGCCTCGACCTGATCGGCGGCGTCACGGGCCAGCAGCTCGTAGCAGGCGACGGGGTCATCCTGTTCGTGCCGGAAGGCCCGGAAGAGAGCGAGGGAACGCCGAAGGGAGGGGTCTCTGAAGTCCCGGGTCCTGGGAGCGCCCCGATAGGGGCGCGGGGCTGTGTCTGATGTGCGGCTACCGCCGCGTGGGCGCGACAAGCCACGACGGGCCCGCAGTCGCGAACCGAACACACCGACCCGGCGCTTAGGCGTCACGGCCCCCAGCCCCTCACCGCCTCGGAAGCAACCGCACGGAACTGTCTCACCGTCCGATGCCAGCGATAACGCGCCGCACGATCACGGGCAGCCTTGCCCATGGCTTCGCGCCGCCGCCCGGAGAGGGCCAGCGTGCACCAGGCCGCCGCGAAGGAGGACTCCCCGTGCGCGAGCACGCCCGTCTCCCCGTCGACGACGGAATCCCGCAGCCCGGGCACGTCGAAGGCGATCGTCGGTGTCTCCCGGGCGGCCGCCTCGGTGACGACGAGACCCCACCCCTCCACGGCGGACGGATGCAGCAGCAACCACGCCGCACAGAGCAGCCGGTGCTTCTCCGCCTCGGAGACGTGTCCCGCGAACTCGACGCCCGGCCCGGCCAGCTGCTCCAGCCTCGCCCGTTCGGGCCCGTCGCCCACGATGACCAGCCGGCCGCCGGTGACCGGCCGCACCCGCTCCCAGAGCCGTAGCAGCAGATCGATCCGCTTGTACTCGACGAGTCTGCCGATGGCCACGAACAGCGGCTCCGGTGAACGGTCGGCGCGCGGTCCCGGCTCCTCCACGCCGTTGTGCACGACGCGGATACGGTCCCGCGAGACGCCGATCCCCCGCAGGGCATGCGCCGTCGAGGGGGAGACGGCGACCAGCAGGCTCCGGTGCTGGGCGCCGGTCAGCGCCCACTGCTCGAGTCTTCGGCCGAGCCGTGCGGCGGGCAGCAGGGGCCCGCCGAAGCGCATCTTCCACAGGTCGGAGTGGACGTGGTTGACCAGGCACAGGGTGGGGCCCCGGTGCCAGAGAGGTGCCAGATACGGCATTCCGTTGCAGACCTCGACCAGCAGATCGGTCTCGCCGACCTGACGGGCGAAGGCGGAGCGCGCGCGCAGGTAGTGGCCGAACTCCCCGCCGGCCGACACGACCCGGTAGTCCCGGAATGCCGCGGGACCGCCGCAGATCAGCGTCACCTGGTGACCGAGGGCGGTCAGCCCTTCGGCCAGCCGGTCGACCAGCAGCTCGGAGCCGCCGGCGGCCGGATTGTCCAGATCTCGGTGGGCGAGGAAAACGATTCGGCGCGGTTGTGGGGGGTGCGCCGGACGGTGCTGCGACGCCCAGAGGTGACCGGCGCGCAGAGGGGAAGGCACGTGCTGGGGCATGGGTGCTCCAACTCGTCTCAGGGTGCGGAACTCAGCGGTAGTTTTTGGACTTGCTGTGGGGGGACTGAGCTCTTCATGGGCGGGCCGTGTGGACAGCTTGTGCTCGGGTGGGGTTGGACAGTTTTCGCCCACCCGTTCGCCACGGCTACTCACCGGGATGACAATTTGCGGCTTTATTAGAACTGACGTCATGTCACTTCGTGAGCTGAGCCGGTGAAGTTCCGCTCGTATCGCGCCGATTCCGACTTTCCCGCCCTCGTACCAACAAAACCGCACCTACTACCGCCAGGACGAATCCGGCCACAGCGGCGCCGATGGGCAACGTCTGTCCCACCATGCGCAGCTGCCCGCTCTCCTTCTTGGCCTGCTTCACCTGGTCCTTCTGCGTCGCTGTGGTGAACGCCAGCTTCTGGCTGTCCAGCAGCACGACCGCGTCCTTCCTGGAGCCCGGCGCGCGCAGCGTGCGGCGCGGGCCGACCTGGGCGTAGAGCACCCGGCCGGTGCGCTGGTCGACGACGAGCTGGACGCCGTGGTTGGAGTACCACTCCTCGGCCAGCACCTGCGGCTTGCTCTTCTGCCCGACGATCGTCCCCGGCACCAGCCGCGTGCCGATCTTCGTCGGTGAGACGGAGCCGGTGAAGCGGTAACCCCGGTAGCCCTGGACCTTCCTGGTGCCCGCGTAGTGCAGCACAACCGTGTCGCCGAGGGAGTTGTCCCACCAGGTGTAGGAGCGTTTGTGCACGTCGAAGGGGAACTTCAGATAGGAGTCGCCCTCGAAGTACGGGTTCTCCTTGCAGCAGTGCACCGGCCTGTTGGTGTGCCGGTCGGTCACCCACCGGTTCAGGAAGAACTCCAGCGCGTCGTGCGGATCGGCGGCCGGCAGCGACTTGTCGGTGTCGACCGTCGTCGTCACGTCCCACACCGCCCGCCCGCTCTTCTCGCTGTCCTTGACGTTGCCGCGCACCTGCTGGGTGACCGTGATCCGCTTGTCGTGCAGGGTCTCGATCGCGTCGGTGTCGAAGTAGCTGCCGGTGCCTTGGTAGACGGCCGTGGTGTCGATGTCGATCGGGTTCACGGCGGCCCGAGGCTCGACGTACCAGACCAGCATCGGCGCCAGGACCAGCAGAAACGTGCCGAGTCCCAGAAGGATCAGCGAAAGAGGGGAGGCTGTACGGCGCATCCGGACTCCAGGGGGGTGGATGTCTCCAGTTCGGGCCGCTCCATGTGGCCGGAGACCGTAGGCGCCTCTTGACGTGGTGTCAATGCTTGTCGAAACTGGCTCGACAGGCAGGGTGGGACCGCCGGGTGGGCACGACCTTTCGGACAGAGAGGCTGACCCGCGATGTCCAGACTGCTCGCCGCCGCACTCACCGTGGTGGCCGCCGCGGCCCTCGCCGTGGGCGCGGCCCTCGGTATCGTCGCGCTGCTCCAGGCGACCCCCGACCAGCCCAACACCCCCTTGATCACCTACGAGCATGCCCAGCAGGGGAGTTGACGGTGACGCCCGCCCGCTCCCCGGCCGTCACGACCCGCTCGGCCTGGCACGACGTCCCCCGTCTCCAGGTCCGCCGCTTCGCCGCGATCGCCATGGCGGAGGCACCCTCGCTCGCCGAGGAGATCCTGAGCGAGATCCGCCGCGAGTACCCCCATCTGCCCGTCGTCCTCGACGAGTCGGGCGAGCCGATGGCCCTCGTCGGCATCCGGCGCGCCATCGAGGTCTTCGTCCAGCACCTGGAGCAGTCGGAGGGCCGTCCCTCGGTCCCGCCGGGTGTCTTCCAGGAGTTCGGGCGGGGCGAGGGCCTGCACGGCCGGTCCCTGGACTCGCTCCAGGCGATCTACCGGATGGGCGTCCGCCTGGCCTGGCGCCGTTTCGCCGAGATCGGCCAGCGCGTCGAGATCCCGCCGCCCGCGATGTACGAACTCGTCGACGCGGGTTACGAGTATCTGGACGGCCTGGTCGACCAGTCCGTACGGGGCTACGCCGAGGCGGCCGCCCGGCAGGCCGGCGAGCGGCTGCGGCTGCAGCGCCGGCTGCTGGAACTGCTGCTGGCCGAGCACCACCGGGGCGATCCGGCCGACGCGCTGACCGAGCGGGCCGCGCGGGTCGGCTGGCCGCTGCCGCGCAAGGTCGCGGTCGGTGTGCTGCTGCGTCCGGCCCGGGAGGCGGTCGCGCCCGCCGTCGGACAGGAGGTGCTGCTCGACATGGAGTACGAGCAGCCCCGCATGGTCGTCCCCGAACCGGACGCGGCAGGCCGGCCCGAATTACTGCACCGGGCGCTGACCGGCTGGTCCGGGGCGATCGGACCGCCCGTACCGCTGTCCGACGCGGCGAAGTCGCTGCGCTGGGCCGAGGCGGCCGTAAGCCTGATGCAACGCAAGCTGCTCCCTGCGGGAGACGTCCTGTACTGCACGGAGCACACCGAGGCGCTGGTGCTGCTGCAGCCCGAGGAGCTGATCGACGACCTGGCGCTGCGGTGCCTCGCGCCGCTGACCCACTGCGGGCCGACGCACGGGCGCCGGCTCGCGGAGACGCTGCTGGCGTGGCTGGAGACGCGGGGCGGGGCGCCGGAGGTGGCCGCCCGGCTGGGCGTCCACCCGCAGACGGTCCGCTACCGCCTGCGGCAGATCCGCGAGCTGTGGGGCGACGAGATCGACGACCCCGACCGCCGCTTCGAGCTGGAACTGGTGCTGAGGGCACAGCGGTTGAGGGGGGTGCTGGGGGAGTCGGGGCGCCGGTGACTCCTACGGCGGCGGGTGTTCAGCGACCGGACCGCCGCCGCTGCGCCCGCCAGGCTTCGTAATGGTCCAGCAGGGTTTCCTCCACGGGCCGGTAGCTGATGCCCAGTTCGCGCACGCCGCGGCTGTTGTCCACCGCGAACCTGATGCCGAGGTGCTTGCGGATGTAGTCCTGGGTCAGCCCGAAGGCGGGGCCGAGGACGCGAACGGGCCAGTGTGGAAGGCGGGTTCGCGGCAGCCGCAGATCCCTGGGGTACCGCGCCCTGATGGCGCGTGCCATCTCATGGAAGGAGGTCATCCGTTCCGCGGCGACGATGTACCGCCCCCGCGCGTCCGGCCGCTCGGCCGCGGCGATGTGGGCGTCGGCCAGATCCCGGACGTCGACCGTGGTGAAGCTGAAGTCGGGGGCGCCGTAGAAGAAGTAGCCCTTGAAGAGCTCGTCGAGCAGGAACAGGCTGCCCGACTGTGAGGCGGGCGTGAGGGAGGGCCCGAGCACGAGCCCGGCATTCACGGCGACCATGCGCCACCGCCCCTGCCCCTCCGCGACCTCCCAGGCGGCCCGCTCCGCGACGGTCTTGGCGTAGTGGTACGGGTTGTTGTCGACGGTGCT
Source organism: Streptomyces sp. NPDC050534 (assembly GCF_044457745.1). Taxonomy (NCBI): domain Bacteria; kingdom Bacillati; phylum Actinomycetota; class Actinomycetes; order Kitasatosporales; family Streptomycetaceae; genus Streptomyces; species Streptomyces sp. NPDC050534. The sequence continues at coordinate 252,239 of NZ_JBITHF010000003.1, forward strand.
GGTGGTGTTGAAGTAGCACTCCCGCAACACCTGCCCCTCCATCTCCAGCACGTCGGAGTAGTCGCCGAAGACGGCCCCCACGGTCGAGGTGAACACGAACCTCCGCACACCGGGCGTCCGCTCCACGCTCCCGACCACGTTCCGCGTCCCGAGGAGCGCGGGCTCGACGACATCCCGCTGCCCGTCCTTGATCTTCTCCGGCATGAGAAAGGGCGAGGCCACATGAAAAACGACCTCACACCCCTTCATCGCCTCGTCGAACGCCCCGTCCACCAGAAGATCGGCTTCGAACAGATCGAGCTGCCCGGGAAAGCGGTCCTGCAGCTCCAAGAGGGGCTTCAACTTCACGCCGTCGCCGCTGCCACGAACGGTGGCCCTCACCCGCCACCCCCGCTCCAGCAGCCGCAGCACAAGATGACTCCCTACGAAGCCACTGCCTCCGGTCACCAGGACGGGTGCGTCGCTTTGGGTCTCGCTGATGTCGCCCACGCGTACAGGGTGTTGCATGCTCTGGGCGAAAGGGAAGCCATATGGTGCAACACGGAGCGCGACCGACCCAAGTGAATATGGAGCATCTCCGGATGGGGTAGTCTCGCCGCGCTCACCCATCTCAAATTTCCCGGAGTGCCCCCAATTGCAGGTAAATCGCCGTCTCGGCAAGGCGCCCCAGGCGCGTGGCTGCCTCTCAGATTCGAATTGTCCCGATGTGTTCGAACTTAGTGATGGGCGTTTCGCGGTCATCGGCCTGGAGATGACGGAGGAGATCCGCGGCCTGTTGCCGAGCGATGCGGGGGTCGGCCCCGGCGAGCGTGTGGTCGTCCTGCCCCGCGAGGTACTCGTCGATGCCCGGTCGGACATTCCCGAATCGTGACTATCCGTTTCTGCGGAGAGGTATGGCAGTGACTGCCGCGGCGTAGGCTCGTTCGGCTATGCGCGAGAACTCCCCTTCAACGGTGCCCGGAGGTATGTTCTGTGCGCGGTCGAGACGTCGTTTCTCCCAGAATTCGCACCACAGCGGGTTGGTGAAGAGATTCCGCAGCGTCGCCTCGATATGACGCTCTTCGTACCCCATCTCGAAAGCCAGCAGTTGAAGCCCCAGCACCTGATTCATGTACAGGCGCTGGCGGTTGCTCGAGGTCGACTCGTCCTGTTCGAAGGATGGCCATGTAGCGGCGAGCTCAGGGTCGTCCATGGCCATCTTCAATATGGACATGTGGAGTCCACGGATCAGGGCCTCCGAGGTGCGGTGGAGTTCGCTTCGGGAGAGTCCCGCGACATCACACTGCTCTTCCAGCGCCTCCAACTGCGACTGCAGTGCCAGACGTTGCAGTTCCGATTCCTTCTTCTGCATCCGCATCGTGCGCGCCATGTAAAACAGTGCTGCTGTGGTGCTCGCCGCGGATGCCGCGCCGAAAGCTTGTCCGGCATTGCTGCTGCTGTCACTCTGCAGCGCGGGTATCTGAACGAGTAACACGCTGACGAACGCGCATCCCAGACAAGCCGCCAGGATCGCGCCCGTCGTAGCGATGAACTGCCTGAATCGCTCCATCATTACGGCAGCCCCCCTTTGACGCCCCCTGTCGGGCGTGAGGTGAATGCCCGTGACGGTGATCAGGGAAACGGTGCATTTCGGGACGCGTGTATTCCGCCTTCGTTACACGAGGGCCGCAGACGAACTGCTTGAAACCCTGATGAACATGAGACCAGCCGGCAACGGCTTCAAGCGTTTTCAAACGCCACGGGTGTGGTGGCCGATGCATGGCGTGCATCGGCCGATGCCCCAGTGCGCCGCAAGTGCGCCCGTATATTGACGGAGAGCCGTAAGACCGCACGCGGACGTTTTTCTCATCCCGTGACGGTGCGCTCCTTCGCCGAAGTCCGCCGGGACGCCGCCCCGTCGAGGTGGATCACCACCGACTCGTAGAAGCGCTGCACCGCGCCGTCGACGCTGCGGATGAAGCCGGTTTCGGCGTTGCCGCGGCCATTGCCCATTCCCTTGAAAAGGGAGAGGCGGAAACCGGTGATCCGGGTGGCGGTGTCTTTCGGGAGCAGGTCGGCCGGCTCCGGGCGGAGGCGTTCCAGGGTGCCGCGAGGACCACCCGTCTCACCCTCGACAAGGGTTTCCACATGGAGGTCGGCAGGTGCTTCGTCCAGCCGACGGATCAGGCGCTTGGCCCAGGTCAGGGGATAGCCCTGATCCGGCGCCGGGATCTCGAAGGACGTACGCAGCTTGCCCGTCCGAAGGTCGGCGGTGACGGCGAGCAGACCCGGCGTGCCCTCGATGCGGAGTTCCGCATGCAGCCTGCCGTCGGTGCAGAGCGAGTCGGCCAGCCGGGCCCGTCGTTCCCCGGGATCCGTTCCGCGCTTGGTCCGTTGGACGGGCAGCACCTTCTGCCCGAGTTCTCCGCCCAGTCCGAGACACACCTGGCGGATCAAACGCTCCCAGCTCTGGACCACTTCGAGAGCACGCGAGTCACCCTGGCACAGGGTCTCGTCGTCGATGCCGTTGCGTACGGGCACCCAGGCCGCGCCCATGTTCTGGAAGCCGTGGCAACCGGAGTTCTCGTGCTGCAGATAGTGCAGCAACTCGTGCAGCAGCCAGGCGTGCGCCGCGTTTCCGACACCCTCGTGCCGGATCAACATCTGTGCCTGATAAACGACTTCGGCCCAGGACAGGTGCCGGAGCGCGACCTTGTGCTTGCGCCGGCCGTCGATCTTGACCTCGACGAGCGGGCTGCCCTCCAGGGCCACGTCGTTCGACAGGGTGATGACGGCCTCGTAGCCGCGGCGTGCGGCGATGTCCATGTAGGCCTGTACCTGGTCCGGCTTGAGGGCGTTGCCGTTGGTCTTCGTCTCGACCAGCGCCGTCCACAGCTTGCCGGCGCGCTCGACGCGGATGACTCCGTCGGGGCGGCGAGGCGTGTCGCCGTGCGGCAGGGAGACTTCGGTGAAGGTCTCCATACGGCCCGCCGGTGCTCCGAACGCCGCCGTGAGCCGCCTGCCGAACTCCGGCACCTGCGCCATCACCGACAGCAGCACCGAGGTGGCGCGCATCTCGCGGTCGTGATCGTTTTTGAGGACCGAGACCGGGAACAGCCTGGCCTGACGCCAGGACTCGTTCTCCGCCAGCGACTTCCTGGCAGCCTTGGGCAGGGTGACCTTCTTCTTGGCCGTGCGAGGCCGCGCGGGCGGCTTCTTCAGCCCTGCCTCGGCGTCGTCCTCGGGCTGTCGTGGAGCGGGGATCGCCTCGAGCGCTTCCTGCGGACCGGGTTGCGGAACCGGTGCGACCGGGGCCGCCTCTTCGTCGCCCGACAGCGCCTGCGTCTGCGCATCGGTCGCGTCGTCGTCGATGTCGACGCCGAAGTCCGAGGCAAGACCGGCCAGTCCGGAGTCGTAACCCTGACCCACGGCGCGGAACTTCCACTCGTGCGCGCGCCGGTACAGCTCGCCGAAGATGATCGCGCTCACCGAACCGGCGTCGTCGATCGAGAAGCGCAGCAGGTGTTCACCGGCCGCGTCGGCCAGCGTCACGTTCAGGCCCTCCAGCTCACCGAACCGGGCTCCCTCGTAGCGGCTGGCCGCCACGACGATCCGGTCGACGTCGTCAGGAACCGCCGTCAGGTCGAAGCCGATCCGGTCCTCGTTGCCGTCCTCCGTGGGCGTCTTGCCCAGCAGCTGTACGCTTCCGTCGGCGGCCACGGGGTTGTTGTAGAAGTAGAAGTCCGTGTCGCTGCGTACCTTGCCGCTCGCGTCCAGCAGTAAAACGGACACATCCGCATCGCCCTCGCCGCTCTGGCTCACCCAGCCAAGGCCGACGACCACAGAACCCGCGTTCTCGCTCAGGGCCGCCAGAGATACGTTCGAGCCCTTGATCATTTCATGCAATGGAACCCCCCAATCACAAACCCGGGACGCCTGCGACCCCTCCCGCCGCGGCTGTCCCGTGCACGACATCATGTGACGTGTCGCACATGGGGGACAGTAGTACCACAGGGGGTGAGGCGGTCTGCGCAGAACCATTGCCGGGGCAAACGCTCTATGACTAGCCTGTGTTCGTCATGCCGATCGTCTGTTGAAATATCGAACACAGACGCCTCAGACAACAAGAGAGGGGACCGGTCGTGGGACGCCTCGTACCTGCCGTGACCCGGGCTCTCGACATTCTCGAGCTCTTCCTCGACGGGGACGGGACGCTCTCCGCCCCCGACATAGTGCGCAAGCTGCAGCTGCCGCGCACCACCGTGCACGAGCTGGTGACCACGCTCGCCGCCCGGTCGTACATCGTGCAGGTGCCCGGGCAGCCGGGACGCTACCGGCTCGGGGTGCGGCCCTACCAGCTCGGCAGCCGGTACGCCGAGCAGCTGGACCTGGCCGCCGAGGGCCAGCAGGTCGCCCGGTCCGTCGCCGAGACCTGCGACGAGACCGTGCACGTGGCCATCCTGGAGGGCACCGACGTCATCTACATCGCCAAGGTGGACTCCACCCATGCGGTGCGTATGGTGTCGGCCGCGGGGCGCCGGCTCCCGGCGCACTGCACCTCCGTCGGCAAGATGCTGCTGGCCTCCCTTCCGGAGCCGGAGCTCACCTCGCGCATCCCGGACGACGCCGAACTCGTCGCGATGACACCCAACAGCATCACCGAACCGTCCGCCCTGCGCGAGGCCCTCAACGAGATCCGGCAGCGCGGGATCGCGGTCGAGAGCCGCGAGTCCAACCCGGACGTCAGCTGCGTGGCCGCGCCGGTGCGGGACCGTACCGGTCAGGTCGTCGCCGCCCTCTCCATCTCCGTCCCCATGATCCGCTGGAGCGACGAGCGCCGGTCCGAGCTGGAGCAACTCGCCGCGAAGGGTGCCGTCGAGCTGTCGGAGCGACTCGGTCACCGGAGCGTGGCATGACATACCGGTACGAGGTCGCGGTACAGGCCGAGGCGACGCTGGGGGAGGGACCCACCTGGGACGCCGCCCGCGAACGGCTGATCTGGGTGGACATCCTCGGCTCGCGCGTGCACACCTACGAGCCCGGTTCCGGGCGCCGCGGCGTCCGCACCACCGAGCAGCACGTCGGCGCCGCCAAGCCGCGGGCCGGCGGCGGGCTCGTGCTGAACCTGCGGGACGGGGTCGGGCTCGTCGACCCCGACGGCACCTTCCGCTGGCTGCACCACGATCCCGTCCCCGGCCGCCGCGGCAACGACGCCGCCGTCGCCCCCGACGGCTCCCTCTGGGCCGGCACCATGCGCTACGACGAGGCGCCGGGCGGCGGCACACTGTCCCGGATCACCGGCGACGGCTCCACCGTGACCGTCCTCGACGACGTCGCCGTGAGCAACGGCACCGGCTGGAGCCCCGACGGCCGGCTGATGTACTACATCGACTCGCCGACCCGCGAGGTCGACGTCTTCCATCACGAGGACGGCCGCGTCGTGGACCGGCGCCGGTTCGCCGAGATCGAGGAGGGCGCCGGCTTCCCCGACGGGCTGACGGTCGACGCCGACGGCTGCGTGTGGGTCGCCCTGTGGGACGGCGGTGCGGTACGGCGCTACACCCCCGACGGCGAACTCGACCGCGTGATCGAACTGCCGACACGTCTCGTCACGGCCTGCGCCTTCGGCGGCAAGGACCTGACGGACCTGTACATCACGACGGCCCGCGTGGGTCTCGACCGGCCCCACCCGACGGCCGGTTCCCTGCTGGTCGTCCCCGGCGCCGGAAAGGGCCTGCCCCAGCCGGCGTTCGCGGGCTGAACCCCGGCTCAGGGAAGGGCGGGAGCGTCCCCGTGCTCCCGCCCCACCTCGCCGTCCGCCGCCAACCGCCCCCGCACCAGCGCCAGTTCCTCCACCCGCCGCAACGCGCGGGACACCGTGGTGATGTCGCGGAGCAGATCCGTCGTGTCCGGGTCGTGGCCGGGCTCGGTCTGCGGTGAACGGCGCCGGGTCTCCACGGCGTCCTGGATCGCGGCGGCGGACGCGAGCGCCTTGGCGTGGTCCGGGGCGTGGCCGAGGGCGAGCGCGGTCTCGTACGTCCGGCGGCGACGGTCCTCGTCGATGTGCCGGGCCAGCGGGAGCAGGACGTCGCGGATGAACGTCTCCCGGCGGATGAGCCGCAGCTCCGGGGTGGCGCGCAGGACGAAGGAGACGCCGCCGCCGTCGACGGTGCGCATGAGGACGTAGAGCGGGCGCAGCCTGTGGTGGGCCAGGCGGACGCGCCAGCGTTCGTGCAGGTACTGGCCGGCGTGCGGCAGGATGAAGCCGATCGCGATCAGGATGGCGGAGAGGCAGGCGAGGGGCGGCGCCACGCCCGTGCTCAGCCAGTCCAGGTCCCGGCCGAACCAACGGGCCACCACCGCGGGGAGTTTGGCCGCGTAGAAGGAGAGCTGCGCGGCGTAGCCGACGCCGAGGAACTTGAGGCCCCAGCGCAGCCACGCGTCGAGCCCGTCGGTGCGGACCCAGTTCCAGATCAGGCCCGAGGTGATCACGGTCGCCACGGTCTGCGCGAGCAGGTAGAGCAGGATCATCTCGCGCATGTACGGCGTGTTGGCGTAGTACGTGTCCAGATCGCGCAGCCGTTCCACCGGCGCGTCCGCGAGCGCGAACAGCGCCCACAGCGCGACGATCACCCCGAGGGACCCCGCGACCACCCAGCGCACGGCGCGCACGGCCGACGCGGAACGGTCGCCCAGGCCGTTGCGCCAGGCGATGATCAGCAGCAGGCAGGAGCCGCAGAACGCGGTCAGCAGCGAGTACACCCAGGGCGCCGAGATGTTCGGCACGCCCGTGACCCGGTTGACCCGGGCGATCGTCGAGGGCGCCACGGACACGAACACCGCGCAGGCGAGCAGCAGGACGCCGCCCACGGCGCGCAGCAGCGGGTCGCTCCACAGCCGGACGATGGTGGGCAGTTTGATGGCCAGGGCGGCGGTCAGGACGACGGCAGGGATCCACCAGAACGACGGGTAGATCTCGTTGACGAACCCCGCGGGGGACCAGGCGAGCTGTGCCGGGCCCGTCGTCACCGCACCGATCCCCTGCGCCCTCGGTAGCCCAGGGACCGCTGGAAGGGGTCGAGCGGCGCGTCCGCGTCCCGCCCGGCCAGCAGTGGCCGGAACGCGGCGGCCAGCCGGTGCCCGAAGTCGTCGGCCTCCGCCTCGTCGGCCACGCGGGAGCCGTCGCGCGCCGCCACGGACAGTGCCACGTCGGTCCACGCGCGCCGGCCGGCCAGCGCCGCCCCGGCCACGTGATGGTGGCTGTGCCCGGCGTGCAGATGCCACAACTCGTGGCCCAGGATGACCAGTTGCTGGACCGCCTCGGCCCGCTCCTCGACGATGACCAGGTCGAAGTCCTGGAACTCCACCCAGAGACCGGTGACTTCGATCTCGTCGGGGAAGCGCTCGAAGCGCAGCTCTACGGGCCGTCCGCCGCGCAGCGCGCTCATCTCCTTGCACAGCACTCGGCACAACTCGTGTGTGCCGGACGGCAGTTGAGGCCTCGCCCGGACGGCGGCGCGCAGTCCGTCGGTCAGTTCCCGCATCCCGGAGACTCTCCGCGAGCGCCGCAGTCCTGCAGCGATCCGGGCCGCCTTCCTTCGTGCGCCCGCGATGTCCACCGTTCCCCCTTCCGACGCCTCTCGCCGCTCAGCAGGCGGTCCGAGACTACGCGGCCGGTCCGGTGCACGTCAGGTGGTCCTGCGCCGGAAATTGAAGCCGGAACGATCTCCCTGGCCGGAAAGTCATGTCCAAAGCATTGACTGGCAAGCGCTTACTCCTTACGGTCCCGTTCGAAGTTACGAGCGCAATTCGATATGCCGAACGTCATCGAGTCATCGTCGAATCCCGGACGGGCACGGGATCTCGAACAGATAGGGCAGGCAATGGGACGACCTGACCTGAGTCGCAGGCACCTACTGGCGGCCGTCGGCGGACTCACCGTCGCCGGCAGCTTCGGTTTCGCCGCACTCGGCACCGGCGCCGACGCGCTCGCGTCTGGAGCCGACACCCGGGTGCGGTACTGGAACCTCTTCAGCGGCGGCGACGGCTCCAACATGATCGCGATGCTGGACGCCTTCCGAAAGGCCAACCCCGGCATCGACGTGAGCGACGCGACCCTCCAGTGGGGCAGTCCGTACTACACCAAGCTCGCGATGGCGGCCGCCGGCAACCGGGCCCCCGACCTGGGCGTCATGCACCTGGGCCGGGTCACGGGCTTCTCGCCGGGACGGCTGCTGGACCCGTGGGACATGGACCTGCTCGCCAAGTACGGCGTGCGCGAGGAGGACTGGAACACCGAGCTGTGGCAACGCGGCGTCATCGACGGCACGCTGTACGCCCTGCCGCTCGACATCCACGTCCAGCTCTGCTTCTACCGCAGGGACGTGCTGAAGAAGGCGGGCCTGCTCGGCGACGACGGCCTGATGATCCCCGTCACCTCCACCGCCGAGTGGTTCGACGTCCTGAAGAAGGCCAGGAAGGTCCAGAAGGCGGGCCTGCAGACCATCGGCCTGTGGACCAACGACCAGAACTTCCAGTGGTGGTTCTTCGTCGCCTTCTACACCCAGCTCGGCGGCAAGTGGTTCAACGACGCCAACACCGAGGTGCTGTTCGACGTCGACAAGGCCACCGAGGTCCTGGAGTTCTTCCGCAAGCACGTCACCGACGGCTACGTCGTCCCCGGCGCGCCGACCGGCGAGCAGTTCATCAACGGCGCCCCCTTCACCTGGGAGGGCAACTGGTCGGTGCCGGTCTTCTCCGGCGCCAAGGTCGACTACGGCGCCACCCCGCTGCCGCCGGTCTTCGGCAGGCAGGCCACCCACGCCGAGTCGCACTCGTTCGTCCTGCCGCACCAGGCGGGCCGCGGCGGCGCCGCCAACGAGGGCGCGCACGAACTCGCGGCGTACGTCGTCAAGCACGCCCTCCAGTGGGCGGCCGGCGGCCACATCCCCGCCTACACGCCGACGCTGTCCACGGCCGCGTACAAGAAGCTCACCCCGCAGCACGAGTACGTGTCCGCCATGGACCACCAGGCCACCGAGCCGAAGGTGTGGTTCGCCGGCTCGACCGGCATCCTCGCCCAGGACCTCGGCCCGATCGTCGTCTCCTCGACGATGGGCTCGGCCAAGCCCGCCGCGGCCGCGGAGCGGATGAAGAAGCAGCTCGGCAAGCTCCTCGCCACGAAGAACCCGATGGACGGCAGGACCGCCGCGCAGGGAGGTGCGACCGCATGACGACCAGTGCCGAGACCGTCGTCGTACCGGCGCGGACGAAGACCGCCGCAGCCGTTGCGACCGTCCGCCGCAAGCAGGGCTTCCAGCACGGGGGCTGGTTCGTCGCCCCGTTCCTGGCCCTGTTCACCCTGTTCGTGATCTGGCCGCTGCTGCGCGGCGTGTACCTCAGCCTCACCGACGCCAACATCTCCGGCGACGACACCCACTTCGTCGGACTCGGCAACTACCGCGAGGCGCTGGGCGATTCGGCGATGTGGGACGCGCTCGGCCACAGCGCGTACTTCACGCTGCTCGTGGTGCCGTGCATCACCGTGCTCGCCTTCCTGCTCGCGATGCTCGCGCACAACATCGAACGCGGCAGATGGCTGTGGCGGCTGTGCTTCTTCGCGCCGTTCCTGCTGCCGTCGACCGTCGCGGCCAACCTCTTCCAGTGGCTGTTCACCCAGGGCATCGGCATGTTCAACCATGTCCTCGGGACCGACACGCCCTGGCTGACCGACAAGTCGTACGCGATGCTCGCCATCGTCATCGAGACCCTGTGGTGGACGGTCGGCTTCTCCTTCCTGCTCTACCTCGCCGCGCTCCAGGGCATCCCCGACCACCTCTACGAGGCCGCGAAGCTGGACGGCGCGAACGCCTGGCACCGCATGGTCCACATCACGCTGCCGCTGCTGCGCCACATCACCGGTCTGGTGCTCGCGCTCCAGGTCCTCGCCTCGCTGCAGCTCTTCGACCAGGCCGTAGTGATGATGGACTTCGGCCCCGGACCGGAGCTCAGCACCCGGGCCTTCGTGCAGTACACCCTCGAACAGGGCTTCACCAGCTACCGCGTGGGCTACGCCTCCGCCATGTCCGTCATCTTCTTCGTACTCATCGCAGTCGTCGCCCTCGGGCGGATGTGGCTGCTGCGCAACCGTGAGGAGGGCGGACGATGACCACCGCCGAGGCGACGACCCGTCCGACCGTACGCACCAAGTCCCGCAAGCCCTGGACGCCCGGCCAGATCGTCCTCACGTTCATCGGGCTCGCCGTCTCCGCCGTGTTCGTGGCGCCCATCGCCGCGGCGCTGTTCACCTCGCTGAAGTCCGAGACCGAGGCGGCCGAGATACCGCCGCACTGGCTGCCGAAGGTGTGGACCGGCCAGGCATGGAAGGCCTTGTTCGAGACCGGCAACATCACCAACTGGCTCGTCAACTCCCTTGTCGTGTCGGTGTGCGTGACTTCCGTGGTGGTGCTGGTCGGCGCCCTCGCCGGCTACGGCTTCGCCCGCACCGAGTTCCGCGGCAAGTCGGTGCTCATGGGCGTCGTCATGGCGGGCCTGATGATCTCCCCGGCGGTGCTCGGCGTGCCCCTGTTCACCACCGTCCAGCAGATGGGGATGGTCGACACGTACTGGGGCATGATCCTGCCGCAGTGCGCGCCCGCCGCGATGGTCTACATCCTCTACAAGTTCTTCCAGGGCGTCCCGCGCGAGCTGGAGGAGGCCGCCTTCATCGACGGCGCGGGCCGCTGGCGGGTCTTCTTCACGATCATCCTGCCGCTGTCGCGCCCCTCGCTCGCCGCGGTCGGCATCTTCACCTTCATCAGCTCGTGGAACAACTTCCTCTGGCCGTACATGGTGACCAACAACCCCGACCTGATGACCATGCCGAACGGCATCGCGACCGTGATGAACTCCTACGGCATCCAATGGGCCCAGCTCATGGCGGGCGGCCTCATGGCGGGCCTGCCCCTGATCATCGTCTTCGTCTTCTTCCAGCGCCAGATAGTGGCAGGCGTGGCCCACACGGGCCTGGCCGGCCAGTAGGCGCCTCCACAGGGGCGCGAGGAACCGCGCGACCAGCCCACGACGACCCGCAGCCGCAACCGAACAAGAACCAGCCACCCCGAAAGGCGACCATGCACAGCGCCCGCTTCACCCTCGACCCCGCGTTCACCGTCGGCGAGGTCAACCCCCGTCTCTTCGGATCCTTCGTCGAACACCTCGGCCGCTGCGTCTACACCGGCATCTTCGAACCGGACCACCCCACCGCCGACGAGGCCGGCCTGCGCCAGGACGTGCTGGACCTCGTCCGCGAACTGGGCGTCACCGCGGTCCGCTACCCCGGCGGCAACTTCGTCTCGGGCTACAAGTGGGAGGACTCCGTGGGCCCCGCGGAGGACCGCCCCCGCCGCCTCGACCTCGCCTGGCACTCGACGGAGACCAACCGCTTCGGCCTCTCCGAGTACATCGCCTTCCTGCGCAGGATCGGCCCCCAGGCCGAGCCCATGATGGCGGTCAACCTGGGCACGCGCGGCGTCGCGGAGGCCCTGGAACTCCAGGAGTACGCCAACCACCCCGAGGGCACGGCCCTTTCGGACCTCCGCGTCTCCCACGGCGACAAGGACCCCTTCGGCATCAGGCTGTGGTGCCTGGGCAACGAGATGGACGGCCCCTGGCAGACCGGCCACAAGACGGCCGAGGAGTACGGCCGCGTCGCCGCCGAGACCGCCCGCGCGATGCGCCAGGCCGACCCGGGCGTGGAACTGGTCGCGTGCGGCTCCTCCAGCCAGGCCATGCCGACCTTCGCCGAGTGGGAGGCGACGGTCCTCAAGGAGACGTACGACCTCGTCGACTACGTCTCCCTGCACGCCTACTACTGGCCCGAGGACGGCGACATCGACTCCTTCCTCGCCTCGGCCGTCGACATGGAGTCCTTCATCGAGAACGTCGTCGCGACCGCCGACCACGTGGGCGCGCGGCTGAAGTCGAAGAAGCGGATCAACCTCTCCTTCGACGAGTGGAACGTCTGGTACCTGCCCGAGTGGGAGGCGCGCGCCAAGACGTTCGAGCAGCACGACTGGCCCGAGGCGCCGCGCCTGCTGGAGGACAACTACAGCGTCACCGACGCCGTCGTCTTCGGCTCGCTGCTCATCGCCCTGCTCCGGCACGCGGACCGCGTCACCGTCGCCTGTCTCGCCCAGCTCGTCAACGTCATCGCCCCGATCATGACCGAGCCCGGCGGCCCGGCCTGGCGCCAGACGACCTTCTTCCCCTTCGCCCAGGCCGCACGGCACGGCCTGGGCCAGGTCCTGGACGTGCGGGTCGACTCCCCGACGTACGAGACGAAGAAGTACGGCGAGACCGACCTGCTGCACGCCACCGCCGTGCGCGCGGCGGACGGCACCGTCACCGTGTTCGCCGTCAACCGCGGCCGCACGGAGCCGCTCCCGCTCGAAGTCGCCCTGTCCGGCCTGGACCTGACGTCGGTCGTCGAGCACAGCGTCCTCGCGGACACCGACCCGGACGCCCGCAACACCCTCGAGGACCCCGACCGCGTCAAGCCCCGCACGGCCGGGGGCACCACCCTCACGGACGGCACCCTCACCACCACGCTCGAACCGCTGTCGTGGAACGTGATCCGGCTGGCGTAGCGGCGGTCACACGGGCGTCACCGGCACCCCTCCCGCAGCCGCCCCCAGCAGCACGAGCCGTACCTCCGACGGCCCGGCGGGTGTGGTGCCGTCGGACAGGACCGCCAGGGCCAGGGTGTTCAGGTCGCGGGCGCGGAGGATGCCGTTGGGGAGGGCGAAGGTGTGCTGGGGGCCCACGTCGTTGATGTACTGGCCCATGTTCCAGCCGTTGAGGAAGATCTGGACGCGGTAGGCGCGCGTCGGGTCGTCGTCGAGGGTGAGGCCGATCGAGGCGTCGGTGGCAGCGTCGACGGCGAGGCGGAAGCTCGTGCGGTACCAGGTGACGCCCTGCCGCCGGTCCGCGCGCGGCAGCCGGACCGTCTGCCAGTCGCCGTCGGCGTGCCCCGGCAGATGCCAGCCCTGCCGCTCGCCGTACAGACCGCCGTTGTTCTGCGGCCCGCGAACGGGATCGGGGGCCGCCTCTCCCTGCAGCCGCCAGCTCACCTTCGGGGCGGCCCCCTCGAAGGTGACCCCCGTCAGCCCGCGGGCCACCTTGTGCGTGTCCTGCGCCTTGCCGTCCTGGTCGTGCTGCATCCGGCGGACGAGGACGGACAGTACGTGCGCGCCGTCCGTACGCAGCGCCTCCGGTACGTCGAACACCGCCGTGTCGGCCCAACTACCCTGCCGCACAGTCTTGTTGTCCGGCACCGGCATCCGGTGCGTGCCCAGCGGCCGGCCGTCCAGCCACGCCATCAGCAGACCCTGCGTACCGGTGCTGTAGGCGAGTGACACGGACCGCGCGCCGCTCGCACCGGCGAAGTGCCCGCGGTACCAGACGTCGCCGTAGTGGAAGCCGTAGTCGTCGGCGAAGAGGAGGGGCTGCCCGTCCGGGACGGGTGTGGTGCTGTACGACGTGGTGGCGTCGGCGGCCTTCCACGCCGAGTCGTCGAAGTCGGGCGCGGACTCCGGGTTCTCCGTCCTCCGGCGCCAGCCGCCGTGCAGGGCGGGCAGCGCGACCGCGTCGGCACCGGCCAGCGGGTGCGTGCTGCGCAGACTGCCCGAGGTGGTGGTGCCCGCGGTCAACTGCCGCCCGTTCCAGGTGACTTGAATGACGCCACGCGGTCCCCACACCTCCAGCCCGGTGGCCTGGACGGTGTCCCCGGTCAGGTGGATCGCCGCCCCGTCGACCGCCGCGGTCCGCAGCAGTGCCGGTCCGTACGCCAGCACAGGGCCGGACGGGGTGTCGCGGGGCCACAGCCGTACGGAGGTCTCGTCGTCGGCGAGGAGCAGCAGGAGAGGGGTGGGGGTACCCCCACCGGACACCAGAACCCTTGTCAGGCCGCCGAGTTCGGCCTCGACGCGCAACAGGCCGTCCGCGTACGAGCACTCGGCCGCGCCCTCCAGCACCGTGACCGACGGCCTGCTCGCGCACTCCAGCGCGGTCACCGTCGCCTCGCCCGGGCGCCCGGTGAGCACGGCGAGGTCCTGCCGGCCGGCGGTGAGGGCCAGCATGGGCTGGGCGCTGGAGTACCTGAGCGTGCGCCGCCCCAGCCGGAGCCCGGCGGCGAGCAGCCGCGCGTCCTGCGGCGGTACGGCGACGGGGAGGCCGGCCCCCGGGACCGGGAGGGTGGTGGTGACCGGCGCCGTACCGTCGTTGCGCACGACATAGACATGGGCGCCGGTGTCGGCGTTGGTCAGGTGGTACACCTTCAGCCCGTCCGCCGTGACATCCGCGGCACGGTCCAGCTTGGCGAAGTCGGGTACGTACCGCAGCAGTTGGCCGATCTGGTGCATGGGGATCAGCTTGGACGTGGGCTGCCGGCCCTCGTCGATGGCCGCGCCGTAGTCGTACGACGTGTAGACGACCGGCGCGGGCAGCCAGCCCCAGGAGGTGCCGCCGAAGGTCATGTAGACGCTGTGCAGCGTGATGCCGTTGGCGAGATTGGTGAGGTAGAAGCGGCGCTCGTACGCCGCGTCGCGCTGCCGCCGGGACTCCGCATACCCCTTCTTGCCGAACCAGACCCCGCCCCACGGGTCGAACCAGCCTCCCCCGAACTCCGGGATCAGGCCCGGGGTGCGCGGGCTGGCCGTCGCGCCGCCCTTGAGGCCGCCGATGCCGAAGTGCCCCCAGTCGGGCGGGGTCAGCGAGGGCGAGGGGTAGCCGTCGAAACCGTAGAGCCAACCGCCGTCGTCCCCGCCGGTGTCGAACGAACCGGGGATCCAGTAGCCGTTCCTGCCCTTGTCGTTGTGGAAGAGGGGCACGTCGATGCCGTCGGCGCGCACCTTCTTGTACAGGTGCGACATGTAGTCGCGGCCGGCCGGCTCGGTGACGTGGGAGTCGTACTCGTTCTCGATCTGGTAGAGCAGGACCGTGCCTCCGCCGTCGGTGAGGAGGTGCCGGGCGACGATCCTGTTCACCTGGGAGAGCCACTCGTCGACGTGCGACAGGTAGGTGGGGTCGGCGGTGCGGGCGATGCCCTCGGTGGCGGTCAGCCAGCCCGGGAAGCCGCCGCCGTCGATCTCGGCGTTGCAGTAGGGGCCGGGACGCAGGATGACGTAGAGACCGGTCTCGGCGGCCATGCGCAGGAACAGGTCCAGGTCGCGGACGCCCGTGAAGTCGTAGTGGCCGGGGGCGGGGGAGTGGTAGTTCCACGGCACGTAGATGCTGACCGTGTTGTAGCCGTGGGCGCGCATCTTCTGCAGGACGTCCCGCCACAGGGACGGGCTCGGCAGCCGGCAGGGGTGCAGTTCGCCCGACCAGACGACCAGGCGCCTGCCGTCGACGAGGAGCGAGTAGCGGTCGTAACCGATGGTGTGCCGCCTGCCGTCCGCGCCGGGCGGGGCGGGAGCGGGCCCGGTCGGGACGGTGTGTGCGGCGTAGGCGCAACTCGCCGCGGCGCTGCCGCCGAGCGCGAGTCCGAGCGCCGTGGTGCCGGCGAGCGCGCTGAAGGTACGTCTGCTGAGCCCCATGGGAGCCTCCCGTCGTGCCGGTCGGTCGGCGCGTGCGAGGTCATTGTGTACGGCACCAGCCAGCACAATGGTCGTATGAGGATCTCGGCACGGGCGGATTACGCGGTACGGGCGGTTCTTGAACTCGCCGTTCGGCAGGACGGCGGACCGGTGAAGGCGGAGGCGATCGCCGCCGCTCAGGACATTCCGCACAAGTTCCTCGAGGGCATCCTCGGTGACCTGCGGCGGGCCGGCGTCGTCGACAGCCGGCGCGGCGGCAACGGCGGCTACCGGCTGGCGCGCGACGCCTCCGAGATCACGGTCGCGGACGTCATCCGCGCCGTCGACGGCCCGATCGTCTCCGTCCGCGGCGAGCGCCCCACGGGCCTGGAGTACACCGGCTCCGCCCAGCCGCTGCTCCCCCTGTGGATCGCCCTGCGGGCCAATGTGCGCCGCATCCTGGAGGGCGTCACGGTCGCCGACATCGCGGCGGACGCCCTCCCGGACCCGGTACGGCAGCTGGCGGCGGAGCCGGCGGCCTGGGAGAACCCGTAGGCAGCTGTGTGCGCCGTCCCGGCGTCTTGGGCGTCTCCGCCGTCTCACAGAGTGTCCTCAGCTTGACGTCCTGGCATCGGGCCGCGTTGATTCCTACTAGGCCGATGGGAAAACCAGGGAATCAACGGGACGACGGAAGACGACGGGACCTCCTATGCAGACGCTGATCCTGCTCGCCCTCGCGGGGCTGGGCGCCCAGCTCGTGGACGGCAGCCTCGGCATGGCGCACGGGGTGATCTCGACCGTGCTGCTGCTGGGCCTGGGCGCGAGCCCGGCCGCCGCCTCGGCCGTCGTCCACTTCGCGCAGATAGGCACGGGGCTGGTGTCCGGCGTCTCGCACGCGCGGTTCGGGAACGTCGACTGGAAGGTCGTGGCGCGGATCGGGGTGCCGGGGGCGGCGGGGGCGTTCGTGGGGGCGACCCTGCTGGCGGGGATGTCGACGGCGGTGGCGGAGCCGGTGATGGCGGTGATCCTGCTCGCGCTCGGCCTGTATGTGACATACCACTTCACCGTGCACGGAGTTCCGCGCGGCAAGCTCGGCCGCCCCCTCCGCAAACGATTCCTCGTCCCGGTCGGCCTCGCCGCCGGCTTCCTCGGCGCGACCGGCGGGGGCGGCTGGGGCCTGATCGGCACCCCGGCCCTGCTGGTCAGCGGGCGTCTCGAACCGCGCAAGGTGATCGGCTCCGTCGACGCAAGCAAGGCGCTGGTGGCCGTCGCCGCGAGTCTGGGCTTCCTGTTCTCCCTCGGCTCGCACGGGGTGAACTGGGCGTGGGTGCTCGCGTTCCTCCTCGGCGGCATGGTCATCGCCCCGGTCGCCGCCTGGCTGGCCCGCTTCGTCGCCCCGCGCATCCTCGGCTCGACGGTCGGCGGCCTCATCGTGCTGCTCAACGCCCGCACTCTGCTGGACGCCTCGGGCGCCGCGTCGGGCGCGCCGAGCGTATGCGTGTACGTCGTCCTCTACGCCCTGTGGGCCGCCGCCCTGACCCACTCGGTCCGCGCCCACCGCCGGGAGAAGACACACGCGCCCGAATCCGCCGAGGAGCGGCAGCCCGTCGGCGCCTAGGTATCAACTGCGCCTCTTTTCAACAGAGTTCGCACACACGGGCACCCTGTGAAATCCACGACTGTGAATGGCCTGAGTTCGCCCTGACCACCGGTTGCGCGCTTCCCTACGATGCGTTCGCCTCCGGTCTTCACAGGAACCTCACCGGTTCTCCATGGGCCGCGGGCGAGCCACCCCCCACTCACAGAAGCCGGAGAGACCATGGCTGGTGGACTCCTTCTGAGCGGAGCGGTAGCCGCTCTGCTCACCACCGCGATACCCGCGCACAACCCCTCGGGCGGGTTCGACGACCCGCCCCCGGACAAGATCATCATCAAGGTCGCCACGGTGAACGGCTCGGGCTGCCCGCAGGGCACGACCGCGGTCGCCGTCTCCGAGGACAACACGGCCTTCACGGTCACCTACAGCGACTACCTCGCCCAGGCGGGCGGCGGCTCCGATCCCACGGCGTTCCGCAGAAACTGCCAGCTCAACCTGGTCGTGCACGTCCCACAGGGCTTCACCTACGCGATCGCCAGCGCCGACTACCGGGGCTTCGCCTCGCTCCAGTCCGGCGCGAGCGGCACGCAGAAGGCCTCGTACTACTTCCAGGGCTCACCGAACACCGCGCAGAAGACCCATCCCTTCAACGGCCCCTACGACGACAACTGGCAGGCCACCGACTCCACCGACTGGGCCCAACTGGTCTGGGCGCCCTGTGGAGTTCAGCGCAACTTCAACATCAACACGGAGCTGCGGGTGACGGCCGGCTCCACCTCCGCCGACAAGGTCAGCTTCATGACCATGGACTCGACGGACGGTGACATCAGCACGGTGTACCACATGGCGTGGAAGGAGTGTCCGAGTTCCTGACGCACGGCGAAGGGGTGGCCCGCGCGCACCGCGGGCCACCCCGGTCCTGTGCCGGCTCAGGACCGGTCGACGCCCAGGGTCAGAGCGGCGCGGTAGCCGGCGGCGGGGGAGCTGCCCAGCGCGGTCAGGGTGAGCAGGCCGGAGGAGGCGCCTGCATCGTCGTAGATCCCGTCCTGGGCGAGGGTCGTGCGGGGGACCGTGTTGGTCGAGTACGGCGAGACCTTGGCGACCTGGGTCGTGATCGTCTCGTCGAAGAAGAGCTGTCCGGTGTGGAGCTCCTGGCCGCCCTCGAACGAGCCGTCGGAGGTCGGCGTGACACCGGTGTGCACCTTGACGTGGATGTGGACGCACCGGCCGCGGTACCAGCCCGGGTAGATCGTGGTGAGACCGGCGGCCCCGGCGGAGTCGGTGAGCACGCCGCCGCGCAGGAAGGTGCCGTCGTCCGGCTCGCTGTGGCCGTTGTTGCCGACGTAGCCGGAGTACTCGCCGAGGGCGTCGCAGTGCCAGATCTCGACCAGCGCGTCTCCGATGGCGGCGCAGGTGCCGTCGTCGACGACGGTCAGGGCGAGCTGGAGGGGGATGCCCGCCTTGCCTTCGGTGACGTCGGGGCGGACGAGCGCTCCGTCGAGGTAGTAGGGGCCTTCGGTCATCTCCTTCGTGAGGGTGCAGACGGCCGCCGCCGCGGCGGCGGGCTCGGCGTGGGCCGCGTCGGTCGCGGCGGCCGCGGGGGCTTCCGGTGCGGCGGCGGAGACGGCGAGCGTCGCGGCCGTGGCGCCCGTGGCGATCAGTACGGTTCTGCGCCCGATCCCGGGCTCTGTGGTTTCTGTCATGAACACGGCACCGTAGGGAGCGAGGCTGTAGGCGAGCTGTCAGTTGGGCAAAGTGACGCGCCGTCAAGTTCCCTGCCGGTCATCCGGCCGGACCGCCCGCCTCTTCGCTCCTGCCGACCCCCTGACATCTGAGGGTGGCAGGCGGCACGTTCTCGCCGATCATGTGAGTGACACTGCCGAACGGGGATGGCACAACATGGCGGTACGCATTCACTTCACCGACGACGACCTCGCCCAGACCAGGCTCGCGCAGGCGCCCGATCCCATGTGGGAGGCGCTGCTGAGCATGCACATGCTCCAGACGGACACCGCGTCCTTCGTCTTCGGCGGCTGGCGGCAGGCGGTGCGCCGCCGCCTGACCGCCCCCTTGAGCGCGCTGCTCCGGCTCGCTCCGCCCGCCGGCTACTCGGCGGACTTCCTCACCCCGGCGGCCGGCGCGGGCGGCCTGGACGCCGGGGTCGGCGCCCTGCTGTCCACGCCGCGGCAGCGGCTCGCGCACGATCTCGTCGAACTGACCCGCGGCGGGCGGCGGCTGCCGTCGTGGGCCGGGCTCCTGGCCGGCGGCGACGCGGACGCCGTCAGGCATCTCGGGCGCCTGCACCGGCACTACTTCGCGACCGCGCTGGCCCCCTGGTGGAGCCGGATCCGCAGCCGCTTCGACACCGAACGCGCCCTGCACGGCCGCTACTTGGCCGAAGGTGACCTGGGGGGACTGCTCAACACCCTGCACTCCGGGCTGGTCTGGCGCCGGCCGGTCCTGGAACTCACGGGCCTGGGCGTCGACCGCGACGTGCATCTCGACGGGCGCGGACTCCTGGTGCTTCCCTCGTACTTCTGCTGGCGCCGGCCCACGCTGCTCAAGGACCCCGCGCTGCCGTGCGTCGTCGTCTACCCCATGCCGCACGAGACGGCCCTGAGCACCACGTCCGGCCTGCGCTCCCTGAACGCCCTCCTCGGCCGCACCCGCGCCGAGATCCTGGAAACGGTGGCCGGCCGGGGCGTGACGACGACCGAACTCGCCCACGACACGGGCGTCGCCCCGGCCACCGCCAGCCACCACGTCGGCATCCTCCGCAAGGCGGGCCTGCTCAGCACCTGCCGGGCGGGCAGGGTCGTCCTGCACACGGCGACACCCCTGGGGCTGGCGCTGCTGGACGGCAGGTGACGTGGTCGACCTGACGGTCAATCAAGCCTCTTGCAGAACAGCCCGTTCGGCGCCGAGCGCACTGCTCTGCAGAGAGGTGATCCGCTGGACCACGCAGACGGCGAGGACCGCGGCGGTGATGTTCAGTACCTGCGTCACCGCCAGGAGGGGCAGCGAGGCCGAGGACCGGCCGATCGTGGCGATCACCACGTGCGCCGCCCACGCCAGCCACCAGGCGTTCACCAGGGCGTCGTCACGGCCCTTGTCCATCCTCCGGGCGCCGCTCGCCCGTTGGGTGCCGAGGAGCAGTCCACGCGGCACCCATAGATTGACCAGCGGTACGAGCCATGCGACGACGGCCCAGAGGTCGGAGCCCAGGTCCGCGCCGGGCGAGATGAGCCGGGCATTGCTCCGGCAGCGGTGGAACCACATCAGGAACAGGATCGCCGCCAGCGTGACGGCGTAGGCGGACGCCATCGACACGAGCCCCGACCGGCTCACCGGGGTCTCCTCGGGGTCCAGCCGATGGGCTCTCAATGTCACGGCCCGGAACACCTCCGCGACGGCCGCCATGGCGATCGCGGCCTGCGCGAGACGGGCAAGCAGGCGAGGTGCCTTGGGAGCGGCGGGACTGAAGGGTCTGTCGGGTTCGGTCATGGCGCGGAGCATATTCGCTCACAGGTTCGCCTGAGTTCGAGTGGGCCGTCGATGTTTGGGCCATTGACGCGCAAGGGGTTCGATTCTACGGTCCCGTCCGAAGCTCTGATCGCCGATCGACATATCGAACGGATCGAGTTCCCCCCACCTCAAGGAGCGTCAGCGTGAGTCGTACCTCCCGCACCAGGACCGCTCTACTCGCCGTCCCCGCCGCCGTCCTGCTCGCCCTGGTTCCGGGCGCGGCGTCGGCGTACCCGAATCCCGGCGCGGTGACCGGTGATGTCGTCGTCCACGACCCGACGATGATCCGGACCTCCGGCGGCCGCTATCTGCTGTACTCCACGGGCGGCGGCCTGGGCTACAGGACGTCCACCGACCGGATCGCCTTCGCCGCCGGCAGCGACGCGTTCCCGGCCGAGCCGGGCTGGTGGTCGTCGTACGCCACCGAGGCGTGGGCGCCGGACATCTCGTACCACAGCGGCAAGTACCTGATGTACTACGCCGTTTCGACGTTCGGCTCCAACAAGTCCGCCATAGGGATGGCGGGTTCGCCGACCGGGCTGCCGGGCTCGTGGACGGACTACGGCGTCGTCTACACCTCCACCACCTCCAGCGACTACAACGCCATCGACCCGAACCTCTTCGTCGACGACAACGGCAAGTGGTGGCTGTCCTTCGGGAGTTGGTGGACCGGGATCAAGATGATCCAGATCGACCCGGCCACCGGAAAGCAGCTCGCCTCCAACACCACCCGGTACTCCATCGCCTCCCGCCCGACCGGGACGAAGGCCGTCGAGGCGCCGTACGTGGTGAAGCGGAACGGCTACTACTACCTCTTCGCCTCGTACGACACCTGCTGCGCCGGCACCAGTTCGACGTACAAGGTGAAGGTGGGGCGGGCCACCGGTGTCACCGGGCCGTACTACGACAAGAGCGGCGTGGCGATGACGAACAACGGCGGCACACCCGTGCTGGAGTCGCACGGCAGCGTCATCGGCCCCGGCGGACAGTCGATCATGAACGACTCCGACGGCGACCTGATCGTCTACCACTACTACGACGGCAACGACAACGGCACGCCCAAGCTCGGCATCAACCTGCTGAACTGGAGCAGCGGTTGGCCCGTGGCGTACTAGACGGCACCCGGCCTCCACCCGTACGGGCTAATCGACCGTTTTTGTGTGCGTTCGGTAAAGAACCGGGTGATATGAAACCCCTTGGCCGAAAGCACAACTTCAGAGGCGGGCATGGGGAATCGGTTCGACACGGGGGCTCAGTTCGGTGTGGTGATCGTCGGGGCCGGTCCCGCGGGGCTGGTCCTGGGGAATCTGCTGCTGGACCGGGGCGTCGACTGCGTGATCCTCGAGCGCCGGGGCCGCGAGGCCGTGGAGGGCCGGGCCAGGGCCGGGTTCCTGGCGGCCCACTCCGTGCGCGTGCTCGCGGAGAACGGCCTCGGCGCCGGAGTGCGGGCCCGGGGACAGGAGCACGGAACCTGTCTGTTCCGCAGCGGGCAGGGGGAGTTCACCCTCGACTACGGGCGGCTGGGGCGCGGCGAGGTGCACACCGTCTACCCCCAGCAGGAACTGGTGCGGGACCTGGTGGCCGAGTACCTGCGGCGCGGCGGTGAACTCCGGTTCGGGGCCGAGGCCGAGGAGATCTCGGAGGGCCGGGTGCGGGTGCGCGGCGGCGCCGACGTGACCGGACGGTACGTCGCCGGCTGCGACGGGCACCGGGGCGTCGCCCGCCGGGCCCTCACCGCGCAGGGGGTGCCGACGGCCCGCTGGGACCACGGCGTGTCCTGGCTGGCCGTGCTGGCCGCGGCCCCGCCGAGCCTCGCGGCCGTCGGATACGCCCTGCACGAGCGGGGGTTCGCGGGACACATGGCGCGTACGCAGACCGTCACCCGCTACTACCTCCAGTGCCCGCGCGGAACTGATCCCGACGAATGGGACGAGGACCGGATCTGGTCGGAGCTCGCGACGCGGATGCGGACCGCCGAGTTCGGTCCGCTCAGGGCCGGCCGCGTCCTGGAGAGAGCCGTCGTCGACCTGCGCTCGGACGTGCTGCAGAGGCCGGGCGCCGGGCGGCTGTGGCTGGCCGGGGACGCCGCCGGGCTGATCAGCCCCTCGGCCGCCAAGGGCGCCAACCTCGCCGTGCTCCAGGCCGAGCGGCTGGCCCGGGCGTTCGGGGAGGCGCTGGCCGACGGCGACGAGGGCGGTCTGGGCCGGTACGCCGCGGACTGCCTGCCCCGCGTCTGGCGGGCCCATGAGTTCTCGCACTGGATGAGCGGCCTGCTGCACGGCCCGGCCGGCGACGACGCCGAGTCCCGCTACGGGCGGGCCCTGCAGTACGCCCGCCTGGAGAGTCTGCGCACCTCCCGCGCCCACCAGGACCACTTCGCCGAGAACTACACCGGCATCTGACCCGCGCAGCGCGCACCGCCGTACCCGCACCGCCGTACCCGCACCGCGATTCACGCACCCCCACGATCACCGGGAACCTCATTGAACCTCCCCGTCGTACAAGCACGCCTGGCCGAGGCCGACCTGGAGCGGATCCGGCGCGCGGCCGACTACGTCCTCGCCCACGACACGGACCAGGTCCTGGGCGAACTGCTGCCCGACCTGACCGCGCGGGACCGGGCCGACGTCGCGCGCCACCTCGTCTTCGACCACACCGCCGTGCTCGTCTTCCCCGGCTCCCTGGACGGGCTGTGCGAGGAACTGCGCGCACGCGGCCTGGAGCCGGGGCCCGTGACACCGAGCGTGGTGGTCCGCGAGCGGCTGGCACGGCGCTACGGCGCCGTGGTCGGCGAGAGCCCGGTCGGCATCGTGCACGTGGCTGTCGGCGGGCGCAGCGTGGAGATCTTCGCGCTGCCCGTACCACCGGACTCCCCGCTGGAGGCCGTCGCCGCCGACGAGCGTGCCGCCGGACACGAGGCGCACCACGCCTTCGCGCTGACCTCGCCGGGAGCGGTGGTGCCGGCCGGGCTGCGCACCCTGCTCCAGGAGCGGGGCGGCGCGGTGCCCGACGGCGGCGGCTACAACGGCCACGAGGACGTGACCGTCCTGTACTTCCGCAGCAGGCGCCATCAGCGCTTCGAGGTGCGCCTGCCCGGCCGGCACGAGCCGCTGCCGGACCCGGCGGTCTCCCTGCTCGGCGTGCTGACCGGCGCCTGGGCCACCCAGGCCGTCGCCACCATGGCCGCACTGCGGATCGCCGACCATCTCGCCCACCGGCCGGGCCTCGGCGCCGACGCCCTGGCCGGCCTCACCGGCACCGACCCGGACGCGCTGCGACGGCTGCTGCGCTATCTGGGCTCGCTGGGCCTGCTGACGTCGGCCGACAGCACCTACCACCTCACCGCCCTCGGCCAACTCCTGCGCACCGACGCCGAGTTCTCCCTGCACCCGCTGGCGCTGCTGTACGGCGGCCTGTTCTACGACTCCTTCGCCGGCCTGACGCACTCCGTACGCACCGGCGAGGAGGCCTTCGCCCACCGCTACGGGCAGCACCACTTCCCCTACCTCGCCGAACGCCCCGAGCTGGGCGCGCTGTTCCACCGTGCCATGGCCGCGAGCGCGGAGATGTTCACCCCCGTGCCGGCGCTGGTGGACTTCTCCGGCGTACGGCGCGTGGTCGACGTCGGCGGCGGCAACGGCGCGCTGCTCTCCCGTGTGCTGCGGGCGCACCGCCACGTGGAAGGCGTGCTGCTGGAACGCCCGCAGGCGCTGGAGGCGGCGCGGACGGAACTGGCCGCGCTGGGCCTGGACCGGCGCTGCTCCTTCGTGCCCGGCGACTTCACGGAGGAGGTGCCGTCCGGCGGCGACGTCTACCTTCTCTCCCGGGTGCTGCACGACTGGGACGACGACCGGTGCCTGGCCATCCTGCGCCGGTGCGCGCAGGCGATGCGTCCGGGTGCGCAACTCCTGCTGGTGGAGCGCCTGTTGCCGGGGCGCGAGGGCATCCCGTCCCCGGCGGTGGCGTGGGACGTCCACATGCTGTGCAACGTCGGCGGCCGGGAACGGGACGAGCGCCACTACCGGCGCCTGCTGGCCGCGACGGGCTTCGAGCTCACGGCCTGCCACGACCTGCCTCTGGGGGCGTCCTTGCTGCACGCGGTGCGCGGCGACGCGCTCCACTAGGGCGCGTCAGCCGGTCTGCCCCATCCCGGCCGCGTTCGGCCAGCTCTGGGCGTTGGGCCAGCCGGTCGCCGGGGCGGGGGAGAGATCCTGCGGGGGACCGGTGGTGCCCCGGACCTGGGCGGCCGTGAGGCCGCCGCGGGCCGGGACGCCGGGCGGGGTGGGGCCGGTCGGCATCGCGGGGGTCATGGGCGGGGGCACCGGTGCCGGGGCGGGTGCCTGCGGCATCGGGGCGGGTGCGGGCATCGCCGCGGGCGGCATCGCCGCGGGCGCCTGCGCCGGCATGCCGACCACGGGCTGGGGCCCGGTCTGGGTCATCTGGGCCACCATCGGCATGGGCATCCCCGGGTCGACCGGCGGGTACTGCGCCGCCGCCGGCATCGGCATGCCGACCTCGGCGGGCGGACCACCGGCGGCCATCGCCGCGAGACCGTGCATGCCGGCTCCGTTGGTGGCGCTGACCAGCCGGTCCACGGCCGCCGTGCCCGAGCTGTAGCTGGTCCCTGTGCCCAGCTCCGGCACGGCGGCTCCCCTCCTGGTCCCGTAGAGCACCTGTTCCAGGCCGGACACCAGGCGACGCACATCCACCTGGGGGCGCACCACGAGTCTCAGGAAGCGGCTGGACGAACCGATCTTGTTGCCGCACTCACGGACCAGGATGCGGTGCTCGGTGAGCATCCGGTCCCGGACCACGGTGCCTTCGGCGCCCACGGGGAGGCGCACGAAGAGGAAGTTTCCCTGGGAGGGGTAGACGGTCAGGCCGGGCAGGGCGGAGAGCTGGCTCGCCATGTCCAGGCGGTCGCGGCGGATCTGCTGGAGGCTCTGGGCGTACTCGGCGCCGTGCTCCTTCAGCATGAACACCACGTGTTCGGCGAAGGAGTTGAGGTTCCACTTGGGGAGCATCGAGCGGACCCGGCCCGCGAGGGCGGGGTTGGCGACCAGATAGCCGAAGCGTATGCCGTGCAGGCCGAAGTTCTTGCCGAGGCTGCGCAGCACGACGACGTTGGGGCGGATCATCGCGTCCTGGACGACGGACGGTTCGGCCTCGGCGTCCGCGAACTCCAGGAACGACTCGTCGACGACGATCAGGTCCAGGTCGGCCATGGCGTCCATGAACTGCACCAGCGCGTGCCGCTGCAGATAGCCGCCGTCGGGATTGTTCGGGTTGCAGACCACCGCGACCCGGGTGCCGCGCTTGCGGATGAACTCGGCGTACTGGGCGAGGTCCAGGGCGAAGCCGCTGGACTCCTGGAGCGGGAACATGTCGACCCGCTTGCCGGTCTCCATCGGCTGGTCGGTCCAGCGGCCGAAGGTGGGGACGGGGATGGCGAGGGACTCGCGGACCATCAGGTGGTCGATCCAGGTGATCAGTTCCGTCGAGCCGTTGCCCATCGCCACGCACTGCGGCGGCAGCTGGAGCAGGTTGCACAGCTCGGCGGTGATCGTGTCGGCGCTGCTCGGGTAGTACGTGACGATGTCGCGGAGACGGGCCGCCATGTCCTCGAACATCGCCGGGGTGGGGAAATAGGGATTGCAGGGAATGCAGAAGTCGACCGGACCGGTCCCGTCGCCGCCCTCCCGTGTCAACGCCGCCATCGAAGGGCTGTGTGCCGCATTGCTGCGGAACAGCGAGGTGACGTTGTCGGCCATGGAACCTCCGTATGAGGCGGGCCCGGTGGTCGCAATCCGGGCCCGTCGTGTGCGGGTGGCCCGCGCGGGGGAGCGCGGGCCGCCCTTTCATACGAAGTGGTGCGTGGCGCTGTTCAACGAATGTGAAACTACGGTGACTTCGGGAACCGGAATGCCTTGCTCACCGTCCCCGCGCGGGTGCCCGGTGTCACACGCCGAACGAGTGCACCGTCGTCGTCCGGTACGTCTGCCCCGGCCGCAGCACGGTCGAGGGCCACGACGGCTCGTTCGGGGAGTCCGGGAAGTGCTGCGTCTCCAGGCACAGTCCGTCGCCCTGCCGGTAGGTGCGGCCGGAGGTGCCGACGAGGGTGCCGTCGAGGAAGTTCCCGGAGTAGAACTGCAGGCCGGGCTGGTCGGTGGCGATCTTCAGGGTGCGGCCGGAGCGCGGGTCGCGCAGGGTGGCGATGTGCTCGGGCTTCGCGGTGACGCCCTTGTCCAGGACCCAGTTGTGGTCGAAGCCCTTGGCCTGCACCTGCTGGGGGTGGCCCGCGCGGATGTCCCGGCCGACCGGCTTGCCCTTGCGGAAGTCGAAGGGGGTGCCGGAGACCTTCGCCAGCTCACCCGTGGGGATCAGACCCGTGTCGGTGGGCGTGTAGCGGGACGCGGCGATCGTGAGCTCGTGGTCCTCGATCGTGCCGCTGCCCTCACCGGCGAGGTTCCAGTAGGTGTGGTTGGTGAGGTTGACCACGGTCGGCTTGTCGGTGGTGGCCTCGTAGTCGATGCGCCACTCGCCGTGCCGGTTCAGGGTGAAGGTGACCTTGGTCTTCAGCGTGCCGGGGTAGCCCATCTCGCCGTCGACGCTCGTGTAGTACAGGTGCAGGCCGACGTCGGAGCCGGAGGTGAAGCCCTCCACGTCCCACACCTTGGTGTTGAAGCCCTTGGCGCCGCCGTGCAGGCTGTTCACCCCGTCGTTGACGCTGAGCTGGTATTTCTTGCCGTCCAGGGTGAACTGGCCCTTGGCGATGCGGTTGCCGTAGCGGCCGATCGTCGCGCCGAAGAAGGTGGTGCCGGCGACGTAGGCCGCGAGGTTGTCGTAACCGAGCGAGACGTTGACGTGACGGCCGTGCCGGTCGGGGATCTCCAGGGACTGGATGATGCCGCCGTAGGACAGGACCTTCAGCCGGGTGCCGCCGTTCTCCAGGGACCAGCGGTAGACCTTGGTGCCGTCGGCCAGCTTGCCGAAGAGCTCCTTGACCGGCCTGCCGCGCCCCGAGGAGGCTTCGGCGGTGCCGGTGCCGAGCGTGGTCGCGGCGATGCCCGCCGCGGCTGCGCCTGCGATGACTGTGCGTCTGTTCAGTTCCATGTGTGCGGCTCCCGTGAAGGGGTGGGGCCCCGCCACGGTGGCGGGGCCCGAGCTGACTACTTACGAACCGGACTTGCGCTTGTTCCACACGTCGAAGCCGACCGCGGCCAGCAGGGCGAGGCCCTTGATGACCTGCTGCCAGTCGGTGCCGACGCTGAGGAGGTTCATGCCGTTGTTCAGCACGCCGAGGACGAGACCACCGATGATCGCGCCGAGGACGGTTCCCACACCGCCGCTCATGGACGCGCCACCGATGAACGACGAGGCGATGGCCTCGAGTTCGAAGTTCAGGCCCGCCTTCGGAGAGGCCGCGTTCAGGCGGGCGGCGACCACCAGACCCGCCAGGGCCGCGAGCACGCCCATGTTCAGGAAGACAAGGAAGGTGACCTTCTTGTCCTTGACGCCGGACAGCTTGGCCGCCGGCAGGTTGCCGCCGATCGCGTAGATGTGCCGGCCGAAGACCGCGTTGCGCATGACGTAGCCGTAGCCGACCACCAGCACGCCGAGGACGATCAGGATGATGGGCGCGCCCTGGTAGCTGGCGAGCAGCATCGTGACCGCCAGGATCGCGGCGGCGATGGCGACGAGCTTGAGCAGGAAGGCGTTGCGCGGCAGCACGTCCAGCGAGAACTCCTGCTCGCGCTTGCGGTCGCGGACCTCCTGGTAGATCACGAAGGCCAGCAGCACGAACCCGAGCAGCAGCGTGAGGTTGTGGTAGTTGGTCTTCGGGCCGACCTCCGGCAGGAAGCCGTTGCCGAGCTTCTGCAGACCGTCCGGGAACGGGCCGAGGGTCTGGCCCTGGAGGAAGATCTCCGTCAGACCGCGGAAGAGCAGCATGCCCGCCAGGGTCACGATGAAGGACGGTATGCCGAGATACGCGATCAGATAGCCCTGCACCGAGCCGGCGACCGCGCCCACCAGCAGGGACAGCACGAGGGCGACCGGCCACGCCACGTGGTGCTGCACCGTCAGCACGGCCGCGAACGCGCCCACGAACGCCGTCAGCGAGCCGACCGACAGGTCGATGTGGCCCGCGATGATCACGAGCATCATGCCGATCGCGAGGATCAGGATGTAGCTGTTCTGCAGCACCAGGTTGGAGACGTTGCGCGGCAGCAGCAGGTCGCCGCCGGTCCACACCTGGAACAGGACCACGATCAGGCCGAGCGCGATGAGCATGCCGTACTGCCGCATGTTGCGCTTGAGGCCGCCCAGCATCAGCTGCAGCAGTCCCTCGGAGCCCGAACCCCCGCTCCTGCCGGGCGGCGCCGAGGCCGGGACCTTGTCCGTCACATCCGTGCTCATCGGGTTACCTCTTTGTCCTTCGTCATCTGGCGCATCAGCACTTCCTGCGTGGCCTCGGCCCGCGGAACCTCACCCGTGAGCCGCCCGGCGGCCATGGTGTAGATGCGGTCGCACATGCCGAGCAGTTCGGGCAGCTCGGAGGAGATGAAGACGACCGCCTTGCCCTCGGCGGCCAGCTGGTCGATGACCGTGTAGATCTCGTACTTGGCGCCCACGTCGATGCCCCGGGTGGGCTCGTCCAGGATCAGCACCTCGGGACCCGCGAAGATCCACTTGCTGAGGACGACCTTCTGCTGGTTGCCGCCGGAGAGCTTGCCCGCCGGCTCGAAGACGGTCGGCGCCTTGATGTTCATCGACTTGCGGAAGCGCTCGGCGACCTGCCGCTCCTCGTGCTCGTCGACCACGCCCCGCTTCGCGACCTTGTCCAGCGCGGTCAGCGAGATGTTGCGGTTGATGGTGTCGATGAGGTTGAGGCCGTAGTGCTTGCGGTCCTCGGTGACGTACGCGATGCCGTGCCCGACCGCCTCCGCGACGGTCTTGGTGCGGATCTCCGTGCCGTCCTTGAGGACCGTGCCGCTCGCGTGCCGGCCGTAGCTGCGCCCGAAGACGCTCATTGCGAGCTCGGTGCGGCCGGCGCCCATCAGGCCCGCGATGCCGACGATCTCCCCGCGCCGCACATGGACCGACACGTCGTCGACGACCTTGCGCTGCTGGTCGATCGGATGGTGCACGGTCCAGTTGCGGACCTCCAGCGCCGGGGCCGCGTCCACCTCTCCCTCGTACGGCGTGCGGTGGGGGAAGCGGTGGTCGAGGTCGCGGCCGACCATACCCGAGATGATCCGGTCCTCGGTGGTCTCCGGCGCCTTCACGTCGAGCGTCTCGATCGACCGGCCGTCACGGATGATCGTCACCGAGTCGGCGACCTTGCGGATCTCGTTCAGCTTGTGGGAGATGATGATCGAGGTGATGCCCTGCTTCTTCAACTCCAGGATCAGATCGAGGAGTTTGCCGCTGTCCTCGTCGTTCAGAGCCGCGGTCGGCTCGTCGAGGATGAGCAGCTTCACCTTCTTCGACAGCGCCTTGGCGATCTCCACCAGCTGCTGCTTGCCCACGCCGATGTCGGCGATCCGGGTCTCCGGGTGGTCGGACAGACCGACCCGGCGCAGCACCTCGGTGGCGTGCTTCAGCGTCTCCCGCCAGTTGATCAGCCCGCGCGAGGCGTGCTCGTTGCCGAGGAAGATGTTCTCCGCGATCGACAGGAAGGGCACCAGCGCCAGTTCCTGATGGATGATCACGATTCCGCGCTGCTCGCTCGCCCGGATGTCCTTGAACTCGCA
The DNA here is from genome assembly GCF_044457745.1 of Streptomyces sp. NPDC050534. Classification (NCBI taxonomy): domain Bacteria; kingdom Bacillati; phylum Actinomycetota; class Actinomycetes; order Kitasatosporales; family Streptomycetaceae; genus Streptomyces; species Streptomyces sp. NPDC050534. The sequence goes on from NZ_JBITHF010000003.1 coordinate 282,670, forward strand.
GACCTCTCCCTCGAAGAGGATCTCGCCCTCGTACGTGCCGTGCGGATGGACGCCGGAGAGCACCTTCATCAAGGTGGACTTTCCGGCGCCGTTCTCACCGCAGATGGCATGGACCTCGCCCTGACGGACCGTCAGCGTGACGTCCGACAGTGCTTTGACGCCGGGAAAGGTCTTGACGATCGAGCGCATTTCCAGGACGGGTCCCGCCATGGTCGTGCCCTTTCAATTCGTAGATGTGACCGACATGGCAAGGGGCTACTGAAGCTCGCTCGCCTTGTAGTAGCCGGTGTCGACCAGTTCCTTCTGGTAGTTGGTCTTGTCGACGCTCACCGGCTGGAGCAGCATCGCCGGGACGACCTTGGTGCCGTTGTCGTAGGTCTTGGTGTCGTTGGTCTGCGGCTTCTTGCCGTTGAGCGCGTCGTCGACCATGCCCGCGGCGACGTCGGCGAGCTTGCGGGTGTCCTTGTAGACGGTCTGCGTCTGCTGGCCGGCGATGATCGACTTCACCGAGGCGAGCTCTGCGTCCTGGCCGGTGATGACCGGCAGCGGCTTGCTCGAGGAGCCGTAACCGTCGGACTTCAGCGCGGAGATGATGCCGATGGAGATGCCGTCGTACGGCGAGAGCACGGCGTCGACCCGGCCGCTCTTGTACGACGAGGTGAGGATGTCCTCCATGCGGTGCTGGGCGGTGGTGCCGTCCCAGCGCAGCGTGGTGACCTTGGTGAGCGCGGTCTGGCCGGACTTGACGACGAGCTTCTTCTTGTCGATGTACGGCTGGAGCACGCTCATCGCGCCGTTGAAGAAGTACTTGGTGTTGTTGTCGTCGTTGGAGCCGGCGAACAGCTCGATGTTGAACGGGCCCTTGCCGCTCTTCAGGCCCAGCTTGTCGACGATGTAGTTGGCCTGCAGCTCGCCGACCTTGGTGTTGTCGAACGACGCGTAGTAGTCGACGTTCTTGGTGCCGAGGATCAGGCGGTCGTAGGAGATCACCGGGATCTTGGCGTCGGCGGCCTGCTGCAGCACGTTGTTCAGGGACTTGTTGTCGATGGCCGCGATGATCAGGCCCTTGACGCCCTGCGTGATGAGGTTCTCGATCTGCGAGACCTGCTGGTCGGGGTCGTCCTCGCCGTAGACCAGCTTGGTCTTGTAGCCCTTGGCCTTGAGGTCCTTGACGACGTTGTTGCCGTCCGCGATCCAGCGCTCGGAGGACTTGGTCGGCATCGCGATGCCGATGGTGCCGCCCTTGGCGCTGCCCGTGTCCTCCTTGCTGCCGCCCTCGCTGTTCTGACCGCAGGCGGTCAGCGTGAGAGCGAGGGAAGCGGCTCCGGCTATGAGGGTGAGGGCGCTTCTACGAGTACGCATGGTGATCGTCCCTGTTCTTCTCTTCGTTGAGATGTCTGAAAGCGAGGTCGGTGACAAGCGCCCCCGCAAGGGGCGCGGGGAACTGCGCGACCAGCCACAACGGCCCCGCAGCCCCCAACGGTCATCCAGCGGCACCGTCGACGGGGAAGCGGTTCAGGCGCCCCGGCAACCGGGATCCGAGCGGAGCCATGTGACCGTCGGCCCCGTGCCGGGCAAGCAGATCGAGGGCGAGCCGGCCGCGCCGAACCCGCTCCCGCGCGGTGTCCAGGGTCACGTCCCGCAGGTGGGTGCCCCACGGGTAGATGCCGGGAGCCTTGGACAGACCGAACTTCAGGTAGAGCGGTGCGCCGCGCCGGATCAGCTCGGCGACCTCGTACATCCGGACGTAGCCGCCGAGGTCGTCGGGGGCCTCGATGTACATGTCCATGGGGGCGGCGGAGACCCGCCGTATCTCGGTGAGGTGATCGAGCGTCAGGTCGCTCGGCACGTTGACCGAGTCGGCGCCCAGGTGCTCGAAGACCGCGTAACTGGCCGGGTTGACCGGCCCGACGAGCGCGGACACCTTCAGCGTGGTGTCGGCCGGGATGATCCCGGCCGTGCGCGCCCGGTGCAGCGTCCACAGCACGCCCTCGTCGGCGACGAGCAGGCACTTGACGCCCAACTCCGTTGCGCGGACGGCGTCTTCGACACAGCCGGCGACGGCGTCGTGACCGCGTGCGCGCAGTCCGGCCCCCCGCGAGTCGGAGCGCACGGAGCCACCGGTGTCCCAGGTGCCGCGCGGGCCCGTGAACAGGCAGAGCTCGATGTCACGTTCGGCCGTGGACTCGACCATCTCGGTGATCTCGGCGTCGGTCAGCATCCATACGCCGCTGCCCTGGCTGATCCGGTGGATCGGCACGTCCAGGCGCGAGGACTCCTTGAGTACGACGGCCAGCGCTTCGGGACCCTCGCACGAGGGGATCTCGGTGCGCCAGCGGCCGCCGCCGGGGAAGGTGTGCGGCGAGGCGTCGGCGGGGTCGAGGGCGGGCGCGCCCAGGCCGAGCGCGGTGAGCACCTGCTCACCCGGTCGGCGGGCCGCCGTGGCGGAAGCGTCGGTCGTCACAAGCTGTCCTTCGTGTTCGATATTTCGGACAAGGTTCGCGGCTCGGGGCAGAGAAAGGGCTTGGGTGTACGCCGGTACGGGGACCGTCAGGTCGTCCCCGTACCGGCGTACGGCTAGGGGCGGAGCAGCACCTTGCCCACCTTCGGATCGCCGGACCCGACCAGCTCGATGGCCTGCGGGAACTCGTCCAGCGGCAGTTCGTGCGTGACGAGCGGCAGCGGATCGAGCAGACCGGCCGCGAACACCCGCACCGTGTGCGCCCAGGCGTCCGGCGGTGCCCCGAAGACGGTGTGCACCTCCAGCTGCCGTACGACCAGGTCGGTCGGGTCGAGGCCCTCGGCGCCGGGCGCCGGGATGCCCGTCAGGACCAGACGCCCGCCGCGCCGGAGCAGACCGGCGGCGGTACGGGCCGCGTCCGCGGATCCGGCGGTCTCGATCACGACGTCGAGGTCGCCGGGCAGCTCCTGGTCCTTGGTGCGGAACTCGGTGGCGCCGAAAGTTCTCGAAAGCCCGGCCCGGTCGGGTCGCGTCCCCACGACGAGCAGCTCGCCCGGTGATCCGGCCCGCAGGAACTGCACGGCGAACATGCCGAGCGTCCCGGTGCCCACCACGCCGACCCGCTCGCCCGGCAGGGCGTTCGCCTTGATCGCGGCGGCCGCGATGCAGGCGGCCGGCTCCAGCAGGGCGGCGGCCGTCAGGTCCGCGTCGTCCGGCAGGACGTGCAGCAGCCGGGCCGGCAGGGTGAGCGTGGTGGCCATCGCACCCGGCTGGGTGAACCCGGTCTCCTCGTACCCGGCGGTGCACAGCGTGGTCTCGCCCGCGTGGCAGCGGTCGCACACCTGGCAGTTGCGGAAGCCCTCGCCGACGACCTTGCGGCCCACGAGACCCGACGGCACACCGGTCCCGACCGCCGCCACCGTCCCGGACCACTCGTGGCCGGGCGTGAGCGGGTAACGCACGTACCCCTCGGGCCGGTTGCCCTGGTACACCTCGCGGTCGCTGCCGCAGATGCCGACGGCGTGGACCCGGACGAGGGCCTCGCCGGGGCCGGGCTCGGCCGGCGTGTGACCGGTGAGCCGGTGCTCGCCCGGTCCCTCCACGACGACGGCGCTGCTCACTTGGCGCCCTTCGGGCTGCGCTTCTCCCAGCCCTCGGCCCACAGGTCGAACCGGGCCTGCTGCTGCGGGAACTCGGCCGCCGCGTCGACGTCCAGCTCGACGCCGAGACCGGGCGCGTGGGAGAGGTGGAAGCAGCCGTCCTCCGGGTTCACCTGCGGCGCGCCCTTGACGACCTTCTTGATCTCCGCGTCCGCGAAGTCGTTGAAATGCTCCAGGATCTTGAAGTTGGGGGAGGTGAAACCGACCTGGAGCGAGGCGGCGGTGAGCACGGGCCCGCCCACGTTGTGCGGCGCGACGAGCATGTAGTGGGTCTCGGCGGTCGCCGCGAGCTTGCGCGTCTCCCAGATACCGCCGATGTGGCCGACGTCCGGCTGGATGATGTCGACGGCCTGGCTCTCGAACAGCTCGCGGAACTCGATGCGGTCGTGAATGCGCTCACCGGTGGCGACCGGCATGTCGACCTTGGCGGCGACCTTCTCCAGCGCCTTGAGGTTCTCCGGCGGTACGGGCTCCTCCAGCCAGGCGGGCTTGAAGGGGGCGAGTTCCCGCGCCAGCCGTACGGCGGTGGCGGGGGAGAACCGGCCGTGCATCTCCAGCATCAGCTCGGCCTCGGGCCCGATCGCGTCGCGCACGGCCTCGATGAGGGAGACGGCGTAGAGGGTCTGCGCGTGGTCCAGCTCGAAGTGCCCGGTGCCGAAGGGGTCGATCTTCAGGGCCCGGTAGCCGCGCTCCATGACGCCCTGGGCGGCCTTGTGGTACGCCTCGGGCGTCCGCTCGGTGGTGTACCAGCCGTTGGCGTACGCCTTGACCTTGTCGGTCACCTTGCCGCCCAGCAGCTGCCAGACGGGCACGCCGAGAGCCTTGCCCTTGATGTCCCAGCAGGCCATCTCGATCACCGCGATGCCGGACATCACGATCTCGCCGGCCCGGCCGTAGTCGCCGTACTTCATCCGGCGGACGAGGTCTTCCACGGCGAACGGATCGGAGCCCAGAATGTGGTTGGCCTCGGCCTCCCGCAGATAGCCGATCAGCGCGTCGGTGTGGCCCAGCATGCGGGTCTCGCCGACTCCCGTGATCCCTTCGTCGGTGTGCACCTGGACGTAGGTCAGGTTGCGCCAGGGCGTCCCGACCACGTGAGTGCTGATTCCGGTGATGCGCACGGCAGTTGTCCCTCGCTGGTTCGACGTCTCTTCAACTGTGTTCGAAATTTCGTCACACGTTCGAAATGCTGGCGTGACAGTAAGGACGGGGCGGTAGGGGTGTCAATGGGTCGAACGCATAACGGTTTCGACACTGCTTTCGGTGCGCTTTTCGGCGACGGTTTCGGCGCCATCGGGGGAGATGCCCGACACGCCCTGCCGGACGACCTCAACTCGCCGCACCGGAACGGGTAGTTCCCCACACAACTTTCACAGCTGTGACTATGACCGTTACCTGAGAGGAACTTAGTCTTCCGGCGTCATGGATTACTGCCACCCGTGCCGCCGGCACCTCAATGGCGCCCTCGCCTGCCCGGGGTGTGGCGCGCAGCTCGAAGAACTCCGCGCGCATGCGGAGCACAGCGGCGTGCGTGAGCACGGGGGCGCGGCGTACGGCGCGGGTCCCGAGGGCCCGTACGGAGGCGCGGAGAGCCACGCCTCCGACGAGGACGAAGAGGGCGACGAGGGTGACGGGGACGCCGCCGCGGACGCCGATGACGCTCACGCGCCGGTGGGCCGTGCGGCCGCGCGGCGTGCGCAGGGACGTGGCCGCGGGCGGGGGCGCGGCGGACGGGCCGCCGAGGGACCCGGGGGCGCCGCAAGCCGCCGCGACCGCAAAGCGGCCGCCCATCGCCGTCGGCGGCGCCGGATCCTGCTGATCACCGTGGCCTGCGCGCTCGCGGCCGGCGGCCTCAGCCTCGCCGAACTGGGCGTCGACGCGCCCTTCTCGACCCCCAAGCCGGCCGCGGCCGGGGATCAGTCGGCGGAAGGCGCGGCGGCGTCGGAGGTGGGCAAGGCCAAGCCGGGTGACGGCAAGGCGGGCGCGGGTTCGGCCACGGGCGCCCCGTCTGCGGACGCGTCCCCCTCCGCGTCGAAGTCCCCCAAGGGCAAGGCGAAGAAGGACGAGCCCGGCAAGGACGCGCAGTCCTCCACGGCGACCGCGAACCCGGCCCCCGCGACGACACCCCCGGCTGCCACGCCCCCGCCGTCGACCCCGACGCCGACCACCGCCCCGACGAGGTCCGACCCGACCCCGACGCCTACGCCGTCACAGACGTGCAAGCGGTTCCTCTGGTGGTGCGGCTGAGGGGCTGAGTTCCCCTAGGCCGCGAGCATCCGCCGTAGCAAATCGCGCAAAGACCGGCGCTCCTCGTCCGACAGCCCGGCCAGCGGCTCGCGGGCGAAGCGCAGGCCGTCGCGGAGTTCCCGGGCGACCCGCAACCCCTCGTCCGTCGCGGCGGCCAGCTTCACCCGGCGGTCGGCCGGGTCCGGGCGGCGCTCGACGAGCCCCCGCGCCTCCAGGCGGTCCACGATCCCGGTGACGTTCGACGGCTCGCACTTCAGCTTGTGCGCCAGCTTCCGCATCGGCAGCGGCTCCAGCGACAGCAGACTCAGCAGCCGCGCCTGCGCGCCGGTCAGCGCGTGCTCGCCGGCGGCCTCCTCGTAGTCCGCGTAGAACCTGGCCACGACGTCGCCGATCAGCTCGACGACCTCCATGGTCAGCGCGTCGGGACGGCGGGTCTTCTCAGGGGTGGGCATGGCTCCAGGATACCCGGTTACTTGACAACATGAAATATTCAGGAGCATGGTTGTTTCAGCTACTGAAACATTTCCCCCACGCCCGGAAAGGCGCCCGACATGATCAACCGCGAATGGCACCTGCTCAGCCGTCCCGTCGGCTGGCCCAAGCCCGAGGACTTCGCCCTGGTCGAGACCGAGGTCCCGGCGCCGGGTCCGGGCCAGGTGCTGGTGCGGAACAAGTACCTCTCGGTCGACCCCTACATGCGCGGCCGTATGAGCGACGCCAAGTCCTACGTCGCCCCCTTCGAGCTCGGCAAGGTCATGCAGGGCGGCGCGGTCGGCGAGGTCGTCGCCTCGAACGCCGAGGGGATCGCGGCCGGCGACCACGTCCTGCACGTCTTCGGCTGGCGCGAGTACGCGGTCATGGACGCCAAGAACGCCGTCAAGGTCGACCCGGAGGCCGCGCCGCTGAGCACGTACCTCGGCGTCCTCGGCATGACGGGCCTGACGGCGTACGCGGGCCTGCTTCGGGTCGCCGCCTTCCAGGAGGGTGACGCGGTCTTCGTCTCCGGCGCCGCGGGTGCCGTGGGCAGCCAGGTCGGCCAGATCGCGAAGCTCAAGGGCGCCTCGCGGGTCATCGGCTCCGCCGGCTCCGACGAGAAGGTCAAGCTGCTCGTGGAGGAGTACGGCTTCGACGCCGCCTTCAACTACAAGAACGGCCCGGTCCGCGAGCAGCTGAAGCAGGCCGCCCCGGACGGCATCGACGTCTACTTCGACAACGTCGGCGGCGAGCACCTGGAGGCCGCGATCGGCGCGCTCAACCTCAAGGGCCGGGCCGTGATCTGCGGCATGATCTCGCAGTACAACGCGACCGAGCCGGCCCCCGGCCCGCGCAACATGGTCAAGATCCTGCAGAACCGGCTGCGCGTCGAGGGCATCCTCGTCGGCGACCACTACGACCTGCAGCCCCAGTTCGTCCAGGAGGTCGGCCCCTGGGTCGCCTCGGGGCAGCTGAAGTACCGCGAGACCGTCGTCGAGGGCATCGAGAACAACCTGGAGGCCTTCCTCGGCGTCCTGCGCGGCGACAACACCGGGAAGATGATCGTCAAGCTCTGACCCTTCCATGAGCCGGCCTCTTCTGCTGATTTCCGGTATGCGATAACTTCTTTCTGAAACCGTCGTCGATCGTGGGCGCGAGTCGCGGCGGACCCGAGGAGGAAGACAACCGCATGTCCATCCAGCAGACCGACGTCCTCTACACCGCCGTCGCCACCGCCGAGAACGGTCGCGACGGCCGGGTCGCCACCGACGACGGCAAGCTCGACGTCGTCGTGAACCCGCCCAAGGAGATGGGCGGCAGCGGCGCCGGCACCAACCCGGAGCAGCTGTTCGCGGCCGGCTACAGCGCCTGCTTCCAGGGCGCCCTGGGCGTCGTCGCCCGCCAGGAGAACGCCGACGTCTCCGGCTCGACGGTCACCGCGAAGGTCGGCATCGGCAGGAACGACGACGGCTTCGGCATCATCGTCGAGATCTCGGCCGAGATCCCGAACGTCGACGCCGCCACCGCGCGGGGCCTGCTCGAGAAGGCCCACCAGGTCTGCCCGTACTCGAAGGCGACTCGCGGCGACATCACCGTGACGCTGGGCTGACACCGCTCGTTGCGTACGACGGGGCCGCACCCCTGGACGTGGGGTGCGGCCCCTTCGTGCCGTGCGGTCTCTTCGTGCCGTGCGGTCTCTTCGTGGGGTGCGGCCCTCTCTTGTGGGACGCGGGCCGGATCAGACGCTCAGCGCCGCCGTGTGCGCCGCCCGCACCAGCCGCTCGTTCTCCGGCGCCGCCCCCTCCGGGCAGGCGCAGCGCCGCCGGGTGTAGCCGTAGGCGAGGCCGCTGCGCGGGTCCGCGAACGCCTGCGCCCCACCCCACCCGCTGTGCCCGAACGCCCCCGCGCCCAGGAACGGGTACCAGGTCTCGGCCGTCGCCTGGAAGCCGAGGCCGAAGGCCAGATGTGTGCGGGTCACCAGGTCGTGACCGACCGAGTGGATCTGCCCGACCTCGGCGACGGCGTCCGGCTTCAGCAGCGGCGGCCGCCCGGCCACCTCGCTGATCGCCGCGGCGTACATCCCGGCGAGCCCGCGCGCGGCGGCCACCGCGCCCGCCGACGCCGGTCCTCTGGCGCGCACGAGACGGGAGTTGGCGTGGTCCGCCGGTTCTCCCGCCCCGGGCACATGCGTGTTGAAGGCGATCGAGGCGAGCATGTGCGGCCCCTGCGGCGTCGCGTCCAGCACGGCCTGCTGCTTGGGCGTCGGGGCCATCGGCTGCACGGACCGGAAGCGCGGCTCCAGGGCCTCGGGCAGTCCCAGGTGGAAGTCCAGTGCGTACGGCGTCCGCACCCGGTCCTCGTAGACCTCCCGGAGGGTGTGGCCGGTGGCCCGGCGCACCACCTCGCCGGTGAGCGCGCCGATGACGAACGCGTGATGGCCGAAGGCCGTGCCCGGGCGCCAGAACGGCCGCTGGTCGGCGAGCCGTTCGGCGATCACGCGGTCGTCGGCCAGCTCGGACTCGGTGAACCCGGTGTCGAGGCCGATGAGTCCGGCGCGATGGGTGAGCAGGTCGCGCAGCGTCAGCGCCGCCTTGCCCTCCGCCCCGAACTCCGGCCAGTAGTACGTCACTTTGCGGTCCAGTTCGAGCGTGCCGTCCTGCACGAGCAGCGCGACGACCAGGTGGGCGGCGCCCTGGGTGGAGGAGAGCACGCCGTACAGGGACTCGGCGTCGTTGCCCTCGCCCGCCCACAGGTCGACGACCTTCCTCCCGTGCACGTAGGCGCACAGCTGTCCCTCGTAGTCCGGCAGTTCCCCCGCGACGAACGCGGCGAACTCCTCCCGCACCGCTTCGAAGCCGGTCGCGACGGTGCCGTGAATCTCTCGCGTCATCCGTTCTCCTCAACCTCGGCCGCCGTTCACCTGCGCCGGGCAGCACGTAGATCCGTACGGCGAGGTGGGCCCGTTCGACTCAACCGCACCAACCGGGAGTTCGGGTCACGGATGCCCCGGACGGCACATCCCGGACCGGCGGATGGGGGCATCCTGAGGTCGACCGGCGGCCGCCGACCGTGAGCCGAGGAGAGCCCATGGCAACGATCCCTTCGCTCCCGAGCAGGGACGAAGTGCTGCGCATGGCACGCAGCACCACCGACATCACCGGCCAGATCCTGGACACGGCCGGGAACATCACGAAGATCGCCATCAACACCTTCGACCCGCGCGACGGTTCGGGCACCGAGGTGCTGCGCGTGCTGCGGGAGACCACCGCGGAACTGGCCGAGGCGAGCGCGTCGCCCCAGGCGCAGGAGGCGTTCTACCGCATCGTCGACACCCTGACCCGGCTGGGCACGAGCGGGGCGCCGCTCGCGGTGCATCCGGTGAGCGAACCGGCACAGGCGCTGCTGACCGCGCTCGGTGACAGCCTGCTGCCGGTGCTGGACGCGGTGGAGCCGGCCGTCGAGGAGTTCGCGGACGCACTGGGCGACCTGGTCGAGGCGACCTCGCCGCTGCTGCCCGCGGCGGCGGGCGTGGCCGCGGGGGCGCTGCTCGCCGTGACGCCGGTGCTGCGGGCGGCGGCGGACGTGCTGCGCGACTCCTCGCCCGAACTGCGGCGTGTCGCCGACGCGTTGACGGCCGCGCTGGCTCCGCTGATGCCGTTGCAGGTGGCCCTCGCGGAGCGGGCGGCCGCCGCCGGGGCGGGGCTGGTCAGTGCCACGCTTCCGCCGCTGGCCGATCTCGTGGAGGCGGCGGCCGCGACGACGAAGGTGGCGCGCCCTCTGCTCGTGGCGGGGGAGGAGATGCTGGTGTCGGGACTGGAGCAGCTCCAGCCGGCGCTGCTCGCCGCGGCGTCCCGGGCGGGGCGGTTCGTCCGGGCGGGGGCGGTGCGGGTGTCCGCGGCGGTGTCGCCCGCGGCGGAGCAGGGGGTGGTCGTGGCCGTCACGCCGGTGTAGTGCTCGGCGAGGGCGCCCAAGCCGACCTCGGTAGAGTTCCCCCATGCGCGATCTTGGGGCCGGCTTCACCTACCTGCTGAAGGGCCAGCGGTGGGTGGCCCGGCATGGGAAGCAGTACGGGTTCGGGCTGCTGCCCGGGCTGATAACCCTTGTTCTGTACGCGGCGGCGCTGGTCGCGCTCGGGATGTGGGGGGAGGACGGGGTCGCCTGGGCGACGCCGTTCGCGGACGGCTGGGCGAGTCCGTGGCAGGGGTTGTTCCGCGGGTTCCTCACCGCCGTCCTGTTCGCCCTCGGTCTGCTGCTCGCGGTCGTCACGTTCACCGCGATCACGCTGCTGATCGGCCAGCCCTTCTACGAGAACCTCTCCGAGAAGGTCGACCGTGACGTCTCCCCGGACGGCACCGCCCCCGAATCCGGACTCCCCCTCTGGCGCGAACTGTGGATCTCGGGCCGTGACAGCCTTCGGATCGTCGCCCGCGCCCTCCTCTGGGGCATCCTGCTCTTCGCCCTCGGCTTCCTCCCGTTCGTCGGGCAGACCGCGGTCCCGGTGATCGGCTTCTTCGTCACCGGCTTCTTCCTCACCGAGGAGCTCGCCTCGGTGGCGCTCCAGCGCCGCGGCGTCGAACTGCGCGACCGTCTCGCCCTGTTGCGCTCCCGCAGGACCCTGGTCTGGGGCTTCGGCACGCCCCTCGGCCTCGCCTTCCTGGTCCCCTTCGTCGCGGTGTTCCTGATGCCGGGCGCGGTCGCGGGCGCGACGCTGCTGGCGCGGGAACTGCTGGGCGAGGAGATCGAGGAGGACGAGCCCGAGGACGAGCAGGTCACTTCCTGAGGGTCACTTCCCGGCGGTCACTTCCGGAAGGTCGCGTCGGCCGCCACGGTGATGATCGACCGCACCTGGGCGACGATGTCCAGCCGGTTGCGCACGAACTCGGGATCGGTGATCTGGGTCGTGTTCCCGCTCGCGAACTGGAGCACAGGCGTGTGCACATGGCCGCCCGGCAGCGTGTCGTGCAGTCCCATCCGGTCCCGCAGCAGTGTCGCCCGGTAGGCGATCTCGTTGGAGAGGTAGTCGCCGCCGCCCCCGGCCCGCGCGGTCGAGCCGGGCGTCGGCCCGTCCGGCCGTACGACGGGATCGGTGGCCCCCGCCGGGATCTCCGTCACCTCCGTGTGGTCGTACACCGGGAAGCGTCCCGTGTCCGCGGCCACGATCGCCTTGTACGGCAGGGTCGTCGTCGTCCACTGCGGCTGCGTGGCCGAGTCGGTCACCGGGACGGTCTCCGTCCGGCTGACGTTGTCGTTGTCCGGGAACCCGCCCCGCCAGGCCCCGTTGGTCCGCTCCACGTCGAACCGGCCGACCCGTCCCTGGCTGATGGTCGTGAAGAGATCCACCTTCTTGAGGTACGGCCGCAGGGTCCGTTCCACGGTTCCGTCGGCGAAGTCCCGCCAGCGCACCGGGAACACCACCGCCTCGATGCGCGCCGGACCCTCCGCGGTACGAATGACGGTGCCGTCGAGGGCGAGTGCCGTGGCCCCGGAGGGGTTGGAGATGCGGATGTCCCGGTCCAGCGTGAAGGGATCGAAGCCGGTGACGAGGATCCGCTTGACCGCCTTGCCGTGCGGGAGGCGGATGTCCGTCTGCCCGCGCGAGGTCCGCTCCAACTCGTCCAGCAGGGCTACGCGTTGGGGGTCGGTCAAGGCGAACCGAGGCTCCCAGGTGCGGACGTCCCTCGTCAGGCCGAGTCGCGCCCAGTACAGCGGGCGGTCGTCGTCCCTGCTGAGGTCGCCGTCCGCCGGGCCCCGGCCCTGCACCCGGTCCACGGCCCGCCGCCACAGCGCCGATCCCTCGCGTACGACGGTGCGGCGCGCCTCGCCGTAGGAGCGCGCCCTGCCCAACTCCGTTGCCAGGCGCGGCGCCACGTCGTCGAAGCCGGAACGGCGCAGGATCTCCTGGGGTGCCGCCTTGTCGAGCCGCTGCTCCTCGACGGTCGGGGAGGGGGCGGCCTGGGCCGTCGCCGTGGCCGCCGGGGCCGCGAAGCCCGCCATGAGTGTGAGTCCGAGGATGCCGATCCGAACGCGTAGGGAGTTCAAGGCCATCGGGTCCTTCCGTCGCCGTCGTGGGGGAGCGTGGTGCGGACGGTCGGCAGTATCACCCGGGGGAAGTGGTCTACGCCATGGGGCCGTTGAGGCATGTGGGGATCCTGGCCACCGCCTCTCGCAGTGCTCCGACGAACGCCTCCGCCGCCGGGGAGGCCGACCGGCCCCGTGCCGTCGCCGCGTACACCGCCCGCGCCGGCGCTCCCTCGTCGAGCACCGGCAGCAGGGCCACGTCCGGGCGTACGGACTCGGCGGCGAGGGCCGGGACCAGGGTGACGCCCAGGCCGGCGGCGACGTACCCCTGCTTGGCGGTCCACTCGCCGACGACATGCGTCACGCGCGGGCGAAAGCCCTGGCGCAGGGCCGCGTCCAGGAGGGTGCCCTCGGGGCGTGAGCTGCCGGATATCCAGTCGGCGTCGGCGAGTCGGCCGAGGCGGATCGGGCTCTCGCGGGCGGCCAGGGGGTGGCCGGCGGGGACGGCGACGTACAGCGACTCGTCGAGGAGGTGGTGGAGTTCGTACGAGTCCAGGGGCGCGCCGCCGGTGGTCGAGACGACGGCCAGGTCGAGGTGGCCCGCGGTCAGGCGGTCCAGGAGCCCGGGTGTGAAGCCCTCCTCGCGGGAGATCAGGACCTCGGGGTGCCGGGTGCGGAAGGCGGCCAGCGCGTACGGCACCAGGGCCGCGTCGGCCGTGGCGAACGCCCCGAACCGCAGCCGTCCGCCCGCCACTTCGCGCAGCGCCCGGAGTTCGCGGACGGCGCCGTGCAGCGTGTAGACGACCCTCTCCGCGTGCGGGACGAGCACGCGGCCGGCCTCCGTGAGGCGTACGCCGCGCGGCAGCCGGTCGAAGAGCTCCGAGCCGCCCAGGGCGGCCTCCAGTGCGGCCACTTGGCGTGACACCGCGGACTGGGTCCAGCCGAGGCGCCGTGCCGCCACCGTGAACGAACCGTTCCGGGCGACTTCCAGGAACACCCGCAGCCACACGGTGGACAGATCCGCTTCGTGATGCGTGTTCGGCATGGCAACCATGCTAGACACTCGCTTGTGGCATCCCGCCGGGCCCGCCTAGCGTCGGCGTATGAAGGTCACCCTGGACAATCCGCCCGCCGCGCCGCAGCCCGCGAGCCCCTACTACTCCCAGGTCGCCCGCGTCGAACACGCCGACGGCGGCGCCCTGTTGTTCGTCTCGGGCCAGATCGCCGAGGGCGACACGCTCGCGGAGCAGACGCGCGGCATCTTCGAGGGCCTCACCGCGCTGCTGGCGGCGCACGGCGCGACCCTGGAGCACGTCATCAGCATCCGCTCGTACCTGACCGACATCGAAAAGCTCCAGGAATACGGTTCCGTACGGCGGGAGTTCCTGATCGGGACGCCGCCGACGAGCATGACCTTCGAGGCCGCGCGGCTCTTCCGCCCCGAGGCGCAGATCGAGATCGAGGTCGTCGCCGCGGTGCCCGCTCCGGAGTGATCCATTCCGGGTGATACTGCCGTCCATGAAGGCTGCGAACCTCGGCGTCCTCTTCCTGATCGAGCTCGGCGCCCTCGCGGCCGTCGGGTACTGGGGCTTCACGCGTGACGTGGCGACCCCGCTCACCTGGCTGCTGGGCCTCGGCGGCCCCGCCGTACTCGTCGTGCTGTGGGCGCTGTTCGGCTCGCAGAAGGCCACGTACAAGACGCGCGGCGCGGTCCGCGTCGGCTTCGAACTGCTCTGGTTCGGAACCGGCGTGGCCGCGCTGTGGGCCGCCGGGGCGGTGGGCTGGGCGATCGCCTTCGCCGCCGTGTGCGCCGTCAGCAAGACCCTCGCGGTCATCTGGCGCCAGTAGCGGGAAGGTTCAGGTCTGCTCGCCCAGCAGCGCGAGGAAGTCCCGGAACGCGCCCGGCATGTCCACCGACTCCGGGTCCAGCAGCCACTGGTACTGCAGACCGTCCATGACCGCGACCAGGAGCGGGGCCGTGCGCTCCGGGGTGAGCCCGTTCGGCAGCCGCTCGCCGTACTCGGCGCGCAGCACCCCCGCCATGCTCTCGCGCACCTGCCGGTAGCGGTCGGTGAAATACTCCCGCGCCGGATGCCCCTCGGTGACGCTCTCGCCGAGCAGTGCGGAGAAGGTCTGGATGATGCCGGGCCGCATCGCGTTGTACTCCACCAGCGAGGCCAGCAGGTCGACCCGCCACTGCGTGGCCGGCACCGCGTCCCACTGGTCGCGCTCCTTGAGCACGGCGACCAGCAGCGCCTCCTTGGTCGGGAAGTGGTGCAGCAGCCCCTGCTGGGTGAGCCCGACCCGCTCCGCGACCGCGGCCAGGCTCGTGCCGCGGTAACCCCGCTCGGCGATCACCTCCAGCGCCGCCCGGACGATCTCCGCGCGCCGCTCCTCGCTCCTGACCCTGGCGTTCATGGCGTCACCGTACGGCATCCATGGGCCCGCACTATTACGGCACGATAACGAAACCTACCGCGTTACAGGTAACGGGTGCACGATGTGTCCCAGCACGACAGGACTCGACGAGGAGGCATCCCGATGGCGGGAAACCCTGGAACCTCTCCGGCCGACCAGGCGCGCGAGGCCGCCGTCGAGGCGGCGCTCGGCAAGCTGGACCTGGACGCGAAGACACGGCTGCTGGCCGGCCAGGACACCTGGTCGCTGCCCGCCCTGCCGGAGATCGGCCTGAGGTCCCTCGTCATGTCCGACGGGCCGATCGGTGTCCGAGGGGTGCGCTGGACCGCCGACGACCCGTCCGTCGCGCTGCCGTCCCCGACCGCGCTCGCCGCCACCTGGGACCCCGAACTCGCCCGCCGCGCGGGCACGTTGCTCGCGCAGGAGGCCCGCCGCAAGGGCGTGCACGTGCTCCTCGCCCCGACCGTCAACCTCCACCGCTCCCCGCTCGGCGGCCGCCACTTCGAGGCGTACAGCGAAGACCCGTACCTGACCGGCGTGATCGGCGCCGCCTATGTGAACGGCGTGCAGGCCGGCGGCGTCGGCACCACCGTGAAGCACTTCGTCGCCAACGACGCCGAGACCGACCGCTTCACGGTGAACAACCTGGTCTCCGAGCGCGCCCTGCGCGAGCTGTACCTCGCCCCCTTCGAGTTCATCGTGGAGAACGCCCACCCCTGGGGCATCATGACCGCCTACAACACGGTCAACGGCACGACGATGAGCGAGCACCGCCACCTCGTGAACGAGGTCCTGCGCGGCGAATGGGGCTTCGACGGCTACAACGTCTCGGACTGGACGGCCGCCCGCTCCACCGTCGGCGCGATCCAAGGCGGCCTCGACGTCGCCATGCCCGGCCCGCACACCGTGTACGGCGCACCCCTCGCCCAGGCCGTGCGGGACGGAAAGGTCGAGGAGGCCACCGTCGACGAGGCCGTACGCAACGTGCTGCGGCTCGCCGCCCGCGTCGGCGCCCTGGAGAGCGCCGAGCCGGCCGTCACCGAACCGCCCAGGCCCGTCGACGGCGCCGCACTGGCCCGCGAGATCGCCCGCCGCGCCTTCGTCCTCGTGAAGAACGACGACGGGGCGCTCCCGCTCAGGCCGGGCACGGTCGCGCTCATCGGCGCCGCCGCCCGTGACGCCCGTGTCCTCGGCGGCGGTTCCGCCACCGTCTTCCCCGCCCGGGTCGTCTCCCCGCTCGACGGCCTCACCGCCGCCCTGCCCGAGGGCACGCTCAGCTACGCCGTCGGCGCCGACCCGGCCACCGAACTCGCCGTCGCCGACAAGGGGTTCGCGCTGCGGGCCGTGTGCCGGGACGCGGACGGGAACGTCATCGGCACCGGCTCGGCCCCCAACGGCGCGATCCAGTGGATGGGTTCGGACCTGCCGGAAGGCGTCACCCACGACCGGCTGCACACCGTCGAGCTGACCGGCACCTTCACCCCGCGCGAGAGCGGCCCGCACACCTTCGGCACCAAGGGCAGCGGGCACTTCACCCTCACCGTCGGCGGCACGACGTACTACGACGAGGTCCAGCACCCCGCGGAGGACGGCGACCGCTTCGAGGCGTTCTTCGGCGCCCCGGTGCCCCGCGCCCTGGCCGAGCTGACCGCGGGCGAAACGGTCGAGGTCTCCCTCACCTTCGTCGTCACGCTCCCGGACGACATCCCCTTCAAGGTCGTCGCCTTCGCCCTCTGCCACCAGGAGCCGCAGCGTGACGCCGACGAGCTGATCGCCGAGGCCGTCGAGGCCGCCCGCGCCGCCGACACTGCCGTCGTCGTGGTCGCCACCACCGAGCGGGTGGAGTCCGAGGGCTTCGACCGCAAGGACCTCGCCCTCCCCGGACGCCAGGACGACCTGGTCCGCGCCGTCGCCGCCGCCAATCCGCGCACCGTCGTGGTGGTCAACTCCGGCTCCCCGGTGGAACTGCCGTGGCGCGACGACGTGGCCGCGGTCCTGCTGAGCTGGTTCCCCGGCCAGGAGGGCGGCGCGGCCCTCGCGGAGGTCCTCACCGGGGCGCACGAGCCGGGCGGCCGCCTGCCCACCACCTGGGGCTCCCTCGCCGACGCCCCGGTCACCCAGGTGGTGCCGGAGAACGGTGAACTCCCGTACACGGAGGACCTCTTCATCGGCTACCGCGCCTGGGAGAAGGCGGGCCGGACACCCTCGTACCCCTTCGGCCACGGACTCGGCTACACCGACTGGACGTACGAGTCCGTCGAGGTCGACGGCACCACCGCCAAGGTCCGCCTGCGCAACACCGGGGAGCGGCCGGGCCGCGAGGTCGTCCAGATCTATCTGGCCCCGGCCGCGACCGACCCCGCCCGCCCGGCCCGCCGGCTCGCCGGTTTCGCGGGTGTCCAGGCCGGACCCGGCGAGACGGTCGAGGCGGTCGTCGACCTGCCGCGCCGCGCCTTCGAGGTCTGGGACGAGGCGAACGGGGCATGGTCGTTTGTGAAGGGTTCGTACGAGATCCAGGTCGGGCGCTCGATCACGGACCGCAGGATCACGGTGACGATTAACGTCTGATCCGGGTCAAGTCTCTCCCCATGAACAGCCCCGGCCCGGGTCCTGACCCCTGGGCCGGGGCTCGTCACGTGTACCGCCCGGTCAGCGGGTGCCGAAGCGGTACGTGGTCCGGGACCTGAACACCTCGCCCGGCCGCAGCACCGTGCTCGGGAAGTCCGGCCGGTTCGGGGAGTCGGGGTAGTGCTGGGTCTCCAGCGCGATGCCGTCGCCGGGGGCGAAGGGCTCGCCCAGGTGGTCCGCGGTGTAGAGCTGCAGACCGGGCTCGGTGGTCTCCACGGTCATGACCCGCCCGGACGCGGGGTCGTGCAGCTCGGCGACCTCCCGCGGGGTCTCGGTGACCCCGCCGTCGAGCGCGAAGTTGTGGTCGTAGCCCCCGCCGGTCTTGCGCGCCTGACGGAAGTCGAAGCGTGTCCCCGTCACGTCGGCGGGGCCGCCGCTGGGAATCAGGTCCCCGTCGACCGGGGTGAAACGGGAGGCGGCGAGCCGCAGTTCATGACCGCCCGCGTTCCCCTGGCCGCCGAGGTTGAAGTAGCTGTGGTTGGTCAGGTTCACCACGGTCGGCGCGTCCGTGACCGCCTCGTACGAGATCGCCAGCGCCCCGTCCGCCTCCAGCGCGTACGTCGCGGAGACCTCAAGACGGCCCGGGAAGCCCTCCTCGCCGTCCGGGCTGACCCGGCTCAGCCGCAGCCCGTGTGCCCCGTCCGCCAGGGGCGTCACGTCCCACACCCGCTTGTCGAAGCCGCCGTCACCGCCGTGCAGCGAGTTCGGGCCGTTGTTCCGCGCGAGCACGTGGACCGTGCCGTCCAGCGAAAAGCGGCCGCCCGCGATCCGGTTGGCGTACCGGCCGATGAGGGCGCCCAAGTACGGCTCCGGGTGCGTGAGATAGCCGTCCAGGTCGGCGAACCCCAGCACCACGTTCACGGCGCGCCCGTCCCCGTCCGGGACCTCCAGCGACTGCACGATCCCGCCGTACGACAGGATCCGGACCCGTATGCCCGCCCGCTCCAGGGTCCAGCGGTGGACCGGAGTGCCGTCGGAAAGTGTGCCGAAGAGTTCGTTCATGTTCGGAACTTTAAGTCACCCCCTGCGCGGCGCCTGCCCCAGACCTTCGTCAGGCCTTCTCCGCGGTGACCTTGCGGTAGGCGATCTCCGCCAGCCTCGCCTGGCCGTTCACACTCGGGTGGAACCAGTCCCACCTGCTCAACTGCTCCGTGCCGAAGCGGTAGTCGTAGACCGCGCCGTCGTCGAAGCGGCACCGGCGGTCCTTCGCGCAGACCTCCCTCAGCACCGTGTTGTACGCCTCCACCCGCTTCTGCACCGTGTTCCGCCGCAGGGTCGCCGCCGAGTCCAGCGCGTCCGCGTCGCTCAGCATCGAGGGGCAGATGCCGAGCTTCCACACCTGCTTGCCCAGCGGATTGGTGCGCCCCTGCGACCACAGCCGCTTCAGGTTCGGCACACTCGCCACGTACACCTGCGTCTTGGGCAGGGACTCACGCAGCGTGCTCAGCGCGTCCTCGAAGTCGGCGCGGAAGCTCTCCACCGAGGTCATGGCGGAGGTGCTGGCCCGGCAGGCGTCGTTCGCCCCCGCCATGACCGTCACCAATTGGGGCCGGCGTGTCGCGGCCTGGGCCATCTGGCCGGGCAGGTCCGCCATTCGGGCCCCCGTCATCGCGTAGTTCCAGCTGCGCTCGGCCGCCCGCGTCCTGCCCAGCAGCCGCACCGCGAGGCTGTCCACGTCGGAGCTGGTGCCGGTCGCCCAGGAGACCTCGGGGCAGTCCGACAGGACCGTGCAGGCGTCGAAGCCGCGCGTGATGGAGTCGCCGACCGCGGCGATCGAGCGGGGGCTGACGTCCCACGCCGGTGCCGGCCTCACCTTGTGCGCCGACGCGCTCTTCGGTCCGGAGGAGTTGCCACCGACGGCGTCGCACCCGGCGAGGCCCAGCACGGTCGCCGCCACGGCGGCGAGAACGGTCCGTGAGCGGTGGCTTGTCTTCCGCATCCGCAGGCGATCCCCTCGGTAGTCGTACGCACGTGTCCCCTCATGACAACGTGCGAGGGTTCCCGATCCACGCCCTCCTGGAACGGTTCACACCCGTACAAGCGTCCTGCCGGGTGAATGGCGGACGTTTCAGCGCATCGGGACCGACGGTACGTCACACTCCTTGCGCCGTCGCACGGTAGCCTCGCCATCAACGTGGCTGCCCGGCCACGAGTCCGCCAGTTCGCCAGATCGACCTGCTCTGCCCGGAGGTGCCGGTGACGACACGTGGGGTTCTGTACGTGCACTCCGCGCCGCGCGCGCTGTGCCCGCACGTCGAATGGGCCGTCGCCGGAGTGCTCGGCACGCGCGTCAACCTCGACTGGATCCGGCAGCCCGCCGCGCCCGGCACCTGGCGCTCGGAGTTCTCCTGGCAGGGCGAAGCCGGCACGGCCTCCAAACTGGCCTCCGCGCTGCGCGGCTGGCATCTGCTGCGCTTCGAGGTGACCGCCGAGCCCTGTCCCACCGCGGAGGGCGAGCGCTACAGCTGCACCCCCGACCTCGGCATCTTCCACGCCGTCACCGGCATCCACGGCGACATCCTGATCCCCGAGGACCGTCTGCGCGCCGCCCTGACCCGCGCCCAGCAGGGTGAGACGGACCTCGAGGCCGAGATCGCCAAGCTGCTGGGCAAGCCGTGGGACGACGAGTTGGAACCTTTCAGATACGCGGGCGAGGGAGCACCGGTGCGCTGGCTGCACCAGGTCGTCTGACGCACGGACACGCGAACCCGCGGACAACACGGACACGCGAAGGGCCCCCACCGTCCGGTGGGGGCCCTTCGGTTGCGTACGGGCGCCGCTCAGATCGTGCGGAAGGCCAGCACCACGTTGTGGCCGCCGAAGCCGAACGAGTCGTTCAGCGCGGCGATCCGGCCCTCGACCGGCAGCTTGCGGGCCTCGCCGCGGACGATGTCCGCGTTGGCCTCGGCCTCCGGGTCGAGGTTCTCGACGTTGATGGTCGGCGGAGCGACCCGGTGGTACAGCGCGAGGATCGTCGCCACGGACTCCACGCCGCCCGCGCCACCCAGCAGGTGACCGGTCATCGACTTCGTCGCGGAGACCGCCATGTGGTCGGCGTCGTCGCCGAACACCTTGCGCAGCGCCTTCAGCTCGGCCACGTCACCGGCCGGCGTCGAGGTGGCGTGCGCGTTGACGTGCACGATCTCGGCCGCGTTCAGGTCGGTGCGCTCCATCAGGTTCTGCAGGGCGTGCGAGATGCCCTTGCCCTCGGGCTCCGGCTGCACGATGTCGTGGCTGTCGGCGGAGATGCCCTGGCCGACCGCCTCGGCGTACACCCGGGCGCCGCGCCGCTCGGCGTGCTCGGCGGACTCCAGCACCAGGACACCGGCGCCCTCGCCGAGGACGAAGCCGTCACGGTCCACGTCGTAGGGGCGCGAGGCGCCCTCGGGGTTCTCGTTGTTCTTGGACATCGCCATCATGTTGCCGAACGCGGCGATGGGCAGCGGATGGATCGCCGCCTCCGTGCCACCCGCGACGACGACGTCGGCGCGGCCGGTGCGGATCATCTCGATGGCGTAGCCGATGGCCTCGGCGCCCGACGCGCACGCGGAGACCGGCGTGTGCACGCCCGCACGGGCGCCCACCAGCAGGCCCACGTTGGCCGAGGGGCCGTTCGGCATCAGCATGGGGACGGTGTGCGGGGAGACGCGGCGGACGCCCTTCTCCTTGAGCACGTCGTACTGGTCGAGCAGGGTGGTCACGCCGCCGATGCCGGAGGCGATGACGGCGCCGAGCCGGTCGGGGTCGACGTGGCTGTCCTCGCCGGCCTTGTCGGTGAAGCCGGCGTCCGCCCAGGCCTCCTTGGCCGCGATCAGCGCGAACTGCGCCGAGCGGTCCAGCCGGCGGGCCTGCGGCCGGGGAATGACCTCGGTCGGCTCCACGGCGACGGGCGCGGCGATGCGGACCGCCTGCTCGGCGGCCCATTCCTGCTCGAGGGGCTTCACGCCGGACTTGCCGGCGATCAGACCTTCCCAGGTAGATGCTGCGTCGCCACCCAGCGGTGTGGTTGCGCCGATACCGGTGACGACCACGGTGCGATTGGTCGGGCTCACGGGAATTCTTTCTCCAACGGATCGGGATTCAGCGGCGCCACCGCCGGGTGGCGGGGCAAGGCAACCGGACCTGGAAGATCAGGCCTGGTGCTTGAGGATGTAGTCGGTCGCGTCGCCGACCGTCTTGAGGTTCTTGACGTCCTCGTCGGGGATCTTGACGTCGAAGCGCTCTTCGGCGGCGACGACGACCTCGACCATGGACAGCGAGTCGACGTCCAGGTCGTCGGTGAAGGACTTGTCCAGCTGGACGTCCTCAACCGGGATGCCGGCGATCTCGTTCACGATGTCGGCGAGACCGGCGACGATCTCTTCCTGAGTGGCGGCCATGTCAGGCGCTCCTTCTTTGTGATCCAGAGGGTTTGGCGGCCCACCGCGTCAGCGGCAGGTTGGGTACTGCCCGTGCGGACCGGTCGTACCGGCCCGGCACGGAGTGCCTAGGGGAGAGTAACGACCGTCGCGGCATACACGAGACCCGCCCCGAAGCCGATGACGAGCGCGGTGTCGCCGCTCTTCGCCTCACCGGTCGCCAGGAGCCGCTCCATCGCGAGCGGAATCGAGGCGGCCGAGGTGTTGCCGGTGGTGCGTACGTCACGCGCGACCGTGACGTGCTCCGGCAGTTTCAGCGTCTTCACCATCGAGTCGATGATCCGCTCGTTGGCCTGGTGGGGAATGAAGACGTCCAGGTCGTCCGGGGTGATTCCGGCCGCGTCCAGCGCCTGCTGGGCGACCTTCGCCATCTCGAACACGGCCCAGCGGAACACCGCCTGGCCCTCCTGCGTGATCGCAGGGAACTTGCCCGTGGAGCTGTCGTACTCGGTCCACGACACGGTCTGCTTGATCGTCTCGGACTTGTCGCCCTCGGAGCCCCAGACGGTCGGGCCGATGTGCGGCTCCTCGGCCGGGCCCACCACGACGGCGCCCGCGCCGTCGCCGAACAGGAAGGCCGTGGCGCGGTCCTCCAGGTCGGTCAGGTCGGACAGCCGCTCCACGCCGATGACGAGGACGTACTGCGCGGAACCCTCGACGATCATGCCCTTTGCGAGCGTGAGGCCGTAGCCGAAGCCGGCGCAGCCCGCCGAGATGTCGAACGCGGCGGCCTTGGCGGTGCCGAGCTTGTCGGCGATCTCGGTGGCGACGGCCGGGGTCTGCTTGAAGTGCGAGACGGTCGAGACGATCACGCCGCCGATCTGCTCGGCGGAGATCCCGGCGTCGGCGATCGCCTTGCCGGAGGCCTCGATGGACATCGCGGCCACGGTCTCCTCGTCCGAGGCCCAGTGCCGGGTCTCGATGCCGGAGCGCGAACGGATCCACTCGTCGGACGAGTCGATCTTCTCGAGGATCACCTCGTTGGGCACCACCCGGGTCGGGCGGTAGCCGCCGACGCCGAGGATGCGCGCGTACGGGGCGCCCTTGCTGGGCTTGATCTTCGACATGTTCGTACGGCTCCTTAGGGCTCAGGCTTCGGCGCCCGCTGCGCCAGCAGCAGAATCAGATGCTGCGGCGATGAGCGCGCGGGCCGCGTCGAGGTCGTCGGGGGTCTTCAGCGCCAGGGTCTGCACACCCGGCAGCGCGCGCTTGGCGAGGCCGACCAGCGTGCCGCCGGGGCAGACCTCGATGATCGCGGTCGCACCGAGCTCCTTGAAGGTCTCCATGCACAGGTCCCAGCGGACCGGGTTGGCGACCTGGCCGACCAGCCGCTCGACGATCTCGGCGCCGGTGGCGACAGTCTGCCCGTCCTTGTTGGAGACGTAGGTGATCCGCGGGTCGGCGGGCGCGAGTTCCTTGGCGGCCTCGGCGAGCCTGTCGACGGCGGGCGCCATGTGGTGCGTGTGGAAGGCGCCGGCGACCTTCAGCGGGACGACCTTGCGGACGCCCTCGGGCTTGTCCTCGTTCAGCACGGCGAGCTGCTCCAGCGTGCCCGCGGCGACGATCTGGCCCGCACCGTTGACGTTCGCCGGGGTCAGGCCCAGCTTCTCCAGGTGCGCGACGGACACCTCGGGGTCGCCGCCCAGCAGCGCCGACATCCCGGTCTCGGTGATCGCGGCCGCCTCGGCCATCGCCAGACCGCGCTTGCGTACGAGGGTCAGCGCGGCCGTGTCGTCGAGGACGCCGGCGAAGGACGCGGCGGTGATCTCGCCGACGCTGTGACCGGCGACGGCGCCCGGCGTCATGGCACCGAGTGCCGCGGCCGACAGGATTCCGGCCGCCACCAGCAGCGGCTGGGCCACCGCGGTGTCACGGATGGCGTCCGCGTCGGCCTGGGTGCCGTAGTGGGCGAGGTCCAGTCCGATGGCGTCCGACCAGGCGCCGACGCGGTCGGAGGCGCCTGGCAGTTCGAGCCAGGGAGTCAGGAAGCCGGGCGTCTGGGCGCCCTGGCCGGGAGCGACGAGTACGAGCACTCTCACACTCTCTCTTGAGGGCGGCCCAAGCCGCCCGTGGGGACAGGGACGAAGAACAGCAGGGGGTTTTGTAGGCCCCCGACAAAAGCCTAGGCCGGTAGATCTCCGTCGGCCAGACGCCCCAGGATCAGCGCGATCCGCAGCGTGAACGCGGAGCGTACATCGGAAGGCGACCACCCGGTGACGTCAGTCACACGTCGGAGCCGGTAGCGCACGGTGTTGGGGTGAACGAAGAGCATCCGCGCGGCTCCCTCCAGACTGCTCGCCTGCTCCAGATAGACCGAGAGCGTCTCCAGGAGAGCGGACCCGGCCTCCTCCAGTGGTCTGTAGATCTCCTCCACCAGCTGCTCGCATGCGCTCGGGTCGCCGGCGATGGCGCGCTCCGGCAGCAGATCGTCGGCGAGCACCGGCCGCGGGGCGTCCTGCCAGGCGAAACACGCCTTGAGGCCGGCGGCGGCGGCCTGCGCGGAGCGGGTCGCGGTGAGCAGGTCGGCCACCACGGGACCGGCCACGACGGGCCCGGCGGCATAGGGCCCGATCAGGGACTTGGCCACCCCGATGGGGTTGTCGCTGCCGCCGGCGATGACCACGAGGCGGTCGCCGAGTACGCCGGTGAGCACCTGGAGCTTGGCGTGCCGGGCGGCCCGCCGGATGGCCTCCACGGTCAGCTCGGAGTCCCCGTCGGGCGCGGTCCCGAGGACGACACAGACATGCTCGGGCGCGTTCCAGCCCAGGGCGGCGGCCCTGCTGACCGCGCCCTCGTCGGCCTCGCCGCTCAGCACGGCGTTGACGACAAGGGACTCCAGCCGGGCGTCCCAGGCACCGCGTGCCTCGGCGGCCTGGGCGTAGACCTGGGCGGTGGCGAAGGCGATCTCGCGGGCGTAGACGAGCAGCGCCTCGCGCAGCACGCGCTCGTCGCCCGGAGCGGCCACCTCGTCGATGGCGCTCTCCATGACCTCGATGGTGGTGCGCACCATCTCCACGGTCTGCCGCAGGGTGATCGCCCGGGTCAGCTCGCGCGGAGCCGTACCGAACACGTCCGTCGAGATGGCCTGGGGCGCGTCGGGATGCCGGAACCACTCGGTGAAGGCGGCGATACCGGCCTGGGCGACCAACCCGATCCAGGAACGGTTCTCCGGCGGCATCGCCCGGTACCACGACAGCGTCTCGTCCATGCGCGCGATGGCCTGCGCGGCGAGGGAACCGGAGGACATCTCCAGTCGCTTCAGGGTTCCGGCATGCGGGTGCACATCGGGCGCAATGGTTTCGGGCTTGCTCGTTTCGGGTTCGGGCACGGGACAAGACTGCCTTATCCGGACGGGAGTGCGCGTCGCCGGGTCGCCGGTGCGTCCCACGGCGCGGTTCGCGCGCCGCTACCGTGGGGTGCGTGATGGACGTACGGCGCGCTGCGGAGCGCTATCCGGGAGGCGACCCGGCGGCCGGTATCGAATCCCGGCACGCCTTCTCCTTCGGCCCGCACTACGACCCCGACAACCTCCGCTTCGGCGCGGTGATCGCCTGCAACGAGGAGTGCCTGGCTCCCGGCGCCGGCTTCGACGAACACCCGCACAGCCACACGGAGATCGTGACCTGGGTGGTCGAGGGCGAACTGACGCACCGTGACTCGGCGGGTCACCGGACGGTGGTGCGCCCCGGCGACGTGCAGCGCCTCAGCTCGGCGGCGGGCGTACGGCACGTGGAGCGCAACGACGACGACCGGCGGCTGGTCTTCGTGCAGATGTGGCTGGCCCCCCTCGAACCGGGCGGCGACCCCGCCTACGAGATCGTCCGCGGCATCGCCGACTCGACGCCGTACGCGGTCCCGGAGGCGGGCGCGATGCTGCACGTCCGGCGTCTGCGGGCCGGGGAGCGGGCGGCGGTCCCGGACGGCGCCTTCGTGTACGTCCACGTCGTGCGCGGCGAGGTACGACTCGACGGCGAACGGCTCGCCCCCGGCGACGCGGCCCGCGTCACGGACGCCAAGGACCTCGAGGCGGAGGCCCTGACGCAGGCCGAGTTCCTGATGTGGGAGATGACGGCGGTCTAGAGGACCGGCCCGTACGCGCGGTGCCGTCGCGCCCGCCGGCTCGTCCGCCGTCGCACCCGGAGTGCCGATGCCGCTCTTGTCGTGGTGCTTGTGCTGTGGTCCTCCGCGGCAGGAACAACTCCGAGATCGCCCGGGACCTGTTCGTCGCCGAGAGCACCGTCAAGACGCACGTCACGCACGCCCTCGCCAAGCTGGGCCTGCGCGACCGCATCCACGCCGTGCTCTTCGCCTACGAGCACGGCCTCACCGAGCCGGGGAGGCCCGGCCCCGGGACCGGCTGATCAGCGGCGGCCTTCGGTGACGTCCCGGCGAACGGCGGCCGCAACGGCCCGGGACTAGCGGGCCTCCGCCAGCACCGCGTCCGTGAACGCGGGCCACGCCTCCACGGCCCACGGCCCGAAGTCCCGATCCGTCAACGCGGCGCACGCGATCCGCGCGTCGGGGTCGATCCACAGGAACGTGCCCGACTGGCCGAAGTGGCCGAAGGTTCGGGCGGACGAGGAACTCCCCGTCCAGTGCGGTGACTTGGAGTCGCGGATCTCGAAGCCGAGGCCCCAGTCGTTCGGGTTCTGGTGGCCGTAGCCCGGCAGGACGCCCTTGGTGCCCGGGTACTGCACGGTCATCGCCTCGGCGACGGTGCGCGGGTCGAGCAGGCGCGGTGCCTGGACCTCGGCCGCGAACCGCAGCAGGTCCGCCACCGTGGAGACGCCGTCCTTCGCCGGGGAGCCCTCCAGCGACGTCCCCGTCATGCCGAGCGGCTCCAGCACCGCCTGGCGCAGATACTCCGGGAACGGGATGTCCGCCGCCTTGGCGATGTGGTCGCCGAGCTGCTCGAAGCCGGCGTTGGAGTACAGGCGGCGTTCGCCGGGCGGGGCCGTCACCCGGTGCTCGTCGAAGGCCAGGCCCGAGGTGTGGGCGAGCAGATGACGCACGGTGGAGCCGGGCGGGCCGGCCGGCTCGTCGAACTCGATCGCCCCCTCCTCGTACGCGACGAGGGCGGCGTACGCTGCGAGCGGCTTGGTGACCGAGGCCAGCGGGAAGCGCCGGTCGACGGGTCCGCGGGTGCCGAGGACCGTCCCGTCGGCACGCACCACACCCGCCGCGGCAGCGGGAACCGGCCAGTTTTCGATCAACGCGAGGCTCTGCAAGGACATGCCGACGAGCCTAAGCGGACCCGCGGCCCGGCAGCACCCAGGGGTGCGGCCGCCGCCCCCGCGGGGAGGGCGCCGCCGATTTCTTACCCGTTCCGCTTGCTTGGAGTGCGCTCCAAGGCCATAGCGTTGAGGGCATGACGGTGATGGAGACCACGCCCACCAGGACCGACGCCTGTGGCGCCCCACCCCACCCGCACAGGCGTCCCGAAGGACAGGACAGCTACACCATCAGCGAGGTCGTCGCCTTCACCGGGCTGACCGCGCACACCCTGCGCTGGTACGAGCGGATCGGGCTGATGCCGCACGTCGACCGCTCGCACACCGGTCAGCGGCGCTACAGCAACCGCGACCTCGACTGGCTGGACCTCGTCGGCAAGCTCCGGCTCACCGGCATGCCGGTCGCCGACATGGTGCGGTACGCGGAGCTGGTGCGCGAGGGCGACCACACGTTCGGCCAGCGGTTCGAGCTGCTGGAGGCCACCCGCCGGGACGTGCTGACCCGGATCGCCGAGCTCCAGGACACCCTCGCGGTGCTCGACCGGAAGATCAGTTTCTATGCGGACGCCGACCGCGCCCGCGCCTACGAGGCAGAGAAGGTTCGATGACGGACAGCACGATCCCGACCGCACGGCTCGGCGCGACCGGCCCCGAGGTCGGCGTACAGGGCCTCGGCTGCATGGGCATGAGCTTCGCCTACGGCCCCGTCGACGCGAAGGCGTCGCGGGCCACCCTGGAGCGGGCCCTGGAGCTGGGCGTCACGCTGTACGACACCGCGGACGCCTACGGGATGGGCGAGAACGAGAAGTTCCTGTCGCCGTTCTTCAACGCCAACCGCGACCGGCTGGTCATCGCGACCAAGTTCGCCCTGTCGATCCCGGCGGACGACCCCACCCGCCGCGTCATCCGCAACGACGCGCCCTACATCCGCCAGGCCGTCGAGGCCAGCCTCAAGCGCCTGGACGTCGACGTGATCGACGTCTACTACATGCACCGGCGCGACGTGAACGTGCCGATCGAGGAGACCGTCGCCACCATGGCCGAGCTGGTGCGCGAGGGCAAGGTCAAGCACCTGGGCCTGAGCGAGGTCACGGCGGAGGAGCTGCGGGCGGCCCAGGCCGTGCACCCCATCGCCGCGGTGCAGTCGGAGTGGTCGCTGTTCAGCCGGGACATCGAGGCGCACGTGGTGCCGGCCGCGCGTGAGCTGGGGGTGGCCCTGGTGCCGTACTCCCCGCTCGGCCGCGGCTTCCTCACCGGCTCCTTCACCAACGCCGACAAGGAGCTCTCCTCCGACGACTTCCGCCGTCAGCAGCCCCGCTTCACCGGCGACAACGCCGCCGCGAACGCAGCCCTGCTGGAGCCGGTCCGTGCGGTGGCCGAGGCGCACGACGCCTCGCCGGGCCAGATCGCCCTGGCCTGGGTCCAGCAGCAGGCGGCCGTCCACGGCCTGTCGGTGATCCCGATCCCGGGCACCCGCAAGCCCACCCGGGTCGAGGAGAACGCGGCGGCCACCCACATCGTCCTGACGGAGGCCGAACTGGCCCTCCTGGAGCCGATCGCGGCCAAGGTGGCGGGCGAGCGGTACGCGGACATGACGTTCACGTCCGCGGGCCGGGAGTGACCTAGAGCTCGGCCAGCAGCTCGGCCTTCTTCACCGAGAACTCCTCGTCCGTCACCAGCCCCGCCTGGTGCAGTTCCCCCAGGTGCCGGATGCGCTCGGCGATGTCGGCGGGGTCCCGCCGCACCGGCCCGGCGGGCACCGCCGCGGCACCGTTCTGCCGTACCGCCGCCAGTACGGCGGCGGCGAACGGAAGCGACTCGTGCACGGGGCCGTACCCGAGTCCGAACACCACGGCCGCCGGATCCTGGTCGGGCTGCGCGGGCACCGCCGTCCCGTCGCGGCGGATCAGCCGCAGATGTCCCTCGAAGACCTCGGGGGAGCGCCACTCGACCCCGCTCAGCTCGGCGACCGGGAAGCTCTGGTCGCCCGCCTTCCACTTCGCCGACGACGCGCCCGTCCAGAACCAGCGGAAGTTCACCGTCCCGCCGTCGAAGGACGCCTTCGCGTCGTACGCCTTGAACTGCCGGGGCGCCTCGGGAGCGTCCACCAGATGGCGCTCGGCGGGCTCGCCGTCGTCCTTCAGCCGGGTCCGCAGCTCGTCGGCGTAGTACTCGGCGAGCGTCTCGCGTTCGGCGGGCAGCACCAGCCGGTACGGATCGCACCCCTCCTTCAGCTGCCCCGCGGCGGCCTCCAGGAGGGGATCGGCGCCGGCCCGCAGTTCGGCGCGCAGCACGACCGTGCCGCGCCTGCCGGGGGCCAGTGTCACCCCGGAGATCGCCTCGATCGGAACACGACGCTCACCCAGCGCCTGGAAGAGCTTAGGTGTTCGAATCCCCCGTTCGTAACGGATGAGCACGGAGTCGGACTCGAACTCCCAGGCGGCATGAAATCCGGCCAGTACGTCACCCATGCGGCTCATCGTATGCGGGTCCTGCTCTTTCGTCGCCACCCTGCGCAGACCGCAGTTTCTGCGCCTCTACGCGCGTCCCACGGCGGCGGCGCCGGACAAACCCGTCCGGCACGCGCCGTCGTCCCGTGCACAGTGCACCGAGCGGTATGCGCCAACCCCGATCTCGGCGAAGTTCTCCAGGCTCTGTGTGCCCGGTTCGAAGTAACCGGCGTGTCCCTTCGCGCCCCGCGCCGACAGCACCCGCGCCCCGAACCCGGCCGACACCGGGTCGGCTCCGTGGCCCAGCCCGCCGACCTCCATGTACGGCACGTCCTGGATCCAGTCCGTGGCGTCCCGCATCGCCCACACCTGGGCGGAGGTGCGCAGGTGCACGGCGCTCTGCACGCGCATGCCGGGGCTGGCGGCCACCGCGATGTCGGCCACCCGGCGTGGCAGCTCGTGCGCGGCGACGCCGCACACCACGGAGCCGTAGCTGTGGCAGAACAGCGACACCGGCGCCTTGCCGGGCAGGCTGCGCACGAGGTCGTTCAGCCGCACCGCACCGTCCTCGGCGCGCATCGCCGTCGCCGACTCGATGCCGAGCCCGGCGGGCGCGGTGTAGTCGGCCCAGGCGATCACGGCCGTGGGCGTGGCCGGGCTCGCCTCCTGCTCGGCGCCGTAGAGCGACTTGGCCATGCCGACCGGCGCCGTGTACTGGCGGTTGGTCTTCTGGAAGGTGAGCAGGTCGGTGTCGACGCCGGGGACCACGACCGACACGCGCTCGGCCTTGGCGAGGTCCCCGAACACCTCGGCGACCCGCCCCGCCCCGGCGGGGTCGAAGGCGAGGATGTGCCGGTCGCCGCTCATCAGCGCCTCGTAGCGGTGCATACGGCGGCCGGCGTCCTGCTGCCCGGTGGGCGAGAGGCGGCTGTCGTGCATCCGCTTGAGCTCGACCTTGCGCTGCTCGGCGAGCGCGTGGTGGTTGGCGCGGTAGCGCAGCTCCACGGGGGCGCCGTTCATGTTGCCGACCGCCAGGGAGTAGCGGTGCGCGAGGTGCGTGCGCTCCTGGGCGGTGAGCGAGGCGAAGAAGCGGGCCAGGCGGGCGGGGGCCGCGTCGGGGTCCGGCAGGTGGTGCCCGTGGATGCGGCCGTGCTGCCAGGAGGAGATCGATGCCTGGAGCGGGGTGTCCGGGCGATGGCTGCGCAGGGCCGTCCAGCCGGTGGTGGCCAGCATGACGAACACGACCGCCAGGGCGAGCACTGCTCGCCCGACGCTCAGTTGCGGGGGAGTTTCGAAGGAAGTCACTGGGAGGACACACTAGGAGAACGGGAGGGTCTCGCGTTGGCCGAGTGACAGGGATCACGTTTCGATAACGCGGTGATGGCCTCGGCGTGTCCGTATGTGTATCAGGTTGTCCGCCAGTTCTGTGTAAGTGCTGGTCCCACCTGTTCGAGGTACGCGATCGTCAACGCGCGCATGGCGTCGAGGCCGAGCTCCCCGCCCGCGCTCCAGCGCCGCTCCGTCACCCGCATGACCCCGCCGAACACCGCCACGGCCAGCCGCGGCCGGGGGTCGGCGTCCACGTCGACGCCCTCGCGCCCGGCGAGCACGCGCGCGAGTGTGTCCTCGGTCTCCTCGTTGCGCCGCAGGTGGGCGGCGAGCAGGACCGGTGTCGACTCGATCACGCGGTACATCCGCAGATACAGCTCGACCGGTACGACGGATTCGATGACCTCGCCGAGCGTGTCCCAGCCCTCCAGCACCGCCTGGCGCAGTGCCTGCATCGGCGCCTCGTCGGCCGGCCGCTCGCGCACGGCCTCGACGAACCGCGCCACGGCCAGCTCCTGGAGGGCGAGGGCGGCCTCCTCCTTGCCGGCGAAGTAGCGGAAGAAGGTGCGCTGCGAGACGTCGACGGCCTCGGCGATCTCGTCGACGGTCGTCCGCTCGTAACCGCGCGTGGTGAACAGTTCGACGGCGGCCCGCAGCAGCGCGTCCCGGGTGCGCTGCTTCTTGCGTTCGCGGAGTGTTTCCATACACGTCAGTTACTGACTTGTGATTTGGTTTGTCAATTGTCAGCGGCTGTCATTAGCCTCGCGCGCATGACTAGTCAGACCGCCATCGAATCGACGGGGTCGGGGGACAAGGCACCGGCAGCCCCGTCGGACGCGCCGCCGGCCTCCGGGCTGCGCGGCCACCCGTGGTTCACGCTCATAACCGTCGCCGTCGGGGTCATGATGGTCGCCCTCGACGGCACCATCGTGGCCATCGCCAACCCGGCCATCCAGAAGGACCTCGAGGCGAGCTTCGCCGACGTCCAGTGGATCACCAACGGGTACTTCCTCGCCCTCGCGGTCTCCCTGATCACCGCGGGCAAGCTCGGCGACCGCTTCGGGCACCGCCAGACCTTCCTGATCGGCGTGACCGGCTTCGCCGCCGCCTCGGGCGCCATCGGGCTGTCCAGCAGCATCGCCGCGGTCGTCACCTTCCGCGTCCTGCAGGGCCTGTTCGGCGCGCTGCTGATGCCGGCCGCGCTCGGTCTGCTGCGCGCGACCTTCCCGGCCGAGAAGCTGAACATGGCCATCGGCATCTGGGGCATGGTCATCGGCGCCTCCACCGCGGGCGGCCCGATCCTCGGCGGCGTCCTGGTCGAGCACGTCAACTGGCAGTCGGTGTTCTTCATCAACGTCCCGGTCGGCGCCCTCGCCCTGGTCCTGGGCCTGCTGATCCTGCGCGACCACCGCGCCGAGAAGGCCCCGCGCTCCTTCGACGTGCTGGGCATCGCCCTGCTCTCCGGCGCGATGTTCTGCCTGGTCTGGGCCCTGATCAAGGCTCCGGCGTGGGGCTGGGGCGACGGCAGGACGTGGGCGTTCATCGGTGCCTCGGCGGTCGGGTTCGTCCTCTTCTCCTTCTGGGAGACGAAGGTCCGGGAGCCGCTGATCCCGCTCGGCCTGTTCCGCTCGGTCCCGCTGTCGGCGGGTGTGGCGCTGATGGTCCTGATGGCCATCGCGTTCATGGGCGGCCTGTTCTTCGTGACGTTCTACCTGCAGAACGTGCACGGGATGAGCCCGATCGACGCCGGTCTGCACCTGCTGCCGCTCACCGGCATGATGATCGTCGCCTCGCCGCTCGCGGGCGTCGCGATCACCAAGCTCGGCCCGCGCGTCCCGCTGGCCGGCGGCATGATCGCGACCGCGGTCGCCATGTACGGCATGTCGACGCTGAAGGCCGACACCGGCAGCGCCGTGATGTCCGTCTGGTTCGCCCTGCTCGGCCTCGGCCTCGCGCCGGTCATGGTCGGCGCCACCGAGGTCATCGTCGGCAACGCCCCCATGGAGCTCTCCGGCGTCGCCGGCGGTCTCCAGCAGGCGGCGATGCAGATCGGCGGCAGCCTCGGTACGGCGGTGCTGGGCGCCGTCATGGCCTCCAAGGTCGACAGCGATCTTGCGGGCAACTGGAAGGACGCCGGGCTCCCGCAGCTCAACCCGGCCCAGTTGGGTCAAGCGTCGGAGGCGGTCCAGGTCGGCGTCGCCCCGGTCGCCAAGGGCACCCCGGACGCGATCGCCGCGAAGATCGCGGGCGTCGCGCACGACACGTTCATCTCCGGCATGAGCCTCGCGTCGCTGGTCGCCTGCGGCGTCGCGACCGTGGCGGTCTTCGTCGCCCTGCTCACCAAGCGGGGCGAGAACGCGGAGGCGGGTGCGGGCGCCGCCCACATCTGATCCGGTGAAGGACGCGGTCAAGGCGGGGGCGCGGTCACGGCGCGGTGCGATTGCACATAACTCGGCGGATTTCAAACCGACTTCGCCTATCAGGGTGAAGAGGCTAAAGATCCGTCGCTCCCGGTGCGCGCCGCAGGTCACAGTGGTCAAGCCCCGCCGTACGGCATGTTCCGCAGGCAAGTTCGTACGGTTCCGGGGGCGACCGGTGCTGCGGCGCGCTGCCGGAGGGGGACAGCGCGCCGACGGCCCGGGGATTAGGGAGCGGATCGGGGGTACCCGCTGTTTGAACCCCGAACAGACCCCGGGGTTCAGGGAGTTGATGATGGCGGGCTTCGGACAAGGAACGCGCAGGCACCCCCGCTCGCGTGGCCGGACGTGGTCACGGTCCGGGCCGGATCGCGCAACGCTCGGAATCATCGGAGTCATCTGCGCAGTCGCGGGATTCTTCGTGCTGGGGATCATCCTCGGCCCCGTGGCGATGGTCTGCGGCTGGCTCGCAATGGGCCGCCAATGGGCACGCTCCGGTCCCATTCCGGCACTGGTCGCCCTGGTACTGGGCGCCATCGACACGCTCCTCGCGATCATCTGGCTCGCGGGAGCGGCCACCCCGGGCAACGGCTTGCTGTGACCCGGGGAGTGTGAGGGAAGGGCCCCCGGTGGGACGACCGGGGGCCCGCCTTCATCCCTCGACCCTTTCGGCGGGCGTCCCCCTCAGTTCCGCCACCTCGGCCCGCAGCGCCCGTACCTCCTCGGTCAGCGCCTCGATGGCCTCCGTCTGCCGCCGCTCCTCCACGTCGTCCTTCTCGAACCGGGCGAGGAACCACGCGGCGATGTTCGCGGTCACCACACCGAGCAGCGCGATCCCGGAGAGCATCAGCCCGACGGCGATCATCCGGCCCAGTCCGGTCGTCGGCGCGTGGTCCCCGTATCCCACGGTCGTCATGGTCGTGAACGACCACCACAGCGCGTCACCCAGCGTCCGGATGTTCCCGTCGGGCGCGTCGCGCTCCGCCGAGAGCACGGCCAGCGAGCCGAACATCAGCAGCCCGACGACCGCCCCGGCGACGTAGGTCGTCAGCCTGATCTGCTCGGCCATCCGGGCCCGCCGCCCCAGCAGCATCAGCGTCGCGACCATGCGCAGCAGCCGCAGCGGCTGGAGGATCGGCACCACCACGGCGCACAGGTCCAGCCAGTGCCTGCGCACGAACTCCTTGCGCTCGCCGGCGAGCGCGAGACGGGCCACGTAGTCCGCGGCGAACGCGCCCCACACCAACCACTCCACCACCGTGCAGGCCGCGGTCAGCGAACGGCCCGCCGAACCGTCCACGATCGGCACGGCGTAGGCGACGGCGAACACCACGGCGAGCGCCAGCAGAGGCCGCTGGGTGTGGTGTTCCCAGCGTGCTTGCGCCGTTTGTTGCTCCATGCCCGCATCGTAAGGAAAACGTGAAGGGCGACGGACCCGCAGGCCCGTCGCCCTTCACGACAGCGTGCCTCAAAGGGGCGCGGGGAACCGCGCGCTCAGCCCCCACCGGCCCGCAGCGGCGCTCGGCCCGTCGTCAGCCGAAGCCGAGCGCAGCGGTTACGCGTCGCCGCCGGCGGCCCCCGGGTCCGCCGCCGACACGTCGAGCAGCTGGTACCGGTCGATCGCCTGCTTGAGCACCGAGCGGTCGACCTTGCCCTCCCGCGCCAGCTCGGTCAGCACCGCCACCACGATCGACTGCGCGTCGATGTGGAAGAAGCGCCGCGCCGCACCGCGGGTGTCCGCGAAGCCGAACCCGTCGGCGCCCAGCGACTGGTACGTCCCCGGCACCCAGCGCGCGATCTGGTCCGGAACCGACCGCATCCAGTCGGAAACGGCCACGAACGGGCCCTCGGCCCCGCTCAGCTTCCGCGTCACGTACGGCACCCGCTGCTCCTCCTCGGGGTGCAGCAGGTTGTGCCGCTCGACCTCGACGGCCTCGCGCCGCAGCTCGTTCCAGGAGGTCGCCGACCAGACGTCGGCCTTGACGTCCCAGTCCTCGGCGAGGATCCGCTGCGCCTCGATCGCCCACGGCACGGCCACGCCCGAGGCGATGACCTGCGCCGGGATCGACCCCGACGGGCCCTCGCCCAGGCGGTGGACACCCTTGACGATGCCCTCGACGTCGACGTCCGCCGGCTCGGCCGGGTGCTGGATGGGCTCGTTGTAGAGGGTGAGGTAGTAGAAGACGTCCTCGCCGTGCGGGTGTTCCTCGGAGCCGCCGTACATCCGGCGCAGACCGTCCTGCACGATGTACGCGATCTCGTACGAGTACGCCGGGTCGTAGGCGACGCAGGCCGGGTTGGTCGAGGCCAGCAGCTGCGAGTGGCCGTCCGCGTGCTGGAGACCCTCACCGGTCAGCGTCGTACGGCCGGCGGTCGCACCCAGCACGAAACCGCGCGCCAGCTGGTCGGCCATCTGCCAGAACTGGTCGCCGGTGCGCTGGAACCCGAACATCGAGTAGAAGACGTAGACCGGGATCAGCGGCTCGCCGTGCGTGGCGTACGCCGAGCCCGCCGCGATCAGCGACGCCGTGCAGCCCGCCTCGGAGATGCCGTCGTGCAGCATCTGCCCGGTCGGCGACTCCTTGTAGGCGAGCAGCAGATCGCGGTCCACCGACTCGTACTGCTGGCCGAGCGGGTTGTAGATCTTCGCACTCGGGAAGAACGAGTCCATGCCGAAGGTGCGGTACTCGTCCGGCGCGATCAGCACGAACCGCTTGCCGAACTCCTTGTCCCGCATGAGGTCCTTGAGCAGTCGTACGAAGGCCATCGTGGTGGCGATCGACTGCTGGCCGGAGCCCTTCTTCACGGTCGCGTACGCCTTGTCGTCCGGCAGCGCGAGCGGCTTGGAGCGCACCAGGCGGGTGGGGACGTAGCCGCCGCAGCCCTTGCGGCGGTCGTGCATGTACTGGATCTCCTCGGAGCTGCGCCCCGGGTGGTAGTACGGCGGCGCCCCGCTCTCCAGCTCCTTGTCGGAGATCGGCAGGTGCAGCCGGTCGCGGAAGCCCTTGAGGTCGTCGACCGTCAGCTTCTTCATCTGGTGTGTGGCGTTGCGGCCCTCGAAGTTCGGGCCCAGCGTCCAGCCCTTGATCGTCTTGGCCAGGATCACCGTCGGCTGGCCCTTGTGCTCCTTGGCCGCCGAGAACGCCGCGAAGATCTTCTTGTGGTCGTGGCCGCCGCGCCCCAGGTGCAGGATCTGGTCGTCGGTCATGTTCTCGACCATCGCGCGCAGCCGCTGGTCGTCGCCGAAGAAGTGGTCGCGGATGTACGCGCCGGACTCGGTGGCGTACGTCTGGAACTGGCCGTCCGGCGTCGTGTTCATCCGGTTCACGAGCAGGCCGTCGCGGTCCTGGGCGAGCAGCGGGTCCCAGGAGCGGTCCCAGATGAGCTTGATGACGTTCCAGCCGGCGCCGCGGAAGACCGACTCCAGCTCCTGGATGATCTTGCCGTTGCCGCGCACCGGGCCGTCCAGGCGCTGCAGGTTGCAGTTGACGACGAAGGTCAGGTTGTCCAGGCCCTCACGGGCGGCGATGGACAGCTGGCCGAGCGACTCCGGCTCGTCCATCTCGCCGTCGCCGAGGAAGGCCCACACGTGCGACTTCGAGGTGTCGGCGATCCCGCGCGCGTGCATGTAGCGGTTCATCCGCGCCTGGTAGATCGCGCCGATCGGGCCGAGGCCCATGGAGACCGTCGGGAACTCCCAGAAGTCCGGCATCGAGCGCGGGTGCGGGTAACTGGACAGGCCGTCGGGGTACTTCGACTTCTCCTGGCGGAAGCCGTCCAGCTGCGCCTCGCTGAGCCGGTCGAGCAGGTAGGCGCGGGCGTAGATGCCGGGGGATGCGTGCCCCTGGAAGAAGACCTGGTCGCCGCCGTCGCCCTCGTCCTTGCCGCGGAAGAAGTGGTTGAAGCCCACGTCGTACAGCGACGCGGAGGAGGCGAAGGTCGCGATGTGGCCGCCGACGCCGATGCCGGGGCGCTGGGCGCGCGAGACCATGACCGCCGCGTTCCAGCGGGTCGCGTTCAGGATCTTGCGCTCGATCTCCTCGTTGCCCGGGAAGAACGGCTCGTCCTTGGTCGCGATCGTGTTGACGTAGTCCGTGCTGCGCATCTCGGGCACGGCCACGCGCTTCTCGCGGGCCCGCTCGATGAGCCGCAGCATCAGATACCGGGCACGCTCACGGCCGCGCTGGTCGACGGCGGCATCGAGGGAGTCGAGCCACTCCTGGGTCTCCTCGGGGTCGAAGTCAGGTACCTGACTCGGAAGGCCGCCAATGATGATCGGGTTGCGATCGGATCCGGAAGCCACGCTGATCCTTACCTGTCAGAGGGCTGTTCGAGCTGTATTTCGGTATGTCTGCACCGTTCCCCATCGTGTACCTCGGGCGGGCAAACGTCATCTCTACTGCGAGGTAACCGAGGCCCGCCTCGGCGACTTCGGGTTCCCAAAGCCGCAAAGGGGGCACAAAGGTGTGGTGTGGCTCACGCGTGGCGGCGACGTCGTGCCTGGAGTTGCGGTGAGACGGCCAGGATCGTCACCGTTTCGGCGGTCTGAACGGCCGGGTACTTGCGCGATCCGCCCCGCCCGTGTGGACTACGGCCAATGCTTCGCGCACGCGCGTGGCTGAGATACTCACCAAGACATGATCAGGAGGCAACCCGTGAGCGCGACCGCGGACCACGCGGAGACGAGCCCTGCCGTAAGGCTGGGGTTCCAGCCCGAGCAGGTGGTCCAGGAGATCGGCTACGACGACGACGTAGACCAGGAACTCCGCGAGTCCATCGAGGAAGTCATCGGCAGCGACCTCGTGGACGAGGACTACGACGACGTCGCCGATGCCGTGGTGCTCTGGTTCCGCGACGACGACGGCGACCTGACGGATGCGCTGGTGGACGCCACCACGTACATCGAAGAAGGTGGCTCGATCCTGCTCCTCACGCCGAAGACAGGGCGTGATGGCTACGTCGAGCCGAGCGACATCTCCGAAGCCGCGACGACGGCGGGACTCTCCGCCTCCAAGAGCGTCAGCGTGGGCAAGGACTGGAGCGGCAGCCGGCTGGTGACGCCGAAGGCGGCCAAGTCCAAGAAGTGACCTCGCCGGACGGGCCGGGCGCATCGCCCGGCCCGTCCGCCGTACCCCGGTGATCGCTGCGTAGGGTGGAAGCCACCCGAACAGCTCCACCGAAAGGGACGTACTGCGATGGCGATCCAGGTCGGCGACAAGGCCCCCGACTTCGAGCTCAAGGACAACCACGGTGCCACCGTGAAGCTCTCCGACTTCCGTGGCGAGAAGAACGTGGTCCTCCTCTTCTACCCGTTCGCCTTCACCGGCGTGTGCACCGGCGAGCTGTGCGAGGTGCGCGACAACCTGCCGAAGTTCGCCGACCGCGACACCCAGGTGCTCGCCGTCTCCAACGACTCCATCCACACCCTGCGCGTCTTCGCGGAGCAGGAGGGCCTGGAGTACCCGCTGCTCAGCGACTTCTGGCCGCACGGCGAGGCCAGCCGCGCCTACGGCGTCTTCGCCGAGGACAAGGGCTGCGCGGTGCGCGGCACCTTCGTCATCGACAAGGACGGCGTGGTCCGCTGGACCGTCGTCAACGCGCTGCCCGACGCCCGCGACCTGAACGAGTACGTGAAGGCGCTCGACACCCTGTGATCCGTCGACACCCCGTGATTCTTCGGTGCCAAGCCCTGCGTGGTTCGGGAACCCCTCACTAGGATCGATTCGTTGATCCGATGTCAGACGCACGGCGGGGCACCCCGCCCCTGGACACCAATGGAGGGACTCGTGGGAGTCAGCCTCAGCAAGGGCGGCAACGTTTCGCTGACCAAGGAGGCCCCGGGCCTGACCGCGGTCATCGTCGGTCTGGGGTGGGACGTCCGCACCACGACCGGCACCGACTTCGACCTGGACGCCAGCGCCCTGCTGCTGAACGCCTCGGGCAAGGTCGGCAGCGACGCCAACTTCGTCTTCTTCAACAACCTCAAGAGCCCGGACGGCTCGGTCGAGCACACCGGTGACAACATCACCGGTGAGGGCGAGGGGGACGACGAGCAGATCAAGATCAACCTCGCGGCCGTCCCGGCCGACATCGAGAAGATCGTCTTCCCGGTCTCGATCTACGACGCCGAGAACCGCCAGCAGTCGTTCGGCCAGGTGCGCAACGCCTTCATCCGCGTCGTGAACCAGGCGGGCGAGGCGGAGATCGCGCGGTACGACCTCTCCGAGGACGCCTCGACGGAGACCGCGATGGTCTTCGGCGAGCTGTACCGGCACGGTGCGGAGTGGAAGTTCCGTGCCATCGGCCAGGGCTACGCCTCGGGCCTGCGCGGCATCGCGCAGGACTTCGGCGTGAACGTCTGAGCCCGGACGCGCACGTCGCAGGCTCGCACCAGCCGGCGCCGCACCCTTCCGGTGCGGCGCCGGGGGCGCCCCCTCTGGGGGAGTGCAGGACAACCAAAAAGCACCATCTCGGGGAGGACCAGCATCATGGGCGTCACGCTCGCCAAGGGGGGCAACGTCTCCCTGTCAAAGGCCGCACCCAACCTCACGCAGGTGATGATCGGGCTCGGCTGGGACGCACGCTCCACCACAGGCGCACCCTTCGACCTCGACGCCAGTGCGCTGCTGTGCAACGGCGGGCGGGTGCTGGGTGACGAGTACTTCGTCTTCTACAACCAGCTCAAGAGCCCCGAGGGCTCGGTGGAGCACACGGGCGACAACCTCACCGGTGAGGGCGAGGGCGACGACGAGTCGATCCTGGTCGAGCTCGGCCAGGTGCCCGCCCAGTGCGACAAGATCGTCTTCCCGGTCTCGATCCACATGGCCGACGAGCGCGGACAGACCTTCGGCCAGGTCAGCAACGCCTTCATCCGCGTCGTCAACCAGGCCGACAACCAGGAGCTCGCACGCTACGACCTCAGCGAGGACGCCTCCACCGAAACCGCGATGATCTTCGGTGAGCTCTATCGCTACCAGGGCGAATGGAAATTCCGTGCAGTAGGTCAGGGGTACGCGTCCGGTCTGCGAGGCATCGCTCTAGACTTCGGAGTCAATGTTTCGTAAAGCCGAGTACGGCGCGGGGGAGATCCACCCTCAAGCTGCGCTTGGGGGGACCCCCAGACAGGATTGGGTAGCCAGTGCTTCTGAAAACCTTCGGCTGGTCGTTCGCGATTACCGCGCTCGGCCTGGTCGCGGCCGTCTTCTACGGGGGGTGGGAGGCCTTCGGGATTGTGGCGATCCTCGCCGTCCTGGAGATCTCCCTGTCGTTCGACAACGCGGTGGTCAACGCCGGGATCCTGAAGAAGATGAATGCCTTCTGGCAGAAGATCTTCCTCACCGTCGGTGTCCTCATCGCCGTCTTCGGCATGCGGCTGGTCTTCCCGGTCGTCATCGTCGCCGTCACGGCCAAGATGGGCCCCATCGAGGCCGTCGACCTCGCCCTGAACAACAAGGACCGCTACCAGGAACTGGTCACCGACGCCCACCCGGCGATCGCGGCCTTCGGTGGCATGTTCCTGCTGATGATCTTCCTCGACTTCATCTTCGAGGACCGGGACATCCAGTGGCTGCGCTGGATCGAGCGGCCGCTGGCCAAGCTCGGCAAGGTCGACATGCTGTCGGTGTGCATCGCCCTGATCGTCCTGCTGATCACCTCCTTCACCTTCGCCACCCACGCCCACCAGCACGGCGGCGGCCACGCGGACAAGGCGCAGACGGTGCTGATCGCCGGCATCGCGGGTCTGATCACGTACATGGTGGTCGGCGGCCTGTCGGGCTTCTTCGAGGACCGGCTGGAGGAAGAGGAGGAACGGGAGCACGAGGCGGAGGAAGAGGCCGAACGCACCGGCAAGAAGAAGTCGCCGGTCGTACTGGTCGGCCAGGCGGCGTTCTTCATGTTCCTCTACCTGGAGGTCCTGGACGCCTCGTTCTCCTTCGACGGCGTGATCGGCGCGTTCGCCATCACCAACGACATCGTGCTGATGGCGCTGGGCCTGGGCATCGGCGCGATGTACGTCCGCTCGCTCACCGTCTACCTGGTCCGCCAGGGCACCCTTGACGACTACGTCTACCTGGAGCACGGCGCGCACTACGCGATCGGCGCGCTGGCCGTGATCCTCATGGTCACCATCCAGTACGAGATCAACGAGGTCATCACCGGCCTCGTCGGCGTCATCCTGATCGCCTGGTCCTTCTGGTCCTCCGTCCGCCGCAACCGCGCCCTCGCCGAAGCCGAGGGAAACGCGGGCTCGGACGAGAAGGCTGAGGTCTCGGCCCCTCTCTAGGGCCCGATCCAGCTCGCTCGGCCCGTCAGGTGTGTCGCACCCGCGGGTGAGGGAACGCTCTGAGCGGGGCGGCCGTCCTCCGGCCGCCCCGCCGGTCTTTTCGAGGGAAGGCCGGGTCCGCCGGGACCCGGGTGACGGTGGGGGCGGGAATGGGTTTCTTCGACGGGCTCTGGGGTGGGCGCGACGCCGACTTCGACTCGGGCAGCGCGGCCACGAACTCCATAGAACTGACGAAACGGCACCACCAGGTCTCGCTCACCAAGCAGGGCGCGGCCACGGGCCATCTGCGGGTCAACCTCAGCTGGCGGATGCGGACGTCCGACATAGGCGGCTCCCCGCGGGAGTCGCTGTTCCGCCACCCCTTCAAGGCGCTCAAGCCCGCCGAGATCATGGGGCACGGCCAGAGCATGGTCAACGTCGACCTCGACCTGGGCTGCCTGTACGAGCTCATGGACGGCACGAAGGGGGTCGTGCAGCCCCTCGGCGGCTACTTCGGGGACGTCAACGCGGCCCCGTACGTCAAGCTCAGCGGCGACGACCGGTTCGGTTCGGCGTCCGGCGAGACGATGTACGTCAACCTCGACCACCGGGAGCAGATCAAGCGCCTGCTGGTCTTCGTCTACATCTACGACCAGACGCCGGCCTTCGACCGCACGCACGCGATCGTCACGCTCTACCCGAGCAACGGCCCGCGCATCGAGATCCACCTCGACGAGCGCCACCCCCAGGCCCGCTCGTGCGCGGTCGTGATGATCGAGAACGTCAAGGGCGAGCTGGTCGTCCGCCGCGAGGTGAAGTTCGTCTACGGCTTCCAGGCCGAACTGGACCGGCTGTACGGGTGGGGGCTGCAGTGGGGCCGGGGCTACAAGTCGAAGGTGGACCGCTGACCCCTCGCGGGGCGTCGGCGGAACACGCCTGAGAGCTCGGTGCGTTCGGTCGTGTGGCGGCTGCGGGGCGCCCGTGGCCGGTCGCGCAGTTCCCCGCGCCCCTGGCCCGTCAGCGGCCGATGAACTGGGGGCCCTGGGGTGGCAGCCGGAAGTCCGGGTCCGGGGCCGACGTGACCGCGGGCGGGTAGCCGTAGCCGGCCTGGGTGCCTGCCACGGCCGCCGCGGGCTGCGGGTAGCCGTAGGCGGGCTGGGTGGTGAGCGGCGGCTGGGGATAGCCGTAGGCCGGCTGGGACGGGACCGCGGCCGGCTGCTCCGGGGGCAGCGGCTGGGCGAACTCGGGCACGGCCGTGGTGGCCGGCGGGGCCTGTGTGGCCTCGGGCACGACCTCCGACTCGTCCACCGAGATGCCGAACTCCGTGGCCAGGCCCTTCAGGCCGTTCGAGTAGCCCTCGCCCAGCGCGCGGAACTTCCACACCCCCTCCCGGCGGTAGAGCTCGCCACAGATCAGGGCGGTCTCCTGGCCGGTCTGGGGCTTGATGTCGAAGTGCAGCAGCGCTTCGTCCTCGGAGCCCGCCGCGTCGTAC
Organism: Streptomyces sp. NPDC050534; assembly: GCF_044457745.1. Taxonomy (NCBI): domain Bacteria; kingdom Bacillati; phylum Actinomycetota; class Actinomycetes; order Kitasatosporales; family Streptomycetaceae; genus Streptomyces; species Streptomyces sp. NPDC050534. The sequence continues at coordinate 325,676 of NZ_JBITHF010000003.1, forward strand.
AGCAGGATGCGCAGCCCTTGTACTCGGTCGAAGGTGACGTCGTCGGCCGATGCGACCAGGAGAATCCGGCTGACATCGGACTCGACTCCGGCCAGATCTGTCTGGATCGTGTCGGTGAGGCCGTCGGCGACGCGTTTCTTGCCGAGCCACCTGGCCTTCCCGGAGGGGTGCCGGGGCTGGTTGTAGAAGACGAAGTCCTCGTCGGAGCGCACACGACCGCCGGGGCCGAGGAGCAGCGCGGAGGCGTCGACGTCGGGGACCCCCTGCCCGGGCGTCCAGCGCAGCACCGCGCGGACCGTGGTGGCATCGAGCGGGACGTTCGACCCCTTCAGCATCGCGTGCGTCATGCGGTCATCCTGCCTTCTCGGTCCTGGCCACGACAACGCGGGGTGCAAGCAGCGCAGTCGTTCCGACGGTGCCCCGCAGCGCCGCCGACATGGCCGAGTTACCAGAAATTCATGCCCTGCGGGAACCCCTGACATGGATCTCTACGTACTATTACCGGCCACCTGTTTACGAATCCACAGTTTTACCTTGCGCCACGGGGGAGTCCTATGCGTCATTTCGGGCACATCGCCCCTGAGGTGCGGCAGCGCCTCTTCCACCAGCAGCCGTGCGAGTTCGACGCGAACTCACCGGCCCGGCTGCTCGCCGCGGCCCTGGGTGCCACGCTCTACAGCCCGGCCACCCGCGCGCGCCTCGCCGACGACATCCTCAAGCAGGCGGCGCGGGGCGTGGTCTCCATGGTGCTGTGCCTGGAGGACTCGATCGACGACGCGGACGTGCCGGCGGGGGAGGAGAACCTCGTCCGCCAGTTCGCCGACCTGGACGCACGGGACGGCGCGGGCCTTCCGCTGCTGTTCGTCCGGGTCCGTGCGCCCGAGCAGATCCCCGACCTCGTCGAACGGCTCGGGCCGTCGGTCCGTCTGCTGTCCGGGTTCGTGCTCCCCAAGTTCACCGAGGAGCGCGGCATCCCCTTCCTGGAGGCCCTCGCGAGCGCCGAGGCCGCGAGCGGGCGGCGGCTGTTCGCGATGCCGGTGCTGGAGTCGCCCGAGCTGCTCTACCGCGAGTCGCGGGTGGAGAGCCTGGAGGGCATCGCCCGCGTCGTCGACAAGTACCGCGACCGCGTGCTCGCGCTGCGACTCGGCGTGACCGACTTCTGCTCCTCGTACGGCCTGCGCCGGGCTCCCGACATGACGGCGTACGACATCCATGTCGTCGCCTCCGTGATCTCCGACGTCGTGAACCTGCTGGGGCGCGTCGACGGCACCGGGTTCACGGTGACCGGGCCCGTGTGGGAGTACTTCCGGGTCCCGGAGCGCATGTTCAAGCCGATGCTGCGGACCAGCCCCTTCCTCGAGGGGCAGGCCGTCGAGCTGCGCGAGAGACTGATCGAGCACGCCATGGACGGGCTGCTGCGGGAGATCTCCCTGGACCAGGCCAACGGCCTGCTCGGCAAGACCTGCATCCACCCCTCCCACGTCCTGCCCGTGCACGCGCTGTCCGTGGTCAGCCACGAGGAGTTCGGGGACGCCTCGGACATCCTGCGGCCCGAGCGCGGCGGCGGGGGTGTGCTGAGGTCGGCGTACACGAACAAGATGAACGAGGTGAAGCCGCACCGCGCATGGGCCGAGCGGACCATGCTGCGGGCCGAGGTGTTCGGTGTCGCACGCGAGGACGTCAGTTTCGTGGACCTGCTCGCCGCCGGCGTGACCGGCTGAGCCTCACTACCTAGGGACGCATGATCAACGCAGTGAACAACGGGGTCTGGTCCGGCAGCTGGGTCGCAGAGCGGCTCGGCGTCGAACTCGTGGGCGACGACAGGCTGACCGACCTGCTCGGGCTGGCGCTCCGGCGCAACCCCAAGCGGGCGCATCTCCTGGTCTCCCACGTGCTCGGCAAGCACGTACCGCAGTCGCCGTCCGTCGTGTACGGGTACGGCTTCGCCCTCGGCCGCCGGGTACGGGACCTGCTCGGCGAGGAGGCCGGGGCGGCGGTCGTGCTCGGATACGCGGAGACGGCGACCGGCCTGGGCCACTCGGTGGCCGACGGTCTCGGGCTCGCGCCCTATCTGCACTCCACGCGGCGCCCGGTCGCGGGCGTGGCGGCCGCGGGCGGCTTCGAGGAGTCGCACTCGCATGCCACCTCCCACCTGCTGCTCCCCGAGGATCCGGCGCTGCTGGCGGGCGACGGGCCGCTGGTGCTGGTCGACGACGAGTTCTCCACGGGGAACACGGTGCTGAACACCGTCCGGGACCTGCATGAGCGGTACCCGCGGCGGCGGTACGTCGTGGTCGCCCTGGTGGACATGCGGTCGTCCGCCGACGCGGGGCGCCTCGCGGATTTCGCGGCGGAGATCGGTGCGCGAGTGGATCTCGTCGCCGCCGCCTCGGGGACGGTGCGGTTGCCCGAGGGGGTGCTGGAGAAGGGGCGGGAGCTGGTGGCACGGTACGAGTCTGTCGGTGCCGGGTCGGGTGGTTCGTCGACTGCGGGTGCGCCGTGGCCGGTCGCGCAGTTCCCCGCGCCCCTGAAAGACGCTGCCGTGGCGGCCGACGTCGACTGCGACCCCCCAGGGGCGCGGGGAACTGCGCGACCAGCCCCCACGCACCTGCACCCGGTCACGCGCGTGGAACTGAACTGGCCCCGCAACCTGCCGGACGGCGGTCGGCACGGCTTCACCCCCGCCCACCGCACCCGCCTCGAAACGGCCCTCCCCGCCATGGCCGCCCGGCTCGCGGAGGCGCTCCCCGCCGCTGCCCGCCGCGTGCTGACGCTGGGCTTCGAGGAGTTGATGTACGCGCCGCTGAGGCTCGCGCGGGAGCTGGAACAGATCGTCGACGCCGAGGTGCGGTACTCGACGACCACCCGGTCACCGGTCCTCGCGGTGGACGACCCCGGTTACGCGATACGCAGCCGCATCGTCTTCCCCGCGCACGACGACCCCGCCGACGGCCCCGGCGAGCGGTACGCCTACAACGTCGCCGGCGCCGGTTTCGACGCCGTGATCGCGGTGGTCGACTCCGCCGCCGACACCCCCGAACTGCACGCGCCGGGCGGCCTGTTGGCCCGGCTGGCGGAGCACACCCCGCACGTCGTCCTCGCCGTCGTGCCCGCGTACGTCCCCGAAAGGCCCGCCATGCTGCCCGAGCCCCTCCGCGGCCCCGCCTTCTCCTCGTACGCGCCCGAGGAGGTCGGCTGGCTGCTCCAGGACCTCTCGGACGTGACGCTGGAGGCGCCGACCGAGGAGCGGGAGGAGGCCATCCAGAGCGGGGGCGCGCACTACGCCGAGTCGCTGCCCGTCGAGTACCAGCCGAGCGAGCAGTACCAGGAGCTGTACCACGCGGCGCTGGAGACGGCCGCCGTCCGGCTGGCGCAGGCGGTGGGCGCGGTCACCGAGATCGTGCTCGCCGAGCGCCCCCACGCCGGCCGGCCCGTCCTCGTCTCGCTCGCCCGTGCCGGCACCCCCGTGGGCGTCCTGATGCGGCGCTGGGCGCAGTTCCGGCACGGCCTGGACCTGCCGCACTACGCCGTCTCCATCGTGCGCGGCCGCGGCATCGACGCCAACGCCCTGCGCTGGCTGGCCGCCCACCACGACCCGTCCGACGTCGTGTTCGTCGACGGCTGGACCGGTAAGGGCGCGATCGCCCGTGAACTCGCCGCCGCCGTCAAGGAGTTCGAGGCGTCCGAAGGTGTCACCGGGTTCGACCCGGAGATCGCGGTGCTGGCCGACCCGGGCTCCTGCGTGCGGACGTACGGCACCCGCGAGGACTTCCTGATCCCCTCCGCCTGCCTCAACTCGACCGTCTCGGGCCTGATATCACGCACCGTGCTGCGCGCGGACCTGGTCGGCCCGCACGACTTCCACGGCGCCAAGTTCTACCGCGAACTCGCGGGCGCCGACGTCTCGGTGGGCTTCCTGGACGCCGTCGCCGCCCGTTTCCCGGAGGTCGCGGACGCCGTCGACATCCAGGCCAAGGAGCTGCTGTCCGGCGACCGCACACCCACCTGGGAGGGCTGGGCGGCCGTGGAACGCATCAGCGAGGAGTACGGCATCCACGACGTGAACCTCGTCAAGCCGGGCGTCGGCGAGACCACGCGGGTGCTGCTGCGCCGGGTGCCCTGGAAGATCCTGGCGCGGGCCGGGGCGGGCGCCGACCTGGACCACGTACGGCTGCTGGCCGGTCAGCGGGGTGTCCCCGTCGAGGAGGTCGGCGAACTGCCGTACACCTGCGTGGGGTTGATCCACCCGCGCTACACCCGCGGCGCGACGGGTGCCGACGGCAAGGCGGTGAACGTCTGATGCCGGTGCTGGTGGCGAGCGACCTCGACCGTACGCTGATCTACTCCGCGGCGGCCCTCGCACTGACCATGCCGGACGCGCGGGCGCCCCGGCTGCTCTGCGTGGAGGTGCACGAGAGCAGGCCGCTGTCGTTCATGACGGAGACGGCGGCCGCCCTGCTGACCGACCTCGGTGACGCGGCCGTGTTCGTGCCGACGACGACCCGGACCCGCAAGCAGTACCAGCGCATCAACCTGCCGGGCCCGCAGCCGACGTACGCGATCTGCGCCAACGGCGGCCATCTGATGGTGGACGGCGTCTCCGACCTCGACTGGCACGCCCAGGTGACGGCACGCCTCGCCGAGCAGTGCGCGCCGCTGGACGAGGTGCGCGAGCATCTGCTGGCGACGGCGGACCCGGCGTGGGTGCGCAAGCACCGGGTCGCCGAGGACCTCTTCGCCTACCTCGTGGTCGAACGCGAACTGCTGCCCGAGGAGTGGCTGAAGGAGCTCGCGGTCTGGGCGGAGAACCGCGGCTGGACGGTCTCGCTCCAGGGCCGCAAGATCTACGCCGTCCCCAAGCCGCTCACCAAGAGCGCCGCGATGAGGGAGGTGGCCCGCCGCACGGGCGCCCACCTGACCCTGGCCGCGGGCGACTCCCTCCTGGACGCCGACCTCCTCCTCGCAGCCGACAGGGGCTGGCGCCCGGGCCACGGCGAACTCGCGGACGCGGACTGGACGGCCCCGGCCATCACGGCGCTACCGGAGCGAGGAGTGCTGGCAGGGGAACGAATCCTGCGCGAGTTCCTGAAGCTGACGGGGGCCGCAACTCCCTAGGGGCGCGGGGCCGTGTCTGATGTACGGCTACCGCCGCGTGGGCGCGTCCCACCACGACGCACCCGCACCCGGCCAAGCACCGGGGCCGACCTGGTGCTGTGACCGGAAAGGTTCACCGGCTCGCGACGCCCGGCACGGCACCTCGCCGCGTTGTCGCATCACCCGAGTACATCCAGTACGCGGGCGATGCTCCGCCTTGCGATGCACCGCACCGGACGCCGCGAGCCTTCCGGCAAACCTTTCCGGTCACAGCACTAGCCGCAGCACCCTCCACCGCAGCAACCGCCCCCGCCGCCCCCGCCCCTCGGCGCCGCGGCGGGGGCGGACGCGCTCCCGCCCACCGCCACCGTCGACAGCAGCTTCACCGTGTCCGCATGCCCGGCAGGGCACTCCGCGGGGGCGGACGACTCCGCCATGGGCCGGCTCATTTCGAACGTGTCGCCGCAGGTCCGGCAGCGGTACTCATAGCGAGGCATGTGGCCAGATTAACGTGTGCCTGTTCCGGGACCCCCCACGGCAAGGAGAACCCCCCAGTGAGATCAAGCAAGTCCCTTGCGGGCAGCGGCCGGTGCACCGCCCTCACCGCGATCTCCCTGTCCGCCGCGCTGGTTCCCCTGTCCTCCGCCCACGCCGCCGGCGATGGCCCGTCCGGGGGAAAACCGGCCCTGACGGCGGCGGCCACCGGCACCTTCGGCCGCGCCGCGGACGCCCTGCTCACCGGCCGCACGACCGCCCTCGTCGAAGCGACCCCGTCCGGCCGTACGGCCCTGAAGGCGGCCGGCGGAGTGCGGCTGACGGCCGCGGAAGCCAGGTCCGAGACCCGCGCCCTGGCCTCCCTGCACGGCACCCGCTCCCGGCTCGCCTCGCTCGGCGAGGCCTACACCGGCTCCGACACCGAGGTCACCGTCGACAGCATCCGCCTGCGGGGCCGCACGGCCACCGTCCAGGTCACCGAGAACACCACGCTGACGTACGCCAAGATCCGCGGCGACGAACCCGACACCACGGCATTCGTCGCGCACCACGAACTCACCTTCGCCGCCCGCCCGGACGGCACCTGGCAGCTCACCGGTGAACACCTCACCGACCAGGGACCCCGCCCGGTCAACGCCCCCCTCCCCGTGGGCATGGGAGCCGTGGTCCGCCCGGACGACGTCATCGACGCGCCCCGTTCCGCCATCACCTACCCCGCTCGCGCGAAGGCCAAGAACCTCGGCACCGGCGCCAGGTACAAGTACGCGGCGATGGCGGCGTACGCCGAGAAGTACTGGCAGAACTACAACACCGCCTACCGCCGCTACAACAGCGACGGCGGGGACTGCACCAACTTCCTCAGCCAGTCCCTCTACGCCGGCGGCTGGAAGGAGGTGACGAACTCGGCTGCGGACTACGGCACTTGGTACTCCAAGAAGAAGACCGCCGATTCCGACACCTGGGTCGGCGTCAACGAATGGTCCTGGTTCACGCAGACCACGAGGCGGACGACAGCGCTGGCCAACGCGTACCAGATGGACGTCGGTGACGTGCTGCAGATCGACTTCGACAAGGACGGGTCCAAGGACCACTCGATGCTGACCACGTACCGCAGCGCGAGCGGCGTCCCCTACATGACCTACCACAGCAACGACACCTACCGGCGATCGCTGTCGAGCGTGATCGCCGCGAACCCGAACGCCGCCTACTACGCCTACCGCAGCTGACCGCGCCCGCGCAGGGACGCCGGACTCAGTGCCCGCCCCCGCGCTCCTCCCGGATCTGCGCGACCACCCGCGCCACCGTCTGCCGTACGGCGTCCGTCTCGGTCAGGAAGTGCCAGAAGTCGGGGTGACGCCCCTCCAGACCGGCGATCGCCCGGTCCAGCCGGGCCACCGAGTCGTCCAGCGGGCGGGCATGCTTCGGATCCGGCGTGCTCCGCCCGGTCATCGCCAGGCGCTGCGCGTCGCGGATCGCGAAGCGGGTGCGGTCGATCTCCTGCTGCGGGTCCTTCTGCACGGCGTTGAGCCGCTGCAGCCGGTCGCGCGCGGCCGACACCGACTCGTCCGTGGTGTTCAGCAGCGCCCGCACCGTCGACAGCAGCGAGGTCGCGTCCGGCCAGCGCTGCTCGTCCCGCGCCGCCTGCGCCTCCTTCAGCTTCAGCTCGGCCTGCCGGACGTTCTCCCCGGCCTGCTCCGGCACATGCTGCAGGTCCTGCCAGCACGCGGCCACGAACCGCCGCCGCAGCTCGCTCAGCACCGGATCCACCTGCCCGGCACGCGTCGTCAGCGCCTGCGCGCGGGTACGCAGCGAGACGAGCCGGTGATCGATCTCGGCAGCCCTCGCCGGCAGCCGCTCGGCCTCCGCCCGGACCGCCGCGGCCTCCCGCGCCACCCGCTCGGCGCGCTCCAGCGTCTCGGGCACCCCATGGTGTCCCGCACCCTGGTTCAGCTTGGTCAGCTCGGGCGCGAGCGCGGCGAGACGCGCGGCGAGATCGTCCGCCTTCAGCGCCGTCCCCCGTACCGCGTCGAGGGCGTTGGACGCGGCGAGCAGCCCCTGCCGGGCCCGCTCGACCGCCGGAGCCACCCGGGCCAGCTGCGTCTCGGCCTTGCCGAGCAGAGGCCCGAGACTGTCACCGAAACGATCCAGCTCCCGCTTGACGTTCGTGAGCTCGTCCTTGGCCCGGGTGAGCTCGGTGCGCGCCTGCGCCGCGACCGCGGCCTCCAGGTCGTCACGGTCGAGGTCGTGCGCGTCGACCGCCTCGATGTACTGATGGCTGACCTCGTCGATACGGCGCCCCAGCGCCTCGAAGTCGGACACCGCGCGCCGGGCGGCGGGGGAGTCGTCCACCGCCATGATCGTCTCGATCGAGATCCGCAGATCCCGCTGGGCGGTGTCCAGCTCGTAGAACGCGGCCGCCGCGGCGTCCTTCGCGGCCTGCGCCTCGGCCCGCTGGCTCTCGGCCCGGCCGCCGAACCAGCGCCGGGTGCCGCCGCCGGCGAACGCGGCGGCCAGCGCCGGCGCGGCGAGCAGCGGCAGCGCGAGAAGGGTGAGGGTGTCCTTGACTGCCTGGCGGTGTGCACACGGCACCGACGGCGAGTCCGACTGCGAAGGTGTCGCCGTCACATCCCTCTCCTGTGCTGTCATCCGTCCTGGCCGGTGCCTCGCTTCATTCTCCCACCGGTTAAGGACGAACACACAGGCCGGTCAGTTCGCGGTCCTGAGCGTGACTTTCCCGTCGCCGGTACGCGCGGACACCACATGCGCGCTGGAGTCGGAACGCGGCACCGACACGTCCACCGAGCCGTCGCCGGTCTTCGTCGTCACGCGGTAGGACGCCTTGGGCAGCGCCACGGTCACCGAGCCGTCGTGGCTGGTGGCGTCCACCAGGTCGGGTACGGCGCCCAGTTCGAGGTGCACGGAACCGTCACCGGTCTCGGTGCGCACCTGCCGCGAGGACACCTCCGCGTGCACGGAGCCGTCGCCGGTGTGCAGATCGAGCGGACCGGCGGAGTCCGTGACGTGCACCGACCCGTCGCCCGTACGCACGCTCAGCGCGTCCTCGAAGCCCCGCGCCCGTACGCTCCCGTCGCCGTCCTCCACCTTCACGGTGACCCCGCGCGGCACCTCGATCCGGTGCTTGGCCGAGCAGTCGGCGACGACGCCGGAGCACTTCATCCGCAGCGTCAGCCGGTCGTCCTTCATGGACCACGACACCTTGGGGTCCTTCCCGAACGCGACCTGCCCCTGGAACCAGCGCGTGACCTCGACCTTCCCCTCGGGATTCCCGTCCGCGGCGACGATCTCCAGCGCCGAGTCGTCCGAGTCGACGGTGAGGGTGTGCCCGCTGAGTCCGAACGTCCGGTGATCGGGATCCTTGTCGTCCCCCGCGGACGCCCCACAGGCGGTGGCCGCCCCGACAAGAACCACGACGGCCCCGGCGGCGAGGGCTGCGCGGGCGGTGACGGTACGGACCATGACGATCTCCCCCTGGGAATGCTGGTCGGACGCTGATGTGAGGCGCTTCGGAACGTGGTGACGGTGAAGGCACTTAGAACGTACGGACCGGGGGACCGCAGCGGGATCCGGGCCGCTCCCGGATCCGGGGTGGGGTAAACCCCCGCATTGACCGGCCCCGATACGGGTTTGCGGGGCACCGGCCCGGGCAAGGTAGGCTGTCGGCTTGCCTCGGGTGCGTAGCTCAGTGGTAGAGCGCCTGCCTTACAAGCAGGATGTCGGCGGTTCGAAACCGTCCGCGCCCACAGCCAAGAAGACCCCGGCCGATCGCGGCCGGGGTCTTCTCGTGTCATGCCTCGTGGGCGTGCTTCAGTCTCGTGCGGGCGTCGACGCGGTCGGCGCCCGTGATCTGCGTCCAGAAGCGGTGGGTGGTGACGAAGACGGCGAGTTCGTGCTCGCGCTGCCGGAGCTTTTCCACCTCGGCCTGTTCGTCGGCCGTCCAGCCCGGGGAGGCGGGGCGCTCCACCTTGCGCCAGCCGCCCTCGTCGCTGAATCCGTCCAGGGGCTCCACCGACCAGGGGAGCCGCTTGAGCAGGGCCGACAGCTCGGCCCGGACCTGATGCAGCTCCTCCTGACCGGCCAGGAGGTCACTCGGAAAGTCATAGGTCGCTGCCACGGCCCAATGCTACGCCTGTTCGATTTTGGGATGCGAGTTCCTTCGCGGGGTTCACGCGAACGAGTCGTCAGCCGAGCTCCTCCGCCAGTCCGACGACGATGCCCTCGGGGCCGCGGACGTAGCAGAGCCGGTAGACGTTCTCGTACTGCTCGATCCCGCCCACGAGTTCGGCGCCGCGGGTGCGCAGACGGGCGACGGTGTCGTCGATGTCGTCGACGGCGAACATGATGCGGCGGATGCCCAGCGTGTTCGAGGGCGCGTCGTCCGGGACGCCGGAGACCGCCTTCGGGGTGTGGAACTGCGCCAGTTCGACGCGGCCGGGGCAGTCCGGGATGCGCAGCATGGCGACCTCCTGGCGGACGTCGTCGAGCCCGATGACGCGTGCCGCCCAGCGTTCCTCGAGCGGGAACCTGCCCTCCAGTTCCATGCCGAGTTCGACGAAGAACGCGATGACGGTGTCGAGGTCCTCGACGACGATGAGAACGTTGTCCATCCGCTGAATCGCCATGCTGGGTCTCCTTGGTGTGGTGGGGGCCACGGCGGCCGCGTCCGCCCTGGGACGGAGCCGCCGGGCCGTTCTCGACATCAGCCGCGGATGCCGTCCTGCAACTCCTCGACCACCCGCGCCGCCACGGGTACGTCGATGCCGTGCCGTTCGGCCGCGCGGAGCAACGCGCCGCCGATCGCGTCCAGTTCGAGGGGGCGGCCGGCTTCGGCGTCGCGTTGCATGGAGGACTTGGTCTGCGGCGGGAAGGCGTCGTAGCGGGCCATGGCCTGGCCGGGGTCGCCCGGGCCGCCGGACGCGCGGCTGACGGCCGCGGTCTCCGCGACGAGGGCCGCCAGTTCGTCGCGATGCCGCGTGCGTACGTCGCCCAGGGGGAGGGCGTGGCGGGTGGTGAGGAGGGCGAACGGGGCGAGGAACGACATCTTCGCCCACAGGGCGGCGGTCTCGTCGTCGAGGACGCGGGTGGCCGGGCCGGCGGCGTCCAGGGCCTGCGCGAGCGCGTCGAGGCGTGCCTGCTCGACCCCTTCTCCCGTCAGGTCGATCTCGGCGAAGGGGCTGCCGTGTTCGATCACGCCCGGGGCGACGCGGGTCGACTCGACGCGGATGACGGCCGGGGCGACGCGGTCGGGGCGGTGGCGGGCGCGCAGGGTCGCGGGGTGTTCGACGCCGTTCAGGAACGGGACGACGAGGCCGTCGCCGACCGCCGTGGGCGGGACGCGGTCCAGGGCGGTGTCCAGGCTGGTGTGCTTGACCGTGATCAAGCACGCGTCGACCGGTTCGCGCAGCACGGTGTCGGCCTCGACGCGTGCCGTGAAGTCGCCGAACAGTCCGCTGCGCACGCGGATCCCGTCGGTGGTCAGCGTCTTGGCGGTGTCCTCGCCGGCCAGGCAGATCACCCGGTGCCCGGCACGGGCCAGCAGTGCCGCGAGCAGTCCGCCGATGCCGCCCGGGCCGAGGACGGCCACCGTGAGTTCGTCGTTCGCCATGATGCGTTCGTCCCTCCGTCGGTCGGCCCCGATCGGTGGCCGCCTGGCAAAGGATCATCGCAGCCGCGCGGGAGTTGGGCGAGACTTGTCTCATGTGCCGAAGCATCAAGACACTTCGTCCGCCCGTGTTGCCCGAAGAGGCGACGGAGGAAGAGATCAGGGCCGCCGCTCTCCAGTACGTCCGCAAGGTCTCCGGCTTCCGGGCCCCCGCCGCCCACAACCAGGAGGTCTTCGACCAGGCGGTCTCCGCGATCGCGGAGGCGACCGCGGAACTGCTGGCGGGGCTGGAGGTACGGGGGCAGAAGGTGCGGGCCTGAGGGCGGGGCTTCGCGGCCGGCGACCGGCGCGGGGCTGGGGGCGTGGCCCTCTGGCCTCTGGGTGGAGGCCCTCCCGTGCCCGGGCGGACCGGGGCGGGAGGCCCTCCCGTGCTCGGGCGGACCGGGGCGGGAGGCCCTCCCGTGCTCGGGCGGACCGGGGCGTGACCGCGCGGCGCCTGCGCGGGTGGCGCCGCGCTCGGGCGCCGGCGAGCCCGCGGGCGGGGGCCGAGGGGTGCGCGGGCGGGGCCGAGGGGTGCGCGCCTGACGCCTGTGACAGAGCGTGTGCCTGGCGGTGTCAGGCCTTGGCCGGGCGGCGCATCACGAAGGCCGCGCCCGCCCCTGCCCCGAACAGCGCCAGGACCGACACCCCGGTCGCCAGCCAGGTCGTGCCGAGCCACTGGCCGCCGTAGTAGCCGAGGGCCACGCTGTAGGTGGCCCAGGTCAGGCCGGCCAGGGCGGACCAGGGGAGGAAGTCGCGGACCCGGCGGTGGGCGGCGCCGGCGCCGAGGGAGACGACGGAGCGGCCGGCCGGGGCGAAGCGGGCGAGGACCACCAGGGCGCCGCCGCCCCGGGCGAGCGCCGCGCCGAGACGTTCCTGCGCGCTGGTCAGCCGGCGTGAGCGGGCGATCGCGCGGTCCAGGCGTTCGCCGCCGCGCCACGCCAGCCGGTAGGCCACCAGGTCACCGAGGACGGAGGCGACGGCCGCGCAGAAGGTCAGCGCGAGGATGTCGGGGACGGCGTGCGGCACCTTGCCGGTCGCCGAGCCGGCGGCCGCCGCCGTGGCCGCCGTGATGACCAGCACCCCGCTCGGCAGCACCGGCAGGAACACGTCGAGCAGGACCGACAACGCGACCATCGCGTAGATCCAGGGGCCGCCGGTCAGCGACTCCACACTCTCCAGCACCGCATACTCCCCGTGACTCCCCCGTGGGCGGACCCGTGCCGCGACGTCGCGAGGGAGCGGCAGGGGCGGCCATGACAGCCATACAGCGTACGCGTGGAGTGTGGCAGGAGATTCATGGGGGGCGCGTGTGATCGGCACAGGTCGTTCACGATCGTGTCCGATCGGGTGGCGAAGGGACCGGTCAGGGGCGAGCCCGGCCACCTCACTCCGACGTCGGCGGCCTCACTCCGACGTCGGCGACCTCACTCCGACGTCGGCGGCCTCACTCCGACGTCAGCGTCGTGTCCTCCACGGTCACCAGCACTCCGTTCCCCCGCGCCTGTTCCAGCCGTAGCCGTGCCGAACGGCCCCGCAGGGTCAGGGTCATGAGCTGGTTGCCGAACCAAGGGCCGCCCTTCTTGCGCCACTTGACCGGCGGCCGCTCGCACCGGCCGTGCCGGGCGAGGCGGCGGCCGAGGGCGCGGGCGGGTGCGCTCCAGCCGAAGCGGAAGCCCCAACGCATGTACCCGGGTACGGAGTTGTGGACGGGGGAGCAGGTCAGCTGGAGGACGCGGGCGTCCGGTCCGCCCGTGGGCCACGTCGGCTCGGCCACGTACGCGTGATGGACGTCTCCCGACAGGACCAGCACGCTCGCCGGCGCCTCCGGTCCTGAACCCGTCTCGGCGAACAGGTCGGCCAGCGCCGTGAAGGAGGACGGGAACGCCGCCCAGTGCTCGAGGTCGGCCTTGCGCCGCAGCTTCTCCCCGAACCGCGCCCAGCGCGCGCCGCGCTCCCCGCGGGACAGGGCCGCGTCCCACGCCTCGGCGTCGTGCACCAGGTGCGGCAGCAGCCAGGGCAGGGAGGTGCCGACGAGGAGGTGGTCGTAGGAGCCGCGCTCGTCCCGCACCTGCTCGCGCAGCCACGCCTCCTCGCCCGGGTCGAGCATCGAGCGCGCGTCCTCCTGAAGTACGCGGGCCGCCCGGCTGTCCACCATCAGCAGCCGTACGCGGCCGAAGTCGCGCCGGTAGCTCCAGCGCGCGGAGGCGGCGTCGGCGTCCGCCTCGCAGGCGAAGGTGCGCAGCCGGTCGGTGCCGTCGGGGGTCTCCCGCACCGCCGCGTAGAGGGGGTCGGTGGCGAGCTCGGCCGGCGAGAGGTTGCCGAGGTGCTGGTAGACCCAGTACGACATCAGGCCGCTCAGGATCCGCTCGCGCCACCACGGCGTGGCCCGCATGTCCTCCAGCCAGGCGGCGGAGGTGTTCCAGTCATCGATGACGTCGTGGTCGTCGAAGATCATGCAGCTCGGCACGGTGGACAGCAGCCAGCGGATCTCGGGGTCGAGCCAGGATTCGTAGTAGAGCCGGGTGTACTCCTCGTAGTCCGCGACCTGGCTGCCCGGCGGGTCGCTCAGATCGCGCCGTGCGGCCAGCCAGCGCCGGGTGTCCTCGGAGGTCTCGTCGGCGTACACCTGGTCGCCCAGCAGCACCAGCACGTCCGGGCGTTCGCCCTCCGCGTCGGCCGCGATGCGTCCGGCGAGGGTGTCCAGGGCGTCCGGGCCGACGGGGTCGTGCTCGTCGGCGGCCGGTGCGGCCCAGCGGCAGGAGCCGAAACAGACGCGGAGGTCGTCGCCCTCGAGCGAGGTCCGGATGACGGAGGGCGGAAACGACGAGAAGGGTGCGTCCGGCAGTGGCCACACGCGCGTGTCGTCCAGATACACCTCGTACGGCGTGGTCGTGCCCGGGGTGAGCCCGGTGACCGCTACCAGCGCGTAGTGGTGACCCGCCACCTGGAAGGTGCGGGACTCGCCGCGGGCGCCGCCCGCGCAGCGCACCTCGGCGGTGCACGGACGGCTCGCCTCGACCCAGACGGTCGCGGACGAGCCGTCGGCGTACCTCAGCAGTGGACCCAGGCGCAGTTCTGCCACGCGATCACCCTCCTCCGTCGACCCGTACGGTACGGAACGACGGAGGTGGGCGGGGAGGTCCGGTGCGTAACGATCAGCAGGACGACAGGTAGTTCGTGAGCGCCGACTTCTCGGCGGAGTCGACCGAGAGCTTGTAGTAGTACTTCACCTGGACCCAGGCGCGGACGTAGGTGCAGACGTAGGCGGACCGGGACGGGACCCAGGTGGAGGGGTCCTGGTCGCCCTTGGACTGGTTGACGTTGTCCGTGACGGCGAGGAGCTGCGGGCGGGTGACGTCGTTGGCGAGGGCCTCGCGCTGGGCGGTGGTCCACTTGCTCGCGCCGGAGTCCCAGGCCTCGGCGAGCGGGACCAGGTGGTCGATGTCGACATCGGAGGCGGCGGTCCAGGTCGCTCCGTCGTAGGGGGAGTACCAGCTGCCGCTGGTGGCGGTGCAGGCGGAGTTGGTGACGACGTTCGTGCCGTCGCGCTTGAGGATCCACTCGCGGGTGTTGCACGTGCCGCTGATGGTGTCCCACGTCGGGAAGAGGTCGCGGCTGTAGCCGGTGCGGTTCTCGGCGGCCACGGTGAGGGAGGCGAGGTAGGTGCGGGCGGTGGCGGCGCTCACCGGGGTGGGGAGGGCGGCGGAGGCGGTCGGACCGTTGAGCAGTCCGACCGAGGCCACCATTCCGGTGAGCGCGGCGAGTATGCTGAGCCGTCGACGCGCGTAGAATTTCGGCATGCGAACTCCCTTGCTGAGTGGGGGCGTTGGCGGGCGAGCGAGGGAATGCTCGCCGCGCCGTGTTGCGGGAGAGTGAGTGTTCGGTAAGAAACTAGTGACGTGTGCATGACACGACAAGGTTCATGTTCGAACTTCTGTCGCGTACCATGGACGGCGCAGAAGGGGAGTAGCTCTTCGCCGGACCGTCGACACACTGCTCAGCTCGTCTGAGCCGGCGCCCGGAGGCAGCTCCCGAGAAGGGGCCGGCCAGCGAGACCTTCGGCAAAGCAGTGCACATCCGTGTGTGCTGCCGTGCCGAGGTGTCGTATCGCGACCAAACACTCTCGGTGGGGCAGCCCCGACCGATTGAGGAATCTTGATCAGCATCACCGTCACCGCGCTCGTGTTCGGCGTGATCTTCCTGGCCGAGTTGCCGGACAAGACCGCTCTCGCCGGGCTCGTGCTCGGCACCCGCTATCGCGCCTCGTACGTCTTCGCCGGCGTCGCCGCGGCCTTCCTGCTGCACGTCGTGCTGGCCGTCGCGGCCGGCAGCGTGCTGACGCTGCTGCCGCAGCAGATCGTGCACGCGCTGACGGGCGTCCTGTTCCTGGGCGGCGCGGCGGTGCTGCTGATGAAGAAGGGCGAGGACGACGAGGAGATCCGCAGGCCCGAGAACCAGACCTTCTGGAAGGTCGCGAGCGCCGGGTTCATGCTCATCCTGGTCGCGGAGTTCGGTGATCTGACGCAGATCATGACGGCGAACCTGGCCGCCCGCTACGACGACCCGCTGTCCGTCGGCCTGGGTGCCGTGCTCGGTCTGTGGGCCGTGGCCGGGCTCGGGATCGTCGGCGGAAAGGCCCTGATGAAGCGTGTTCCGCTGGTCCTCATCACCAAGATCGCGGCACTGCTGATGATCGCGCTCGGCGTGTGGAGCCTGTGGGAGGCCGTGGCCGGCTGAGCTGAACGGCGGGTGAACTGTTCCGGGGAGCGGTGGCGGATTCGGGCCAGGTTTTGTACCGTGGAGAAACAAAGTGGCCCCCGCCCGTTTTCCCTGACCGGCGGGCGGGGCGCTTTGTTCTCCCCGGGGGTCCACCCGCGCCCCTCACTCTTGTGCCTTGGAGCTGCCGATGACGGTCACCACCGTGCCCACCGTCCTCACCGCCCGCGCCCTCCTGCTGGACATGGACGGCACCCTCGTGAACTCCGACGCCGCCGTCGAGCGCATCTGGCGGCGCTGGGCCGAGCGGCACGGTCTGGACGCGGGCGAGGTCATGAAGGTGGTGCACGGGCGCCAGGGCTACGCCTCCATGGCGCTGCTGCTGCCCGACCGCCCCATGGAGCACAACCTCGCGGACAACGCGCGCATGCTCGCCGAGGAGACCGCCGACACCGACGGTGTCGTCGCGATCCCCGGCGCCCTCGAGTTCCTGGCCTCCCTGCACGGCCTCCCGCACGCCCTGGTCACCTCGGCCGACGTGGCCCTCGCCACGGCACGGATGGCCGCCGCCGGTCTTTCGATGCCGGACGTACGCGTGACCGCAGAGTCGGTCGGCGCGAGCAAGCCGGACCCCGAGGGGTTCCTCAAGGGCGCCGCGGAACTGGGTGCCGACCCGGCGGACTGCATCGTCTTCGAGGACTCCGCGGCGGGTATCCAGGCCGGACGCTCGGCCGGAATGCGGGTCGTGGGGGTCGGTCCGCGCGCAGATCTGCACGAGCCCGATGTCGTGGTGCCGGATCTCACCCGGGTGCGGGTGGAGGCGGCGGCCGACGGGACGATCGAGCTCTACGTGCGATAGGGACGCGGCGGGGATGGTGCCGGCGGCAGCGCCCCGGCACCACACCGGTCACGGCTCCCGCGTCTCCGACTCCAGCCGTGCCCGCGTCTGCGCCCCGTAGACCCCCTGCTCGTCCCCCTGGATCCCCCGGGCCCACTGGTAGCGGCTGACCGCGCTCTCGACCCACTTGTCGTAGTAGCCGCGGGGATTCCTCGTGTAGAGGCCGAGCTGGGTCAGGCGCTGTTCGAGTTCCGTCACCTCCGGGCCCTGCGAGCCGGGGCGCAGGACGGGGGCCGAGGACGGCTGCCGGTCGGACGCTCCCAGGCTGGGTGTCGCGGTGGCTGTCGGAGAGGACGACCCGGACGACCCGGACGGGCTCGGTGAGGAGCTCGCCGGGGACGAGGACGGGGACGCCGAGAGCGAGGGGCTCGTGCTGCCGGTCGGCGTCGGCGCCGTGGGTGACGGTGCGGACGGCTGGAGCGAGGTCGCGTTCTCCGGCGACGGCGCGGACGCCGCGCTCGTCGACGCGTCCGGCACGCTCGCCCGTACGCCGTCGGGGAGAGCGCCGTCCCGCGACGGCTTCTCGTAGGAGAACAGCCCGCTCGCCAGCCCGGCCGCGGCCACCACCGCGACGACGGCTCCGCCCGCGCCGAGCAGCACGGTGCGGCGTCTGCCGCGCGGCCGCTGCGCCGCGTCGTCCGCGCGGGCGTGCGCGGCGTGGGGGCCCGCCCC
The DNA here is from genome assembly GCF_044457745.1 of Streptomyces sp. NPDC050534. Taxonomy (NCBI): domain Bacteria; kingdom Bacillati; phylum Actinomycetota; class Actinomycetes; order Kitasatosporales; family Streptomycetaceae; genus Streptomyces; species Streptomyces sp. NPDC050534. Next base: position 343,213 of record NZ_JBITHF010000003.1, read on the forward strand.
CTCGAACAGACGCAGATCGGCCGGGCTCGGTGTCTCGGGGGACACGGCCCGCAGCGGCATCGTCGCCTCGGCCGGCGGCACCTCGGGGAGCGCCGTGTGCGCGGTCTCGTCGTGCTCCAGCTCCACGTACGGCCGTATGCGCAGCGGATCGAAGTCCTCCGCCGCGGCCTGCTCCGCCGTACGGGCCTCGCGCAGGGCGTCGGACGCCCGCCGGGTGCAGCCGCAGGACGGGGTGCTGTCCGCCCCTCTGGGCGCACCGCACTCCGGGCACTGGTGACCTGTCGGGTCTGTCACGCGTTCGTCCCTCCCTTCACAGGCTCCCCTCGCGAACTCCAGAGGTTATCCAGATCATTTAGCGGCCGTTGCCACCGGCCCCCGGAATATTGCGTTCCAAGCGGACTCGACAGGCCATAACCGGCCATACCGATCACCATGGACGTGTAACGAGAGCGTCGGGAGGTCTTCATGGCCGGGGATGCGCACGGTAGGACGGGACATGTGCGAGACGCACAGCCGCCCGACGAGCCCCCGCAACGGGGCAGCGCCGCCCAGCAACACGTGTCCGGGAACGTGCTCGTCTCGATCGGCGCGCTGCTCCTCGGGCTGCTGCTCGCCGCCCTCGACCAGACCATCGTCTCGACCGCACTGCCCACCATCGTCAGCGACCTCGGCGGCCTGGAGCACCTGTCCTGGGTGGTCACCGCGTATCTGCTGGCCTCGACCGCCGCGACCCCGCTGTGGGGCAAGCTCGGCGACCAGTACGGGCGCAAGAAGCTGTTCCAGACCGCGATCGTGATCTTCCTGATCGGCTCGGCACTGTGCGGAATGGCGCAGAACATGCCCGAGCTGATCGCGTTCCGGGCCGTGCAGGGCCTGGGCGGCGGGGGGTTGATCGTGCTGTCGATGGCGATCGTCGGGGACGTCGTCGCGCCCCGTGAACGCGGCCGCTACCAAGGGCTGTTCGGAGCCGTGTTCGGCGCGACGAGCGTCCTGGGCCCGCTGCTCGGCGGCCTGTTCACCGAACACCTCAGCTGGCGCTGGGTCTTCTACGTCAACCTGCCCGTCGGTGTCGTGGCGCTCGCCGTGATCGCGACCGCCCTGCACATCCCGCGCAAGTCCACGCAGCACGTCATCGACTACCTCGGCACCCTGCTCATCGCCTCGGTCGCCACCTGCCTGATCCTGGTCGCCTCGCTCGGCGGGACCACCTGGGACTGGGGCTCGCCGCAGATCATCGGGCTGATCGTGCTGGGCGTCGTGCTGGGTGTGGCGTTCGTCGCCGTGGAGCGCAGGGCGGCCGAACCGGTGCTGCCGCTCAAGCTGTTCCGCATCCGCACCTTCACCCTCTCCGCGATCATCAGCTTCATCGTCGGCTTCGCCATGTTCGGCGCGATGACCTATCTGCCGACCTTCCTCCAGGTCGTCCAGGGCGTCACACCGACCATGTCCGGCGTGCACATGCTGCCGATGGTCTTCGGCATGCTGCTGTCGTCCACCGCGTCCGGGCAGATCGTCAGCCGCACCGGCCGCTGGAAGGTGTTCCCGATCGCCGGCACGGCGGTCACCACGATCGGGCTGCTGCTCCTGCACCAGCTCGACGAGAACAGCTCCACCGCCACGATGAGCACGGACTTCTTCGTCTTCGGCCTCGGCCTCGGCCTGGTCATGCAGGTGCTGGTGCTCATCGTGCAGAACGCGGTCTCCTACGAGGACCTCGGCGTCGCCACCTCGGGCGCGACCTTCTTCCGCTCCATCGGCGCCTCCTTCGGCGTCGCCATCTTCGGCACCGTCTTCGCGAGCCGGCTCGGCGACAAGCTGACGAGTGCCTTCCAGGGCGTCCGGCTGCCCGGCGGCGTCTCACCGGACGCGCTCGAGTCCGATCCGCGCGGCATCGGGTCGCTGCCGCCCGCGCTGCGCCCGGCCGCCCTGCACGCGTACGCGTCGTCCATCACCGACGTCTTCCTGTACGCCGCACCCGTCGCCCTGCTCGGCTTCGTGCTGGCCTGGTTCCTCAAGGAGGACAAGCTGCGCGGCTCGGTCACCGCGCCGGACATCACGGAGACCCTCGCCAGCAACCCGGTCGAACGCTCCTCCGCCGACGAGGTGTGCCGCGCGCTGTCCGTGCTCGGCACCCGCGAGGGCCGCCGGGAGATCTACGTGAAGATCACCGAGCGGGCGGGCTACGACCTGCAGCCCGCGGCGAGCTGGCTGCTGCTGCGGATCAAGAAGTACGGCTGGGCCGAGCCGGGCGTGCTCGCCGAGCGCACCTCGCTGCCGATCCAGGTCATCATCGCCGGCGCCCGCCAGGTCGAGGAGCGCCGCCTGGCCCGGCGCGAGGGCCTGGACCTCGTCCTCACCTCCAAGGGCCGCGCGACGGCCGAGCGGCTCTCCGAGGCGCGCGAGGAGTCGCTGGCCGAACTCCTCGGCGACTGGTGGGGCCCGGACCGGCCCACCGACCTCACCCAGCTGGTCGCCGAGCTCAACGACGAGCTGTGCGGCTCGGACCGTGAGCAGCCGCACAGCGGTGCGCCGGAACAGGTCACGTGAGGTCCTTGCGGAACCAGTGCTCGGCGTAGACGTCGTCGTTGTGCGGCTCGGTCTCGGTGTAGCCGAGCCGCGCGTACAGGGCGCGGGCCTCGACGAGATCGCTGCGCGTGTCGAGGATGATGCTCCCGGCGCCGAGGTCCCGGGCGGCGTCCTCGGCGGCCCGCACGAGGAGCGGGGCGCCGCCCTTGCCGCGTCTGTCCTCGTCCACGAACACCCTGGTCAGCTCGGCGGTCCGCGCGTCCAGCAGCCGCACCCCCGCACAGCCGGCCGGCTCACCGCCGTACCGGGCGACGAGCAACTTCCCGGTGGGCGGAGTCAGTTCGGACCCGGAGCGGGCGGCGATCTCCCGCTCCAGCTCGTCCGGGCCGGTCCGCCGCCGCTCGTGCAGCAGGTACCACCGGTCGCTGACCTCGGTGTAGTACGCCCGCCAGAGCGCGAGGGCGGCGGGGGAGTCGTAGGGCTCGGGGGCGACGGTCCAGGTCATGCCCGCCATTGTCGGGAGACACCGGGCACGGTCCGCAACCGCATTTGGACGGCTTCCGCCCCCTGCGCCGATCGGCGGACGCCCAGGTGGAGGGACCGGCTCCGGACGGCGGCCGTTTGAGGAGGGCCTTCCGGGCAACTCGAACGACGACCGGCCCGTCGGGCCGGCTCAGCCGATCTAGCCGACCCGAAATCGGAAGGCACCCATGTCCACTGGCTTGATCATTGCTTTGATCGTGATCGTGGCGGCCGTGATCGTAGTCGCGGCCGTGCTCAGCATGCGATCCCGCGGCCCGCGCGGCGGCCGGGACCTGAAGCGGCGCTTCGGCCCCGAGTACGACCGGACGCTGGCCCGGCACGACGGGGACGCCAAGGCTGCCGAGCGTGAGCTCGCCGAGCGCGTGGAGCGGCACGGTTCACTGCGCGAGCGGGAACTGGAGCCGGCGCAGCGCGAGGAGTTCGAGGCGCGCTGGACGGCCGCGCAGGAGCGGTTCGTCGACGCACCGCGCGAGGCGGTGGCCGAGGCCGACCGCCTGCTGTCGGAGCTGGCCGCGGCACGCGGCTTCCCGGAGGGCGGCCAGTACGAGGAGCAGCTCGCGGCGCTCTCCGTCCACCACGCCCACCACGTCCACGGCTACCGGCACGTCCACCGCGTCGCACGCGTCAGTGCGAGCGGGCAGGACGGCGACCGGGCCGACACGGAGGAGATGCGCGAGGCCATGGTCGAGGCGCGCGCACTCTTCGAGGAACTGACCACGCAGGGCCGCCGCGCCGGCCGGAACGACGGCACCGCCAGGACCGAGAAGCCGGCGGCGCGGGCCGCGGACCGTACGGACGACCGCGGCGAAAGCCGCAGCCCGCTGCCGTGGGCCTTCAACCGACGTCACGCAAAGGGGAGTTGAGCGACATGACGGACGCGACGACCGGACGCGGTGCGGGTCGCGAGACCCCGCCGGGACACGACAGGATCGTGGCACCGACTCCGCACGAGGCGAGCGATCCCGAGGCGCCGGCCCCCGGCACCAAGGCGACGACGGACTTCGAGGGGACCGGGCGCGGCGGAACCACGGAGCGCGCCGGGACGGGGACCACGGAGCGCGCCGGGACCACCGAGCGCCCCGGGACCACCGAGCGCGCCGGAGCCACCGAGCGCGTGCGTGCCGCCGAACCCACGGGCACCGGCGACACCACCGGCCACGGCTCCATCACCGGCCGCGGATCCACCACCGGCCATGGCGACACCACCGGTCTCCTCCCCCACGACGAGTGCGACAAGCTCGAACTGCGGCTGCGCAACGCCGTCTCCGGGTTCGTCGACAGCCCCAAGCAGGCCGTCGAGGAGGCCGACCACGTGGTCGAGGAGATCGCCGGCCGCTTCACGGAGGCGCTGACCCGGCGCCGCCGTACCCTGCGCACGTCCTGGCAGGACGGCGAGGCGGACAAGGCGACGCACTCCGACACCGAGCAACTCCGGCTGGCCCTGCGGGACTACCGGGAGCTGGCGGAACGACTCCTGCACAGCTAGCCGCGCCTACGCGGACGGTTCGTCCGCGGCCGCCGACGCCCGGCCCTCCCGCCACTGCGCTACGACCTCTTCGACGTCGTAGGGCTTCATCCCGAGCGGGGGGCCGGGCGGCGGCCTGAACATCATGTCGCGGATCTTGACGTTGACCTCGGTGATGATCTTCCGCGCGATCCGCTCCGAGGGCGCCGCGTACGCCGCGGCGAGCGCGTCCTCGGCCTCCTTGCGCAGGGCAAGGCCCGGCGGCAGCACCGAGAGGCCCTCGCGGGCCATCTTGCCCTTGATCCACCACAGTTCGTCGTACGCGGTGTCGGCGGGCAACGGCTTGCCCGCGCCGGGCAGTCGGGCGAACTCTCCGCGCCCCTCGGCGTCACGGATCTGCTTGTCGACCCAGGACTCGAACGGGACGCCCGGTGGCTTTCGCTCGGTCATGACTCCATTGTGCCGGACGGGATGTGGTCGGGCGATTTAGTATGCGGCCGCTGTGTCACGACACTTCATGAGGAGCAGCGCGTGCTCGAACTGACCATGGCCACCGTCTCCGGGGAAGAGGGGGCCACGGCAGGCATGCTGATGGCCGACGCGCCGAGCGAGCCCGGTGCCGTGCTGCGGGTGGGCCGGGACAAGGCCGTGTGCCGCCTGGTGACGCCCGACGACTGGCTGTTCGTCTCGCGGGTCCACCTGGAGTTCCAGTGCGGCCCGGAGGGGATCTGGCAGGTCACCTGGCTGCGCGGCTCGCAGCCCGACCCCTCCTCCGAAGTCCGGCTGGTCGTCGGGGAGTATGCCCAGCCCCTCGTCTACGGCGGCACGGTGGCGCTGCCCCGCGGCGGCAACGGCGAGATCGTCGTGCAGGACCGCACCGCGCCGCGCAGCGTCAACATCGGCTTCTACCACGAGTTCTGAGCGCCGGCGGCGGCGCAGGGGCCGGCCGGGGTCACGCCAGCACGCGTGCGAGCGCGAAGCCGTCGTGGCCCTTGCTGCCCACCGTCTGCAGGGCGGTGCCGCTCAACCTCGGGTGGCGGGCGATCAGTTCGACGGCGGCGCGGCTGCCGACGACGTCCGGGTCGGTGCTGCCCGCCTCCACGACCCGGCCCTGCCGTACGACGTTGTCCACGACGATCAGGCTGCCCGCGCGGGTGAGGCGGAGCGCCCACTCGACGTAGCGCGGGTTGTTGGCCTTGTCGGCGTCGATGAAGACCAGGTCGAAGGGGGCGGGGTTCTCGTCGGCCAGCTTGGGCAGCGACTCCAGGGCGGGGCCGACGCGGACCTCGGCGATCCGGTCGAGGCCCGCGCGGGCGATGTTGCGGGTGGCGACCTCGGCGTGCCGGGCGCTGTACTCCAGCGAGATCAGGCGGCCGTCCGCGGGCAGCCCGCGGGCCATCCAGATCGTGCTGTAGCCGCCGAGGGTGCCGATCTCCAGGATGGTGCGGGCGCCCTGGATCTGCGCGAGGAGCTGCAGGAACTTGCCCTGGGGCGCGGTGACCGCGACCGGCGGGAGGCCGGCCGCCTCACTGTCGCGCACGGCCGCGTCGAGGGCCTCGTCGTTCGGCGAGAGCTGGGTGGTGAAGTAGTCGTCCACGTCGTGCCACAGCTGCGACTCGCTCATTCACCTGTGCCTTTCGTAGGGCTCGTTACGGCTTCTAACTAGCCGGCCTAACGAACTCCAGTATGCGCCGGTTCCGGGCGGCGGGAGCGGCGCAGGGCGAACACGGCCACGGCCGTCACGAGGACCGCGAGCGTGCCCACGACGGTCAGCAGCCATGCCGGGATTCCGGCCACCGTGCGCAGGTGGTCGTCGTAGACGACCTGCTCGAAGGGTGTGTCCGAGGAGGCCCGGCGCAGCTCGTGGTCGCCGGAGATCGAGGACGGGCGGGGGAACTCCTGGCCGATCGCGGTGAGGTACGGCGCGCCCTTGGCGAGTGCGGACAGCGGGCCCCAGTTCGTGTCGACGCGCCCGGCGTAGGTGACGCGGGGGCGTTCGCCGCCGATGGCCGAGCTGGTCCGCATGCGGTGCGCGGCGAGGACGTACAGGCCCAGGGACTGGGGTGTGCGGGCGAGGCGGGACAGGCGCATCGGGTAGACGGGGCGGCCGGAGGCGAAGGTGAGGTGCAGCGGGTCGAGCGTGCCGGCGAGGGGGGCGCCCGCGCGGTCGGGGGCGAGGCGGACGGCGACGTACTCCCAGTGCTGGTCGACGTACGGCTGGAGGGCGTCCTGGAGGCGGGGCGGCATCACGAATCCGTGGGAGCCGAGCCAGTCGTTCAGGGCGGCCGGGTCGGTGGCGGTCAGGCGCGCCACGTCGAAGGGGCCGAGCTTCTGCCGGCCGACCACGCCCACGCCCTGCGGGGCGCCGGCGCCCGGGAACGAGGCGCCGGAGTCGTCGCCGGTGACCAGCGGCCAGTCGCCGTCCTGGGGCCAGAAGTGGTAGCGGTCCCGGTGGACGGGGGCGGTGGCGGTGCGGAGCTGGGTGAACAGCTCGGGATCACCGAGCTTGACGCTCGCCCGGTGCGGGACGGGCATGATCCAGGCGGCCTTGTCGGCGTCTCCGCCGACCGTCAGGCTCATCACGATCTGCTCCTGCCGCCCGTCCCACCGGACGACGGACTCCTCCCGGTCGACCCCCACCTGCTGCCGGGCCCCCGGAATCATGGCCCCGCAACCACACGCGTATGCGGGTGCGATCAGTGACCCCAGCTGAATGCCGAGCAGCGCCAGCACGACCGTCAGTACGCGCGCGTGCACCCATTTCCGCAGGAAACGGCCCATTCCTCGAAGCCTCCGTGATGCCGTGGACGGGGCTTCAGACGTCATGCGGGGCGAGGTGGTTCCAGGGGGTGTTCGCCGGGTCGCGGTGGGTGGGGGCCGGAGCCGGACCTCGCCGGCGCTACCGGGAATCATTCGCAGTGCTCCGGTCTTCGGGTCGGGGGTGAAGCGAATCCTGTGGTTGCGAGGCGGAGCGCCGCGGTGGCTTTCCGGCGGAGCCGGACCCTGCTTCGTGGCGGTGACGTGTCGCTCGCATGTTCTCGGTGACGACGTGGGTTCGACTTGCCTAGTGTGATCGTCATGCAGCTCCGGTACGCCTTCAGGTTGTACCCCGACGCCGCTCAGCAGGCCGCGCTGGCCAGGGCGTTCGGGTGCGCCCGCGTCGTGTTCAACGACGCGGTCCGCGCCCGTGAAGGCGCCCGAAGCGCCGGGCAGCCGTTCCCGACGGCCGGGCAGCTGTCCCGGAAGCTGATCACCGAGGCGAAGCAGACCACCGGGCGGTCCTGGCTGGGCGAGTTCTCCGCGGTAGTGCTCCAGCAGTCCCTGCGGGACGCCGAGACCGCCTACAGGAACTTCTTCGCCTCCCTCAAGGGCACCCGCAAGGGCCCCAAGCTCGGCGCACCCCGCTTCAAGCCCCGCAAGGACAAGCGGCAGTCGATCCGGTTCACCGCCAACGCCCGCTGGCACATCACCGGCCATGGCCGTCTGAACCTGCCCAAGATCGGCGCGGTCAAGGTGACGTGGTCCCGCACCCTGCCCACCACCCCCACCTCCGTCACCGTCATCAAGGACGCGGCGGGCAGATTCTTCGCCTCCTTCGTCATCGACACCGACCCCACCGCCGACCAGGCCCGCATGCCCGACACCGACCGCACCATCGGCATCGATCTCGGCCTGAACCACTTCGCGGTCCTCTCCGACGGCACGAAGATCGACTCCCCGCGCTTTTTGCGGCGCGCGGAGAAGAAGCTGAAGAAGGCCCAAAAGGAGCTGTCCCGCAAGCAGAAGGGATCAAAGAACCGGGCCAAGGCCCGCCTCAGGGTCGCCCGCGCCCACGCCAAGGTCACCGACGCACGGCGCGAGTTCCACCACCAGCTCTCCACGAAGCTGATCTCCGAAAACCAAGGGATCGCCGTGGAGGACCTCTCGGTGGCGGGACTGGCCCGCACCAAGCTGGCCAAGTCCGTCCATGACGCGGGCTGGACGTCGTTCGTGAACATGCTGGAGTACAAGGCACAACGGTACGGCCGCACCCTGGTCAAGATCGGACGGTTCGAACCGACGAGTCAGATCTGCTCCACCTGCGGCGTCAAGGACGGACCCAAACCCCTCAACGTGCGGGAATGGACTTGCACCGCCTGCGGCACCCTCCACGACCGGGACACCAACGCCGCACTCAACGTGAAGACGGCCGCCGGACTGGCGGTATCGGCCTGCGGAGCGCCGGTAAGACCAGAATCCGTTCTGGCACAGCGCGAAGAAACAGGAAGCCACGGATTCGAGACCGGAAACCGTGCCGCGTAGCGGCACAGCAACCAGTTGAGAAGGCCGGAATCCTCGCCCTTCAGGGCGAGGAGCATGTCAATTCTCCACGGAAGGCGCCGACCCCGGCAGCGGGCGGCCGGCCGACTCCGTCATGAACCAGACCGCGATGCCGCCGATGACGGCCGCGGCCATCATGTAGTACGCGGGCATCATCATGTTGCCGGTGGCGCCGATGAGGGCCGTGACGACCAGGGGGGTCGTGCCGCCGAAGAGGGAGACGGAGACGTTGAAGCCGATGGACAGGGAGCCGTAGCGGACCCTGGTGGGGAACAGGGCCGGGAGGGCGGACGGCATCGCGGCGGTGAAGCAGACCAGGAGCAGGCCGAGCGCGGCCATGCCGAGGGCGACCGCGGCCAGGCTGCCCTGGCGGATCAGCAGGATCGCCGGGACGGAGAGGAACAGGAAGCCCGCGCAGCCCGCGGCGATCACCGGGCGGCGGCCGATCCGGTCGGTCAGGGCGCCGGCGAAGGGCTGGACGATCATCATCAGCGCCATCACGCCGAGGACGACCAGCAGTCCGTGCGTCTCGTCGTAGTGGAGCTCGCTGGTCAGGTAGCTCGGCATGTACGACAGCAGCATGTAGTCGGTGACGTTGAAGACCAGGACCAGGCCGACGCAGAGCAGCAGCGCCCTCCACTGGCCGGTGATCATCTCGCGCAGCGGCACCTTGGGCCGGACCGACTCCGCCTTCTCGACCTCGGCCGCGAACGCCGGGGTCTCCTCCAGCCGCATCCGCAGATACAGGCCGACGATGCCCATCGGACCGGCGATCAGGAACGGGATCCGCCAGCCCCAGGTCACCAGGTCGTGCGAGGACAGCAGCGCGGTCATCAAGGTGACCAGGCCCGCCCCGCCGATGTAGCCGGCGAGCGTGCCGAACTCCAGCCAGCTGCCGAGGAACCCGCGCTTCTTGTCCGGCGCGTACTCGGCGATGAAGGTCGACGCCCCCGCGTACTCGCCGCCGGTCGAGAAGCCCTGCACCAGCCGCGCCAGGAGCAGCAGCAGCGGCGCACCCACGCCGATCGTGCCGTACGACGGAATCAGGCCGATCGCGAAGGTGCCCGCGGCCATCATGATCATGGTCACCGCGAGGACCTTCTGGCGGCCGATCCGGTCCCCCAGCGGTCCGAAGACCATGCCGCCGAGCGGGCGGACCAGGAACGCCGCGGCGAAGGCGCCGAACGTGGACAGCAGCTGGGCGGTGGGGTTGCCCGACGGGAAGAAGACCTTGCCCAGTGTCACCGCGATGTAGCTGTAGACACCGAAGTCGAACCACTCCATCGCGTTGCCCAGCGCGGCCGCCTTCACGGCGCGGCGCACGAGGGCGGATTCGGTGGCGGTGACCTCAGGGGTGGTGTGTACGGGAGGGGAGGTGACGGTGGCGGTCGCCAAGAGTTCGCTCGCCTGCCTTTCGACGGGGACAAGGACACGGCCCGCTCGGCGGCGATGGCGGGGGACCGGACAGCGACCATAAGGGCATTTCCTGCCCTTACGGGACGCACACGACTCGTTGCACAGTGCAGGTAAACGCCGTGTTACAGGCTCGTTTGCCCGGCTGCCGATCAGCTCCGACGCGCGTTCGCTGTGATCCATCTCGCGTCCGGCGGAGGCAACCGGCCCCCCGGCGCACTATCGTCTTTCCGACAAAAGCAGGACGGACGCCAGGTGAAGCAGGGGTAGCCTGCGTCTCCTTCAGGGGGCACGGCACAACGGGGCGGGAGGCCGACCAGGCGTGGCGAACGTGGAGCACAGCGGGCGACCGGCGGAAGCCTTCGGAGCGACGGCCGTAGGCGGCGTCAAGGGCCGCCTGCGCGCCGCGCGCCTGGGTCTGTGGCTGATCGCGGCGGTCCTCGCCGTGCGCCAGGTGGCCGTCGTCCTCAGCACCCCGAGAGGCGAGCGGCTGACCGACCTGGAGACCTGGGTCGGCCCGAACGGCGTCCTGCACGTGAAGGGCTCGCTCTACGACTCCACGCAGTTCACCGGCACACCCTTCGCCGGCCTCGTCCTCAAACCCCTGACCCGCGCCGCCGAGCAGGCCCTCGGCTGGGGCTGGACCTTCGGCACGCTGCTGCTGGTCGTCGCGCTCGGGCTGGTCGCGGCCCGCGCGCTGCCGCAGCCGGTGAGCAGGCGGACCTCACTGCTGGCCGCGCCGGTCGCGGTCAGTCTGCTCATGCTGTCGCTGCCCGTGCGCAACGCCCTCTGGCTCGGCCAGATCAGCATCCTGCCGGTGCTGCTCGTGCTGGTCGGCTGCTTCATCGTCCGCGGGGAGCGCACCAGCGGCCTGCTCATCGGCATCGCCGCCGCGCTCCAGCCGACCGTGCTGCTCTTCGCGCCGCTGCTGTGGTTCACCGGCCGCCGCCGGGCCGCCGTCTCCGCAGCCGTCACGGCCGCCGCGTGCACCGCGCTCGCGTGGGCCGCGATGCCGCACGACTCGTACGCCTACTGGGTGCACCACATGGCGGGCACCGGCCTGGGCGGACCCGCCGACGACCTCGCCAACCAGTCCCTGCACGGCGGACTGCTGCGGCTGGGCCTGACCGGCCCGCTGGAGATCGCCCTCTTCTTCGGCCTCGGCACCGCGGTCGCCGTCCTCGGCGTGCGCCGCGCCGTGCACTACGCGCGCGACGGGCAGCTGCTCCTCGCCGTCGCGATCACCGGCTGCGCGGCCATCGCCGTGTCCCCGACCACCTGGCAGCACCAGCTGCTGTGGGTGCTGCTCGCGGTCGTCGGGCGGGTCGGCAAGCGGGCCTCGGACCGGTACGTGTGGCCGGTGGCCGTCGTGCTGGTGATGACGCTGCCCGCCAAGATGATCCTGCCGAACATGTCGGCGGTGTACACCCTGCGCGACGACATCGTCCTGCTCGCCGCCCTCCTCGCGGCGACGGCCGTGCCGTTCCTGTCCCGGACCTCGCCGTACTACCGGTCGCCGATCCCGACCGAGTACGCCGCCCCGGTGCCCGCGCGCCTGAAGCACGTCCCGCTGCTGCCGTTCCTGCGCCGGGTCCTCACCCGCCCGAACCTCCTGCTGGAACTGCTGCTCATCCGCGTCACCTACGCCGCGTACCAGAAGGTCAGGCTCGCGGCGACCGGCGGCTCCAACTCGGCCGGGCGGGTCCGCGCCGAGCACCACGGCCGCCAGATCCTCGACATCGAGAGCTTCCTGCACATCGACGTCGAGCACTGGGTCAACCACGCCGTGGTCAAGGTCGACTGGCTGCGCGGCTTCTACGACTTCTACTACGAGTCCTTCCACTTCGTCGTCCCGCTGACCGTGCTCGCCGTGCTGTACTGGCGCCGCCCGGTCGACTACCGCTGGGCCCGCTCGTCCCTGGGCTTCGCCACGCTGCTGGCCCTGGTCGGCTTCTGGCTCTACCCGCTGGCCCCGCCGCGCCTGCTGCCCGGCCTCGGCATCATCGACACCGTCCACGGCGTCCAGGACTTCTCCAAGCCGGACTACGGCACGCTCACCGCGCTGACCAACCAGTACGCGGCGATGCCCTCGCTGCACTTCGGCTGGGCGCTGTGGTGCGGTGTGGTGATCGCCGTCATCGCGCCCAGGTGGTGGATGAAGGCGCTCGGCCTGCTGCACCCGTTCTTCACGGTCTCGGCGATCGTGGCCACCGGCAACCACTGGGTGCTGGACGCCGTGGGCGGCGCGGCGGTCGTGGGCGCGGGCTTCGGGCTGTCCTACCTGTTCCAGGGGCCGCGGGCCCGATCGGCCATGGCGACGGCCGCGAGCAAGGAGCCGGCGCCGGAGAAGGAACCGTCGCCGAGCTGACAGCGGCGTCCCGCTTGCGGTGAAATGTGAGCGGAGGCGCCATGGACTGGGACGCTCGGGTCGTGCGGGGGCGGGAGGCCGCCCGTGCGCTGGCCTGGACCGAGACCTACGAAGTGCTGGGCGCGGCCGACGCCGAGCGGCCGCTGGAGACCGCCGACCTGGAGCTGCTCGCCGAGGCCGCGGACATGCTGGGCAACTGCGACGACGCGGTGGCGCTGCTCCGGCGCACCTACACCGGGCACGCCGAGTCCGGGGCCGTCGGACGGGCGCTGCGCTGCGGGTACTGGCTGTGCAAGGCGCTGGCGTGGGGCGGTGAGTTCGCGCAGTCGGGGGCCTGGCTGGCCCGGGCGCGGCGGCTGGCGGCGACGGAGCCGGGCTGCCCGGAGCGCGCCTACCTGGTGCTGCTGGAGGCCGAACTGCACTTCCGGGCGGGCGAGTTCGGGCCGATGCTGGAGGCGATGAACCGCCTGTCCGAGCCGGTGCGCCCCGGCACGGACCCCGACCTCGCGGCCGGTACGACGATGACGCGCGGCCTCGCTCTCGTCAGCAACGGCGACATCGCCGCCGGGCTCGCCGAGCTCGACGACGCGATGATGACGGTCGCCGAGGGCACGGTGTCCGCGCGCTGCACCGGGATGATCTACTGCGTCGTCATCGGTGCGTGCCACGGCGTACGCGGCCTGGGCGGAACTCCCGGTGCGGGCCCGGACCGCGGTGCGGCGGGTGTCGTACGAAGGCGGCCGCTACCTCGTCGAGACGGACGGCGACCTGCGCTACGAGGCCGAGAACGTCGTGATCGCGGCGGGCTACGACCGCCTGCCGAAGACGCCCGAGTATGCCGATCAACTGGATCCGGAAGTAAGCCAGTTGCACGCGGTGGACTACCGCAACCCCGGCCAGCTCCAGGACGGCCCCGTCCTGGTCGTCGGCGCCGGGAACTCGGGCGCCGACATCGCCCTCGAACTCGCCCGCGGCCACCGGGTGCTGCTCTCCGGCCCACACCCGGGACAGCTCCCATGGCACATCGACCGGCGCCCGGCCCGCGTCCTGGTCCCCGCCCTCTTCTTCCTCTTCCGCAACCTGCTGACCGTCCGCACGCCGATCGGCCGCAAGGTCCGCCCGAAGGTCCTCGCGCACAGCGCCCCGCTGATCCGCGTGGAGTCCGCCGACCTGAAGGCCGCGGGCGTCCGGCGCGTCGCGCGCACGACCGGCGTGCGGGACGGGCGCCCGGTGCTCGCCGACGGCACCGCGGCGGATGTCACCAACGTCGTGTGGTGCACGGGGTTCCGGCCGGACACCTCCTGGATCGACCTCCCCGTCTTCGGCCCGGACGGCGAACCGGCCCAGCAGCGCGGCGTGCTGGAGTCGCAGCCGGGCCTGTACTTCGTCGGCCGGCTCTTCCAGTACGCGATGGCCTCGTCGATGATCCAGGGCGTGGGCCGGGACGCCGAGCACGTCGTACGGCATCTGGTGGCGCGGTCGCCCGAGCGGCCGACTACCGCTGAAATATGCGCCGTTGACGCGCACAACCGTTCGTCGTCCGGATGAGTTTCTGCGTACATGCGGCGGCGCGGCGGTTGGCCGGAGCGCGCGGACGGTAGCAAGGAACGGATCGATCATGTCCGCGCGTTCCGACCACAGGGGGGTTCATGAGACGCGCAGGATTACGTGCCCGTGCCCGCGCCGTGGCCGCGGCAGCCACGCTCACGCTGCTCGCGCTCGGCTCGGGCCAGGCGTCCGCGCACACCGCGCAGCCGCAGCCGTCGTCGCCACCGCACTACACCGCCCTCGACCTGGGCACCCTCGGCGGCACCAGCAGCTCGGCGATCGCCGTCGACCGTGACACGGTCGTCGGCAGCTCGGCGCTCGCCGACGGCTTCCTGCGGCACGCCTTCGCCTACGACCGCTCCACGCACGTCATGACCGACCTCGGCACGCTCGGGGGGAACACGAGCAGCGCGGTCGCCGTGCAGGGCCGCCACGTCATCGGCGACTCCACGACCGCCGACGGCGACGAGCACGCCTTCGTCTACGACCTGCGCACCCACCACATGCGGGCCCTGGGCACCTTCGGCGGCACCGGCAGCCACGTCGACGCCATCAGCGGGGACACGGTGGTGGGCAGCGCCCGCACGGCCGGCAACCAGAGCACCCACGCCTTCGCGTACAACGTGCGCACCGGCACGATGACCGATCTCGGCAGCCCGGCGGGACCGGCGGGGATCAGCAGCGCGGTCGGCATCTCCGAGGGCCGCTACGTCGCTGGCACCTGGGACGTCCCCTCGGCGCCGTTCGACGGCGGCCAGAGCTTCGTCTACGACCTGCGCACGCACACCATGACCGACCTGTGCGTCGGCGGCGTCCACAGCAAGGCCACCTCGATGAGCGGCCACACGATCGTCGGCACCACTCAGCCGAAGCCGAGCGGCTCCGGCGACACTCCCGCGCCCCGCGGCTTCGCCTACGACATCCGCACCGGGACCGTGACCGACCTGGGCCCGGAGATGTCCTACGGGCCGGTCGTCACCGGGCACACCGTCGTCGCCAGTGCCACCCCGGCCGCGTACGCCCTCGACCTCGTCACCGGGGCCAGGACGACCTTCGGCACCGGACCCGGCAGGACGGGCATCAACGGCGCCGCCGGAAAGTTCGTCGTCGGTGACGGTTTCCCGGGCCCGTTCTCCTACGTCTACCGGGTCGACACGCACCGGTTCACGCTGCTGCCCGCCGCCGGTGGCGTCCATGGCACGGCGACCGGAGCCGACCGCGGCGGGGCGGTCGTCGGCACGAGCGCGACGGCCCCGACGGACCCCTCCACGCCGGACGGCAGCTACCACGCGACGCTCTGGAGCCTACGGAAGAGCTGATGCGGCGATCGTGAGTGACGGGCCGGCGGCGCCGGGATGCCGCCGGCCCGAGTTCGTCAACCGGCCTGTACCTGGAGGTGCTTGACGCCGTTGATCCAGGCGGAGCGCAGGCGGTCGGGGTCGCTGGTCAGGGTGAGGCCGGGCAGGGCATCGGCGATGGCGTTGAAGATCAGGTCGATCTCCAGGACGGCCAGGGACTTGCCGAGGCAGTAGTGCGGGCCGCCGCCGCCGAAGCCGAGGTGGGGATTGGGGTCGCGCAGGATGTCGAAGCTGCCGGGGTCGGTGAAGACCTCGGGGTCGTGATTGGCGGCGGCGTAGAAGATGCCGACCCTGTCGCCCTTCCTGATCTGCTTGCCGCCGAGTTCGAGGTCCTGGGTGGCGGTGCGCTGGAAGGCGTTCACGGGGGTCGCCCAGCGCACGATCTCCTCGGCCGCGGTCTGCGGCCGCTCCCTCTTGTACAGCTCCCACTGGTCGGGGTGGGTCAGGAAGGCGTGCATGCCGTGGGTGATGGCGTTGCGGGTGGTCTCGTTGCCCGCGACGGAGAGCATCAGCACGAAGAAGCCGAACTCGTCGGAGTTCAGGTTCCCTTCGTCCTCCGCCGCCACCAGCGTGGTGACGATGTCCTTGGCCGGGCACTGCTTGCGGTCGGCGGCCATGTTCATGGCGTAGGCGATGAGTTCGGTGGCCGACTCGGCGCCGACCTCCTCGGTGATGGCGTACTCCGGGTCGTCGTACGAGATCATCTTGTTGGACCAGTCGAAGATCTTGGCCCGGTCGTCCTGCGGGATGCCGATGAGCTCGGCGATGGCCTGCAGGGGCAGTTCGCAGGCGACCTCGGTGACGAAGTCGAAGGTGCCGTCCTGGGCGCGGGCGTTTTGCGCGATGGCGTGGGCGCGGTCGCGCAGCCGTTCCTCCAGCGCCCTGATGGCGCGCGGGGTGAAGACGCGCTGCACGATCTGGCGGACGCGGGTGTGCTCCGGCGGGTCCATGTTGAGCAGGATCAGCCGCTGCATGTCGATCGCGTCGCGCTCGATGTGCTCGTTGAAGCGGATGATCGCCGTGTTCTGCCACGACGAGAACAACTCGGGGTGGGTGGAGACGTACTTGACGTCCGCGTGCCGGGTGACGGCCCAGTACCCCTCGTCCCGGAAGCCGGCCACGTTGTCCGACTGCGGGATCCAGCGGACCGGTTCGGCCCGCCGCAGTTCGGCGAACTCCGGCAGGGGCACGCGGTGGTGCAGCAGGTCGGGATCGGTGAAGTCGAACCCTTCGGGGAGAGCTGGACAGGGCATGGGCGACTCCAGCCTGTGTTCTGACGATCCATCAGGTTTGCCGTGAAGGTAATAACGGGTTCTACAAGAGGCAAGAGGCGCGACACGCCGAATTGCGTGCACGACCCTTGCGGTTGTGACCGTGGGGTCAGCAGACTGCATGCAGAACTAGAACACGTACTAGTTCAGCGTGGCGGGGCCGGCCGGGACGCCCCCGCGCCGCGCGGGTACCGGAGGAGAGGATCCCCCACCATGGCCGCGGAACCCGTGATCGTCGAAGCCGTACGCACCCCCATCGGCAAGCGCGGTGGAGCGCTCGCCAATCTGCATCCCGCCTACCTCCTGGGCGAGACCTACCGTGAACTCCTCGGCCGCACCGGCATCCCCGCCGACGCGGTCGAACAGATCGTCGGCGGCACGGTGACCCACGCCGGCGAGCAGTCCATGAACCCCGCGCGCACGGCCTGGCTCACCATGGGGCTGCCGTACGAGACCGCCGCGACGACGGTCGACTGCCAGTGCGGGTCCTCGCAGCAGGCCTCGCACATGACGGCCAACATGATCGCGGCGGGTGTCATCGACGTCGGGATCAGCTGCGGGGTCGAGGCGATGTCGCGGGTGCCGCTGGGGTCGGGGTCCAAGCACGGCCCCGGCAAGCCGTTCCCGGACGAGTGGAACGTCGACCTGCCGAACCAGTTCGAGGCGGCCGAGCGCATCGCCCGCCATCGCGACCTGAGCAGGGAGAACGTCGACTCGCTCGGCCTGATCTCGCAGGAGCGGGCCGCCGTGGCCTGGGCCGAGGAGCGGTTCAAGAAGGAGACGTTCGCCGTCCAGGTCCCCACCACCGAGGACGAGCAGCGGGCCGGCCAGGGCATGTGGCGGCTCGTCGACCGCGACGAGGGGCTGCGCGACACGACGATGGAGGCGCTGGCGCGCCTGAAGCCGGTGATGCCCACGGCCGTCCACACGGCGGGCAACTCCTCACAGATCAGCGATGGTGCGGCCGCCATCATGTGGGCGTCGAAACGGATGGCGCGTGCGCTGAAGCTGAAGCCGCGGGCGCGGATCGTGGCCCAGGCGCTGGTGGGCGCCGACCCGCACTTCCACCTGGACGGCCCGATCGACGCGACGCGCGCGGTGCTCGGCAAGGCGGGCATGTCCCTGAAGGACATCGACGTCGTCGAGATCAACGAGGCGTTCGCCTCAGTGGTGTTGAGCTGGGCGCAGGTCTTCGAGCAGGATCTGGAGAAGGTCAACGTCAACGGCGGAGCGATCGCCCTCGGGCACCCCGTGGGCGCTACCGGGGCGAGGCTGATCACGAGCGCCCTGCACGAACTGGAGCGCAGCGACAAGGAGTTCGCGCTCGTGACGATGTGCGCGGGTGGCGGCCTGGCCACCGGGACGATCCTTCAGCGGCTGTAGTAACCACTTGTCGGGGTTGACGCGAACTGATCAACTTACCCCATGCTGATCAACGTAATCCTCCGCGTCCTGCCCTTCTACATCCGTGAACCGCTCATCCTCGCGATCTGCGCCTTCTTCTCCGGCCTCGCCTTCTACTGGTTCTTCACGGCAGGAGGCCTGGGCCGGGCCGGCATCGGCCTGCTCTTCCTCGCGGTCGGCGCCCTGCGCGTCTACGTCTTCCGCAAGGAGTGGAGATCCCGCAGAGCGGCGAAGGAAGGCGGTGTCACGCAGCAGGCGTAGGGCCCGGTCAGTCGCGCTGGAGCGCGGCCAGACGCGGCAGCCGGCGGGTCATCTCGCCGGTGTCGTCGAAGTCGAAGGACCAGGCCGGGTCCAGCGGCGGGTAGGTGATGGTGAACGCGCCGGCGGGCAACTGCTCGCCGGTCGCCGTCAGGTGCGCGCTCCACGCGATGCCCAGTACGTCCTCGCACTCGAGCTCGCACCACTCCTGCGCCGAGCTCCGCACGGCAGGCATCTCCGCGAGGGCGTCGGGGTCGGCGAGCACGCGCTCGAAGACCTCGCGCCCCTGCGCGACCAGCCAGCCGCGGAAGTAGTCGAAGCCGTCGTCGGAGCAGCCGCCGTTGACGAGGTAGGCGGCGGCCCACAGCGGGTTGGTGTACGACTCGGCCAGCACGTCCCACAGTGCCTGCTGAGCCGCGACGATCTCCGGCACCGGCCGCTCGGCGAGCAGGGAGGAGGCCCGGCGGGCGACCGCCTCCGCGTCGTCCGGGTCGGGCACCTGGTCGCGGGCGGCCTCGATGAGCTGCCAGAACTGCTCTCTGTCCATGGCGGCAGAGCATGCCACCCGGCACTGACATCCTGGCCGGGACGGCGCACTACCCTTGCCGTCCGTACCCGTGAACAGCCGGACACGGACACGGACAGGGCAGGTGGACCATGGACGAGATCGAGGTCGCGGTGGGCGGCCCGGTGACCGTGCGGGAGATGCAGCCCGAGGACGAGGCGGGCGTGGGGCGGCTGTTCGGCGCCTGCGAGGACTACTTCGTCGCGGCGACCGGGGCGCCGGCCCTTCCGGCGGACGTGCAGAGCCTGTACTACGCGCTGCCCGAGGGCGCGGACTTCGAGCAGAAACGGCTGCTGGTGGTGTGCCGGGGCGCGGACGACGTCGTGGGTCTGGTCGATGTCGTGGATCGGCATCCCGATGTGGGCAGTTGCTCGGTCGGGGTGTTCCTTGTGGCGCCCGAACTCCGGCGTCAGGGGGTCGGCGCCGGGGTCGCGCGGCGGCTGATCGAGGAGGTGGCCGGGCGGGGCATGCGGACCGTGCTCGCCACGTGCCCGGGGGACTGGGAGCCGGGTGTGGCGTTCCTGCGGATCCTGGGCTTCGAGATCGGCGGGCCGGAGGCGGCGGCCGCTACGACCGTGGGCAACCGGACCCGGCACCCCGGCGAGAGCGGCCTGCGTACGGCGCGGCTGAAGGTGGTGGCCGACCGATGAGTTCCGTGCGCCGCTGACGTCTGCCCTGTGAGAGGGAGGTGGTCGCGGTGGATGCTGCGGCACGGCAGGCAGCGCTGGACCGGCTGGACGTCCTGGTCGGGGAGTGGGTGGTGGAGGCCGAGTTCCCCGGGCTGGAGGCGCCACCCGGGCGGAGTGTCTTCGAGTGGACGCTGGACCGGCAGTACCTCGCCCAGCGGACGGAGGCGCCCGATCCCGCACCGGACGCCATGGCGATCATCGCTGTGGACCCGGAGACCGGCGGCTACACCCAGCACTACTACGACTCCCGCGGCGTCGTACGGCTCTACGCCATGACCTTCGAGGACGGGGTATGGCAACTCCTGCGCGAGAAGCCGGACTTCTCGCCCCTGAGTTTCCGGCAGCGCTACGTCGGTCACCTGAGTGCGGACGGCGGCACGATCCGCGGCGCCTGGGAGACGGCCAAGGACGAGACGGGCCCGTACGTGCGGGACTTCGTCCTCAACTACCGCAGGAGCGGCCGCTCATGACGCCGGACGAGATCGTACGCGGCATCGTCGACGCCGGCCTGTACATGGTCCTCGCCACCGCCGACGGGGAAGGGCGGCCGTGGAGCTCGCCCGTCTACTTCGCGCACGTGGACTGCCGGGAGTTCGTGTGGGTCTCCTCGCCGGGCGTGCGGCACTCGCGCAACATCGCGGTACGGCCCGAGGTGGGCATCGCCGTCTTCGACTCGTCGGCGGCGATCGGCACCGGTCAGGGTGCCTACATGTCCGCCGTCGCCGAGGCCGTCGAGGAGGCGGACGCCGCCGAGCGTGTGCTCGACGTGTTCTCGCGCCGCTCGCTCACGCACGGCGGCCGGGTGTGGACGCTCGACGACGTGCGGGGCGACTCCGGGATGCGGCTCTACCGGGCGGTCGCGGTCGAGCACTCGATCCTGGCCAAGGACGGCAGGCCGGACCACCGGATCGCGGTCGAACTGGGCTGAATTCGTGGGTGCGCCGCTCACTCCCGGCCCGAGGAAACCACCGCCAGCAGCCCCGCCGCCCCCGCCGCGACCAGCAGCGGGATGCCCAGTCCGTGGTGCAGCACCAGCCACGCGCCCAGGCCGGCGCCCGCCGCCATCGCGACCACGGAGGCCGAGCGGCGGGGCGAGCGTCCTCCTGAGCCGCCGCCGGCGCGGGAGTCGGCGGCCAGGCCGGTCAGTGTCATCGTCAGGACCGTGGTCGTCAGGTCGGCGACGCCCAGCTTGCGGACCGTGGCGTTGCGCAGGCCCATCGCGAAGGCGGTGAGGGCGATCAGGGCGTAGACGGAGGCCGTGGCGTGCGGGGCGGCGAAGGCGACCGCGGCGGACGCGCCGACCAGGACCGCCTCGGCGGCGAGGACGAGCCGCGCCCAGGTGCGGCGCGAGCCCTCGCCCCGCCACCGCCCGACCCGGCCGCCGGCCACCGCGCCCAGCAGGAAGCACACCAGCGAGGTCGCCGTGTGCGGCACCGAGAACCCCGGGGCGCCGGCCGCGGCGAAGCCCAGCACGACCACGTTGCCGGTCATGTTGGCGGTGAAGACGTGCCCGAGCCCCAGATAACTCACCGCGTCGATCAGCCCGCTGACCACGGTCAGCCCCAACAGGACGGCCACCAGCCGCAGTCCGCGCGCCTCCCGGCCCGGATCGGCTGCCTGCGGGTCGGTGCTCTGCTCGGCCATGGCCTCTCCGGTGGGCGGTAGGGACGCGGTGTACCCAAGTCCACCATGGAGGCGGGGGACGCTCGGATGTCGGCGCGCGGTTCGCGTACGTAGCGTCTGAGACATGAGTGATGAGACGCGCAAACACCATGAAAACAGGAGTAGTTGGCGGACGCGGCGGGGACTCGCCGGAGCGGCCGCCCTGCTGCTCGCCGGGCTCGCGGCCGCTCCGGTCGCGGCGGCGGCCGAGCACCCGCACACCGGCGGCCGGCGCGGCGCCCTGGTCTCCGTCACTCCGGTCGCCCACCACGACGCCGCGCAGGTCAGGACGTTCCTGGCCGGGCGGCACGTCAAGGCCGACGAAGTGCGGTACGGCGTCCGGGCGTACCGGCTGACGTACCGGACGGTGGACCCGCAGGGGAAACCCACGACCGCGACCGGCCTGCTCACTCTCCCCGCGGGCGGCGCCCACCGGCTCGACCTGGTCTCCGACACGCACGGCACGATGGTCAAGCGCAGCTACGCGCCGTCCGCGAGCGAGGACACCGGGCGGGTGCCGTCGTATCTGAACGCCTCGGCCGGGCGCGCGGTCGCCGCGCCCGACTACCTGGGCCTCGGCGAGGGGCCGGGCCCGCACCCGTACTTGGACACCCGCTCCTCCGTCACCGCGTCCCTCGACATGCTGCGCGCCGCCCGCACGGCCGCGGCCCGGCTCGGCCGCCCGGTCGCCGGCGACGTCTACGCGACCGGGTTCTCCCAGGGCGGCCAGGTCGCGATGGCGCTCGGGAAGGCGCTGGAATCAGGCGCCGACCAGCACTTCCGCCTCAAGGCGCTGGCGCCGGTCAGCGGGCCGTACGACCTTCAGGGCCAGGAGATACCGGCTCTGTTCGACGGCCGCGTCAACGACACGAGCGGCGTCCTCTACATCTCGTACTGGCTGGTCGCGCAGAACAGGCTCCACCATTTCTACGACGACCCGGCCGAGGCGTTCCGCGCCCCCTACGCGAGCCGCGTCGAGGGCCTCCTGGACGGCAGTCACGAGGAGGAGGACGTGGTCAGGGGACTCGCACCGACCGTGAAGCGGCTGCTCACGCCCGGCTTCTACGAGCGGCTGCGGCACCCGGCGGGGCCGCTGCTGGCCGCGATGCGCGCGGCCGACCACACCTGTGACTGGAAGCCGGACGTGCCGGTGCGGCTGTACGCGGGCGACGACGACACCGACGTGCCCATCGGCAACGCCCGGACATGCGAACGCACCCTCGCCGGGATCGGGGCGAGGGTGCGGGTCGTGGACCAGGGGGCCGTGAACCACTTCGGTTCGTTCGCGGTGTCGGCGCCGCAGGTGGTGCGGTTCTTCGACCGGGTGGGCTGATCAGTACCAGCCGTGGGTCTGCCAGAAGGACCAGGCGCCGACCGGGCTGCCGTAGCGGGAGTTCATGTAGTCCAGGCCCCACTTGATCTGGGTCTTGGCGTTGGTCTTCCAGTCCGAACCGGCGGAGGCCATCTTCGAGCCCGGCAGGGCCTGGACCAGGCCGTAGGCGCCGGAGGAGGAGTTGGTCGCGGTGACGTTCCAGCCGCTCTCGCGCTCGACGATCTTGCTGAAGGCGTTGTACTGCGCGGCGCTCGGGATCATCTGGTGCGCGATCGACCGGGCCTCGGTGACGGAGTTGGCGGTCGCGGCGTGGGCGGGAGCCGCGGTCAGCACCATGCCGGCGGTGGCGGCGGCCACGGCGGCGGAGGCGAGGGCCTTCTTCGGGTTCGTGAGGTGGCGGGCGATGCGGGAGACAGTCACGAGGAACCTTTTCTTCGGGGACAGGGTGTCGCTCGCAGGCCGGGGCATACGTGGGCGCCGAGACCCTGGGGGTACGTCGGCGCCGTGCGACGTCGTCCAGAGAAACAGGCTCGGAGGGCGTCCGCAATGCCCCCTTTTACTAGTTGTGGTCGCATCTGGGGGCGGTGGGGTTCGTGTGATCTGGCTCTCAAAGTGCAGGTCGGACGCCCTTTTGGCGTGGGCATGGCGTCCGAAATGCACTACTAGGGTGTTTAGTGAGTGACGTGAGTCATGTGGGGCGGTTCACCGTTCAACGGGGGTCGAATGTGACCGCGGTCTCGAAGGCGGCCCGGCGGGTGGCCCTGCGTAGCGCCTTGAGCACGGCCGGGCCGAGCGTGAGCGTCAGGACCACCGTGACGAGGGCCCGGCCCGTGTCCCAGCCCAGCGAGGTGGCCGCGCAGTACGCGACGAAACGGGCCAGGTTGGCGGGGACGGCCGCGTGCGGGTCGAAGGCGATGCCGGAGGCGAGGGCGCCCATGAAGGGCCAGCCGGCGAGATTCATGATCGTTCCGTAGGCGAACGCGGCCAGGAAGCCGTAGGCGGCGAGCAGGCCGGTCTCGCCGCGGCCGCGCAGCCGGTCCGGGCCCGGCAGCAGGCCCGCGCCCATGGTGAACCAGCCCATCGCCAGCATCTGGAACGGCATCCACGGGCCGACCCCGCCCGTCAGCAGCGCCGACGCGAACATCGTGAGCGAGCCCAGGGTGAAGCCGAAGCCCGGGCCCAGGACCCGGCCGCTCAGCACCATCAGGAAGAACATCGGCTCGATGCCTGCGGTCCCGGCGCCGATCGGGCGCAGGGCGGCGCCGGTCGCCGCGAGAACGCCGAGCATGGCCACGGCCTTCGGGCCGAGGCCGGACTCGGAGATCGTCGCCGCCACGACGGCGACGAGCAGGACCAGCAGACCGGCGAAGAGCCAGGGGGCGTCCTGGGCGTGGGCGTTGAGCTGGGAGGTGGGCGGGGCGAGGAAGGGCCAGCCGAAGGCGGCGACGCCGACGGCGCTGACGAGGGCGAGGGCGGCGACGGAGCGGGGGCCGAGGCGGATGGCCCTGGCCCGGGCGGCCGGTCCGGCGTGCGCCTTCGGTCTGGCCTGCGTGGTCATCCCAGCGCCCCCCTCACCTGCGCGACCGTGAGCCACTCCTGCGGGGCCAGGATCTTGGTGACCTGGGGGGCGAAGGAGGGGGAGGAGACGACGACCTCGGCGGTGGGGCCGTCGGCGATCACCTCGCCCTCCGCGAGCAGCACAACTCGATGGGCGAGTTCGGCGGCCAGCTCCACGTCGTGCGTGGCGAGGACGATCGCGTGGCCCTCGGCGGCGAGGGCGCGCAGCAGGGTGACGAGCCGGGCCTTCGCCGCGTAGTCCAGGCCGCGGGTCGGCTCGTCGAGGAGGAGCAGGGGCGGGCTCGCGGTGAGGACGACCGCGAGCGCGAGAGTGAGGCGCTGGCCCTCGGAGAGGTCGCGCGGGTGGGTGTCGTCGGGGATGCCGGGGAGCAGCTTCGAGACCAGGGCGCGGCAGGTGCCGGGGGCCGCTTCGGCGTCGCGGTCGGCGGAGGCGCACTCGGCCGCGACCGTGTCCGCGTAGAGGAGGTCGCGTGGTTCCTGGGGGACGAGGCCCACGCGGCGAACGAGGTCTCGGGGAGCCGTGCGGTGGGGGGTCACGCCGGTGGTCAGGACCTCGCCGGTGGTGGGGGTGACCAGGCCCACCAGGGTGTTGAGCAGGGTGGATTTGCCTGCGCCGTTGCGGCCCATGAGGGCGACGGTCTCGCCGGGGGCGACGGTGAGGGTGACGTCGCGCAGGGCTTGGACGTGAGCTCGGCGGACCGAGAGGGAGCGGACGTCGGCGACGAACGCCGGAGCCGGGCTCACCGGGGTCTTCCTGCGGAAGCGGCGAGGGGAGGGGGCGGGGACGGGGGCGGGGCGGTGCACCACGGCGGGAGGTTCGTGGGGTGCCGCCGTGAGCCCGGACAGACGGTCACGGAGGGCACCGGCCCGGCGCCGTGCGTCTCGTACCGTCAGCGGCAGCGGGGACCAGTCGGCCAGGCGGCCCAGGGCGACCACCGGGGGATACACCGGTGACACGGCCATCATCTCGGCCGGGCCGCCGAGAACCGGAGGTGCTCCCGGGGACGGCATCAGGGCGACCTGGTCGGCGTACTGGATGACCCGTTCCAGGCGGTGTTCGGCCATCAGGATCGTCGTGCCCAGGTCGTGGACGAGGCGCTGGAGGACGGCGAGGACCTCTTCCGCGGCCACCGGGTCCAGGGCCGAAGTGGGTTCGTCGAGGACCAGGACCTTCGGATGCGGGGTGAGGACCGAGCCGATGGCCACCCGCTGCTGCTGGCCGCCGGAGAGGGTGGTGATGGGGCGGTCGCGCAGGTCGGCCAGGCCCAGCAGGTCGAGGGTCTCCTCGACGCGGCGGCGCATCACGTCCGGGGCGAGGCCCAACGACTCCATGCCGTAGGCCAGTTCGTCCTCGACCGTGTCCGTCACGAAGTGGGAGAGCGGGTCCTGGCCCACCGTGCCCACCACGTCGGCGAGTTCGCGCGGCTTGTGCGTGCGGGTGTCACGGCCCGCGACCGTGACGCGGCCGCGCAGGGTGCCGCCCGTGAAGTGCGGCACCAGGCCGCTGACCGTGCCGAGGACCGTGGACTTGCCGACCCCCGACGGGCCGACCAGAAGCACCAGTTCGCCCTCCGGGACCTCGAGGTCTACGCCCCGCACGGTGGGTTCGGCCGCGCCGTCGTACGTCACGGAGACATCCTCGAAGCGGATCACGACGGCTCCTTCGGGGCGATGAAGGCGGGGAGCAGACCGAGGAGGACGGCTGCCGCCGGCCACAGCGGGAGGGCGGGGGCGACGAGCGGGACGACGCCCGGATGCAGCGCCGGGTCGTCCGCGGCGGCGAGGGTGAGCAGCGCGGCGACCGCGGCGCCGGACCCCGCGACCAGCCAGGCGCGGGCGTCCCAGCGGTCCGGGCGGTAGCGCGTACGCAGGCTGCGGCGGCCGCCGAGGCGCAGGCCGGCCAGGGCCGCGGCGACCCCGGCGAGCAGCAGGGGCAGGCCGTAGGTGCCGCCTTCGGCGGTCAGCAGTCCGTACGTTCCCGCGCAGACGCCGAGCAGGCCGCCGAGGGTGAGCGCGGCGGTGGTGCGGCGGACGGCGGGCGGGACGTCGGCGGTGCGGCCGTAGCCGCGGGCGTCCATCGCGGCGGCCAGGGCGACCGACCGCTCCAACGCGCCCTCCAGGACGGGCAGTCCGACGTGCAGCAGGCCGCGGACGCCGCTGTCGGGACGGCCGCGCAGCCGGCGCGCGGCGCGCAGACGCTGGACGTCGGCGATGAGGTTCGGGGCGAAGGTGAGGGCGACGACCACCGCGACGCCCATCTCGTACAGCGCGCCCGGCAGGGACTTCAGCAGACGGGACGGATTGGCGAGGGAGTTCGCCGCGCCGACGCAGATGAGGAGTGTGGCCAGCTTCAGGCCGTCGTAGAGGGCGAAGACGAGTGACTCGGCGGTGACCCGACCGCCCAGGCGGATGCCCTGCGCCCAGTGCGGGAGGGGGACTTCGGGGAGCGTGACGAGCACGTGCGTGCCGGGGACGGGGGAGCCGAGGGCGACCGCGAAGAAGAGGCGGATGACCAGGACGGCGAGGGCGAGCTTGAGGAACGCGGTGTACGAGCGGGCCCAGGGGGCGCGGGGACGGCAGGTGACCACCACGTAGGCGGACGTCGCTATGAGCAGGGCGAGGACGAGGGGGTTGGTGGTGCGGGTGGCCGCGGTGCCGAGGCCGAGCGACCACAGCCACCAGGCACCGGGGTGCAGCGCCGGCCGGCCTGGGCCTGTTGCGAAAGTCCCGCCTGCCCGGCGACGCCCGGCACGCACTCTCGCCGCACCGGGCACAGACCCGAGTACATCCAGCACAGACCCGAGTACATCCAGTACGAGGGCCTGCACCCGGCACGCCGAGAGCACGCACCGGACGCCGCCGTGCCCGCCCTTCGGGCGGACGACGGGACCTTCGCAACAGGCCCTAGCCATGCCGGCGTCGCCGTGCCTGCCACACCGCCGCCGCGCCCAGCAGGGCGACCGCGCCCGCCCCGGCGAACAGGCCCACGGACGGGCCGCTGTCGCTCTTGGGCGCCTTGTCGGCCTGGTGCGCCTTGCCGGGGGCGGCCGTCGTCTTCTTGCCGCCGCCGACCTGTTCGCCGCATCCCGTCTGCGGATATCCGGCGATCGCGCACAGCAGGGCGTTGGTGTCGTAGCGGAGCGGCTTGGCGACCGAGGCCAGCGCGTCGGCCGTCGTGGCGTCGGCGGGCACCCGTGCGCAGGCCGTGCGTCCCGCCGGAGGCGTCTCGCCGGACGGGGCGTCCGCCGCCGTGCCGAAGTCGAGGACGAGGGCCACGCGCTTCTTGCCCTCCTGGGCCGGAGTCCGCGCGCAGATCGCCGAGAACGACGTCGTCCCGCGCGGCTTCGACGCGTCGCCCGAGTCCTCGCTCACCGAGAAGCGGAAGCCCTGGACGTCGCCGTCGGAGGGGCGGGCGGTGGCGGGGCCCTGGGTGGCGTAGGTCCAGTGGCCGGCGGCGTGGTCCCAGAAGGACCAGTAGCGGTAGCCGGTGGCGTGGGCCGGGCCGGTGGCGGTCAGGGCCAGCAGCAGCGTGGCGAGCAGGACGGCACAGCGGCGGATCACGGCTGTCACCTCTTGTTGCGGGCGCTGAGCAGGAAGCCGATGCCGATGCCGGCGACGAGGAAGACGGCGACGATCCACCAGACGCCGAAGCCGGAACCGGAGCCCGAGTCGTCCTTCTTGTCGGAGGTCTTGTCCGCGGCCCGGGCCGAAGTGGTGGCGGAGGCGGCCGGCTTCGGGCCGGT
This sequence comes from Streptomyces sp. NPDC050534, assembly GCF_044457745.1. Classification (NCBI taxonomy): domain Bacteria; kingdom Bacillati; phylum Actinomycetota; class Actinomycetes; order Kitasatosporales; family Streptomycetaceae; genus Streptomyces; species Streptomyces sp. NPDC050534. Next base: position 371,257 of record NZ_JBITHF010000003.1, read on the forward strand.
CGCGTCGAGGAGCTGCACCAGGTCCTGGCCGCCGAAGTCGTGCACGTCGGCGCCGTACGCCTTCGCGGCGAGGATCAGTTCGGCGTACGCCGCAGGTCCGGCCTGCTTCGCCCACGGCCCGGCGTTCGCCTCCAGCCAGCGCACGGCGCCGGCCGCCCGGTCGCCCCGGCCGGCGGTGGCGAGGGCGAGGACCGCGTCGGCCGTGTTGCCGTAGTCGGGCTGGGGCTTGGCGCCGGGCAGGGCCGTGCTCAGGTGGTGGTCCTTGGCCAGGGCCTTGGTGAGGTAGGCGGCGCCGTTGTGCGCCGCCTGCTCGGGGTCGCTCGCGTCCTTGCACGTCGCGGCGGTGCCGGACGGCTTCACGGCCGCCCCGGTCAGGCCCTTGCCGAGCGCGCCCACCACGGCCGCCGCGGTCGCGTCCGCGTTGGCGGCGAGCTTGCCCTTCTTGTCCGGCTGGAAGGCGAAGGCGCCCGCGTCGGCAGCCGCGTCCGTGCCGTGGCAGGGGAGGGCGAAGGTGAGCAGGGCGTCGTAGGGGGACTTGCCGCCCTTGGTGATCTGCGCGGGCTTGTCCCCGGCGGCGGCGAGCGCGCCGATGACGACGGCGGTCGAGTTGGCGTCGCTCGGGCCGCCCTGGGAGTAGCCCCAGCCGCCGTCCTTGTTCTGCACGGACTTCAGCCAGCTGACCGCCTTTGCGGTGGCGGCGTCGTGGCCGCCGAGCGCGGTGAGGGCCTGGACGGCGGCGGCCGTGCTGTTGGTGTCGGCCATGACCTTGGCGTCGCAGGGCTTGGCGGCGTCCGCGCGGAACGGCGCGAACGACCCGTTCGCGCACTGCTGCCCCACCAGCCAGTCCACGGCCTTCGCCGCCGGCTTCACGCCCACCTCGTCCTGCGCGAGCAGCGCCAGCGACTGGCGCCAGACGCCGTCGTACTTCGGGTCGGCGGTGCCGTACAGGCCGCCGGGCAGCGCGGCCGAGGGGGACGGCGAGGGGGACGCGGCGACGGCGGGCGCGGCCGCGCCGATCACGGCTATGGCGGCCAGGGCCGCTGCGCTGCGGCGGACGACGTTCATGATCGGCGGGTGCCTCTCCTGCGGGGGCGGGCAGCACGGGGACACCCCGGGCGGCTCGGCTCCGTATGCCTCGACGGTGCGGTGCGCCGGCGGGCTGCCGACACAGGTGAGCCGGTCACGACCGTACGGAGCAGTCCGGCTGGCCGCCCTCGGCGGACGGTTTACGGTTGCGGGTCAGCGCCGGAATTGCACCGGCTTCCCCCCGTACGGGTGTGATGACGACCTGGCCACTCTACCGGCCCGTAGAAAAGGGCTGAGAGGCGCCTGTGGACGGGGCGGGGCGGCGGACGTCAGGTCGGCCGGCGGGTCGGGGTCATGATCCGTGCCGGTGCCTCGGCCGGCTGGCACAGGACCAGGGCCAGGTCGTCGGTGCGGCGGACACCGGCGTGGGCGACGACCCGGTCGTAGAGCGAGTCGAGCGCGTCGTCGGGCAGCGGCTCGCGCAGGGCGTCGGCGACCTCGGTCAGGAGCGGGAACGGGGTGCCGTCGGCGGAGCGGGCGTCGGTGAGGCCGTCGGTGTGGAGGAGCAGCCGGTCGCCGGGCTGGAGGAGGAAGCGGTACTGGCGCGGATCGGGGTGCAGCCCCAACGGCGGTACCGGCTCGCGGGGTTCGAGCGGCTCGACGCGCTGCCCGGCGCGCAGCGGGGCAGGGTGGCCGCAGTTGACCAGGCGGACCTCGCCGGGCGCGAACTCGGCGAACACCGCGGTGACGAAGTCCTCGGCGTCCAGCTCCGGGGCGAGCCGCTTGTCGAGGTGGGTGACTAGGGTGGGCAGATCGGGGGCGGTGTAGGCCAGTTCGCGGAAGGCGGCGATCGTCGCCGCGGTCAGCCGCAGGGCCTCCAGGCCGTGGCCGCGGACGTCGCCGACCAGGACCCTGAGGCCGTACGGCGTCACCGCGATGTCGTACAGGTCGCCGCCGATGGCCGACTCGGAGCCGGCGCAGTGGTAGCGGGTGCACACGTGTGTGCCGGCCAGGTCGCGGGAGAGGGGGCGCAGGATCAGGTGCTGGGTGCTGCGGGCCACTTCGCGGGCCTGGGCGAGTGCCGCCTCGAGGGCGAGCAGCGTGCGCCTGACGTTCAGCCAGACGCAGGCGAGGAGCGATCCGATCAGGATCGGTGCGATCGGCAGTGCGTGCATGGCGTTCATCGCGTTGCCCTTGCCACCCTCTCTGCTGTCCCCGCACGACGATGTCCGAATATCTCCCCTCCGTCGCGTGCCGACATGGAGTTGAGCGCAACTCGTCGGAATATGCCGCGAACTGCCCAATTCCCGTGATCTTTCTGTCGTGCTTGGCCATGTGGTGCAGGGGTTCGTCCGAGGCGGCGACACTGGTGCGCGTGTCTCGGAAGAACGTTGTGCCCAGGCCCGGGAACCTGCCCGCCGACGCCCGTGTTTTCGTCGGCAGACTGGACGAACTCGACCATCTGGAGGATGAGTTGGGTCCCGGTGGGGACGGGCGCCTGCTGACCCTCCTCGGGGTCGGCGGGGTCGGCAAGACGCGGCTCGCGCTGCGGGCGGCCGAGCGGGCGTCGAAGGCGTATGCCGACGGCGTGTGGCTGGTGGAGCTGTCCGCGCTGCGCGCCCCGGGGCAGGTGCCGCTGGCCGTGATGGAGGCGCTGCGGCTCGCCGACCAGTCGACCGGCCCGGTGACGGACGCGCTGTGCGCATGGGCGCAGGACAAACAACTGCTGCTCGTCCTCGACTCCTGCGAGCACCTGCTGGCGGAATGCGCGGACCTCGTCGCCGATCTGCTGATCGCCGCGCCGGCGCTGCGCGTCCTCGCCACCAGCCGGGAACTGCTCGGGTTGCCGGGGGAACGGCTCCTTGCGGTCGAACCGCTGCCCGTCGGCGATCCGGACGGCGATCAACAGGCCGACGCCGAGACGCTGTTCGCGCAGTGCGCCGCGCGCGTCGACCCCGGCTTCGCGCTCGACGAGCGGACCCGCCGCGAGGTGGGTGACGTCTGCCGCGCCCTCGACGGCATCCCGCTCGCGCTCGAACTCGCCGCCGCCCGGCTGGCCACCCACAGCCTGGGCGCGCTCCATGCCCTGCTCACCGACCGCCTGCGCTCCCGCTTCGAACTCCTCGAGACGGAGGAGTGCGACGGCGAGGGCCCGCCGCGCCACTGGACGCTGCGCACCACCATCGGCTGGAGCCACGAACTGTGCGTGCCGCTGGAGCGGTTGCTGTGGGCCAGGCTGTCGGTCTTCGCGGGTACGTTCACCACCGGCGCCGCCACCTGGGTGTGCGCGGGTGGGCCGCTGGGCGCCGACCAGGTCCGGGGCCTGCTGCTGCGGCTGGTGCAGCAGTCGATCGTGCTGCGCGATCCCGCCGACCCGGACCGCTTCCGGCTCCTGGACACCATCCGCGAGTACGGCGCCGGCTGGCTGCGTGAGCTGGGGGAGGAGGAGGCCCTGCGGCTGCGCCACCGTGACCACTACCGGCGGTTCGCCCGGGAGGCGTGCTCCGACTGGAACACGAGCCGGCAGGTGGCCTGGTGCGACCGCGTCGTCGCCGAACACGCCAACCTCCGGGCCGCGGTGGACTGCGCGCTGGCCGAGCCGGGCAGCCCGGTCGCGCTGGAGGTGGCGGGCAGCGTCGGCTTCCTGTGGCGCAACTGCGGAATGCCGCGCGACGCGCAGCTGTGTCTGGACCGGGTGCTGGCGGAGGAGCACCCGGCGGGGCCGGATCTCGTGCTGGCACAGTGGTCGCGCGGGGCGGTGGCGATGAACCAGGGCGACCTGGACGTGGTGCGCGACTGGGGGGTGCGGTGCACCGACGTGGCGCGCGAACTCGGCGACCCCGCAATGATCCGGGCCTCCGCCTACCTCACCGGCGGGTATCTGGCCCTCGTCGGCCGGCTGCCCGAGGCGGTCGACGCCCTGGCGCCGAACCCCCGGGTGCTCGTCGGGATGGACTGGCGGGGGGCCGCACTCGTGATGAACAGCCTGGGAGTGACCTACAGCCACCTGTACAGCGGGGACCTCGACAAGGCACGCGAGGCGGCGCGGGCGACGAGGGCGAGCAGTGTGCAGTGCGGTGAACGCTGGTCGAGGTCCTTCATCGACGCGATCATCGCCCAACTGGACGTCGCCCGCGGCGACACCGACGCGGCGCGCCGCAACTGCCGCGACGCGCTGGCCGGACACCGGTCCCTGCACAACACGCTCGGCCTGGCCTTCACCCTCGACATCCTGGCCCAGGCCGAGGCGACGGGCGGTGACGGCCGGTTCGCGGCCCGCGTCCAGGGCGTCAGCCAGCGCATCTGGGAACTCCTCGGGCGCGCCCAGATGGACTCGCCCCAGCAGATCGCCGCCCGCCGCGCCCGCGAGCGCACCCTGCGCGAGCGCCTCGGGGACGAGGTCTACGAGCAGGCGTACGAGGAGGGCACGGCGATGTCGTACGACGAGGGCCTCGACTACGCCCTGACCGGCGGTGTTTGACCCTTCGCCCCGGCCCGGCGACGTAGCTGCGGCCACGTGGGTAGTTTTCAGCCCATGGGGATCACGGGGAGACTGCTCGGCTCGGGGCGCGTCAACGACGTGTACGAGATCGACGGAGCGTGGGTGCTGAGGCGGAGCCGGGAGGGGTGGGGGGACGCGGTCGCCGAGGGGGCCGTGATGGAGCATGTGCGCGCGTACGGCTATCCCGTGCCCGGTGTCCGGCTCGCCGAGTCGACGCCGACGGAGCTGGTGATGGAGCGGTTGCACGGGCCGACGATGCTGGAGGCGTACGGCGCCGGGCTCATCGGTGCGGCCGAGGCCGGGGAGGTGCTCGGCCGGCTGCTGCGGCAGTTGCACGCCATTCCCGGCCGCCGGTCGGCCGATCGCCGCATCCTGCATCTGGACCTGCACCCGGACAACGTGATGCTCACGCCCGACGGGCCGCGCGTGATCGACTGGAGCAACACCGAGGAGGGCGACCCCGGTCTGGACTGGGGCATGTCGGCCGTCATCCTCGCGCAGGTCGCCGTCGGCGACGAGCCGATCGCCGCTCCCGCCCGCGAGCTGCTGGACGCGCTGCTGGCCGACCCCGCCCACCTCACCGAGGCCGGGCTGACGGAGGCCCGGCGCCGGCGTGCGGCCGACGTGATGACGAGCCGCCGGGAGGTCGAACTCCTCGGGCAGGCGGAGGAGTTGGTCAGGTCGTACTGGCGGTGAACCCCGGTATCGGTGCCCGGGCCGACCGTGCCGCTCACCCCACCACGGCCACCGCGTCCACCTCCACCAGCACCCCTTCACGCACCGGCCGCACCACCACCGTCGTACGGGCCGGCAGCGGTGAGGAGTCGGCGAAGAAGTCGCGGTAGACGCGGTTGAAGTCGCCGAAGTGGGCGTGGTCGGCCAGGTAGCAGGTGCAGCGGACGATCGAGTGCCGGTCGCCGCCGGCCGCCGCGACGACGGCCTCGACGTTGGCGAGGACCTGCTGCGTCTGCGCGGCGAAGTCGGCCGGCATGTCACCGGTCGCCGGGTCCAGCGGGCCCTGCCCGGAGGTGAACAGGTACGGGCCGGTGCGCACCCCCTGGGAGAGCGGCGGCTCGGTGCCGTCGGGAAACGGGATGAAGGGGGCGGCGTCCGTCCGCACACGCACGGGACCGCCGCCGAAGGGCAGGACGAGCGTGCGGGTGGCGAGCAGCCAACTGCCGTCGTGGCTGCGGCGGAAGGTGTCCTCGTAGTGGCCGACCTGGAAGGGCGGCCCGGCCGGCAGCATGCCGCCGCTGTGTCCGTCGACGCGGTAGGTGGTGAAGTACGAGGTGGCCGAGGCCGTGTCCGCGGAGGTCACCGTCACGAGGACGTTGGACATCGTGCGGCGGGACAGACGGTCGGCGGGGCGGGATCCGAAGTACGTGCGCAGCGCGTCCCGGCCCTCGACGCGCCGTCCGTCCCCCGGAGCCGGCCATGCCCACACACCGTCCTCGGTGAACAGCTCGGCCACGGAGGCGGGTTCGCCCAGATCGAGGCGGTGGACGAAGTCGAGGATCAGGCGTTCACAGGCACGTTCGGCGAGCAGTCGCTCCAAGGGCTCCATAGGTACGTATTCATACGTGCCCGACGGCCAGGTACGCCACCGGATCACTGCCCGCCACCGCCTCCGCCCGCCCCAGCTTCACCAGCCGGCGCAGGTGCGCCTCGGCCTCCGAGACGGCGATGTTCCTTGATCCGTAGGGGATTTGGGCCCAGGGGCGGTTCCACTCCATGCGCTCGGCGAGCTGCCAGGGCGTGAGCGGTTCGACCAGCAGGGCCTGCAGACCGGTGAGCCGTTCCTCGTGGTGGTCGAGCAACTCCCGTACGCGTGCCGCCGCGTCGGGGAAGGTGTGCTGGTGGGCGGGGAGCACCTCGGCAGGGGCGAGGCGGCCGATGCGTTCGAGGGAGTCGAGGTAGTCGCCGAGGGGGTCGGTGACGGTGGCGTCGTCGGGGTCCTCGTACAGGCCGATGTGGGGGGTGATCTCGGGGAGCAGGTGGTCGCCGGAGAACAGGCGTCCGTGGCCCGGGAGTTGGCCGTGCGGCTGGGCGGGGTGCTCCTCCTCCAGGTGCAGGCAGACGTGGCCGGGTGTGTGGCCCGGGGTCCAGATGGCGCGCAGTCGCCTGCCCGGGAGGTCGAGGAGTTCGCCGGGGACGATCTCGCGGTCGGGCAGGGCGGGGGAGAGGCCCGGGAGGGCGGGGCGGGGGGCGGCGTCGCGCAGGGGCGCCACGTGCTCCTCGGGGGCGCCGGCGGCGGTGAGTTTGGCGGCCATGTAGGAGAACCAGCGGCCGGGCCTGGTGTCGCGGGTGCGCCGCACGATCGCGGTGTCCGCGGCGTGCATGGCGATCCAGGCGCCGGACGCCTCTCGCACCTTGCCGGACAGGCCGTGGTGGTCGGGGTGGTGGTGGGTGATCACGACGCCGTGGATCTCGCCGGCGGAGGTGCCGCAGGCGGCCAGCCCCTCCGCGAGGGTCTGCCACGAATCCGGGTCGTCCCATCCGGTGTCGATGAGGACCGGGCCGCGGTCGGTGTCGACGACGTACACGAGCGTGTGCCCGAGGGGGTTGTCCGGGATGGGTACCTGGACGGACCGTACGCCTCCGCCGTGGTCGGTGACCTGTGCCATGGGTTCCCCTGTCGCCGCGTTCCCGTCACTATAACTAGAACCAGTTCCAATGGGAGCCCAAGTCACCTTTCGCTGCGCTGTGGACTCCTCCTCTGTGGACTCCTCCGAGGGGAACTGGTATCAGTTCCCGTATCTGATGAACCGTCAGAGCCAGCTCCGGGGAGGCAGTCGGTCATGACCGAGCTCGTGGAACACGGACAGCTGTTCATCGGCGGGGTGTTGACCGATCCCCTCGGCAAGGACGTCATCGAGGTGATCTCCCCGCACACGGAGGAGGTCATCGGGCGGGTCCCGCACGCCTCGGCGGCGGACGTGGACCGGGCGGTCGAGGCCGCGCGGCGCGCCTTCGACGACGGGCCCTGGCCGCGGATGCCGCTGGAGGAGCGGATCGAGGTCGTCACCCGGATCAAGGACGCGATCGCCGTACGACACGAGGAGATCGCTCGCGTCATCTCCTCCGAGAACGGCTCGCCCTACTCCTGGAGCGTCCTCGCCCAGGCGCTCGGCGCGATGATGGTCTGGGACGCGGCGATCACCGTCGCCCGGAACTACACCTACGAGGAGCCCCGCGACGGCGTGCTGGGGAAGATCCTGGTGCGCCGCGAACCGGTGGGGGTGGTGGCGGCCGTCGTGCCGTGGAACGTCCCGCAGTTCGTGGCCGCCGCCAAGCTCGCGCCCGCGCTGCTGACCGGCTGCACGGCGATCCTCAAACCGTCGCCCGAGTCGCCGCTGGACGCCTACATCCTCGCGGAGATCGCACGCGAGGCCGGGCTGCCGGAGGGCGTGCTGTCCGTCCTGCCCGCCGACCGCGAGGTGAGCGAGTACCTGGTCGGGCACCCGGGCGTCGACAAGGTCTCCTTCACCGGGTCGGTGGCGGCGGGCAAGCGCGTGATGGAGGTCGCCGCCCGTCATCTCACGCGCGTGACACTGGAGTTGGGCGGCAAGTCGGCGGCGGTCGTGCTGCCCGACGCGGACGTGGAGGCCACCGTTGCGGGGGTCGTCCCGGCCGCGTGGATGAACAACGGACAGGCGTGCGTGGCCCAGACCCGCATCCTCGTACCCCGCTCGCGCTACGACGAGTTCGCCGACGCCTTCGCCGCCGCCGCGGGCGCGCTCGTGGTCGGCGACCCGCTGGACACGGCGACCCAGGTCGGCCCTCTGGTCGCCAGGCGGCAGCAGCAGCGCAACCTCGACTACATCCGCATCGGCCAGGAGGAGGGCGCCAAGATCCTCACCGGCGGCGGCCGTCCGCCGGGCCTGGAGCGCGGCTGGTACGTCGAGCCGACCCTCTTCGGCGGCGTCGACAACTCGATGCGCATCGCCCGCGAGGAGATCTTCGGCCCCGTCATCTGCCTTCTCCCCTACGGCGACGAGTCCGAGGCCGTGAAGATCGCGAACGACTCCGACTACGGGCTGAGCGGCAGCGTGTGGACGGCGGACGTCGCCCGCGGCATCGACGTGGCACGCCAGGTCCGTACCGGCACGTACTCGGTGAACACGTTCAGCCTGGACATGCTCGGCCCCTTCGGCGGCTACAAGGACTCCGGCCTGGGGCGGGAGTTCGGCCCCGAGGGCTACGGCGAGTACCTCGAACACAAGATGATCCACCTGCCGGCCGGCTGGGAGGGATGAACGCCATGGGTGACCGCTGGCACGTCGAGGTCGACCGCTCCCTCTGCATCGGCTCGGCCCAGTGCACCCACCGCGCCGAGGGCGCCTTCCGCCTCGACTCCGCCATGCAGTCCCACCCCGTGGAACCGGAGACCGACGCCAACGAACGCATCCTGGACGCCGCGGAGAACTGCCCGGTCGAGGCGATCGCGATCACCGTGCTGGGCAGCGGGGAGCCGGTCTTCCCGCCGGAGGACTAGGAGTTGTTCGGCCTCGGATCATGTGGTTGAGGTGAGGAGCTTCAACCACATGATCCGAACCCCGAACAGCTCTAGGCGAGCGGCAGGGTCAGTACGTAGTCCGCGTCGCCCGCCGCTACCAGGTGGCCTGCGTGGTAGGTGAGCTCCTCGGGGATCGTGCACGACATCGACATGGCGTCCACCGGGTGGTGGGGCATCGTGCAGCGGTTCGAGGACGGGGTGGCCTTGGCGACGGCTCGTGCGCTGCCGGGGCGCACATGGAGGACGTACTCGGTGCCAGGGCTGTAGACGTGGGCGTAGACGCCGTCGGCGCCGTCATCGGTGAGCCAATTCACCTGCAGTGAGGCCAGCTTCTCGGACACGCCCTCGGCTCTCGCGGGCAGTGCCGGGCGGCTGACGGTGCCGTCGGGGGCGACGGTGCGCAGGCCGGCGAGTGTCTGGGCGTGGAAGGGGCCGGACGCCGTCCATACCGTGCCCGACCGGTTCACGGCGGCGTCCTCCATCAGCGTGTTGGCGACCTCCTTGTCGCCCGTGGCGGGCAGTTGGAGGAGGCGGGTCAGCCGGCCGTCCTTGAGGGACCACAGGACGTCGGTGTCGACGAGCACGAGGGAGCCGTCGGGACGGACGCCCGCGAGCCACGGGGCGTTGTAGCCGGCGTGGACGGTACCGACCGGCGCGGAGGCCGGCACCGTGGTGCCCACCTTGCGGTCTTTCGCCGCGAAGGCGGCCACCACCTGGGACGTGCCGTCGGGCCGCCACCGCAGGACGTCGGTGCCGCGGGCGGTGAGGAAGGTCCCACCAGGCTCGGCGACCAGGCCGTGGTTCTCCCAGTCCACCGACCTGCCTCCGCTGATGTCGGTGGCGTGTATCGTGCGGTCGGCGTCGAACCGCAGCAGGTAGGCGGTCATGACGCGCAGTCGCCCGTCGGAGCCGTAGGCGATGCCGGTGGCGTCCGTGTTGAGGGCGTAAAGGGCGCTGACGACGTCGGGGGGCAGCTTGCGCATCGCCGCGGTGTCGTTCACGTCCCACTTGAACAGCTCCGCCGCCTGGCCCTTGTGTGGCGGCTTGCTGCCGCCGCCGCAGCCTGCCACGCCGGCCAGCGCGACCAGGGCCAGCGCCACCGCGAGGACGCCGTTACGAGTACGCCGCCGGCCGATCCGATGCCGCATGTGTGCATGCCCCCCAGGCTCCGCCGGCCCACGTGAGCCGACATCAGGTGGGACGCGGGAGAAGCACGGGGCGTTCCCGAGCGACACTCGGTGGTGATCAATGAGCTGGTAGGAGGCCGGCGCAGGACCTCGAAGACACCCGCGTCCCGCCAACCTTGCAAACAGCTGGTAGACGGTCTGCCGGCACCGAACCGCTCGGGCATCTCCCGCCACCGGGCGCCGGCGCGGATCCGCCAGACCACCCCATCGGCCCTAGCCGGCTTGGAGACTGGCGACCAGGCCCCTGACGCGGGTGCCGTCGGTGTGCTCCCACACGCCGGAGACATGACCGACGGCGCCCTGCGGCGGTGCGTCGCCCTGCACCGGCGTCAGCACGCGGTGCAGCCGCAGCGTCAGGCCGCCCGCCACGGCGAAGTCGGTTGCTTCCGCGGTGTCCTGGGGTGCGCCGAGCGCGCCGATCGGTCCCTCACCGGCGTAGGAACGGACGACCTCCCGGTCGAGGGTGTCGCTGATGCTCTGCGCGTGCGCGGGGGCGCGTCCCTCGACGAGGGCGAGCAACTGGGCGGTCAGCACGGGGTCGTGACAGCCGTCGTAGGCCCAGCGCGGACCGAGCACACCGTGCTCCATGGTGCCGACGAGCGCGTGCTCGGCGCCCTCGAGCGGGGCGCCGCGGTAGGTCAGCGGCACCAGGTACGCCCCCGACGACGCTTCCCCGACGACCATGAACTCGATCCCGACCTGCCCCTCGGGGTCATCCAGCCGAAACCCGCCGGCCTTCGCCAGCTCCGGTGCGGCGGAGCCGCGGTACCAGGGGCGGGTGGGCAGCCAGGTGTGGAGGAGTTCCAGCTTGGTGGGCGTCACGATGGTGCGGTGGATGATCGACATGGAGCGATTGTCCGGCCCGGCCGGGAGGCCCCGCCAGGCAATTTCAGCCGTGTGTCACACGGGCACCTCGGACACCTCGGGTCCCTTCGGACGTCACGCGTGCGCCTCGGGGGCGCCTGTTCCGCCGACCTCCGTCAGATCGATCAGCCGGCACACCGTCTCGATGTCGATCTTGACCTGGGCGATCGAGGCGCGGCCCGAGAGCCAGGTGATCAGGGCCGAGTGCCAGGTGTGCTCGATGACGCGGACCGCGGAGAGCTGCTCGGGGGTGGGGTTCTCCAGGCCCATCGCGTCCAGGATGATCACCGTGGTCTGGCGGGAGACCTGGTCGACCTCCGGCGAGACGCTGCGGTCGGCGAAGGTGAGCGCACGGACCATCGCGTCGGCCAGGTGCGGCTCGCGCTGCAGCGCGCGGAAGGCCCGCATCAGGGTCTCCGCGACGCGCTCGGCCGCCGTGTCACCCGTCGGCGGTTTCTTGCGCAGCGTGCCGTGCATGTGCTCCAGCTGGTCCTGCATGGTGGCCACCAGCAGATGGATCTTCGACGGGAAGTACCGGTACAGCGTGCCCAGGGCGACCTGCGAGGACTCCGCGACCTCACGCATCTGCACCGCGTCGAAACCGCCCCGGCTGGCCAGCTGCGCGCTCGCGTGCAGGATGCGCCGGCGACGCGCCTCCTGCCGCTCCGTGAGGGGCGGGGAGGCCGGCTGCGAGGTACTGGTTTCCACCTTGGCCACCTTGGTTTCCGCGGGATGGGTCCCGATCCGTGACAGTCGGTGAGGGCTGGTGATCACACCGAGCATGACAGGGCGTCCGCCGTGGCGCGAATCACCTGATCCACTGCTCACAGCGCCCCTACCTGCCGGTAGATTCGGAGCCTCCTGGACGATCAAGTCTGAAACTTGTTCTAGATTAGCGTCCCGGCGTAATCTCGCGGGACAGTGCATGCAGAAGGGGGCCCAGAGTGACCGCTGAGGCCAGTCCGGCAGGGCTCCAGGAGGACCCCGCCGCGGACGGCGAGCGACCGCTCCACATCGCGCTCCTCACCTATAAAGGGAACCCGTTCTGCGGCGGTCAGGGCGTCTACGTCCGCCACCTCTCACGCGAGCTGGCCCGCCTCGGGCACCGCGTCGAGGTCATCGGCTCCCAGCCCTACCCGGTCCTCGACGAGGGCGCGGAGTACGCGGACCGCCTCACCCTCACCGAGCTGCCCAGCCTCGACCTCTACCGCTCGCCCGACCCCTTCCGCACTCCGGGGCGCGACGAGTACCGCGACTGGATCGACGCCCTCGAAGTGGCGACGATGTGGACCGGCGGCTTCCCCGAACCGCTGACCTTCTCCCTGCGCGCCCGCCGCCATCTGCGCTCCCGGCGCGGCGAGTTCGACGTCGTGCACGACAACCAGACCCTCGGCTACGGCCTGTTGGGCGACGTCGGCGCACCCCTGGTGACCACGATCCACCACCCCATCACCGTCGACCGCCAGTTGGAGCTCGACGCGGCGCAGGGCCGCATGCAGAAGCTGTCCAAGCGGCGCTGGTACGCCTTCACCCGCATGCAGAAGCGCGTCGCGCGCCGCCTGCCCTCGGTCCTCACCGTCTCGGGCACCTCCCGCGCCGAGATCGTCGACCACCTGGGCGTGCGCGACGACCGCATCCACGTGGTGCACATCGGCGCGGACACCGACCTGTTCTCGCCCGACCCGTCCGTGCCCGTCGTACCGGGCCGGATCGTGACGACGTCCAGCGCGGACGTACCGCTCAAGGGACTGGTCTTCCTCGTCGAGGCGCTGGCCAAGGTCCGCACTGAGCATGCCTACGCCCACCTCGTCGTCGTCGGCAAGCGCCCCACCGAGGGCCCGGTCGCCCAGGCCATCGAGCGCTACGGCCTCGAAGGCGCCGTCGAGTTCGTCAAGGGCATCTCGGACGCCGAACTGGTCGACCTGGTCCGCTCCGCCGAGGTCGCCTGCGTCCCCTCCCTCTACGAGGGTTTCTCCCTCCCGGCGGCCGAGGCGATGGCCACCGGCACGCCCCTCGTCGCCACGACCGGCGGCGCGATCCCGGAGGTCGCCGGGCCCGACGGCGAGACGTGCCTCGCGGTGCGGCCAGGGGACGCGGGGGAGCTCGCGGTGGCGCTGAACCGGCTGCTCGGCGACCGCGAACTGAGGGTGCGCCTCGGCCGGGCCGGCCGTGAGCGGGTACTGGCCCGCTTCACCTGGGCCCGCGCCGCACAGGGCACGGTGTCCCACTACCGCGACGCCATGGCCGTCCCCCACGCTCGGCTTCGCTCGCGCGGGGGGACCCCCATCGCCGGCACATCCCCCGGCCGCTCCGCGGCCCCCCGAACCCCCGAGACCGGCAGGGCGACGCCCGCACCAGAACCAGCCGCATCCAACCCCGAAAGCAGGGCCACGTGCTGACCGTCGACTTCTCCCGGTTCCCGCTCGCCCCGGGCGATCGCGTCCTGGACCTCGGCTGCGGGGCGGGACGGCACGCGTTCGAGTGCTACCGGCGCGGAGCGCAGGTCGTGGCGCTGGACCAGAACGCCGAGGAGATCCGCGAGGTCGCCAAGTGGTTCGCGGCGATGAAGGAGGCCGGCGAGGCACCCGAGGGCGCGAGCGCCACAGCCATGGAGGGCGACGCCCTCGCCCTGCCCTTCCCCGACGACTCGTTCGACGTCGTCATCATCTCCGAGGTCATGGAGCACATCCCGGACGACAAGGGCGTACTCGCCGAGATGGTACGGGTGTTGAAGCCCGGCGGCCGGATCGCCATCACCGTCCCGCGCTACGGCCCCGAGAAGGTCTGCTGGGCCCTGTCCGACGCCTACCACGAGGTCGAGGGCGGCCACATCCGCATCTACAAGGCGGACGAACTGATCGCCAAGATCCGCGAGGCGGGCCTCAAGCCGTACGGCACGCACCACGCGCACGCGCTGCACTCGCCGTACTGGTGGCTGAAGTGCGCGTTCGGCGTCGACAACGACCAGGCGCTGCCGGTGAAGGCGTACCACAAGCTGCTGGTCTGGGACATCATGAAGAAGCCGCTGGCGACCCGGGTCGCCGAGCAGGCGCTGAACCCGCTGATCGGCAAGAGCTTCGTGGCCTACGCGACCAAGCCGCACCTGCCGTCGGTGGACGCCCGGTGACCACTCCCCGGACAGAACACCTCGTCCTGCCCGGGGTCCTCACCGCCGGGCAGGCCGCCGCCACCGTGCAGGGCATCCTCGCCGTGCAGCGGGAGGACGGCGCGATCCCCTGGTTCCGCGGACACCACCTGGACCCGTGGGACCACACCGAGGCCGCGATGGCGCTCGACGCGGCGGGCGAACACGACGCCGCCGAGCGGGCCTACGAGTGGCTCGCACGGCACCAGAACGCCGACGGCTCCTGGTACGCGGCCTACGCCGACGGGGACTTCGCGGACGTCACCGACCGCGGCCGGGAGACCAACTTCGTCGCCTACATCGCGGTCGGCGTGTGGCACCACTACCTGTCGACCGGCGACGACACCTTCCTGGACCGCATGTGGCCGGCCGTCTACGCGGCGATCGAGTACGTCCTGGGACTCCAGCAGCCCGGCGGGCAGATCGGCTGGAAGGGCGAGGACGACGGCACCTTCACCACCGACGCGCTGCTCACCGGCTCCTCGTCCATCCACCACGCGCTGCGCTGCGCGCTCGCCATCGCCGAACAGCGTGAAGAGCCGCAGCCCGACTGGGAGTTGGCGCTCGGAGCCCTGCGGCACGCCATCCGCCGCCACCCCGAGCGGTTCCTCGACAAGGACCGCTACTCGATGGACTGGTACTACCCGGTCCTGGGCGGCGCGTTGACGGACGCGGAGGCCAAGTCCCGTATCGAGGAGGGCTGGGAGCGCTTCGTCGTCCCCGGCCTCGGTGTGCGCTGCGTGGTCCCCAACCCGTGGGTCACGGGCGGAGAATCGGCCGAACTCGCCCTCGCTCTGTGGGCGATGGGCGAGTCCGACCACGCGCTGGACATTCTGAAGTCGATCCAGCACCTGCGCGATGCGGACACCGGCCTGTACTGGACGGGTTACGTCTTCGAGGACGAGGCGGTCTGGCCCCAGGAGCTGACCACGTGGACCGCCGGCTCCCTCCTCCTCGCGGTCGCGGCCCTCGGGGGCCACGAGGCGACATGCACGGTGTTCGGAGGAGAGAGTCTGCCGCGAGGGCTCGACCCGGACTGCTGCTGAGCCCTCGGCGGCGATGGATAAAGGGGTTGCCTTCGCGTCCTCAGTGACGGTGGACGCGGTTGGCGATGGCATGGCCGATGAAGAGGTAGACGACGGCTGCGAGACCGTAGCCGGCGACCACTCGGGCCCATGCCGCGTCGAACGTGAACAGGTCGTGCGACCAACCCGCCAGCCACAGAGCCGCGTTGTGGATGAACTGCACGAACTCGTTCGCGCGGTTCGCGTCCAGCAGGTACATCAGGATCCACAGGCCCAGGATCAGGGCCATGATGTCGGCGACGACAGCGATGACCGTTCCGGCCTGATTCGCACCGCGATATCTGGGGGACATGCCTAACGGGTTGCCGCCGAAACGTGGGGCAAACCCGAGTGGTTGAAACGTGCGTGCGATCTGCAGGTCAGCGGTCTAGGAGTTGAGCTCGGCCAGCACGCGCAGCGACTCCCGGTCCGGGGACAGCGCGAGCAGGTCGGTCACCGGACCCTTGCGCCACAACTCCAGCCGCTCAGCGATCCGTTCGCGCGGCCCGACCAGTGAGATCTCGTCGGCGAAGGCGTCCGGTACGGCGAGCACGGCCTCCTCGCGCCGGCCCTCCAGGAACAGTTGCTGAATGCGCCGCGCCTGCTCCTCGTAGCCCATGCGTGCCATGAGGTCGGCGTGGAAGTTGCGGGAGGCGTGCCCCATGCCGCCGATGTAGAAGCCGAGCATGGTCTTGACGGGCAGCAGCCCCTCCGTGACGTCGTCGCAGACCTGGACGCGGACGAGGGGGGCGACGATGAACCCGGGCCGAAGGTCGGCGATGGCCGGTCCGTAGACGTCGGGCCGCGTCGGCGACCAGTACAGCGGGAGCCAGCCGTCGGCGATTCGGGTCGTCTGCTCGACGTTCTTGGGCCCCTCCGCGCCGAGGAGGACGGGGAGTTCGGGGCGCAAGGGGTGTGTGATGGGTTTGAGCGCTTTGCCGAGCCCGGTCCCGTCCTGGCCCCGATACGGATGCGAGTGGAACCGCCCGTCCAGCTCCACCGGCGCCTCCCGTCGCAACACCTGCCGTACGACGTCGACGTACTCCCGCGTAGCAGTCAGTGGTGACTTGGGGAACGGCCGCCCGTACCACCCCTCCACCACCTGCGGTCCCGACAGCCCCAGTCCGAGCATCATCCGCCCGCCGGAGAGATGGTCCAGCGTCAGCGCGTGCATCGCGGTGGTCGTCGGCGACCGGGCCGCCATCTGCGCGACTGCCGTACCCAGCTTGATCCTTGAGGTCTGCGCCGCGATCCAGGTCAGCGGCGTGAAGACGTCCGACCCCCACGACTCGGCGGTCCACACCGAGTCGTACCCGAGCCGCTCGGCCTCCTGCGCGAGCGGCACATGGTCCGCGGAGGGGCCGCGGCCCCAGTAGCCGAGGGCGAGACCGAGTCGCATGAGGCCTCCATTATCTGACGGTCAGTCAGCTACGTGGCTGTGAGCTGCGACTGTACGACAACGGCCCCCCGCCCGGAAGGGCGAGGGGCCGTGCGGAGTGTTGCGGGTCGGCTCAGCCGCGCTGGATGCCGGACGTGTCCTGCAGCACGCCGCGACGGCCGTCCTGCGTCTGCGCGACCAGACCCGGACCACGCTGCTCGACGGCCAGGTACCAGGTGCCGGGCGCCAGTTCGGCGATCGGCGTGGGCGACCCGTCCTCGGCGAACAGCGGCCGCGCGACGGGCACCGCGAACCAGAACGGCGAGAAGTCCCCACCGGTCGGCTGCGGCTGGCCCGGCTGGGGCGCGCCCGCGTGCGGCTGACCCGGCTGAGGTGCTCCCGCCTGCGGCTGGGCCCCGTAGGGCTGCCCGGGCTGCGGCTGCCCGCCGAACTGCGGCTGCTGGGCACCGGGGTAGCCGTAGCCACCGGGGGGCTGGGCGCCGTAGGGAGGCTGCGGGGCGGCCGGCTTGGGAGCCGGGAGGAGGGCCGCCTGGAGGGCGGGGACCAAGGGGGTGGCAACGGCGGCTGCAGCCATGACGATGGTGGCGACGAGAGCCAGGATCAGACCCGTACCGGCGCTCGGCCCGTCATTGGAACTGCCGATGTTGTCCGCGCCGCCCGCCGGGTCGAAGACGTTGCCGAGGGCACTCCACGCGGCGAAGATCGCGAAGGCGACGCCGAACGCGCCGAGTTCGAGACCCGCCACCTTGCGCGGCTGCGGCAGACCGCGGGACACAACGATGAGCGCGGCCGCGATGATGCCTGCCAGGACGACACTGAGCAGAACCGGTCCGCTCTCCCACAGATTTGGGAGATCGACGCTGTCGGGCACGCCGTTGTACGAGTAGTTGTCGAGGAACGACGCGATGAACAGCAACACCGCTGCTCCGATCACCACGCCGTCGCCTCGAGTGAGGGAGCGGATATTCACTTCAGGTCCTTCGTAGGTCGTCTCGTCGTCGGTAGACACTATCGTCCCCCGACCAGGGTGTCCGCCGGGATCAGCCCGCCTATCACGAAGCGTGCAGGAAACTCACGATTCCATCAGAGATCCCTTGCGCCGCCTTCTGGCGCCATGTGCCACTCGTGAGTAGCGCCGCGTCCTTGCTATCGCGCATGTTGCCGCACTCGATGAAGACCTTGGGAACTGTTGACAGATTGAGACCGCCCAGGTCCTTACGCGTGACGAGACCGGTGCCGTCGCCGATGTAGTTGGAGGGCGCACTGCCCGTCGCGTGCACGAAGTTGCCGGCGATGCGCTGGCCGAGTTCGGCCGAGGGGCCGACGATCTTGCGGGTGTCCGCCGCGCCCGCGTCCACGAACCCGGGAAGGATCACGTGGAAGCCGCGGTTGCCGGCGGCGGAGCCGTCCGCGTGGATGGAGATCGCGGCGTCGGCGTGGGCCTTGTTGCCGATCGCGGCCCGCCCGTCCACACAAGGTCCCCAAGCGGGGGAGCCGTTGTCGTGGGTGAGCTTCACCGTGGCGCCCTGCTTCTCGAGCAGCGTCTTCAGCCGGTGGGAGACGTCCAGCGTGAACTGGGCTTCCGTGTAGCCCGCGTTGGTGGACGTGCCCGTGGTGTCGCACTCCTTGCGGTTCGTGCCGATGTCGACCTGGCGGTTGATCTCCGCCGTGTGCTGGAAGTTGCCGGGGTTGTGCCCGGGGTCGATGACGACGACCTTGCCCTTGAGGGAGCCGGTCGCGGCGGGCGCCGAGGAACTGGGCGAGGAGTGGGTGGCCGGCGAACTCGGCTGCTTGTCGTCGTCGGTGGTGGCGGAGCCGGGCGCGCTGGCCGCCGCCGACGTGGACGCAGGCGCGGACGCGGAGGTCTGCACCGTCGCCTTGTCGTCGCCGCCTCCACCCCCCGTTCCGCCCACGGCTTCGTACACGAGCCATCCGAGCAGCGCGCCGGGTACGAGCGCGGCGATCGCGACGGTCAGGGGACCGCGGCGGGGGCGGCGGGGCTGGGGAGGATCGAAGTCCGGGCCTACGTACGACACGTCTGCCACCCTAGCGGGCGTCCAAGTTGTCCATAGGGGCCACGGACGGTCGATGCAGCGTGCCGCGGACGGCACCCGGTGCCTGGAGGCGTTCGGGCAACCGCGCCACCGGAATCAATCGTCGGCCTGCTGCTCGCGACGGTAGGAGACCGTGGCCAGCTCTTGCAGCAGTTCGTGCTCGCTCTTGCCGGTCTCGCGCGCCATCTTGTGCAGCAGAAGGGCACAGAGGGCGGCTGCGCCGTCCATGAGCGTCTCCACCGCCTCGGGATCCTCGCGCCGCCGCTCGACCACGTATTGCGTGAGCAGCTCATTTCCGGAGACGTAGGCGGTCATGAACTCGATGCCGTTGCGAATGCGGTCGTAGTCGTTGCTCATGGCCACACGATCGCACGTCAGGCGGCGTTGTTGCGCCCGGGCGGTCGTAGGGGTCCGTCTGTGACTGAGACCGGGCCCCAGATCCCGGCGCCGGTTCGCCGCAGGACGCGCAGTGAGTCAGTCCGGCCTGTGCGGCAGCCTCCGGCAACGGCAGTCTGAACGCCCCCGCCTCGACGCGCGGCGAACACCGGCTGACGCACACCGCGGTGCTATCTCGGACCTCGAGGACGGGGACGGTCTACGTGTCTGGATCAGTCCTCGACGTGCCTCACGCCAACGTCATACTCCAGATCTGGAAATGCTGTGAGCTGCTCCTTCACCGCGTCACACTTGTCACCAGCCAGCGACAGCGATGCCCCGGCCGGGTCGTCGGGAGCGCCCGAGCGGGTGACGGATGACACGATCGCGTCCGGATCCACGTTCTCCAGTGCGTGAAGAACCTCGTCGAGACGGTCGTTCCGCACAGTCGTCGAGACGTAAGTACGAACAGCCATGGTTCCTCCCTTGTGATGGCCCGACTCCTCCGGCCGCCGCTCGATCAGCTCGGCCCTGGCCGCCGTCGTCGGACAGGCAGACGACTACGGGCGTTACGGAGGCCCTGCCGCCACTTTGACCCGCGACAGGTCCATGCGCATCCTCACGTCCAACCCGGACGACGGGGCGTTGCGCTGTCCGTGTGCGCGCAACCGCGACAAGGGACTCAGCTGAACTCGGATTCGACGCCGAACGCCTCCCGTAGAGGGCCCTCAGATCCCTACGCCGGTGCGCCGCAGGACGCGCAGCGAGTCGGTCACCGAGATCTCTGTGAAGGCTCCGGACTGAAGGGCCCGGAGGTAGACGCGGTACGGCGCCTGCCCCGTGAACTCGTCCTCGGGGTTCGGGAAGACGTCGTGGATGAGGAGGAGGCCGCCCTCGGCGACGTGCGGGGCCCAGCCCTCGTAGTCGGCGTTGGCGTGCTCATCGGTGTGGCCGCCGTCGATGAAGACCAGCCCCAGCGGGGAGCCCCAGACCGACGCGACCTGCGGCGAACGCCCGACCAGCGCGACCACGTGCTCCTCCAGCCCGGCCTTGTGCAGCGTCCGCCGGAAGGTCGGCAGCGTGTCCATCAGCCCGATCTCGGGGTCGACGGTCTCCGGGTCGTGGTAGTCCCACCCGGGCTGCTGCTCCTCGCTCCCGCGATGGTGGTCGACGGTCAGCGCCATGACCCCGGCCTCACTGGCGGCATCGGCGAGCAGGATCGTGGAGCGGCCGCAGTACGTCCCGACCTCCAGCAGCGGCAGCCCGAGCCCGCCCGCCTCGACGGCCGCCGCGTACAGCGCCAGTCCCTCGTCCGCGGGCATGAACCCCTTCGCCGCCTCGAACGCGGCCAGGATCTCGGGCTTGGGTGCGGCCGCGGCCATGGAGGGTCCTTCCGGTCGTACGTCGTACGTCTGCGGCCCCATGCTGCCGCACCCCCGGCCGAGGATTCGACCGGGGGTGCGGGCAGTGAGCTGTTTGGTTTTGCTTTTAGGGGCGCGGGGAACCGCGCGACCAGCCACAACGATCCCGCAGCCCGCCGACGGACGCCCCCGCGCACCGCACTGGGCGTTACGCCGTCACCGACTCCCCAGGCAAGGACAGATCCAGGTCCACAGCCCGCTCCGCACCGGGGTGCGTCGCAGCAGAGGCCAACGGCCCATGCCCCGCCGCCCGTGCGGCCAGCACATACGCTCCCTCGGTCGGCACGGCCAGCACATAGCTGCCGTCCTCCTCGGAGAGCGTCGCCCCGGCCTGCCGCCCCCGCCGGTCGATCAGTGTGACCTTGGCGCGAGCCACCGGCGAACCCCCGGCGTCCAGGACCCGCCCGCGGAAGCCCCGCAGAACCTCCTCGGCGCGAGCGATGCCCGCCTCCTCCTCGCTGCTGACCCGCAGCTGAGGCGCACGGTTCGGCTTCGGCAGGAACACGGCTATCAGCAGGCCCACGGCAACCGCACCGGTGGCGATCAGGAAGGAGACATGGAACCCGTGCATGGTCGGGATCGCGACGCCGCCCACGTTGTGCGCGGTGTTCGCCAGCACCATGCCGATGACGGCACTCGACACCGACGTACCGATCGATCGCATCAGGGTGTTGAGACCGTTCGCCGCACCCGTCTCCGACGCCGGCACCGCGCCGACGATCAGCGCGGGCAGCGAGGAGTACGCGAGGCCGATGCCCGCACCCAGGATCACGGCGATGACGGCGCTCTGCCAGGGCGCGCTCATCAGGCCGAGACCGGCGCCGTAGCCGATGCCGATGATCAGCATGCCGAGGATGAGGGTGACCTTCGGGCCGTACCGCGCGGACAGCCGGGCGTAGACCGGCGCCGTGACCATCATCGTCAGGCCCAGCGGGGCGACCAGCAGGCCGGCGACGACCATCGACTGGCCGAGGCCGTAGCCGGTGGCCTTCGGGAGCTGGAGCAGCTGGGGGAGGACGAGGGAGACGACGTAGAAGGAGACACCGACCATGATCGAGGCCAGGTTGGTGAAGAGGACGGCCGGGCGGGCCGTGGTGCGCAGGTCGACCAGGGGGGCCTTCTTGCGCAGCTCCATCAGGCCCCACAGGAGCAGGACGAGGGCGGAGGCGCCGAAGAGGCCGAGTGTGGTGCCCGAGGTCCAGCCCCAGTCGCTGCCCTTGGTGATCGGCAGCAGGAAGAGGACCAGGCCGGCGGAGAGGCCGAGTGCGCCCAGCACGTCGAAGGTGCCCTTGGCGCGCATCGGGGACTCCGGTACGACGGCGAGGGTGAGGAGGATGGAGAGGACGCCGAGGCCGGCGGCGCCGTAGAACAGCGCGTGCCAGTCGGCGTGCTGGGCGACCAGGGCCGCGAGCGGCAGCGCGAGTCCGCCGCCGACGCCGATGGAGGAGCTCATCAGGGCCATGGCCGAGCCGAGCTTCTCGCGGGGCAGCATGTCGCGCATCAGGCCGATGCCGAGCGGGATCGCGCCCATGGCGAAGCCCTGGAGGGTGCGGCCGGCGATCATCGTGAGCAGGTCGCTGGTGAGCGCGCTGACCAGGGCGCCGACCACCATCACGGCGAGGCTGAGGATCAGCATGCGCCGCTTGCCGTACAGGTCGCCGAGCCGGCCCATGATCGGGGTGGCCACGGCGCCCGACAGCAGGGTGGACGTCAGGACCCAGGTGGCGTTGCTGGGTGCGGTGTCCAGCAGCTGCGGCAGGTCCTTGATGACCGGGACGAGCAGGGTCTGCATCACCGCGACAACGATGCCCGCGAAGGCGAGCACCGGGACGACGGTCCCGCTCGCTCTCCGGGTGGGCTGTTCAGTCGTCGTGTGTGTCATTGCGTGAGGCCTCCCATTGGATAAGTGCTGGGTAAACCTCGTATGCATAGGCAACTATTCCGTTGCTTCGGGCCTCTAATCATTTCTTGACCTTGTGTTGGGAATCTGACCCCCGGTCAGGTCTGGTGGGTAGGTGGAACGTGTTCTACTCTGCGCGCCATGAAGGCCTACGTCGCCGGTGTCGGCATGACCCGATTCGAGAAGCCCGAGACGCGTGAGTGGCAGTACTGGGACATGGTGCGGGAGGCCGGCGGCACCGCCCTGGCCGACGCGGGAATCTCCTACGACGAGGTGGAACAGGTTGCTGCCGGCTACTGCTTCCAGCCCTCGACGGCCGGACAGCGGGCCGCCTACGAGCTCGGTCTGACCGGCGTCCCCGTCTACAACGTCAACAACAACTGCGCGACCGGCTCGACCGCTCTGATGCTCGCCCGGCAGCTGGTCGAGGGCGGGGCGGCCGACTGCGTGCTGGCGCTGGGCTTCGAGAAGATGAAGAGGGGCGCGCTCGGGGGCGGGGCTGAGGGCGGGGACTTCTCGACATCCCCCGTCGCGCGGCACTACGGCGTGATGGCCGCCCGGCACGGCTTCGAGATGACGCCGCCCACGGCGCAGATCTTCGGCGACGCGGCCCGTGAGCACATGGAGAAGTACGGCACGACCGAGGCGCAGCTCGCCGCCGTCGCCGCCAAGAACCACCGGCACTCGGCGCACAACCCGTACGCCCAGTTCCGGGACGTGTACGAGGTCGCCGACATCCTCGCGGCCCGCACCGTCCACCGGCCGCTGACCAAGCTCCAGTGCTCGCCTACCTCGGACGGGGCGGCGGCCGCGGTGGTGGTCTCGGAGCGGTTCGCCGAGCGGCGGGGTGTGACGGGGGCGGTGGAGATCGTCGCGCAGGCGATGACGACCGACACCGAGGAGTCCTTCGCCTCCGGCTCCTGCATCGACGTCGTAGGGCAGCCCATGTCGCGGGAGGCGGCCCGGCAGGTCTACGAGCGGGCCGGGCTCGGGATCGAGGACGTGGACGTCGTGGAACTGCACGACTGCTTCTCGATCAACGAGCTGCTGACCTACGAGGCGCTCGGCATGTGCGCGGCGGGGGAGTCCGGCAAGCTCGTGGAGTCGGGCGCGACGACGTACGGCGGGCGCTGGGTGGTCAACCCGTCCGGCGGGCTGATCTCCAAGGGGCATCCGCTGGGCGCGACCGGGATCGCCCAAGTCGCCGAGCTGGTGTGGCAGTTGAGGGGCGAGGCGGGGGAGCGGCAGGTACCCGGTGCCCGGGTCGGGCTCGCGCACAACATCGGGCTGGGCGGGGCGGCGGTGGTGACGGTGGTGCGGGCGGCGGCCTAGAGGCTCTGGTTGTCCATCAGTCCATGGCCACCACGACGTACGCGCACGCGAGGATCGCAGCCAGGCAGACGACGGCCACGGCGATCAGAGCGCAGCCGAGCGCTCCTGCGGTGCCGGCGATCGCCGCCCAGCCGAGCCGGGTGGCTCGATCGGCTTGCCGGACTGCGTCGTGGGCGTCGCTGTCGTCGTACCAGCCGCGATCAGCCATGATCACCCGCCGACCGAGCGGATCCGCCGGGGCCGGCTTCCCGGGCGCGGCTGTCCCTGCGCTCCGCGAGCAGGAACAGGACGGCAGCAAGGGCGAGGACGACCCAGCCGGCTTTCATGCAGGTCATGACCGTCGCGTAGGAGGCGCCGGCGATGCGGGGGACGGCGTTGAGGAGGGAGAGGGCGTAGAAGCACAGGAAGCCGCAGGCGCGAAGCCGAAGCCCTGCCCTCCGCTTCCGCATCCACGGCGGGACCCAACCTGCCAGCATCGCCACCGAGAGCGGCAGGATGACCGCCGTCGCCGCGGCCAGTCCCGTCCAGTGGTACAGCGGATTGCCGTACACCCCGCGCCCCCCTCGTCGTAGGCGGGCGCCAGCATAGGGAGAGTTCCCGCCACAGCACCAGGGACAAGGGCCTAGGACTCGCGGCCGAAGCCGTCGTCGGGCGAAATCCCGATGCAAGGGGTGCAACCGGGTTGAGAGCATGACAGGCATGCTGGAAGCCGAAGCCACTGACGTCACCCCGATATCCCGTCGTAGCGCGCCGCCCACGTGGCTGGTCGTGGCACTCGCCTGTGCCGGACAGTTCCTGGTGGTGCTCGATGTGTCGGTCGTCAACGTGGCGCTGCCGTCGATGCGGACGGATTTGGGGCTGAGCGCGCAGGGCCTGCAGTGGGTGGTGAACGCCTACGCGATCGCCTTCGCCGGGTTCATGCTGCTCGGCGGGCGGGCCGGCGACCTCTACGGGCGCAAGCGGATGTTCCTGGTGGGGCTCGCCTTGTTCACGCTGGCCTCGCTGGGCGGCGGGCTGGCGCAGGAGGGCGGTCAGCTGCTGGTGGCGCGGGCCGTGCAGGGCTTGGGCGCGGCGGTGCTCGCGCCGTCGACGCTCACCATCCTGACCTCCGCCGTGCCCGAGGGCGCGGCGCGGGCGCGGGCGATAGCGACGTGGACGGCGGTCGGCGCGGGCGGCGGGGCCGCGGGCGGGCTCGTCGGCGGGGCGCTGGTGGACGGGTTGTCGTGGCGCTGGGTGCTGCTGATCAACGTGCCGATCGGGGCGGTGGTGCTGGCCGGTTCGCTGCGCTGGCTGGTGGAGAGCCGCAACGGCGGCGGGCGGCGGCTGGACCTGCCGGGCGCGGTGCTGGTGACGGCGGGACTCGCGACGCTGGCGTACGGCATCTCGCAGACGGAGGCGCGGGGTTGGACCGCCGCCGCCACGCTCGTGCCGCTGGCCGCCGGGCTCGCGCTGATCGGGCTGTTCCTGCTCGTCGAATCGCGTACGGCGGCGCCGCTGATGCCGCTCGGGCTGTTCCGGGTGCGGTCGGTGTCGTCGGCGAACGCGGCGATGTTCCTCAGCGGGTCCGCGATGTTCTGCATGTGGTACTTCATGACGCTGTACGCGCAGAACGTCCTCGGCTACTCCCCGCTGGAGGCCGGCCTCGCGCTGGTGCCGAGTTCGCTCGCGGTGCTCCTCGGCTCCAAGTCGGCGCCCCGCTTCATGCCGCTGCTCGGCGCGCGCCACGTGGCCGCGCTCGGCGCGGTCATCGCGGCGGCCGGCTTCGGCTGGCAGTCGGCGATGACGTCGGAGGGCAACTACCTGACCGAGATCATGTTCCCCGGCATCCTGATGATGCTCGGCGCGGGCCTGATGGCGACCCCGCTCGCCGCCCTCGCCACATCGGGAGCGGCCCCGGGCGAGGCCGGCCTGGTCTCCGGCCTGATCAACACGTCCCGCACGATGGGCGGTTCACTCGGCCTCGCGATCATGTCGACGATCGCGGCGGCCCGCACGGGCGACGCGCTCACGCCGGAGGCCCTGACGGAGGGGTACGCGCTGGTGTTCCGGGTCGGAGCGGTGGTGCTGGTGGCGGGTGTGGTGCTGATGCTGGCTTGGCTGCCACGGAGGCCCGTCGGGCGGTAGCCCCCGCCGTCTGAACTGCTGCCGCTACAACCACCCCTGCTGCCGAGCCTCCCGCACCGCCTCCATCCGGTTCCGCGTCCCCGTCTTGCCGATCGCCGACGACAGGTAGTTGCGCACCGTCGACTCCGACAGGTGCAGCTTGGTCGCGATGTCGGAGACCGTCGCCCCGTCCACCGACGCCTTGAGGACGTCGCACTCGCGGGCCGTGAGTGGATTCGGGCCCGCGCTCAGCGCAGCGGCCGCGAGGGCGGGGTCGATGACCGTTTCGCCGGTCAGGACGCGGCGGATCGCGGCGGCCAGGTCCTCGACGGGGCCGTCCTTCACCAGGAAGCCGGCGGCTCCCGCCTCCATGGCGCGGCGGAGGTAGCCCGGGCGGCCGAAGGTGGTGAGGATCAACACCCGGCAGTCCGGGGCCTGTTCGCGCAGTTCGGCGGCGGCGTCGAGGCCGCTCATGCCGGGCAGTTCGATGTCCAGCAGGGCCACGTCGGGCCGGTGGTTCAGCGCGGCGTCCACGATCGCGTCGCCCCTCCCGACCTGGGCGACGACCTCCAAGTCGTCCTCCATGCCCAGCAGGAGGGCGAGTGCGCCCCGCATCATTCCCTGGTCCTCGGCGAGCAGGACCCGCACGGACTTCGACGGCCGGTGCTCCCGGGGCATCTCGTTCACGGCAACAGAGTAGGGCCAGGTCGGGGCCGGGGTGCGGGCGAAGTCCGGTCCCACCACGTGCCTAAAGAATTGTCACTGTTCCGTTCCGCGAGTCTTGACGGTCCCCGGAATCACCCCAACAATCGCCTCTGCATTGAGAGTTCGCCTTTGTAATTCCTGTGCTTCCGCTGCCTCTGCCCCCACCCGCAATTGTTCGGCATTTCGATCGAGGAAATAGGTTCGGTATTTCGGCCGAACAATGTTCGGTATGTCGGACAGTGAAGGAGGTCCACTGTGCTCTCCGAGTTCTCCGTGTTCTCCGTGTTCTCGAGACTCAGAACCGCGACGTTCTCCAGGTTCAGAACCGCGACCCTGGCCGCGCTCTCCGCACTCTTCACGGTGCTCGCGCTCACCGTCGGCGTCCCCCAGTCCGCCGAGGCCGCGGGCTCGCTGCCCTGCGACATCTACGCCGCCGCGGGCACCCCCTGCGTCGCCGCGCACAGCCTCGCCCGGGCGCTCTTCTCCTCCTACAACGGTTCGCTCTACCAGGTGCAGCGGGCCTCCGACAGCGCCACCAAGGACATCGGGCTGCTGGCCGCCGGCGGCTACGCCAACGCGGCCACCCAGGACTCCTTCTGCAGCGGCACGACCTGCATCATCACCAAGATCTACGACCAGTCCTCACGCCACAACGACCTCACCGTCGAGGGGGCCGGCGGCGCCGGTGCGGCCGACGTCGGCGCGCCCGCGGACGCCCTGCCGGTGACCGTCGGCGGGCACCAGGTCTACGGCCTGGAGATCTCGGCCGGCATGGGCTACCGGGACAACTCCACCTCCGGCGTCGCCGTCAACGGCCAGGCCGAGGGGATGTACATGGTCACCTCCGGCACCCACGTCAACGGCCGCTGCTGCTTCGACTACGGCAACGCCGAGACGAACAACAAGGACACCGGCAACGGCCACATGGACGCGATCAACTTCGGTACGGAGTGCTGGTTCTCGCCCTGCTACGGCGGCGGCCCCTGGGTGCAGGCCGACCTGGAGAACGGCCTGTTCCAGTCGGACGCCGGCTACAGCAAGAACACCTCGAACACCGGCACCGGAGCCATGCCGTTCGTGACCGCTTTGCTGAAAAACAACGGTCAGGACCATTTCGCGCTGAAATACGGCAACGCCCAATCGGGCGGGCTCACCACGACCTATTCCGGTGGTGAACCGACCACCAGTGGCTACTCGCCCATGCACCAGGAGGGCGCGATCGTCCTCGGTACCGGCGGCGACAACAGCAACGGCTCCATCGGGTCGTTCTTCGAGGGCGTCATGACCTCGGGCATCCCCACCGACGCCGCCGACAACTCCGTGCAGTCCAACATCGTCTCCGTCGGCTACGGCGGCTCGACGGGCTCCACCGGTTCCCTCACCGCCGGTTCGGAGATCTCGCTGCGGGCCACCACCGCCTGCTGCACCGGCGACTACATCCGCCACCAGAACGACAGCGCGGTCGTCTCGGCGATCACGTCGAGCAGTTCGGCGCTGGACAAGGGCGACGCCACCTGGATCGTCCGCCGGGGACTTGCGAGCAGCTCCTGCGTCTCCTTCGAGTCGCGCAATTATCCCGGTGACTTCCTGCGCCACTACAACTTCCAGCTCTACCGCCAGCCCATGGACGGATCCGCCGTGTTCAGATCCGACGCGACGTTCTGCCCGACGACCGGCAAGAGCGGCACGGGGACCTCGTTCGCGTCGTACAACTACCCGACGAGGTTCCTGCGCCACTACAACTTCAACGTCTACGTCGCGAGCGACGGCGGTTCCAACGCCTTCGACAGCGCGACCTCCTGGACGGACGACGTGAGCTGGGTGGTCAGCCAGCCCTGGGCGCCGTAGCCAGTACGACGTCCGCCAAGTCGCCGATCTCCAGCGGGAGTTCGGCGGTAACAGTGAAGCCGCCACCTCGCGGTGACGGTCCGGCCTGCAATGAGCCGCCCGCCGCCGCGAGGCGCTCGGTCAGGCCCTTCAGGCCGGTGCCGCCGATGCCCGTGGCGGACGGTGTGGAGTCCCCGGTGCCGGTGCCGGGGCCGGGGCCGGGGCCGTTGTCGGTGACCGTGAGCCGGACCTGCTCTGCGGTGCTGTTCACGGTGATCTCGCAGCGCGTCGCACCGGCATGCCGTACGACATTGGTGACGGCCTCGCGGACCACCCAGCCCAGCAGCACCTCGGTCTGCGGGGCCAGCGGTGTGCCCGAGCGGACCACCACCGGCTCGACCGAAGCGGCGGTCAACGCCGAGCGGGCGCGGTCCAGTTCGGTGGCGAGGCTGCCCTCGCGGTAGCCGGTGACCGCCTCGCGGATCTCGGTCAGGGCCTGGCGGCCGACGGACTCGATGTCGGTGATCTGCGCGATCGCGGCGTCCATGTTCCGCGGAGCGAGCCGCCGGGCCGCCTCCGACTTGACGACGATGACGGACATGGTGTGCCCGAGCAGGTCGTGCAGGTCGCGGGAGAAGCGCAGGCGTTCCTTCTCGACGGCCTGGCGGGCCAGCTCCTCGCGGGCCTCGCGCAACTCCCGTACGGCTTCGGACAGGGAGAGGATGGCCGCGGTCACCATGGTGGACAGGAAGGTGCCGTAGGCGACGTTCACGGCGTCCCAGCCGGCCCGGTACACGGAGACCGCCGCCGCGAGCGCGGTCAGGCCGAGACCGATCTGGCCGAGCCAGGGGCCGCGCAGGACCGCGCCGGTGGCGAGGCCCAGCAGCGGGAAGAAGTACAGCCAGCTGCCGCCGTAGCCCAGCGCCAGACCGACGGTGATCACGGTCATCAGGACCAGGGCCACCTTGGTCCCGGTCGCCTCCCGGGTCACCTTCGCGAAGGCGCGGAAGGTGACGTAGATGTAGAGGGAGTTGAAGGCGAGGAGGCCGATCGCGCCGATCCAGGGGTTGGCGGTCTTGCCCTGCCAGAGGTTGGAGAAGGCGCCCATCCCCATCAGCAGCCACGGCAGCAGCGCGAAGCCGCTGGGCGGGGGACCGGGGTTCTCGGGCATCTTCCCGCCGGTCCTGCGGGCCTCCTTCTGCGCGGCCTTGAAGCGCTGCATGTCCGCGCGCCACTGCGCCCGCGCCTTGCGCCACTGGCGCATCTGGCAGGTGAGTCCTCGCATCAAGGACACGTCCTCACTCCCCCCGTTCAGACGGTCCGGCCGGACCGTCGGTACGCCAGCACAGCGTACGAACCGAAGGCCAGCAACCAGAGGGTCAGCACCGCGATCGCCCCGAGTGCGGGCGCGTGGCCTTCGGCGACCGAGGTGCCGAGCTCGGCGAAGCGGTTCGTGGGTGTGTACGCGGACAGGGCGCGCAGCCAGCCGGGGAACAGGGTGATCGGGAACCACAGGCCGCCGAGCACCGACAGGCCCAGGTTGCAGGCCATGTTCGTGACGCCGGTGGTCTGTCCGGTCAGCCGGTAGCCGTTGCCCAGGCCCAGCAGGGTGAAGGGCACCGAGCCCAGCCACAGCAGCGCCGCGATGGCCGCCCACTGCCAGGCATCCAGCCGTACGCCGTTGATCAGGCCGCCCGCGGCGAGCACCGCGAGGATGGCCGGCAGCACGGTCACCGAGCCGGTCAGCGTGCGGCCGATCACGACCTGGCGTGAGGTCATCGGGGTCACCCGCAGCTGCCGCAGCCAGCCGATGGCCCGGTCCTCGGCCACCCCGCCGCCGGTGTTCAGGGCGGAGCCGACGGCGCCGTAGCCGGCCATGCCGACCATCGCGCCGGTCTTCCAACTGCCGTCGCTCGCACCGAGGTTGGTGAACAGCAGGTACATCAGCACCGGCATCGCGATCCCGCCGACGACGAAGCCGACGTCGCGCAGCGTCCGGCGTACCTCAAGACGCAGGTAGTCGAACATCACGCAGCCTCCTTCACCGGTGGCGCCGTCAGGGCCAGGAACGCGTCGTCGAGCGACGCCGGGACGACCTCCAGGCCGCGTATCGCGTTCAGTTCGGCCAGGGCGATCACCGTCGCGTCCGGGTCGTCGCTGCGCAGCCGCGCCCGGTCGCCGCGCACCTCCACCGACCGTACGCCGGGCAGCAGCTCCAGGCCCGCCGTGGAGCGGCCCGCCAGGTCGAAGGCGACCAGGCTGCCGCCGACGGCCCGTTTGAGCTGGTCACCGGTGCCGTCGGCGACGATCCTGCCCTGGTCGATGACGAGGATGCGGTCTGCGTGGGCGTCGGCCTCCTCCAGGTGGTGGGTGGAGAACAGCACGGTGTGGCCGAGGCGGGCGTAGGAGCGCATCGACGTCCAGAAGGCGTGCCGCGCCTCCACGTCGAGGGCGGCGGTGGGCTCGTCCAGGACGATCACCGAGGGGTTCCCGGCGAGCGCGACGGCGAAGCGCACGCGCTGTGTCTGGCCGCCCGAGAGCCGGTCGACGCGCCGCCCGGCCAGCTCGGTGATCCCGGCCAATTGCAGGGCCCGCGCGACGGGCATCGGCTCGGGGTAGCGGCGGGCCACGAAGGAGACCAGCTCCTGCACGGTGACCCGGGGCACCGCGCGCCCCTCCTGCAGCATGGCGCCGACCCTGCCGGCGCGCACCGCCTGCTCGGGGGGTGCGCCGAACAGCCGGACCGTGCCCTCGTCGGGCTCGTTCAGGCCGAGCAGCAGCGAGATCGTCGTGGACTTGCCGGCGCCGTTGCGGCCGAGCAGCGCGACCGTCTCGCCCGCCTCGATCCGCAGGTCCACGCCCCGCACGGCACGCACGGTGCCGAAGTTCTTGACCGCCCCCGTGAAGGACACGGCGGGTGGTGCCCCAATGGTCGTCCCCGTCGTTTTCATCATGACCACGACGCTACGGAAACGGGGCGGAGGCCCGGCAGATGCGGTTGTACGGACTCGGGCAGGACAAATGTCACTGCCGGAGAGTCTGCCGCCCCGGAGCTGTATCTGACATACCGTCAGGAGGCTTCACAAGTGCCGGGTGCTGGGTTATACCTGGGGCGCCGGACTGGAACGCGTTCTAGATCGGCCCGTAGCGACCTCGGTGCGGCCGACGGTGCGGACGGCCGCGCCGGGGTCTTGCCGCAGCATGTACACAGCCGCCCGACGTCCGCCGCCGGAGCCAGACGCAAGCCGCCCGAGCACGACGCAAGCCGCCCGAGCAACAGGAGCCGTATGCCCATCGACGCAGCGAAGGCCCTCGCCGCCCCGCCCCATACCGGCGAGATCAGCTGGGACCGCAAGGACGTCCAGCTCTACCACCTCGGCATCGGCGCGGGCATCCCCGCCACCGACCCCGACGAGCTGCGCTACACCCTGGAGTCCCGGCTGCACGTGCTGCCGAGTTTCGCCACCGTCGCGGGCGCCGGCTCGCCGGGCGTGATCAGCGGACTGTCCATGCCGGGCGTCGAGGTCGACCTCGCGAAGGTGCTGCACGGCGGCCAGTCGCTGATCCTGCACCGCCCGATCCCGGTCGCGGGCACGGCCACCGCCACCGGCCGCATCGCCGCCGTCTACGACAAGGGCAAGGCGGCCGTCCTGGTCATGCGCACCGAGGTCGCCGACGCCGACGGCCCGCTGTGGACCAACGACGCCCAGATCTTCGTACGGGGAGAGGGCGGCTGGGGCGGCGACCGCGGCCCCTCCACCCGCCTGGACCCGCCCGCAGGCGACCCCGGCCGGACCGTCGAGCGGGCGATCCGCGAGGACCAGGCGCTGCTCTACCGCCTCTCCGGTGACTACAACCCGCTGCACGCCGACCCCGACTTCGCCAAGCTCGCCGGGTTCGAACGGCCCATCCTGCACGGCCTGTGCACGTACGGCATGACGCTCAAGACGGTCGTCGACACGCTGCTCGGCGGGGACGTGACCCGGGTGCGGTCCTACGCCACCCGGTTCGCGGGCGTCGTCTTCCCGGGCGAGACCCTGCGCATCCGCATGTGGCCGGAGGAGGGGCGGGTGCGGGTGGCCGTCAGCGCGGCCGAGCGGGACGACGCGCCCGTCCTCGCCGACACGATCGTCGAACACCACTGATGTAGAAGGCAGTTGAGGGGAGCCGCACCATGCGCGCAGCCGTACTGCACGAGATCGGCCAGGACAAGCTGGAGGTCCTCGACGACGTCGAGGCGACGGGCTTCGGGCCCGGCAAGGTCAGGATCCGGGTGCGGGCCACCGGGCTGTGCCACTCGGACCTGTCCGCGATGAGCGGGGTGCTGCCGCAGCCCGCACCGTTCATCCCCGGACACGAGGGCGCGGGCGAGATCCTCGAAGTCGGCGAAGGCGTACGGAACGTGAAGGCCGGCGACCGGGTGGTCGTGTGCTGGCTGCCGGCCTGTGGCGCCTGTCCCGCCTGCAAGCGCGGCCAGACCGAGTTGTGCCTGGCCGGATTCATGAACGCCGGCACCCCCAACTTCAGGCGCCCCGGCGGCGACCTCTTCGGCTTCGCGGGCACCGGCACCTTCACCGAGGAGGTCGTCGTCGACGCGGGCTGCGCGGTGCCGATCCCCGACGACGTGCCCTTCGACATCGCCGCGCTCATCGGCTGCGGCGTGACGACGGGGCTCGGCGCGGCCCTCAACACCGCGGACGTGGAGGCCGGTTCGTCGGTCGCCGTGATCGGCTGCGGCGGCGTCGGCATCTCGGCGATCCAGGGCGCGCGGCTCAAGGGCGCCGCCGAGATCGTCGCCGTCGATCCGGTCGCCTCGCGCCGCGAGTCCGCCCTCAAGTTCGGTGCCACGAAGGCGGTTTCCCCCGACGGGCTGGCCGACGCCAAGCAGCAGGTCACCGCCGGCGAGGGCTTCGACTACGTCTTCGAGGTCGTCGGCAAGTCCGCCACCGCCCGCACGGCGTACGAGAACACCCGGCGCGGCGGCACCCTCGTCGTCGTCGGCGCGGGCGCCATGGACGACTTCCTCCAGCTCAACATGTTCGAGCTGTTCTTCGACGAGAAGCGCATCCTGCCGTCGATGTACGGCGGCGGCGACGTCCTGCGCTCCTACGAACGCACCATCGCCCTGTGGCGGGCGGGCCGCATCGACCTGGAGGGCCTGATCACCCATCGGGTGCCGCTGGCCGACATCAACGAGGCGCTGGACCAGATGCGTTCGGGAACGGCCCTGCGCACCTGCATCGAGATCTGAGCGGCGCGCTCCGTGTCCACCTGTATCGAGATCTGACGGGAGTGTCCGTGTCACTGCCACTCGAGGGACTGTCCGCGATCGTCACCGGTGCCGGCCGAGGACTCGGCCGTGCCGAGGCGCTCGAACTCGCCCGGCTCGGCGCGGCCGTCGTCGTCAACGACTACGGCCAACCGGGCCGCGACGGCTCGGGGGCGGCCTCCGCGACTCCCGCAGCGGAGGTCGCCGCCGAGATCCGGTCCGCTGGCGGTAAGGCGCTGGCGCACACCGGCGACGTGGCCGACTTCCAACACGCCGCAGAACTGGTCGACTTGGCGGTCTCCGAGTTCGGCAAGCTGGACATCCTCGTCAACAACGCGGGCATCCTGCGCGACCGCATGGTCTTCTCCATGACCGAGGACGAGTGGGACTCGGTGATCCGGGTCCACCTCAAGGGCCACTTCAACACGACCCACTTCGCGGCCGCACACTGGCGCGAGCGGTCCAAGGCGGCGGGCGCGCCGGTCTACGGCCGGATCGTGAACACGTCGTCCGAGGCGTTCCTGGCAGGCTCGGCGGGCCAGCCCAACTACGCCGCCGCCAAAGGCGGAATCGTCGGCCTGACCACCTCCACGGCCCTCGCGCTGGCCAAGTACGGCGTCACGACCAACGCGATCTGCCCGCGCGCCCGCACCCGGATGACCGAGGACGTCTTCGCCGGGTTCGAGCGGCCCGCCGACACCCTCGACCCGCTCGCCCCCGAACACGTCGCCCCGCTCGTCGGCTACCTGGCCTCGCCTGCCGCCTCCCGGGTCAACGGCCAACTGCTCGTCGTCCACGGCGGCATGGTCGCGATCGTCGAACGGCCGTGCGTACAGGCGCAGTTCGACAGCAAGCAGGAGACGTTCACGTACGACGAACTCGACGCGCTGCTCACCGCGCACTACGCGGAGCGGCCGGAGGGGGAGACGTTCGCGGCGGCGGAGGTGCTGGGGCTCAAACGGGGCGGCTGAGGACGTGAAGAGGGGGGTGCCCGTCGGGCACCCCCCTCTCGCTACTACTACCTAGTACCGTCTGACAGCCGCCTCGGCGTTCTCCCCGGCCGGCTTGCGGTGCCGGCCGTGCGGAGAGGACTCGCTCTCCTGGGCCGAGACCGGACCCCGGTGCCGGCCGTGGCCGGTGTCCTCCTGGGAGTCGGCGGACAGCTGCTCCATCGTGTTGGTGTCGCTCATCGGACGTATTCACCCCGTCAAAAACTGATCTTTCTTACAGCCCGGCGAGCATAACCATCTCCCCGTTGTTCGAATCCACACGGGCACGCCCATCGGCACTAGTTCGTTACAAGACGTCCCAGGGGCGCTTCCTGCAACGGCACAGGACGCGGCGCGGCAGGCTCCGGAGGATCCGGTTCTGACGGCTCGCCCGGCGCGGGGGACGAACTCCCCGGTGCCGCCTGGCCGGCCGCGTCACCCCGCACCGGATCCTCCGGGCCCGCATCCCCCGATCCCCCTGATTCCCCCGTGGCCCCGATGGCCCCCGTGGCCACCGTCTCCCGCGTGGGCGCTGCCAACTGCGCCACGCCGCACGGCACTTCGGCCGTGGCGTAGGGCAGGTGCAGCACCCCGTCCCTGGTCCAGGACCCGGTGCCGGTCAACCACCCGGCGGGCGCCGCGAGATGGTGGATGTGCCGCCGGTCCGGCCGCCACGTCCCGACCCAGCTGCCGACGGGCCCGTCGATGCGCAGTGCCACCGAGCAGTTCTCCGGGGTCAGTACCTGCCCCGGCTGGATGGCGAAGGGTGTCACCGCACACTCCGGCAGCCGCAGGAACTCCGGGAAACGCACCGGAAGCGTGCTGCCCAGCACGCCCCAGCCGAGGCGCTCCTCGCCCGGCGAAGGCGCGTCGGAGCTGATCAGCAGCAGCCCGCTGTCCGGGTCGGCGAGCAGCAGCCGGTCGTCGCTGTCGTCGGCGATCTGCAGCAGCGGCGACGTCTCCCCGTCCCGCTGCAGATCGACCACGACCGTCTTGGTCCGGCCGCCGATCTCCCGGTCCAGGGCCAGCATCCGCCCCGTATGGTCCAGCCACACCCCGCCGGAGCAGCGCCCCGCGATCTGCGCCACGTGCTCGGGCCCGAACTCGCCGCCCGCCACCTGCCACACCGCGCTGGAGTGCCGGCCCACGGCGAGGGCGTAGGCCCGCTCGCCGCCCGGCGCGGGCGGCAGCAGCCGTAGCCGGGTGTCCTCGTCCGGGCACTCGACCGCGCCGATCAAGACCTCGCCGGTGCCGGGGCCGGTCGGGTAGAGCAGGGAGAACACGTGCCG
The DNA here is from genome assembly GCF_044457745.1 of Streptomyces sp. NPDC050534. Classification (NCBI taxonomy): domain Bacteria; kingdom Bacillati; phylum Actinomycetota; class Actinomycetes; order Kitasatosporales; family Streptomycetaceae; genus Streptomyces; species Streptomyces sp. NPDC050534. The sequence goes on from NZ_JBITHF010000003.1 coordinate 407,224, forward strand.
ACCGGCGGTCGGCCGGCGGATCAGCACCCGCCCGTCGCCCATCGGCTGCACCTCGGCGTCGGCCTCCTCGGGCTGGTTCGCGGGCAGCGGCACGGCGTACGGCTCCGGGCCGTCCAGCGTCCAGCGCTCCGGGAAGAGGGAGCCGCCGTTCAGGGCGAGACGGGCGGCGTAGGCGCCGTCCGCGGTGATGGTGCAACCCGAAAACGGGGCGCCGTCCTCCGGGGCTGCCTCGGGTTCGATCGCACAGGCCGTCATGGTCTGGTCACCTCCGGCGACGAAACTAGTTTTCGCACGCACACGCGTGGGACGCCGGAGCTTCTGCTTCACACATAAGGGTGGCCCGGAAACGATTCTCCTGAGGGAATGGGGGCGGGTGTGCTGAGCGGGGCCGAAGGTGGGCCGCGCGGTCCCGCTGCCGCAGCACCTCTGGTACGGACGAAAGGGCCGCCGCTACGACCGGAACCGGGCTTAGGTTCAGCGGCGCAGATCAGGCAGGTAGCCTTTTGTCCGTGCCCCGTCTGTCTGAAGTCATCGCCGCGCTGGAGAACCTGTGGCCCGCCGCGCGGGCCGAGTCCTGGGACGCGGTCGGCACGGTCGTGGGCGACCCTGACCAGGAGGTCACCCGGGTCCTGTTCGCCGTCGACCCGGTCCAGGAGATCGTCGACGAGGCCATCAAGCTCGGTGCCGACCTGCTCGTCACCCACCACCCGCTCTACCTGCGCGGTACGACGACGGTCGCGGCGAGCCACTTCAAGGGCCGCGTCGTGCACACCCTGATCAAGAACGACATCGCGCTGCACGTCGCCCACACCAACGCGGACACCGCCGACCCGGGTGTATCGGACGCCCTCGCGGGCGCGCTGGACCTCCGTGTCGTACGGCCCCTCGTACCGGACCCGACCGACGGGGCAGGCCGCCGCGGACTGGGCCGGATCTGCGAACTGGACCACCCTCTCCCGCTGCGCGAGTTCGCCGCGCGCGCCGCCGCCCGCCTGCCCGCCACCGCGCAGGGCATCCGCGTGGCCGGCGACCCCGAGGCCGTGATCCGCACGGTCGCCGTCAGCGGCGGCTCCGGCGACAGCCTCTTCGACGACGTACGCGCCGCCGGCGTAGACGCCTTCCTCACCGCCGACCTGCGCCACCACCCGGCCTCCGAGGCCGTGGCCCAAAGCACCCTCGCGCTGCTCGACGCGGCGCACTGGGCCACCGAGTGGCCCTGGTGCGAGCTGGCCGCAACCCAGCTCGACGAGATTTCCGACCGCCATGGATGGGACCTCCGCGTCCACGTGTCCAAGACGGTCACCGACCCCTGGACGGCCCACGCGGCCTCCTCTGATTCGACCGCAGGAGCCCCCAACTGAACGCCGCGCCCGCCGACCAGATCCGACTCCTCGACGTCCAGTCACTCGACGTCCGGCTCCAGCAGCTCGCCCACAAGCGGAAGTCGCTGCCCGAGCACGCCGAGATCGAGTCGCTGCACAAGGACCACACCCAGCTGCGCGACCTGCTCGTGGCCGCACAGACCGAGCAGAGCGACACCGCCCGCGAGCAGACCAAGGCCGAGCAGGACGTGGACCAGGTGCGTCAGCGCGCCGTCCGCGACCAGCAGCGCCTGGACTCCGGCGCCGTGACCTCGCCCAAGGACCTGGAGAACCTCCAGCGCGAGATCGCCTCCCTCGCCAAGCGGCAGAGCGACCTCGAGGACGTCGTCCTCGAAGTCATGGAGCGCATCGAGTCCGTCCAGGAGCGGGTCGCCGAGCTCACCGAGCGGGTCTCCTCCATCCAGTCCAAGGTCGACGACGCGACCGCGCGCCGCGACGCCGCCCTCGAGGAGATCGACGGCGAGGTGGCCACGGTGACCAAGGAGCGCGAGGTCATCGCCGGCACGATCCCCGCCGACCTGCTCAAGCTCTACGACAAGCTGCGCGCACAGCAGGGCGGCATCGGCGCGGCCAAGCTGTACCAGCGCACCTGCCAGGGCTGCCGCCAGGAGCTGGCCATCACCGACATCAACGAGATCCGCGCGGCCGCCCCCGACACGGTGGTGCGCTGCGAGAACTGCCGCCGCATTCTGGTGCGTACGGCGGAGTCCGGTCTCTAGACATTGCGGTAAGGGGCTTGTGCCGTGCGGGAGTTCATCGTCGAGGCGGACGGCGGGTCACGGGGAAACCCGGGGCCCGCGGGCTACGGCTCCGTCGTGCTCGACGCGACGACGGGGGAGACGCTGGTCGAGGCGGCCGAGTACATCGGCGTGGCCACGAACAACGTCGCCGAGTACCGAGGGCTGCTCGCCGGCTTGCGCGCGGCACACGAGCTCGACCCGTCGGCTGTCGTCCACGTCCGCATGGACTCCAAGCTCGTCGTCGAGCAGATGTCGGGCCGCTGGAAGATCAAGCACCCGGACATGAAGCCGCTGGCCATGGAGGCGTCACGGATCTTCCCGCCGGAGCGGGTGACGTACGAGTGGATCCCGCGCGAGAAGAACAAGCACGCGGACCGGCTCGCGAACGAGGCCATGGACGCGGGCAAGCGGGGCGAGCAGTGGTCGGCGGCGGAGTCGACGGCCGAGCTGGAGAGTGCGGCCGCGAAGGCGGAGTCCGATGTGCGGGCCGCTACGGCCGTGGCGAGTCCGGGTTGGGCCCCGGCCGATCTGGGCGCGCCCGCGACCTTCGTGCTGCTACGGCACGGTGAGACGCCGCTGACTCCGCAGAAGCGGTTCTCCGGGAGCGGCGGGACGAACCCGTCGCTGTCCGAGGTCGGACGGGACCAGGCCGAGCGCGCGGGAGCCGCCTTGGCCCGGCGCGGGACGATCCAGGCGATCGTCGCCTCGCCGCTGGCCCGTACCCGCGAGACCGCGGGCATCGTGGCCCGCCACCTCGGCCTCGAGGTGAGCATCGAGGAAGGTCTGCGCGAGACGGACTTCGGTGCCTGGGAGGGCCTGACGTTCGGCGAGGTGCGTGAGCGCTACCCGGACGACCTGAACAGGTGGCTGGCCGACCCGACGGCGGAGCCGACCGGCGGCGGCGAGAGCTTCGCCGCGACCGGGACGCGTATCGAGGCCACCCGGGAGAAGCTGGTGGCGGCGTACGCGGGCCGTACGGTCCTGCTCGTCTCGCATGTCACCCCGATCAAGACGTTCGTGCAACTCGCCCTCGGCGCACCGCCCGAGGCCCTGTTCCGCATGGAGCTGTCGGCGGCTGCCCTGTCGGCGGTCGCGTACTACGCGGACGGCAATGCGAGCGTGCGGCTCTTCAACGACACGTCTCACCTGCGCTGAGCGGCGCGTCTACGGAGGATCTCCGCGGTTTGTGCGTCGGCCGGCAGGAATGCTTCGAGGTGCAGCTCGGCGAGCGTGACGTCGACGGCGGTGGCGAAGGACGTGAGCGTGGTCAGCAGCCGCAACTCGCCCTCCGGGCAACGGAGTCGGAGGGGGACGGCGAAGCCGAGGTAGTCGTCGCCGGGGTCGGTGAGCGGCGGGATGTAGGCGGCGAGTTCGTCCGCCAGCTCGTCCAGCGCGGGGTCCGGACTGCGGAGCGCCCGTGCTCGCAGGTTCTCGAGGATGTGCCGCCCCCAGGCGTCCAGGTTCACGACGCGTGACGCCATGCCGTCCGGATGCAGGGCCAGTCGCAGGACATTGATCGGCGGCTTCAGGAGATGGGGTGCCGCCCCTTCGGCGAGGACGTCGAACGCCGCGTTGGCGGCGACGAGTTCGCCGCGCGGCCCGGCGACCACGGCCGGATACGGCAGATGTCCTTCGAGAATCCCGTCCAACGCCGCCCGTACGGGCTTGAGTTCGGCCGCGTCGAGGGACGACTCGGCGAACGCGGGTGCGTAGCCGGCCGCCAGCAGCAGCGCGTTGCGCTCGCGGAGGGTCAGCCCCAGCGACTCGGCGAGCCGGATCACGACGGCCCGCCCCGGCACGGAACGCCCCCGCTCGATGAAGCTGACGTATCTCTGCGTGGTCCCGGCCCGCGAGGCGAGCTCCAGCTGACTGACCCGCCGGGTGGTGCGCCAGCGCAGGAGTTCGCGGGCGAAGGGTGGGGGTTCGACGGCGTGGGTGGTCATGGGTCCATTTCTACGTCACGGGTACGACAACGGCTCGTCATACCCGAGCGGGAATTGAGGCTGCCACCCGCTCCGACCAGCATGGCGGGCATGCGCACCTACCACCTGGAAACCCCCGGCTCGGTCGACGGCATAGTCCCCCGGGACACCCCCGACGGCCCACCCACTCCCGGCCCCCGCGACATCCTCGTACGCATCCATGCAGTCTCGCTCAACAAGCGCGATCTGCTGATTCTGGACGGCAGTTACCCCCTGAAGGCGGCCCCCGATGTGATCCCGGTGAGTGACGGCGCGGGGGAGGTGGTCGCGGTAGGGGAGGAGGTGACGCGCTTCGGCGTGGGCGACCGCGTCACCAGCACCTACTTCCCCCGCTGGCTGGACGGCCGGATCACCCCCGCCCTCATTGACCAGCCCGGCGCGACCCTGCCCGGCATGCTCGCGGAGTACGTCCGCCTCGACGAGAACGCCGCCGTACGGGTGCCCGACCATCTGACCTGGGAGGAGGCGGCCTGTCTGCCCTGTGCCGGAGTCACCGCCTGGAACGCCGTAACCGGCGCCGAGGCGGTCCTCCCCGGCGAGACGGTCCTGACCCTCGGCACCGGCGCGCTGGCGTTGTTCGCCGTGCAGTTCGCCAAGACGCTAGGCGCGCAGGTCATCGCCACGACGTCCAGCGAGGCAAAGGCGGCCCGCCTCAAGGGACTGGGCGCCGACCACGTACTGAACTACGTGGAGAACCCCGCCTGGGCAGCATCCGTACGGGAGTTGACCGGTGGACGCGGCGCGGACCTGGTCGTCGAGACGGGCGGCCCCGACACCATCGAACAGTCGGTCCGCGCGACCGCCCTCTACGGCCGCATCGCCCTGATCGCCGCCAACAGCCCGCACAAGGATCGGCTGGAGATCACCACCGACGCACTCGCGTCGAGCCTGGTGACCCTGCGACGGCTCTTCGTCGGCAGCCGCGCCCACTTCGAGCGGATGAACCGCGCGATCTCCCTGCACGGCCTGCGCCCGGTCGTGGACCGCGTGTTCGCGTACGACGACGTGCGTGACGTTCACGCGGCCTACCGCTACTACGCGACGGGCGCGGCCTTCGGCAAGGTCGTCATCCGCGTGACGTCAGCCCTTTGACGTGAGCCCGGCGGCCTCGCGCGCCAGCGTCTCGACCCGCCCCCAGTCCCCGGCTGCGATGGCATCGGCGGGGATCATCCAAGTCCCGCCCACGCAGGCGACGTTGGGCAGCTGAAGATAGTCGAGCGCGTTCGCGGCACCGATCCCGCCCGTGGGGCAGAAGCGCGCTTGCGGCAGCGGCCCGGCGAGGGACTTCAGATACGGCGCCCCGCCCGCGGCCTCCGCCGGGAAGAACTTCATCTCCTGCACGCCACGCTCCAGCAGCGTCACGACCTCCGACGTGGTCGACACCCCCGGCAGATACGACACCCCGGAAGCCTGCATGGCGTCCAGCAGCAGGTCGGTCCAGCCGGGGCTGACCAGGAAGCGTGCCCCGGCGTTCACCGAGTCCCGCACCTGCTCCGGCGTGAGCACGGTCCCGGCCCCGACCAGCGCGTCCGGCACCTCACCGGCGATCGCGCGGATGGCACCCAGCGCGGCCGGCGTACGCAGCGTCACCTCGATCGCGGGCAGCCCGCCGGCCACCAGGGCCCGCGCGAGCGGTACGGCATCGGCGACGTCGTCGAGCACGACGACGGGGATGACGGGCGCGAGATCGAGAACGGAGGCGGGCAGGGAGGCCGGCTGCGAGGTCATGACCTCATCGTGCCCCGTGGCGTGCACCCTGCGCAAAGACCATTGCGCAGAATGCAACCGCGGGCAGCATCAGGGCAGGTCAGTGCACCTCGTCGACCAACACGTCCAGTGTCCACGCCTTCCCGTTCCCCTTGGGCGGCTCGACCTCCACCACGTAACCGAGCCCGCGCAGCGCCTCCACCAACTCAGCCGGCGTCCTGGGCGCGGCCCCGGCCGTCAGCAAGCTCCGTACGATCCGCCCCTTGGTCGCCTTGTTGAAGTGGCTGACGACCTTGCGGGTCGGCGCGTGCAGCACCCGTACGCTCGCCGTCCGCCCGGCCAGCTCGCCCTTCGGCTTCCAGGCGGCCGCGTAGGCGGAGGAGCGCAGGTCCAGCACGAGCCCGTCCCCGGCGGCCTCGGGCAGGACGTCCGCCATCGGCGTCCGCCAGTGCGCGCCCAGCGCGCCGAGCCCGGGCAGCTTGACGCCCATCGAGCAGCGGTAGGAGGGGATGCGGTCGTTGATGCGGACCGCGCCCCACAGCCCGGAGAAGACGAGGAGGGAGCGGGTGGCGCGCCGCTTGGCCGCTGCATCGAGCGAGGCCAGGTCGAGGTTGTCGTAGAGGACACCAGTGTAGATCTCCCCGGCTGGCCGCGCCCCGGCCACCGGCAGCTCGACGTTCTTGGCGACCTCGCCGCGCAGCCCCTCGCTCAGCCCGAGCACCTCGCGTGCCTTCTCCTCGTCGGCGGCACACAGCTCGACCAGCTCGCCGAGTACGGCCTCACGGGCCTGGGTCAGCCCGGGCAGCGACAGCGACTCCAGCTTCAGCGGGGCGCCACGCCCGGAGGTCGCCTTGCCTTCGGAGGGCGGCAGCAGGACCAGCACGGAAGATCTCCTTCTGTTTGAGCTCCCGAACAGCGTACGGGCCGCGATCCCCATACCCTCGCTGTATGCCCCGCCGCCACATCCGCGTGACCGGCGCCCCCGAAGCCCCCCTCCGGGCCGCCCTCACCGCACTGCGCACCGAACTAGGCGTCCCCGATCGCTTCCCGCCCCAGGTGGAGGCGGAAGCCGAACGGGCCGCGAAGGCTCCGTCTCTTCCGTCCTACGACGCCACCGACATCCCTCTCTTCACGGTCGACCCGCCGACCTCCCGCGACCTCGACCAGGCGATGCACCTGTCCCGGCAAGGCACCGGCTACCGCGTCCACTACGCCATCGCCGACGTCGCCGCTTTCGTAGTACCCGGAGGCGAGGTGGACGCGGAGGCCCACCGACGGGCAACCACTCTGTACTTCCCGGACGAGAGGGTCCCGCTGCACCCCGCGGTGCTGAGCGAGGGCGCTGCCAGCCTGATGCCGGGCGAGACCCGCCCTGCCGCGCTATGGACGATCGACCTCGACGCGGAGGGCCGCACGGTCGCGGTCGACGTCCGCCGCGCGGTGGTCCGCAGCCGGGCCCGTCTCGACTACGCCGCCGTACAGAAGCAGATCGACGCGGGGACGGCGGAGGAGCCGCTGGCGCTGCTGAAGGAGATCGGGCAGGCGCGGGAGCGGCTGGAGGTGGAGCGGGGCGGCATCTCGCTGAACGTCCCCGAGCAGGAGATCGTGCAGCGGAACCACGCGTACGAGCTGACCTTCCGCGCCCCGCTCCCGGCCGACGGCTGGAACGCTCAGCTCTCCCTGCTGACGGGCATGGCGGCAGCGGACCTGATGGTGGCGGCCGGAACGGGTGTCCTGCGGACCCTGCCCGCCGCCCCGGACGGCGCGGTCGGCCGCCTGCGCCGCACCGCCCACGCGCTGCACATCGAGTGGCCGCACCACGTCTCGTATTCGCAGTTGATCCGTTCGCTGGACCCGCACCAGCCGCACCACGCGGCGTTCCTGCAGGAGTGCACGACGCTGCTGCGAGGCGCTACACGGTCTTCCGGGACGGCAAGCTGCCGGAGATCACCACGCATGCCGCGGTGGCGGCCCCGTACGCTCACTGCACGGCACCGATCCGGCGCCTCGCCGACCGCTATGCCGCGGAGATCTGCCTCGCTGCCGTCGCGGGCGAGGCCCCGCCGGACTGGGTGCTCGCCGCCCTCGACAGGCTCCCGCACGAGATGGCGGACGGCGCCCGGCGCGCGGGCACGGTCGAGCGGGAGTGCGTGGACATCGTGGAGGCGGCGCTGCTTCAGGACCGGGTGGGGGAGCTGTTCGACGGCTGTGTGGTGGAGGTGGAGGAGCGTCAACCCGCCGTGGGGAAGGTGCAGTTGGAGTCTCCGGCGGTCATCGGCCGGATTGAGGGAGGCGGTGATCTGCCGCTGGGAGAACGGCTGCGGGTGCGGCTCACGCAGGCAGACCCAGGATCGGCGAAGGTGGTTTTCGCGCCTGCGTGATCGCGCGTACGAGGCTGTCGGCGTCGTCGGCGTGGAAACGGACGAGACGGACGTCGCGTCGCCGGCCGAGGAAGGTGAAGTGGGCGACGGGCTCGGCGAGTTCGAGGGTGACGGTCGTCTGCGAGCCGATGGGGAGGTCGAGTTCGCCGTCGGGCCGCCGGCCGTCCGGGGTGATGCGCAACTCGCGCCGTACGGCGGTGATGTGGCGGACGGGTATGTGCAGGTCGACGTGGACGCCGCGCCGGACGCGCAGGTTGTCGAGGTCGAGCACGTGCGGTCGTACGACGGAGGCGGCGTGCAGTCCGACGACGAACAGGACGGTGTAGACGTCGAGGACGAGGACGACCCGGTGCACGGCCGGGTAGTTGCGCAGCAGGACGGACATCGTCAGCGTCTCGACGACGCACACGAACGCGAACCCGAACATCACGAGGCTCTGCCTGCGGGCGTATCCGAAGGCTTGCTTGCCCTGCGTCTCATGCGTCCGGCGGGTCAGCCAGAGGGCGAGGCTGTGGAGGAGCCGGAGTTCGTGGCGGAGGAGGTGGCGCGGGAGAACGCAGGCCGTTCTCACGGCTGTTCTCCCTTTTCTCCCTTGAGCATCTGCAGGGCGCGGCGGATGGCCTCCGCCTGGGCCGGGGCGAAGTCGGCGTAGAAGGCGCGCAGGAAACTGCCCTGCTGGTCGACCATGTCCACGGGCAGCATGTCGGCGGGGATCCAGGCGGCGATGGCGCGAGCGGCTTCGTCGACGCGGGGGTCGGACGGGTCGGCGTCGGCGAGGTCGTCGAGGAGGGCGTAGACCCGGGTGGCCTGTGCGATCGCTTCCGGGGCTTCGAAGGCGGCGCCCAGCATGGCACTCAGCCGCTCCCGCTCCTCGGGCGCTGTGGTGGTCTCGATGAGGGCGAGCATCTCGCGGTCCTTGGCGGCCATGGGGGAGTGGGTGGCGACGTGCGCCATGTCGTGGAAGAGAGCGCTGAGTTGGGGTGAGACGGGCCCCTCGGCGGGGATGCCGTCGGCGGCTTCGAGCAGCGCGCGCAGCCGTACCCGGCGCTCCTGAATGGCCGCCTCCTGCCGCGCCAGGTCTTCATCCAGCTCGGTGAGCACCTCGGCGAGGTCCTTGCCGGCGTCGTCGGCGAGGACGTCCCGCACCTCGGCGAGCCCGAGGCCCAGCTCGGTGAGCCGCCGGATCCGGGCGAGCACGACGGCGTGGCGCAGGGTGTAGTCCCGGTAGCCGTTCGCGAGCCGCTCGGGCTCGGGCAGCAGGCCCTGGTGGTGGTAGTGCCGCACGGTCCGCGTGGTGACGCCGACGGCAGCGGCGAGTTCTCCGATCCGCATGGGACCAGTAGAGAGGCTGACGTTGCGGCAGGGTCAAGCGGATTGGGTCGAAGGGGTGCCTCTTGGTGCGGCTGGAGAGCTGGAGGGGTTTGAGAGCTTGAGGGCTTGACGGCTAACGCTGTTAGCCGTACGGTCGTGGATGTGAGGCTAACGCCGTTAGCCACCGGAGTTGCCACTCACCACTCACCCACTCGCTTCTCGCCGACCGGAGGCAGCCATGAGCACGGTCACCACCACCGCCCCGCAGCGCTCGACCTGGACGATCGTCCGCCGCACCGCGTGGCTCGCGAACGCCCTGTTCTGGTCGGCCTTCGCGGTCCTGGAGGCCGTGAACCACGGCTGGCTGGCCGGCACCCTGGCGCTCGCGTTCTTCGTCCTGCCGGACCTGACGTTCCTGGTGGCGCTCGATGACGCGCCCCGGATGGCGAAGGGCCAGCTGCCGCCGCGAGCGGTGCCGTACTACAACGCGATGCACCGCGCGCTGGTCCCGCTGGCGCTGCTGGTGGCGTACACGGTGGGACCGTTCTCCTGGGCCCCGGCCTTCGCGGCCCTGTGCGGCTGGATGGCCCACATCTCGTACGATCGCGCCGTCGGCTACGGACTGCGCAGCAAGGAAGGCTTCCAGCGTGCCTGACCGCCTGACTCCCCGAGCCCGCGAGATCGCATCCGCCGCCCGGACCCTCCTGGAGGAGTCCGGGCCGACCGCACTGACCCTCCGGGCCCTGGCCGACCGCTTGGGCATCAAGGCGCCGTCCCTCTACAAGCACTTCCCCGACAAGCACGCCGTAGAGGTGGAGCTGATCGCGCAGATGCTGGAGGAGTCGGCGGCGGCGCTGGAGGAGGTGGAGGCGCGGGAGCCGGGCTCACTGCCGGTCTTGGCGGAGGCATACCGCACGTACGCACTGGCCCACCCTCACCTGTACTGCCTGGCCACGGAGCGCCCGCTCCCGAGGGAGGCCCTTCCGGCCGGCCTGGAGGACCGGGCGGCGATGCCGCTGATGAGGGCGTGCGGCGGGGACGTGGACACGGCCCGTTCCGTGTGGGCCTTCGCGCACGGGATGGTGATCCTGGAGATCCACGGACGCTTTCCGGAGGACGCGGATCTGGCGGCGGCATGGAAAAAGGGCTTGAAGGCGTTCCACCCTTAGCTAGGTGAGAGGGGGCAGGAACGGATGGCCGAACAGGCACTGTGGACGAGGGCGAGGCTGGGCCGGTGCGGCCCGGCGCTGGACCTCCTGACGGCCCGCTTCGACAAGCACGTCTACGCTCCGCACGCGCACGAGGAGTTCACGATCGGCGTGTGCGTGGACGGCTCCGAGGTGATCGACTACCGAGGCGGCCACATCCGCACGGGCCCGGGCTCGATCGTGGTCCTGGCGCCGGGCGAGATGCACACGGGCGGCCCCGGCAACGCCACCGACGGCTACGCCTACCGAGCCCTGTACGCCGCCCCCACCCTCCTCACCGACGGAGTGTTCGCCGACGGCCTCCCACACTTCCGCGAGCCCCTGATAGACGACCCGGAACTGGCCGCGGCGATCCTCCGCACCCACACGGACCTGCGCACCTGCCCCGACCCCCTGGAGACGGAATCCCGCCTGCCGTGGCTGCTCACGGCCCTGGCCCGCCGCCACTCGGCGTCCCGTCCGACGTCAGACACGATCCCCGGCGCCGACCGCATCGCGCTGGCCGTACGAGACCGCCTGGCAGAGGAACTACTGGACCCCCCGTCCCTCGCATCGCTCGCGGCGGACCTGGACCTGTCCCGCTACCAACTCCTCCGAGCCTTCCGTACGACGATGGGGATACCGCCGTACGCCTGGCTGGCGCAGTACCGAGTGACGAGGGCCCGCCGCCTGCTGGACACGGGCCTGAGGCCGGCCGAGGTGGCAGCCCTGGTGGGCTTCGCGGACCAGGCGCACCTGACGCGCTGGTTCCGCCGGGTGCTCGGGGTGACGCCGGCGGCGTACCGCAACAGTGTTCAAGACCGCAGGTAGGGGAGGGGCCGAAACTCGCCGTATGACTGCACGCGGCTGGTTCCTGTTCTCCCTGATGGGAGTCGTCTGGGGCATTCCCTACCTGATGATCAAGGTGGCGGTGGACGCCCCGCTGTCCCCCTCCATGGTGGTCTTCACACGCTGCGCCCTGGGCGCCCTCCTCCTGCTCCCCTTCGCAATACGCCAGGGCGGCCTGCCCCGCATGGTCCGTAGCCACTGGCTGCCGATGCTGGGCTTCGCGTGCATAGAGATCATCGGCCCCTGGTTCACGCTCACGGACGCGGAACGAAACCTGTCCAGCTCGACGGCGGGCCTGCTGATCGCAGGCGTTCCGATCGTGGGCGTGGTGTTGTCTCGCTTCTTCGGGAACGTGGAGCATCTGAGCGCGCGGAGGATGACGGGGCTGGGGCTGGGTCTGGCGGGGGTGGGAGTCCTGACCGTCCCCCACCTGACGGGAGGAGACGCCCGCTCACTGGGCGAGGTCATGCTGACGGTTCTGGGCTACGCGACGGCGCCCCTGATAGCGGCCCGCTGGCTGAAGAACGTCCCCACACTCCAACTGACGGCCCCCTGCCTGGCACTCGCAGCCCTGGTGTACGCGCCGGCGGCGGGGATGAGCTGGCCGACGGAGATGCCGTCGGCATCGGTTCTGGTGGCGTTGATCGGCTTGGGGACGATCTGCACGGCGCTGGCCTTCGTAGCCTTCCTGGAGTTGATCAAGGAGGTAGGCCCGACACGGGCAACGGTCTTCACGTACGTCAACCCGGCGGTGGCGGTGGCGGCGGGCGCCCTGTTCCTGGGCGAGGACCTGACGCTGGGCATCGGAGCGGCGTTCACGCTGATCCTGGCGGGCTCGATACTGGCGACGGCGGGGCCGGGGGCCGACCCTGGTAGTGGCTCTGGGAAAGACACCCGCCGGGTAGCATGGTCGACACGGCAGACGAGCCGGGCGGACGGCCGCGTGGAGTCCTCTTAACAGGGGGCTTCCCGAGGAACGTCCGGGCTCCACAGGGCAGGGTGATGGCTAACGGCCACCCGGGGTGACCCGCGGGACAGTGCCACAGAAAACAAACCGCCCAGCACTCCGGTGCTGGGTAAGGGTGAAACGGTGGTGTAAGAGACCACCAGTGCCCAGGGCGACCTGAGCAGCTAGGTAAACCCCACCCGGAGCAAGGTCAAAAGGAGCGCCGTAAAACGCACTCTGCGCGGACGTTCGAGGGCTGCCCGCCCGATGTCCGCGGGTAGACCGCACGAGGCCGGTGGCAACACCGGCCCTAGATGGATGGCCGTCGCCCCGGGCTCCGCGAGGAGCCCGGGGAACAGAACCCGGCGTACAGCCCGACTCGTCTGCCGCTACCTTCAGTTTCCGGGAGTTCACGGCTCAGCTCTCAGACTTGCAGAGGGCAGTTCGGAGCCAGTCAAGCGACTGTGTCCCGAGTACGGCGTCAGCGTTCCCACTGCGGTCGGCGAGGATCGGGACGCCCTGGCGTTCGCAGATCCGGATGATCCGGTGGGTGCGGGCCGCGGTGAGGTCGTGGGCACGGCCGGGCAGGACGGGCGAGATCCACAGCAGCCGAGCGGCTGAATCGGTCACCACCTGCACGTTCACTCCGTGTCGGCGGTGCTTGTGGGAGTAGTCGGCCCGGCTGTCGCCGACCCGGCCGCATTCCGCGAGGGTACCGTCGAGCAGGACGTAGCCGGGATTGGCTTCGCGCAGGGCGTGCAGCAGGCCGAGCGCGCGGTCGGCGAGCAAGTCGATGACGGCTGCCGCGTAGGCGTGGGTGGTGCCGACGGAGATACCGAAGCCAGCCGCGATCTGCGCCAGGGTGTCGTGCCGACGCAGGTACACCAGGCCGACCAGGGCACGCTGGTGCGGCGGGAGTTTGCAGCGGCGGTCACCCTCACCGGTGACGATGAGCATGGTGACCCACTCGACCAGGGCGTGAGGCAGGTCGAGTGCGGCAGGATAAGGAACCAACGAGGCTCCTGCGCCGACGAGTTGAGACTTCGGACACCTCCCTCAACGGCACAGGAGCCCTGTGCGTTGCGGACACCGTCCCCTCACCCGATCTATACCTTCTTCATGGGTTGATCCGGGTCATTCGTAAGATCGGGACACCCAGGAGTGCCGGGTATGGCTGTCACCCGAGAGCCGATGATGTGGCTTCCACTGATTGGCCGCCCGGCGCTCCGCGACGACTCGGCCGCTGATTGGGATGCGCGAACTGGATCGCTCGTATGGATACGTCGGCGAGGTCGTCTGCTGGGTGCACGTACACGCACGACGGAGGAGGACCGCGTGCCTGCACTGTGGGCCGGAACGGACGCCGGTAAGGCCGAGCACCACTGCTCGGTGATCGACACCGAGGGGGCGACGATGCTGTCGCGGCGCGTGCCCAACAACGAGCCCGAACTGCTGGAACTGTTGGGTGATGTCCTGGCCCTGGGCGACGAGGTGACCTGGGGCATCGACCTGGCCGACGGCGGAGCCGCCCTGGTCATCGCGATCCTCCTCAACCACGACCAGCCGGTGCACTACCTCTCCGGCCGGGCCATCCACCGCGCCTCTGAGAGCTACCGCGGTGAGGGCAAGGCCGACGCCAAGGACGCCGCCGTCATCGCCTACCAGGTCCGCGTCCGGCGGGATCTGCACCCCTTACGCACCACCGAAGAAACCGTCACCGACCTCAAGATCCTCACCGGCCGCCGCATGGACCTGGTCGCCGACCACACCCGCACGGTCAACCCCGAGCGAGCCCAGCTCACCAGCGTCTTCCCCGGCCTGGAACGGGCGTTGGACCTGACCAACAGCGGCCCGCTCACTTTGCTGACCGGCTACCAGACCCCGGCGGCCATGCGTCGAATCGGCGCCAAGCGGCTGGAGACCCGGCTGCGCAACCGTCACGTCGTCCGCCCCGACCGGCTCGCCGAGATCGCCGTCCAGGCCGCCGAACGGCAGCACACCAGCCTGCCCGGCGAGAAGCTGGCCGCGGAAGTGGTGCACACCCTTGCGAAGGAAGTCCTGGCTCTCAACCAGCAGGTCGCCGAACTCGACAAGGCCATCGAGGCCCGGTTTCGCGACCACCACACGTTCGAGGTGATCACCAGCATGCCCGGCTTGGGCGTCATCCTCCGCGACTCCGGGAAGATCAGCGGCAACCTGCGGCGCCCGCAGCGCTACAACCGCCGCCTCCAACGCGTCTTCTACATCTCGGCGTTGTTCAGCATCCGGCACTGTGAGGAGTCGCGCCGGTTCTGCGACCGCAAACGCACCGAGGGCAAGCGCCACACCCAGGCCGTCCTCGTCCTTGCCCGCCGCCGCGTCAACGTCCCCTGGGCACTCCTACGCGTCGGGCGGTGCTACGAGCTCACTCCGCCCAGTGCCCTCGCCGCTTGACAGACCACATCAGGAATCACTGTGTGTTGACCGTTCGGACTTCCTGGAGGACTCCTCTTTCAGCGAACGGGTGGACGGCCCGGGACGCTGAGGGCCGTCCACCTGGCGTTAGTGGTTGACGGCCTGGATCTCTTGGACGGTGACGTTCTGGGTGGCGCCGAAGGTGCCGTCGGGAAGGTTGGCGCCCGTGCCGCCGGTGCCGGTCCAGTGGATCTTCCAGGTGATGGTCGCCTTGAGCGGGTAGGTGCCGTCGCCCGAGGAGCGCAGGTACCTCACGCCGCAGGGTGGGGTCTGGTGTGCCTTGCCCTTGGCGTACGGCTCGCCGATCTTGCCGTTCTTGATCTCACAGACCCCGGAGGACGGGTAGACCTGCGCATCCGGGGTGCCCGGCTCGATCTTCAGGGAGACCGGCTCGGCGGTGGTCGTCGCGGAGATGCCGAGGACCGGGACGGAGGCGGTGACGGAGACCGGCTTGAACGCGGCGCCGTCCAGCCAGGCCCAGGTCGGCAGGTTGACCTTGGTCGTGCGGGCCGGGGCGAGGGTGACCTTGGTGCCGGGCACGCGGATCTCGTTGTACGCGAGTTCACCGAGGACCTTCGGGGTCACGGCGTTCTCGATGTCGGCCGGTGGCGGATCGCCCTTGTCCACCCAGAAGAAGGGCTTGGTGCACTTGTCCCAGCCGGGCGGGAAGCTCTCGTTGACGTACGAGTCCCACCAGTAGCCCTTGCCGGTCTTCTCCTTGTTGAAGTCCTTGTACGTGCCGGGGTCCTTGCCGCCGTCCTCGTACTTGTTGCGCTGTTGCAGGTCCCACTCGGAGCCCGTCGACTCGGCCTGCCAGATCGGCTCCAGGTACGTCTTGAGTCCGGCGGGCGAGTACTTCGGGGCGTACCAGCAGGCGGGCGGGGTCCAGGAGGTGGTGGAGGTGACGGGGCCGGCGGAGTTGCCGGAGCCGTTCTTGGAACGGTCGTAGACGATGACCCCGGCCGAGAGGGTGCCGTCGTCGCTCGCATCGCCCGACGTGCTGGTGCCCGACGCCGGGTCCGCGCCGCCACCGATCGAACCACCGCCTCCTGGATCCTGTGATGCCAGGGCCGTTGGGGCCGAAAGCATGCAGATCGAGCATGCGAGTGCTGCCGCAGCAACGTCACGGCGGAATCGGCTCATGGCTGGCACTTTGCGGCCCCTCGAACGGAAACGATCTTCACCGTCTCCCAGACGCCCTTCGCGTTCTTTTCGGCCTTCACGCCGTAGGACACGTAGCTGTTCTTGTCGGCCTTGGTCTTCTTGACCTGGTTGGTCTTGACGACCTTGGTGTACCCCTTGCTCTCATCGCCGCAGTAGGTCAGCGAGGCCGTCTTGTTGGACTCGATGGAGACCTGCCGGTCGAAGTAGCGGACGGTCCCGGTGACCGTCAAGCCTGCGTCCTTGAACGACTGGACCCACTTCTGGGCCGCCGCGGCCCCTTCGCCCTCCGTGTAGTACTCCAGAGCGGGAAGTCGCGGATTCTGTGCGGAGATAGCCGCATTGAGGGCACGGATGAACTCCGCGTTGTCGTTGAGGATCTCGTCCTGTCCCTGATCGGCAGCATGCTCGGGAGTGAACGTGATCGCGTTGTCGGCCGACAGCGTGATCTTCGGACGGCCTGCTGCACTGGAAGCGGAAGCAGTCGGCGAAGCCGACTTCTCGCTCCCCGCGTTCGCCCCCGCGATCTTGTCGTTGCCCTTGTTGTTGTCGCCCCCGCCCCCGCAGGCCGTCAGCAGGAGGGCTGCGGTCGCGGCGAGCGCGGTGGCAGCGGGCAATGTGCGACGCTTCACAGTGGTGGACTCCCCGTGAGACTGAAGTTCGTCAAGAGCATCAACGCTATCGGTGGGGTTCCTGGTTTCGCCAGAGCGAACTTCCCTGCGAACATGTGCAATTAAGGGCGTATCAGGCTCGCCGCGGTGTGGGATGGGTCCCGATCGTGCTCAAACCAGCAGTGGCCTCTGGTGTGTCCGTTTGGTGCGTGCAGGACCTCGGTTGACGCATGCGGGGATTCCGGTTCGCTATCGCCATGTCACGCATCTTGGCCACGCGCGCAGTGGTACGCCGATGTAAGCGACCCCGGTCGGGAGCGGCCGTCCTACGTGTACGCATACGCAGTGGATGTGTTGCGGACGTACGTGGATGCCGAGTGCCGGCACGCACACGTCCCGGCGGCGTTCGAGTCGGCGCCGGGAGACTGGATTTGTCCACCGCGTAGCCCGAGAGTGCTGGGCCTGCGGGCGAGGATGACGAGTAGTGCCGGCGTCTGAAGCCCGCGCCGGGCGAACCCGGCCCCCTCGGCTGATCTTTACTCCGCCTTGGTGTCTGCCTTACCTCTGGGATAACTGCTCTCCATAGTGTCGTGGGGTTGGCATGTGCACAGAGTGATGCAATTGGCGTACGGGGTTCGGGGGGCTGGTTCGGGTGTCGGACCTGAAGAAGGAAGCGGTGTCGATGCACAAGGCGGCGTCGGGGCTGCGTGGGGTGGGGCATCACACGGCGAAGCCGTTGCAGCAGTTCGAGGCGCAGTCGCGTGACTTGGACGCGCTGGGGGCGCTGGGCTCGCTGCTGGGGGCGAAGGGTGAGATCGAGAAGGGCATGACCACCCTGGTCAAGCTGACCAAGGCCTTGGATGAGGAGTGGGAGGCGGAGGCGAAGCTGATCGGTGAGGTCTCCACCGCGTTCGATCTGCTGGACGTGCTGATCGCGGCGGCGGCGCAGGCCGGGAAGGGCTGAGCGGCGGCGTCATGGTCGATCTCAACCCGTTGCACTATGTCAACAAGTTCAACCACATGTTCGGCGACTCGATCGCCAGCGGGCTGGAGTTTTTGGGCATCTCGGATCCGGCGGTGGATCCGGACGGGGTGCGGGAGATCGCGAAGAAGTGGCGGCACCTGGCGACCGGTCTGGACGACGCGGCGGGCGCTGCGGAGCGGGCGCTGGGCGGGGTGGAGTGGGAGGGCAAGGCGGCCAAGGCGTTCACCAAGCGCTCGAAGGCGGCGCGTAAGCAGGCCACGGAGATGGCGCACTCGCTGCGTGAGGGCGCGAAGGCGCTGGACGACTTCGCGGACAAGGCGCATGAGTTGCTGTCCGAGATCGGCGTGATGCTGGCGGAGATCGCCGAGTTCGAGATCGCCGGCCTGGCCCTGTCCATCCTCACCGCCGGTGCCTCGGACGTGGCCGCCACCCTGATGGCGGGCGAACGGGCGCTGAAGGTGATGGCGCTGATCGGCCGGATCGAGGAGGAGGGCACCGCGCTGGGCTCCGTGGTCCGCGGGGTGATGGAGGTCATCCGCGGGGTGGAGCGGGCGCTGCGGGCGCTCAAGGAGATCCGCGGGGTCGCCGAGGTGGCCAAGATGGCCAAGGAGGGTGCGAAGTTCTCCGCCTTCGAGACGCTGCTGAAGGACCCGGGCGCGTTCAAGGATCCACAGAAGCTGGCCGGGATCCTGGCCGAGGGCGCGGTGATGGGCGTCGGGTTCGGGGTGCTGGGCAAGGCGCTGGGCAAGGGCCTGAAGGCGCTGGGCCCGGCGGCGCTGGCGAAGCTGAGTAAGTCGCTGGGCATGGACTGCGCCGCGTTCGAGCGGCTGAGGCTGAACCCGGGCTTCGAGAAGCTGCCCGCCTCGGTCCGCAACATGGTCAAGAAGTTCGTGCGGGACCCGATCGACGTGGCCACCGGCGACATGGCCCTGCCCCGCACGGACGTGTCCCTGCCGGGCGCGCTCCCGCTGGTGCTGCAGCGCACCCACCTCTCCTCCTACCGCCACGGCGGCTGGTTCGGCCCATCCTGGGCCTCCACCCTGGACCAGCGGGTGCAGGCGGACGAGGACGGCTTCGTGTTCGCGGCGGCGGACGGCGCCCGCCTGTGCTTCCCACCCCTGGACCCGGACAGCACCGACCCGGTGCGCCCGCCGACGCCGGGCTCCCGCCTGACCCTGTCCTGGGACGCGGAGGTGGACGGCGCGGTCCGCATCACCGACCCCGACAGCGGCCTGACCTACGTCTTCCACAGCCCGGTCGCGGCGGCCGGCGACACCGCTGTCGACCTGCCGCTGCAGCACATCGTGGACCGCAACGGCAACCGCATCACCATCGAGTACAGGGAAGGCGACATCCCGTCCGCGGTCGTGCACTCCGGCGGCTACCACGTCGCCCTGGACCACGACCGGGCCCGCTCCCGCATCACCGGCCTGCGCCTGCTCGACCCCGCCCGCCCCCACCGCCCCGGCACCACCCTGCTCACCTTCGGCTACGACGAACAGGGCCACCTGAGCGAGGAGTACAACTCCTCGGGTCTGCCGATGCGTTACACCTACGACGCCGAGGGCCGCATCACCTCCTGGACCGACCGCAACGACACCACCTACTGGTACCGCTACGACGAGCGGGGCCGTGTCATCGCCACCGACGGCACTGCCGGCGCCCTGGCCTCCACCCTCGCCTACGACGACACCACCCGCACCACCCGCGTCACCGACTCCCTCGGCCACACCCGCGTCTACGAACACAACGAGAACCTGCGCCTGATCCGCGAGACCGATCCGCTCGGCAACGTCACGACCCAGGAATGGAACGCTGAGCATGAGCTGATCGCATGCACCGACCCGCTGGGGCGGACCATGCGCTTCACGTATGACGAACGGGGCCTCGTAACACGGGTGATGCGTCCGGACGGGGCGGAGATCACCGCCGCGTACAACGGGCTGGGGCTGGCGACCGAGGTGAGCAACCCGGACGGCACGGCTGTCTCGAGGGAATACTCCCCAACGGGCAATCCTCTCAAGGTGGTCGACGCAGTTGGCCGTTCCACCCATTTCACATTCGACGGTGCCGGCAGGCCCACCTCCGTCCGCGATGCGCTCGGTCACACGACACTCGTACGTACCAACCGAGTGGGCTTGCCGGTGGAAGTTACGGATCCCCTGGGCGCAGTCAGTCGCTGGGAGCACGATGCTTTCGGCCGTATCACCCTCTTCACCGACCCGGTGGGTACGGAGACACGCCTGGAATGGACGACGGAAGGAAAGCTCTCCCGCCGTATTACTGCCGACGGCTGTGAGGAGAAGTGGCTGTACGACGATGAGGGCAACTGCACTCAGTACATCGACGCTCACGGTGGAGTCGACAAGTTCGAGTACACGTACTTCGATCTCTTGTCGGCGCGCACCGATGCTGACGGCGTGCGCTACGCGTTCTCCTACGACACCGAACTACGACTCACCAAGGTCACCAATCCGCAGGGGATGACCTGGAACTACGAGTACGACGCCGCGGGCCGTCAGGTCGCCGAGTCCGACTTCGACGGTCGCGTGCAGCACTATGTGTACGATCCCGCAGGTCAGTTGATGGAGCGGGTAACTCCCCTCGGCGACTTCATCCGCTACGAACGAGATGTCCTTGACCAGGTGACGTCGAAGGAAGTCGCAGGCCGAATCACCGACTTCACCTACGACGCCATGGGGCGCATTCTCACGGCCACGGCACCCGACACGGATGTCGAATGGCGCTGGGACGAGCGGGGACAACTCCGCTCGGAGTCCGTCGCAGGCCGCGCGGTCAGTTACACCTACGACGATCTCGGAAGATGCGTTTCGCGTACGACACCGACCGGTGCCGTAAGCGCGTGGACATATGACTCGGCGGGACGTCCTGCGACACTGTCCGTCGCCGGGAGGCACATACGGTTCGAACGGGATGCAGCTGGGCGGGAGACGAACCGCCGTGTCGGCGAACGACTCAGCCTCAGCCATTCCTTCGACCAACTCGGCCACACCATCAGCCAGTCTCTCTCCACCCCCGAGACGATGCTGCGTAACCGGTCGTATGCCTACCGCCCCGATGGCCATATGACGGATGCCGTTGAAGCGGTGACCGGTGCGGCGCACCACTACACCCTGGACCCGGTCGGCCGTCCTCTGCAGGCCACTGGTGACAACTGGTCGGAAACGTACGCATACGATGCTGCCGGCAACCAGGTACATGCATCCTGGCCCGACAGACATCCTCACCCCGAAGCCCGCGGGGCCCGGAACTACGACGGCACACGTATTCGCACCGCGGGACGAACGCACTATCGGCACGACGACGCAGGCAGGCTGGTCCGGCGTACTCGGCGAACCCTCTCCGGGAGGAAAGAGACCTGGCACTACAACTGGAACGCGGAAGACCAACTGACGCACGTCACCACCCCCAGCGGCGCAACCTGGTGTTACACCTACGACGCCCTCGGACGCCGCACGTCCAAACGAAAAATGGCTTCCGATGGTGAAGTCGTCATGGAGCGGATTGACTTCGTCTGGGACGGCACGCGACTTGTCGAACAGCACGATCACGGCACGGGCGTCGTCACCACCTGGGACTACCAGGGGCACCGCCCCTTGGCTCAGCTCGAACGCAGAGCAAAGCCAGTGGGTGGCGGCAGTCCGAACATGACGGCGAGCGACCTCGACGGAATCTACGTGAATGGCCCGCAGTCGGACCTGGATTCCCGCTTCTTTGCGGTCGTCGCCGACCTGGTGGGCGCTCCCACCGAATTGGTTGACGAGACCGATCAGATTGCTTGGCACACTCGCACCGCCGTCTGGGGCGAGACCACGTGGAACGTCGACTTCACCGCCTACACCCCCTTGCGTTTTCCTGGCCAGTACGCCGACCCTGAAACCGGCTTGCACTACAACTACTTCCGGTATTACGACCCGCAGACCGCGAGGTACGTCACTCCCGACCCGCTCGGTCTGGCACCCGCACCGAATCCATGCAGCTACGTCGACAATCCTCACGGATGGATGGACCCGCTTGGTCTCGCTGCGACTCATAACCCGATCTATCCAGAGCGCCGCGAAGCGTTCAACGCCGCAAAGGACATGGCTGGTGTCCCTCGTTCCGCGCAGCCCATTCGCCAATGGACGGTCGGCGGGGACAGTGCTCGAGCCAACTCCCCGAACTACGTTTACAAACGTTGGGACCCTACGGTCAAGGATCCTGACTACAACCCCAGAGGCTCGTGGGGTCGCTACTATCAGTACGAGACACCGCACGGCATGCGTGTCATCGCCGAGCACACGGCTGATCCCAATGCGCCGCTGTCGCATTTCCATGCGGGAACTCCGCAGGCAGGTGAGCCTGCAGATGTGGACATGACCGGAAAGATCTACAAGGAAATGCAACCCAAGCACCATCTCTACTATGAACAGGGCAAATGCGGTGGTTAGCGAGTTGCAGCGTGTGCTCAGGGAGCGGCGAGAGCGCCAAGAACTGGATCGCATGCTGCGTGATGCCTCAGAGGTCGTCACCATGCACACGCTGTCGTCCGCGAGTGTGCCCGAGCGCGTCATGGAAGCCGTGCGGCGCTTCTGGGACATGTCCACTGAACCGAATGCGACACTGAGCGACGAGGTTTCTCAGGAAACCCTGGACGCCTGGGTGGAGGAGCTCCTTCCTTCGCACGGCTTCCACACGTCGGCCTTCCTGTACACGGAACTGGAACTCGCCCCTTGGATCGAGTTCAACCTGCCGCAGGCCTGGTTCTCCTCGATCCGGCAGGCCAAGGACACCCCATGGGTGTTCCTCGCGCACGACCTCAGCACGGTGGCCGCGGTCAGCGAGCAGGAGTACCGGTTCGAATTCTTCGTCGCGCGTGTGGTCTAAGGGCCGTCCTGTAACCGTCTGTCACGGGTGAGATGATCTTGATGTGGCTGGTCTGATCACGGCGTCGGAGCCCTCTTGGATACGTCCGTTCACCGGACTCAGCCCGCGCCGTTTCGGCAAGTTGGTGACCGCGGTGCAGCGCGAGAGGGCAGCCGGGCCGCGGGCGGGGCGTCCCTGGAGTCTGCCGTTTGAGGACCGCGTTCCCTTGGTCGTGGCCTACTGGCGCACCAACTTGACCATGCGTCAACTGGCCCCCTGTTCGGGATTTCAATGTCGGCGGCCGACCGGATCATCGGTCACATCGGGCCTCTACTGGCCTTGCCGTCCAGACGCCGGTTTGCGAGGGACACGGTGCTGATCGTCAACGGGACCCTGGTGCTTACCCGTGATCACGCGGTGGCCGAGCAGTCCAGGAACTATCGGTTGGTCGTCATCAATGCCGACACCAGCCTGGTTGCTGTGGTCGGACGGCCGCTGCCGGGCAACCGGAATGACTGCAAGGCGTGGGAAGAATCGGGGGCCAAGGCCGCGGTCGGCCGGACAACCGTAATAGCCGATGGCGGCTATCCGGGGACGGGACTGGTCATGCCTCACCGTCGCGCCCACGGTGAGGAACTGCCCGACTGGAAGCGGGAGCACAACAGGTCACACAAGCAGTTCCGTGCCCGAGTGAAGCACGTCTTTGCCCGGATGAAGACCTGGAAGATTCTCCGCGGCTGCGGCTGAAGGGCGACAGCGTCCACCACATGCGCGGCATCGCCCGCCTGCACATTCTCAACGTTGCTGGATAGGGCCATGGCCGAACTCAGAAAGGCCTCTTATCCGCGTCTGTCAGCAGGAGGGTTCTTGACGCTCTCGTGGGCGGTGCCGAGCTGAAGGATCTGCGCGGCTTCTGGACCGGACCTGCCTTCCCTGGCGCGGTCCTTGCCCTAGCCACGTCCCGCAGGGCTGACCTGGACGCCACCAAGAGCGACCGCATCAGCTTCCAGGAGAAGGAGCAGGGCACTCCGGTGTCCGGACGTCAGGAAGCAAGATCGGGCACGACATCCGCTGCGGAGACCGGTAACCACCGGTACGACTGCGAGTACCGCCAGGTACCCTCAGACACATCGTCAACGCGGCCCGACGGGCTTCCGTTCCACTCCGGTGGAGTCTCGAAGGACATGCCCCCACCCGCACGAGTCTTTTCGTGCTGCCTGGGGGAAGTCCTTGCTGTTCCGCGCGTCCGCGAAAACGGTCGCCGTCATGGCACTCGACGGTTCGCTGTTCCTGCATCTCACCGACAAGTTCGTCCACATGCACGGCTACCGGGCTGGTGCCTCGGAGATACGTTCCTGGGAGCGCAGCATCCCCGTCCTGGCCGCCGCACTCAACGACGTCGGCCTCGGCGACGTGGAGGTCATGCTGGAGTACTCACTCCCGCTGAACAGCAAGCGCGCCGACGTCGTCCTCGCCGGAGTGCACCCGGTCACGGGAGAGCCGTCCTACGTCGTGGTGGAGCTGAAGCAGTGGAGTCAGGCGTCTCCGCACGAGGACGACCCCACCCTGTGCCATGTCGACGCCTACGTGCACCCCGTGCTCAACCCGATCGAGCAGGTGCGGCGGTACTGCGACTACCTGGTCAACTTCAACGGCGCGGTGGCCGAGCACGGCGAGCGGATCCACGGAGTGGCCTTCCTGCACAACGCCACCGAGTTCGGGGTGTCGGGGCTGCGGGAGATCGAGCGTGACGGGCGGGGACTGCTCTTCACGGGGGAGCGTCGCGGTGCGTTCCTGGACCACCTCCGGTCGAAGCTGAGCGACAAACACCCCGGTGCCCGTGCGGCGGACGACCTGCTCGCGGGCGCCACCGTGCCGTCGAAGCAGCTGATGTCCGTGGCGGCTCAGGAAGTGCGTGAGCGCCAGCAGTTCGTCCTCCTCGACGAGCAGCAGGTCGCCTACCGCATGGTGCTCAACGCGGTGGAGCGGGCGAAGCGCGCCGACCACAAGGAAGTCGTCATCGTCACCGGCGGCCCCGGTACCGGGAAGAGCGTGATCGCGCTCCAACTGCTCGGCGAGCTCTACCGGCGGGGCGTGGCCGCGGTCCACGCGACCGGCTCGCAGTCGTTCACCAAGACGATGCGCAAGGTGGCCGGCTCCCGGAAACGGGAGGTCCAGGATCTCTTCAAGTACTTCAACAGCTTCATGACCACGGAGAAGAACAGCCTGGGTGCTCTGATCTGTGACGAGGCACACCGCATCCGGGAGACGTCCGCCAACCGCTACACCCGCGCGGCGCTGCGGACCGGCAGGGCACAGATCGACGAACTCATCGACGTCGCCCACGTACCGGTCTTCTTCCTCGACGAGCACCAAGTGGTGCGTCCCGGTGAGATGGGCACCGTTGAGGAGATCCGTGAGGCCGCGGCCAGAAGGGGTATCGACTGCCATGTCGTGCCCCTGGAAAGCCAGTTCCGCTGCGGAGGCAGTGACGCCTACCTGCGCTGGGTGGTCCGGCTACTGGGCCTCGAGCCCGGTGGGCCGGTCGTGTGGGAGCCCGACGACCGCATGCAGTTGCTGGTCGCGGACAGCCCTGAAGAACTGGAGGCGTTCCTCGACGCCCGCCGCGCCGAGAAATACGGTGCCCGGATGTCCGCGGGCTACTGCTGGCGGTGGTCCCCCGAGCCCAAGCCCGGCGATCCGCTGCCTCTCGACGTCGTCATCGGGGGCTGGGCCCGGCCCTGGAACCTGCGCGGGGACCGGTCGGTCTCCGGCGCGCCCCCGTCCGCGCTGTGGGCCACCGACCCTGCGGGCTTCGGGCAGATCGGCTGCGTCTACACCGCCCAGGGGTTCGAATACGACTGGTCCGGCGTCATCATCGGCCCGGACCTGGTCTGGCGGGGTGACCGCTGGGTCACTGACCGCACCGCGTCCAAGGACCCGGTGTTCAAGAAGTCCACACCGGACACCGACGTGGACCGTCTCATCCGGAACACATACAAGGTGCTGCTGACGCGGGGGATGGTCGGCACGATCGTGTACTCGACCGATCCGGAGACCCGGGAGAAGTTGCGGGAGCTGGTGTCCGGCCGACCGGGGTCACGGCCTGCCGCGGTCCAGGAGTCCCTTCTGCGGCGGTGAGCGCGTGATATCCGGCCATGATGGCGGTGCTTCCAGCCGACCGATGTGTCATGTGCGCCGGGAAGGGCGATCACTTCCTTAAGATCCCAGGCGTCATTGCGGCCCGACGGGCTTCCCCACGTGGACATGCCCCCATCCGCACGAGTCACTCGTGCCCTGGGGGATCCACCTCGTGTCCATGCTCCTGCTGAAACTGGCAGCGCGGGATCTGCTGAACCTGAACTCGAGACGCCGTATGGTGCCCCACCTCGCTGCGAGGTGGAAGCACTTCCTCAGCACCGACGCCTCGTTGACCGAACGTTCCGCTTGGGCAGAGAGCCTGGTGCATCTCGCCGAGGATCTGGTCGCCGCCGACCGTGGGAACGTCGAGATGGTCGTCGAGTGCGCGGCCACGCTCGACGAGATCGACCGCCCGGGGGACCCGCGCCTCATCGACGTCGTCCTCGTGGGCCATCATCCCGAGGAGAACGGGCTGTCCGTCCAACTCGTCGAGCTGAAGCGCTGGTCGACCGTGACCCGGGTGGAGCGAGCCACCGCCGAGCTGGTGCATGTCCCCGGTATGGGCGCGAAGAAGCATCCGGCGCTGCAACTGCGCGAGTACTACGAGGCGTTCACGAGTGACCGGGGACCGCTGCACGGGCTGAATTACGAGTGCGGCGGCTTCGCCTATCTGCACAATGCCACCGACGCCGCGGTGCTCCCACTGGTCGGCGTGGACGCGCCGACCGGTTCCTACGCCCGTGTCTACACCGGCGACCGCCGCCCCCAACTGCTGTCGGACCTGAGGAGCAGCTTCGCCGCCCACGGCGCCGACTCGGCGACCGAGACCCTTTTGCGGAGCATGGGCCTGCGCAACACCCCGCTGCTCGATGCCGTGATCCGCTCCAGCGGCGAGGACACGGTCTTCACCCTGCGTGGCCGTCAGAAGGAGGTTGCGAACCAGATCCTCGAGGCGGCCGCCAAGGTGCTTCCCGATCCCCGGCGGCCCGCGCTCCTCCCCGACGAGCGACGGGTGGTTTTCCTCGTCACGGGCGGTGCCGGCACCGGCAAGAGCGCCATCGGCCTCCAGCTCAAGGCCGAACTGGAGGCGGCGGGCCGCACGGTCAAGTACGCGAGCGGCAGCAGGGCCTTCAACGGCGCCCTGCAGGAGCATGTCGGCTTCGGCGACCGGGAGTTCAAGGAGACGTTCACCTACTTCAGCAACTTCGTCGCCCCGCCCGACCCGCCGCTGGACGTGCTGATCTGCGACGAGGCCCACCGCCTGCGCGACCGCTCCACCAACCGCTTCTGGAAACCCGAGGACTGGGGCACCAAGCCTCAGGTGGACGAGCTCCTCGACGCCTCCCGGTTGACGGTGTTCTTCCTCGACGAGGGGCAGTCCGTGCGCCCGCAGGAGGTCGGCACCGCCGCTCTCGTGGAGGACGCGGCACAGCGCTACAACGCCGTCATGGTCCGTAGCTGCTTGCAGGAACAGTTCCGGTGCGGTGGCAGCGACGCCTACATTCGCTGGGTGCGCGGCGCGCTGGGGGTGTCCGACGCCGAGCCGGAGCTGTGGACCCCGGACGGACTGATGCACGTCGAGGTCGTGGACAGCCCCGAGGAACTCGAGCGGATCATCCGATCCGAGGCCGGGGCAGGTGCGTCCGCGCGCATGGTCGCCGGATACTGCTGGCCCTGGACGAAGCCGCTGGGCAAGGAGAAGCGGCTCGAGCCCGACGTCCGGATCGGCGACTGGCACCGGCCGTGGAACGCGGACAGCGAGTCCTTCTGCGAGAACAAGACCGTCCCACCGTCCAAGATCTGGTCCGTGCACGAGAACGGCCTCGGCCAGATCGGCTGTGTGTACACCGCGCAGGGCCTGGAGTGGGACTGGTGCGGCGTGATCATGGGCGAGGACATGGTGCGCCGGGGTGACCGCTGGGTGTTCCGCCGGGGCAAGGAGAGGGCGGACAAGGCAGCCGGCGTCAAGCGGGTCGCCGTTCCCGGGTCGTTCGATCCCAAGGTGAAGCCGAAGAGCGTGGACGATGAGGAGTTCGCCCGCCTCGTCCGGCACGCGTACCACGTGCTGATGACCCGGGCGAGCCGGGCGACCGTGCTCTACTCCACGGACGAGGAGACCCGGGAGTACCTGAAAGGGCTCGTCGGCGACGTCCAGATCCACGGTCTGCGCCCCACCTGGGAGAACCTGCCGGAGCAGGCGCGACAGCCACATCTGCCCCGTCCCGCCCGAGGACGGCGCCGCCGCAGGAAGCGTCAGAAGAAGGACACTCCGCCCGGGGAGATGCGCCTTTTCTGAAACGGTGGACCGGCAGGTGGAGTGGCGGGCTCCCGGGCCCGCCACCTGCCGGTCAGAAGACCAGGCGCGCTACCACGGTAAGGGCCGTCACCAGCAGATTGGTGATGACTCCCACCGCGACGTCGACCAGAATCTGACGAATCCGGTCACGACGTGCAGGCTTGTACTCAACGGGGTTCATCGGTTTCCACTCCTGAGCGTGAGCTGGGAATGGCAGGGATCGCCCTACCGGGCATCCGCAGTCACACCGCGTGAGACACGCGATGGAGACCACTCGTCGCTCATCGCCGAGGACCGGCACCTGGAACACCGCCGTCGTACCCTCCGGGAAGGTGCGCAGCGGGTAACCACGTTAGTACACGCGCCAGTTGACGCGGATCGATTTTGGACGCCGTGGCGTCTCGGCCCGCGCGCCAGACGCGATGGCGCCCAACTGGACGGCGTCGATCGCGATGCTGACATCGGCTGTGTGGAGTTTGCGCATTTCCACCAGAGAGGGTGGGCGAGGCTCCAGGATATTGGTGGTCCGCACACCACAAGTCACCGGAGTCGGGCGATAAGGGGGGAATGTCCCGTACTCCCGTCCTTCACCGTCTCTTTTCATGGCATGGTCAGCCACTAGGATTTGCATCAGGGGTCTGACCACGGGGAACGGTCGCCCTTGTGGGACACGAGGAGTGGGGAACAGGCATGCGGGAAGGCCGGTGGGTCACGGTCACCGAGTCCGAGTTCGATCATGAACGCCGCGGCCTGGAGGCGATCCGCGAGAAGCTCCCGGACTCCGACCCCTGGCGTGCCTGGTCGAACTTCACCTTCACCGCGAACACCGGCCACGTCCGCGAGGTCGACCTGCTGGTCGTCGCCCCCGGCGGCGTCTGCATGATCGAGCTGAAGGACTGGCACGGCTCGGTCACCTCCGAGAACGGCACCTGGGTCCAGACCACGCCCGGCGGTCGTCGCCGCACGCACGGCAACCCGCTGCATCTGGTCAACCGCAAGGCCAAGGAACTGGCCGGTCTGCTCGCAGGGACCGGCGGCAAGCGGGTCTGGGTCGCCGAGGCCGTCTGCTTCACGGACAACAGTCTTCGCGTACGGCTTTTCCTTGATCAGGCCGAAGTAGTCGCCGACGTCGGCACGGCCGCTGCCGTCCTCACTGTCCTCCAGCAGCTTGCGCAGTTCGGCGGCCAGGGACTCCGTGGACCAGATGTGGATGACCACGGACGGCTCCATGGGGACCTGTGTGCCGCGCAGTTTCTCCACGGCCGCGGCGGCCCAGCGGGTGTCCTCCTTGATCTCCGCCACGCGGATCTGGGATGCGTCCTTTACAGCCTGCCGTATCACGTCGTGGTGGAGTAGGCGGCCTCGAGGTGCCCCAGGAGGTCGGCGGCCGATATCGACGTGCCGTTGCAGTATCGCCCGGTCACATGCCAACTCTGGAACGGATTCCGCTGAAGCATCTGCTGGAACACGGGTCCGACCTGCCGACCGGTGCTCAGCTTGACGACCTCGGCGAGCTGCGACCACAGCTCGGGCAGGTGGCCGTGTTCGCACTCCCTCGACGGCTGCGGCTTCTCCTTCGCGCCTGGAGCCGGTTGCTGCGGCGGCCGCTTGAGCGCCGGGTCGAACGGCTTGCTCTTCGGGCTGAGCTGCGAGTGGAACGGGAGGGGTTTGCCAGGTTTCCAGAGGGCGGCGCCGTCCGGGGGGAGGCACTTATCGAGGTGGCCGCCGGCATCCGAATCGCTCGTGGTGCAGGCCACAGTTGTGTGCGCGGGAGACCCGTAGGGTCGTGGGCATGACCGACGATCAGCAGCACGAGCAGGCCGTGGCGGGCGCCTGGGCGAGGATCGAGGCGTGGCTGAGGCAACACGCTCCACGCTCCTACCGGATGCTCCCCCCGCCCGCCCCCGAGGCCGACATCCGTGAGGTCGAGCAGGAACTCGACCTCACCATGCCACCGGGCCTCAAGGCCTTCTACCGCCTTCGCAACGGCACCGGTCACCCTGCGGACTTCGGCTGGACACCCGAACCCGAGACCGGGCTTCCCCCACAAGGACAGGAAACAGCCTGGCTGTTGCCGAGGAAGCATGGGATTCCTCCGGTGCAGCAACTGCCGTACTGGGATGAAGGCCCTCAAACGATCGGCCGGCCGGACGACCCCATGGTGCGGTACCTGGCCTTCGCCGCGACCGACCGCAGCGGTCCGTACGGGCTGTTCACGGACTGCACTCCAGGACCCGGCTACGGACGGATAGGAACCTTCGAAGAGGTCGGCATCCCCAAGCTGGGCGTGTGGCCGTCGTTCACCGACTACCTCATCGAAGTCGCCGATGCCCTGTACGAGAACCGCGGGGTGGAGTACGCGGACGGACACCAGGACAAGAAGGTGCCCGGTCTCGTCGATCAGGCCCTGGTGTGGGACGGTCCGGCACATCCGAGGGACCGGAATGGACACGCTTCGCATAGACCTGTGGCCGGAACACCGCATGGTGTTCCGGCCACAGGCTTGGTCAGTCACGGGTCAGGTCAGCCGACCTTCTTCCACGCGCAGACGGTGTCGGCGTTCTTGCAGTGCTCGAAGCCGGGATCGCTGATGAAGAACCCGTCCTTGTCGAGCAGCCGCATCTGGGGAACGAACTTGATGCCGAGGTCGCGGAAGGCGCCGGTGTTCTGATCCGTGGGAACGGAGGCGCGACCACACTTTTCGTTCCACTTCGGGCCGGTGTAGCCGTCACGGTTGTCTGCGAGCAGTCCCCACGTGCCGCCGGTCATGGGTTTGGTGTAGAGCTGTGCGCATTCCTTCCCGGAGGCGACCTGGTTCGGCCCCTTCGGCATGCCGCCGCTCTGGTACGTACTCGCGGGTGCGTACTCGTCGCACGATCCGTCGGGCGTGGCAGGGTTGGGCTTGAAACCGCTGGTCCCCGTGGGGCAGACGATGCCGCGGCTGTCGTCGTTGGTCCAGTCCCCGCCGTCCGGATCGGCGTCGTTGCCGGGGCCGAGGTAGGAACACGAACGGGCTGCTGCGTCAGTACTTCCCGAAGGGCACCGATCTGTCCCGGTGGTCGTCCGCAGACCTCGAAGCCGTCGCCCTGGCGATCAACAACCAGCCCCGCAAGGCCCTCGGTTGGCGGACACCAGCCGAGGTCTTCGACGAGCACCTACGCTCACTACAACAGCCCGGTGTTGCAACGACCAGTTGAACTCGCCCAATACGTGTCCATCCGCTACAGCGAACGGCTGATGGACGTTGGCGCGGCCGTGTCGGTGGGCTCCGTCGCGGACTTGTACGACAACGCGATGGCCGAGGCACTCAACGGCACCTTCAAGGCCGAACTGATCGACCACCAAGGTCCTTGGCGGGACGCTGACCAGGTCGAACGCGCCGTCGTGCAGTGGGTCGGCTGGTACAACACCGAGCGCCTGCACTCCGCACTCGACTACCACCCACCCGAGGAATTCGAGGCGGCCTACTACCGCTCCATGAACACACCGAACGCCGCCTGAAACACACAAGATCGGCCGCTACGAAACTCGGGGCAGCTCAGTCCTGGGGTGGCGGGTACGTAGTTGGGAACCACGCGCGCTGTCGTTCGGTCGAGGGCAGCGAGTTGGGGACGATCAGCCGCTTCTCGCGCAGTTTGGCGTGCCGTCGCCGGGTCTGTTCCCCGCTTGCCCCGGAGGCGATTGCCCGATGCACCTGCTCAGCGGTGGCCAACTGATACGGCGTCAGCAACGCCGACACCAACCTCTTGCGACAACACCCGCATGAACTATGGCAACAACCCTTGCGACATCTATTACCTGCGTCACCGCCTCGCCGATGCCATAGCCGCAGGTCACCATGGCTGCTTCGGCGTGGTCACGGGCCCGACATCCCCCTCTGCACACCCCCACGCTCGCCCCAAAGACAAAAAGAAAGGCAGGGGACGGCGGGCGAACGGGCGGGCGCGTGCCGTCGGGGGATCGGGGCCGCCGTCGGTCATCTTGCGCGTCGGCGCGGCCTCCGCGCTCGTGTGGTTGCCGGGCCGCGCACGGCCCGAGCAGGGCCCGACCGTTGTTGGCGGTCAGGTCTACTTTGCGGCTGGTGTCTGGGCTAGGACTCCAAGGCCGTGATCGCCGTGATCCGTCAGAACAGGGCGTCCTGGTCCGGCTCCTCACGGGGCAACGGACCGACGTCCCTTTGTCCAGCGTGAACGACTGCGCAGCCCTTCAACACCTACGCCAGCGACCTGCGCACCGCATCGACCAGCGTGCCCGCCCGCAGATCCTCGGCCCCTTCGATGATGTTGTTCAGGGCGTAGCCGAAAGCGATGCCGTGCTCGGGGTCGGCGAAGGCGAGGGAGCCGCCTCGGCCCATGTGGCCGAAGGCGCTCGGACCGGTCATCGGGAGGTCCTCGGTGGGCAGCATGTATCCGGAGCTGAAGCGGCTCGGGAGCAGCAGCACCTGGTCCTTTCCGGCCGCCTGTTCCTTGGTCGCCGACTCCAGGGTTTCCGGGGTGAACAGGCGCACGCCATCCACCTCGCCGATCAGCGCGGCGTACATGCGCGCCAGTGCCTGAGCGGTGCCGATGCCGTTGGAAGCGGGGATTTCCGCGGCCTGCACGTCCGGCGAGTTGAAGTCGATCTCGGCGGGGTCAGTGATCGCGAACGCCCTGTTGGTGAAGGAGTTCGGGTCGCTCATGGCGGCGACCAGTTCGCGGAACGCCTCGGGAATCGCCTCGATGGGCACGGCGGTCAGGTCGACCCCCGCCTGCTGGTACACCATGCGGCTGACCCGGTGGCGTTCAGACGCCGGCAACCCGATGAAGAAGTCCAGCCCGAGAGGGCGGGCGATCTCGTCGGCGAAGAAGCGGCCCGGCGTACGGCCCGACACTCGGCGGATCACCTCGCCGACCAGCCAGCCCCAGGTCCGCCCGTGGTACCCGTGCGCCGTGCCCGGCTCCCACAGGGGACGCTGCGCCGCCAGTGCGGCCACCATGGGATCCCAGGCCAACGCCTCGTCCAACGGCACCGGTTGGTCCAGCGCGATCAAGCCCGCCTGGTGCGACATCAGCCAGCGCACCGGGATGTCCGCCTTGCCGTTCGCGGCGAACTCCGGCCAGTACGTCGCCACCGGCGCGTCCAGGTCCAACTCGCCGCGCTGGACGAGCAGATGAGCCGCGGTCGCGGTCGCGCCCTTCGTGGCCGAATAGACCAGTTGCAGCGTGTCCCGGGACCACGGACGATCGGTCTCCGGATCGGCGACGCCGCCCCACAGGTCCACCACCGGTCGGCCGTGCTGGTACACGCACACCGCAGCGCCGATGTCTCCACGCTGGGAGAAGTTCGCCTCGAACGCCTCACGTACCGGCTCGAACCCCGCCCCGACCTCACCGTCGATCATCGTCATGTCGTCCATCCTGGCACCGACGGAGGCGGGCTGGCTCTCGGATTTCGAGACGGTGGCCCGTCGGGCCGCGACTCGACGACGCCTGAACTTGTGCGTGGAACTCCGCTGCGGCGGGGCGAACTTGCACGGGTCGAGACGCGCTGAGCGTTCCTTCAAGCGGCCCAGAG
The DNA here is from genome assembly GCF_044457745.1 of Streptomyces sp. NPDC050534. Taxonomy (NCBI): domain Bacteria; kingdom Bacillati; phylum Actinomycetota; class Actinomycetes; order Kitasatosporales; family Streptomycetaceae; genus Streptomyces; species Streptomyces sp. NPDC050534. The sequence continues at coordinate 440,776 of NZ_JBITHF010000003.1, forward strand.
TTCGTACGGAGCTGACACCGCTCTTCGGGAGCCTGGGGCCGCAGTCGTCCGGTACCGCGTCATCAACGCCAACGCCAACGCCAACGCCAACGCCCACGTCAACTGTCACGACAACACTCACATCAACTGTGCCGACATCCCTCTCGACATCTGCCACCTGCCGCACCGCCTCCCCACTTCCGCAGCCGCAGGTCACCATGGCTGCTTCGGCGTGGTCACGGGCCCGACATCCCCTTCTGCATACCCCTATGCTCGCCCTGAAGACGAAAGAGAAGGGCAGGGGACAGCGGGCGAATGCAGTCGGGGATCGGGGCGCGGTTGACCCTGTTGCGCGTCGGCGGTTGCCTCCGCGCCTGCGCGCTGCAAGGCGCGGTGCATACATGGTCCGCGCCGGAGAGTTCTGCCTACTGCCAGCCACGCAGGGTGATCCGCGGCCCATCCGTGAGATACGCCTGCAGGGCACCGGCCGTGGACTTCACGAATTCGTCGGGGAGGGCATCAGCGTCGACCCAGCAGACCTGGGCATGCTTGTGCGGCTCGCGATTTTCCGGTTCGCCGGTCCATTCGTGGGCGCTGAAGACAATGGTGAGGAAGCCGTTGGGAGCTTCGACGCCCCAGGCGCCGTGGATGATGTGGACGACCTTCAGGGCTTCCGGCTTGACGGTCAGGCCGGTCTCCTCGTAGAGCTCGCGTACGGCGGTTTCGGTGATGGATTCGCCCGGTTCGCTCTTGCCGATGGGAAGGTCCCACATGCCCTGGCCGAACTTGGCGTGCCGGCCGCGTTGGAGGAGGACGATGCGGTTGGTGGCCGGGTCGTGGACGATGACGGCGGCGACCAGCACGGTCATTGAATCGAGCGCGGGCGGCAGGGCCCCGGGCTGATCGTCGGGTGTCCGCTGAGCCACAGCTGGTGTCCCTTCGTCGACCGGATGATGGGCAGCCTAGGTCAGCGTCAGGGGATTTCATTCGGATCAAGTCGGCAGTGATTGGCCGGACTTGTGCTCGAAGTTGCCAAGCTGCTGGAGCGAGCGATGTCGCGGGTGGGCCCCCGCCCCCGGCTGCCGTCTCACCACGGCCGGATCGCGCGCACCCCCACCCGCCGTCCGTCACCATCCAGCAGATGCCCCATCCGTTTCACGGTGCGTATGCCAAGGACGCGTTCGGTGATGTCGAGACTCGGTAGCCGGGCGCAGGCCGTCTCGCGCTGTTGCACGGAGCCGATGTCGCGTACCAGTAGGTGGCGAGAACGCCGGCGGGACCGGTGACGGCGGCCAGCAAGCGGCACTCTGGCCGGGTGGCGAGGGTGCGATGCAGGTGGTTGACTTCGCTTGCCGTGGCGCGGCCGCAGAAGGTGACGGCCACTGGTGGCCCGGACACCGTTGGGGCCACATCGCAGCGGAAGGCCACCACCCCGCTCGCCGTAAAGCGGTTGAGCCGCCTTCGGACGGTGGCGGCGCTACTGCCGATGAGATCGGCCAGCTCCGCTGGCCGTGTCCGCCCGTCCTTCACCAGCGTGTAGAGGAGTACGTGGTCCGGCTCGGTCAGGTCGGAGATGGGACCGCCTGCCGTGGGCGTGGTACCGGAGCGGCCCAGTACCGAGAGCTGGGATGCGTCGGGTGAGCCCAGTCGCCAGCGGGAGCCCTCGGCGTGGAGCGACGTGGCGAAGACGCACTCCACGGCGAGGACGTCGGGCAGGGAGGCCAGGTCCTCGTTCACGAACCGGTGCACAGCCGGGAGATCCGGCGCCAGCACGTACAACATGAGGTCGGCGCTTCCCGGGGCGACCAGTTCGACAGTCACCGCCTCCCGCAGTCGCGCCACCTGCTCGGCCAGAGACTGCGGGGCTGCCGGAGCACAGCGGACGAAGGCGAAGGCTGTGCAGCCCCTGCGGGAGTAGGCCGGGCCGGGCACTGCCGACACAGTGGGGCGAGAAATGTCCACGCCACGGGCGCTGCGACACCAGGGTGGACCAGCACAACAACCGCGTGGCACGCATCTTCGAGAGCAGCAGCTACAACCGCAGACAGACTCGCTACTGGCTGAACAAAGGACTGCTGCTCCAGTATCTGTACTCGGTCGGCGGCTACTTGTACCGGTACGGCTAACTCTGGGGCTAGCCGCTCTCGACGCACAGCGGTGATCCGAACGATCGACAAGCCGGGCACGGTCTCCGATCAGCGGGTACCACGCCCGGCCACCAGTCCCCATCCTCACGAAAGCCCCGTACTCCCAGGAGCACCTTTGTCCCCCACACCCTCGTCCGCCGGCACCCGCGTCATACTGGCGGCGGCCCTCCTGCTACCGACCGCCTTCCTCAGCGCGTGTTCCGCCGTCGGCGGAGACGGCTGCCACAACACGGCCGCCGACCAGAAGCGACTGGCCGAACAGCCACTGCTCAGCTCAGCACCCGCGCACGCCTCGGCCCCCGCCAACTACCGCGGCGTGGGCGTGACCACCGGATGCGACGACGACAGCAGCGGAACGCCTTGGCTGCACGCGGATCGGCTGTACGCGTTCCCGGGCCAACCGGACGACGTCCTCGCCTACTACAACAGGTGGACGGCCGCGGCCGGTTGGCGCGTAGAGGAGGACCCCGCCCCCCAGGCGCCGCCCGCCACTGTGGAAGGCGCCTGCTGGACCAGGACCGAACGGGGCCGGCATCTGCTGTTCAACCTCGACTTCAACCCCAAGGGCTTCTCGCCCGAGCCCAAGGTCGGCACGGGCCTCGCCTACTCGGTATCGGTCGGCAGCGAGCGGGATGGCGGCAAGGACAGCTGCTGGCCCTAGGCCGCATACGAGTCGACCATCGGGGCGGACCTGGGCTGGTAGAGGTTCTCGCGCGACCCGAGCACCTGCGCGTCTCGATGATCCGGATCAAGGACCCCACCAGACCACCGGCTGATCACGACTTGACACGCGTCCGAGCCGGATCCCTGCTTGGCAACCCAGGGTGGAACAACGCCCTGTTCGCCCGCCCATCATTGTGACCGCGCAGCGTCCATGCCTCGCGTCTCTTCGATAGGTGCCGGGCGCCGCCCGCCGAGTGATCACCGCCAAGCCCGCTGCTGTCCAAGGGCGCCTTGGACAGCCTGACCGCGGGAGTGGATATCGAAGAGGTACGGCGGGAGATCAACGCCCGGGTCAGACTCTACGAGTACCCCGGCCCGGAGGACTTCGCCAGTGCTCTCTCCCGCACTAAACGTCGCGGTCATCGGCCAGACCAGACCTTACTCGGCGGACATCGGATCGCTCGTCTCCCGACCCAACTGGCCGTGGCCGAGGCCCATGTCGACGACGCAGAGTCCAACGGGGTGAACTTGCGGGCGGCCGGAGCCACGTCGACGCGGCCCAGAGGCGCCGGAACCCGTGTGCGGTGCACGCACCAACTGGCCAGGCATGACAAGCAGGGCCGCTGCCACGAACGTGTGGAGATCCCGACGGCCTGGGACGAGAACAAGAAACCGCTGCGCTTTTGGGCAGAGCAATGCAACTGCCGGCAGTACGTCGATCCGCAGCCGCTGTCGCAGGTGTATGCCGAAAACCTGACGGATCGAAGGTGAGGTCAGGCTGGCTCCAAGACCGCTGATCGCGCCAGCCGGTCCTCGATCGAATGCTCCCTCGCCCCGGCCGCTTGACAACTGTCGCTGCATCGATGACGTCCGTCATCAGTTCACCGAGTACCGCTCCTTGAGGGTCGGGCACCGCCCGTAAGGTCCCCCTGCCGGGCCGTTCAGGTCGGCGAATTCGGCAACCTGAGGAGCGGCATGAGGACAGCGGAGTGTCCGCGATGACGGCAGTCGTCGTCGAAGGACTGGAAAAGGCGTACGAGAGCCGCGAGGTACTGCGCGGGATCGACTTCACCGTCACGGAAGGGGAGATCTTCGCGCTTCTCGGACCCAACGGCGCGGGCAAGACGACGACGTTGGAAATCCTCGAGGGGTTCCGCAGCCGGGACAAGGGCGGCGTGAAGGTGCTCGGACAGGACCCCGGCACCCCCGGCGGCAGCCGTCGGCTGCGCGAACAGGTCGGGCTCGTCCTGCAGGACATCGCGGTGGAGCCGTACCTGTCCGTACGGGAGACCGTCGCCCGTAACGCGGGCTATTACCGAGCGCCTCGCGACGTCGACGGGGTCATCGAACTCGTGGGTCTGCACGAAAAGCAGAGTGCCAAGGTCAAGGACCTGTCGGGCGGACAGAAGCGCCGGCTCGACCTGGCGCTGGGGGTCGTGGGAAATCCACGTCTGCTCTTTCTCGACGAGCCCACCACCGGGTTTGATCCCAGCGCCCGACGCAGTGCCTGGGAAGTGGTACGCAACCTGCGCGATTCCGGAACCACGATCGTTCTCACCACGCACTACATGGACGAGGTGCAGGCACTCGCCGACTCGGTGGCCGTGCTCGCGGACGGGCGGATCGTCGCGTTGGGAGCGCCGGCCACGCTGGGCGGACGGGACAGCGCGCTCGCCAGGATCCGCTTCGAACTGCCCGCGGGGACGCAGGTGTCGGACCTGCCGACGCAGGAGATCAAGGACGTCGACGGTTCTCTGGTCACCATCGAGGTGGAGGATCCGACGTCCGTGCTGCACTCCCTCACCTCCTGGGCTCTGGAGCGGGGCGCCACGCTCGGCCGGCTGAGCGTCGAACGGCCCTCCCTCGAGGACGTGTACCTCGACATCACCCGGTCCTACGACCACGAACCATCGCAGCCGGACACCGTCACCCGAGGGCGTCGATCGAAGCGGAGCCGTTCATGACCCCCCAGTCCTCGCCGCTCACGGCGGAGGTCCCACGGACCGCATCGGTTCCGGCGCCGGTGAGCGGCGACGATGAATCGCCCGGTCGTGGCCGTCTCGGCCTGCTGCTCCATCAGGTGCGGTACGAAGAGCTCGCCTTCTGGCGCAACCCACAGGCCGTGATCTTCACCTTTCTCCTGCCTGTGGTCATCGTGACGATCTTCGGAGCGGTCTTCGGGGGAGACGACAAGCAGGACTTCTTCTTCGGGATGTCCGGCATCCAGTACTACACGCCCACGGTTGCCGCGGTGTCCGTACTGGGCGCCTGCTACGGGCAGTTGGCGATCGTGCTGTCGACACGGCGGCAGACCGGCCAGCTCAAGCGGCTGCGGGCGACCCCGCTGCCGGCCTGGATCTACTTCGTCGGCCTGCTGACCCACTGCCTCCTGGTCAGCTTCGTCGACGTCGCCCTGGTCATGGCCGTGGGAGCCTTCTACGGTGTGACCCTTCCCGTCCACTGGACGGCGATCGTGCTGACGCTGATCCTGGGCGCCGCGAGCTTCTGCGCACTCGGAGTCGCCGTGGCGTCCCTGGTCAGGAACGCCGAAGCCGCCCCCGCGCTGGTGCAGTTCATCCAGTTCCCGCTGGTGTTCATCTCGGGCAGCTACTTCCCCATCCACGCCGGCGTGCTGAACGACATCGCGGGTCTGCTGCCGGTCAAGCCGTTCAACGACGCGATGCTGGCCCCGTTCACCCACGGCGGCGGCTACGAGTGGAAGGACCTGGGTGTGCTCGCCGCCTGGGGCGTCCTCGGGGCGCTCGTGGCCGTCCGGCGGTTCCGCTGGGACCCCCGGCCTCAATGACAAGAGGGTGGGATGCGTGCGGGGCGAACCACGTGTTGTGGTCCGCCCCGCACGCATCCCACCCGGAGTACGGCGCTCAGCGCGCGGCCAGAACCCGGCCCGTCCCGACAGCGTCACCGTAGAGCCAGTCGAGGTGCGCCAGGTCCGCACCGTCCGCCAAGTCGGCATCGCGCGCCCTCTGCAGCGGCCCGTCCGAGAAGTGGAAGGTCTCGGCACGCATCCGTGACCGCCCGTGGACCTGCGCCGTGCGCGGCCTGCGCAGGGCCTCGTACCTGCGCAGCCCGCTCGGGACGTCGTCCGGGCTCGCGGTGAGACAGTCCGCCAGCACGACGGCGTCCTCCAGTGCCTGGCTCGCCCCTTGGGACAGGAAGGGGAGCATGGGGTGAGCGGCGTCACCCACCAGTGCCACCCGACGCGTGCGGTACCGCGCGGACAGGTTCCGGTCGAACAGCCCCCAGCGGGTTACGGATGCGGCGGACCCCAGCACCTGTGTCACCTCCTCGTGCCAGCCGTCGAAGCCCGCCACGAGGTCGGCACACCCGGCGGGGGAGCTGCGGGGTGCATCCGCATCGGCAGGGTCCGCGCTTACGGCGCTGAAGTGGATCGTGCGTCCCGACGAGACGGGGTAGTAGGTGACATGCCGCCCGGGCCCGAGCCAGAACATCACGCGCGGATCGTCCGCGAAGGACGGGACGGCCGAGGCCGGCACCAGCCCCCGGTACACCGAATACCCGGCGAACAGCGGCCTGTCGTCCACGACGGCGCCGCGCAGCACCGAGTGCACGCCGTCCGCGCCGATGACGACGTCCGCCGTCGTCGATCCACCGTCGGGGAAGCACAACTCCACCCTGTCGTCGTATTCCACGACCCGGCTCACCGCCTGCCCCAGGTGCATTCGCCCGGGCGGCAGCAGATCGACCAGGCACGCCTGCAGATCGGCGCGGTGAACGAGGTAGTAGGGCGCCCCGAACCGGTCCTCGCACAGGGCTCCGTGCGGGACGCGGGACAGGAGCGTTCCGTCGTCCCAGCGCCGGGTCTCGATCGCGCCCGCCGTGATGGCCTTGCGGCGCATGGACGGCTCGGCTCCCAAATCGTGAAGGATGCGGGCACCGTTGGGGGAGAGCTGGATTCCCGCGCCGATCGCGGACAGCGCCTGCGACTTCTCGTAGACGTCACATCGCACACCGCGCCGGCGCAGCAGGATGGCGACGGCGAGCCCCGACACCCCGGCGCCGACCACAGCCACCCGCAGTCCGTCGGCCCTCATGACACGCCTTCCCTGTCCTGCCGTGCGCCACGGCGGCTGCCGGCCTCGTGGCCGTAGAGCCAGGCGCGCTCGCGCAGTCCCGTGGGGCCTGCGGCCAGCCGCATGAGCCGGTCCCGTTCGCGTTGTCGCGGTCCGTCGGCGAGGTGCATGGTCTCCGAGAACGCTCGCGACCCCCGCTGGATGGCTGCCGTGCGCGGTGCTCGGGTCTGCTCGTAGGCGGCCAGCAGTTCCGGTACGTCCGCGCGGTGCGCCCCCGCCAGCAGTGAGGCGAGCTCCACCGCGTCCTCGACGGCCTGGTTCGCTCCCTGTGCCATGAAGGGCAGCATCGGGTGCGCGGCATCGCCGAGCACCGTGAGCCGGTCCGCGGACCAGGCCGGCAGTTCCGGCCGGTCGTACAGAGTCCATCGGCGGACCGTGTCGGCGTGGTGCGTGACGTCCGCGACCAGCCCGTGCCATCCCTCGAAGGCGGCTGCCAGTTCGGCCGGGTCACCGGTGGCCGACCAGGACTCCGCTCCGCCGTCGGCGAGGGGAGCGATCGCGGCGAAGCTCATCAGCCGTCCGCCGGCCACGGGATAGCAGACGAAGTGCCGGCCCGGGCCCAGCCACATCCTGATCAGCGGTTCCCCGGCCGCCGCCGGCAGCCGCTCGACCGGAACCAGCCCCCGAAAGACACCGAGACCGGAGAACACCGGCGCGTCGCGCACCAGCGACTCCCGGACCACGGAATGGATGCCGTCGGCGCCCACCACCACGTCGGCGCGACAGATAGTGCCGTCCTCGAAGGCGAGCACCATCTCGTCCTCGTCCCGGGAGACGGACCGCAGCCGATGGCCCAGCCGCAGCGGCCGTGACCCGACCAGATCCAGCAGGGCTTTCTGCAGGTGCGCGCGGTGCACGGCGTAGTAGGGAGCTCGGTACAGCTGCTCGCAGGCGGATCCGAACGGCGTCCAGGTGATCAGTTCGCCACCCCAGCCGTACACGCGCATCTCTTCGACGGCCACGCCGTGCTCCCGCAGCGCGGGACCCAGGCCGAGCCGCTCCAGGTGCCGGGCGGCGTTCGGGGCGAGTTGGACGCCCGCTCCGATCTCCGCCATCGAACGGGCCTGCTCGAACACCTCGCAGGGCGTGCCGGAGCGGGCGAGCGACGCCGCCAGGGTCAGTCCCCCGATGCCGGACCCGATCACCGCGATCCGGGGCCGTCCGCTCACGACCGGCCTCCGAGCGCCGGGGCCGGGGACGGGAAGGCGTGCGTCAGCCATGCGTAGGTGCGCAGCTCGTCGAAGAGCGTCCTGCCGAGACGGTTGTGGAGCATGTGCACATGGGAGACGAGGATCTGCCCGGGAACGGTCGCCGTCGTGGTGCGTATCGCCGCGACGAGGTCCGACAGAGCCCCGTGCCACGCCTCGAACGGGCCGTGCCGGGACGGGTCGACCGGCTTGGCGCCCGCTGTGGCCGTGCGGCACATCTCGTCCAGCTGTTCCTCGGTGCGGCCGAACCCGGCCGCCCACGCCCGCCAGGCCGTGAGGCTGTGGGCGTAGAAGGCGGCCTGCTCCGCCCCGTCACCGAGCGCGGCGGCCGCGGAGATCGTGGCACGCAGGGCCAGAGCGGAACGTGCCTGCGGACTCGATACGTGCGGCAGCAGCGCGAGCACCAGTTCGCTGGACAGCTGGAACAGCTGCTCCGTGCGCGCCATCAGGGCGGGGCCGCCATAGCGTGCGGTCTCCGGCTCGTAGACGGCCCGGTGGACCCCCGGGGCGCGCAGCGCGAGCACGTCCTCGTCATGGACCGATTCGTTCCGGGCGAGAAGGCGGGCCTCCGCGCTGTAGTCCTCTTCGCTGAGCGGGATCTCCCCGTCGACCGGCCGGCCGGCCGTCTCCAACCGCTCGCGCAGCATCCCTTCCACCTGGGCGTGCTGCGCCTCGGTCAGGTCTGCCACCCGGAATCTGAGGTGGGGGCCGCCCTGCCAGTAGCGGATGAAGAACCACGGTGCGCCGTCGAGTTCGCGGACCGTGGGTGCGACGATGTCCTTCGCCACCCGGTCCAGCAACGACTGGGCGTTCGACGCCAGATGCAGGTGCCAGGAACTCCATTGCCGCGTCATCGTCGACTCCTTCCTCATACCCGCACGTCCAGCAGCGCGTGGGTGGCGTGCCTGGGCATGCCGGACACGGCGGCCAGGGTGATCATCTCGTCGTCGCCGAGCCGGAGAATGCGCTGCGTCGGCATCTCGTTGAAGGCACGGACCGGCCGGGTGAACATGCCGTGCGCCGTGGTGGACAGGCACAGGCCGTGCATGGCCCAGCCGCAGTAGTACTGCGCCGCGCTCCATCCGTCGGGTCCCAGGCGGGCGAAGAGCTCGCGGGGCTTGACCGACATGAACCAGATGGCCGAGGCGCGGCGTACGTCGCAGCCGGTGCCGGGGCCGAGCCCGTAGCCGTACTCGGCCTCCAGCCGCGCCGCGGCGTTCCGGTCCGCGACGAGCAGCTCCGGCCGTCCGTCGCGCACACGATGGATGCCGTCCTCGTAGCCCTCGACGTTCTGGAGGACGGCGGTGAGCGTCACCAGTTCCGCGGCGGCCCGCAGGCTGGGCCCGGGCGGTGGTACGTCCAGCCAGCGGATGGCGTCGGTGACGGATGCCTGGGACACCGGTGCGCGTCGGCCGGCCATGCCGAGCAGACGGCGGGGCATCCGGCCGGAGTTGCGCCGCCACATCACTTCCGCCCAGGACAGTGCACCGGGCGGCGCGGAGACGTGCGGCGCGACGGCCGGGGTCACGGGGGAGGGCGGGTCGGCGAACGCCTGGGTGCGGTTGACGCGTACCACGTCCGCGAGGGAGAGGTCGTCAGGCCGGTCCTCGGGCGTTCCGGGGGAGCCGCACGTGTGCGTGGCCGGGGTGCCGGTCTCCGGCCCGATCTCGATCACGAGAGGGAGCGACCACTCCCAGCGGGGGGACAGGCCCAGTTCGTCCAGCAGGTCGGCGGAGCCCTCGCCCGGCAGCACCAGCCGCCCCGACAGCCCGAACAGTTCCAGCCCCATGGCCAGGGCGCGCAGGGTGATGCCGAGCTCCAGGTTCACCAGGGAGCCCCTGAACCACTGGTAGGCGCGAGGTATGCGCGTGTATCGCCCCGTCAGCGCGATGCGCCGGCGTCGACCGCGCAGACTCCCGGCGGTGAGCGGGGTGAGTGCGGTGAGTGCAGTGAGCGAGTGCCGCTCGGGCTCCAGCAGGTGCCAGCCCTCCCCGTCGTCGAGGAAGACCTGCACGGGGTAGAGACATCGCGGTGAGGCGTACCCGCGGTGCGGGTTGTAGACGTTGTCCGGGTCGGACCACTGCACGCCGAAGCTCGCGACGAGCGCACGGGCGAGGTCCTCGTCCGGGCCCGCGGCCACCGCCCGGCCGTGCGGGAAGGCGATGGTGTCGAGCAGGTCGGCGGTTCCCCGGGGAAGCTCGCTGCGGCTGCCGCCCCGCACGCATTCCGGTGGGCGCGGCATCACATGTGCGCCCATCGGGGGTACCGGCAGGCCGATCCATGCCGGCACGGGCGGCGCGTCGTCGCCGGCGCCGAACTCGTACCACAGCGACTCGCGTTCGATGCTCCGGTCGCCGTACGGCGCGGGGAGATCCACCGGGGCCCGCCGTACCGCGTCGGGGGCCCACTCGATCAGGGGCTGCTCCGCGGTGCGCGGCAGCGTGCCGGGGTGCTCACGGGAACGGGTGCGGGTCATAGGGGATCTCCCGGTTCTCCTGCGGCGTTCCGGCGAGCGCGGCCACCAGCCGGGGAAGGTTCTTCAGTCGTTGCTGGGCGTGGCCGAAGCACATCGGCAGGATGCCGGGGACGACGGCCTTGGCGACCGACACGCCCACGTCGGCGTGTTCGCGGGTGGTCTGGTTCACCAGGACGATGTGGTCCAGGCCGGCTTGCGCGTACAGGCCGCGCACGTGTTCCAGGGCTCCGCCGATCGTCCCGCCGGAAGCCCGGCGCAAGGTGTCGGGCCAGCCGGGGAACGCCTCCTGCAGTGTGATCTCCGGGCCGCCGAGCACCTTGGAGACGCGGGGCAGCATCTCCGGCAGCGTGTACAGCTGGGGGTGCTGTTCCAGCTCCACCAGCTTCCACGGATCGTCCAGCGTCCGCTCCGCCTCTTCGCGGTTCCACTGCACCTTGTTGGTCACCAGCTGGGCGACCTCGCGCAGGGCACCGCGGATGGCGGTGTCGGGGTTCGCTCCCGATCCTCCGGAGGAGTACGTGGCGGGGAACGGGTTTTGACGGTTGACCACCAGCACCCAGACGATGGGCAGATCGATGTCCTGCTTCGCCAGCAGGATGTGCACGTCGAAACCGCGCGTCTGGATCAGGTCGATCAGACTCCGGTTCTCCGGATCCGTGATCGAGGCGTTCGCGATGCGGGGCAGCGGTGCCTGGCGGTGCCAGGAGAGCAGGAAGGCGTCACGCTCGGCCAGTTCGAGCAGGGAGTGCAGCGCGGCCTCGGCAAGGCTTCCGCCGGCCGCGCAGCCGCTGGAGGAGTCGTGGAAGTACTTCCGCAGGGTGCCCGGCTCGGGTGTCCCGCCCTCGGCGCGGATCTGCCGCGCGACGACGCGAGCCGCGCGTGCCGCGTGCCGGGACAGCTTGAAGCGCTGCTCGTACTGGTAGAAACCGGCCTCGGCCGGCACCAGGAGCGGCTCACCGGAGGACAGGTCGTGACCCCACACCCAGTCCATGGGCGTGTCCGCGGTCCAGGGGAGCACCTGACAACTGGGGTGGGCCAGCTGCTGCTCGGTGTGCTCACCGAGCGTGGCCGGATCGAGGGCGTGGTCGGCCACCTCGCGATAGCTGCGCTCCAGCAGCAGCGGAGTGTCGAACGGGAAGCTGCCGAGCCGTTCGTACGTCTCGATGATGCCGACGGGATCGGCCTCGGTGAACGTCGTGGCACGGCCGTGTCCCGGCGCGGCGGCGTCGGGCGCCAGACACATGCTCATGGCGAAGGGGACATTCGACTCGCGCATGATGGCCTGGATCGGCCCGTAGCGTGCGTCGAGCAGCCGCTCGCGCAAGGCGCCGGGTTCGACCAGGTGCGCGCCGCCGCTGCCACGCGTCGGGTTCCCGGGGGAGAGGGGCTCATCGTCGAGCGTCAGCGGCGCCGGCCGCCAGTCGTCGTCGAGTACGGCTCCATGCGTGGCGCAGGCCGGGCAGAAGAAGCTGCGGGGGATGCGGTGGCGTCGCACGTAGTGGCTGCCGACGGCGTACAACTCGCCCGGCTGCAAGGGATGCTCCGCCAGGTTCGCCAGCGCGGCATCCAGGAGTACGGGCAGCAGGGGCCGGGCTGCGCGCGGTACGGCACGCGGTTCGTCCAGCGCGTCGGCCAGCGGGTGCTCCACCGTGTTGCGCTCGCGTATCTCGGCGCAGCACGCGCAGCCCGAGTCCGTGCCGGGGACCCACCGCGGCCCGATGACCACCTCGTCGTCATGGACCCGTACCGAGACCAGTTCCTGCCCGTGCGCGGCCCTCGTCTCCCACTGCCCGCGCTCCCAGGCCAGATCCCAGCCCCGGTTCAGCGCGATCGGCGCGCGCACCGCGTCGCCGATCCGCTGGACGGTCTCGGTCCAGGACGCGTCGAGGGACGCCATGCCGGGGCCGTGGTGCTGTTCATCGCGCATGTCGGGTCTCCTGCGTGTGCTGCTGAGCCCTGACGGGGCCGCACCAGAAGGGAAGGTCGCCGAGCGCGTGGTCCGCGCGGCGGGAGTGGCCCTGGAAGGAGACGTCTCGTGCGGCGGCCAGCCGCGCGAGCTGGGTGCGCAGCGAGTGGATCTCCTGCTGGTCCGCGATGTTGACCGCGTCGGTGCGCAGGAGCGGCAGCCCCGCCTCGCCGCCCCGGGTGGCCTGCACCTGGGCGGCCGCCAGGGCGGTACTCAGTGCCTCGCGCACTGCGGCGTCGCCGTCGGGAGCCCAGGCCGCTCCCAGCAGTTGGCCGCTGTCGGACACCCGAACGCGTGCCAGCCGCCAGTCGAGTCCGGGAACGTGCAGCACGCGCACGGTGAGCGGCTCCGGTCGGCACTCCCGCAGGATCCGGCGGATGCGCGCCGTCTCCTCACTCTCCACCACGTCGGTGCGGGTGGCCTCCGCCTCGTCGGCGAGCAGCCGCAACGCGCCGTCCAGCAGCCAGCGTTCCTCCGTCAGGCCGGCGGCGGAACTCGCGCCGTCCGCCGCCGGGCAGCAGGACCGCAGCACCTCCAAAGCGGCACCCACCGTCGCGCACCACTGATCCTGCGCCCATACGGTGACGCGCCCCGGGGTGCCCGTGCGCAGTTCCATCTCCCGTACCGCCAGCGGCATTTGGGACAGCGTCTGCTCGGTGGCGGCCGGCGTGTACAGGCCCTTCCAGCGGGCCGTGAGAACGTTGACGCGCTCGATCGCGGCGTCGGCGTCCGGGGCCGCATCGGCCGGTGCGTCGTCGAGCCGGTGCAGCCCGTCGACCGCGGTGGGGCTGCCCAGCAGGATCCGCTCCGCGACGAGTGCGCCACCGTGCACGACGTGCGCCGCACCGGCCTCGCCGATGCCCAACAGGACGTCGACCGCCAGCTGGCCGGCGATCGCGCCGATCATCGCATCCGCCACCGGCCGGGCCGCCGGGCCCAGTTCCTCGCCGCGCGCCCAGCCGAGCACCCGGTGACGGACGGCGACCGGCACCGGGTCGCCGTCCGCGCCCCGCACGACCGGTCCCGCCTGCAGGACACGGTCGTGCACCAGGACCGGCACCACCGGCACACCGGCCAGTATCCGGCGTGCACCGTGGAGGTCGAACCCGCCGGCCCGCAACTCGTCGTCGGTGCCGCAGTACAGCACGGCATCCAGCGCGCCGCACGCGCCGAGTGCGGTCACCTCCGGCATCAGCACCTCACCGACACCGGCTCGGCCCAGCCCGCGGGCAGCCGAACGGGCGGCGTCCGCCTGACCGCACACGGCGACCCTCGCGGTGCGCAGCCGAGCGAACGCGCTGTACGGGTCGGCGCACACCGACTCCGCATAGGCGAGCGAGCCGGCATACCGTTCGCGGTCCGCACTGCTGGGCTCGGGCCCGCCCAGCATCTCCTCCTCCAGCAGCATGCCGTGCTCGCGCAGCCCTTGGGTCACCTGTCGCACAACGGACCGGGCCCGTTCCGATCCCAGTGCCGCAACGAGCTCGTCCTCGGTCGTCCCCTGTTCCAGCAGCGGCAGGCACACGTCCGCGACCTTGAACAGGTGCTCCCAGCCCTTGAGGACGAACTGCGTCCGCGCTCCGCTGAAGTACACCCCGCCCGGTACCGGTGCACAGTGCAGGTACGGCCTTGCTCTCATCGTCATCGGTCCTCCCCCTCGTACCGGAACAAGCCGCCCGGACGGCGTCCCATCTCCACCACCCACTCCTGCGCGTGCGTCCCGTCGACGACCGAAGGCAGGGCCTCTTGCAGGTAGTTGACCGCTTCGTCCTCCGTCACCCGGCGATCCAGCATCTTCGGCAGGACACGCGTGCACAGCGCGCCGGCGAGGTCCACGTACTGCGGCTTGTGCTGCAGGCGGCGGGGCAGTGCGTCGGCCGGGTCGAGCGTCCGTGGCGCGTCCTGCCCGAACGCCGTCTTCAGGACCACCTCCTCGGGCACGTCGTAGCGTGCGCGCCAGGAGGTCAGCCGCCGCAGCAGTTCGTGGTCGGAGAGTCCCGCGGTCAACGCGGAAGCCAGCTCCGCACCGCCGTACCAGCGGCGCCTGGCCAGGACGACGTCACCGACCGAGATCCTCGGCGTCGTCAGGGTGCGCTGCTGATCCCACGCCCGAGTGCGGTGCCAGCCGTCGATCAGGTCGTTGTTCAGCCGCCCCCCGGTGGACAGGGACGTCGCCAGGGACAGCGGGGGCGGGAAGAGCCCCGGATGGCCCGTGCCGAGGGCCAGGACCCGGATCCGTCGCCCGTCGGCGTCCTCGACGGCCAGCGTGTCGCTGTCCTCGTCGTGTGTCAGACGCAGGGAGTACCAGTCGTCCGGGTGCAGCCCCTCCGGCAGGATCCGTGGATGCGCGTTGACGTTGAGGCGGTGCAGGCCCAGCTCCTCCACCACGCGCGCGCCGTCCCACGTGTACCGGTCGATCAGGCGCCGTGCCAGGTGTCCGACGGAGTCGCCGGCCAGCTTCCGGTCGGCGTCGAGGAACCGGGCGTACAGCATGCCGTGCCCGGGCAGCCCGTCGTTGAACACGAGCCGGTCACCCACCGCCTGCACCAGCACCCCGTAGCTCAACGGGTCCTGGCGGACGCGGGCCGGCAGGTCGGCGGTGAGGTCGCGGGCCTCCGGCGCGGACAGCGTGACGTCCGCCTCCTGGCCGTTGACCGCCTTGGTGATACGGGCCTGCGTCTCCTCGATGACCCGCTGACGCAGCGCGAAGAGCCGCTCCAAAGTGCCGTCCGCCGTGCCCAGACCGGCGAGGGCGTCCATGTCGCCCTGGGCGTACGAGGCGTTCATCACGCCCGCGCGCCTGGAGACCTCGCGCACCAGCGACTCGGCGTGCTCGGCGAGTGGAACGCTCGCTCCGGAGCCGAAGCGCTGCACAAAGGCGGCCGTCGTGAGAATCCGTACGTCGTGCAGCCAGTCGAACGCCGACAGAAGCTCCACGGTGGCGCCGAGGTCCTCCAGCCGGCCCCGCCAGCGATCGGGGTCGACCGTCCGGGGGCGAAGCACATAGTCCTCTTCGACGGTGACGCGCGCGGGTCGCCGGGCCAGGGTGCTCAGCTCCCGGAACCCGCCCTCGAGCGCCCGCAGTTCGTCCCGGCGACCGGCGGCCGGACCGGTGGCCAGCCGGGGCAGCCGGGACCTGACGTCCTCCAGCAGTTCGCCGCCCGGCGTTCCCGGCCGGGCAAGCAGCTCTTCCAGGTCGGCGGCCCCGTCCTCCGGCTCGTTGTAGGTGCACAGGATCCCCTGGTGGACCGCCTGCAGGATCGCTTTCGCCGCGTCCTGCCCGGCACATCCCGTCTGTCCGGCGATATGGGCCACCACCGAGCGCACCGGTCGAGGACCCATGACGGTCGCGTCGACCAGCGCCCGCAGCACGCCCTTGACCGGAGTGGACAGCCGCTGGAAACCGGAGTCCGCGGGACGCAGGAAGAAGAGCGTGCCGCGTTCCTCGTCCAGCGCCGAGGTCGGGGACAGGGACACCCAGGCGTTGAGCAGCGCGGAGCCCGTGACCTGCGGCAGGCCCCCCAGGACGTAGTTGAGCATGACGCGGTCCAGGCTCGGGAAGGCGGTCGCCCCCTCGAAGCCCACCTCACCCGGATCGACCCCGCCCGGCCCGGGCACGGCGATCCCGACGGCGGTGAAACGGGCGAGCGGGCTGGTGCGGACCATGGCCCGCGTCACGTACTGGATCAGTCCTCGCTCGGACTTGCGGCTGCGTGCGGTCAGCCGGCCGGGGCCCGCGACCGCGGCACGGTAGCGCTCCGCCTCCTCGTACACCTCGGGGGAGACGAGGGCCAGCGAGCGGCGCAGGTCCTCGTCACCCAGCACTTCGGCCAGCAGCTGACGCTCCTGATCCGCGGCCTGCTCGTAGCACTGGGCGACCTCCTCACCCAGCAGCCGCCGTTGTTCGACGGCGTCCTGCCACGCGGCCACCGACGGCACGTCGGGCAGGGTGCGCTTGACGGCACGGTCGTTGTGGATGGCGCGGCGCACGGCGATGAGCCGGCCGCGCACGGTGTCGTCGGACGTCGCGCCGATGAGGGCGTACAGCTCCTCGGAGCACTGCACGGCCGTTGCCCGTACGGCGCGTTCGGCCTGCGCCAAGCGCGTCAGCAGGCTCCGGAGGGCCGGGTCGCCGAGACGGCGGCCGGCCAGGGGGTTGATGCGCAGCAGCCACAGAGGGCCCTCGGCCGCAGCGGGGGGCGGCGACTGCGGGGCCGTGACGGCCGGTGTCTCCGGCGCGGTCATCGCACGGCCTCCCCGGCTTCCGCCCAGCGCAACTGCCCGTCGGCCAGCCGCTCCTGCCAGGTCTCGCCGAGAACCTCGTCGATCGTCTCGGCGAGGGCGTAACACATGTAGAAGCGCTGGACCGGGGAGACGGTGAGCAGCGGCAACTGCTGGTAGAAGAGGTTGATGAGCAGGCGGTACGAGGCGAACCACGGGGTCGGATTGTCGATCACCCCGGCCTGCGCGGTGGCCCGGTGGAAGTCGGTGTCGGGGTGCCTGCCCTGCGGCACCGCCTCGGGAGCGGTGGGCGGACCCATGGCGGTGCCGTCCACGGACGCGTTGATCGAGTCGAGCAGCTCGGGGGTCAGCCTGCCCTCCACCACCGCGCTGTCCAGCGCGCCGGCGCAGTAGGCGAAGGCCACGCGCCAGTCGGCGGCCGCGGGGCCCACCTCTCCCGCGAGGCGTTGCTCGACCACGGGGCGCAGCAGGTGGACCTCTTGGGCCAGGCGCGCCGCGAACACCGGCCGCATGTCCTTGCTGGGGGCCGCCCAGGCGAAGAACGCCTCGGCGTGGGAGCGGAAGGAGAACGCGCCGTGGGCAAGGCCCAGGAAGTAGGAGTCACCCAGGGCGAGGAACGCCTCCGCGAGCCTGGTGGTGGCCAGTGAGGGATTCCGGGCCAGTTTCTCGATGGTGTTCATCAGCGGCCCGCACAGGACCCCGGGCACCACCTCGGCCTCCCGCACTTCGCGCAACGCCGGGTTGCCGGGGGCCACGTCGTCCGCGCCGAGGAATTCGATCTCGCCGTGCTCACGCATGGGCAGATAGGGCGGGGCCACCGCCTCGAGACGGCCGAACTCCCGCGCCTGGGCGAGATAGGTCTCCTCGTCCAGCGCCCGGTCCGCGGGCAGCGGGCCGGCGTCCAGCCGCTGTGCGAGATCGCTCCACGCAAGGTCCCGCCCCGGCGCGCCGCGCCCCATGACGTCCACGTGCGGTCCGTGCAGCCATCCGCGGCGCAGCCGTACGCCGGTGGCTCCGCCGTCCTTGAGCGAGCGGGCGAGGGGCACCACCGACCTGGCGAGCCATGACAGCGTCACCGGCGCCCTGGTGTAGAGCCGCATTCCCTCGGCGCGGCCTGCCCCCGGCCCGACGACACCATCTACAGTCACATTGGCTCCCATGGTCAGCCATCCTTCAAGAAACAAATGAGGCCAGAAAAGAGCTTCCGCTCGATTACTGACATGCGTCACGTGCCTCGTGACACCTGTGTCATATTTCGCGCGAAGTGCTGCGATAGGCTGAGCGGGTGACCAATGAATCCGGCAGGACAAAACTGAGCGAAGACGGATCCCTGCAGGGCGCGGTGGTGATGGCTGTTTTCGCATCACTGTGGGAACTTCTGGGAGTCTCCGGGCTGATATCCCGGATGTCGACGCCGGCATTGTCCTGCGCGGCCGTCCTGGCCCTGGCTCTTGCCGTCGCCGCGGTGACCTTCACGCTGCGCTTCGGCAGGCTGCCGGGGCCCAGACGCGAACGCCGGCCGGCCCCGGACAGCTTCCGGGTCTTCGGCCAGGTGAACATCGGGCAGACCGTGGCGATCGTGGTGGCTGTGCTGGCCCTTGGCCGGCTCGGTCTGTGGCTGTACATCCCGGCCGCCGTCTGTCTGGTGGTGGGACTGCACTTCTTCCCGCTCGCGCGCTCCTTCGCCCAGCCGCAGTACTGGTGGACCGGCGGACTGCTGACGGCCTTGGCGCTGGTCGCCGTGCTGGCGCTGGTCGGAGGCGGCGCCGCCGCCGACGTCCGCGTGCTGATCGGGTTCGGAGCCGCCCTCGTACTGTGGGCGACCGCCCTGCACGTCGCCCGCCGGGGCTGATCCAACAGCCCCGGACGCCACGGCGGTGCCCGCCCGGGAAAGGGCGGGCACCGCCGTCCGTCTCACTGGCTCAGACGAGCGGCCTTCGTCAGCAGGTGGACGAAGAACAGGTCGACGAGGAGGACGAGGTGCCGCCGTTGCCGCCGGAAGCGCCCATCTCCGGCAGGGCCACGCCCTGGGAGACCTCGAGGACCTCGAGTTCGGTCACGTCGAACGAGTCGAAGACCTGCTCGATGTCAGCCGAGTTGACCGAGACGGTGTTCATGAAGAACTCCTCACAGTTTCCTTGTGCGACCGATCGGCCGCACAAGGAAACTATTTCGAATTACGCGCCTGAAAACCACCGTACGGCCTCTTCGATTGACGATTGTCACGTGCGCAATTACGGCTATCACGCGACGCCGGCAAGAAATATCCGAAGAATCCAGGGAGAGGTAAACGGAATTCTTGCCTCCGTGGAAGGGCGAATGAAAGGCCCCCGCCAAAATGGCGGGGGCTTCCTCCAGAGGGCGGCCGGCGGTCAGCTCCGGCGCAGTTCCGAGGCGGCCCAGGCCGCCCACTGGGGATCGTTCTCCCATTTCCAGCCCTGCTCCTGGTCCCAGATGCCCGGGTCTCCCGGAGGCCGACTGCCCAGAATGAAGTCGCCTACGGACGACTCCCGCAGATAGTCCAGGCCGAGCACACGTGCCGACATGTCCGCGTCCCCGATGCCGATACCGCACGGTGCCAGGCCCATCGCCGTGGCCACCAGATACATGCTCTGGTAAAGCACGCCCGTGTGCCGGAGCGTCGTCGCGTACGCCATGCCGCTGTACTTCCAGGACAACCGCTGGAAGCGGGACGTCATCGTGATCAGGACGTCGGGCTCCGCCTCCCGGTTCGTCGCCACGGACGCCACTTCCAGCATGGCTGTGCGGTCACCGGGGTCGGCGTTCACCAGGACGAGCCGGTGCCGGAGGGGATCGTAGTAATAGACGCCCTGGTCGATGCCGTCGCACCGCCGGACGGTCAGGTACAGCTCCAGCTCGAAGGCCGAGCCTCCGGTGGGAAACGGACGGGAGACGATCTCGGCCCCCGGCTCGTCGTCCGCCGCCGGAACGAAGCGGGTCCTGATCCTGCCCACCCGGTACAGGAACTCACCGATCTGCCGGGCCGTCAGGGGCTGTTCGCCGTAGCCGCGGAACGATCTGCGGCCTTCGAGTGCGGCGGTCAGGCGCGGGTCACGGCGCTCGATGTCGTCCAGCGAGGGACGGTACAGCTCGACGGCCGGGCCGTCCGGCACGGGCTTGACGGCCGGCTGCGGCGGGATCGCCCCCCGGTGCGGGAAGACGCCCCCCAGCGGTTCGTCGAACCGACCGGCGCGCACCCGGGAGTGGAAGAGCAGGTCATGGAAATCCCACTGACGCAGCGTCGGATCCTCGTCGAAGTCCTCCTCGGCGGCACCGGCCTCGACGAAACCGGCGTCGACCAACACGCCGATGAGCGTGCGTACTTGGGGCGCGGTGAGGCTCCCCGCGCTCTCCTCGACCAGGTCGGCGACGCACCGCGCATTCGTGAGCGACGCCACGAACTGCCCGGCCGCCGGATGCACCAGGAGCACTCTGACCCTGGCCAGCGGCGACTCCAGCACCCATGCGCCCGACCTGTTACGGCACAGGGCGAACCGGGACAGCCTGACCAGGTGGTCCGCCGGAACGTCCGCGATGCCCGGGTCGGCGTCCTGCGCGGTGTGCTCGAGCCGGATCAACTCCCGGCCGCCGACGTCCACGCCCCACACGAGCAGACGCCCGAGACGGCCCAGCAGCCGCTCAAAGGGTGCGCGTTCGGCGGCAACAAGCCCGTCCAGTGCCTTGTGCAGGGGGACGACGTCATCGGCGAGCAGGGCGACAGCATCCCTCAGCCGCCCCTCGGGCATCCGCACGCCGAACGTGTTGACGGGCGTGACAAATCTGACCGACGAGGCGTCGAACTCGACCCGGACGCCCTCCCGGAAGCCCACGAGGTACTCGGCTTCCGGCCCCTGTTCACCAGGCCGCATGCTGACCTCCGAAATCGTGGTTGCGGAAGCACCATGGTCCGGTGCCGCACATTGGTTCCGGCAAGAGGGCGATGACGCGGGTCAGATGTCGCATGACATTGGTCATGTGGGCGTGCCATCTTTTCGGCGCGGCCTCCCGATTATATTTGTGTCCCGGTCGATGATGATTGTCATCCGTCCCCGTGGGCTGCTTGCGGCCGCCCGCCTGCCCTTTCACCATTACCACTGATCACCTGATGCGCCGCCAGGATCGGCAACGAGGCGCAATGTGGCGGAAGATGGGTCGGTAATGTCTGCTGGACAGGCACTGGAAAGCCGGACGGAACAGAGCCGGAACTATGTTCTGCGCATTCTGGAAGGGCTCGAGAGGGATCCGGAAAGAATCGCCGTGCATTCCTGGAACGGCGCCCTCACCGGGGCCGAGTTCCACGCGTCCGTAGCACACGCCGCGGCCCTGCTGGCGCAAACCGGCATCGGCCCCAAAGACACCGTGGCCGTACTCACCGAACCGAACTGCGCCGCCATGCTCGCCGCACGGTACGCGGTCCATCTGCGCGGCGCCGCCGTGGTCCACATCCGTTCCATGAACGCCCGCTCCGACGCGGACGAGCTGCCCGCCGACGAGCAGACACGACTCCTGCACGCCACCGGTGCACGGGTGCTGATGGTGGACGAACCCAACCACGAACGCGGTCACGTCCTCAGCCGGGGCGCGGGCGGGCCGACCCTCCTCACGCTGCCCGCGAAGATCTCCCCGAACGACGCCACGAACCTGCCCGCCGCTGTCCCCTTCGAACCGCAGGACCTGGCGGTCGTGGACCTCACCAGCGGCACCACCGGCACCCCCAAGCTCGTATGCCGCTCGTTCGAAGCCAGAGGCCGGCTCATCGACCTCTCCTTCGGCGCGGCGGCGCCCGGGCACCGTCCCATGCTGCTGTCGGTCACGCCGATCAGCCACGCAACGGCCACGATGGTGGACGCGGCGCTCGTCGCCGGGGGCACGGTGGTCCTGCACAACGGCTTCCAGGTGCAGGACGTACTGCAAGCCCTCGCGGAGCAGCACGTGACCGACGTGTACCTGGCCGTGCCCCATCTCTACCGGCTCATCGACCAGCCCGGCATCGACGAAGCCCGCTTCCCCGCACTGCGGCAGGTCCTCTACAGCGGCACCGCGGCCGCACCCTCGCGCATCGCCCGGGCCGCGCGCGTCTTCGGGGCCACCCTGGTCCAGCTCTACGGCAGCACCGAGGCCGGCGGCATGTGCACCCTGACTCCGCCGGACCACGCCGAACCCGAACTGCTCTCCAGCGTCGGCCGCCCTTTTCCCTGGGTGGAGACACAGATCCGGCGGATCGGATCCGACGAGAGGGTGCCGCGCGGAGAAACAGGGGAGATATGCGTCCGCTCGCCCACGCTCATGGACGGATACCTCGGTGAAGAGGAGCACGGCAGCCCGGTGATACGGGACGGCTGGCTGCGTACCGGGGATATCGGCCACTGGGACAAGTACGGGTACCTCCACCTGCTCGGCCGGATCGGGAGCATTGTCAAGGCCAATGGCATAAAGATTCACCCGTCATCGGTCCAGGACGTTCTGCTGCGGCATCCGAAGGTGGCGAACGCCGTGGTGCACGGAATACGCGATGCGGAGTCCGTCGAACAGCTGGAAGCCGCTGTGCAACTCCACGCCGGGGCCGGCTGCAGCGTCGACGAGCTGCGCACGCATATAACCGCCGCGCTTTCCGCGGCGCATGTCCCCGGACGCTTTTCCTGGTGGGAAGAGATACCACTCAACTCTTCCGGAAAACCCGACTATGCACTACTTCGCGGTCGAAAGGATGCGCAATGATCCACCATGGGCATTTCGCGCGGTCGTTGCGCTTGCGGCGGCTGTTCCACCACACCTTGTCAGGCCTGATGATCACCCCACTGGACCACTCGATCAGTGATGGTCCCGTCGTGCCGAGGAACAGCTCGATCGACCTGCTCGCGGGGCAGCTCGCGGCAGGCGGTGTCGACGCGGTCGTGGTGCACAAGGGCAGCGTCCGGCACATTCGTCCGGAGCGCTTCGCCGACATGTCACTGATCATCCATCTCAACGCGAGCACGGGTCAGGCGCCGGACCCGGACGCCAAGTACATCGTCACCGAGGTGGAGGAGGCGCTGCGTCTGGGCGCGGACGCGGTGAGCGTGCACGTCAATCTCGGCTCCGACGACGAGCGCCGCCAGATCGCCGACCTCGGCAGGATCTCCGACGCCTGCGACCGCTGGAACCTCCCGCTCATGGCCATGGTGTATCCCCGCGGACCGCGCATCACAGACCCGCACGACCCCCAGCTCATCGCCCATGCGGTGACTCTCGCGGCCGACCTCGGCGTGGACCTCGTCAAGACGTCGTTCCCGGGCTCCGTGTCCGACCTGAGGGCGCTCACCGAAGCATCCCCCGTTCCCCTCCTCATGGCAGGCGGCCCGGCGCAGGCCGCCGAGGAAAGCGTCCTGGACTTCGTCGAAGACCTACTCGCGGGTGGCGCGCTGGGCGTGGCCATGGGACGCAACATCTTCCAGTCCACGGCCCCGCAGCGGATGGCCGAGCGGGTGGCGCGGCTCGTGCACCGGTTGCCGACCGGACAACCGGCAGAAGCACTCAACGACTTGACGAGGGGGCATCAGCGTGACGGACAGCAAGCTGTGCTGGCTTGACATACGCGAGGCAGGCGATCTCGCGCCGGCGATACTCGAAGAAGCGGTGCATCAGCGCATCGACGCCATCGTGACCGACGACATGAAGCTGACGGCCGATCTTCCCCCCACGATCCGCCGCGTCCTCGTCCATCACGTCGGCGAGCCGGCGGACGGTTTCGGCGGCGCCGACCTGGTCCTGGTGGCCGGCAGTGCGGACGACCGGGCCAAGCTCGCCCAAGCACACCCGTCGATCGAATTCGGCCGATACGTCGAGATCGTGGACGCGGACAGCCTGGAGGTGGCCTGCCTGTCGGCCAGAACCGAACAGTGGAGCCTGCTCGACTTCCGCGACCCCACGAAGATCCCGCTGGAGATCGTCCTCGCGGCCGCGGCCGGCTGCGAGGGGACCATCGTGACCACCGCCGCGGACGTCGAAGAGGCCCGGATCCTCTACGGCGTACTCGAACTGGGCTCCGACGGCGTGCTCATGCCGGCGCGAACAGTCGGCGACGCCACCGCGCTGAGGCAGGCCGCGGGAAGCACCGCGGGGCAGATCGACCTCGTCGAGTTGGAGGTCACCGCGACCACACACCTCGGCATGGGGGAGCGGGCCTGCGTCGACACCTGCAGTTACCTCGGCCAGGACGAGGGCATTCTGGTGGGCTCCCACTCCAAGGGCATGGTCCTCTGCGTCAGCGAGACCCACCCCCTTCCGTACATGCCGACCCGGCCCTTCCGGGTCAACGCGGGGGCGATCCACTCCTACACCGTTTCCCAACACGGACGTACCCACTACCTCAGCGAACTCGTCGCGGGCAGCAAGGTCTTGGCCGTCGACACACAGGGCCGCACGCGGGTGGTCAGCGTCGGGCGCGTCAAGATCGAAACCCGCCCCCTCATCTCGGTGGACGCGGTCGCACCCAACGGGCAGGCCGTGAACCTCATCCTCCAGGACGACTGGCACGTCAGGGTTCTCGGTCCGGGCGGCGCCGTGCTCAACAGCACGGAGCTGCGCCCGGGGGACAAGATTCTCGGGCATCTGCCGACGGCCGACCGGCATGTCGGCTATCCCATCGACGAGTTCTGTCGCGAGCAGTGACAACGGCGCCGGTTCCCGCAGGCGAGATCCGCCACGGGAACCGGCGCCTTCGTCTGCCGGTCATCCACTCAGATCCAACATCGCTCGCTCGCTATGCGTACGGCGTCGTAGCGATTGCGCGCATCGAGCTTCTTGATCGCCGCCGACGCCAGATTGCGAATCGTTCCTGCGGACAAGTAGAGCTGGCCCTCCATCTCCTTCACGGAGGCTCCCGATGCGGTGAGCCGCAGTACGTCTGCTTCGCGGTCGGTCAAAGGACCACACTCTGCGGCGCCCGCGTTCGACAACAGCCGCGGATCCATGACCAGTTGTCCTGATGCGACTCCACGCACCGACTCGACCAGTCTCCGCAGCCCGGCACTCTTGGGTACGACGCTCAGCGCTCCAGCCTTCAGTGCCCGGTTCACGAGAGGGCGCGTCGCGGTGTCCACGCTCAACGCCACACCGCACGTCGGAAGGGTCTTGCGGATCTCACCAGTAGCCGCCGCCCAGTCGCCGTCGATCTTGTCCGGGTCAATCAGCGCCACCTGCGCGCCGGAGTGGTCCACGGCTTCGACCAGCTTGTGGTACCTGCTGACCACGCTCACCACTTCGAGGTCCCTTTCATGACCGAGCGACTGGGCCAGCAATTCGGCCACAAGTAGAGCCCCACCGGCAATGGCAACGCGAATCGCCATACTGTTCCCCCATTGCGTCTGACGCGGCCCGTGTGGTCGGCACAGGCAACTTGCTGTCACTCTAGAAACATCTGTGCGAGCACCGTGGCCTCCTGAGGAAGATTTGAGGATTCCGCCGTTCCGCTCGGTTTCCCAAGCCGGATCGGCCGTGGTCACGGGCTTCGACGCGCAGGCATGCCCGGGCAGCAGGGGCGGGTGGGAGCGACCCAGGCCAGACGCTTGGAGGAGCGCACGAGGTCGTCGCGTAGGGCGGAGGCACGTACGCACTGCATTGGAGGGTGAGCCTCCAGCGAGGGTCGAGGAAGGGCGGCCGGCAGGGTTTTGGGCGGCTCGTCGCGTGTCCGCTGAGCCACGGCTGGTGTCCCGTCGTCGGCCGAATGGTGGCTGGCCCAGGTCAGTGCCGGGGCCCTTCGTTTGAAGCGGGTCGGCCGTGGCAGACGGGACTCGCGAACGACCGGAGCGTGATGGACGGAAGTGCACACACCTCGCGATGTCGCGGGCGGCTTCGCCCCCCGGGGCCCTCACCACGGCCGGATCGGGCAGACCCCCACCCGCCGCCCGGCACCGTCCAGCAGATGCCCCATCGGTTTCACGGTGCCTACGCCAAGGCCGCGTTCGGTGACATCAAGGCTCGGCCACTGGGGCGCAGGCCGCTGTCCCGCGCTGCTGCACCGAGTCGATGTCGCGCAGCCAGTAGGTGGCGAGCACGTTGGCGGAACCTGTGACGGCGGCCAGCAAGCGGCACTCGGGCAGTGTGGCGAGGGTGCGATGCAGACGGTTGACGTCGCTTGCCGTGGCACGGCCGCGGCAAGCGACGTCAACCGGTGGCCCCGACACCGGCGGGGCCACGTCGCAGCGGAACGCCACGATCCCGCTCGCCGTAGGCCGGTTGAGCCGTCGGCTAATGGTGGCGGCGCTGCTCCCGGTGAGATCGGCCAGCACCGCGAGCCGCGTCCACCCGTCCTTCACGAGTGCGTCGAGGAGCACGTGGTCCGGCGCGCTCAGGTCGCAGACGGCACCGCCCGCGCCGTCCGCGGTGCCTGAGTGGGCCAGCGCGGAGAGCCGGGAGGTGTTGAGTGACCCAGCCGTCACCTGGAGCCTTCCGCGTAGAGCGATGTGCCGAAGACGCATTCCACGGCCAGGGCGTCGGGTAGGGAGGCCAGGTCCTCGTTCACGAACCGGTGTACAGCCGTGGGGTCCGGCGCCAGCTCGTCCAGCATGAGGTCGGCGCGTGGTGGGGCGACCAGTTCGACCGTCACCGCCTCCCGCAGCCGTGCCACCTGCCCGGCCGGACGCCGCCGGGCCGCCGGAGCGCAGCGGACGAAGACGAAGGCCGTGCAGCCGCCGCGGGCGAAGTGCGGGCCGGGCACCGCCGACACCCGGGCCAGCGCCTCCGCGGTGAGCCGTGCCACATCACCACGTGACGGGTCATCGCCGCCGCCGACCGGATCGTGCCGCCGGCCACGATGCCGCGGGCGCCCGCCGTGCCGTCTCCCCCTGGTCGCCTCCTTCTCCGGGCCGCAAGGCCCAAGGCCCGGCACCGTCAGGGCAGTTCAGTCCTCTCCTGACGTGGTGGCACCGTCCTGCGCCGGCGATACCGGCGTGGCCGACGCCAACATCGGCTCCATCCAAGGCATCGGCTTCCCGGCCTGGACCGGCGGCGTCCTGCAGTACTCCAACCAGTACGACGGCGGCCTGCCCGGCTTCGTCACCCGTGCCCGTGAACTCGATGCGACCCACGGCGATCGCTTCCTGCCGCCCACCTCACTGGTGGAGCGCGCCGAGCGCGGCGAGATCCTCGCGTGAGAACGCACCGGGCGCGTAGGTGGGGAAGCGGTCGGGGAACCAGTCGGGGCGCGTGCGCGTTTTCAGGAGGGAGATGGCTGTGTGCTGCCGAAGGGACTCCGGCGGCGCGCAAGTCACCAGCTCCTCAAGCCCAGTTGTCCGGTGCTGCGACGGAGGGGAGCGCGGCCGGGAGTTCATGTTGACGGTCCCCAGGAGGGCGCCCGGCGCCCGGCCGGGGCGCAGGGGGACCGGGATGCCGCGTCTCCGTATGCCAGTACAAGGCTGCCGGGAATTCCCTCAATACCCGCCGCGCCGATGGGCTATTTCCCGTGCGCTTATGGGGAGCCGATCATTCCGCCTCTCCGGTAGATAGCGCTCCCATTGTTTCCAATTCAACGATCACGATGTGGTCGGTCGGCGATCCCGACAGGACTGCATGACAAAAACCTTGCATCGACTCGATCCTCCTGGCAGTGTGCGATGGTCGGTTCTCGACATTGCGTCACGGGGGAGACTCGATGTGCTACATCGTTCCGATTGACCATGACCGCTTTTCCTTTCCGCGTTCCGTGGTGCGCCGCGCTGCCTGACCACATCCGCAGCTGGATGCGTCGTACGGCAGCCGGTAGGTCCGCTGTGAGTTCGCCAGGGAGGGAAGAGCGTTGGACCACACCTCTGCACCCGCACAGAAGCCGATACAACACCACTTACGCCGACCGGATGCGTACCCCGGCGGACGCTTATCAGAGATCGTCCAGGTGCCGATTAGCCGCATCGTGGTCGCGGGCTCACTGCGTACGGGCGGGGAGGATCCGCAGCACATCAATGCGCTCGCCGAAGTGTGCTCCGAACTCCCGCCGATCGTGATCCACCGCAAGACGATGACCGTCATCGACGGTGTGCACCGGCTCAGGGCGGTGGAGAACAGCGGCGCCACGCACATAAGGGCCGTCCTCTTCAACGGCGACGAGCGAGAAGCGTTCGTGCTCGCGGTCAAGCTGAACAGCAACCACGGACTGCCGCTCTCCCTCGCCGACCGCAAGGCGGCGGCCCTGCACATGCTCGCCGACTTCCCGGAGTGGTCCAACCGGCGGCTGGCCGGGGTCGTCGGCCTGTCGGACAAGACCATCGCGGCGCTCAGGCAGCGGTCGGGTGCGGAACTTCCGCACCCGACCGCCGTGCGCGTCGGACGGGACGGGGTGGCCTACCCCCTCACGGCGGCCGAAGGACGCAGTCGCGCTCAGCTGTACCTCGCCGCGCATCCCGACGCGTCCGCACGGGAGGTGGCACGCGCCGCGGGCATCTCGCTCACCACGGCGAAGGACGCCCGCAAGCAGGCACGCGCCCTGCCAGGGGAACCTTCGACGACGGTACGCCCGGACGACGGGCCGGTCCCGGAGGACGGAACCCGCCACCGCGCGGACAGCGGGGCGGTCCCGGAGGACGGAACCGGCCACCGCGCGATCGGGCCGGGCAGCGGGTCGGGCACCGGGGCGGTGCCGGACGACGCCTCGGCCCGGGACGGCGGCGCCGGCCGGCCCGCGATCGTGAAGCGTCCCAGGGCGCACCAGGCGTGCCAGGACCTGTCGCTGGCGGTCCGGCGGCTGCGGGCCGATCCCTCGCTGCGGTTCACCGAGGTGGGCCGGAAGTTGCTGCGGACCCTGGACACCTCGGCCACGCAGCCGCACGACTGGGCGGCGATGGCGAACAGTCTCCCGATGCACTGCGCGCCGTTGATCGCCGAGCTGGCCCGGCACCACGCCGAGAGCTGGCAGCTGCTGGCGGAATCGTTGACGGAACGGATCAATGCCCGCGAGAGCGGCGCATAGATTTTCGGCCGGTTCAGCAGGTACCGTTTCCGGCATCTTCGGTTCGGCGCCTCGCATTGATTCCGCGGGTACCGCCTCCTTACGTATTCAGTATTTGGACTCTTCCGTCGAACGCCGGCGCAATAGACCAGGCGGCAATCGCCGCCGCGCCGACGTCTGTTCTGCGGCAACACCGAATGACGTTATTGCTTGAATTGCGACCCAACTGCCGGCGGTTGCCCGGCACTCGATCGTTTTCGTACGATGGCTTTCACGAATTCGAAGCGGGGGAACGTGACTTCGTACAGCCCAAGCCATGCTGGGCATGAGCAATCGCCCGTGCCCCGACCCATCACTCGTAGCGGCCCTTCATTACCGGGGATGCCGACACACTGGTACAACTTCCTGGGAGACCTGCCCGCTCCCATGCCCGAGGTCAGGGACTTCGGAAGCCCCACCGCAGCGGAGATATCCGCGAAAGTCCGGCCACGAGTCCTCGTGGAGCAGAACAGTCCGAGCGAGCAATGGATCGCGATACCCGAACCGGTCGTCGAGCGGCTGCGGCAATGCGGCCGGCCGACACCGCTGCACCGGGCGCACCGGCTGGAGCGGCATCTCGGTACGGGCGCGAGGATCTACCTCAAGCGTGAAGACGTCCTTCCCACCGGCAGCTTCAAGCTGAACACCGCGATAGCGCAGGCGTATTACGCGGCCGAGGAGGGGCGGACCACCCTCGTCACGGAGACCGGCGCCGGGCAATGGGGCATGAGTGTCGCGCTGGCGGCGAAGATGTTCGGCCTCGACGCCGAGATCTTCATGGTGCGGTGCTCGCTGGACCAGAAGCCCTACCGGCGTCACTACATGGAGCTGCTGGGGGCCACGGTGCGGCCCTCGCCGTCGGCCCACACGGCGATCGGACGACAGATCCTCGGGAAGGTGCCCGACCACCCCGGCAGCCTCGGCACCGCGATCAGCGACGCCATCGAGCACGCCCTGGGCGACCGCGGTGCCGCGTATCTCGCCGGCAGCGGGATGCCGCACGTCTACCTCCACCAGACGTTGCTCGGGCTCGAGGTCGCCCAGCAGCTGAAGGACGTCCACGGCGAGGACCTCGGGGTCGACGGGCGCGGCGACCACCTCATCGCGTGCTCGGGCGGCGGCAGCAACCTCTGCGGTCTCATCGGCCCGCACCTGCGGGCCAGGGCCGACGGGGCGGACCTGCGCTTCCTCGCCGCGGAATCCACCGCGGCACCCCGGCTCACCCAGGGCGTCTACGAGTACGGCCGCACCGACCTGGGCGGATTCACGCCCGAGGTGCTCGGCTACACGATGGGGGAGAGCTTCATCCCGCCGCCCAACCACGTCGGCGGCCTGCGCAACCACCACAGCTCCGCCCTGGTCAGCCTGCTGCGACACGAGGGCGTCCTGGACGCCGTCGCCTTCGACCAGCGCACGGCGCTCGACGCCGGCCGGCTGCTGCTGCAGACCGAGGGCCTGCTGCTCGCCCCCGAAGCAAGTCACGCGGTCGCCGCGGCACTTGAGGTCGTGGCCAAGGCCGACGCGGAAGACCTCGAACCGGTGATCGTGATCCTGGCCAGCGGCTCCGGCTTCCTCGATCTGCAGGGCTACGACGAAGTCCTGCTCGACGCATAGACGCACACACAGACGCACACACAGACGCATACGCACCGTCGCGTCCCCGCACAGACGCGTCGCCGCACCACCCCTCACGGCATCTTCGCACCCTGCGATTGGGAAGCCCTATGCGCTTGGCGACATTCCAGCCCCAGCTCGGCGTGCACTGCGAGACGACCACCCTGCGCAACATGATCCGCCATGCCGGTGCCGACATCTCCGAACCCATGCTGTTCGGCCTCGGCCAGGGGATCGACTTCCAGTACTGGGATGCTCCCGATCCCGGGCGCGGCACGCCCATGCTCACCGGACGCATCGGGCCGGCGCTGCTGTCGCGCAACGCCTGCTCGGCCCTCGGTGTGGAACTGCGCGAATCGCGGGCGCCCGACGCGGAATCGGCGCGTGCCGCGGCGGAGAAGCTGCTCGAGGCGGGACACGTCGTGGGGATGTCCGTCGACATCTTCCACCTCGACTACTTCTCCTCCCGCAGCCATTTCGCGTCGCACTACATCGCGCTGTACGGGCTCGACGACTCCCTCGCCCACGTCGTCGACACCGACCAGCAGGGTGGGGCGCAGACGCTCCCGGAGGAGTCGCTGCGCCGCGCCCGCGCCTCCGACGAAGGGTTCATGCCGACGCCGCATCTGCAGATGTACGTGGAGCAGCTGCCGGCGCGGCTGACCACCGACACCGACGCGGTCCTGCGCGAGCGGATCTGGCCCGCCATCCTGCTGACCGCGCAGCGCATGGCGGGCGAGAGCGGGCCGCGGTTCGGCCTCGGCGCCCTGCGGCGGGCCGCCTCCGAGATCGCCGAATGGAGCGACACCCTCGCCGGCGCGGACGAGCCGGACGAGGCGGTGCAGGGCGTCGGCCGCTTCTGGCGCTACGCGGGAACCGGGGGAGCGAACTTCCGCAAGCTCTACCGCGAGTTCCTGCTCGAAGCGCAACAGCGCTACGGCGACGGCGAACTCGCCCCGTTCGTCGAGGACTTCGCCGACATTCAGCAGCGGTGGGACCAGGCGATCGAGCTGCTGATGGCCTACCGCGGCGCGGACGACGGGCGACGGCAGCTGGAAGCCGTCGCGGCCCGGCTGCACGCGATCGCCGACGCCGAACAGTCCCTGTTCGAAAGGCTGCTCGTGCCGGCCACCAAACGGGCGGGTGAGCAGGTTTGACGACCACCCAGCCAACCAGCCGGCCGACCACCCAGGTGAAGTCCGTCTGCCGGATGTGCCACGGCGGATGCGGCGCCGTCGTCGACCTCGTCGACGGCGTCCCCACCGACATCCACGGCGACCCGGACAACCCCACGAGCGAGGGCTACTTCTGCATCAAGGGCAAGGCCTCACTCGACCTGCTGCGCAGCCCGGAGAGGCTGACGACGCCGCTGGTGCGGACCGGCCCCCGCGGCTCGGGGACGTTCGAGCCGGTCAGCTGGGAAACCGCCCTCGACCGGATCGGCGACGAGCTCGCCGCCACCATCGAGCGGCACGGGCCCGAGTCCGTCGTCCTCGCCCAGGGCACCGACCGCAACTACCAGGAATGGGTGTTCCGGCTCGCGAACGCGATCGGCACACCGAACGTCGTCGGCCCGGCGCACGTGTGCTTCTACCCCCGCGTCATGGCCTCGATCATGACGTACGGCGCATTCACCTTCTGCGACTACGACGGCGATCCCGAGGTGGTCCTGCTCTGGGGCAGCAACAAGCCCAACACCCACTCCGACGGCGTGATCGGCGTCAAGCTGCTGCGCGCCGTGGAACGGGGCAGCCGCGTCATCACCGTCGACCCGCGCCGCACGCAGACCGCGGCCCGCTCCAGCCTGCACCTCGCCGTCCAGCCCGGAACCGACTGCGCCCTCGCCCTCGGCATGATCAAGATCGTCATCGACGAGGGCTGGTACGACCGCGACTTCGTCGACACGTACACCTCGGGCTTCGACGAACTCGCGGCACACGTAAGGGCGTACGACCTCGACCGGGTCGCGCGGATCACCGGCCTCGCACCCGGGCTCATCCACGAGGCGACCCGCTCCTACGCCCTCGCCTCCCGCGCCTGCATCGAGGCCGGAACCGGCCTGTCGCAGAACGAGAACTCCTTCGACACCCACCGCGCGATCGCCCTCCTCGCCGCGATCTGCGGCAACATCGACGCCCCCGGCGGCGACGTGATCTGGGACCCGATGCCGATCGAGGGCCGGCGCGCCTTCCCCCGCTCGGACCTGCTCCCCGAGGAGCAGGCGAGGAAGCGGATCGGCGGCGACAAGCACAAGATCCTTTCGATGTCCGGCTGGGTCGCGCCGGGAGACCTCCACGAGGCCGTCGTGACCGGCTCGCCGTATCCGATCACCTCCGTGGTGGTCTTCGGCAGCAACATCCTGGCCTCGCACGAGAACACCGAGCTGGTCCGCGAGTCGCTCGCCAAGCTGGACCTGGTCGTCGTGTGCGACCTGTTCATGACTCCGACCGCCCGGCACGCCGACGTGATCCTGCCGACCTCGAGCTGGCTCGAACGCGACCAGATCGTCGAGTTCAACTCCTACATCGCCGCCCGGCAGAAGATCGCCACCGTCGACGGCTGCCGCTCCGACGAGGAGATCATCCTCGAACTCGCCGAACGGCTCGGCCTGAGCCGGCACTTCTTCCCCTCCCTGGGAGCCGCTCTCGACGCCAAGCTGGCCGGCCTCGACCTCACCTGGGAACAGTTCACGAAGATCGGCTACATCCGGAACGAGAAGCGCTACCACAAGTACCGCGACCGCGGATTCGCCACCCGCTCCGGACGCGTGAATCTGATGAACAACGGACTGCGCGCCATGGGTTACGAGCCGTTCCCGTCCTTCCGCCCGCCGCCGGAGACGGACCCGGACCTGCCGTACGTCATGACCAGCGCCCATCCACGCCAGTTCTACAACACCGAGTTCCACCAGCTGCCCACCACCTCGCGCAGCCAGACGACGGCGCAGGTGACCATCCATCCCCGCACCGCACGGCAAGAGGGTCTGACGGACGGTGAAGAGGTGGACCTCTTCTCGCGGGCCGGTGCGCGCGGGGTGCGCATGACGGTCAGGATCTCCGATTCCGTCGCACCGAACGTCGTGATGGCGGACGCCGGCTGGTGGTATCCGGGCGAATCCTCGACCGGCGACTCGCTCAGATCCTCGGTCAATCTCCTGACGAACAACGACCGTTCCGACGTGCATATGGGGAGCGCGACGATGAGAGGCGTAGCAGTGGGAATCCGGCGGGCGGAGGCCGGCCGTGGCTAGCGCGCGAGGCACCGTCGCCGCCCGCGTACCCGAAACCGACGAGGGCCTCCAAGGCGACGAACTGGCCCTGAAATACGACGAGATGCAGCGCCACATCCGGGACAACGGCTGGCTCCAGGACAAGGTCGACGACATCCTGAATGCAGGAATCGACTCCGGTGAGGTCCTGGAACTCGGCTGCGGACCTGGCTACTTGGGCCTGGAATGGCTCAAGCAGGCCCGGCCCTCCGCCCGGCTCGTCGGCCTCGACATCTCACCGGCGATGCTGAGGCGGGCGAGCACCAATGCCCAGGGATACGGCGTCAGCGAACGCTGCGCCTACGAAGGCGGCACCGTACTGGCGCTGCCCTTCGAGGACGGCCGCTTCGACCACGCCATCAGCGCCGCCTCCCTGCACGAATGGGCGGACCCGGTGACCGCCCTGTCGGAAATGCATCGCGTGCTCAAGCCCGGCGGCCGGTACGTCATCTCCGATCTGCGCCGGGACGTCGACCGGACGACGTTCCAGTTCATGAAGGCGAACATCGCGGCCGACATGCGGCCCGGGTTCCGGACCTCGATCCGCTCCTCGTACCTCACCAGCGAAGTCGAGGAAATCCTCAAAGGCACCGCACTGGCGACGGCCGTCGTGACCGAGGTCCAGATGGGAATCGTCGTCACCGGCAGGAAGGAAGCGCCATGAACTCACTCGCGGGAAGGATGCCGGCCATCACCGCCACGCGTGACGGGCGCTTCCCCGACCGTCCCGGCTTCGGCCGCTCGTGGGAGGAGATCCTCCAGACGTCGGACACGTGGCAGGACCTCGACTGCGGGCAGTACCTGTCCGCCTGGTGCGGCCACGCGCCGGCCGACGTCGTCGAGAAGTTCGCCGGGGTCAACCACGTCGGCATCTACATGGGCGACTACGACAGCGACGACGAGGTCTTCGCCTGGAACGCCCACCTCAGCGACCTGAAGGCCGCCGGGCAGATCGCCACCATCGAGATGGGGCCGTCGTACATCTCACCCCGGCAGTACGGCACACCGGGATGGTGGAACTCGATCGTCCTCGCCGACGGACGCGCCATCGAGATGTTCGCGTGCCGCCGCTACGGCCCCTGGGCACAGCGATCCGCCGACGAACGCGGACGGCTCATGTCCCACGTCGCCATCGACGTGCACGCCGACGCCGACGTCCGCCACGTCCTGGAAACCCTCGACCGGGACGTCGACCACCTGGAGAACATCGCGTTCACCGAGGCCGACGAACTCGGCCACACCTACGGCCATTTGCGCAACAACGACAGCAGCACCGTCCTCGAGATCGTGTACGAGGCGGCCCGCGGCGGGACGGGGCACGGCGATGGCGGTCATTGACATCTCGCCGTACTCCGGTGAGCACTGCGAATCCACCGCGCTGCTCAACATGCTCCGCAACCACGACATCGAGCTCAGCGAGCCGCTGATCTTCGGTCTGGGGCAGGGCCTGTCGTTCCTGTACTGGCACTCCAAGCAGATGCCCAACCCCTTCCTGGCCGGCCGGGTCAAGCCGGACCACCTCATGCGCAACGTGGCCGACGCCCTGAGCCTCGAACTGCAGGCGCAGGAGACGTCATCCCCGGCGAAGGCCGAGGCCACCCTCCTCAAGGCGCTCGACGAGGGCGACGTGGTGGGACTCAAGCTCGACCGCTACCACCTCGACTACGCCCACGAGAACCACCACTTCGCCGCCCACTACGTCGCCTGCATCGGCTACGAGGACGACCGGTTCGTCCTCGTCGAGACCCGCTCCCTCGGCGTTCAGTCGACCTCGCGGGACAGCCTGACGCGGGCCCGGTCCGCCAAGGGGCCGATGTCCTCGCGCAGCCTCTCGGTCCGGGTGGACCCGCGCGGATACGACGAGTCCGTCCTCGCCAAGGCCTGCCAGTCCTCGATCCTGGCCACCGCGAACGAGTTCCTGAACCCGCCGATCACCAACATGGGCTTCAAGGGCATCGCGAAGACCGCCTCGCTCATGCCGGCCTGGCGCGAGCGGCTGGAGCGTCCCGCCGAGGCGATGAGCATCGTCGGCACCAGCATGGAGGAGGGCGGCACCGGCGGCGGGCTCTTCCGCACCCTGTGGGCTCAATTCCTCGAAGAGGCCCACGAGTTGACCGGCATCGTCGCCTACGACGAGCTCGCCGTCGAATACCGCCGCATCTCCAAACGCTGGACCGAGGTGGCGAACCTGCTGCGCGACGCCGACGACACCGGCGCCGGGCAGGCACTCGATGAAGCCGCGTCCATCGTCAACTCCCTCGCGGACGCCGAACGTTCGGCGATGAGCCGGCTGCAGGAGGCGTCCCGATGACCACGATCGCCCGGCCCACCGGCCACGACCCGCGCAGCACCCTGCACGACACCCTCGTCTCCCGCGTCGACATCGCGCACAAGGTCGCCGCGGTGACGTCCCTGGACCGGCAGGCCCTCGACACATGGGCGGCACAGGCGCTCACCGCGACCGTGGAGCACGCCTGCCGCAACTCACCGTTCTACGCCGGGCACGTACCGGCCGACGCCGCCCGAGCGGTGACACAGGGCCGTCCGCACGCCTTCGAGGCCCTGCCCTTCACCACCCGCGAACACCTCGCCGCCGCCTACCCGCTGGGCATGCTCGCCGTGCCGCGCCGTGAGGTCATCCGGTTCGACGAGAGCTCCGGCACCGGCAACGGACGGCCCATCGCGGCGTTCTTCACGATGGCGGACTGGCTGGAGAACAACCTCACCGTCGCCCGCCTGCTCGCCACCGTGCTGGACGAACGCGACGTCGTGGCCATCGCCGTCCCCTACGAGCTCGCCGGCGTGGGCCAGGACCTCGACCGCGCCGTCGAGATCCTCGGCTGCACCATCGTGCCGCTCGGCGCGGCCTCACCGTCCTGCAGCCCGGACCGGATGGTCGACGCCCTGCAGCGCTCGGGCGCGACCACCCTGGTGTGCTCCGGAACGCGCGCCCTGTTCCTGGGCGAGATCGCCCGCCGCCGCGGCATCGACCCGCGCCGCGACCTCGCCGTCTCGAAGATCCTCATGGCGGGGGAGGGCGCGTCGCCCGCCAAGAAGCGGCGCCTGGCCGACCAGTGGGACGCCGTCGCGTACTCGATGTTCGGCATGACCGAGACCAACACGCTGGCCATGTTCTGCCCCGAGCGCCAGCTGCACCTGGTCGAGACCCGCTCGTTCTTCGAGGTGGTCGACCCGGCGTCCGGCGAACGGCTGCCGGACGGCTCCGTGGGCGAACTGGCCGTGACGACGCTGGCGAGCCGCGCCATGCCGCTGCTGCGCTACCGCACCGGCGACGTGTGCCGGATCGAGGCGGCGCCGTGCGCCTGCGGCTCCCCGCTGCGCCGCCTGCAGCACCGCGGCCGCATCGGTGACCGCATCCCCGTCGGGGACCGCTGGACCTCCCAGCTGGAGATCGAGGACATCGTCCTGGGCGCCATGACCACCGCGCCGTACTACTTCGCCTTCGACACCGACGGGGAGGGTCTGGAGATCGCCCTGCCGCCGTCCAGCGACGACGACGCGACCCGCACCTCGATCGCGGCCGTTGTCCGGGAGCGTCTCGGCGCGTCCACACGTTTCGGCCGGCTGGACACCGACCGGTTCGAGACGGCGCTGCGCACCTCCGCCAAACCGGTCATGCGCCACTTCAGCGCCTACGGGGGAGGGGGCGCGCGGTGAGGGTCGAACTGCCGCTTCCCACACGCCTTCCCCTCGACGGGCGCTTCGAGATCGACGACACGTGCATCGACTGCAAGCTCTGCAACGACCTGGCGCCCGAGAACTTCGACGCAGACCTCGACAACGACGTCCACTACGTGTGCAAACAGCCCGAGACGCCCGACGAGCTGGAGCGGGTCCTCGACGCATTCGAATCCTGCCCCACCGAATCGATCCGGTACGCAGCGGGGCCAAGTGAGGAGTGATGGCGCAATGTCAAGCCCGGACGATCCGGCAATAGCCGACACCTGCGCCGGCCGGCGGCAGACGACCGAACTGGGGCCGGTGGCCGAGAGCTACGACCAGCTGCACCGCATCGACCTGCTCGGCGAGGCGCGGGCCGCACGAGGGGTGCCCGAGGGCACGTACGACTCGACCGTGTGCGCGGTCTTCCAGGCGTCGGAGGTGGGTCTGCTCAACCTGGCCCGGCTGGCGAGCAGGACCCAGGCGTGCGTGCTCGCCGGCGACATCCCCGCCGCCTCCCGCTACGGCCAATGGGCCGTCGGCTTCCACCGGTTGCTGCGCAGGCTCGGCACGGTGGCGTTCGCCGCCCGCAGCGTCTTCGGAGCCGCCGGGTCCGCCGGGACCGCCGCCGTAAGCATCTCCGAGTCCGCCGGCTACGCGGCCTACGTCGACGCCCTGCGGGGGCTGGAGGACGCGGCCAAGGGCTCGCTGCTGGCCGCCGCACCCGAGACGGTTCGCTCCACCATCGCCACCAGGAGCATCGACGACCCCCTGTACCGCCTGCTGCACGGCATCCGGACCGCCTGCCACGACGCCACCAAGTGGGAGAGCGACCTGACCGCCGTACCCATCGGGGTGTGCCGCGGCACCGACGAGCTGATCTCCGCCGAGACACTGGCGCGGGCGGTCGCCGCCACCGAGCTCAACTCGGGCACCCTGCACGGCGAGTTCGTCGCCCTGCACCAGATCCCGGAGATCCTGTGCGCCGAGGCCAACGACCACCTCGAAGTCGCCATCCTGGCGATCCGCGCCTCTGAGCTGAGCCGGGCCGCGCAGCACCTGGCCGCCTGCCGGTGGCTGCTCGATCCGGTGGTCGAGGCGCAGCGGGTGATGGCCGAGCACCTGGCGACCGGCGAGTACCACGGGTTCCGCACCAATCTGGGACCTGCGAGCGGCACGCACTCGCTGTCGATCAAACAGCACATGTTCCGGGACCTGTTCAAGCACATGTGGAACGGCCTGGAGGCCTGGCTGTCCTCGCTCGGCGGGTCCTCCCTGGAGGAGACCGTCCAGGACATCGACGCACGCCGCCACGACGACCCGGAGGCGTGGCTGCGGCACACCGTGGTCGACCAGGCGTTCCAGCTGCACTCCGCCCACCAGCAGTGGCGGCACGAACATCTGCACATGCCCCGCAACTGCCTGGGCAGCGGCGGCACCAAATCCATGATCGGTATCCCGGACGGGCCCCAGGCCGTCTACAAGATGCGGGACGCGGCCAACGCCCAGCACTCCCTGGCAGCCATCCACCAGGCGCGCCGCACGAACCTGGCGAACGCCGTGCCGGACTCCCCCCTGGCCAAGCTCATCACCGACCCCAGTTCGCTGGACTCCGAGCTGATGCGGGTCGTGGGCGAGGCGACCCGCGAGTACTTCCCCCAGGTGCAGGAGCAGAGCTATCAGCCGTTCCGGTCCGGCGCGGCCGAGCGGAACGCGTAGGAGCGCTGACGGTGACCACCCCAGAAACCGACGCCTCCCACAGCGTCACACCCACTGACGAGACATCCCTGCTGCCCGGCTCCTCCGGCGGAGCCTGGCGAGGCCCGGAGTACGTGGCCAGCCTCAAGGACGAGCGGGAAGTCTGGTGCGACGGACGCCGCGTCGACGTGACCGGCGACCCGGCCTTCCGGCCCATGCTGTCCACACTGGCCGGCCTCTACGACGCCCAGCACGAGCCCGGCCGGGCGCAGCAGATGCTGCACCGGTCGGACACCTCCGGCAACCTGGTCAGCCTGTCGTACCTGGCACCGACCGACCGCGACGAGCTGAGCCGCAAGTGGACCAACTCCCACCGGTGGGCGGAAGCGTCCTACGGCCAGCTCTCCCGGGTACCCGACTTCATGTCCAACGTCGTGGTCGGCCTGTACGACTTCCGGCACGAACTGGCCAAGGTCGACCCGGAGTTCGGGCGCAACGCGGAGAACTACTACCACTACTGCCGCGAGAACGACCTCGCGCTGACCCACGGCCTGGGCGACCCGCAGATCGACCGCTCCGCGACCCCCGCCGACCGGCCGGAACTGGGGCTGAGGGTGATCCGGCGCGACGCCGACGGCATCGTCGTGCGCGGCGCCAAGCAGATCGCCACCCTGGCGCCGTACGCCCACGAAGTGCTCATCTACCTCTCGCCCGCCAACTACCTGCGCGAGGACCCCAGTTACGTCTGCTGGTTCGCCGCCCCGCTGGCCACGCCGGGCCTGCGCGTGCTGTGCCGCAAGTCCTACACCGACGGCTGCGACGGCCTGTCCGCGCACTACGACGAGCAGGACGCCATGCTGGTGTTCGACGACGTGTTCATCCCGATGAACCGCGTCTTCCTGCTGGAGGACTCCGCAACGGCCGTCCGCGGCTTCGGCGAACTGAACAAGTGGTCGCTCTACACCGGCCAACTGCGCTACTACCACCGCCTGCGCACCATGCTCGGCGTTGCCTCGCTGCTGGCCCAGTCGATCGGCGTCGACAAGTTCCGGCAGGTCACGGACCTGCTCGGCGAACTCACCTCCTACGTCGAGATCGTGCGGCTCGGCCTGGCCGCCGTCGACGCCGAGTGCCGGCCCACCCCCTCGGGCCTGCTCGCCCCCGGCTCGACGGCCGCACTCGACGCCGTCGCCGGCGGCTTCTCCACCCGCGCCTCGGCGATCATCCGGCAGATCGGCGCCTCGGGCCTGATCATGCAGCCCTCGGAAGCCGACCTGGCGACACCCGAACTGCGCACGGTGCTGGACACCTACATGTGCGGCCGCGAGACGGGGGTGGAGGAGAAGGCCCGGCTCTTCCGGCTCGCCGCCGATCTGGTCGTCGACCGCTTCGGGATGCGCCAGGAGCTCTACGAGACGTGGAACCGCGGTGACCCCGCCCGGGTCCGCTCGATGCTCTACGCCCGCTATCCCGATCTGGGGCGCTGCGAGACCCAGGCCCGGCAACTGGTGGAAGGGCGGAGCGAGCACACATGAGTACCGACCGCATTCGACTCGAGGGCGTCACGACCCACAATCTGAGGTCGGTCGACGTCTCCTTCCCCAAGGGCCAACTGGTCGTCGCCGCGGGCGTCTCGGGATCGGGCAAGTCGTCCCTGGTCATCGACACCCTCTTCGAACACTCCAAGACGCTGTACCTGGGGGCGCTGTCCAGCAAGTCCCTCGACATGGGCGACGGCGACTACCAGTTCGACCGGATCGCGGGAACGCAGCCGCCGGTGGCCCTGCGCCAGCGCGACGGCGGCTCCTCCAACCCCCGCTCGACGGTGGGGACCCTCACCGGCCTGGACGGGCTGTACCGGCTGCTGTTCGGGGCCGGCTCGCAGCCGGTCTGCCCGGCCTGTCTCGGCCCGACCGGCGCGGACCTGTTCTGCGACGACTGCGGCTGCTTCGCCGAACCGCACACCGCCAAGCACTTCAGCCCCAACCGCAAGGAAGGCAAGTGCCTTGCGTGCGACGGCATCGGCGAACTCGTCGGCTTCTCCCTGGAGAAGATCATCCCGGACCGCTCCAAGACGCTCACCGAGATCTGGGACGGCGCCGACCCCGGAACGTTCGCCGTGCCCAACATGCGCAAGGCATTCGAGGCGATGGCCGCGGACATCGGCCTCGACCTCGGCCTGCCCTTCGAGAAGCTGAACCCGGAGCAGACCGAGCGGGTGCTGCACGGCTCGGACACCGTCTACACCCTCAAGATCCGCAAGGTCACCAACGACTTCCGCTTCGAGGGCATCCTGGGCTTCCTGGAACGCGCCTACAAGAACGCCTCGACCGCCGCCCGCAAGAACGCCTTCGCCAACTACCTCGCACGGGAGGTCTGTTCCGCGTGCCAGGGAGGGCGGCTGCGCCCCGAATCGCTCAGGGCGACGGTGGCCGGGCACACCTTCCACGACTTCCAGAGCGACGAACTCTCGCACTCGATCACCCGGTTGCGCGACGCACTCGCCTCCGGCGACCTGCCGCCGCAGGTACGCGAACTCGCCTCCGCCATCGTCAAGCAGAGCGCGAACATCGACGACGTCGGCCTGGGCCACCTTCAGCTGCGGCGGCCGGTCCCCACCCTCTCCGGCGGCGAACTGCAGCGGCTGCTGCTGGCGCAGCACCTGGCCAGCGACCTGACCGGGGTCATGTACGTCCTCGACGAACCGACCGCCGGCCTGCACGAGGCCGACACCGGCAAGATCCTCACCTCGCTGCGGCGGCTGCGCGACCTCGGCAACACCGTCATCGTCATCGAGCACGACGAATCGGTGATCCGCGCCGCCGACTGGATCGTCGAACTGGGGCCAGGCGCCGGCTCCCGCGGCGGCGAGATCGTCTTCGAGGGCCGGTTCGACGACCTGCTGAACTGCGCCGGCTCCCCGACCGCGACCGCGATGCTGACGGGCGGGCCGGCCCGGGCGAGGACCGACCTCTCCGGCGCACACTGGCTCCAGGTGCGCGGCATCACCCGCAACAACGTCGTGGACGTCACCGCGAACCTCCCGCTCGGCGGGCTGACCTGCATATCCGGCGTGTCCGGCGCGGGCAAGAGCTCCCTGGTGGCCGGCCTCCACGACGCGGTCTCCCGCGCCATCGCCCAGCGGCAGTCGGGCGCTGCGGCCGACGGCGACCGCGTCGAGGGAGCCGACGGCCTGGACGACGTCATCCACGTCGAGCAGCGCCCGATCGGCCGCTCCAGCCGGAGCACCCTCGCCACCTACATCGGCATCAGCGACCACGTCCGCGACGCCTTCGCCGCCGCCCAGGACGCGGTCGAACGCGGCCTGGGGCGAGCCGAGTTCAGCCCGAACGTGGCCGGCGGGCGGTGCGAGTCCTGCAAGGGACTGGGACTGGCCGAGATCGAGATGACCCTGTTCAAGAGCGAGTTCATCGTCTGCCCCGAGTGCGACGGCCGCCGCTTCAAGGAACACGTCCTGGAGGTGCGGCTGGACGGCAAGAACATCTACGACGTGCTGGCCATGACCGTCGAGGACGCACTGGACTGGTTCGACGCCGAGAGCCACCCCAAGGTCGCCCAGACGCTCGGCGTGCTCAACGAGTTCGGCCTGGGCTACCTGCAGCTCGGCTGCTCGACCACCACCCTCTCCGGCGGCGAGGCACAGCGCCTCAACCTGGCCGGCGAACTGCTCAAACAGCGCCGCAGCCGCACCCTGTTCATCTTCGACGAGCCGACGCGCGGCCTGCACGCCGCCGACATCCGTCACCTGCTGGCCCTGTTCGAGCGGCTGATCTCCACCGGCAACACCATCGTGGTCATCGAGCACGACGTGAAGGTGATCGCTCTCGCCGACTGGGTGATCGACCTCGGACCCGGCGCGGGCCGCGACGGCGGCCGGCTGATCCACAGCGGAACCCCCGAGGACCTCGCCGCCAACCCGGCGAGCGTGACCGGCCAGTTCGTACGCCGGCTGCACGACGGACCCGGCGCGACCATGCCCGCGCCTTCCGCAGACGGCCGGCCGAGCGCGCCACCGGACCTCGGTGTCATCGGCGACCTTCTGCCGCGCGCCGTCACGGTGGTCGCCGGCACGGCCCGGCAGTCCGGGCAGAACGGGCCGACCCCGTACGGACTGGTGATCGGCTCGCTCACCGTCGTCTCCGACGAACTCGCCCTGATCGGCTTCCTGGTGCGCTCGCGCAGCACCAGCTGGAGCGCCATCGCTGACACCGGCCGGTTCTGCGTCAACATCCTCGGCGAGGACCAGCGGGACCTGGCCGACGCGTTCTCGCAGGGCCGGCCGGACAGCCGCTTCGACACCCTGTCGTGGACGCCGTCCGCCAACGGCTGCCCCCGCCTCTCCGGCGCCGTCGGCACGATCGACTGCACCGTGAAATCGACCTACCAGATCGGCGACCACCAGTTCGTCCTGGCCACGGTCGTCCACGCCGACATCGACGCCGGCACCGAGCGCCGGCCGCTGCTGCGCGCCGCACGGGACGACAGCACGTTCGACGAGCACGGGTGGCGCCGCTTCGCCCGGGAAACGGAGGCCAGGTGACGTCGACCACGCCCATCGCCACGCACTACGAGCAGTTCCTGCACCTGCTCACCCGCGACACACACGACACAGACGACACCCGCGACACGGGAGCCACCGAAGACAGGGGTGGCCCGGCGGCCGACCGCGACGCGCTCCGCGCGCGCTACGGCGAACAGGTCGACGCCTCGGGCGCCGCACAGGCGATCGTGATGAGCCGCGACGAGTGGATCCTCAACCAGATCGACCTCACCCTGGCCCTGGGCCGGCTGCTGAGCGAGGACGACGTCGTGGTCTCGGCCGTACCGTACGAACTGTCCTTCGTCGGCGCCGAGATGGACCGCGTGATCGAGATGGTCGGCGCCT
The DNA here is from genome assembly GCF_044457745.1 of Streptomyces sp. NPDC050534. NCBI lineage: Bacteria > Bacillati > Actinomycetota > Actinomycetes > Kitasatosporales > Streptomycetaceae > Streptomyces > Streptomyces sp. NPDC050534. Next base: position 484,716 of record NZ_JBITHF010000003.1, read on the forward strand.
CGGTGATCAGCGTCGGGACCAGCGGGACCATCTGCCCGATGCCGCGGCTGCTCGGCCTGATCGAGCAGTACCAGGTGACGGCCCTGGTGTGCGCGCCGAGCTTCGCCGCGGAGCTGGCGGGCCTCGCCCTCGCGCGCGGGCAGCGGCCGCAGGACACCTCGATCCGGACGATCGTCTGCGTGGGCGAGGCCTGCTCCACCGAGCGCCTCGAACGCATCGGCGCCGCCTGGGCGGCGACCACCTCCACCCTCTACGGGACGCCGACGACGCCCACGGCGGCCGTCCCCTGCGAGCACGGCGCACTGCACCTGTGCGAGCAGCGGCTGCGGGCGGAGGTCCTGGGCGGCCCGCGCGGCGAGCTGCTCCTGGACGGCTCGCCGACCGGCGAACTCGTCGAGCTGCGGCCGGCGGAGCGCGGATGCGTCTGCGGCGCCGCGAGCCGGGTCCTGGTCCCGCTCGGCAGCCTGGCCGCGGCGCTCCCCGGACCGGACGCCCCGGTCTCCGCGGTCGACGTGGAGCGGATCGTCTTCCGCCACGCCGGGCTCACGCCGCACTTCGCCTGCACCGTCCAGGACGGCGCCTTCCACGTGACCTGCGCCGTGGCCGAGGCGGAAGCGCCGGCCGGCGGCGCGCTGCAGCGGGTGATCCGCGGCGAGATCGGCGACGCGCTCGGCGTCGCGGCCGAGGTCACCGTCGTCGACGCGAAGGACTGGAGCACCGCCACGTCATGACCTGCACCCGGCCGCGGCGAGCAGTCGCGGCGGCCGACCCACCGGTGGCATCCCGAGGAGACAAGACGTATGAGGGTAGCGGTAGTACAGACCCAATGGGTCGACGACCATGAGGACGGCCTGCGCAACGCCCATCAGGCGATCGAGGACGTCTGCCGCGGCGGCGACATCGACCTGGTGTGCTTTCCCGAGTTCCTGCTCGGCCCGCCGTGGTACATGCCGGGTCAGGACGGCCTGAAGGGGCGGACCGACACACCGATCCCAGGGCCGGTCGTCGACGGCTTCCAGTCCCTGGCCCGCACGCTCGGCACGCACATCCTGCTGGGCTCCATCGTCGAGGACACGCAGGACGGCATGTACCGCAACACGTCCCTGCTGATCGACCGGCAGGGCGTCATCACCGGACACGCCGTCAAGGCGCACGCGTTCGGCAACGAGATGGTGGTGTGCCGCCAGGCGGACTCCCTCGGCGTCATGTCCACCGAGTTCGGGAAGATCGGCATCGCCGTCTGCTCGGACTTCTGGATCCCGGAGGTCATCCGGATGCTGGCGCTGGCCGGCGCGCGGACCATCTTCGTGCCGGGCGGCACGCTGGGCCAGAACCAGCCGCTGATGGTGAACGCGCTGCGCACGGCTGCGTACCTGAACGACGTCAACATCGTCTACGCCAGCTCGGTCGGCGTCGTCCGCGGCAAACGCGGTGACCGGCTCGTGGAGATCCACTTCGCGGGCACCAGCCTGGTCGCGCTCCCCCAGGGCGTGATCGCACAGGCCGGCAGCGACAAGCCGGAGGTGCTCGTCGTCGACATCGACGAGCCCGCGCCCGGCGACGGCCACCGCTGGCAGCGGCTGCGCAGGCCGGCCGCCTACCAGAGGCTGCTCACCCCGTACGTCGGAGCCGACCGGGACCTCGCCGAGGAACTGCGGGCGAGCCTGACCGGGGGCGGCGGCCCGGACCGGGGCCGAACCGTCGCCGCGACCAGTGCCAGTGAGGGGACCCGTCCGTGACCATCTTCGTAGCGCAGCACGCCCGCCGGGCGACCCCCGAGGCGACGGCCGCCGCCGTCCTCGACGACCTGGAGAGCCGGGTGAGCGACGACGCCTCCTTCGTCGTCCTGCCCGAGAACGTCTTCACCACCGGCGACGACGTCTCGGCCCTGCCCGGGCACCTGCGCGAGCGGTGCCTGGACCGCCTGACGGCCCTGGCGCGGACCCGGGGCGCCTACGTGCTCACCGGCTCCTGGCCGGAGGAGCGGCCGGACGGCGCCCTGATGCAGGTGGCCCGGCTGCTGGACCCGAACGGATCGGTGTGCGCCCAGGTGGAGCGGGAGGTCCTGCCCGACGGGACGACCGGCACCGGCGAGGACTTCCCGGTCGTCGAGACGCCGTACGGCCGCGTCGGCGTGCTCCTCGGTCCCGACTTCTGGCTGATCGAACCCCCGCGCATCCAATGCCTGGCCGGCGCGGACCTGCTGCTGGTGGCCGGGTCCCTCGACGGCACCCAGCAGGCCGCGCAGCGCGCCGCGGTGTGGGGCATCGCGACCATCAACACCGTCGCCATCGCCTTCGCCGGTGCGCTGAGCGAGCGCTGCGGCGGGGGCAGCGCCGTGGCGCTGCCCGAGGGATTCGCCGCCGAGGCCGGCACCGACGAGGTCATCCTCCAGGCCCCCTGGGACGTCGAGAAGATCCGGCACCTGCGCGAACCCGACCTGCGCTTCCAGCAGACGCTCTGGTTCGGGCTGTGGGCGCGCCGTACCGAGCTCTACACCGACCTCACGGTGCAGGGGAGCTGAGATGCGCAACGCCGGACTTCCCGCCTCCGACGTCCGAGGAAGGATCGCGACGGAACTGGCGGACGACGTGCCGTGGAACCGGGTGCTCAACTCCATCTGCACCGAACCCCACCCGCTGGGCGTTGAGATGGCGGCCGCCGCCGCGCACACCAACCTGGGCGACGTGCGCATCTTCCGCGGCACCAAGCGGATCGAGCGCAAGGTCGTGCGGCTGCTGCTCGACCTGCTGGGCAACCCCGGGGGATCGGGGAACCTGGTGTCCGGCGGAACCGAGGCGAACCTGATCGCGATGCTGGTGGCCCGGGAATCGGCGCGCGCCCGGGGGCAGTTGACCGACCGGCCCGAAGTCGTCGTCAGCAGCACCGTGCACTTCTCCTTCACCAAGATATTCGGCCTGCTGGGCCTCACCCCCGTCGTCGTCCCCGTCGACGAGGACCTGCGGCTGCCGCCCGGCGAGGTCGCCCGGCGCATCGGCGAGCACACCGTCGCGGTCGTCGCGACCGCGGGCAGCAGCGAGTTCGGGGTGGTCGACGCGGTCGACGAGATCGCACCTGCGCTCTGCGGACGGAACGTGCACCTGCACGTGGACGCGGCCACCGGCGGCTTCATCATCCCCTTCGCCCGCGAACTCGGTTACGACCTGCCGCAGTTCGACTTCACCGTCGACGGCGTCGACTCGATCACCATCGACCCGCACAAGTACGGGCTGGCCAACGTCCCGGCCGGCGCCATCCTGTTCAGGGGCGCCCAGGACGCCGGACGCTTCGCGTTCGACTCGTTCTTCGTCGACACACCCGTGCACAACACCCTGCTCGGCACCCGCCCGGGCTCCGCCGCGATCTCGACCTACGCGGTGCTGGAGCACCTGGGGCGCGAGGGCTTCACGGCCATCACCCGCACCAACTTCGAGGTCACCGAGCACCTGGTGGCCGGACTGCGCGCGGCCGGGCACGAGTTGGCCACCGAACCGCAGCTGAACATCGTGGTGGTCAAGGTGGAGCACGCGGCCCGGATCTCGCAGCTGCTGGAGTCCTGGGGCTGGATCGTCTCCACCTCCAAACGCTTCGGCGAAACCCTGCGCCTGGTCGTCACCCGGCACGTGACGGCGAAGATGGTGGACGAGTTCCTCCCCGTACTGGAACGGGCGCGTGCACACGTCGCCGCCGAGGCGGCGCTGCGATGAGCCTCTTCCGTGGCCCCGGTACCCGGCTGGCCGCCCTGCAGATGCGGATCGAGCCCGGGCAGCGGGAGGAGAACCTGGCGCGGGCCGCCAAGCTGCTGTCCACCGCGCGGGAACGCGAGGCCGACCTGGCGTGCCTGCCGGCGACGTTCGCCACCGGCCTCAACTTCCCCACCCTGCGCACCGACGCGACCGCCGAGGACGGCCCCGTCGTGCAGTTCCTCGCCGAGCAGGCCCGCACCCTGGGGATGCACATCGCCGCGGGGGTGCTGCTGTCGTCCGGACGGGACGTCTACGACGCCGCCGTGCTCGTCGGCCCCACCGGCGAACCGCTTCTCTGGTACCGCCGCGCCTGCGTGTGGGCGGGCGAAGCCGAGTACGTCTCCACCGGCTCGCCGGGCGAGGTGATCGACACACCGGTCGGCCGGATCGGCCTGCAGGTCAGCTACGACCTGCGGTTCCCCGAGGCGAGCCGGCACTACCTCGCCCAGGACGCCGACCTCGTCGTCTGCGTGGCGAACCTCTTCGGCCCGTTCTCGCACCCGCTGCGCTCGATCTGCCGCGCGCGGGCCGCCGACAACGAGTGCGCGCTGGTCTTCGCCAGCGGCGTCGGGGAGAACCGCTTCGCGAACATGACCTACCTCGGCCACAGCATGATCGTCGACGGCCTGGTGCAGGACGCCCGCCAGGACCCGGACGCGGACATCCTCGCCGAGGCCGGCCCGGGCTCGCACGAGACGGTGATCGACGCGGAAGTGCACTGGCGGCAGCGGCGCAAGTCCCGCGCCGCCCTGCCCTTCCACGACGACCTGCGGTCGACCTGGACCACCACCCACGGGAGCCGCGCTCGATGAGGACCATGCGTGTGCAGCCGGAGTCGAGCTGGCTCGGCGACGTCCTCGGACTCGTCGCCATCGACATGCGGCAGTTCTTCGACAACCGCCTGTTCGCGATCTCGACGCTGCTGACGTCGGTGTCGATGGTGCTGGCCTTCGGGGCGGCGACCGACCAGATGGTGAGCCCGGCCCCGACGGCGGCCAACTACTTCGGCTTCGTCTTCCCCGGCATCATCGGCGCCGGGATCATGTTCAGCTGCACCTACACCGTCGGCTACACGGTCATCATCGACCGCAACCGCCGCACGATCGAGGACCTGATCCTCTCGCCCCTGTCGTACTCGGGCTTCCTGCTCGCCCGGCTCGTCGGCGTCGTACTCAAGTGCCTGTTCCAGTTCGTGCTGGTGGTCCTGCTCGGCGTCGGGGTCTTCGACGCCCGCATCGAGTCGGTGCCGCTGTTCCTGCTCGGCTTCCTCACCGCCTGCACGGCCTTCGCCGGGCTCGGCATCCTCGTCGCCACCTACACCAACGAGATCTCCTTCCCGGCGGTCGTGAACATCATCGTCATCCCGCTCATGTACTTCGCCGGGATCTTCTTCCCGCTCACCAACCTCGGGACGCTGGGCGACGTCTTCGCCAAGCTTCCGCTCGCGGTGCACGTCGAGATCTTCCGCGCCGCCACCTCGCCGCACTTCTCGGTCTCCGCCTCCTCGACAGCCCTCGCGGTGGCGTACTCGTTCCTGGCCGTCGGCATCGCCGCATGGTCATTCCGCAGGAGGATCGGCCATGGCTGACCCCACGAGCGCCGCCACACCGGTGCTGTCGGTCTCCCGGCTCGCCTACCGGGTGAGCCCCGACTTCGCGCTGCGCGGCGTCGACTTCTCGGTGGCCGCCGGCGAGGGCGTGGCCGTCATCGGCACCAACGGCGCCGGCAAGACCACCCTGATCCGGCTCGTCGCCGGCCTGCTGCGCCCGGCCGCCGGCGAGGTGCGCATCTGCGGCACCCCGCCCCGGCGCTGGGGGCAGGTCGGCCGCCACATCGGCTACGTCCAGCAGGCCAAGGACCTGCCCGACGGCGTCACCGTGGAGACGTACGTCAAGCACCAGCTCAAACTCCGCCGGGCCGACCCCGGCCGGTACGAGGAGCTGATCGCCCTGGCGGACCTGGAGCAGTACCGCCACCAGTACGTCCGCTCGCTGTCCGGCGGCAGCCAGCGCAAGCTGCACGTCATCTGCGCCGTCGCGCACCGGCCCGACCTGCTGATCCTCGACGAGCCGACCACGGGCCTGGACCCCACGGCGCGCGAGACGCTGCTGGAGCTGCTGCGGAGCCTGAAGAAGGACGGCGTCGGCGTGCTGTTCGCCAGCCATCACCGCGACGAACTCCTCGCGCTGGCCGACTCGGTGGTGGTGCTGCACCAGGGCCACCAGGTCCAGGACGCCTCGCTCGACGCCGTCACCCGGTGGGGCGAGCGCTCCAGCCTGATCCTGGAGGCCTTCAGCGAGGCGCACCTCGCGCCGCTGCACGTCTGGGCCGAGCAGGAGGCCACGACCCGCGGCCTGATCCGTGCCGTCCACACCGTCGAGCACGGCGTGAAACTCGACCTGCCCGACGGTGATCACCAAGGCACGCTGGCCGCGCTGGTCGCCCGTGCCCACGCCGCCGGCCTGCCCCTGCGCTCCGCGTCCTATTTCCAGCCCACCCTGGCGGACGTCGTCCGTTCCATCGTCGATCAAGTCGAACTGGGGGACCTCGCATGAGCATCACCACCACGACCACGAGCATGCCGTTCTGGAAGGAATATCCCGAACGCGACAGCGAGTGGGTGCGGCAGTACCCGACCAAGCACGTGCCGGTGAACGAGGAGGAGGTGTTCGCCCGCAAGCCGATGGGCGTGTACGTCCACATCCCGTTCTGCAACCGGCTCTGCTTCAGCTGCCCGTACATCAAGCACCAGACCGACCGGGACCTGACCCGCACCTACCTGGAAGCGCTGAAGGCGGAGATCACCAACTACGCCGGCCGGCCCTACGTCCAGGACCACGTCATCACCCTCGGCTACATCGGCGGCGGCACCCCGACCGCGCTGACCGCACCGCAGCTCGACGAACTGCTGGGCCACCTGTTCGGCAGCCTCAACGTCGAGGCGGACGCCGACTTCTCCATCGAGACCACCCCGGTCGACATCAGCGAGCGCAAGGCCAACGTCCTGCTGGAACGCGGCATCCGGCGCATCAGCCTCGGCGTGCAGACCTTCGTGCCGGAGGAACTGAAGAACATCGGCCGCCCCAACGACCCCGAGATGCTCAAGGAGAGCATCCGGCTGCTGCGCCGGTGCGGATTCGAGAACATCAACATCGACCTGATGCACGGCATCAACGGGCAGACGATGGAGAGCTGGGAGCACAGCCTCGACGTCGCCATCGAACTCGGCGTCACCTGCGTCTCGTTCTACACGTACATGGAGTTCGCGCAGGTCTCCACCAAACGCAGGAAGCTGCCGCCGGTCCCGGAGAAGGCCGTCGTCGACGAGATGTTCCTGTTCGCCGCCGACAAGCTCTCCAAGAACGGCTTCCTGGGCTACTACGGCGACTGCTTCGCCAAGCCCGGCTACCAGCCCAAGTACGGCGAGACGTCGTGGAGCGAGGACATCCCCATCATCCCGCTCGGCCCCACCGCGACCGGGCACCTGCGCGACCACTGGTACTTCAACGAGCCCGACATCGGCCGCTACATCCAGACCGTGATGGAGGGCCGGCTGCCCATCTCCATGGGCAAGCACATCACCAAGTCCGAGGCGATCCGCCGCTCGATGGTCCTCGGCGTCAAGGCCGGGCGGGTCAACCGCGAGCGGTTCCGCCGCATCCACGGCGTCGACTTCATGGAGATGTTCCGCGCCGAGATCGACGACCTGATCGAGAAGGAACTGATCACCGCCGACGAGCACGGCATCGAGGTGACCGGCCCCAAGGGCTGGTACTACCTGGACAACATCTCCAAGGCGTTCTACTCGCCGGAGTACCGCCGCTACCCGCAGCATCTCGGGGCGGACATCTCCAACTTCATCTCCTCGCAGCCCATCCCGCTGCAGCTCACCACCCGGCCCAAGGCCGAGGAGGTCGGCCATGACCACTGAGACCCGACTGCTCAACCTCAGCGACCGCGTGCCGCAGCCCTCCCCGCACGACGACATCGACCAGGTGCGCTTCTACGACCTAGGCATGCGCCGATCCGCGCTGATGGCGTACAAGCGGCCCAGCGACCGCATCCTGGCCCACGTCCGCGAGGGGATGACCGACCTGGTCGAGGTCGGCTTCAACACCGGCCTGCTGTCGCTGCACGTGGCCGGCAAACTGCCGGACCTGGCCGTGTCCGGAGTGGAGGAGAACCAGAACCTCGTCGACGTCGCCGAGGACAACCTGACCCTGGCCGTGTGGGCGAACTCCGCCGGCGACGTCGAGTTCGAGATGGCCAAGCTGAGCCGGCTGCCGTTCCCGGACGACTCCGCGGACATCGTGTTCTCGTTCTCCTCGCTGCACCGCTGGCGCCGGCCGGTGGAGACGCTGAAGGAGTGCGCCCGGATCTGCAAACCCGACGGCGTCGTGATCATCGAGGACATGAACCGGCACGCCGAGGAAGGGCACATCACCTTCATCCTGCAGTTCGTGAAGGAGGGCGGCGAGGAGTTCATGCGCTCGCTGCAGGCCGCGTACACCCGTGAGGAGGCGGCCGAACTGCTCAAGGAGGCCGGACTGACCGACTGGCAGGTGGTCGAGGAGGACCTCGGCCTGGTGATCTCCTCGCGTCCCCTCGAGCCGGTGAGCCCGTGATGCCCGGGACAACGATCGCCGTCGTCCAGATGGAGTCCAAACTCGGCAAGCCGGCCCAGAACCTCCGCCGGGCCGAGCACTACATCCGCGAGGCCGCCGAGCAGGGGGCGGACCTGATCTGCCTGCCCGAGGCCTTCTCCACCTCCGGCAACATCCTCGAGGTCGCGGACGTGTCGGTGCCCGTCCCGGGGCCGGAGACCGACTTCCTGTGCGAACAGGCCAAGCGGGCCCGCGCGCACATCGTGGCCGGCCTGCTGGAGCGCGGCGAGGACGGCAAGTACTACAGCACCTCGGTCCTGATCGGCCCGGAGGGAACCCTGCTCGGCCACTACCGGCGCGTGCACTGCCACGAACTGGAGGCCCGCTACCTCTCCGGCGGAACCCAATACCCGGTCTTCGACGTCGAGTTCGGGCGCATCGGCCTGATGCAGGGCTACGACATCAACTTCCCCGAGGTCGCGCGGGAGTACTGCCGCCGCGGAGTCGACATCATCGTGTGCTCCGCGCTGGTGCCCGAGATGTTCGCGTACGTGGCGAACATGCGCCTGCCGGTGAGGGCGGTCGACGCCGAATGCATCATCGCGTTCGCGTCCGGCATCGGCACCAACCTGTACGCGGGCTTCGGCTACATGGGGCGCAGCCAGATCCTGGCGGACCCGCTGTTCCTGGAGGCCGAACGATTCGACTTCGTCGACGGCGACGAACGCATGGTGGACCTCGGCAAGGAGGCGGGCGTCGGCGTCGTCGACATCGACCTGGACCGCATGCGCCGCTACCGCACCAAGGCCACCCTGACCGGCGACCTGAAGCCGGCGACGTACTGGCAGCTCGGAGAGTGAAGTCCCATGCGAGTGCTGCTCATCTCCACCAACAAGATCCGGGTGCCGCGCCCGGCCCTGCCGATCGGCATGGCCTACATCAGCGCCGCCCTCAAACACGCCGGACATGACGTCGACGTCCTGGACCTGCTGTGGGAGTCCCGGGAACTCAAGGCGGTCCGGGAAAGGCTGACCGGCAACACCTACGACGTTGTCGGCATCGCCGTACGCAACCTGGACAACCTGACCTTCATCGACCCGGTCTTCTTCGGCCCTATGACCGAGAAGATCGTCCAGTGCGTACGCAAGTACACCGGCGCCACCGTCGTCCTCGGCGGATCCGGCTTCTCGGTCGAACCGCTGTCCTTCTTCGAGTACGCCCAGCCGGACTACGGCATCGCCGGTGAGGGCGAGGCCGGCATCGTCCAGCTGCTGGACCACCTCCAGAACGGCGGACGCCGGGAGTCGATCTCGGGCCTGTGCTACCTCGACGACGACGGCAGGTTCTGCCAGAACCAGTCCAACTCCGCTTTCGACCTGGGGGCGTTGGAGCCCGACCGGTCCGTCTACGACCCCCGCTACTTCGAGGAGGGCGTCTCGGCGGCCTCCGACCTCACCCGCGACCACCAGCCGGCCATCGAGACCCTGCAGACCAAGCGGGGCTGCAAGCTGTTCTGCTCGTACTGCATCATCCGCAAGACCGAGGGCAAGGGCGACCGGTTCAAGGACCCGGCCGAGGTCGTCGCGGAGATCCAGCGGGCCATGGCGGAGAACCCGGCCGTGCGGGAGTTCGAGATCGTCGACGCGACCTTCAACTACCCCATGGAGTACGCGGCCGAAGTGTGCGAGGAGATGATCCGCGCCAAGCTCGACGTGCCCTGGTACTGCCAGTTGACACCGAACGCGGTCACGCCCGAGTTCGTGAAACTGCTGCACGCGGCCGGCTGCATCCGGGTGGACCTCGGCACCGACGCCCTCACCGACGAAGCCCTGTCGGACCTGATGAAGGGCTTCGACATGGCGCGCGTCCTGGAGATCGACCGCCTCTTCACGGCCAGCCCGATCGAGCACACCCACTGCATCTTCCTCGGCGGGCCGGGGGAGACCCCGCAGGCGCTGAGGGAGTCGATCCGGTTCACCGAGCGATACCTGAACCCGGCCCAGATCTACGCCAACCTCGGCATCCGCATCCTCAGCGGCACCAAGCTCCAGCGCCAGGCCGTCAAGGCCGGCATCCTGCGGGAGGGCCAGGGCACGTTCGTCCCCGCCTTCTACGTGGAACCGGCCATCCTCGAGGACCGCGAGACGCTCGACTTCGTCCGCGACGCCTACCTCAGCCACAAGAACTGGTACCTGTGGTGGGGCCTGGGCGGACAGAACCTGGCGGACCGCTCCAAGGACACCATCCGGGCCGTGGTCGAGATGCAGCAGGAATACGACTACGTCATGCAGGGCAAGCCGCGCCTGGAACGCGCGCCGAGGCCGGCCACCCAGCCGCTCAAACTCACGATCGGCACCTCATGACGGATGTCGCGGCGGCCGCCGACGTGCTGCTCAAGACGCTGGCCTCCCGGGCGGATCCGGACTTCGCGGCGGGAATGCAGCGGTACTTCCCCCACGACGTCCGGGCGCTCGGAGTCGGCAACGCCGCCGTCGCCGAGATCACCACCGACTACTTCCGTGATCGGCGCGACACCCCCGCGCCGACGCGGCTGGCCCTGGCGGAGGCGGTGCTGGCGCGTGCCGAGTACCACGAGGAGGTGCTGCTCGGCTTCGCCGTCCTGCACAAGGTCGCCAGGACCGGACTCGGCGGCGAACTGCTGGACCGCTGCGCACACTGGCTCGCGACGTACGTGTCCAACTGGGCGCAGTGCGACGACCTGTGCCTGAAACTGCTCTATCCCTTCTTCCTCGGGCACCTGGACCTGATCCCGCAGACCCGGCGCTGGGTCGAGTCCCCCTCCCCGTGGGCCAGACGCGCCGCGAACGTGGCGGTCGTGAAGTTCGTCCGGCGCAAGGTGGGCCGGACGTTCTTCGAGCTGCCGACGTCGCACGTCTTCGGCAACTGCGCCCGGCTGATGCACGACGACGACGTCTACGTGCAGAAGGGCTGCGGCTGGCTGCTCAAGGTCACCGCCGAGGCCCATCCCGACGACGTGGCCGAGTTCCTGCGCACCTGGCACACCGACATGCCCCGCGACACCTTCCGGTACGCGGTGCAGAAGATGGACCCGCCGCTGCGCCGGTCCTTGATGGCACTGGGACAGGGGTGACGCGATGACCACGACCGGCCGCTACGTCCACCGGCGGGGCACCCACTGCGAGACGGCCTGCCAATGCGCCCTGCTCGCGGCCGCCGGACACGCGGTGGACGAGGAGGTCGTGTTCGGGCTGGACGCCGGCTTCGGCTTCTCGTTCTTCCCGGCCAACGGCAACGCCCCGGACATCGCCGTCGGCAAGCAGGCGATCATGCCGCTCCGGGCGGCGCGGCTGATGGGCGTCGAGGTCGCCCTGCACACCCCGAAGACCGCCGCGGGCCTGGCCAAGCTGCTCGAGACGGCCCCGGCGGTCATGGCCCGGGTGGACCTCGGCCTGCTCCCGTACTGGGGCCTGGACGGGCGCTCCTCCTTCGGCGGGTACTTCGTCAACGTCGTCCGCCCCCTCGGCACCGACGCCTTCGAGGTGTCGGATGCGGCCTTCGACGACCCCGTCTCCGTCACGGCGGCCGAACTGCAGGCGGCCCGCTCCAGCCGCGACTCGCCGCCGCTGAACCCGGACTGGAAGGTGTACGTCTTCGGCGCCCCGCGCCGAACACCGCGGCTGAACCTCGTCGGCCCGGTCGCCGTCCGCAACCTGTGCCGCGAGATCCTCAGACCGGGCAGCCGGAACCTGGGCATCCCCGGGATGAAGCTGCTGGCCACGACGGCACCGTCCTGGCCACAGTCCAAGCACGGCGAGGTCGAGGACGTCGACCTGGCCGGACAGGTGGTGCGCACCGACGCACTGGCCCGTCAACTCCTGCACCTGGGACGGCAGATCGAGTCGTTCGGCACCGGCGGCGGCCTGTTCCGCCCGATGATCGGCCGCTACCTGACGCGGATGGCCGACAGCACCGGCGACGCACGCTACGCCGACGCCGCCGAACAGTTCCACGAGAGCGGCCGGCTGTGGTCGACCCTGGGCTCCGCACTGCTGGCAGCCGGGGCCACCGCCACCGCGCGCGACGAACTCAAAACGCTCGTGGACGCCGTGGCCGACACGGCACGGTCCGCGATGGACATCGAGAAGCGGGCGCTGACCGCGCTCACCACCCTGTAGCCGCGAGGTCGATACATGCCCACCGAGGACGAGTCGGTACTGCTCCAGGGCCCCGAACGCTGGAACGAGCATGCCCGAAGGCGCCGGGCGCAGGGCCCGTTCCGGCCCGACCTGCGCAAGGCGGCACTGCACGGCGCCGACCTGCGGGGCGCCGAACTCGCCGGCGCGGACCTCACGGACGCCGTACTGAGCGAGTCGTACCTGATGAACGCCGACCTGCGAGGCGCGAATCTGGAAGGCGCCAACCTGTGCGAGGCGTACCTCATCCTCACCGAACTGAACGACTGCCGGCTCGTCGGCGCGAATCTGGACGGCGCGGACCTCAGCGGAGCCGACCTGACCGGCGCCGAGCTGGACGCCAACTTCCGGCGGTCCGCCGTGATTTCGGACTACCTCACGATCTGGCCTGGCGAAAGGAGCCCCTCGTGATCATTCTGGGCTACAACGGATTCGGCAAGTCTGCGGAAATCTTCGGGCGCCTCTTTCGCGCCACCGGCATCGACCGCCACCTGCTGTACGGCCACGACTCCTCCGCCGCCCTCGTCATCGACGGGAAGCTGGTCGCCGCCGTCGAGGAGGAACGGCTCAACCGGGAGAAGAAGACCTCGAAATTCCCGGTCAACGCGATGCGCTGGTGCCTGGAATCGGCCGGGATAACCTTCGACGACGTCGACACCTTCGCCTTCTCCTGGCAGTTCTCCCAGGACGTGGTGAACAAGATGATCGCCGAGATCACCGAGGACCGCACGGCGACCGTCGAGGCGAAGTTCGCCCGCCTGCAGCGCCTGGCGGAAACCCATGCGGCACTGTTCAGCGAGGAGGCGACCCAGGCCGACTTCCTCGAATACACCGGCCACCGGCTGAGCCCGGAGAAACTCCTCCGGGTCCCGCACCACATCGCGCACCTGATGACCGGATATCACCTCTCGGGCGCCGGGGACGCGGCCTTTCTCGTCAGCGACGGCCGCGCCGAATGGCTGTCGTCGATCATGGGGGAGGTGCGCGAAGGCGAGGCGAAGATCTTCGACGACGTCACCATCGACTCACGGCACTCGCTGGCCATGCTCTTCTCCGTGGTGACGCGCTACCTCGGATTCGTCCCGAACAACGACGAGTACAAGGTGATGGGACTGGCCGGCTACGGCCCGCCGCCCGAGCCGAACCCGTTCCTCACGGACGTGGTCGAGATCTGCCCCGACGGCACCTACCGGATTCCCTACCCGGCCAACGCCGTACCCGCCTACTACGACCTCTTCGACCGTATCTTCGGCGGAAATGCCGAATGCCGTGAGGAGTTCGACTACCGGGTCCGCGTGGCCAGTGCGGCACAGCACATGCTCGAGACGGTGACCGCCGGACAGATCCGCACCCTCGAAGCCCGCAGCGACCTCCCCCGCGTGATCTTCGAGGGCGGACTCGCCCTGAACTGCGTCAACAACAGCAAGCTGCTGGAGCGTTCACGCTTCACCGAGCTGGACGTCAGCTTCGGCGCCAGCGACGTCGGCGTGGCCATCGGCGCGGCCCTGTTCGCGAGCCGGCAGGCCGGCACACCGCCCCGGGCCGGCCGGTCACCGTACCTGGGCCCGAGCTACGGCCGCCAGGAGATCCAGACAGCCCTCCAGCACTACGCCGACCAGGTCACCTGGCGGGAACTGGACCCCGAGGACGTGCCCCGCGAGGCCGCGGCCCTGATGCGGGAGCGATGCGTCATCGGATGGTTCCAGGGGCGTCTCGAATACGGGCCGCGCGCCCTGGGCAACCGCAGCATCCTGGCCAATCCGAGGTTCCCCGACATCAAGGACATCATCAACGAACGCATCAAGCACCGCGAGCAGTTCCGGCCCTTCGCCCCCGTGGTCCTCGAGCACCTCGCACCCGACGTCTTCGAACTCGGCAAGAAGACGTCCTCGCCGTACATGACCTTCGTGGTCCCGGTACGGCCCGAGTACCAGGAGAAGATCCAGGGCGCCTGCCACGTCGACGGCACCTCACGGATCCAGACGGTCACCGAGGACAGCAATCCGCTCCTCGCCGAACTGCTGCGCCAGTTCAACGAGCTCACCGGCATTCCCTGTCTGATCAACACCTCGTTCAACGTCGCCGGCGAACCCATCGTCTGCTCACCCGCCGACGCTCTGGCCTGCTTCCTCAAGACGGAGATGGATCATCTGTTCCTCGGCAACTTCCTTGTCTCGCGTGCTTCGAGCGAGTGAACGCCTTTCCGGCCCCGGACGCCGACGGCCCTTAAGGAGGCTGCGCTACGATCCACGCGGAGAAAGGGAGAGGTGAACAAGTGTCGCTGTTAGAGGCAGACCCGTTCGTCGGTAAACACTGCGAGTCGACCACCCTCGTGAATCTGCTGCGGCAGCAGGAGATCGACTTGTCGGAGTCACTGGTCTTCGGTATCGCCGGTGGCCTGTCGTTCATCTACTGGCGGACGAAGCAGATGCCGACGCCGTTCGTCGGCGGCCGCATCAAGCCCGACACACTGTCCGCCCATCTCGCCGACGCGCTCAACCTGCGGCTGTCCGTGCACGAGACCTCCTCGGTGAAACGGGCGAGGGAACAGTTGCTGGAAGAGCTTGAATCCGGAACCGTCGTCGGTCTCAAGCTCGACCGCTACTTCCTCGACTACTCCACCGACGACTTCCGGTTCGCGGCACACTATGTCGCCTGCGTCGGACACGACGACGACCGTTTCGCCCTGGTCGAAACGCAGCCGCTCGGCCTGCAATGGGCCACCGGCGAATCCCTCACGACCGCACGCAACGCGCGCGGCCCGATGAGTTCACGCAACCGCGCATTCACCCTCGCCCGCCAGAAGGGCGGCCTGCCCGACCTTGGGGAGGCCGCCCGTAAAGGCATCAAAATGGCGGCGGAGAACATTTTGAATCCGCCGATTTCCAACTTCGGATACAAGGGCATGCACAAGGTCGCCGACCTCATGCCGCAGTGGCTCGACGACCTCGAGACGCCCGCGGACAGCCTCCCCGAGATCAGCACGATCATGGAGGACGCGGGAACGGGCGGGGGCCTGTTCCGCGCGATGTGGGCGGACTTCCTGGCGGAGACCGCCGAACTCACCGGCAACGACGCCTTCCAGGAGACCTCGGACGCCTACCGCGAGGTGGCGAAGAAGTGGACCGCGGTGGCCGGCCTCCTGCAGGAAGCCGGAGCCGAGTCGTCGCGGGAATCCCTCCACAGCGCGTCGAAGCTGGTGCACGAGGCCGCCGAGGAGGAACAGCACCTGATGGGCCGCCTCCTGGAACTGTCGAGCTGACCCACGACCCCGGCCCGGAGCGGGCGGCCCGCAGGACGACGGCGACCCCGAAGGCGATGGCAACTCCGGGCGTCACGCGTTCGATTCCAGTAGCGTGCAGCGATGAGAACACGCGGGGGGAGACTCGCCGCCGTCGCGAGCCTTGTGACCGGCGCGGTCCTGGTAATGGGCGGCTGCGGCAAGATCAGAGCAGGGGACACCGGCACGGAGGACACGAGCGCGACAAAGCTCGGGTTCAAGAAGTACGCGGGCGCGGTGGACTACCCGTCGGTGACCGGCCCGCACAACAAGGGGTACGTGGCGCCCCGCGAGGGCCTGCGCCAGCTGGTGCCGCTGGGCGACTGCGCCCTGGGAGAGGGAACGTTCGCCAACGGATACCACTATGTGAACGTCAACTGGACTGGTTCCCAAGGCTGTTCGAAGCTCTCGATCACCCCGAAGCCGGGTGCCGACGACGAGGCCGACGTGCCGTACTCCATGCGCAGCGGCTGGCTCGGTGGCGGCCTGCCGGGCGACGTGGTGGTGCCGTGGGACGACGGTTCCCTGATCGGTGTCGGCGCCACTCTGACCCACCGGGCACCGCACGGCGAGCAGTCCCGGCTCGCCACGCTGCCGCTGACGTTCAACACCCACCCCGAGCAGGAGACCGCGGACGACGCCTCGGTGAACACCGCGGTGAAGGTCGGCCCGCGCCTGCTGATCGGCGGCGGCCAGACGGTCGACCAGGTGGAGTCTCCGTACGTGTTCGCGTCCGACGACGCGGGCAAGACCGTGCGCCGCGTGCCGCTGCCGACGATCGACGGCGGTCAACCGTCCACGCCCGTGGGCGACTTCGGCGTCCACGGCAGGGAGGTCGTCGCCTTCGGCGCGGCGGCGACCAACGCCTACGACTTCCACTCCTCGGGCACGATCCCGTTCTGGCACAGCGCGGACGGCGGCGCCCACTGGACGTCCGGCGCCATCACCGGGACGCCACCGGGCACACAAGTGCGCCGCGTCCTGTACGCGTCGGGCCACTGGTTCGCCGTGGGCGGCTACGCGAAAGCCGGCGCCTTCTACGACTCCCTCCCGCTGGTGCTCACCAGCCAGGACGGCACCCACTGGACCCGGATGGACACCTCGGCCATGGGGACCGGCGAGATCACGACCGCGACCGTCGACTCCGCCGGTCACCCGGTCCTGGTCGGCTCGACCCCTCGCCCCAAGTCCAAGCCGAACACCCGCACAGTGCTGTGCGGTTCCGTCTGGGTCGGCAACGGGACGACCACGGGCTGGAAACGCGGCGGCCTCGGCTGCGGCGAGGACCCCCCGAGCGCGGCGGTCACCCTCGCGGACGGGCGCGTGCTGATCGCGGGCAATCGCGACCTCTGGCTCTCGCGAAGCCCGCGGCCGGGGCGCGATCACGAGTCTTGATCTCGTCCCGCGGCGGGCGGACCGGGTCTCCGAATCCGTAGGATAGAGGGATGGTCGAACAGCCCCCCACGCGGTACTCGCCCGAAGGCACGCCACTGGGACGTACCGCGGACGACATGAGGTTCACCACCAGCTACTCCACTGAGACCCCACGGGCCCGCAAGCTGCGCTGGCTCATCAGGGACGTGCTGCGCCGGCCGGTGAAGTTCAGCAAGTAGACCACGACTCGATCGTCAGCTACGAGCGTCCGGTCCCGCTGAGAGCAGATCACCTACCGCGCGCTCCACGTCCCCCTCCGACACCAGCACCAACTGCGCCGCCTTCCCCAGCGGGACGAAGCTGTCCACGCTCGTGACCCGGCGCACCGTACCCGTGAATCCGGCGTCGACCAGGGCGGTGACGACTCCCTCGGAGACGCCTCCGGTACGGCGGGTCTCGTCGACCACGAGGACGCGGCCCGTCGCGCGGGCCTCCCGGAGCAGGTCGTCGACCGGGAGGGGGGACAGCCAGCGCAGGTCGACGACCCGGGCGGCGATGCCCTGTTGCTCCAGGCGGCGTGCCGCTCGTAGGGAGATGGGGACGCCGTTGCCGCAGGTGACGACGGTGAGGTCCGTGCCGGTGCCGTAGGTGCGGGCCCGGCCGATCGGTACGTGCTGTGCCGGTCGCGGGTAGGCGGCGAGCCAGGCGTTGTCGCCCTTCTCGTGGAGATCCCGCGTGTGGTAGAGCGCGATCGGCTCCAGGAAGGCGCAGACCGTACCGTCCACCTTCGCCGCCGCCACGCACGTGCGCAGCATCGCGGCGGCGTCGTCGGGACGGGAGGGGGAGGCGATGACCAGGCCGGGGATGTCGCGCAGCGCGCCGAGCGCGTTGTCGTTGTGGAAGTGGCCGCCGAAACCGCGCTGGTAGCCGTAGCCGGCGATGCGGACCACCAGGGGGTTGCGGTACTGGCCCTGAGAGAAGAACTGCAACGTGGCCGCCTCGCCCCGCAGTTGGTCCGCGGCGTTGTGCAGATAGGCGAGGTACTGGATCTCCGGGACCGGGAGCAGGCCGGACAGGCCCGCCCCCAACGCCAGCCCGAGGATGGACTGTTCGTCGAGGAGGGTGTCGAAGACCCGGGCGGTGCCGAAGCGACGCTGAAGGCCCCGGGTCAGGCCGTAGACGCCACCCTTGCGGCCCACGTCCTCGCCGAAGACGACCATCTCCGGGTGCGTGCCGAGCAGGTCGGCGAGTGTGTGGGTGATGGACTGGGCGACGGTGACGGGCTCGCCCACCGGTGCGGCGGGAGGTTCGCTCGTACGGCGTGCCGTCGTCGCCACGACGGCGGGGCGGCGGGGCGCGATGGGCGCGGCGATCTGCTCGGCGCTGGTCAGGGACTCGCTCTCCAGAGCCTCCTTGGCGACGGCGAACACCCGTCCGCCCACCTCGTCGTAGCGGTCGAGGACCTGCTGCGGGGTGAGGATGCCGGCCGCCGTGAGGAGCCTGGCCGTGGCCAGCAGGGGGTCGCGTTCCAGGTCCGCGCTGACTTCGGACGGCGTCCGGTAGGCGGCTTCGGCGTCCGAGCCCGCGTGGCCGAGGTAGCGCACCATCGACAGGTGCAGGAAGGCGGGTTGGCGGTTCCTGCGCACGTGGGCCGCGGCCTGGCGCGCGGTGTCGAAGGCGGCTCGCGGGTCGCAGCCGTCCGCGGGGAAGTAGGCGAGGCCGGGGCGGTTGCCGTAGGTCTGCCGTACCCAGTCGTGCGGTGTCGGGACGCTGATGCCCAGTCCGTTGTCCTCGCAGACGAACAGGATCGGCATCGGCAGGCCCTGATAGGCCGCGTGGCAGGCGCTGTTGATGGCGCCCGCTGCCGTGGAGTGGTTGACCGAGGCGTCGCCGAAGGTGCAGCAGACGACGGCGTCCGCGGGCCAGGCGCACTCCGTGCCGAGGCGCTTGGCGCGGGCGATGCTCCATGCCACCCCGACGGCCCGTGGCAGGTGGGAGGCGATCGTCGACGTCTGCGGGATGACGGCGAGTTCGCGACGGCCGTAGACCTTGTGCCGGCCGCCGGCGATCGGCTCGTCGGCTCCTGCGGCCACGCCCAGCAGCATGTCCCTGATCGCGTCGATGCCGCCGCTGTCGCTCTCGGGATCGCTCTCGCCGTCGCCGTCGCCGGAGGCTTGGCGGGCGCGGGCGGCGTAGAAGGCGCCGGAGCGGTAGTGCAGCAGGGCCGGGTCGGTGGGGCGCAGCGCGAGGGCGAGGGCGGCGTTGCCCTCGTGGCCGCTCGATCCGATGGTGTAGTAGCCCCGGCCCTGTTGCTGCATCCAGCGGGCGGCGAAGTCGGTCTGTCTGCTTGCGAGTTGGGCGTCGAACAGGTCGAGTGCGGTACGGCGGTCCAGTCCGCTCGCGTCGGACAGCCGGACCGGCGCGTCCGGAGACCGCGGACCGGCCACCACCGCCTCGCGGAAGTGGCCGTCCAGCTCCTCCACGGTGCTCACAGGCGGAACGAGAGATCGGGCTCGAGCGTGGCCACGTCCATCTGGGCCTTCTGCAGACGGCCGGAGTAGTCCCAGTTCATCGACTGCCAGCGGGTGAACTGATCCAGCACCCACTGCCCGGACTGCCGACTGCCGTTGCCCGACTTGCCGTTGCCGCCGAAGGGCAGGTGCGCCTCGGCCCCGGAGGTGGTGTTGTTGACGCTGACCATGCCTGCCGAGATGCCGCGCCGGTACGTCCACACCTCGTGCGGATCGGTGGTGTAGATCGCGGCGGACAGGCCGTAGCCGTGGGCGTTGGCCAGTTCGAGGGCCTCGTCGAAGGTCCGGTAGGTGGTCACCGAGACGATGGGGCCGAAGGTCTCGTTGAGGAACAGGTCGTCGTCGCGGCGCACTCCGTCGACGATCACCGGGTGGTAGAACATGCCCGCTTCGGGGTCGCCCACGAAGCCCTTGCGCGGGTTGGCGGCCGTGATCCGTCCGACGCCGTCGGAGCCGTACGTGCGGTGATGGTCCTTGATCCAGCCGAGGAAGGTCTCGTAGCGCTGCGCGAAGCGCTCGTCGAGCATCGGGCCGTAGAGGACGTCCTCGAACGCGTCCCCGACCCGGGCCGCGCGGCTCGCGGCGTCGAAACGGGCGAGGAAGTCCTCGTGCACCGACTCGTGCACGATGAGCGTGCCGAGGGAGGTGCAGCGCTGCCCCGCCGTGCCGAAGCCGGAGAACAACGCCCCCTCGACCGCCAGGTCGAGCTGCGCACTCGGCGCGACCACCTGCGGGTTCTTGCCGCCCAACTCCAGGCAGGGAGTTTGGAGATGACGTCCGCACAGAGCGCCGATCTTCTGGCCGACGACCGTGGAGCCCGTGAAGCCGACCTTGTCGATCAGCCCGGCGTCGAGGGAGGACTCCAGACCGGCGTACGTCTGCTCGCCGTCGGCGAGGACGAGGTTGAGTACGCCGTCGGGCAGGCCGCCGCCGTGCACGAACAGCTCGAAGAGGGCCCTGGCGCTGGCGGCGGCGTACTCGGCGGGCTTCCACACCACGGTGTTGCCGGTCACGAGCGCCGGCACGAGATACCAGGACGGCACGGCCACCGGGAAGTTCCCGGCGGTGATCACCGCGACCGCGCCCATGGGGTTGCGGAAGGTGAAGAGCTGCTTGTCCGGCATCTCGGACGGCACCGTCTGGCCGTAGAGCCTGCGCCCCTCGCCCAGGAAGAAGTCACAGGTGTCGATGATCTCCTGGACCTCGCCGAGCGCCTCGGCCAGCGGCTTGCCGATCTCCTCCGTCACGATGCGGGCGAGCCGCTCCTTGTTCGCCTCGACGAGCCGGCCGATCTTCCCGATCGCGGACCCGCGCACCGGCGCCGGGACGTCCGCCCAGGCACGCTGAGCCTCCTTCGCGGCCCTGGCGGCGTCGACGAAGGTCGAGGCGTCCCCGAGTGACACCTCGGTGACCACTTCGGCGGTACGACCTGGATTGGGGCGCCGAAGAGTCCCGCCGGGAGCGCCGGCGACCGGATGGCCGGCAACGATCGAGGCGACGGAACGGGCCATGTGTTTGCTCCTTGTCGGCGGGGCGGTGTTCTTCGGGGCGAGGGTGGCTGAGACGCGGACGGAAGCGGGGGCGGTCAGCGCAGGCCGGCGAGGACCCGGTCGAGGGCCCGCAGGGCGAAGCCGAGCTCGTCGCGGGTGACGGACAGGGCGGGTCGGAAGCGCACCGTACGCTCACCACACGGCAAGGCGATCACCTGCTCCTCGGTTCGCAGCCGGCGCACCACGTCGTCGCGGACGCCGCCGTCCGGCAGATCGATGGCGCACATCAGCCCGCGTCCACGGGCGTTGGACGCGACCGGTGTGTGCCGGGCTTCGAGATCACGTAGTTCGGTCTGGAACCACGCTCCCACGGCAGCGGCGTTGGCCACCAGATCGTCTCTCTCGATGATCTCCAGGATGCGGCGGGCACGGACCATGTCGACCAGGCCGCCGCCCCAGGTGGAGTTGATCCGCCCGGAGACCTGGAGGACGTTGTCGGGCACCAGGTCGACGCGGCGGCCGGCCATGATGCCGCCGAGCTGGACCTTCTTGGCGAAGGCGACGATGTCCGGCTCGAGGCCGAGCTGCTGGTAGGCCCAGGTCGTGCCGGTCATCCCGACCCCGGTCTGCACCTCGTCGAGTACGAACAGGGCGTCGTACTCGTGGCAGAGCGCCTGCATCGCCTGCAGGAACTCCGGACGCATGTGGTTGTCGCCGCCCTCGCCCTGGATCGGCTCGGCGAGGAAGCAGGCGATGTCGTGCGGGTTGTCCTCGAACGCCTGCCGCGCCTGCTGGAGGGCTGCGCGCTCGGCCTCCTCGACCTCGGCGAGGTGGCGCTCGAGGGGGAAGCGGACGGCGGGCACGTCGATGCGCGGCCAGTCGAACTGCGGGAAGCGGGCCGTCTTGTTGGGCTCGGTGTTGGTCAGCGAGAGGGTGTAGCCGCTGCGGCCGTGGAACGCCTTGCGGAGGTGGAGCACCTTGGTGCCGAGCTCGGGGGAGCGGCCCGCGGCCTCGTTGCGGCGGCTCTTCCAGTCGAACGCCGTCTTGAGCGCGTTCTCGACGGCGAGCGCGCCGCCCTCGACGAAGAACATTCGCGGCAGTTCCGGATCGCCCAGCACCCGGGCGAACGTCTCGACGAACTCGGCGTAGTGCGTGGTGTAGACGTCGGGGTTGGCGGGCTTGTTCGCGGCGACCTGCGCCAGCAGGGTCATGAACTCCGGGTCGTCCACGATGCCCGGCGCGTTGAGCCCCAGCGGGGCGGACGCGAAGAACGAGTAGAGGTCGAGGAACTTCTCACCGGTGCGCGCGTCGACGAGCCACGAGCCCCGACTGGCGAGCGGGTCCAGCACCAGCTTGAAACCGTCGGTCAGCACATGCCGGCCGAGTCTCTCGTGCACCTCGTCGGGGTGGACCGTCGATACTGCGGCAACCGTCATGAAGCCACCTACTCTCGAGAGCCGTCTACCGAAGAAACTTCGTTGAACGCGAGAATCAGCGAGAATATTTTAGGTATGAGACGGGAGGGGCCGCAAGGTTTCGTGCAGTGGTGGGTGTGAGTGTGTCGGGTGGGGGCTGATCCGGGGGTGTCCGGGGGTGTGGGGACGGCGGCGCTTACGGCGACGAGACCTTCCTGCTGGAAGCGTAGCCCTGGCCTGGGGCTTTGTTGCAGGTCAAGTGGGCCGATGGAGGTACCCCCCCTCGTAGGGAGGCCGGATCTCGGGTGAGGGCCGGTTCGGATCAGTAGATGATCGACACGATCTGGCACGCGGCCTCGGCGAGCCGTCGATCTCCTCGCACCTGGGCGCGGGCCAGGGCGTCCGAAGGGCAGATGCCCCGCGTTGCCAACTGCCAGACGGTCTCTGTGTCCAGCAGTACGGCCGCGGTCGGTCGGTCGCTCGAGGCTTCGGCCAACGGTGCTTCGGCCAACGGTGCTTCGGCCAACGATGCTTCGGCCAACGACCATCGGTCCGCCGTGGCAGTCGCCGCCCAGCTGCCGCCACCGGAGCCCTCGGCGATCACTTGGACCTGCGTCCCGACGGGTGCGGACGTGCGGCGGAGCGTGTGGGGCAGGGCTCGCATGAAGGTGTCGAGGACCGTGGCCAGGGCGCGCGGGTCCGGGTCGGTGTCGAGACCGATGGCGTGGCGGATCTGCTGCCGGTGAGTCCAGTGCTCGGTGAATTCCCGGGCGATGTCCAGCCATGCCGGCGCAGGGTCGACGCCTGCCCACGACACGCCCAGAGCGGTCGCGTCGAGGTCGGCTGTGGCGAAGCGATGGGCGAGCCGGGTGCCTGCCTCCGCCAGGGCGTCGATGAGCGAAGCAGGGCTGTCGTCGGCGTGCAGCTCGACCCATTCCTGATTCGTGCGGTGGATGAACGCCACGAGTGTCTCGCCCTCAGCGAAGCCGTTCCGGTGGTTGTGGCCGAGGCGGCCGTAGTAGTCACCGAGGAGGTGGGCGGCGACGTCGTGGACCGTCCAGTGCCCGGCTGCCGTCCTGCTCCAGTCGGCAGGGGTCAGGCCGCGCAGGGTGTCGAGCAGCGACCTGAGTTCCGGACCGAACATCGCACGGGCGTCGATCGGGTCACCCAGCCAGGAAACGTCGGCCGCGCCGCTGGACTCGGGACTCATGGCCACAGCCTGTCAGGCAGGAACCGTGGCCTGCCATCGAATACGCCTGCACGTGCCCCGCGCTCCCGCGCTCCCGAGTTCCGGGGAGCGATCGTCAATTACAAGTTGACGATCGCGGATCGTCAACTTACGATTGACGCATGAGTCCACTCGACATCAGCCTCGCCGACCTGATCGCACGGCTCGACGAGGAACTCCCCGAGGCCGACCAACTGGCCCGCATCAGCGAGGCGCGACTCCGCGCCCAGACCCTCTCCGACCTCGGTGACCAGCTCATCGACCACTACGTCAGCAAGGCCAAGCAGACCGGCGCGTCGTGGACCGAGATCGGCGACGCCATCGGAGTGTCCAAACAGGCCGCCCAGCAACGCCACACCCCCGCCGCGTTCGAGCGGTTCACCAACCTGAACCGGCACAGCATCGTGCTGGCGCAGGAGGCGGCCCGAACCCACAAGCACGACTCCATCGGCACCGAGCACATCCTGCTCGGCCTGCTCGGCGAACCACGGGGCCTGGCGTACGAGGTGCTGGTGGCGAAGACCGAGTCGGAGCAACGCATCCGCGAGGCGATCGAAGAAGCGCTTGCGCCGGCCGGGAAGAAGGCGCTGCGGGGCCACATCGCCTTCCGCCCCGAGAGCAAGGAAGCAATCGAGCAGGCACATCGCGCCGCGGCCGACCTCGGCCACGACTGGGTCGGCACGGAACACACCCTGCTGGGCCTGATCCGCACCGAGCAGGGCCTCGCCGCCCAGATCCTGCGCAACCTCGGCTTCACGTCGGACGAGCTGCACGAGTCGGTCAGGACAGCGATCGCCCAACGGCTCGCTGCCCGCGACAAGTAGTCGCGGAGTAGGGAAACAATCAGCCCCACCACGGCCTGTACCTACACAGCTGTCCCACCCGCCGTCGCCAAATGCCTTGTCGTGCGCGGCGGGTGAGACGTAGCCAATAGGCCGGCTTATTTCGAATCCGGTCAGTGAGGTGGACTGACCCACGGCGCTCTGCGGTGGTCCGGACCGGGACTCTGCGCCGGGTCCCCTGCACGCGGAAGCATTCGGCAACCGAGGCTCGTGGCGCTTCGGCGAGACCGTGATCGAGGAAGTCTCACACTATTGACCGCTTGGTCTTCCGCCATGCGCATCCCAGCAGCATCGGCCAAGGGCAGGCGCCGGAATCGTCCACACGACGGGTTCCGTACGGCGGCCCGAACGCCCGTGTGTCAGGACGCCCCCAGCCCATTCAGCAACGTGTCGACGACGACGTCCGCCGCCTGGCCCGCGCTCAGTTCGGGGAGTTGGCGGGATACCAGGTGCATGAGTTGGGGCATGAGCGCGGCGGCCCATCCTTCGGGGAGGTTGGGGCGCAACAGGCCCTCGTCGGTGGCTCGTTGGAGGAAGGCGTCGACTTCGTGGACGGAGGCGTCGCGGCGGGCGCGGACGTCGTCGTCGGCGAGCATGCGGGTCAGGTCGACCGGCCAGGTGCGGTTCACCGTGATGATGTTCTCGACGTAGCGGTGCAGGGCCACGGCGACCGGTGCCTCGCGGAGCCGGGCGTCTTCGATGGCGTGCTCGATGGCCGTGAGGCGGGATTCGTAGATGGCCGCCAGGAGGTCTTCGCGGGAGGCGAAGCGGCGGTAGACGGTACGCCGGTCCACGCCTGCCTCGCCGGCGATGCTCGCGATGCTGGCGCCGGGGTCGGCGGCGAGCATGCGGGCTCCGGTGGTCAGGACGGCTTCCAGGTTGCGCGCTGCGTCGGCTCTCACCACACCGAGTCTAGTGGCCGAATGTGAAGTCTGAGACATCTAGCGTCTCTACGGAGTAGAGCCATGGGCATTAAATGCTACAGTCAAGTGACAGATAAAGGCTGTAGTGCCAGAACTGTGGGGTGATCGCTCCGTGGTCGTCGGCACGACCGCCATGTGTAGTGCGTCGTGTATCGCGTCCAGAAAGGCACGTTCCTATGTCGAAGCAAGGCAAGCCCTCCTCCCCCAGGAAGGGCGGTGTCGCCGCTGCGATGAGTGCGCTGGTCCTGGCAGTGCTGCTCGCGGCCCTGGATCAGACGATCGTCTCGACCGCGTTGCCACGGATAGCGCAGGACCTGAACGGGTTCGACGACATCGCGTGGGTCAGCGCCGCGTATCTGCTCGCGTCGACCGCGGTGACCCCCTTGTGGGGCAAGCTCGGCGACATGTTCGGGCGCAAGCGGCTGTATCTGGCCTCGACCTCGGTCTTCCTGGCCGCCTCGGTGGCCTGCGGCCTGGCGCAGAACCTGCCCGAGCTGATCGGGGCCCGCGTACTGCAGGGTGTGGGCGGCGGCGGCATGATCGTGCTGACCTTCGCCCTCGTCGGCGACATCGTCGCGCCGAGCGAACGGGGCCGCTATCAGGGCATGTTCGGGTCGGTCTACGGCGTCGCCAGCATCGTCGGGCCCCTGCTGGGCGGCGTCTTCACCGACCAGTTGTCCTGGCGGTGGGCCTTCCTGGTCAACCTGCCGGTCGGCATCATCGCCCTGGCCATCGCCGCGCGGGCGCTGCCCGCGGCCACCAGGGGCGCAAGGGCTCGGATCGACTACCTGGGGTCTCTGACCCTCGCCTCCATCGCCACCGGACTGGTCCTGATCACGTCCTTCGGTGAGCGCTGGGGCTGGGGTTCGCCGGCCGTCGTCGGGCTGGTCGCCGCCACCGTCGTACTGGCCGTGGTGCTGGTGCCCGTCGAGCGGCGCGCCGCCGCTCCGGTGCTGCCGCCCGCCATGTTCGCCTCGCGGACCGTCGTCTTCTCCTCGCTGATCGGGTTCTTCGCCAACGCCGCGATGTTCGCCGTGCTGGTGTACCTGCCGACGTATCTCCAGATCGTCCACGGGATCTCGGCCACGCTGTCCGGCATCCACATGCTGCCCCTGGTCGCCGGTCTGGTCGTCAGCCAGTCCCTGGCCGGACGCTGGGCCGCCCATGTCGAGCGGTTGCGGGCGATCCTCCTGGCGGGTCTGCTCGCCAACCTCGCCGGGCTGCTCCTGCTGGGCACCATCGGGGCGGCCACCAACACCCTTGTGCTGAGCGGCTACTTCCTGATCACGGGTGTCGGTATCGGCATGGTGCCCATGGTCGTGCTGACCACCGTCCAGAACAGTGTGCCCGCCGCCGATCTCGGCGCCGCGAGCGCCGTGGTCACCTTCGCCCGTTCGATCGGCGCGGCTTTCGGTGTCGCCGTCTTCGGCACCCTCCTCAACACCGGCTTCGCCGACCGCACTCGCGGCCTGCCGACCGGCGGCGGCTTCGACGCCGCCCGTCCCGACACCATCGGCCGCCTGCCCGGCGCCCTGCGCGATACCGCCCTGGACGCCTTCGCCCACGCCACGGCCATGGGCTATCTGTGGATCGCCCCGACCCTCGCCGTCGGCACCCTGCTCGCCCTCTTCCTCAAGAAGCCGGGCCGTAAGGCCGAGGGGGAGGGTAAGGGTGCTGTCACGCCTGCCGCGACCACCAAGGACGTTGTCCCGGCCGCCTGATCCATCCACCGGAACAAACGCCCTCGACCGGCCCGCACCCGATGAAGGTGTCGGCCGGTCGAGGGCGTCAGGCGTCAGGCGCCAGGCGTGATGCTCCATGCCCCATGTCCCATACGTCAGGCGGTCAGCGCACGGTGGCGTGCGCCGCCCGCTCGATCACCTCGGCCACCAGGTGCGGGTGGGAGACGGCGACCGAGTGGGAGGCGGCGATCTCGGTGGTGTGGGCGTGGGCGCGCTGAGCCATGAACCGCTGGACGGCGGGCGGGATGTTGAGGTCGCGGGTGATGATGAAGTCCCAGCTGGGTTTGGTCTTCCACGCCGCGGTGGTGGCCTTCTCCTCCAGGGCGGACTGGGCGATGGGGCGCTGTTCGGCGGCCATCAGGGCGGCCTGCCGTACGGGGACGTCGGCGGCGAACTGGTGGCGGAACTTGGCCTGTTGGATGTACAGGTCGGTGGCCGTAGTGCCGTCGGGCTGCTGGTAGGTGACCGGGTCGAGGGCGTCGGGGAGGGTGGAGCCCGGGTACTTGCCGGTCAGCTCCAGGGCGCTCTCGCCGGGCGCGGGCAGGAAGGCCGCGACGTAGACGAGGGCCTTGACCTCGGGGTCGTCGGTGGCGGCCTGGCTGATGACGTTGCCGCCGTAGGAGTGGCCTACGAGGATCTTCGGGCCCTTGACGTGGTCGAGGACCGTGCGCAGGGCGGCGGCGTCGGAGGCCGGACCGCGCAGCGGGTTGGCCGCGGCGACGACCGGGTAGCCGTCGGCGCGCAGGTCGTCGATGACGCCGTTCCAGCTGGAGCCGTCGGCGAAGGCGCCGTGCTCCAGGACGATCGTCGGCTTGGCGCGGCTGCCGGTGTCCGCGGCACCGGCGGTCTTGGTCGCGCCGTCGGCGGTGCCGCTGAGGGCGAACGCCCCGAGCGCCAGACCCGCCGTGACCGTCGAGACGACACCCGTCACCAGCTGCTTGCGGCCACCCTTGATGCTCACCACGACAGGCCCCCCCAAGCCTGCTGCGTATGTCGATGTACGGGGCCGGGGGCTCCCCCATTGGCCCGTTTGTCACCGTCCTGACCGGTGACGAATCTGTCAGGAACATACATCACCTGTCAAGGTGGTGACGGCACAACGCAGGCGCGGCCGGGAAGAGTGATCCTCTTCCCGGCCGCGCCCGCGTTTGTCGGCCCCTAAAGGTGATCGGCGTCGACCACGGCCTGAGCGAAGAGCGTCGGAGCCTCCTGCGGAAGGTTGTGGCCGATGTTCGCGATGGTGCGGTGCTCGTACGGGCCGGTGAAGTGGTCGCGGTACGTGGAGCCGCCGCCGGGCGGGGTGAAGGGGTCCAGGGCGGGGTCGAGGGTGATCGTGGGGACGGCGATGGGGGGCTGGGCCGCGAGCTGCTTCTCGTAGCGGTCGTAGCGGCGTTCGCCCTCGATCAGTCCGATGCGCCAGCGGTAGTTGAAGAGAACGATGGCGGCGTAGTCGGGGTTCTTGAAGGCCTCGGCGGTGCGCGCGAAGGTGGCGTCGTCGAAGTTCCAGTTGGGCGAGACGAGCGTCCATACGTAGCGGCACAGGGCGATGCGCTGGTCCTCGTTCTCCATGGCCTTCTTGCCGCGGTCGGTGGCGAAGTACCACTGGTACCACCAGTTGTGTTCCACGGCCGGGAGGGCGGGTTCGAGCTGTGCGCTGACCTTGGTGATGACGTAACCGCTGGTGGAGACAAGGGACTTGACCCGCTCGGGCCACAGCGCGGCGATGATGTCAGCGGTGCGTGAGCCCCAGTCGAACCCGGCGAGAACGGCCTTCTCGATCTTGAGCGCGTCCATCAGGGCGATGATGTCCAGCGCGACGGCGGACTGTTCGGCGGTGCGGGGGGTGTGGCGGGACAGGAAGCGGGTGCTGCCGTGGCCGCGCAGGTAGGGGACGATGACGCGGTAGCCCAGGTCGGCGAGGAGCGGGGCGACGTCGACGTAGCTGTGGATGTCGTACGGCCAGCCGTGCAGGCAGATGACGACCGGGCCGTGGGCCGGGCCGGCCTCGGCGTAACCGATGTCCAGCAGGCCCGCCTTGACCTGCTTGATCGTGCTGAACTCGGTGTGGGTGCCGGGGGTGATGGTCGGCACGGTGATCCCGGAAGTGCTGCCCGACCTCGGTGCGGTGGGCGCGGAATCTCCCGCGGATGCGCCGGTCTGCAGGCCGGACAGCGAGACCGCGGCCGCGCCGGTGCCCAGACCGACGGCCTTGCTGAAGGTGCGCCTGTTGATCATGAGAAACCTTCCGTCATGCGATTCCGGTGACCCGGACCCCTGGCTCGATGACACTCGCACAACGCGCGTCACCTGTCAAAGCAGTGACGCACATCGAAGATACGTGTCGCCGGCGGGGGGAGGGGGTGCGGGTGCCGTCGCCCTGCAGATGCATGTCGACCTGCCGGGTGGAGACGTCGTGACGGGCGCGGACGGCCCATCGGCGAGCGTGCGAGCCTCGGATGTGTGTATCTAAATCAAAGAAGTGCTACATTAATGTGACAGTTGATCGGTCGGTCCATCTTCATGCGTCCGGGCGACCCGAATCGAAAGCACTTAAGGAGAAAGCACGTGATCACCTACGACCAGCTCTTCATCGCAGGCTCCTGGGTCAAGCCGAGCAATCCTGAGCTGCTCGACATCGCCTCACCGCACGACCGGTCTGTGGTCGGCCGCGCCGCGCAGGCGCAGCCCGCGGATGTCGACCGGGCGCTCGCCGCGGCGCGGGCGTCCTTCGACACGGGCGAGTGGCGGCAGACGCCACCTGCTCAACGCATCGCGCTACTAAGGCAGTTCAACACCCTCCGCGAGGAGGGCGCGGAGAAGATCGCGCACCTGATCTCGTTGGAGAACGGCTCGGCCGGCTGGTTCACCCGTGCCGGACAGCCCGGACTCACACGGCAGGCGAACGCCTACCTGAAGGCGGCGGAGGAGTTCGGCTGGGAGGAGGCGCTCACGCCCTCCGATCCCACGTCCCCGGTGCGCAGCGTGGTGCGCCGCGAGGCGGTCGGTGTCGTGGCCGCGGTGATCCCGTGGAACTCGCCCTTCTCCTCGGCCACTTCGAAGATCATCCCTGCCCTGCTCGCCGGCAACTCCGTGGTCCTGAAGGTGTCCCCGGAGAACTCGCTGAGCATGGGATTCCTGGCCCAGCTACTGGAGCGGGTGGGCCTGCCCGAGGGCGTGATCAGCGTTCTGCCCGCGGACCGGGAGACCAGTGAGTACCTGGTGTCGCACCGGGAGGTCGACAAGATCGCCTTCACCGGCTCGACGCGCGCCGGGCGCCGTATCGCCGCGATCGCGGGCGAGCAACTCAAGCGGGTCAGCCTGGAGTTGGGCGGCAAGTCGGCCACGATCATCCTCCCCGACGCCGACATCGAGAAGGCCGTGGCGGGCGTGAAGTTCGGCTCCCTGCTCAACAACGGCGAGTCCTGCATCGCCCAGACCCGGATTCTGGCCCCGCGCAGCCGCTACGAGGAGGTCGTGGCCGGACTCAAGGAACTGGTGGAGTCGCTGAAGGTCGGCGACCCGAGCGCCCCCGACACCTTCATCGGCCCGATGATCCGCCCCGACCAGCAGGAGCGGGTGCGCAGTTACATCCGGCTCGGCATCGAGGAGGGTGCCCGCCTGGTCACCGGCGGCCCGCAGATCCCGGAGGGCCTGGAGCAGGGCAACTACGTCACGCCCACCGTCTTCGCCGACGTCGACAACTCCATGCGGATCGCGCAGGAGGAGATCTTCGGGCCGGTCCTGGTGGTCATCGCCTACGACGACGAGAACGACGCCGTACGTATCGCCAACGACTCCGAGTACGGCCTCTCCGGCGGCGTCTGGTCCGCCGACGAGGAGCACGCGCTGGCCGTCGCCCGCCGCGTCCGCACCGGAACCATCACCGTCAACGGCGCCTCCGTCGCCTTCGACGGCCCGTTCGGCGGCTTCAAGGCCAGCGGCATCGGCCGCGAGTACGGGGCGGTGGGTCTCGGCACGTACACCGAGTACAAGACCATCACCGTCTGACGGCGATCGGTGGGCAGGGGGTCGGTGTTCGGTGATCGGTGTTCGGTGACTCCCGGCAGCGCCTGTCACCAGAGTCGTCACCGGCTTGACCGGTGACGAAGGTGACTGTCATGATGACGTCACCGCCTGAACCAGTGACGCAAGAGTCGTCACGGTCGACGGGCGAGCGAAGACTTTCCAAGTCCAACCAGCCGGGGAGGCCAGTCATGGCAGTCACCTACACCGCCGTTGTCGACGTCGAGGGAGAGGGCCGCAACGGCGGCCACGCCCGTTCCTCGGACGGTCTGCTGCAGACCGGCCTCGCCCTCCCCAAGGAACTCGGCGGCGCAGGCACCGCGACCAACCCCGAGCAGCTCTTCGCCGCCGGCTGGGCCGCCTGCTTCCTCGGTGCCCTCCGGCGCGCCGCCACCGACCGCAAGATCCGGCTCACCAGCACCGACATCACCGCCGAGATCACGCTCACCCACGGCGACGACGGCGAGTTCTCCCTCTCCGCGGTTCTCAACCCCGTACTGGGTGGTGTCGACCAGGCGACCGCCGAGGAACTGGCGCACGCCGCCCACCAGATCTGCCCCTACTCCAAGGCGACGCGCGGCAACATCCCGGTCACCATCAACGCGAGCCTCGCGAGCACCGCCGCCTGATCGGAAGACCGGCCGACGGACGGTGCCACCAAGTCACGTGCGCGCCCTCAGCATCGACGGCGCCCGAGGTCAGTGTGAAGCTGCCGCGGGTGCCGTCTTCTTGCGTGCGCGGTAGGCCGCAGCCTTGATCTTGTTGCCGCAGGACTCCATGCCGCACCACTGGCGCCGCATTCCGCGCGAGCGGTCGATGTAGACGCGGGTGCACTCGGGGTTGCCGCACTCCTTCAGCAGGGGCACGTCCGGGCCGCTGAGCAGTTCGACGGCCTGGCGGGCGACCGTGGCCAGGGCCTGCTCGGGGGTCGCCTCGGTGTGCCGGCCGCCGAGCGTCAGCTGTGGCGTCGCGGGCGTCTTGCGCGCGGCGCCGTTGAGCACGGCGAGTGCCTCCCGGTTGAACTCCTCGCCGAGCCGGCGGTCGGTGACGAGGTGGTAGATGGCCTCGCGGACCGTCGTCGCCTCCCGGACGTCGTTCTCCTCGGCCGGAGTGATGGTGTCCACCAGACCGGACTCCAGGTACCAGGCGTTGAGCCGCTCCGGCGTCGCGAACATCTCGAACCGGGTCGAGCGCCGGGCGCGGAGGGTGGCCGCGAAGTCGAGGGCCGGGTTTCCGCATACGAAGACATGGTCAAGGTTCACATCACCATCTTGAGGGGTGACCGGCGGGCCACGCAAGGCTCGTCACCGCTTCAAACGGTGCTCACCTCTTGACCTGGGACGATGCCCCGCCTTCACGCTACTGCACCAGCCGGATCTCCCGGCCCTGCCACCTCCTCCGCAGCCAGCGGTCATGGCTCGCCACCACGATCGCACCCGGGCCGGTGCCGAGCGCCTCCTCCAGTTCGTCGCACAGGCGTGGGGAGAGGTGGTTGGTGGGCTCGTCGAGCAGCAGCAGGTGGGGTGGGCGGGCCACCAGCAGGGCCAGCGCGAGCCGTCGCCGCTGTCCCACGGACAGGTGCCCCACCGATTTGTCCAGGTCAGCCTCAGGCAGCAGACCTAGGGAGCCGAGCGGCACTCTCTCCGCCCGCGCCAGGCCCAGCGACAGCTCATACGTGTCCCGGACCGTGCGGTCGTCCCGCTCGAACACCGTGTCCTGCGCCAGCAGCCCCACCGTGAGCCGCCTTCGCCGCCGTACCGCACCCTCCGCCGCCAGGCGCCCGGCGAGGACCGCGAGCAGCGTCGACTTGCCTGCCCCGTTGCCGCCCGTGACCAGCAGTCGGTCCGTCGCCGACACCTCCAGGCCGTCCAGCGTGAGCCGACCCGGCACCCGTACGTCCCGCAGCGACACCAGCGGCCGCGCATGGTCCTCGCTTTGGGTGGCCAGTTCCCCGGTTGCCGCGAACCGCAGCGGGCGGGGCGGCTCGGCGACCTGGCTGCGCTCAAGCTCCTCCAGCCGCCGGGTGGCGTTGCGCACCCGCCGGGAGATCTGCTGCTGCACCCGGCCGCCCCGGTGGCCGTAGCCCATCTTCTCGTTGTCGGTACGGCCGCGGTCCGGCGCGACCCGGTGCGCCGTGACGTCCGCGGATTTCCGCAATGCCTCCAGTTCCTCCTGCTCCTCGGCGTACCGCCGCTCCCAGCGCTCCCGTTCGGTGCCCTTCTGCGTCAGATAGGCGCTGTAGTCGCCGCCGTAGCGGACCGGGCCGTCCACCGCCGGGTCGAGGTCGATCAGATCCGTGCATACGGCGTCCAGGAACGCCCGGTCGTGGCTGGCCACGATCACGGTTCCGGTCAGGGCGCGCAGCTGTTCCTCCATGAATGCCGCGGCGCTGTCGTCGAGGTGGTTGGTCGGTTCGTCGAGCAGCAGTGCCGACGGCCGCCGTAGGAGCAGGGCGGCCAGGGCCAGCCGGCCGCGCTGCCCGCCGGAGAGCGAACCGAGCGTGCGGTCGTGCTCGAACGCGCCCAGGCCCAGGCCGTCCAGGACCAGGCCCGCGCGACGGTCGGCGTCCCAGGACTCCCGGTCCTGGGCCTGCTCCAGGCGCTGGGCGTAGGCGTCGAGGAGGGCCTGGTGGCCGGGGTCGTCGGGCGGGACGCGGGCGAGTTCCTCGCCGAGGCGATCCAGTTCCGCGAGGTCCTCTCGGGCCTCGCGCAGTGCCGCGTCCAGTACGGCGCCGATGGTGGCGTCGGTGTCGTACGGCATCTCCTGGTGGAGGAAGCCGAGGTCGGGCGGGCGGGTGACGCTTCCGGCGTCGGGTTCGTCCATGCCGGCGAGCACCCGCAGCAGGGTGGACTTGCCGACGCCGTTCTCCCCGATCAGGCCGATGCGGTGGCCGGGGGAGGCGGTCAGGGAGATGCCGTCGAGGATGCGGCGGCCGCCCAGGCTGCGGACGAGGTCGTGCGCGAGCAGAGCGGGCTGGGGCACGGGTAACCCTCCAACGTGAAAGGTGATGGGGGAAGGTGATGGGCCCGCCGGGCATGAGGCCTCGGGCGCGGGCCACTACGCACACCTACCTGCGGCTCACACCACAGGTGCCCCCGTCTCCTCCACCACGCCGTCGGCCAGCCGCAGCCACCGGCTCACCCCGATCTCGGCAAGGAACCGCTCGTCATGGCTGACCACCATGAACGCGCCTCGGTAGGAGTTGAGTGCGTTCTCCAACTGGCCCGCGCTGACCAGGTCGAGGTTGTTCGTCGGCTCGTCGAGCAGCAGCAGGTGGGGGGCCGGTTCGGCGCACAGCACACAGGCCAGGGTGGCGCGCAGGCGTTCGCCGCCGGACAGTACCCCGACCGGCAGGTGGGCCCGCGTGCCCCGGAAGAGGAAGCGGGCGAGCAGGTTCATCCGCTCCGCCTCGGGCCGTTCCGGGGCGAAGGCGGCGAAGTTCTCCGCCACCGTACGGTCCAGGTCCAGCAGGTCGAGGCGCTGCGAGAGGTAGGCGATCCGGCCGTCGTTGCGCCTGATCTCGCCGCTGTCAGGGGTGAGTTCGCCGGTGACCAGGCGCAACAGGGTGCTCTTCCCGGCCCCGTTGGGTCCGGTCAGCGCGATCCGCTCAGGCCCCCGGATGCTCAACTCGACGCCTCCGGGGGCGAACACGTCCCTTTCCCCGAGACGGACCTGCATCCCCTCGCCGAGGAAGAGGGTGCGCCCGGCGGGGACCTGGGTGTCCGGCAGATCCAGAGTGATCCGCTTCTCCTCGCGCAGCGCGCGTCCGGCCTCGTCGAGGCGCGCCTTCGCCTCGCCCAACCGCGCCGCGTGCGTCTGCCCGGCCCGGCCCGCCGACTCCTGCGCGCCGCGCTTCATGTTGCCGGCGAAGATGCGGGGCAGGCCGGCGTTCTTGAGGTTGCGGGCGGCGTTGCTCGCGCGGCGCTCGGCGCGCTCGCGGGCCTGCTGCATCTCCCGCTTCTCGCGCTTGAGTTCCTGCTCGGCGTTGCGGACGTTCTTCTCCGCGACCTCCTGCTCGGCCCGCACGGCCTCCTCGTACGCGGTGAAGTTGCCTCCGTAGAAACGCAGTTCGTCGCTGTTCAGCTCGGCGATGCGGTCCATGCGGTCGAGCAGTGCGCGGTCGTGGCTGACGAGCAGCAGGCACCCGGTGAAGTCCGACAGCACGTCGTAGAGCTTGTGCCGGGCCTGGAGGTCGAGGTTGTTGGTGGGCTCGTCGAGGAGGAGGACGTCGGGGCGCCGTAGCAACTGGGCGGCGAGGCCCAGGGATACGACCTGTCCGCCGCTGAGCGTGCTGAGGCCGCGGTCCAGGGTGAGGTCGGCCAGGCCCAGGCGGTCGAGCTGGGCGCGGGTGCGCTCCTCGATGTCCCAGTCGTCGCCGATGACGGTGAAGTGCTCCTCGTCGACGTCTCCGGACTCGACGGCGTCCAGGGCGCGGATCACCGCGGCGACGCCGAGCACCTCGGCGACCGTGAGATCACCGGTCAGGGGGAGGCTCTGCGGGAGATGGCCCAGCGTGCCGCCGACCGTCAACGAGCCGGTGATGGGCCGGAGTTCACCGGCCATCAGTTTGAGAAGGGTGCTCTTGCCGGAGCCGTTGGGGGCGACCAGGCCGGTCCGGCCGGGGGGCAGGGCGAAGGACAGGTCGTGGAAGACCGGGGTGTCGTCGGGCCAGGCGAAAGAGAGGCTCGAGCAGACGATGGACGCGGCGTCGGACATGGAGATGACCTCGAACGGGTTGAGGGCAGAGCGCAGACCTCTGCCCTGGGCAGACGTGGGAAAAGGGGTACGACGAAACGGACCACCTCGGCGGCAGCGCCTCTGTGCGCCGGCCGGTGGCCGTCAGATCCGGGTCTCACCCCGAGATGTCGTCGTCACCCGCCACGTCTACGACTCCTCGCTACACGGTCAACGTCACCGACAGGGTAACCCGGCCGCCACTCCGGTTGACAGCGCCAAGCGACCCATGCCACTGTCGTCACCGGTTAAACCAGTGACGATGATTGCGGCGACGACGGCGGCGACGGCGATGGCGCCTGCGGTCGTCCGTAGGGGAAAGGGGAACACCGGCCGTGGCAGGAAAGCCCAAACGTAGGGCCGAAGGTGCGCCGGTGGGGCGCCGGGCGATGCTGGGAATGCTCGGCGTGGGGGCCGCGGGGCTCGCCACCGCGCCGTATCTCCAGCGCGGCTGGGAGGGATTCCTTGGCGCCGCTTCGGAGTTCGACGTCACCGGCCTGACCGGTCTGCTGCCCAATCCGGGCGGCTTCCGGTACTACAGCGTCGTCGGCTCGGTGCCGCACCAGGACGCGACGAACTACCAGCTCCGGGTCGGCGGACTGGTGGACCGGCCGAAGACCTACACACTCGACGACCTTTGCGCGCTGCCGCAGACCCGGATCGTCCACGACGTGCTGTGCACGGACGGCTGGCGCGTGAACAAGACGCCCTTCGAGGGAGTACGGCTGGCGGACCTCCTCGACGCCGCCGGAGTGCGCGCCCGGGGAGCGGCCGTCCGCTTCACCTGCTTCGACGGTGCCTACTCCGAGAGCCTCACGCTCGAACAGGCCCGCCGCTCCGACGTCCTGGTGGCACTGAACATGCAGGACAAGCCCATCACCCACGCGCACGGCGGACCCGTCCGCCTCTACGTGGCGCCCATGTACTTCTACAAGTCGGCCAAGTGGCTGTCCGGCATCTCGGTCACCGACACGGTCGTGCCCGGCTACTGGGAGGAGCGCGGTTATGCGGTCGACGGCTGGCTCGACGACGCCGACCGGCACGATGCCGCGGCCTGAACCCCAACAACCCGGCCGGGTGCGCCGCTTCAGCACTGCCGAGCGCATGGTCCACCGGGCCACCGGCCTCCTGATGCTCGCGTGCCTGGTCTCCGCCGCCTGCCTCTACCTCGCACCGCTGGCCCAACTCGTAGGTCGGCGCCACCTGTTGGTCACCGTCCATGAATGGACGGGCATCTCGCTTCCGCTGCCGTACCTGCTCGGGCTCCTCTCCACCGAGTTCCGCGCCGACCTGCGCAGACTGAACCGCTTCGCCGTCTACGACCGCCAGTGGCTACGCGCGGTCCGCAGGCGCCGCACCTCGTTCGATGCCCGCCCGGCCGGCAAGTTCAACGCAGGCCAGAAGCTCTACGCCGGCTGGCTCGCCGGTGCCGTGCTGGTGATGGCATTCACCGGCCTGCTCATGTGGTTCATGGGGCTCCTGCCCCTCATCTCCCGCACCAGCGCGATCTTCGTCCACGACCTCCTGGCCTGGGCGATCGTCATCGTCGTACTCGGCCACATGCGCAAGGCGTTCGCCGACCCGGAGGCGCGGCTGGGGATGCGCACCGGCTACGTCGACCGGGCCTGGGCGGAGCGTCACCACTCGCGATGGCTGCGCGGAGAGCGTGCGATCGGCGCTGCCGCCGCCGGACGAGCAGACACCCCGCACGCAGGCGCCTGAACCCCACTCACACATGTGCCGCCGTAAGCAACGGCGCACGCCGAACTCCTCGGATGGATACGCAATGAGACGACTCCTGACCGTCCTCGCGGCCGCAGTGCCGCTCGCCGCGGCCGTATACCTGCCGACCGCCTCGGCGCAGCCCCAGAGCACCAACTCCTATGCACAGCAGTGCCGTTCGGTATCCGTGAAGGCACCCGTCGGCACGAAGGTGGAGACCGTGACCGCGGCCGCCCACGCCGCAGGCACCGTCGACGTGCCCCCGGTCACCCCGTTGCCCGAGCAGCACATCGGCGACGTACCGGCGTTCTGCGACCTGACGGTGACCCTGACCCACCCGGGCCGGGGAGACCACGCCAAGGTGCGTGTCTGGCTCCCCCTGAACACCTGGAACGGCCGTCTCCAGACCCTCGGCGGCCAGGCGTACGCCGCCGGCGACTACGGCGCGGGCCTGGCTGCCGCCGTCAAGAACGGCTACGCCGCCGCGACCACCGACGCCGGCGTCAGCACGTACATCGACACCGACTGGGCCCTGAACAGCACAGGCCAGGTCGATACGACCCTGCTGAAGAACTTCGCCAGCCGCTCCGAGCACGAGGCCGCCGTCGTGGCCAAGGAGGTCATCGACGGCTTCTACGGCAAACCCGCCTCCTACGCCTACTTCAACGGCTGCTCCACCGGCGGACGCCAGGGCTACATGGAGGCCCAGCGCCACCCCGACGACTACGACGGCATCCTCGCCAACGCGCCCGCGATCAACTGGGACGAGTTCGAAGTCGCCACCCTGTGGCCGCAGGTGGTCATGAACAACGAGAAGACCTACCCGACCGACTGCGAGTTCGCCGCCTTCACCAACGCCGCCGTCAAGATCTGCGACTCCCTCGACGGCGTCAAGGACGGCCTGGTCGACGATCCGCAGCGGTGCGGCTTCGACCCGCGGCGGCTGATCGGTACCAAAGTCGACTGCAAGGGCGCGGAGTTGACCATCACGGCGTCCGACGCCGCCGTTGTCCGCAAGATCTGGGACGGCCCGCGCACCGCCTCGGGCAAACAGCTGTGGTCCGGAGTCCCGGTCGGAGCCGACCTGTCGGCCCTGGCAGGCATCACTCCGCCGGACGCCGATGGAAACGTCGCAGGAGCGCCGTTCCCGGTACCGGCCGCCTGGGTCACCCAGTGGGTGGCGAAGGACCCGTCCCTCGACCTCTCGAAGATCACGTACAGCCGGTTCACCCGCCTGTTCCAGCAGTCCGAGGCCGAGTACGACAAGGTCATCGGC
Source organism: Streptomyces sp. NPDC050534 (assembly GCF_044457745.1). NCBI lineage: Bacteria > Bacillati > Actinomycetota > Actinomycetes > Kitasatosporales > Streptomycetaceae > Streptomyces > Streptomyces sp. NPDC050534. The sequence continues at coordinate 523,821 of NZ_JBITHF010000003.1, forward strand.
ACCGACGACCCCGACCTGTCCGCCTTCCGTAACTCCGGCGGCAAGCTGCTCACTTGGCACGGCCGGGCCGACCAGTACATCCCCACCCAGGGCACCGTGCAGTACCGCCGGCAGGTCGAGCGCGAGCTGGGCGGCGCCCAGCGGGTCGACGACTTCTACCGCCTCTTCCTCGCCCCGGGCACACCCCACTGCGGCCTGAACCAGGGCCACGGCACGACGGACGACCTCGGCGCCCTGACCGCCTGGGTCGAACACGGCAAGGCCCCCAAGACCCTCCCCGCCACCCTGATCAACGCGGATGGCCGGCAGGTCACCCGCAACCTGTGCAGGTACCCGTCGATCTCCCACTACACGGGCCAGGGTGACGCGCACGCGGGGTCCAGCTTCCGGTGCGTGTTCCCGTCCCGGCACTGACCGCGGCCGACCACACGCCCCCGTCAGCCGGCGTGGACTTGCTGTGGGTGCCGATCCGAGACCGGGTCGCTACGCAGCTACTCCTCGCCGGCTCACCGGCCAGTCCGGGCACTTCGAAGGTCGCTTATGTCGCAGGTCGCTGCTTCAGAAGACGAGGGCTGCCACCCCCACCACCATGAAGGAGACGCCCGCCAGCAGAAGCGGGCCGAACAGCAGGATGAGCACGGCACCGAACACCAGCCAGCCCGTCGTACCCCGCCCGATCTGGGCGGACTCGGGGGCCGCGGGGTCGTACGTGATCTCGGCCCGCTCGCTGCTGTCCTCCGAGGTGGTGAGCTCGCGCCGTTCGCCCTTGTCGTCGACGTATGCGTAGGTGTGGTGCTCGACGTCGTTGTACCGGCCGGACCCCTGCAGCCGTCCCTCCACCGTGATGCCCCGGGTACGCATTCCCCAGGCTTCCCGGACCATCTTCCATCCCACGTGCGCGCCGAATCCCCCGCCGCCGAGCGCCTCAGGAGCCGCCACCCAGAGGAGTGCCGGGCCCGCTCCGGCGCCGGTGGCCACCAGCAGGACGAACACCAGCACATAGGCAGCTCCCAGGCCCCACCACAGCTGCCGGCGCCGGTTCGGCGCCACCGGCTCCATGGGCTCCTCGGCCACCAGGCCGGCCCTGTCCGGCCGCGGTTCGTCGGCGTCTCGTACGGGCAGTGCACGCCGGACCGCCTGCGCGAACTCGTGCACGGCGAGGCCGCTGCGACAGCTGAGGCGGTACGTCGCGGGCTCGTCGCCCGTCAATACGACGGTCAGCCGTCGGCCCTTGAGGCCGTGGACATCGATTCGTTCTATCGCCGCCACAGGTATCCGGCGCCGTACGCCGCCCGCGGTCAGCCATACCGCTCCGCCCCGAAGGCGGATGGAGGTACGGCGTCTGCCGTGCAGTATCGACGAGGACGTCTCTGCTGAGGTCACGCGGACACGTCAGGCGCCCCGAGCCCGCGGAGGACTGTGCAGCCTTATTCCGAAGGGGACTTCGCGCCGGCCAGGGGCGCTCGCCGAGCGACTTCAACCTCAGGATTCACTCAATTTTGCACACGGCGTACTCATTGATCCATAGGGTCCCTGACCGGCGGCCTGACCAGCCGCTTCCATCCAGAGAAGCAGGGGATCGGGTGGTGCGCATGGCACGAGCAGGATTCATCATTGCGGTGGCTCTCGTCGCGTTGACCGGATGCACCACGTCGGCGTCAAGCGGGGATCGCCACGCCTCCGCGAGGGGGACACCAGCCGAAACAGCCTCGTCGGAAGCGCGCTCCGCCCCACTCTCGGGCGACGTAGGCCCTCGCATTACGCCCCAACTTGTCGACGCGCAACAGACGTTCATCACAGCAGCTGGAAAAGTCGGGCCTAGCTCGTTTCCGGAGATCCTTCGAATTCAGCCGGGCACCTTGGAAGTGGCGGTGATCTGTTCGGGCTCCGGAACGATCGACGTCAGTGTTGGCTCTCTGGTGAGCTACACGGTCGTCTGCGCAAACGGCGACCCCGGGCAGTACAACGAGATGGCTATCAGTCGCACCCACAAAGACGTTGCAGTATCGGTCACGAGCAAGACAAGCGGTACCTGGGGGCTATCGGTGGGATGGTCCGAAACCGTCGACCCTCGCGGATAGGTTGGGGCGGACTGGCATGTTCGCAGATGGTCACTCACGCACGGCGGCATGCCGAAGGGGCCGACAGCTCACGCTGCCGGCCCCTCATCGATGAACCCTCGGGATCTGAGCCCGCACGCGTCACCGTGCCTGCAGCGGGCCTGAGAAGGACTTGCGCAGGGACGAAGGCGTGACCAGGGGGAGCAGCGAGGCGAGCATCTTGCCCTTGAGGGTGCTCGGCTGCCGCGTCAGCTCGACGGCGACGCGGGTGCCGTCGCCCTCCGCGGTCATCCGGAAGACCCAGCCGCCACCGGCTCCGAAATGCTTGGAATCGAGCGTGGTGACAATGACCGTGTCCCCGCCCGGCTCCCACTCGTAGCGCGCCCGCTCCCAGGCCGCGGCGGTCCCTTCGGTCACCTCGGCCCAAGTGGCGCCCAGCTCATGGACGTCGAAGCGCTCGGCGTCGATCGTGGGCCAGGCTTCGGCGCGCGCGGGGCTGAAGTCGGTCAGCACCTCCAGCACGTCCTTCGGGCCGAGTTGGGAGACGAGTTCGAACCGTACGACTGTCATGGTGTCCACATCCAAAGTAACCGCTCTGACTGGTGACGAGAGGTTCTCAAGAGCTTTCATCACCTGTCAAGGCGGTTACTTAGGGGTGGTGGGTGAAGGTGATCGAGGGTGGGTCGGGTCTGATCACTCGATACCGAGGGTCCGATGGCGAGGTCCCCACGCATGACGGAACGCATCCGAGCCATGGCCCCGCGCCGCCTCGCTATCAGCCGCGCTTCCCCGCCGAGCCGACTGCCACGTCTCGGGGGTACGCGTCCCGTATCGCCGCCCCTGCGAGGATCGGCACCACAGCCCCGGCAGTGGAACCCGGCGCTCACCCGACGCGACACCCGGGCCCTTGGCCTGCCTGCGACCCCTCACGAAATGCGAAACGGTCCGCCGACTCCGTCGGCGGACCGTCGAGAAAGATCGAGGTTAGCCTTGCGCAAATTCGTAGGCGTAGAACACCAGGCCGTCACCGAGCTTTCGTGCGTCGACCAGGTGTAGCGGCTTGTTGTCGCTGGTCCCGTCGAACAGGCGCAGGCCGGTTCCCAGCACGACCGGGAAAATGACCAGCCGCAGTTCGTCGAGCAGGTCGTATTCCATCAGTGTGCGCGCGAGTTGATAGCTGGCGTAGATCAGGATTTCTCCGTCCACCTGCCGCTTCAGCTGCGAAACCTCCTTGACCGCATCACCGCGCAGGGTGGTGACGTTGCTCCACCGCGGCTCTTCCAGAGTCGACGACACGACGTACTTGGGCATGCTTCGCACCCTGTTCGCCCACTCCGGGCTCACGCGGCCCTCCGCCACATTGCGCTCTGTCATCCGGTCCGCGAACCACTCATTGGTCCGCCCGCCCAGCAGCAGCACCTCGGCATCGAGGGCCTCCTGCGTCTCGCGGGCGACCCAGTCTTGGAGGTCCTTGGCCCCGACGTACTGGTGGAACCAGCCGCCCCGATCGAAGCCTTCCTCGCCGTCCGGGTCTTGGACCACTCCGTCGAGTGTGACGTTCGAGGTGAGGACGATCTTTCCCATTACCTGCTCCTTTGAACAATGTTGTCGGCTGTCGCAGGTGTAGGCGCCGCCGCGTCGGTAAAGGAGGCGCTGAGCGAGCGCCCCGTTTCCGCCTTGGCCGGCGTCCATACAGTGCGGAACTGCACACGAGGAGGAGTGAGGTGGCGGGAGTGGAATTGGCGAGAACGGACTTGATGTCGAGGGCGCAGGCCGGCGACGGCGAGGCATTCCGAGCGCTGACCGAGCCACACCGCCGCGAGCTACAGGTGCACTGCTACCGGATGCTCGGATCGTTTCAGGATGCCGAGGACGTTCTGCAGGACACGATGCTCGCCGCCTGGCGAGGCCTCGAACGATTCGACGGGCGCGCCTCGGTTCGCTCCTGGCTCTACCGCATCGCCACCAACCGGTGCCTCGACGCGCTGCGCGCCGCCCGCCGACGTCCCGCGAAGGCGTGGGACATCCCGGGAATCGAACCACCGCAACCCACCGGACTCGGCGAAATCCACTGGCTCGAGCCCTATCCCGACGTTCTGCTGGACGGTGCGATCAATGTGCCGCTCGGTCCCGAGGCGCGCTACGAGCAAACCGAATCCATCTCCCTGGCCTTCGTGACCGCCCTGCAGATCTTGCCGCCTCGCCAGCTCGCCGTCCTCATCCTGCGTGACGTCCTCGGATTCCACGCGAACGAGGTAGCCGACATGCTGGACACGACCGTCGAATCAGTCAAGAGCGCCCTCAAACGCGCGCGTGCGGGAATGCGGCGGCGACTGCCGGTGACGACTGCCGGCGACTCACCGGCCGAGGACGCGATCGTGGCGAAGTTCGTCCGCGCCTACGAATCCGCCGACATCGACGCGTTGGTGGCGCTGTTGACCGACGACGTCTTCATGTCGATGCCACCGATACCGCTGGAATACCGGGGCCGAGAAAGCGTGGCCCGATTCTGCGCGTTCGTTTTCGGCTCGGGACACAGATCCGCACTGGTGCCGACGCGAGCCAACGGTCAGCCGGCATTCGGGGTCTACCAACGCACCCCCACCGGAATCCACGGAGTCGGCCTCTTCGTCCTCACCCTCGCCGGCAACGGGATCAGCGCCATAACCCGCTTCGAAAACACCGTCTTTCCCGCATTCGGCCTGCCGCAATCCCTCCCGAGTGCATTGTGATCCCAACGATTTGGCGTCGGTAGCAGCTGGATCTGGGCATTGTGGTGCAGGCCGCCCAGTTCTACCCAATGGTGGGATCTGAGCAGATGTGGGCGCACTCCACAGTGCGCCGAACCGTCCAGACGAGATCGAAGGAAGGCGTTATGCGGAAGTTGATCGAGTACGTACTGGTGTCGGCGGACGGCGTCTTCGAAGACCCGGTGGGTATGGGAGTCGGCGAATACCAGAACGAGGCATACCTGCGCGACGGCTTGGGCTTGCTGACGGCATGCGACGCGATCCTGTTCGGCCGCCACACCTATGAGGCATTCGCCAAGCTCTACGGCGGCGGGACCCACAAGCCGATGTGGGCCGACCGGCTCAACACAATGGCGAAATACGTGTTCAGCTCCACGCTGGAAAAGGCCGACTGGGGCAATGCGATCATCGTTCGAGGCGATGTCGTCGCCGAGGTGACCCGGCTCAAGCAGCAAGAAGGGGGGAACCTGCTGATCCTGGGCCACGGCCTGTTCGGAGAGACGCTGCTGCGGGAACGGCTGATAGACGTGATAGACCTCACCATCTACCCCCTACTGCTGGGACGCGGCAAGCAGTATTTCCAAGAAGGTCAAGCCGCCAAACTGAGGCTCACAGCCGTAAAGACCTTCTCGAAGGTCGTGAAGCTGACCTACGAGACGACGAACTGAGATCCGTAAGAGCTCGTAACACGATCACGATCCGGGCTTCTTGAGGCGTGTCCACGCACGCGTCCTGAGCGCGCTGCCCATCGCCATGTACGCGGACACCACGCCCGAACGGGCCGCTGTCCCCTGCGACTTGACCGAACGCATCACCGCGTTCGCCAGCGCCGACCTCGACGACCCGGACTTGTCGGTCGCCACCGCCGCCCGCGCCCACGGCATCTCGCCACGGCACCTGCACCATCTTTTACGGCGGGCCGCCGGCCTCTCCTTCGTCGCGTGGGTCCGCCGCGAACGCCTCCACCGCATCCGCAGGGACCTGGCCGACCCGGCGCTCCGCCATCTCACCACCGCGACGATCGCCGCGCACCGGGGCCTGCACGACCCCGCCCACCTAAGCCGGGCACTGAGAGCCGGGTTCGGGCTGTCGCCGACGGATATCCGCAGCGCCGCGCCACCGCGTCACGGCGCGGCACCGAGCGCGTGGCCGTGCCACCCCCGGTGCCGTTCCCCACATCCCGGACGCCACCGCATTCGGCCGTACGTGAAGACGTCAGGCCGAGTTGGCGCTGGACGGCCCGAAGAACTCGATCTCCGCGATGGCCACCTGCTTCTTCGACGACGTGCCGCTGGCCGATTCGATCGTGAAGCGGACCGAGCTGACCGTGCCGACGCGGAAGGGGATGCGCTGGCCGCCGGCGCCCGGGTCGAGGGTGACCTGGCGCTTGACGGTCTTGCCGTTGGAGAGGGTGATGGTGGCCTCCAGGCGGTGGGGGCGCGCCGACTGGGAGATCTGGTCGGGGCGGACGGAGACGCCCGGGGTGATGATCAGGTCCAGCAGGCGCGTCGGAACGTCGAACTTGGCCTGCAGCCACTGCCCTTCGCCCGTCTCCGAGACGCCCGGGCCCCACCACGTGTTGTTGAGCTTGTCGCCCGCCAGTTCCGGCTTGTGGCCCGGGTACGAGCGCGACGCGCTCCAGGCGTCCGGTTCGACCGCGGCCCGCTTGGAGAAGTGGTCCTTCGTCGCCTGGACGCCCTTGGGGATGTTGAAGCCGAGGACGATCAGGAGGGTCAGGACGATCGCCGCGCCCAGCCAGGTCAGTACGCGGTCGAAGGTGCGGCGCAGGCGCGGGCGGTCGCCCGCCCACGGGGTCTCCCGGCTGCCGGCCCCGAACAGCCGCCGCCACCACGGCAGTCGGCCCGGAGTCTGCGTCTCGCCCGCCATCGGCATCGCGCAGCGGGTGCAGTAGTGGCGGTCGGGGCGGTTGCGGGTGGAGCACCAGGGGCACGGTGTACCGCCGTTGGCGCCGAGCTCCTCGCCGGGGGCCCTGACCGTCTGCGGGCGCTGCGGCGCCGGGCGGCCGGGCAGGACCGGCGCGACCGACGGCTCCGCCGCGGGGCGCGGCTCCGGGTCGGCCACCGGGACGAGCAGCTGACGGGCTCGGTCCGTCATGCCCTCGGGGTTGGACGACGGGGGTGTGGGGGGCGTGCCCGCATCAGAGCCAGGGCCAGCGCCAGGGCCTACGGGATCTGCCGGTGCCGGTGCCGGTGCCGGGCCCGGAGTGGCCGTGGGCAGCGGGGTCGTCGCCGCCACAGCCGGGACGGGTTCCGTGGGGGCCGTGTCATCCGTGGGCGCGGTCCGAGGCGGCTCGGGAGTGCTCGGGACTGCCGCCTCGGCGCGGGGCGCCGACGCCGTTGCCGTACGCGTGCTGCTCGGCGCCGGCGCGGACGCGGACGCGGCCGAACCGGCCGCCAACGCCGCCGCCCCCTCCGCCTCGCCGCGCGACGCCTCGCCGGAGGCCGCACCGCTCGCGGCGTTCGCCCGGTCCTTCCAGCTCAGCACCGCCCCGCAGGCGTCGCAGAACGACTGGCCCGGTTCCGCGCGGGTGCCGCAGTCGGCGCAGTTGTGGGTGGTCGTCATGAGGACGGGGTCCTTTCGGCGGGGGCGGCGGTCAGTTCGACCGTGTAGGGCATGTGGGCGGGGCGGGCGGCCGCCACGAGGGTGTCCAGGCGGTGGTGGTCCGCCGGGGTCGGGTTCGGCAGGCGCAGGTGAACGTGGAGGTGGGGGCGCCTGGCGCCGGGTACCGGCCCCAGCGGGCGGGCGCTCCAGTCCGCCGCCCCGCTCTCCGTGATCTGCGGTTCGGCGCCGAAGGCCAGGCGGACCGCCTCCGACAGGCCGCGCCCGGTGCCCCGGATGCGGTGCAGGTACGCCGCGGCGGCCACCGCGGCCCGCAGGAGCGGCTCCGGTTCGCTGCCGTCCGTCTCCGCGCCCACCCAACTGCCCAGCCAGTGGGCGAAGTCGACCGGGGTCAGAGACGGGCGGAAGTACGTGTCCAGGCAGTCGAGGACGTTGTGGATCGGCGCGACCACCTCGTCCAGGCCGGCGACGAAACGCTGGGCCAAGTCGTCGTCGGCGAACACCGCCGGCAGCATCAGGCCGATCGGTGCGGAGGACTCCAGGCCGTCGATGGAACCCCTCATCCGCGGGCCCCCTCACCGTCTCCGATCACCCGTACGCGGTGGTCGAACGAGAACACCAGCGACGGCGCCGACAGGTCGATCCGGTCCGTCGCCTCACCGCGCTTGCCGGTCAGTGGGTCGGCCGGGTGCAGGACCACCTCGTCGACGAGCTCCACGCCGGGTACGCGCTGCAGCACGGCGAACACCTCGCCCGACTGGACCGGGCGGCCGAACGGCCAGCCCTTCCCGTTCGCTCCACCGGTGAGCGGGTCGAGGTGCCGGTACAGGGCGTCGTGCGCGTCGCGCCGCACCTTGTCCGTGTCCACCCCGCGGAACGCGTGCACCGTCGCCACGACCGTCACGCCCTGGTAGAACGGCGGCCCGACCGCCAACCGCGTGCCGATCAGGCGGCGTTCGTCCAGGTGGCGCGTGATGCGCTCCAACAACGCATCCCCGGGAACCAGTTGCTCGAAGCGCAGGCGTCCGCCCGGGTCCGCGACCGCCTGAGGCACCACCAACACCCGTACCGCATACGCCCCGTGCTCGCTTTCCTCGCCCTCCAGGCAGGTGATGCGGGCGGTCTCGGGCGCGGCGCGGCGGGCCAGCTCCTCGTAGTCCCGCAGGGTCACCGCACGCTCCTGGGCGCGCAGCGTGATCGGGGCGCGGACCTTCGCCTCCTGGACCGTCTCGCCGTCCACGCCGCCGCGTGCGGCCTCGCGGTTGGCGACCTCGGAGACGTACGGGATGGAGGTGCGCAGGATCTGGACGGCGCCGCGTGCGACGTTCCCGGCCCGGCCGCCGCCCGTGCGGTAGCGGCGGGCGCGGATCGGGGAACCCTTCGGGGCGACCATGCCGTACTGGCGCAGGGCGCCGTCGGCTTCCCGTACCGCCGGGCCGAAGGCGATCTCGCCGGACGTGGCGTCGACGGTGATGTGGCGGTCGTACGGGCCCGAGGCCGCGAAGTGCGGGACGACCTGCCAGTCCTCCCAGCCGTCGTGCTCGGCGGTCTGCAGCAGCACCGGCGGGTCGTCGCCGACCACGGGCGCGTGCGCGAGGCGAAGTCGCTGACCGGGCAGGCCCGTTGACTCGCCGAGCGCCTCGTCGTGGACCGCCTCGGCGTGGACGACGGCCGTGGTGCCGCCCATGGTGAACGCCTCGGCGGCGCGGATGGTCGGTGAGGTGGTGTAGAAGGGCTGGCCGGGGAGCGGGTCGGTGACCCGGCAGCGGAGCCAGCCCGCCTCCTGGCCGGCGTTGCGGGACAGGACGTGGCCGCCGGGGATGTGCAGGATCACCTCGCCGGGCCGGTTGAGGCCACCGGTGCCGTCCCGGTCGACCTCGCAGGTCTGCCAGCCGTCCGCCGTCCACGCCTCCCACACCAGCGGGGGCTGCCGCGGGTCCACGCCGACGCCGTCGACCCGGCTGTCCAGGTCCAGGGCGACCGCGCAGTGCGGCACCGCGTTGGTCAGGCCGAGCAGCATGCAGTCACCGGGGTCGGGGGACTCCGAGAAGCACAGGATGTCCTTGTCGTCCTCGGCGAGGTCATGGGTCCGGTCGGCCGCCGGCTCACCCTTGTGCTGCACCAGCAGATGACCCAACTCGCAAGGTACGACGCTCAGTTCGCGCTCGGTGGCGAAGACGACCGCCTCCTCGCTCTCCGTGCGCATGGTGGCCACCTCCGTGCCCACCGGCACGGCGATCGCCTCCTCCTGGGGCGCCGACAGCCAGAACGTCACGTCCGTACGGGCCGCCGACGGCGGGAACAGCGTGATCCCGACCAGGTCCAGGAAGGCCAGATGGTTCTTCTCCGGAACCCGGTTGAGCCGGTAGACGATCTGGTCGGCCATGTGGGCCACCGTCTCGACGAGGGTGACTCCGGGGTCGGAGACGTTGTGGTCGGTCCACTCCGGGGCGCGCTGCTGGATGTACCGCTTGGCGTCGTCCACGAACTGCTGGAAACGGCGGTCGTCGAGGTTGGGGGAGGGCAGGGCCATCAGCGGTCGCTTTCAGGAGCCGAACCGGCGGTGCCGGCCGCACCGGGGCTGTCCGGCTCGTCGTGGGACGGAATGACGTAGAACGGGAAGACGAGGCTGCGCGGGTTGTTGGTGCCGCGGATCGAGTAGCGGACGTCGATGAACAGCACGCTCTGGTCGCCGCCGGCCGTGACCTCGACCTCCTCGACCTCGATGCGCGGCTCCCAGCGGTCCAGGCTCACCAGCACCTCGTGCTGGATACGGCCCGCGGTCTGCTCGTTGACCGGCGCGAAGACCAGGTCGTGGATCGCGCAGCCGAAGTCGGGCCGCATCGGCCGCTCGCCCGGCGCGGTCGACAGGACGAGCCGGATGGCCTCCTCGACCTCCCGCTCCCCGCTGACCAGCGCGATCCCGCCGGTCGGCCCGATGCGGAGGGGGAACGACCAGCCGGACCCGACGAACTGCTCGGCCATCAGAGACCCACCTGCCAACCACGGACGCGGACTTGGGAACACATACGGCTACGGACTTGGGAACCAATACGGCTACGGAGGCGGCTCACGGGATCACCATCGGCACGGGGATGGTGGTGACGCCGAAGACGGGTGAGGCGACCAGGGTGGTGGGCGCCTTGATCGTCGTGTTGGCGGCCGAGTTGATCTGCACGGTGCCCGCGCCGGTGAGGCTCGCGGCGCCGACGGCGCTCAGGTTGAGCGCGCCCAGCGCGTTGAGTCCGATCTCGCCGGCGGCCCGGACGTTGACCATGCCGCCGCCCTGGATGCTCAGCGGGCCGCCGCTCTTGATGGTCAGGGCCCGCCGGGCGGTCAGCGTGAGATCGGTGCCGGCCTCCACCGACACCGAGCGGCTGCCCTTGATGGTGACCGAGCCCTTGCTGTCCACGACGATCTCGGTCTTCGTCCGGTCCAGGTTGATGGTCAGCTGCTTGTCGCCGGAGATCAGGCGTACGCCCTGCCGGCGCATCCCGGTCTTCTGGCTGAGCAGGTCCATGCGGTTGCCGTCCCGGTCGGAGACGGTGTGCCGGCTCGCCTTCTTGCGCACGGTGTCGTGCAGGGGCACATCACTCACGACCGTCGGCTTGTCGCGGCCGTTGTAGAGCCCGCCGATCACGAACGGATGGTCCAGCGCGCCCCGGTCGAAGGCGACCAGCACCTCGTCGTTGACGTCGAGCGGGAAGATCCCGCCGCCGCCCAGACCGCCCATCTGCACGGTACGGGTCCAGTCGCTGACGTACGTGTCGTCCAGCCACGGGAACTGGAGCCTGACCCGCCCCTGCTTGAGCGGGTCGTTGACGTCGGTGACCAGCGCGTTGGCCACACTGGGCAGCCGGGGCGCGGTGTCCGCGCCGCCCGAGGCCAGCCCGTACAGCGAACGCCACTGCCTCCCGCTGACCGTCACCCACGACTCGTAGTGCTTGCCGTCGCCGAAGACATGCCGTACGGACGTGACCGTGTACTTGCCCTCGAACGGCACCCCGACGTCCGCCAGCGCCACCGGAACTCCCGGGCGCAGCTTGGGATTTCCCCGCGCGATGACCTCCAGCTCGGCGAACGAGCCGGTCACGTCGTCGGCGAGGGCGTCCGCGGCGAACTTCACCTCGGTCTGCTTGTCGTAGGGCGTGCCCGTCTCGACGAGCTTGGCTGTGGTGAACTTCCCGGCCGCCGCGCCCGGTGAAGTGCCGATGGTGATACCGGGGTTGGAGATCGCGGGCGCGAGGGAGGTCAGCTTCTTCTTGGTCGTCACGTCCCAGCCCCTGGACTCGACCTTGCCCACCTGGTCGGCGGCGGTGACCGCGGCCCGCAGCCGCAGGATGTCGTGCCCGGCCTGGAGGACGAACGGGCTCTTCTCGCCGTCGGTGCTCGGCGAGGGCGCGCCGGAGGCCGACTTGGGCTTCACGAACTGGAACTTGCCGTCCGCGTCGACCGACATGACCATCTCGTTCTCGTCGGCGAGCCGGGCGAGGAAGTCCCAATCGGTGACGTTCGACTGGGAGATGAACTCGTAGACCGTCTTCGTCGACTGGATCCTCCCGATCGGCACGCCGTCCTTGGCGGCCAGCTTGCGGGCGATGTCCGAGGCGCTCTGGTTGCGGTAGGCGGCCACCCGGCGCTGGCGCAGCAGACGGTGGCCGAGGTCGTAGCCGCGGATGACGGTGTAGCTGCCCGTGCCGTCGTAGTCGGCCTCCAGGCCGGTGACCTCACCGGTCAGCAGGGGATCTCCGGCTCCCTCGCCGTCGGCGACGGGCGAGAACACCACCTTGGTGCCGAAGGTGATGTTCAGCTTGCCCAGCAGCAGCCGGTACGGGTCCCGGAAGGTGAGTCGGAACGCGGCCGGCACGCCGACGCCCTGGTCGACGTAACTGTCCACGAGGTCGGGCGCGAACTCGGGCGGCAGCTTGGCGCCGCCGATCTTCACATCGACGACGTTGGAGAAGGCGGACTGCACCATCAGGTACGCACCTCCTCGGCGGCCGGCAGTACGAGTTCGGTGCCGGTCGTCAACTGCCCCGGGTTGTCGATGCCGTTGACCTCGGCGATCGAGCGCCAGGCGGCGGCGTTCCCGTACTCGCGCCAGGCGAGGGACTGGAGCGAGTCGCCCGCGACGACGCGGTGCACACGCTGCGCGGTGAGCGCGCCGGACGTCGGGTTCTGCCCCTTGGTCTTGCTGGGGATCTCGTGCAACTGGAGCCGGCAGGTGGCACGGATGGGCACACCGGTCGTCGAGAACAGCGTGTAACTCGCCTCCACGGCACTGACGTACGCCGTGAAACGGGCCGTCGAGAACGACCCCCACTGGAAGACCACCCACGGCGGCGACGGCTGCTTCGCGGCGATGCTCCGGGTCGTCACCTCGCAGCAGCCGAGCAGCGACTCGACCTTCTTCAGCACGGTGTTGCTCGTCGGCTCGTCGGAGGAGTCGAGGAAGATCTCCACGCTCATCTCGCGCGGCTCGGCACCCATGAACTCCGGGAGCGGGCCGTCCCGTTCGATCTGCGCGGGGGTCACCTTCCACTGGGCGCGACGGGACAGGGACAGCTGCGCCGGGTTGAAGTCGAAGCTGAACGTCTTGATGATGCCGCCGGGGGTGCGGCTCTTGCCCTTCGGCGGTTCGTGGATCGCGAGTGCGGCTCGTACGAGGCTCTTGCCCGCACCGCCCCTGCTGCCCTTGGCCATCTTCGTCCTGCCCCTCAGTCCGTGAACCCGTGGTGGGTGATCTCCAGCACCTCGGTCGCCACGGCGGGGCTCGCCGGATCGAGGGAGGGGCCGGACCAGCTGACCGGCAGCACGTCGATCAGACCCCAGCGCGCGACCTCAGAACCGTCCGCGCGCAGCGCGGCGATCTGGGCCGTGGGCCGTTTGATGCCGGTCTGCACGGACGAGATCCACTTGGCGACCTTGGCGGTGTCCGGCGTCAGCGGCCGGGTCAGCCGGATGTTCGAGAACGTCACCCGGGTCGGCAGCTGCCACACGAACCCGTTGTTGCCGCCCTCCTGGCGCTGCTCGACCTCGACCTGCGACGCCAGCCCTTCACATCCGTTGAAGTAGCCGAGGCTCTCGCCGTCGATGCTGAGGGAGAACCAGATGGTGGAGCCCGGGTCCTGGCGGGACATCGCGGCCTTTCTGTCGTTCAGTGGGGTGCGGGGTCGGGGGCGGGTGGTGGGTGGTGGGTGGTGGGTCAGTGGCGGGGGTCGCGGAGTTTGCCGATCCGTTCGCGGTCCATGCGGAGTTCGGTGCGGATCAGTCGGGTGATGCGGCCGATGATCCGGTGGACCAGTTCGTCGAGCTGGAAGTCGGTGAGCTCACGGGGGTCGAAGGCGCCGGGCGGGATCGCGGTGTACTCCGGCGGGGGCGCTGATGCCGATTGAGCGGGCGGTGGCGGTGGCTCGTACGGTGGCGGGTTCCCGGAGGACGGGGTGTACGGGGGCGGGGCCTCGGCGCGGGGCGGCGTGGGTGGCGTCGGCGGTGAGACGCGGTTGGTGAGCGTGGTGCCGATCGTGGCGGCGGCGGCTGCGGCGAGGGCGCCGGTGGCACTGTGCGCCGGGGGCTTGGCCGGTGTCTTGGGCTTGGACTTGCTGAAGCGGCCCAGGCGTTGGACGGGCGGCGGTGGGGTGGTGGGGGCCGCGCCGGGGAGGGAGGGGGTGGGGGAGGTTGATCCCGGGAGTGGGGGAGGGGTCAGGGGTGCCACGGCGAGGGGGGAGCTGCCGGTGGTGGCGTTCGTGGGTGTGGGGGGCGCCGAGTTGTGCAGGGGCGTGGAGGCGGCCAGGCGCCGAACCGGCGTGGTGGAGAAGGGAGGAGCGGGCACGGAGCCCGGCGGGTTGGCCGTCGTGGGGAAGACCGACGCCGTGGCGGGACCGGGTGTGGAGGTCGGTGGGTCCGCGTGTGTGGGCAGTTGCGCTGGAGCGTGATGCGCTACGGCGGTGTGGGGCGCCGTGGGCCCGGACGGCGCCGCCGGGGCGGGGGAGCCGATGAGGGGCGTGGCGTCGGCGGGGGCCGCGGTGACCGGGGCGCCGAGGGGGGAGCGGCGCGCAACGGAAGAGGCGGACCGGGTGCGCTGGACGGCGGGGGCAACCGACGGCGGGGTGGACGGAGTGCCCAGGCCCGAGGGGCGGGCTGCTGACGCCGGGGCGGCAGAGGCGCGTTGCACGGGGAGAGGTGCAGCCGTTCGTTGGATGACCGGGGTGGCTGTCGACGCCGACGCGGGGTGGTTGTCCGGGAGTGCCGGCGCGGTGGGGGCTGCGGTGCGCTGAATGGCGGGGGTGGCTGCCGGCGCCGGGGCGGGGGACGGGGCATGGTCGGCGTGCACCGCCGGTGTGGCGGGGGCCGGGGTGCCTTGGACGGCGGGGGCGGTTGCCGACGGTGGCGTGGAGGACGCGGGGTGGCCGGTGGGGAGGGGTGATGCCGAGGGGGCCGCTACGCGCTGGACCGCGGAGTTGACCGCCGCGGTCGGGGTGGATGACGCGGGCTGGTCGGCGGGCAGTGCTGGCGTCGAGGGGGCCCCTGCGCGCCGGACGGCGGGGTTGGCCACCGACCTTGGGGTCGACGACGGAGGGTGGTCGGCGGGGTGGATCGGTGCTGAGGGGGCCGCTACGCGCTGGACCGCGGAGTTGACCGCCGCGGTCGGGGTGGATGACGCGGGCTGGTCGGCGGGCAGTGCTGGCGTCGAGGGGGCC
>NZ_JBITHF010000003.1:539009-727303 GCF_044457745.1 Streptomyces sp. NPDC050534
CCCTGCGCGCCGGACGGCGGGGTTGGCCACCGACCTCGGGGTCGACGACGGAGGGTGGTCGGCGGGGTGGATCGGTGCCGAGGGGGCCGCTGCGCGCTGGACGACGGGGTTCGCCGCCGACGCCGAGGTGGACGAAGCGGGCTGGGCGGCGCGGGGAGCCGATTCGGTGGGGCCTGCGGTGCGCTGGACTGCGGGGGTGGCTACCGGCGGTGGCGTCGACGACGCGGGGAGGGCCGCGGTGGAGGGGGCCGCGGTGCGCTGGACGGCGGGGGTGGTTGCCGACGGTGGAGTGGAGGACGCGGGGTGCTCGGCGGGGAGTGCCGGTGTGGGAGGGGCCACCGCGCGTTGCATGGCGGGGTTGGCCGCCGACGGCGGGGTGGACGAAGCGCCTTCGTCGGCAGGAAGTGCCGGGGCCGCGCCGGACGCGGTGCGCTGGACAACCGGGGGCGTCGAGGCCGCGGAGGGGGATGGTGGCGTGCTCGTCGAGCCCGAACGTGCCGGTGAACTCGGGTGGCTAGGCGTGAGGCTGGGGCCGGCCGGCGGGGGCTGCGAGGCTGCGCCTGAGGCTCGCTCTGAGGGCGAACCGGGCTGCGGAGAAGCCGCGCTCGGCTTGATGACCGGCTGAGGCTGAGGTTGCGGGCCGCTGGACGTGGTGGCCCCGGCCGCCGAACTCCGCTGTACAGCACCGGCGTTCGGTGGGACCGACGGGCTCGCGGAGGTGCCAGAAGGGGCGGGTGTCGAGGCGATCGGTGCGCCGAGGCCGGGGCGCCGCTTCGAAGCGGCCGCCGCGCTTCGCTGGACCACCGGCGGTGTCGCGGTGGACAAAGTCGACGCCGGGCGGGGGGCGTTGGCCTGTTGCGGAGTAATCGGCTGAGCGGAGTCGGTCGAGGCAGTGCTCGGAGCGGGACCGTCCGAAGACGCCGACGCCACTTCCGAGGAAGCGGACTGCCGCTGGACATGTACGGGCGCGGTGCTCTCGGATGCGGCGGCGCTGGGAGAAGGCGTCGAGGCGGTGCCCGAAGGTGCCGTACCGCTCGGCGCGACCTGCCTCGCCGGTACGGCCGCGCTCGACGGCACCGTTCCCTGCGCTGCAGGTGAGGCCTTGGCCGCACCGTCACTCTTCCCTGCGGCCGTAGTTCCGCCGCCCGCTCGAACTCCTGCATCATCTACGTCAGTTGAAGCCGACACCGACGCAGCTGCCACCGTCGTCCCGCCCGTGGACGGGGAAACCCGCGGAGTGACCGGCAGCGTCCGCCGCTGCACCGCCGCAGGACCAGTGCGCGCCCTGGTGAGGGACGCCCCCGGTCGAGGCGACGGCGAACCGGCCGGAACAGGTGTCACCCTGACCCCGGCAGCGGGTGCCACCGACACCGCGGGAGCCTCTACCGGCGCCGTGACAGCAGGAACCGGCGCCGAGCCGACCGCCCGCTGCACCGAAGGCGCGCTCGCGCGGGGTGCTGGGGCAGCCGGAGCCGGAGCCGGAGCACCGGACGCCACCGGGATGCCCGCTGCCGGTCCACTCCGCACCACCGGAACTCCCGCCGCCCCGGCCTCCCGAGGCGGCAGCATCCGCAACGGAACCGCCGGCGCACGCTGCACCACCGGCTCAGGGCCCGCCAACGGCAACGCTCCGGAGGGGCATTCGAGACCCGGCACGGGACGCGCCGTCCCACGACCCACCGCATCCCCGAGCAGCGCACTCGACTGCCCGTCCAGGACCGAGTGGGACGCCGTCCCCATGAACGACGGGTTCTGCCACGTCGGCAGTCGCCCGCCGAACGCGGAGTCCGCGACCCCGCCCCGCCCAGGACCCAGCGTCCGCTGGATCGGCGGCAGCGCGGGCCAGGAGGCCGCGACGACCGGACGCGCAGCCGCCGTATCCGACGACGGCGCAGGCGAAGGCGAAGGTGCGGCAGCGCTCTCGCCACCCCTGGAAACGGACTCTCCCCGCCCCCGCAACCGGTCCAGAAAACCCACCGCTCAGCCCTCCGTTCCGGCGGCCCGCGTCACCAAGGACGCGATCTCCTGCGTGAACCGCCGGCGGTCGCTGTGTTCCAGGTCGAGGATCTCGTCCATGCTCCAGTGGAAGTGGTAGGCGACGTACGCGATCTCCTCGTGCAGCCGGTCGGTCGCGTACGTCACGATTCCCCCAGGCGGCTCCCGCCGAGTTCCACCTCGAACGGCTCGGCGCAGTGCGGGCACTGCACGGCGGCGCGGGTGTGGCCCTCCGCGTTGATCTGGCGGTAGAAGTCCTGCAGGAACGCCAGGTCGGAGGCGAACATGTTCTCCACGATCCCGTCGTGGACCATCGGGAGCGTGCCGAGGCGGGTGATGACCCGGCCCAGCAGCACGACCGACAGGTACGCCGGGTTCTCCTGCACGCGCACGTCCCGCAGCGGCACCAGTTCGTCCCGGGCCGTCGACAGGCGCATCACACCGTCCCGGTGGACGGTGCCCGACTCGTCGACGTAGCCGCGCGGCAGCTGGAAGGGGAACTCCGTGCGCAGGGCCTGCTGTTGCGGGACCGGGGCGGGAGCCGCCGGGGCCGGTGTCGCCTCCGGCCCCGGCAGCCCGGCCTCGGACTCCGGCGCGTCCGCGCCGGAGTACGCCACGGCGGCGCCGGCCCTGGCAGCCGTACGCCGCATTACTCGATGACCAGTTCTTCGAACGTGATGGTCACGGTCTCGGTCAGCGCGGCCGCCTCGCCCGCCTTCACCGTGCTCGCGTCGATCTTGCTGCACCAGGCGTTGCGCAGGTGGTAGCGCTTCACCGGGTTGTTCTGGAAGTCCATCATGATGATCGACGCGTTCTTGCGGGCCGTCGTCATCTGGCCGGTGATGGACTGGTTGATCCACTGCGTGAACGACGCCGACTGCGTCATACCGCGGACCACGGTGCAGGTGCCGTTCTTCTTCACGCCCGGCAGGTTCTTGACCACGTTCTGGCCGTTCGGGCTGTTCTGCTGGTACGTGATGACGTCCTGCTCGATGCTCAGGCCGCTGACCTCGGCGAGGTACTCGACCATCACACCGTCGATCTGCAGGCCGAAATTATGTGAGGTGAGGGCGTCACCCGGCTGGAGACTCATGCGTTCGCTGTCCTTCTAAGCGTGTTGAAAACGACGTCGGGGGCGAGCCGGGCGGCCTACTCCTCCAGCTCCCCGTTGCCGCTGGAGAACTGGGCCAGCCGGAAGATCACGAACTCGGCGGGCTTGACCGGGGCGATGCCGATCTCGCAGACGACGCGGCCGACGTCCACCGACTCCGGCGGGTTGGTCTCCTCGTCGCACTTGACGTAGAACGCCTCCTCGGGCCGCTGGCCGAACAGGGCGCCGTTGCGCCACTCGTTGACCAGGAACGCCGAGATGTTGCGCCGGATCCGGGCCCACAGGGCGTGGTCGTTCGGCTCGAACACCACCCACTGGGTGCCGATCAGGATCGACTCCTCCAGGTAGTTGAAGTACCGGCGGATGTTCAGGTAGCGCCACGCCGGGTCCGAGGCCAGCGTCCGCGCGCCCCACACCCTGATGCCCCGGCCGGGGAAGGCGCGGATGCAGTTGACGCCGATCGGGTTGAGCAGGTCCTGCTCACCGCGGGTGATCTGGGTCTCCAGGTCGACCGCGCCGCGTACGACCTCGTTGGCGGGCGCCTTGTGCACGCCGCGCTCGGAGTCGTTGCGGGCCCAGATGCCGGCCACGTGACCGCTCGGCGGGATCAGCCGGGTCTGGCCGCTCGCAGGGTCGAAGCTCTTGATCCAGGGGTAGTACAGGGCCGCGTACTTGGAGTCGTAGCCGGCCGTCTCCTGCCGCCACACGCGGATCTGACGGGCGTTCAGGCTCGGTGGCGGGTCGATGACCGCGACGCGGTCGCCCATCAGCTCGCAGTGCGCGATCAGACCGAGCTGGACGGCCTTGACGGACTCCAGGTCGATCGCGCCGCGCTGGTAGGCGGCCATCAGGTCGGGCACCGAGACCATGGAGATCTCGTCGACGGCCTCCAGGCCGCCGAAGCCGGTGCGGTCGGCGGAGTCGCCGAGGTACTGGGCCGGGCCGGGGTGCGAGCCCTGGGCCACCTTGTCCGGTACGGCCGGTGCGGGCGCCGGAGCGACCAGTGTCACCGTCTGGTTGTCGGGGCGTACCAGCTGCGCGGCCGGCGCGGCCTCGGTCACGGTGATGAGCTTCGAGCGCTCCTTCACCTGCGTGACGACGTAGTTGCGGCCGCCCTTCTTGGCGGTCACGTCGAAGGTCTCGACGGCCTTGTCGCCGTCCTTGACGATCAGCTTGAACCGCTCGGCCGGGCCCTCGCCCTCCGGGTCGGCGACCTCGACGCTCAGTGAGCCGTTGCCGCCGGAGGCGATCGACGCCACCTTGAACGTGCCGAGCTGCGTGGGCTCGGCGGCGGGCAGTTCGCGCCTGGCGGCGGAGCCGGTCACGGCGGCGGGCGCGGCGGCGCCGGCGGCGGCGTCCTCGGCGGAGCCGCCCACACGGACGACGTACGCGGCGCTGCCACCGTTCTGGAAGAAGCCGTAGACGGAGTGCGCCAGGTAGTACCCGTCGGTGAACTCACCGAAGCTCGCCACGTACTGGGTCCAGTTGGTCACCAGCGTCGGCTCGTTCAGCGGGCCGGTCGGGGCGAGGCCCACGAAGGCCGCGACCGACGTGCCCACACCCTCGATGGGGCGCGAGCCGCTGGCCACCTCCTCGACGTAGACGCCGGGCGACAGGTAGGACGGCATGCTCTGCTCTCCTCGGGGTACGAGACAGGAACGCCCACCAGGCTCACGCGCGCGCAACGCAGGGGAAACGGCCTGCGGTGCCGGAGTGGGGGCAATGTCGTTGCCCCCAAGGGCAGTTCGCTCGGCCGTACCCCGCGGGCCTGCCCCCATGTCTGCCCCTGAGGACCTTCTCCCGCCCGGGACGCCTCGATAACGCTGGACAGTCAGCCGTCCAGGACGAGGGGAGCGTCGTGCGCGCACAGGGGACACGGGGCCGCGAGGGCAACGACGAGCAGCGGTCCCGCGCCGTCCCGGCGCCGGGTACGACCGCGCAGGGCCTGTTGAACCTGCAGCGCCTGGCCGGCAACGCGGCGGTGACCCAGGCCATCGCCGAGGAGCGGCACGAGCACGACGCGGGCTGCGGGCACACGCCCTCCGTGCAGCGCCGCGCCCTCGTGCACGACGTGCTGCGCTCTCCCGGGCAGTCCATGGACTCCTCGCTGCGCACGGAGATGGAGGCCCGCTTCGGCGGCGCCGACTTCAGCGGCGTGCGCGTGCACACGGGCGCCCAGGCCCGGGAATCCGCCGTGCAGTTGCAGGCGAAGGCGTACACCTCCGGTCCCAACGTGGTCGTCGGCGACACGATGACCAAGGAGGACTGGGCCCACGAACTCACCCACTACCAGGACCAGATGGAAGGCCCGGTCCCCGGCACCGACAACGGCTCCGGCGTGCGGGTCTCCAACGAGAACGACTCGGGCGAGCGCCACGCGGTGGACAACGCCCGCCGGGTGATGAACGGTCCGGCACCGGCCGTGCAGCGCATGCCCGCACCGGCCGCCCCCGCCCCCGCGCGGACCGGCGTCGTGCAGCGGGTCACCAAACTCGCCGTGCAGCAGGGGCCGTCCTGCTGGCTCTACGTCCTGGAGGCCATCGCCGAGCATCACGGGCTGCCCATCCAGGCGCTCTCCGTCGCCATGCGGGCCTACCCGACTACGGAGGCGCGCGACGAGCGGCTGAAGGAGGAGCGCGGCAAGGGCAACAGGATCGAGGGCCGTCAGCTCGCGGTCAAGATGATGGCCGAGTCCCTGCAAGGCATGGTGCAACGGCTCGACAACTGGCGAGCGCACCACCAGACCGACACGGACATCACCCGCGACGAGGTCGCCGCCTTCGCCCGCCGCTCCATCGGCGGGGACGCCTCGCTCGACAAGCTGGAGTTCCAGGACGGCCGGGCGCAGTTCGACTCCATCCGCGAGGTCTACGACAAGGCCCACGACCGCGCCGAGCTGCTGCTGCACAAGGTCGGTGCGGCGGGCGACGAGGTCAGCAAGCTCCTCGACACCGCCCCCGTCCAGATCGACGCGAACCAGAGCCTGGACGACGTACGCCTGACCATCGAGAACCAGAGCCTGCCCAGCTACGCGGGCATCAGGCGGCGGTTCAAGCTGGCCAGGGGCGACGAGGGCCCGGTGGTCGACTTCACCGGGCGGCCGGCGAGTTCGATGGAGAGCACGGTCCACGCCGTCCTCATCGACTCCTACGACCGGTCGAGCCGCGTCGTGACCTACAAGGACCCCAACTACGGGGACATCGAACTCAAGGTCACCCTGGCGCAGTTCAGGCAGATGGCCGGCAACAGCCAGCAGAACATGACGATGCGGCCCTACTCCACCGGGCCCCGCGCCAAGCCGGGACTCGACGATCTCAAGGACTGACGGCACCACTCTGCCCGGCCGGTCACGGAGTGTGCCCCAAAGCCTCCTGACCGGCACCGTTCCGACCCCTAGCGTGACGACGTGAGCCTGTGGACTTCCCTGGAACCCGCCTCCGCCACCGTGGACCCGGGTGGCAGCACCCGTGTCCGGCTGCGGCTGCGCAATACCGGCGACATCGTGGACGAGTACCGCTTCGAACCAGTGGGCCCCATCGCCCCCTGGACGACGGTGGAGCCGCAGACCCTGCGGCTGTATCCGGGGACGACCGGGACGGTGGAGCTGACCTTCTCACCGCCGCGCACCCCTGACGCCACCGCCGGTCCCAATCCGTACGCGGTGCGGATCACACCTACCGAGCACCCCGAGGCGACGACCGTCCCCGAGGGCAACCTCACCATCACCCCCTTCACGGAGGTGCGGGCCGAGCTGGTGCCGCCCACCGTGAAGGGGCGGTTCCGGGGACGGCCGAAGCTCGCCGTCGACAACCTGGGCAACACCAAGCTCACCGCCTCGGTCAGCGGCAACGACAACGGCGATCAGCTGTCGTACGAGATCTTCCCGAGCAATGTGCAGATCGAGCCGGGCCGCGCGGCGTTCGTGAAGACCACGCTCAAGCCGCGCCGCATCATCTGGTTCGGGCCGAAGGAGCAACGGCCGTACACGCTGAACGTGCTGCGCTCGGGCGTCAACCCCCTGCCCGTGGAGGGGACTTACGTCCAGCGCGGCTTCCTGCCCCGCTGGCTCGCCACCTTCTTCGGCATCTTCATCGGGCTGGCGATCACCTTCGTGATGCTGTGGATCGCCTACAAGCCCGGCGTGAGCAGCGGCGCCACCGAGAAGACCGCCGAAGCCGGCGCCACCCTCGCCCCCAGCCCCTCGGCGAGCGCGTCACCGGCCCTGCCGCCCGCCCCGGCGCCGACCACCACGCCGTCGCCCGCCGGTGACGGTGGCGCGGGCGGCTCAGGCGGCGGCGGGGGTGGCGGCGGCAAGCCCTCGGCCACGGCGAAGCCCAAGGCGGACACCGCGGCGACCGCCGTGAACCGCCTGGCCGCCAGCGACCCCGGCGGCCGGCACGTCTGCTACCGCGCCTTCGTCCAGGGCGAGGGCTGGCAGAAGCCGGTGTGCGACGGCACCGTCGGCGGCACGGTCGGACAGGCCAGGGCGATCAAGGCCCTCAACGTGGCGGTCTACGGCGTCCAGGGCTCCGCCGGCAGCGCCATGGTGCACGACGACCAGTCGACCAACGGCCAGGGCAGGTGGCTGCCGAACTGGACCGCCATCAAGGCGGACGGCAAGGACAACTACATCGGCAGCACCAAGAACGACGCCCCGTTCCTGGTGACCTTCGTCTGGAACGTCGGCTCCGGTCAGGCCTGCAACGTGGTCAAGGTCCGTGACCAGGACTGGCGCGACCAGTCCTGCAACAACGCCCGCCCCGACCTCAACACCGCCGGCGCCTTCGACAACTCGCGCTGGATCGAAGCCATCAAGCTGACGGTGTGACCGTATGACTCTCTGGACCTCCCTGGAACCCGCCTCCGCGACGGTGGATCCGGGTGGCAGCACCCGCGTGCGGCTGCGGTTGCGCAACACCGGTGACGTCGTGGACGAGTACCGCTTCGAGCCGGTCGGGCCCGTCGCGCCGTGGACCACCGTGGAACCGCAGACCCTGCGGCTGTACCCGGGCACCACCGGGACGGTGGACCTGACGTTCGCCCCGCCCCGCACCCCCGACGCCGCGGCCGGTCCCAATCCGTACGCGATCCGCATCACGCCGACCGAGCACCCGGAAGCCACGACCGTCCCGGAGGGAAACCTCACCATCACCCCCTTCACTGAGGTGCGGGCCGAGTTGGTGCCGCCCACCGTCAAGGGACGTTTTCGAGGACGGCCGAGGCTCGCCGTGGACAACCTGGGCAACACCAAGCTCACCGCCTCGATCGGCGGCAACGACAACGGCGATCAGCTGTCGTACGAGATCGTCCCGAGCAATGTGCAGATCGAGCCGGGCCGCGCCGCCTTCGTGAAGACCACGCTCAAGCCGCGCCGCATCATCTGGTTCGGCGGCAAGGAACAGCGGCCGTACACGCTGAATGTCGTGCGCTCGGGCGCCAACCCGCTCCCCGTGGAGGGCACTTACATCCAGCGTGGCCTTCTGCCTCGCTGGCTCGCCACCTTCTTCGGCGTCGTCACGGCTCTCGCGATCACGTTCGTGATGCTGTGGATCGCCTACAAGCCCGCGGTGAGCACGGGCGCCACCGAGAAGCCCGTCGAGGCGGGCAACACGCTGGCGCCCACCCCGACGCCCACCCCGGTGCTGTCCGCCGCCCCGGCCCCTTCCCCGACTCCCACGGCCGACAACGGCGGTGGCGACACCGGCACCGGAGGATCGGGAGGCAGCGGTGGTGGGGGCGGCGCCCCGTCCCGGCCCAAGAAGAAGACGCCCAAGCCCGTCGTGCCCGCGACCGACGTCCTGCTGCGCAACACCACCACGAAGAAGTGCGCGGACGTCCCGGGCTACGACAAGGGCAAGTCCGACGGTCCGGTGCGCGAGTACACCTGCGACGGCACCAGCGGCGACAACCAGCTGTGGAACCTCGAGGTGAAGTACCCCAAGGGCGGTCCCGGCGGCCGTCCCCTCTTCCAGATCCGCAACGTGAAGGACCAGCTGTGCATGGATCTGCCCAACTACGGGGCGGAGCCGGTCCGTTCGCCGATCACGGAATACCCGTGCAACGGCACGACCGCCGACAACCAGCTGTGGTGGATCCAGAAGCAGCAGAGCGGCGCCTACTGGATCCGCAACTTCGCGAGCGACAACAAGTGCCTGGACGTGGCCGGTTACAGCACCGGCGGCAACGACACCGACCTCACCCTGTTCGACTGCTCCAACACCGACGACCAGGAGTGGCTCGTCGTGCACCCCTCGGAAGGCTGACGTGACCGGTCTGTGGACCTCCCTGGAACCCGCCTCCGCGACGGTGGATCCGGGTGGCAGCACCCGCGTGCGGCTGCGGTTGCGCAACACCGGTGACGTCGTGGACGAGTACCGCTTCGAGCCGGTCGGGCCCATCGCGCCGTGGACCACCGTGGAACCGCAGACCCTGCGGCTGTACCCGGGCACCACCGGGACGGTGGAGCTGACGTTCGCCCCGCCGCGCACCCCCGACGCCGCGGCCGGTCCCAATCCGTATGCGATCCGCATCACGCCGACCGAGCATCCGGAAGCCACGACCGTCCCGGAGGGAAACCTGACGATCACCCCCTTCACTGAGGTGCGGGCCGAGTTGGTGCCGCCGACCGTGAAGGGGCGGTTCCGGGGGCGACCTCGACTCGCCGTGGACAACCTGGGCAACACCAAGCTCACGGCGTCGGTCAGCGGCAACGACAACGGCGATCAGCTGTCGTACGAGATCTTCCCGAGCAATGTGCAGATCGAGCCGGGCCGCGCGGCGTTCGTGAAGACCACGCTCAAGCCGCGCCGCATCATCTGGTTCGGCGGCAAGGAACAGCGGCCGTACACGCTGAATGTCGTGCGCTCGGGCGCCAACCCGCTCCCCGTGGAGGGCACTTACATCCAGCGTGGCCTTCTGCCCCGCTGGCTCGCCACCTTCTTCGGCGTCGTCACGGCTCTCGCGATCACGTTCGTGATGTTGTGGATCGCCTACAAGCCCGCGGTGAGCACGGGCGCCACCGAGAAGCCCGTCGAGGCGGGCAACACGCTGGCGCCCACCCCGACGCCCACACCGGCCCTCACACCCGCCGCACCGGAACCGTCCACCCCGGTGCCGGGCGGCGACGAGAAGGGCGGCACGTCCGGCGGCTCGGGGGGTTCGGGTGGCGGCTCGGGGTCCTCGTCCTCCGGAGGCGGCGGGGAGAAGAGCGGCGGCGGACCGAAGCCCACCCCGAAGAAGTCCGCCGCGCCCGCGCCGGGCCGGCTCATCATCGGGCAGGCGTCCGACCGTTGCATCGACGTCACCGACGCCCAGAACGGCGTGGGCAAGGACGGCAAGCAGCTCCAGATCTGGGACTGCGCCGGCTCGGCCAACCAGAAGTGGGACTTCCGCGGCGACGGCACCGTGCGCTCGCTCGGCATGTGCATGGACGTCGCCTGGGGCTCCAAGGACGACGGGGCGCACATCCAGCTGGCCCGGTGCAGCGGCAACCCCGCCCAGCAGTTCGTGCTGAGCCAGCAGGGCGACCTGGTGAACCCGCAGGCCGACAAGTGCGTGGACGTCGTGGACAACAAGACCGGCAACGGCGCCAAGCTCCAGCTGTGGACCTGCGCCGGTACGCCCAACCAGAAGTGGCGGGTCGAGGGCTAGGGCCGGCAGCCCGGAAGCGACCGGGCAGCGCAGGAGCTACCAGGAACCCTCGCCCGGCACCAGCCGTCCCGCCTTGCGGTACTCGCGGCGGGCGCCCTCCAGGAGGTCGGCCCCGGTCACGAGGTCGTCCCGTCCGGCGGCGAGATACGCGGCGGTCACCACGGCGCTGCGGATCGAGCCGCCGGCGAGCTCGAAGTCGTCGGTCACCGTGTCGAGTTGGACGTCCTCCACGCACGGAACGTGGGACAGGCTGTGCCGCCACAACGCCAGCCGCTGCTCGCGGTCCGGGAACGGGAAGTCCACCACCAGGTCGAGGCGCCGGGTGAACGCCTCGTCGATGTTGGCCCGCAGGTTGGTGGTGAGCAGCGCGATCCCGTCGAAGGACTCCAGCCGCTGGAGCAGATAGGCGCTCTCCATGTTGGCGTAGCGGTCGTGCGAGTCCTTCACCTCGGACCGCTTGCCGAAGACGGCGTCGGCCTCGTCGAAGAGGAGCACGGCGTCGGTCCGGTCGGCCTCGGTGAAGATGCGCTCGAGGTTCTTCTCGGTCTCGCCGACGTACTTGTCGACCACCGAGGACAGCTGAACCACATAGAGATCCAGGCCCAGTTCGGCCGCCACGACCTCCGCGGACAGGGTCTTTCCGGTACCCGACTCGCCCGCGAACAGCCCGAGCACGCCCCGGCCACGTCCGCCGCCCGCGCTGAGCCGCCAGTCGCCGAGCACGCGGTCGCGGTGGCGGGCGCGCAGGGCGAGTTCGCGCAGCTGGGTGAGCGGGCGGTCGGGCAGGACCAGGTCGGTCCAGCCGACGGCCGGGCGGATCCGGCGGGCGTGCTGTTCGAGGCCCGAGGCGGACTGCTGACGGGCGGCGAGGCGCAGATGGGCGGGGGAGAGCGGGGTGCCGTCGAACCGGGCCAGGCTCCGGGCCGCGAGCGCGGCGCGGGCGATGCGGTCGCCGGGCAGGTGGTACGGGGCGACGGTGGCGGCCAGGTCGAAGCCCGGCTCCTCGCCCAGCGCCGCCGACCAGGCGCGCAGCGCGCCCGCGTGCTGCGGGGGCACGTCCAGCGCGAGGGGGTCCTCGTCGCACCACTGGGGGTCGTACGGGCGCGGGCCGGCGATCAGCACGGGCACGTCCGTCGCCGCCGACAATTGCCGTATCAGCGAAGCCGGTTGATCGGGCAGGCCCGTCACCACGACGACGAGACCGCCCAGCCGGGCCTCCCGCAGCAGGTCGGACACGCGGTCCTCGGGGCCGGAGAAGCGCAGCGCCGGGACACCCGCGAGGTCCAGCGCCGCGGCCGCGCAGGCGACTCCGTCGCCCTCGCGGCGCTCGCGGAGGTAGGCGGTGAGCGGGGGGCCGGCGGTGAGGCGGGCGGCCAGCCGGTGCACGAGACGGCCGAACTCGTCGTCCACGGACGGCTCTTGAACGTCCGGCTCTTGAACGTCGTACGACTGCGGCTGCGCGGTCAGCGGGTGCAGGTGCCCTGCGAGCGCGGCATCCGGGGTGTCGTCGCCGAGCAGGTGGGCCACGAGCCGGTCCGGAACACGCAACGAGCGGCTCGGGAAGGGCCGTTCGGGCTCCTCCACGGTCAGCAGCCCGAGCCCGGACAGCGGAGCCGTGGGGAGGAGCCGGGCCCGTGCGCTCGGCGAGTGGAGCGGGGCGCCGAGCAGGTCGAGGGCGAGCGAGACGGTGGCCCGGCGACGGCTGACGTCGTCGTTGAGGTAGCCGTACAGCGGCTCGAAGGTGCGGTCCAGGTCCGGGGCGACGGCGATGAGCAGCAGCGCGGCGTCCAGCTCGGTCAGGCCCAGACGCGCTGACAACTCGGCCAGCCGGTCGTCCGGTTGCCCGGCCACGGCGACCGGAGCGGGGCGCACCGGCTCCACCGGCCGCAGCAGATGCCGTACCGCGTCCTCCGACAGGTACAGCCCGCGCAGCGGATCACCGGCGGTCGGATCGTCGGCGGACCGCTGCTCCACGAGCAGCGCGACGCGCTCCCGCAGGGCGTGCAGCCGGGCGACGAGGGCGGTGGCGGGGTCGGAGTCCGTCGTCTCGTACGGCGTCGCCGATGTCTGCGTGGTCACGTGACCGGTCCCGTCCCGCGCTCGCGCCGGGTGATGCGGCGGGCGTTCCTGGCCGCGGCCACCTGCGCGGGTCGGTGGGCGCGTTCCTCCGTGACCGCCGCGCTGTCGTCCATGGTGCGGACACGGACCGCGGCGCCCTCGGTGACCGGCGGGCCGGCGTCGTACTCGGGGTAGGCCGGGAAGGGCGCGGTGATCACCAGGTCGAGGGACGGCTTGAGCTCGCCGCCGAGGGCGGACCAGATCTCCGCCATGGAACGGGCCTCCGTCTGGATGCCGGCCACCGACACCGGCACCGTCAGACCCAACTCGCCGAGTGCGCCCGGCAGTTCCGAGGGGGCCAGCAGCTCGCGCGGGATCAGGGTGGCCAGTACGGCGGACAGCAGACGGTGTTCGTCCTGGGGCTGCTTCGTCCACGCCGTCAGCAGGTACGACAGCCGGAACCAGCGCGGCGGCTGGCGCCGCTTGACCACCACGTCCCGCTCGTCGTGCACCGGGACATGCCCGCGCTGACGGCGGTTGACGTCCTCACGGATGTCGTACAAGTAGGCGTTGATGGTGGGGGAGTTGCGCCGGGCGGCCCAGTCGCGGGTCGGGGCGTCGAAGGCGACGTCGATGCCGGAGCCCGCCAGCGCACCGCCGCCGAGGAGGCTCTTGAGGACCTCGTCCACCTCGTGGATCACCGTGTTGCTCCCGCCCCGCGGTGCCGGTCACCGCACGAAACATGCCGCCGTACTCGATCCTGCCTGCGCCCGTGCCGTCCGCGCAGGCACGCAAGGGACGGCTCAGGGGCGGGATCAGCTGCCCAAGGGGGCGGTGCGAACTGCCCTTTCGATCAGATGTAGCCTTCCCGAAGGGCATACGCGACCGCGTGCGCCCGGTTGCGAAGGTGCAGTCGGGTGGTCAGCCCGTGGATCACGTTCTTGACCGTGCGTTCGGAGTAGGACAGCTTGCCGGCGATCTCTCCGGTGTCGAGGCCCTCGGCGACCAGACGCAGCACGTCCACCTCGCGCGGGGTCAGCCCCGAGGACGGCACGCCGGTCCGCCCCGAGGCGCCCCGGTGCAGCGCACCCACCTGGCTGATCAGCCGGCCCAGCAGGTCGGCGGGCAGATCCCCGTCGCCGCGAGCGGCCGCGAGCACGGCCTGCACCAGTCGGGTCGCGGTCGCCTCGTGCCGCCACACGATGGCGCCGACGCCGCACTCGATGACCTCGAGCAGTTCGCTCTCCCTGAGCGAGCTCACCACCAGCACCGCCCGCGCCCCCTCGCTGCGCACCAGACGGCGCAGCCGGGTCAGGGCGGCCTCGTCCAGTACGTCGTCGACGAGCAGCGCGACCGTGCCGGGGCCCGAGGCGCTCTCCTCCCGGAGTTCGACCTCCGGGTACCGGCGCAGCTGGCCGATCGCGCCCTCGCGCAGGATCGGGTCCATTGCGTGCACCGCCACGGGTATCCGTTCCGGCACCTCGGCCGTCCCGGAACGTCCGGTCCGCGATGAGCTGAGCAAGCGTTTCCCCCATGTCCACGTGCCGGCCACCTCGGTGGGGTCGGCGGCCAGCGTGCTCTCGTCACACTCGTGTGGCGGGTGGGGCGGCAGCAATCGTGGAGCACCACGAGCAGCACCACGAGATCGGCGGTACGGCTACCACGACGGTGCCGCGGCCTCCGGTTCCCCGACGGCGGATTCCGGCCGTAGTGGGACTTGTCACGCCACCGCCCGGCAGCCGGGTCCGTCCTCGACTGCGGTACACGTCACGTCCGACCAAGGAGGCAGGGATGTCCGAAGCGTCGCCTGAGCGGCCCCGCGAACACCGGGAAGCCGCCGCGCTGTTGGCGGCCGCGGCCGCGCGCGCCCGGGCCGGCGCGGGCGGCGTGGTACTGCTGCGCGGGGCCACCGGCACCGGCCGCACCACGGTCCTGGAGGCCGCCGCGGAGTCCGCCGCCGCGCACGGCATGCGGGTCCTGCGCGCCCGCTGCGCCCCGGGCGACGCCGCGGTGCCCTTCGCGGCCGTACTCCAACTCCTGAGTCGATTACCGGGGTTGGAGCAAGCCGATGAGGTGCTGCACGGCGGTGAGCGCGAGACGGGCGCGGAACTGCGGCAGTTGCTGCGCGGATACGCCGACGAGGCACCTCTCCTGCTCGCCGTGGACGACGTCCACCTCGCCGACGCCCCCTCCTGCCGCTGGCTGGTGGAGACCGCCCGGCACGTGGATCTCCTCGCCATGCCCGTTCTGCTGGCCGTCACCGAACGCAGCCAGTACGACATCGACCCGCCCGCCCCCGGATTCAGCCACACCCTCGCGCCCGCCCTCGTCCACACCCACACCCTCACCCCGCTCACCACGGGTTCGGCGACCGCGCTGGTGCGCGCCGAGTTCCCGCACTCCTCCGGCCCCTGGGTCGCCGACTGCGTACGGGCCGGCGCGGGAAGTCCCCTGCTCCTGCGCGCCCTCCTGGGCGACCTGGGCGGCTCCGCCCCGCGCCAGGCCGTGCCGGAGACGTCCGCCGCCCTGTACCCGGGCGAGTACCCGGCAGCCGTCTCGTGGTGGCTGGACAGCGCCGGCCCCGGCACGGCGGAGGTGGCCCGCGCCCTCGCCGCGCTCGACGAGGGCTGGGAGCGCCGCGGCGCTCTCCACGACCCGACCGCCGAGCATCTCGGCGCACTGCTCGCCGAGTTGGCGGGCGCCGACCCCGCCCGGGTGGCGGGCTGGCTCACCGCCATGACCGGCCTCGGCCTGCTGCGGCCCGACCCGGACGGCCGCCCGCGCTACGCCCACCCGCTGCTGCGCGACGCGGTGCTCACCGGCGTGCCCGTGGCCCGGCGGCGTGCCGCGTACCGGGCCGCCGCGAAGGCGATGCTGCACCGCGGCGCACCCACCGAGACCGTGGCCCGGCACCTGCTGCTGTCCGACCCGGCGGACGGCCCGTGGGCGCCGTCGGTCCTCCAGGACGCCGCCTCCCTCGCCCTGCGTGAGGGCCGCAACGACGACGCCGTCGCCTATCTGCGCCGTGCCCTGGACGAACCCCTGCCCGGCGAACGCCGCCAGCGGCTGCTGACCGAGCTGGGCTCCCTGGAGGTCACGGGCCGCAGATCCTCGGCCGGCATCCCGCGCCTCACCGAGGCGCTGCGGCTGCCGGGCACCCCGCAGGACCGGGTGCGCGCCGCGATGGCGCTGGGCACCGCCCTCGCCGGTCGCGGCCGGCCCCGCGCGGCGATCGAGGTGTTGCGCACGGTGGACGAGGAACTCGCCGGCCGCACCGACCCCGGCGACCGCCTCGACCTCGCCGGCACCCTGCAGAGCGCCTCCGCCCTCCTGTCCGACCAGGACCAGACGGTGCGGCAGGA
Source organism: Streptomyces sp. NPDC050534 (assembly GCF_044457745.1). Lineage (NCBI taxonomy): Bacteria > Bacillati > Actinomycetota > Actinomycetes > Kitasatosporales > Streptomycetaceae > Streptomyces > Streptomyces sp. NPDC050534. Next base: position 555,186 of record NZ_JBITHF010000003.1, read on the forward strand.
GGTGTACCGCCGGATCTCCGACACCGCCGGGCACGCGCCGGAACTGGTCGGCCCGGCCACCCGCGCCCTGCTCGTGCGCTACGCCGCCTCCGCCGGGCTGACGTCGGCGGACGAGGCCATGCAGCAGGTACGCACGCTGCTGGCCGAGCCGGCCGACGCGCTGACCGAGCCGTTCCTGGTCGGCACGGCCGCCGCGGTCGCCCAGTGGGCCGACGAACTCGACGAGGCCGAACGGCTCGTGGAGCGCGGGCTGGCCGGCCAGCGCCCGGGCCTGCTGCACCCCATGCACCAGGCCCTGCTCAACACCCGCGCCGACATCGCGGCGGCCCGCGGCGAGTACGGGCGGCTCCCCGCCGAACCGCCGCTGCTGCCCGAAACCGGGCCGTCCAACGAGCACGCCCACACCCTGATCGCCCTCGTGGAGAGCGGCCGTACGGCCGAGGCACGGCGCCTCGCCGACGGCTTCGACCTCCACGAGGCGCCCGACAACTGGGAGTTGAACCGGTTCCTGTTCGCACGGGGGGTACAGCGAGCCGCCGACGGCGACCCGGCCGGGGCGCTGCACGACTTCCTGGAGTGCGGCCGCCGCCAGTCGGCCCGCGACGTGGTCAGCCCGGTCGTCACACCCTGGCGCACGGCCGCCGCCGAATGCCGCCTGGCCCTGGGCGACCCGCACCAGGCGCTCGCGCTCGCCGAGGAAGAACTGCGGTTGGCCCGCGTGTGGGGCACGCCCCGTCTGGTGGGCCGCGCCCTGCGCACCCTCGGCACCGTCACGGGCGGCCGCCGCGGTCTCGAACTGGCCGAGGAGTCCGTACGACTGCTGCGGGACGCACCCGCCGTGACCGAACCGGAGCTGGTGGCCGCCCTGATCGCGCAGGGCCGTCAGCTGACCTCGGCGGGCGAGGGCGGGCGGGCCCGGGAGTGCCTGCGCGAGGCGGCCGAACGAGCGGAGCGGCTGGGCACGTTGCGGCTGCGCACGCTCGCCGAGGACGCCCTGCGCGAAGGCGGCGCCCGCCGCCCCGCCCTCGTCCGCACCGGCTCCGGCTCCCTCACCGGCAGCGAACTCCGCATCGCCCAGCTCGCCGCCGACGGCCGCACGAACACCGAGATCGCCGGCCTTCTGCACCTGGCCCGCCGCACCGTGGAGACCCATCTCACCAGCGCATACAAGAAGTTGGGGATACGGCGGCGGGGAGAGCTGCGGGAGGCGCTGGAGGTCGGCTAGTGCTGTGACCGGAAAGGTTTGCCGGAAGGCTCGCGGCGTCCGGTGCGGTGCATCGCAAGGCGGAGCATCGCCCGCGTACTGGATGTACTCGGGTGATGCGACAACGCGGCGAGGTGCCGTGCCGGGCGTCGCGAGCCGGTGAACCTTTCCGGTCACAGCACTAGCTGCCGGGTGGCGGCGGAGGCGGGGCCACGGCCGTCGTGGTGCCGAGGTGGTGGTCGGGGTCCCGGAGTTCGGCGCCCTGCGTGGCCAGCATGCGGCGGACCACCGGCTCCGGCATCCGGATCACCACCGGCCTGCTGAGCGTCGTCTCACGCTCCGCGATGCCGGTAAGGCCGCTGCGCACCCGGTTGGTCACCCGGGCCACCGCCTTCACGTCCAGCGTGAACTGGACCAGGACCGACTTCATCTTCGGCTTGTGCAGCGGCGTCGAGCCCGAGGAGTTCGCCGTGGCGTCGGCCGTGCCGCCCGAGCCGCCCGCGTTGGCCATCAGCTGGTTGAGCCGGAACTCGTCCGCGTTGAGCAGCCCCGCGCCCGCCAGCCCCCGCGCCTGCCTGCCGTGGTCGGCCGAGCTCTGGCCGTCCGTCTGAGTGGGGCGCGGCGCGTCCAGACGGCTCTGGCTCACCGTCTCGAACGTCATCTTGTCGCCGACGCCCAGCACCCGCCCCGCACGCAGCCGGGCGTGCAGCGAAGCGTGCAGGTCCTGTCTCTCCGCACCGGAGGCGTGCACCGGCGGCAGGTCGGCCCCGGCGGAGGTGAGCAGGGGCAGTGAGGCGATCAGCCACTCGGTCGAGATCGCCTCGCCCAGCGCGTACGCGGCGGCCTGCCCCTTGTCGCGGAAACGGTCGCCGCCACCTGCCTGCCGTACGGCGGCAGTCATCAACTCTCTTACCTGCGGTGCGCCTTGGAACCCGTTGACCTGGGCCTCCATCGGCAGCCGCACCCCGGCCGCGCGCCAGGCGCCGAGCCCGGCGGGCGCCGCACCCCGGCCGGCTCTCGGCGCGGCTGCCGGCGTCGGCGCCACCACCCGGTTCAGCGCCGCCAGGTCTTTCTTCAGGACGCGATGCGTCAGCGCGAGGCGCCTGTCGTTCATCAGGGCGAGTCCCAACCGCCGCCCGCCCCGCAACAGTTCCAGGCTCGCCGAGATCGGCATGCGCATCCTCGCCGACGGCGCCGCGCTCGCCTCCGCGACCGTCTTCATGCCGAGCTGGCCCCGGCTCGCGGTGCCGGTGCGCCGCGAGTCGCCGGACGCGTAGCCGAGGCCCGCCGCACCGCCGGTGCTCTTCAACTGGCCCGCCCCGCTTTCGGGTTTGCCCGATCCGGCGAAGACGCCCTCGACCCCGGTCACCGTGCCCTGGTCGTGGGAGGCAGCGCTCTGGGAGACGGCGGAGGTGATGTACTCCATGTCCCGGCCGTCGTTCGCGTCGCCCTCGTACGTGCCCGCCCCCCGGCGGGTGATCTTGAACACCGCCCAGCAGGGCGTGTTGCGGCCGTCGAGCAGTTCGACGGTGACCCCGCCGTCCATCGCGCCGGACAGCAGCCCGGCGGAGCCGTCCCGGTCCAGGACCCGCAGCAGCCGCTGCACGTTGTCGTTGCGGTCCTTGAGCTGCTGCCGGGGCAGCAGGTCGTCGGCGACACCCTGCCCGCCCTGCCGCACGAGGTCCGAGCGCAGCCGGCCGAGCAGCGGGACGAAGTCCGGCAGGTCCTCGATCATGCCGAAGCCGAGAGCCGTGCCCGCACCGAGGGAGGGGGCGGTGGTGGGCGCCGGGGCCGACCGGGACGTGGCGGTCGTGGCGGTCGTGTCCCTGGCGGCGCGTTCCTGGGCCGTCTGCGAGCTCTCCGCCCGGCTCTCGCCCTGCGGCCGCGCCGACGACGTGGCGGCCGCCGCCGTGTCCTCGTCCAGCCCCAACTGCCGCCGGATGCGGGCCGGCAGCTGCGCCTCCGTCAGCCACACGCCCGCCGCGGCCGGCAGGGTCCGGGCGCCCTTGGCCACGTAGGGGCCGCCGCCGGTGACCTTGACCTCCGCGACCATGTTCACCAGCACGTCGCACTGGACCAGGTACAGCGGCGCCTTCTTCGGTGTGTGGGCGTTGCGCTCGACGGTGCCGGACAGCGCGGCCGTCCGGCCGTCCCCCTTGCCGCTCGTACGGAACGTCGACAGGCCCTGACCGGTGCGCCACTCGGGGCCGTTCTCCGACACGGTGGCGCCGAACTGCACCGTACTGGAGGTGCCCTGGCCACTCTGCCCGGCGGACTGGTGGCCGCCCAGCACGAAGGTCTCCGTGCCCGGCCCCGTGCCGCGGTGCAGGAACTTCGGGTTGGCGAGGGCGAGCCGGGTGCCGACCGCGCCGTTGAGAGCCGACAGGCGGCGCGGGTAGCGGAGGTTCTTCACCACCCAGCCCGAGGACGCGGCCTGCCGCAGCGCCCCCTGGATCGCCCGCTCGCCGAACCGCTCCTCCAGCGCCTGCCGCGGCGCGAGCCCCTCCGCCTCCAGCGCGGTGTCCCGGCCAAGACCCTTGTTGCGGGCGGCGGCCCGCGCCAGCAGCTCGTGGGCGAGGGCGCGCACGGGCTCCCCGTCGAGGGTCTCCACCAGCTGCCAGTCCTTGAGCAGGCGCCCGGCGGACGGCCTCGGGGTGAGCGTGGCCAGGTCGCCGATGCCCTCGGCGGCGAAGTCGTGGTCGGGTGCCGCGGGCGCGGCCCGGCGGGCACCGGCCACCGCGTCGAGCCGGTCCTTGCCCTCCTCGTCCAGCGTGAACTCGGTGGGCGTGAGCAGCCGTACGTCCTGTTCCGGCAGGTGCAGCCCGCCCAGCAGGGTGGACCGCGGCGCGTCCTGCCCCGGGGAGCCGAGGGTGAGGCCGCGGGCCGGCTTGCGCTGCCGGGACGTCATGGTGAGGTTCACGTCCAGCCGCAACGGCGCCGAGAAGGCGGCGGCCGACTCGGAGCCGTTGGCCACGATGTCCGAACGGCCGGTGGGCCCGGCCTGGTTGCGCCGGGTGCCGGTGCTGTGCCGCTCGTAGCGGGCCGAGCCGGTCAGGGCACCGGGGACCAGCCGGGCCTGGCCGAGCACCAGACCGCCGATCGAGCGCGAACTGCTGCGCCCGCTCGAGGAGTTGCTCGTGACGCCGGAGTGGGCGCGCACCAGCCAGTCCTTGATGTCGCCCTGGTAGTCGGCGTCGCCCAGCTCGCCCCTGACCCGCAGCTGTACGTCGTGGGAGTGCATGGCGGTCTTGCGGCGCAGCCGGACCGTGATGCCCGTGGACAGCAACTGGTCCTTGTTGACCCGGAGGTTGGTCTCCGACAGGGCGGTCATCAGCTCGCGGTGGTTGCGCCGCTGGGCCTCGGCCTCCTCCCGGCTGGTGTGGGCGCCCGGCGGGGTCGTACCGAAGCCCGGCAGGTAGCCCGCGAGCCGCGGGTCGGTGGCGAACAGCTCGCTGACGGCACGCACCATCGGGCCGGTGTCCAGCCGGCTGAGGACGACGTTCGACCCCTTGCCGCCGTAGGCGAGACGACGCTCCACGTCCACCTCGTCGCCGTTCTCGTCGGTCCGCTTCGGCTTCTTGGCGAATTCCCCGGCCGCCATCCCCTGCGGCAACGGCAGCCCGAGGCTCTGCGCCTCGTCGGCCCGCAGGCTCATCCACACCTTCATCGTGTGCGTGGCGACCCGGCGACCGGGGTTCAGGATCATCTCGGCCGAGCGCGGGCCCGTGCCCTCCGCAGTGAACTGCACCGTCCCGTAGTACAGCGCCTTCTCGCCCCGGACCTCGGCGCCCTGCCGGCTGGAGACGGTCTGCTCCGTCGCACTGAAGCGCGCCTTGCGGGCGGCCGCGACCGGCATCGCCGTGCCGCGTACGACGGCCGCGTTGCCGGCCACGCCGACACCGATCGCGGGACCCGCGCCCGCCGTGACCGCCCGGCCCTTGCCGGCGCTCTCCGTGACCGAGGTCTGGGTCTGCTGATGGGTGCGCAGCTGCGTGTTGCCGGTGCCCCAGGCGGGGGTGAGGCCGGTGAGCGCGGCGTGCAGGCGGTAACTGCCCGCCGTCTTCCCGTCCTTGGACGTCAGGTCCTCGCCGACGACGCCGTCCCGCAGCAGCCGGGGCATGTCCTCCAGGACGGTCGCCGTGGAGGTCGCCTCGTACAGCCGGGCCAGCCCCGGCGCGCCGGGCGCGGTGAGGGAGGGGTGCAGCACGGAGCGGACCGCATCGAACAGGCCGCGGCCGCCCTGGTGCGGGGCGGCGGTGTCGGTCACGGCGAGGGGCGCCAGCGAGTCGGCGAGCGAGACGCGGCGGGGAATGGGGTCGGCGGCGGCGAAGGGAGCCGGCGTGGGCGGCGTCCCGGTGCCGGCCGGCACCAGGTGCTCGGTCGGCACGCGCTGGGTGAGCGAGCCGGAGGCGCGCAGCAGCTCCTCGTGCTCGGCGCCGTGCTTCTTGATCCGTACGAGGTAGCGCACCTTGCGGGCCACCTCGGCCGAGCCCTTGTCGCTGCGCAGCACACGCGGCTCGGCCACGTTGCGCTGGCTGCGGGACTCCCGCGAGGACTGCCAGGGCTGCGCGCTGCCGGTGGCCGCCCCGCCCAGCCACAGCCCCGGCACCACCGGCGCAAGCCCGAAGGCCAGACCGCCCGCGCCCTTGCTCGAGGAGGCGCCGGCCGTGGTGCTCGTGGCGGCGGCGGTGTTGTGCTGGACGTCGACCTTGGTGTCCTTGCCCTCGGCGTCGTCGTCCAGGCCGACCTTGGGAGCGCCGTACGGGTCGGCCGGCGCCTCCTCCAGCAGCTCGTTCGGATGGAAGACGGGCGGCCGGTCGTCGGGCGCCGGGGCGATGGAGACGGTGACGTCCCACCGGTCCTTGCCCTTGGTGCCCACGACCGCGAAGGCACGGCCCTGCCCGAAGAACGTCTCCGGCCGCCCGGCCAGCTCGCCCGCGATGTCGGCGACGGTGCCGCCACCGTGCCCGACGACCGCGGCCACCGCGTTCTTCACGAATTCGTGCCCGGTCAGCCCGTACGCCGTCGACAGCCCGCCCGCCGCCAGATCCATCAGATACGGCGGCAGCACCAGCCCCGGAATCCGCTCGTCGACATCGGGCAACGGCGCGAACGGACGTGCCCCGCCCGCCCGTTGACCACCGCGCCCCAGCGCCTTCGCCGTGGCCGCGTTCCCCGCGGAGTGCCGGAAGGCGAGCAGGGGATGGGCGGGACCCGCGGCGGCGGGCAGCCGGGGCGCCGCCTGCGAGTCCCCACCCCTGCCGTCCCCTGACCGCTTCTGTGTCCGCACGGCATCAACGTAACCAGCGGCGACGCGGCCGGAAGTCCCTCCTTCAACTCCCGCCACTTTTGCCGTCGTTGATCCATCAGGGAGTCAACTCCGGTACACCTGACGGCCATGTGTGGCCCCGGGGGCGGTAGGGGCAGCCGAACCCTGTGAGCTACCTGAGGTAACGCTTCGAACTTGTGGACGCACCACGCCGGTTGGTGCACCGTGGACTCCGCCGTGGTGAGGCGACGACCAGTGGAGGTACGTGCGTGAGCGAGTTACGGGGGTCCGCCTACGCGCGGGAGTTCACCGACCTGCTGCAGAAGCTGAAGAGCCGGGCGGACTGCAGCTATGAGGCCCTGGCCCGCCGGTCGGGGGTGAGCGGTTCCGCCCTGCACCGCTACTGCTCGGGCGCCGGCGTCCCCGGCGACTTCGATCCCGTCGCCCGGTTCGGCAAGGCCTGCGGGGCCGACCCGCGCGAGCTCCTGGAGCTGCACCGGCTGTGGGTGCTGGTCGACGCCGGGCGAAGACGCGGGGCGCCCCGGGCCGAAGGGGCCCAGGGTGCCCTCGCGGCCGAGGAGCCGGCTGACGCCGCGACCAGGGCCGTGGCCGACGTCGAGGTGGCGGAGCCGCCCGCCGGCCCGCCCGGCATCGGCTCCGTGCCGCCATCCGTGCCGTACCGTTCCCGGCTGCGGCACCTGCGCAGGTGGCCGGTCCTCCTCGGGGCCCTGCTCGTCGTCGGCGCGACCGTGGTGGGCGCCGTCCTCCTCACCGGCGGCCGCCCGGCAGGCGCCGACGACTCGCCGAACCGCCCCCTCCTGAGTGCCAAGTGCCGGTTCGTGGCCATGGGACACCAGGACGCCTGCGTCCGTGAGCTCCAACTCCGGCTCAAACAGGCCGGACTCGACCTCGAAGTCGACGGCGCCTTCGGCCCCATCACCCAGATGCGCGTCGTCGTCTTCCAGCTCCTCGCCGGGCTGGAGCCCAACGGATCGGTCGACGACACCACCAAACGCGCCCTCTACTCCGGCCGCGTCAAGGCGCATCCGTGGCCGCCCGCACAGGTCGACCGGCGGGTCCGCGAGGTCTTCACCGAGGACGCGGACCGCGCCAGCGGCATCGCCAAGTGCGCCTCGAACCTGGACCCGCTCTACAGCCTGGGCAACACCAACGGCACCCGTAACTGGGGGGTGTTCCAGCTGTACGACGGCACCCTGCGCGAGCTGGGCGGCACGCCCCGCAAGGCCCTCGACCCGGAGTGGAACATCCAGGCCGCCCACCGCCTGTGGGGCCGCACCCACGACTTCCGCGCCTGGCCGTCGTGCGACAAGGCATACCAGGCGGGAGCGTCGAAGTCGGGCACGCCGAAGAAACCGAAGGGGCGGCCGAAGTCCTGACCGCATCCCATCCACCGTCCCAGGCCGTCACATCGCCGCAGGTGGAAAGGGGTGAGACAGCCCGCTGTCCCGATGCGCCGCAGATCGTTGGCCGCGCTGCCCGGAACTGCCATCGTCCTGTCCGCCGCCCGCCGCGGGCGGCTCGGACGAGACGAAAGGGCGTACGCCGGTGGGCAGTTCACGGCGTTCCGGCAGGTGGCCCCACGGCCGGCCCGGCCGGCGGTCGGTGCTCCTGGGCGGCGCGGCCGTGCTGGGCACGGGGCTCTCGGCGGCGGCCGCGCTCCACGCCGTGCCGGCGCGGGCCGCGGTCCGGCCGCCGATCGCCGGCTGCGACGAGTGGGGTGCCCGGCCGCCCACGCTGCCCGTCACGGTGTACGCCGCGCGCCCGCACAAAGTGATCGTGCACCACACGGCGAGCCCCAACTCGGAGGACGACTCGCAGGCGCACGCCTACGCGCTCGCCCGGTCGATCCAGGACGCGCACCTGGGCCGGGGCTGGATCGACTCCGGCCAGCACTTCACGATCAGCCGGTACGGACAGGTCATGGAGGGCCGCCACCGCAGCCTGGAGACGCTGTTTGGCGGTGCAGCCATGGTCGAGAGCGCGCACACCACCGCACAGAACACGGTCGCCATCGGCATCGAGAACGAGGGAACCTACGACACCGCCCAGCCGCCCTCCGAGCTGTACGCGTCGCTCGTCGAACTGTGCGTCGCCGTCTGCACCCGCTACGGCCTGCGGGCGTACCAGATCTACGGGCACCGGGATTTCACCGACACCGACTGCCCGGGCGACCAGCTCCACGACCGCCTGCCGAGGCTGCGCGCCGACGTGGCCTCCCGTATCGGCGGCAGCCCGGTGGCCCCCGCCTGGCCGACGCTGACCGCCGGCGCCCGCGGCGAGCGGGTGCGCAGCGTGCAGTTCCTGCTGCGGCAGCACGGATCCGCGCTCACCGTTACCGGGACCTACGACACCGCCACCGCGCAGGCCGTCCACTCCTTCCAGGGCGCGGTCAAGGCGCGGGTGGACGGGGTCGCCGGGCAGCAGACCTGGAACCAGCTCGTCGCGCCGCTAGCGCTGGGCGGTTCCGGGGAGGCCGTGCGCGCCGTACAGAGCCAACTGGCCGCGTACGGCTCCGACGTGCGGGTGGACGGTGCCTTCGGGCCCGCGACCCGCTCCGCGGTGGCCTCCTTCCAGGCCGGCGCGTCGCTGCCGTCGGACGGGGTCGTGGACGCCCGCACCTGGGCCGCTCTCGTCACCTGACACTCCATCAATCAACAAAGGAGAAAAGAAACTTGAACACGAAGACCAAGCTCGGCGCCGCCCTGGGCGGAACGGTGCTCGCCGTCGCGCTCGCCACCGGCGGCACTGCCTGGGCCGCGCCCGCCGCGTCGACGGCCGCCGCCTCCCCGGCCGCCGTGACCAAACTGAGCCAGGCGGACGCCGCCAACAGGCTCCGGAACGCGGGGATCACCTGGTCGTCCAGCGGCAACTGCACCAACCGCAACAACGCCCACTGCACGTCCTTCGAGCAGATCAACCTCGCGACCGTGCAGGGCGCCATCACGCTGAAGAACGCCAGCCGCTGCGCGCTCACCATCACCGGAGGCACGGAGACGGGGCACGCCTCCGGGACGTACAGCCACTGGAACGGCTACAAGCTCGACTTCAACCCGACCACGTGCCTGAGCAACTACATCACCGGCACCTTCACCTACATCGGCCCGCGGGCGGGCGACGGCGCCCCGCAGTACCGGGCCGGCTCCGGAAACATCTACGCCCGCGAGAGCAGCCACTGGGACGTCCTCTTCTACTCCTGCGGCTGCTGAGCACCGCGCTCGCGAAGACCGGACCGACGCACCACGACGTCACCCCCCACTCCAACGACCAAGGACGTTCCGCATGTTCGGCAACCGCAGTATCCCCGGCCACCGCGCCGCCACCCGTCCGCGAAGAAGCCCGCGCCGCGCGGCCCTGAGCACGGCCGCCGTCGTTCTGCTGGCCGCGGCAGGTGCCGCGGCCCTGCCCGCCGCGCAGGCTTCCGCGGCGACGTCGGCGCTGTGCTCGACCACGCTCAGCCCGGGCGCGAGCGGGTCGTGCGTGTCCGCGCTGCAGTCCAGGCTCGACCAGCTCGGTGCCCACCTCACGGTGGACGGCTCCTTCGGCCCGGCCACCCGCAACGCCGTCGAGGCGTTCCAGGGCCGTGCCGACCTGGCCGTGGACGGCATCGTGGGCCCGGCCACCCGGGGCCGCCTCGACAGCCCCGGATCGGTGAACCTGAACACCCGGTCCACCGCCCAGATCGAGACGATGATCCGCCAGACCTTCCCCGACAACCTGGAGGACAAGGCGATCCGGGTCGCCCGCTGCGAGTCCGGCCTCAACGAGATAGCCGTCGGCCGCAACACCAACGGCTCGCGCGACTTCGGCGTGTTCCAGTTCAACAACGGCGGCACGCTGGAGTCCTACCTCGGCACCACCTCACGCGCCCTGGACGCCCCCCAGAACATCGCCGCCGCCTACCGCCTCTACCAGGCCCGCGGCTGGCAGCCCTGGACCTGCCGCAACGCCTGACCCGACCGGCCGCCGCCTCGTCCGCACCGGGCTCCCCTCCCTGGACGGCCCACGACCGCGGCCCCGCGCCGCCCGCCGAACCCCGGCGGGCGGCGCTCGTCGTGCCCCGGCGGTGTGGTGAGCCCTCCGGCATCTATGTAAGATTCAATCTACGTAAGATGTCATCTGCCTTTCTTCCTTCGAGGGAGTCCGCCGATGGAGTTCAAAGGCAGAACGGCCGACCTGGAGCTCCTGGGACGGCTGCTCGAGCTGGTGCGTGAGGGCGGGGGGGCCACCCGGGGGCAGGCCGTGATCATGACCGGGCGCCGCCGGGTGGGGAAGTCGCGCCTGGTCCAGGAGTTCTGCGACCGGTCCGCGGCCCCCTATGTGGTCTTCCAGGCGACCAGAGGCCGTAACGCGGTCGCCGAGCGGGCGGATTTCGCCGGGGCGCTCGCGCAGTCCGGCATGCCGGGAGCGGAGCTGGTGGCCGGACTGCAGGCCACGGACTGGAATCAGGCGCTGCGCTCGCTGGCTGTCGCCCTTCCCGACGACGTTCCGAGCATCGCGGTGATCGACGAGGTGCCGTGGCTGGTGGAACAGGACGCCGAGTTCGAAGGGGCCCTGCAGACGGTCTGGGACCGTCATCTGTCGGCCAAGCCGGTGCTCCTGATCCTGGTCGGCAGTGACATGTCGGTGATGGAGGCCCTGCAGTCGTACGGCCGTCCGTTCTTCGGGCGGGCGACGAAGATGACCGTGCAGCCGCTGCACCTCGCGGATGTCCGGGCGATGACAGGGCTGGCCGCGGCGGATGCGGTGGACGCGTTGCTGATCACGGGGGGCTTTCCGGAGATCGTCCAGTCGTGGCGACCCGGAATGAGCCGGAAGGACTTCCTTCGCGAGGCCATGGCGAACCCGCTGGCACCGCTGCTCGTGGCGGGCGAGCTGTCGCTGCTGGGGGAGTTCCCCGAGGCGTCGCACTCACGGGCCGTGCTGGAGGCGGTCGGCACCGGCGAGCGGACCTTCTCCGCCATCGCCGCCCAGGCCGGTGGTGCGGGCGCGCTGCCGTCGGGCACGCTGTCACCGCTGCTGAACAGGCTGCAGGCCAAACGCGTCGTGGCGGCGGACCTGCCGCTGTCAGCGAAGGCCGACACCAAGAACAAGCGTTACCGCATCGCCGATCCGTACCTCCGGTTCTGGCTGGCCTTCCTGCAGCGGGGGATGCCGCTCATCGAACGCGGCCGGGGCGACCTGGCCCTGGAACGCATCGAGCGCTCGTGGACGACCTGGCGCGGACGTGCCGTGGAGCCCGTCGTCCGCGAGTCGCTGCTGCGGCTGCTGCCCGACGAGCGCTGGCCGGAGACCGAGGCGGTCGGCGGCTGGTGGAACCGGCAGAACAACCCCGAGATCGACCTGATCGGCGCCGACCGCGAACCGGTGGCGGGCGCGGTGCACTTCGTCGGTTCCGTCAAGTGGCTGGAGTCCCAGCCCTTCGGCAGGCGGGAGTACGACGCCCTCGCGCGGGACGTGCTCGCGGTGCCCGGCACCGGGCCGGACACCCCGCTGGTCGCGGTCTCGCGCAGCGGGGTGGCCGGCGATCTGCCGCTGGCGGCCCACTGGGGTCCGGAGGATCTGGTCCGTGCCTGGGAGTAGGCCCGGCCAGGGGGACGGTGCCATACCCGTCCGTCAGGCGAGCGTCACCTCCACCGGCAGCTTCTTGATGCCGTTGACGAAGTTGGAGCGGACGCGGGGGACGTCGCCGGTCAGGCGGATGTCGGCGAGGCGTGGGATGAGCTCCTCGAACATGATGCGGATCTCGGTGCGGGCCAGCAGGTTGCCCAGGCACAGGTGCGGGCTGCCCTTACCGAAGGTGACGTGGTCGTTGTTCTCGCGGGCGACGTCGAAGTCGTAGGGGTTGCCGAAGACCTGCTCGTCGCGGTTGCCGGAGGCGTACCACATGACGACCTTGTCGCCCTCCCGGACCTGCTTGCCGCCGAGTTCGGCGTCGCGGGTGGCGGTGCGGCGGAAGTGGTAGACGGGGGAGGCCCAGCGCAGGAACTCCTCGACCGCCGTGGGGATCAGGGACGGGTCGTCCTTGAGGCGGGCCAGCTGCTCGGGGTGCTGGAGCAGGGCCAGCATGGAGTGGGTGATGGTGTGGCGGGTGGTCTCGTTGCCGGCCACCACCAGGAGCAGGAAGTAGTTGTCGAAGTCCTGCGCGGACAGCGGGACCCCGTCGCGCGGCATGGTGTTGACCAGCTTCGAGACCAGGTCCGTGCCCTCGCCGCCGCGGCGCTGCCGCGCCAGCTCGCGGCCGTACTCGAAGACCTCGATCGACGCCGGGGAGCGGAAGGGCAGGTCGCGGTACTTCTCGCTCTCCTCGCTGTGCAGCAGCACGTCCGCGTAGTCGGGGTCGGTGTTGCCGATGATGCGGTTGCCCCAGTCGATGAGCTGCTGGTTGTCCTCCGGCGGCACGTCCAGCAGGCGGGCCAGCACGTTGATGGGGAAGTCCGCGGAGACGTCGGCGACGAAGTCGAAGCTCCCCTTCGCCAGCGCCGCGTCCAGCGTCTTCGCGGTCAGGCCGCGCAGGAAGTCGCCGTAGCTGTTGATGACGCTCGCGCCGAACTGCCGCTGGATCACGCTGCGCAGGGCGCGGTGGCGGACGCCGTCCATCTCCAGGATGGAGGCACGTTTCTTGATCTGGTCCTCGTCGACCTCCTCGAGGTTGACGAACCGCGTCGAGGTGAAGGTCGCCGGGTCGCGGTCGACGGCGGCGATGTCCGCGTGCCGGGTGACCGCCCAGAAGCCGGAGTTGGGCGCCTCCTCGGGCTGCCAGTGCACCGGGTCCTCGTGGCGCAGCGTGTGGAACATCCGCCAGGGCGTGATGCCGTCGGCGAAGTTGTCGAGGTTCGCGAGGTCCACCTGCTCGATCGCCAGCGGCTCGGCGAGGGCGGCGCGCAGTTCGGCGCGGGTGGCGGGAACGGCCGGAACAGTGGGGCTGGTCATGGCGGTTGGTCTCCTGAACGAGGGCGTCGGCGGGCCTACGGGTGCGGCGGGATCACGGGCGCGGCGGGATCACAGGTGGTACGCGTACTCGGTGAACTCCCAGTCCGTGACGTGCCGGCCGAAGCGTGCGAGTTCGTCGCGCTTGTAGGTGAGGAAGGAGGTGGTGAACGCCTTGCCGAGCACCTCGGTCAGGGCGGTGTCCGCCTCCAGCGCGTCGAGCGCGGCGGACAGGGACTGCGGGAGCAGGGCGGCACGGGTGGTGTCGTAGCCGTAGCCCTCCAGCGGGGACGGCGGCTCCTCGCCCGCCCGCACGCCCAGCAGCGCGGCCGCGATCGTGCCCGCGATCAGCAGGAACGGGTTGGCGCTGGCGTCGCCGAGGCGGAGCTCGAGCCGGGCCCCGCTGCCGCGCTCCGGCGGGATGCGGACCATGGCGCTGCGGTTGTCGAGCCCCCAGTCGATCAGCCAGGGCGCGAGCGTGTCGGGGCCGAAGCGCTTGTACGAGTTCACGGTCGGGTTGGCCAGCGCCGCGAGCGCGGGGGCGTGCGCGACGATGCCGGCGACGGCGTGCCGGGCGGTGGCGGACAGGCCGTAGGAGCCCGCCGGGTCGTCGAAGACGTTGCGGCCCTCCTCGTCGTCGCAGGACAGGTGGAGGTGGAAGCCGGAGCCGCCCGCGTCGCCGAAGGGCTTGGCCATGAAGGTGGCCAAGTTGCCTTCCTGGCGCGCGAGTTCCTTCACCGCGGCCTTGAAGCGGAAGGCGCGGTCGGCGGCGTCGAGCGCGGCGGAGTGGGTCAGGTTGATCTCGTACTGGCCGCCGTCGAACTCGTGGTTGCCGGTGACGACGCCGAGCCCCAGGTCACGCAGCTGCCGCAGGGTGCGCAGCAGGTGGTTGCCGGGGTCGGCGCGCAGGCCGGCGGTGTAGACGGCGCCGGTGGTCTCCGGTGAGCGGCGCCAGCCGGTGGGGGTGCCGGCGGCGGGCTCCAGCAGGAAGTACTCCAGCTCGGGGCCGACCACGGGGCGCAGCCCCTGCTCGGCCGCCCGGGCCAGGACGGCGCGCAGCAGGTCGCGGGGCGACTCGGGGGCCGGGGCGCCGGTCGCCGGGTCGGTGACCTCGCCGAGACAGGCGGCGACGCCGGGCTCCCAGGGCAGGACGGCCAGCGTGGACAGGTCGGGGCGCACGGTCACGTCCGGCAGCCCCGCGTCCAGACCGCCCGCGACCGCGGCCACGTCGCCCTGCGGGCTGGTGTGGTAGACGGCGCGGCAGAAGGCGAGGCCGTGGTCGCAGGCCGACGGCAGGTGGTCCAGCAGCACGTCGCGGGCGCGGTCGGTGCCGATCAGGTCGGGGTAGACCACCCGGACGACGTCGACGCCCTCGGCTGCCAGCCGTTCCATGTGCCGGCGGATGTCTGGAGTGTCGGATGCGCTCACCGGTGTCTCCTTGGCGGAAGGGTGGGGGACTCCCAGGCGTACTCCGGACCTGCGGGCACGTCACGGAGTTATTCGTTTGAACCCGAACGGTATGGAGGGAGTTGACGACTCGCAAGGGGGTCGCGGAAAAAACTTATCCATCTGGACAGGTATTGACCAGGGCTCGCCAGGTTCCTATGTTGTTTGAAGCCAAACGAGTCAGGTCGGCGGTTTCCGCGGAATCCGTCCCCTGTGGCCGAGGGGCCCGTCCCACCCGGGTCGGGCCCCCCTTTACCCTCCGGCGCCCCGACGCCCTCACTCTCAGGAGGACCGCCAATGAAGGTCGTCGTCGACATGAACAAATGCCAGGACCACGGCCAGTGCGTCTTCGCGGCCCCCGACGTCTTCTCCATGGACGAGGCCGGCCACCTGGCGTACGTGGCCGACCCGGACGACGCGCTGCGCGACGAGGTCGAAGAGGCCGCGGACGTCTGCCCGCTCCAGGCCATCCGGATCGAGGTCTGACATGAGCGGCCGTATCGTCGTCGCCGGCGCATCGATGGGCGGCCTGCGCGCCGCCGAGCAGCTGCGCGCCGCCGGCTGGACCGGGGCGATCACGGTCGTCGGCGACGAGCCCCACATGCCCTACAACCGGCCTCCGCTGTCCAAGGAGGTCCTGGCCGGCAAGGCGCCCTTCGAGTCGCTCGCCTTCACCCCGAAGCCGGCCGCCGCCGACGTCGAGTGGCTGCTCGGCACGAAGGTCGCCGAAGCCCGCCTCGACGAGCGCACGATCGTCCTCGACGACGGCTCGCGGCTCTCCTACGACGGACTGGTCGTCGCCACCGGCATGCGGCCCCGGCGGCTGCGCTGCCCGGGCCCGCTCACCGGCCGGCACACCGTGCGCACCCTCGCCGACGCGCAGGGCCTGCGCGGCGAGCTGATCCGCCCCGGCGCCCGCGTCGTCGTGGTCGGCGCCGGATTCATCGGCTGCGAGGTCGCGGCCACCGCCGTGGTACTCGGCGTCCGCGAGGTCACCGTCGTCGACCCGCTGCCCCTGCCCATGGTCGGGCCGCTCGGCGAACTCCTCGGCCGCGCCCTGCGAAAGCGGCACGAGGAGCGCGGGGTGCGCTTCCGGCTCGGGGCGTCGGTCGCCGGGTTCGAGGGCGCGGACCGCGTCACCGGCGTCGTCCTCGGCGACGGCACGGTGCTCCCCGCCGACGTGGTCGTGGAGTCGGTCGGCTCCGTCGCCAACACCGAGTGGCTCCGGGGCAACGGCCTCGACCTCACCGACGGCGTGCTCACCTGCGAGCAACTGCGCGTCGGCGGACGGCCCGAGATCGTCGCGGTCGGCGACGTCGCCCGCTTCCCCAACGCCCGCTACGACGGCGTACCCCGCCGCGTCGAGCACTGGTCGATCCCCACGGACACGGCCAAGCACGCCGCGAAGGCGCTCGTCGCCCATCTCACCGGTGAGGAAAGGGAGTTGGCACCCTTCGCGCCGCTGCCCACCTTCTGGAGCGACCAGCACGAGTTCCGGCTCCAGTCCTTCGGGGCGCCGGTCCTCGGCAAGGACGACGTGCGCGTCCTGGACGGCGACCCCGACGGGGACTTCCTCGTCGGCTACCACACCGGCGGCCGGCTCGTCGGCGTCGTCGCGCTCGGCGGCCAGGCGACCGCCATGGGGGCGGCCCGCTACCGCGCCCAGCTCCTGAAGCAGCCCGCCCTCACCGCGTCCCTCACCGCGTAAGGAACTCATCGTCATGTCTGCTGTCCGTGGTTACTTCCCTCCCAAGACGGCGACGGGCGCCTCGTCGCTGATCCCGTCCCCGCCGTGGCGCTACTCGGGCGACCTGCTCACCGTCGAGTACCGCACCGACCCCGCGCGGGTGCGCGAACTGCTGCCCGAGCCACTGGAGCTGGCCGAAGAGGACCCGGGCGCGGTCGCGCTGATCTGGGCCGACTGGCAGTCCTGCTCCGCCTCCGGCGACGAGCTCCTCGACCCGGTGCTCGCCCAGTACAAGGAGGCCTTCGCGGTCGTCCGCTGCACGTACAGGGGGCAGACCTACACCCGCTGCGTGTACATCTGGGTCGACAAGGACTTCGCGATCGCACGCGGGCTGCACCAGGGCTATCCGAAGAAGCTCGGCTCCATCCACCAGACGCGTCCGCACCCCTACGGGCCCGCTCCGCGGATCGAGGCCGGCGCCCGTTTCGGCGCGACCCTCGCCGCCGCCGACCGTCGCCTCGCCCAGGCTGTGGTGACCCTGCGGGAGCCGTCGCGGACCAACGGCTTCGTCAACGGCCACCCCATGGCCCACCACCGCTGGCTGCCCTCGATCGAGAAGGGCAAGGGGCTGGCGCTGGACGAGCTGATCGAGTCCGGGGCTGCTGCTTTCGAGGGCGGGCAGCCGTGGGTCGGCGACGCGGAGCTGGAGCTGTTCGAGGCGCCCACCGAGGAGCTGGCGCGGCTGGAGATCCGTGAGCCGATCGCCGCGTACTACCGGCAGGTCGGGGTGGTGTGGGACGGCGGCCGGCTGCTGGAGTCCAACACCTCGGCAGCCGAGTAACTCCCTTACACAGCAACGGACCTGGAGACCGGACATGACCGAGCACACCCTCACGGTGGCCGGTGTCGCCGTCGACACCCGGCACTGGATCGGCGGCGAGCGTGTCGCCTCCGCGGGCACATTCACCGACGTCTCGCCCATCGACGGCAGCGTGATCGGTGAGATCGCCCGCGGGACCGGGACGGAGGCCGCGGCCGCCGTCGCCGCCGCGAAGGCCGCCTTCCCAGGCTGGGCCGCCACCCCACGCGCCGAGCGCGCCCGCCTGCTGCACGCGATCGCCGACGGCGTCGAGAAGCGCATCGAGGAGCTCGCCGTCGTCGAGACCACCGACAACGGCGCCCTGCTGCGCTCGCACCGCCGGGGCGTCATGCCGCGCGTCGCGCACAACTTCCGCTTCTTCGCCGACTGGTTGCTCACGCTGGAGCACGAGGACTTCGACACCCGTCCATCAGGCGGCTCCGCCGCCGGGCGCGGGCACACCAACCACGTCAGCTGGGACCCGGCAGGACCCAGCGTGCTGATCACCCCGTGGAACGCCCCGCTGATGCTGTCCACCTGGAAGGTCGCCCCGGCCCTCGCGGCCGGCAACACCGTGGTCCTCAAGCCCGCCGAGTGGACCCCGCTGACCGCCTCGCTGCTCGCGGACATCGCCGCCGAGGCCGGACTGCCCGCCGGCGTGCTCAACGTCGTCCAGGGCTACGGCTCCGAGATCGGCGACGCCCTCACCTCGCACCCGGACGTGCGCCGCATCAGCTTCACGGGATCGGTCCCCACGGCCCAGCGGATCAGCGCATCGGCGGCCGCCAACCTCACCCCGCTCAGCCTCGAACTCGGCGGCAAGTCCCCGCTGCTGGTCTTCGCCGACGCCGACCTGGACCTCGCCGTCGACCTCGCGGTGGAGCAGTACGACAACGCCGGACAGGTGTGCCTCGCCGCCACCCGCATCCTGGTCGAGGAGCCGATCGCCGAGGAGTTCACCCGGCGCTTCGCCGCCAAGGCGTCCGCCATCGTGCAGGGCGACCCCCGCGACGAGGCCACCGACATCGGCCCCAACATCCACCCCCGCCAGCTGGAGAAGATCGACGGCTTCGTGCAGCGGGCGCTCGCGGCCGGCGCCCGCGCGGTGATCGGCGGGCACCGCAAGGACGGCCAGTACTACGCGCCGACCCTGCTCACCGACGTCGCGCAGGACAGCGAGATCGTCCAGGAGGAGGTCTTCGGCCCCGTCCTGACCCTGCAGACCTTCCGCACCGAGGACGAGGCCGTACGGCTCGCCAACGACACCCGCTTCGGGCTCGCCGCCACCGTCGCCACCGGCGACAAGCAGCGCGCCGGGCGCGTCACCGCACAGCTGGTCGCCGGCACCGTCTGGGTCAACTGCTTCTTCGTACGCGACCTCCAGGCGCCCTTCGGCGGCTCCCGCCACTCCGGCGTCGGGCGCGAGGGCGGCACCTGGAGCTTCGACTTCTACTGCGACCTGAAGAACACCGTCACCGCCCCGAAGGGATGGAAGGACCATGGGTGAGATCGTCGGGGCGGGCCTGCTCGCCCACGTCCCCACCATCGTGCTGCCCGAGGCCGACCGGCTGGAGCTGAACGAGGGCCAGGAGATCACCCTCGTCACCGGCCTTGAGCAGCTGCGCAAGGAGGTCTTCGAGCGGGACGACTACGACACCGTCGTGGTCCTGGACTCCCACTGGGCGACCACCGTCGAGTTCGTCGTCACCGCACAGCGGCGCCGGGCCGGGCTCTTCACCTCCGAGGAGCTGCCGCGCGGCATGTGCCGGATGCCGTACGACTTCCCGGGCGATCCCGAACTCGCGCGGAACATCGAGAAGTTCGCGGACAAGCACGGCACCTGGATCACCGCGATCGAGGACGACCACCTGCCGATCTACTACGCCACCATCAACCTCTGGAAGTTCCTCGGCGAGGGCCTTCCAGACAAGCGGTGGGTGACCATCGGCGTCTGCCAGACCGGCGACATGGAGGACCATCTGCGGCTCGGGCGGGCGCTCGCCGACGGCATCGCCGCCACCCCCGGCCGCCGCGTCCTGCTCATCGCCTCCGGCGCCCTCTCGCACACCTTCTGGCCGCTGCGCGAACTGCGCGACCACGAGTCCAGCGACACCGCCCACATCTTCACGCCCGAGGCGCGCGAGGCCGACCGCGAGCGGATCGCCTGGTTCAAGGAGGGCCGCCACGACAAGGTCCTCGACACCATGGACGAGTTCTGGAAGTACAGGCCCGAGGCGAAATTCTTCCACTACCTGATGATGGCCGGCGCCCTCGGCGAGCAGGCCTGCACCGCCCGCGCCCGGCAGTACGGCGAGTACGAGAACTCCATCGGCACCGGCCAGGTCCACCTGTGGTTCGACCGCCCGGCCGACGGCTGGACCGGCGCCGGACTGCCCACGCCCACCGCACCGCGCACCCCGCACAGCCGCATTTAGGAGTCCGGAACATGCCCGAATACCGCCGCATCCTGCTCGACGGCGCCGCCGTCCAGGTCACCGTCGACGGGGACGAACTCGTCGCCGGGGACGGCCGCCGCGTCAAGACCGAGGAGGCGCAGCACCTGCCGCCGGTCGTGCCCTCCAAGGTGATCGCCGTCCACCTCAACCACCGCAGCCGCGTGGACGAGTTCCGGATCGACCTGCCGGACACCCCGACCTACTTCCACAAGCCGACCTCGGCCCTCAACTCCCACCAGGGCGCCGTCGTGCGCCCCGAGGGCTGCAAGTGGCTCAACTACGAGGGCGAGGTCGCCATCGTCATCGGCAGGACCGCGCGGAACATCTCCCCGGCCGAGGCGGGGGAGTACATCGCGGGCTACACCGTCGCCAACGACTACGGCCTGCACGACTTCCGCGACACCGACGCCGGCTCCATGCTCCGCGTGAAGGGCTCCGACACCCTCTGCCCGCTCGGCCCGGGCCTGGTCACCGACTGGGACTTCCACGGCAAGAGCCTGCGCACGTACGTCAACGGCGAGGTGGTGCAGGACGGTTCGACCGACGAGATGAAGTGGGACATGCACTACCTCGTCGCCGACATCGCCCGCACCATCACCCTCTACCCCGGCGACGTGCTGCTTTCCGGTACGCCGGCCAACTCCCGCCCGGTGCGGCCCGGCGACGTCGTCGAGGTCGAGGTCGAGGGCCTGGGCAGGCTGACGAACCACATCGTCACCGGCCCCACAGCCATCCGCACGGACGTCGGCGCGCAGCCCACCGAGTCCGAGGAGGTGCTGTCCACCGCGCTCGGCGGCGACTGGGAGTTCCGCGGCATCCGCCCGCCCAAGCGGTGATGCCGGCTCCGGGACGGCTCCGCACCGGACCCGCGGCCGGCCCGCCCGGCGGGAGGGTCCACGCCGGTAGGGTCGCTCGCATGACCGACTCCGCCGACGCACCCAAGAGCCGGAAGCCGCGCAAGCGCCTGCACTACGGCGAGGGCCGCGAGGCCCTGCTGAAGGCGGCGGTGCGCGTGGTGGCGCGCGGCGGCCTGCGCAGGCTCACCTACCGGGCGGTCGCGGAGGAGGCCGGTGTCACCCACGGTCTCGTCGTCCACCACTTCGGCTCCCGCGACGCGCTCATCGAGGCGACCCTCGAGCACACGATCCGCACCTCGCTGAGCACCAGCGCCCTCGAACCGGGCACCGGCAAGGTCGCGGACTTCGCTGCCGGGGTGCCCGAGATGGTCACGGCGGATCCGGACCTCCAGGCGTTCCAGTACGAGCTGCTGCTGGAGTCGCGCCGCCGTCCCGAGCTGCTGCCGCCGCTGCGCGAGCTGTACGACGAGTACTTCGACGCCACGCAGCGGGAGCTGAGCCGCATGCTGCCGGCGGGCGCCGACAAGGGGCTGGCCCGGCTGGTCTTCGCCGCGCTCGACGGCCTCGTCCTGCACCAGCTCGTCCTCGGCGAGCCCGAGGTCACCGTCGCCGCGCTGGACGAACTGCGCTCCCTGCTGCGCAAGCTCGACGCCAACGGCGACTGACCTGCGTCCCCGCACGGCCCCGGACCTTCCGCGTCCGGGGCCGTCGCCCGTTCCGGCGCACGTTTCGACACGGAAAAATCACCGCCTGCCCCCCTTGTCATCTGGATAGTTCCGGCCCACTATGGGGCAACTCGTTTGGCTCTAAACAATCCCCTTTCCCTCCCCAGGCAGGTGATCCGTGTGGACAGTCAAACCGTCCCGAGGAGTCAGACGACACAGGACGACTCCACGGCAGGCCGGCTCAAACCCAACTCCCTCGGGGTGCTGGGCATCCTCTTCTTCGTCCTGTCCGCGCAGGCGCCGCTGACCGGCATCGCCGGGGCCGTGCCCATCGCCGTCGCCATCGGCAACGGCGCCGGAGTGCCCGCCGCGTACGTCGTGGCCGGCCTCGTCGTCCTGCTGTTCTCCGTCGGCTTCGTCGCCATGGGCCGCCATGTCGTGGACGCCGGCGCGTTCTACACGTACATCGGCAAGGGCCTTGGCCGGCCCGTCGGCTCCGGCAGCGCCGGTGTCGCCCTCTTCGCCTACTGCGCGATCCAGGCCGCGATGTACGGGCTCTACGGCAACATCGTCAGCGGCCTGGTCCAGCACTACGCGCACGTGCACATCGCGTGGTGGGTCTTCGTCCTGGCCACCATGGCGATCGTGCAGTTCCTCGGCGCGGCCGGGATCGAGATGGGCGCCAAGGTGCTGGCCGTGTTCGTGCTGGCCGAGTTCAGCATCCTGTTCGTCTTCTCCCTGGTCACCTTCTTCAAGGGCGGCGGCCCCCAGGGCCTGGACTTCTCCGGCAGCTTCTCGCCCGGCGCGGCGCTCCAGGGCGCTCCCGGAGTGGCGCTGATGTTCGCCGTGGCGTCCATGTTCGGCTTCGAGGCGACCGCCATCTACGGCGAGGAGGCGCGCGAGCCCCGCAGGACGGTGCCCCGGGCCACGTATCTCTCCGTCGTCGCCATCAGCCTCTTCTTCGCCTTCACCTCGTGGATGCTGGTCTCCGCCCACGGCGCCTCCCACGCCACCGCCGACGCCGGCAAGGCGCTGGCGGGCGGCGACGCCTCGGGCTGGGTCTTCGCGCCGATCACCGCGCTGTTCGGCGGCTGGGCGGGCGACGTCCTGCCGGTCCTCCTCGCGACCTCCCTCTTCGCCGGCATCCTCGCCTTCCACAACTCCGCCAACCGCTACCTGTTCTCCCTCGGCCGCGACGGGCTGCTGCCCCGCGGGCTCTGCAAGCTCAACAAGCGCCACTCCCCGTGGACGGCCGGTGTCGTGCAGACCGTGGTCGCCGTCCTGCTGGTCATGCCCTTCGCCCTGCTGGGCAAGGACCCGGTGCTGACCCTGTTCTCCTGGTTCAGCGGCGTTGCCGTACTGGCGATCATGCTCCTGTACTTCCTGACCTCGGTCTCGGTGGTCGTCTTCTTCCGCCGCGAACGCCTGGACACCCGCCCCTGGAACACCCTGATCGCCCCCGTCCTCGGCGCCCTGGGCATCGCCGGCGCGATCTGGCTGATCCTCGCCAACTTCACCACCCTCATCGGCGGCAGCTCGGCCACCGCGACCTGGCTGGGCCTGGCGGTCCCGGCGGTCCTGATCCTGGGCGTGGCCGCCGACCGCGTCACCCGCGACAGGCCGGCGACCGAGGCCGTCCCGGCCGCCGAGGCGGCCTGAGCACGCGGCTCCCGCCCCGCAACGCCCCGGGGGGTGCACCGATGTACCGGTGCACCCCCCCCCGAACCGTCAGCCCTCCGCCCCCGCCACCTGCTCAAGGAACGCGTCGACCAGCCGGTAGGCGTTCTCCCCGGCCACCGTCTCCAGCTCCCGCGTACGGGCGAGCAGCGCAGCCGGGTCCACCCCGTTCTCCAGGCACTGCTCCGTGCCCCCGTTCTCGAGATACAGCCCCACCGTCGCCGCGGTGATCTCCGGATGGAACTGCACCCCCAGACTGCGCCCGACCCGGAACGCCTGCGGGCACACCGCGTTGCGGGCCAGTTCCTTCGCGCCGGGCGGCAGGATGCAGCGGTCGTAGTGCCACTGGAACCAGGGACCGGGACCGATCAGCGAGGGATCGTCGGTGTCGACCTCGGCCCAGCCGATCTCCGCACTCGGCGACGCCTCGACCGAACCGCCGAGCGCGGTGGTCAGCGCCTGGGCGCCGAAGCAGACGCCGAGGACCGGGACGCCGAGGTGGTGGGCCTTGCGCAGCAGGGCCAGTTCGCCGGGCAGCCACGGGCCGACGGCCCTCTCGTCGTACACCGACCAGGGCGCGCCGAGCGAGACGACCAGGTCCCAGCGGTCGGCCGCGGGGAAGTCGAAGGTCACGTCCGGAGCGTGGTGGCGGTCCTCGGGCACGACGGTCACGACGGTGAGGTCGTAGCCGCGTTCCACGAGCCGGGCCCCGACCGGACCGGGGTCGGTCACGTGGTCGTGCTGGATGACGAGTGCGCGCACGGGCGGGCTCCTTCCCGGGGTTCGCGGACGGCCGCAGCGGTCCGTGAACTCTTGTGATGGCTGCCCTCGCATCATATCGTTTGGGATCAAATAAATGAGAGCGATCGACGACTGCCGGAGGACCCCATGCTGGACATCACCCACGAGGAGTGGCTGCGCCGAGCCAAGGCACTGGAGCTGTCCGGCGTGCATCACATCGACGGCGCCGACGAGGGCGGCGGAGGTGCGGCCTTCGCCGCCGTCTCGCCCCGCGACAGCCAGGTGCTGACCCAGGTCGCCGACGGAGGCGCGGCAGAGATCGACGCGGCCGTCGCCGCCGCCCGCCGCGCCTTCGACTCCGGACCCTGGCCCCGCCTCGCCCCCGCCGACCGCGGCCGCCTCCTGCTGCGCGTCGCCGACCTGCTCGAAGAGCGGCGCGCCGAGCTCGCGTTGACGATCAGCCTGGAGATGGGCAAGCCGGTCACGGACGCGTACGCCATCGAACTGCGAGCCGTCATCAACACGTTCCGCTGGTACGGCCAGCTCGCCGACAAGCTGACCGACGAGTCGCCGCACACCGCCCCGGACGCCCTCGCGCTGGTCACCCGGGAGCCGGCGGGCGTCGTCGGCGCGGTCGTACCGTGGAACTTCCCTCTGACGCTGGCCGGTTGGAAGGTCGCCCCCGCCCTCGCCGCGGGCTGCACCGTCGTCCTGAAGCCCTCGGAGAACTCCCCGCTGTCCGCCCTGCTGCTCGGCCGGATCGCCACCGAGGCAGGGCTGCCGCCGGGCGTGCTCAACGTGGTGAACGGCGACGGCCCGGTGGCCGGCCGCGCCCTCGGTCTCCACCCCGGCGTGGACGTCCTGGCCTTCACCGGCTCCACCGCCGTCGGCCGGCACTTCCTGCACTACGCGGCCGACTCCAACCTCAAGCGGGTCTGGCTCGAACTCGGCGGCAAGTCGCCCAACATCATCCTCCCGGACGCCCCGGACCTGGAGAAGGCCGCCGCCACCGCCGCCTGGGGCATCTTCTTCAACCAGGGCGAGATGTGCACCGCCCCCTCCCGGCTGCTCGTGCACTCCTCGGTCGCCGACCGCGTCACCGACGCGATCGTGGCGCGGGCCGGGGAGCTGCGGGTCGGCGACCCGCTCGACCCGGCGACCGAGATGGGCGCCATGGCCGGCGAACGCCACCTGGAACGCGTCCTGGGCCACATCGGCACCGGCGTCGAACAGGGCGCACGGCTGCGCGCCGGCGGCGGGCGCACGGACACCGGAACCGGCGGCAGCTTCCTCCAGCCCACCGTCTTCGACCGGGTGGACCCGGGCATGCGGCTGGCCCGCGAGGAGATCTTCGGCCCGGTGCTGTCCGTCCTCGCCTTCGACGACCTGGAGGAGGCGGTACGGCTGGCCAACGCCACCGACTACGGACTCGCCGCCGGCCTGTGGACCTCCGACCTGTCCACCGCCCACCGGGTCTCCCGCGCCCTGAAGGCCGGCACGGTCTGGGTCAACTGCTACGAGGAGGGCGACCTGACCGTCCCCTTCGGCGGCATGAAGCATTCCGGCAACGGCCGCGACAAGTCCGCCCACGCCATCGAGAAGTACACCGAACTGAAGACCACCTGGATCCAGCTGTGAGCCGTACGAGCACGTCCGCGCGCCCCCTGATCGCAATCCCCGCCCGCTTCGCCGCCACCACCTCCGCGCTGCGCTACGCCGCCGAGGTCAACGCCCGCGCCCTGATCGAGGCCGTCTGGCGGGCCGGCGGAGAACCGGCGAGCATCCACCCCGCCCCCGGCGACGTGGCCGGCCGGCTCGCCCGTTTCGACGGCGTGCTGCTCCCCGGCGGCGGCGACCTCGCCCCGCACCGCTACGGCGCCACCGACACCCACGACAGCGTCTACGACGTAGACGACGTCCAGGACGACTTCGACCTCGAACTCGCCCGTCACACACTGCACCTGGGCCTGCCCCTGCTGGCGGTCTGCCGCGGCCTCCAGGTCGTCGACGTCGCCCTCGGCGGCACCCTGGAGCAGGACATGGGCGGCCCGGAGGGCGAGCACCGGCACGTCGTGCACCCGGTGGCGATCCAGCACGGCACCCTGCTGGCACAGGCGACGGGGCAGGAGAAGGTGGAGGCGTCCTGCTACCACCACCAGCGGATCAGCCGCACAGGCGCCGGACTCACGGTCACCGCACGCGCCGCCGACGGCACCGTGGAGGGCCTCGAACTGCCGGGCTCCGCCGGGTGGTTCACCGCCGTCCAGTGGCACCCGGAGGACACCGCCCACGAGGACCCCGCCCAGCAGGGCCTCTTCGACGCGCTGGTACGGGCCGCCGGCGACCGGGGCTGACCCCGGCCCCTCTCAGCTCTCAGCCCTGCGCGCGGCGCCCGCTGCGGCGCGGGGCGGGCGGCGCCCCGTCGAGGAGGGCGAGCCGGCGCTCCTCGCCCTCCTCCTCGACCTGGAGCACCACCTGCCGCAGCCCCTGCGCGATGCCGCGGCACTCCTCGTCGCTGAGCCGCGAGGCGACGAACGCCTCCTCCTCGTTGAACGCGGGGAAGAGCCGCCGCATCAGCTCCTCGCCCTCGTCGGTGAGGCTGAGCAGCACCAGCCTGCCGTCGGTGGGGTGACCGGCCCGCCGCACGAGGCCGCGCTTCTCCAGGGTGCGCGCGACCCCGGTGAGCGTGCCCTTGGAGATCCCCGCCTCCTCCGCCACGTGCCGGGTCTCCGACTCGCCCCAGACCCAGACCACCCACAGCACGACGAACGCCGTCCAGGTCAGGTCCGCACCGCGCAGCACGGAGTTCTCCAGGTGCTGGCGGACCGCGGACGCGGCACGGTAGATGTTCGCGACGACGGCCATCTGCTCATGACGGATGGAAAAACCGCCGAGCTTGGCCTCCGCCAGCTTCTCGGCTTGCGTGATGGATCGTTGGCCGGGCACGGGCACACTCCTCGGTGTCGTTCGGATCCAAATTGTACGGAACCGTGGATTTCCGTGACGACAGCGGGCCGGAGCGGTTCCGGGTGGTACCCGGGCTCAGCAGCCCTCCTGAAGCCGCCCCGCCACGTACTCCTTCCGCAGCACGTTCTTGCGGATCTTGCCCGAGCCGGTCAGCGGGAAGGCCTCGACGAAGACCCAGGACCGGGGGGTCTTGTGCGGGGCGAGATGGGCGCGGACGTGGTCGAAGAGCTCCTTGTCGGCCGCTGTGCGGCCCGGGGCGAGGCGGATGAAAGCGGCGACGCGTTCGCCCCAGACCGGGTCGGGCACGCCCACGACGGCGACCTCGGCGACGGCGGGGTGCTCGGTCAGGACCTGCTCGATCTCGCGCGGGTAGATGTTCTCGCCACCGCGGATGATCATGTCCTTCAGGCGGCCGTCGATACGGCAGTAGCCGCGCTCGTCCATCGAGGCGAGGTCGCCGGTGTGCAGCCAGCCGTCCGTGTCGACGGCGGCGGCGGTCTCGGCCGGGGCGTCGAGGTAGCCGGTCATGACGTGGTAGCCGCGGGTGCACAGCTCGCCGGTGACACCCGGCGCCACGACCGTGCCCGCCGCGTCCACGATCTTCACCTCGGTCAGCGGCAGCGGCCTGCCGACCGTGTGGGCGCGGTCCTCGGGGGTGTCGTCGAGCCGGGTGATGGTGATGCCCGGGGACGCCTCGGTCTGGGCGTAGATGACGCACATCGGCACTCCGAAGGCGTCCTCGACCCGGCGGACCAGCTCGGGCGGGACGGAGGCGCCGCCGGAGAGCATGTAGCGCAGGGAGGAGAGATCGGTGCGGGGGAGCGCCGGGTGTTCGAGCATGGCGAGGAGCATCGTCGGCACCCCGCCCATGACCGCGCAGCGCTCGGACTCGGTGAGTTCGAGCATCAGGCCCGGGTCGAAGTGCGGGGGCAGGACCTGGGTGCCGAGGCTGCTGATCGCGGCGAGGGTGGCCAGCACGCAGCCCGCCGTGTGGAACAGCGGCATCGGGTTGAGCTGGGCCTCGCCCGGCCGCAGTCCGAAGGTGCGGACGTAGGCCAGGCGCGCGTTGTTGGTGATGCCGCGGTGGTGCAGGACCACGCCCTTGGGCAGGCCGGTCGTGCCCGAGGTGTACTGGATCTGGGCCGGTGACAGCGGGCCGGCCGCGGGCAGTTCACGGTCGCCGGAGCCCTCGGCGCAGAACTCCGCCCAGTCCTCGAACAGCACGCTCGTGTGCAGGCCGGGCAGGTCCGTGCGGATGTCGGCCAGGGTCCGCGCCATAAGATTGCCGCGGTACTCGCGGAGCAGGAAGACGCCGGCCGCCCGGGAGTGGCCGAGCACGTGCCGCAACTCCGCCGCGCGCAGTGCCGGGTTCACCGTGACGAGCGTGATGTCCGCGAGCGCGGCGGCGAGTTCGAGGATCACCCACTCCGGGATGTTGTTCGCCCACACCGCGACCCGCTCTCCCGGCGAGAAGCGACCGAGCAGGGCGCGGGCCGCGCGCTCGGCCTCGGCGAGCAGTTCGGCGTACGTCCACCGGCGCCGCTCGGCGGGATCGGCCACCCCCTCGACCAGGGCGACCGTGTCCGGTGCGCGCCGGGCGGCGCCGCGCAGCAGCGATCCGACGGTGTCGTCCAGCAGTTCCTCGTCGCCGGGCTCGCCCGGCCAGTACGACGTCGACACCATGTCAGCCCCCCGGGGTCCCGCGTGCCGTGGTCGGTCGGCCACGGCGTCAGTATCCAGGACCCGGGCCCGCGGCCCAGTCCCCGTGGGCTGAAGGTCAGTTGCCGGCGGCGGACGGTCCGAGGGAGCGTGCGGTGACCTTCGCCAGGTGGCGCGTGAACACCTCGCGGGCCTCAGGGGTGAGCGTGCGCAGCGCGACCAGTGCGGTGATCACCACGTCGCAGAGCTCCCCCTGGACGTCCTCCCACGTGTGCGTGACCCCCTTGCGCGGGTTCTGCCCCGTCGCCCCGATCACCGCCTGCGCGACCTCACCGACCTCCTCCGACAGCTTGAGCACGCGCAGGAGGAGACCCTCGTCGCCGCCGTGGGCGCGGTTGGCGTCCAGCCACTCCCACAGTTCGTCGATGGCGGGCCAGATGCCGGGAGAAGGAGGAGAAGGAGGAGAAGGAGGAGAAGGAGGAGGAGAAGAAGAAGAAGGAGGAGAAGAAGGAGAAGAAGGAGAAGGGGGCTGATCGGTCATGCGCCCAGCCTGCCCACCCGCCTCACTCCTGCTCGTCCCGCTTCCCCTTCTGCAGCCTTCTGTTCCGGGCGCCCACGACCAGAGCGGTGGCGGCGGCCGTCGCGCCGAGGGCGGCCGGGACCATCCAGCCGCGGTCCACGACATGGCCGAGGGCGTGATCGAGGGAGAGGCGGCCGGGACCCGTGACCGCGAGGCCGGTGGCGGCGAGGGCCAGGGAAGCGGCGTACTCGTAGCCGCCCTCCATGGCGAAGAAGCCGTTGGGGGCGTGCACCGCCGACGCGCCCACCATCGCGCCGGCCGCCGCCGCGCCCGCCGCCGGGGTCGCGAGGCCCACCGCCAGCAGCGCGCCGCCGCCGGTCTCCGCGAGTCCCGCCGCCGTCGCGCTCGCCCGGCCCGGCGCATAGCCGACGGACTCCATGTACTGTCCGGTCCCCTCCAGCCCGTGCCCGCCGAACCAGCCGAACAGCTTCTGCGCGCCGTGCGCCACCAGCACGCCGCCGGTACTCAGCCGGAGCAGCAGCAGCCCCAGATCACGCCGGTCGTAACAGCTCATGGTTTCTCCCGGAACAGGCAGCAGGAACAGTTCCCTCCGCGTTCTCCACCGTCGCATCTCCGACACCCCCGCACCTGCCCGCGCGCCGCCGTTCGGGTGGCGGCCCAGAGCGTGCGGTGTGAGTCTGACTGGCATGACGATTCAGCCAGCCAAACTCAGCGATCCGGTCGTCCGCGCCTTCGTCACAGCCGTCAACGCCCACGACCGCGACGGCTTCCTGTCCCTCCTCTCGGAGGACGCGACCATGTCGGACGACGGCTCCGACCGCGAACTCACCGAGTGGATCGACCGGGAGATCTTCTCCTCCAACGGTCACCTGGACGTCGACAACGAGTCCCAGGGCGGGCGCGCCCTCCTCGCCCACTACCGCAACGACACCTGGGGTGAGATGCGCACCCGGTGGAGCTTCACGGTCGGCGACGACGGCCGGATCTCCCGCTTCGAGACCGGGCAGGCGTAGCTATTTTTTCAGAAGCGTCCCTACGAGGGCTTGTCCTGGTGTGCGCTCCAACTCCTAGCGTCTGTGGGCATGGAGACGAACAGAACCCTCGGACGCAGCGGTATCGACGTCAGCCCGCTCGGCTTCGGCTGCTGGGCGATCGGCGGTGAGTGGTCCGACCGGGACGGGCAGCCTCTCGGCTGGGGCAAGGTCGACGACGAGGAGTCCGTGCGGGCGATCCACCGCGCCCTGGACCTCGGCGTGACCTTCTTCGACACCGCCGACACCTACGGCGCCGGGCACAGCGAGCGCGTGCTGGGCCGGGCGCTCGGCAAGCGGCGCGCGGACGTCGTCGTCGCCACCAAGTGGGGCAACGTCTTCGACGAGGAGACCCGCACCCTGACCGGCAGCGATGACACCCCGGGCTACGCCCGCCGCGCGCTGACCGCGTCGCTGCGGCGGCTGGGCACGGACCACGTCGACCTCTACCAGCTGCACCTGTCCGACGCCGATCCCGCGCGGGCCGCCGAACTCCGGGACCAGTGCGAGGAGTTCGTACGGGAGGGGCTCATCCGCGCCTACGCGTGGAGCACCGACGACCCCGCCCGCGCCGCCGTGTTCGCGCAAGGGGAGCACTGCGCCGCCGTGCAGCACGCGCTGAACGTGCTGGACGACGCGCCCGGCATGCTCGCGCTGTGCGAGGAGCGGGGACTGGCGAGCATCAACCGCAGCCCGCTGGCCATGGGTTTGCTGGCGGGCAAGCGCCAAGGGGCCCTGGAGGCGGGCGACATCCGCAGCAGGCCGCCGGCGTGGCTGCAGGGCTTCAGCGAGGGCTCCGGAGCGGACGCGGACTGGGTCGCCCGGATCGACGCGCTCCGGGAGATCCTCACCAGCGGCGGCCGTACGCTCGCCCAGGGCGCCCTGGCCTGGCTGTGGGCCCGCAGCCCGCGCACCGTGCCGATCCCGGGCTTCCGCTCGGTCGACCAGGCCGAACAGAACGCGGGTGCGATCGCGAAGGGACCGCTCACCGCCGGGCAGTTGGCCGAGGTCGACCGGATACTCGGCAGGTGAGCGGTCCGCCGGGGCGCGGTCAGCGGACGGCGTGACCGTCGTACTGCTCGGTCAGCGTCAGCCGCCCCGCCTCGATGGTCGCCAGGCGCGGGGCGCGGCGGGCGATGGACGAGTCGTGGGTGACCATGACGAAGGTCAGCCGGTACTCGTGCCACAGGCCCTCCAGCAGGCCCATGATGTCGTCCCGGGTGCCCTCGTCGAGGTTGCCGGTGGGCTCGTCGGCGAGCAGCACCTTCGGCTTCTTGACCAGCGCGCGGGCGATCGCGACGCGCTGCTGCTGGCCGCCGGAGAGCTCGGAGGGCGCGTGACCGAGGCGCTCGCCGAGACCGACGGAGCGCAGGGCCTCGGCCGCGCGCTCCCGGCGCTCGGCCGGCTTCACCCCGAGGGGGACGAGCGCCGTCTCGACGTTCTCCTGGGCGGTCAGCGTCGGGATGAGGTTGAACGACTGGAAGATGATGCCGATCTTCTCGGCACGCAGCCGGGTCAGCTTCGCCTCGCCGATGCGGGCGAGGTCCACCCCGTCCAGCTCGACGGCGCCCTCGGTCGGCCGGTCCAGACCGCCGATCATCTGCAGCAGGGTGGACTTGCCGCCACCCGTGGGGCCCTGGATGACGAGCTGGTCGCCGTCCTCGATGGTGAGGTCGACGCCGTGCAGCGCCTCCACCGTCTCCTTGCCGCGCGTGTAGCGCTTGGTGACGCCGGTGAGTCTGTACATGGGTTTCTCCGTGAGGGAAGCAGGCGTGAGGGAAGCAGGGGTGGGGGCGCCGCGTCCCGGGGGGAGTGGAGGCGGCGCCCCGGATCGGGGGCGGGTGTTACGAGACGCTGCGCAGCGCGTCCGCCGGGCGCATGCGGGAGGCGCGCCAGCCGCCCATCGCGCCGGCGATCAGACCGCCGGTGACCGCCAGGGCCACCGCGAGCGCGATGGTGGTGAAGGAGACCGGGGCGGTCAGGGCGATCTGCATGGTGCCGGAGGCGGACTGCCCGCCGGGACCGCCGCCCGGGCCGCTGCCACCGGGACCGCCCATGCCGCCACCGCCGCCGGTGCTGCCGAGCTGCGCGGTCAGCTTCGGGCTGATCGCGGTGACCGCGTAGGCGGCCGCGAGGCCCAGCGCGATGCCGAGGGCGCCGCCGATCAGGCCGTTGACCATGGACTCGCCGACGACCTGCCGGGTCACCTTGCGGCTCGGCCAGCCGAGCGCCTTCAGGGTGCCGAACTCGCGCACCCGCCGGGAGACGGCGGAGGAGGTGAGCAGCGCGGCCACCAGGAAGGCGGCGGCCAGCACCGCGATCGACAGCCACTTGCCCACGCCGGCCGCCAGGTTCGAGGCCGTCGACAGCGAGCCGGAGACCGTGGAGGCGAGGTCGGCGGAGGTGGTGACCGTCGTACCGGAGATGTTCTTCTGGATCGTCTTCTTGACGGCGGCGATCTGCTTCGAGTCGGTGGCCTTGACGTAGATCGTGGTGACCTTGTTCTTCGAGCCGGCCAGGGTCTGCGCCTGCTTCAGCGGCAGGAACACGTCGGTGGTGGACTCGCTGCTGTCGGGCGTCGCGATGCCGATGACCGTGTACGTGGTGCCGGAGACCTTGAAGGTCGAACCGACCTTGTACTTCTTCGACTTGGCGTACGACGAGCTGACCACCGCGACCTTGGCGTTCGTCTGCGCGGCCGTGAACGTCCTGCCCGAGGTGATCTTCGACGTGGCCAGCGGGCCGAGGCCCTGGTCGGTGACGTCGACGCCGGCCACCGAGTAGGAGTTGACGTTGAAGGACGCGCCGCCGCCCTGGACCTGCGGCTGACCGCTTCCGCCGCCGCTGCCGGAGCCGCCGGGGCCGCCCTGCTGAGCGGAGCCGGAGGTGGACGTCTTCGCCTTGCCCTGGGTGAAGGAGCCGTCGACCTTGGTGACGTTCAGGGCGATCGCGCCGACCGCGGCGGACACGCCCTGCTGCGCGGCGACCTTGCCGACCAGCGAGGACGACAGGGCCTGACCGCCCTGCGTCATGACGCGGTCGGAGCTCTGCTTGCTGCTGCCGCTCGCCTTCGCCCCGAACTTGAAGTTCGGGCCCTGCGAGCTGCCCGCCTGGGGAGCCGACTGCGCCTTGGTCACCGTCATGTCGGTGCCGAGGCCGTAGAGCGACTTGAGGACCTTGTCCTGCGCCTGAGTCATGCCGGCCGACACCGAGTTGACGGTGATGACCAGAGCGATACCGAGCGCCAGACCCAGTGCGATGACCAGAGCCGCCTTCTTTCTCCGGCCCAGTTCGCGCTTGAGATAGATGCCAAACATCCCGTTCCTCGAAGGTTCTTGGCGCCCTCTGTGGGCGCTGCCACAAGCTAGGGAGAAACCTTTGAGCGGGACTGAGTAGAAGGTGTGTCAGAGCTGAGAAAGCCGGGTTCCTGGTCAGAATTCCGTAAGACAGGCAATTCTTATGCTCCCGACGGCCTACTGCCAGGAAGCTCCTGTTGGGTGCGGTGTACGGTCCCGGGATGCACGATTTCTCTCCGCCGACCCGGCGTGCCGCTCTAGGGCTGGCCGCTGCCGCCGTTCCGCTCGCCGCGGCGGCCCCTGCTTCCGCCGCGAGCGCCGTCGTCGGCGGTGGGCGACTTGCCCGCGCGGGAATTCAGGTGAGCGATGTCACAGGTCTGCCGGAGAAACTCACCGCAAGCTCCTGGATCGTCGCCGACGGCGACAGCGGAGAGGTGCTCGCCTCCTTCGGCGCGCACCGGCGCCTGGCCCCCGCCTCCACGCTGAAGATGCTGTTCGCCGACACGGTGCTGAACAAGTTCCACCGCACCGACCGGCACAAGGTGACCGCGGCCGACCTGGCCGACATCCCCTCGGGCTCCAGCCTGGTCGGGATCAGGCCCGGGATCACCTACACCGTCGAGGAGTTGTGGCAGGGCGTCTTCCTGCGTTCCGGCAACGACGCCGTGCACGTGCTCGCCCACATGAACGGCGGGGTGGCGAAGACGGTCGCCGAGATGCAGGCCAAGGCCGAGGACCTGCAGGCGCTGGACACCCATGTCGTCAGCCCCGACGGCTTCGACCACAAGGGCCAGCTGTCCTCGGCCTACGACCTCACCCTGTTCGCCCGGCACGGGCTGAAGAACGCCGACTTCCGCGCCTACTGCCACACCAGGACCGCCGACTTCCCGGCGGGCGGCAGGAAGAGCTTCCAGATCCAGAACACCGACCGCCTGCTCACGGGCGCCTGGGGCCTGAAGACGTACGACGGGCTGATCGGGGTCAAGAACGGGTTCACCAGCAACGCGGGCAACACCTTCACCGGCGCCGCCACCCGCGGCGGCCGGACCCTGCTGGTCACCGTGATGCATCCCAAGAGCGGCTACAACGCCGTCTACGAGGAGACGGCCGCGCTGCTCGACTGGGGCTTCGGGAAAGGGAGTTCGGCCAAGGCGGTGGGCACGCTGGTGGAGCCGGTCAGCGAGGGCGGGGCGCTGGCGACCCCCACGCGCACGAACGCCCGGGCGGCTGCCGGAGCGCCGGGCACGCCGTCCGGCAGCCCGTCCGCCTGGCGGCTGCTGGAGGGCGCGGGCAGCACGGTCGTCCTGCTCGCGGGCGGCGTGTGGGCGCTGCGCAGGCGGATGCGGGGCAGCGGCGGCCGGCACGCGGGCTGAACATGCGGCAGCCGTTCCATCCACCGGTGCTTCTCTCGCGGTCCCACGCGAGATCCACCCCCACCCGGTGCGGTGGAACGGCTGCCGTCTCCCCCCTCGGTCAGGTCTTCGGAACGAGGGTCCTCCAAGTGTGAAGCTCCTGTGGAGGTGATTCGAGCATAAGCGCCCGACCGGCCGCTATGGCCCGGACGTTCATATTCCGTTTGTGCAAGTTGATGAGTTGAGTACCGGCGGGCGAACGTCAGCCCCGCCCGACGTAGGGCATCGCGGTGGCCAGGACGGTCGCGAACTGCACGTTCGCCTCCCGCGGCAGCTCGGCCATGTGCCGCACCGTGCGCGCCACGTCGGCGACGTCCATCACCGGCTCGGGCGCGATCTCGCCGTTGGCCTGCAGCGCTCCGGTCTGCATCCGGGAGGTCATGTCGGTCGCCGCGTTGCCGATGTCGATCTGCCCGACCGCGATGCCGTACGGCCGCCCGTCCAGGGACAGTGCCTTGGTCAGCCCCGTCAGCGCGTGCTTGGTCGCCGTGTAGGCCACGGAACGCGGCCGGGGCGTGTGCGCCGAGATGGAGCCGTTGTTGATGATCCGCCCGCCCTGCGGGTCCTGCTCCTTCATCTGCCGGTAGGCCGCCTGCGCGCACAGGAACGCCCCGTTGAGGTTGGTGTCCACCACATGCCGCCAGGCGTCGTACGGCAGCTCCTCGACCGGCACCCCGCCGGGGCCGAACGTCCCCGCGTTGTTGAACAGCAGGTCCAGCCGGCCGAACCGCTCGACGGTGGCGGCGAACAGCGCGTCCACCTCCTCCGGCCGCGAGACGTCCGTCCGTACCGTGAGTGACGCCGCGCCGGGCACGAGTGCCGCCGTCTCCTCCAGGGTCGCCGGGCGCCGTCCCGCGAGCGCCACCGACCAGCCCGCGCGCAGCAGCTCCACGGCGACCGCCCGTCCGATGCCGGAGCCGGCTCCGGTCACGACCGCGGTCTTCGGCTGCTCTTCCGTGTGCATGGCATTCATGGCCCCGCAGCGTAGGCGAGCGTCCGGCATGCGGGACGAGGACGTCCGCCATACGAGGTCGTCCGCCATGCGAGGGCGTCCGCCGTACGAGGGCTCAGGCCGGCGTGACGGCCTCGCCCGGGTAGCGGACGCCGATGCGGTCCCGGATCGCGTCCAGCGTCCGCATCACCGCGAGCGTGCCGTCGAGCGGCACCAGCGGGGACTCGGTCTCGCCGGCCCGCAGGGCGCGCATCACCTCCCGCGCCTCGTGCTTGAGGCTGTTGCGCGGGCCGTCGGCCGGGGCGGCCGCGAACTCCTCGGGGTCCCGGCCGTCGCGGTGCAGCACGAAACGGTCCGGGAAGAAGAAGCCGTACGGAACGTCGATCCGGCCCTTGGAGCCCGTGACCGACGCCGAGGTGGCCGTACCGCCGACGATCGAGCAGTGCACCGAGGCGATCGCGCCGCCGCCGAAGCCGAGCAGGGCGCCCGTCTGGAGGTCGACGCCCTCCTCGGAGAGCACCGCCCGCGCCGCCACGTCCGTCGGCTCACCGAGCAGCAGCTGCGCGAACGACACCGGGTAGACGCCGAGGTCGAGCAGCGAGCCGCCGCCCTGCCCGGGGTCGCGCAGCCGGTGGGTGGGCGGCAGCATCCCATTCCTCGCCTCCGGCAAGAGGTGCCCCGCCAGCCCGAAGTCGGCCTGCACGCTGCGCACTTCACCGATCGCGCCGTCGTCGACCAGCTCCTTCAGGCGCCGTACGAGGGGATTGCAGTACATCCACATCGCCTCCATCAGGAAGCTCCCGCGGCCGCGCGCCAGCGCCACCAGCTCCTCCGCCTCGGGGGCGTTGAGGGTGAACGCCTTCTCGCAGAGCACGTTGCGCCCGGCCTCCAGGCACAGGGCCGCGGCCTCGCGGTGCGCCGAGTGCGGGGTGGCGACGTACACGACATCGATGTCCGTGTCCTCGGCGAGCGAGGCCCAGTCGCCGTACGCCCGCTCGATCCCGAACCGCTCGGCGAACGTCTTCGCCGACGCCTCGGTCCGCGAGGCCACCGCGACGACCTCCGCGTCCGGCAGGTCGATCAGATCCGCCGTGAACGCGGCGGCGATCCCGCCGGTCGCGAGGATCCCCCACCGCAGTCTCTCCGCCGTCATCCCGGACCCCGCCCTCGTCATGGCACTCGTATGGCATTCGGCACTGTGTGCGAGCTGAGAGCATAGGTCGCGGACGACACGGAGAGGGAGGGGCGCATGGCCGAGCAGGGGGCCTCGACGGCACACATACAGCGGGCGGCCGGAGCGGAACACGAACCGGCCGCTCCCGCCGTCCGCCGCACCGGACTGCTCGTCACCCTGATCCTCGGCGGTCTCACCGCCACGCCCCCGCTGGCGATGGACATGTACCTCCCCTCGCTCCCGGAGGTCACCGGCTCCCTGCACGCGCCCGCGGCCACCGTCCAGCTCACCCTCACCGCCTGCCTGCTCGGCATGGCGCTCGGACAGTTGGTGGCCGGCCCGATGAGCGACCGGTGGGGCCGCCGCCGCCCACTGCTGACCGGCCTCGTCGCCTACGTCGTCTCGACCGTCCTGTGCGCCTTCGCGCCGACCGTCGAGGTACTGGTCGCCTTCCGGCTCGCGCAGGGACTGGCGGGCGCGGCGGGCATCGTCATCGCGCGGGCCGTGGTCCGCGACCTCTACGACGGCGTACTGATGGCCCGCTTCTTCTCCACCCTCATGCTGATCAGCGGGGTCGCCCCGATCGTCGCGCCGCTGATCGGCGGGCAGATCCTGCGGGTGACGGACTGGCGGGGCGTCTTCGTGGTGCTCACGGTCGTCGGCGCGGCGCTGACCGCGCTGGTGTGGGCGAAGCTGCCCGAGACCCTGCCCGAGCGGGATCGACACGGCGGGGGCGTGCGCGAGGCCCTGCACACCATGCGCGGCCTCCTCGCCGACCTCCCCTTCACCGGCTTCATGCTCACGGGCGGCTTCGCCTTCGCCTCCCTGTTCGCCTACATCGCGGCCTCGCCCTTCGTGATCCAGGAGATCTACGGCGCCTCCCCGCAGACGTTCAGCCTGCTCTTCGGCCTGAACTCGGTCGGGCTGGTCGCCGTCGGCCAGATCAACGGCAAGGTGCTGGTCGG
The DNA here is from genome assembly GCF_044457745.1 of Streptomyces sp. NPDC050534. Classification (NCBI taxonomy): domain Bacteria; kingdom Bacillati; phylum Actinomycetota; class Actinomycetes; order Kitasatosporales; family Streptomycetaceae; genus Streptomyces; species Streptomyces sp. NPDC050534. Next base: position 592,992 of record NZ_JBITHF010000003.1, read on the forward strand.
CAGGGTCCGCCTGGAGCGGGTGCTGGGCCTCGGACTGGCCGTCGTCATCGCCGCCTCGACGGCCCTGCTGCTGATGTCCACCGGCGTCCTCGGCGCCGTCGGCCTCGGGCCCGTCGCCGCCGCCCTGTTCGTCCTGATGTCCGCGATGGGGATGACGCTGCCGAACGCCCAGGCCCTCGCCCTGATGCGTACCAGGCACGCCGCCGGCTCCGCGTCCGCACTGCTCGGCACGTCCTCGTTCCTCATCGGCGCCGTCGCCTCCCCGCTCGTCGGGATCGCCGGGGAGCACACCGCCGTCCCGATGGCCGTCGTCCAACTGGCCGCAGCACTGGTGGCGCTGGCCTGCTTCGTGGGAATGTGCCGTACTTGGAACGGGCGTGCGAACGCGGAGGGAGCAGAGAGCTGAGCGCACCGAGACTGCGCAGGGACAGCCCCGAGCGGGCGGGCCTCGACCGCGGTGAACTCCGCCACCTCGTCCAGGAGGTCCACGACCTCACCACCGGTGAGCGGCCCTGGGCCGCGGGCACCGTCGTGGTCGCCGGACGCGGCCCGGTGATCGCCGTCGAGGAGGCGGCGGGCTGGGCCGTGCGGTACACCGCCTACGACGCCGAGCGGGACCGCGGGGTCGAACTGCCCGCCGGGGCACGGGTCCCCATGACCGTCGACACCCCCTTCGACCTGGCCTCCCTCACCAAGCTGTTCACCGCGGTCGCCGCCGTGCAGCAGATCGAGCGCGGCACCCTCGGCATCGACGCCCGGGTCGGCGCGTACCTGCCGGAGTTCGTCGCGGCCTCCCGGCACGGCATCACCGTGCGCCAGCTGCTCACCCACACCTCTGGGCTGCGCCCCGAACTCCCGCTCTACGACTGCGCGGACGACAACGAGCGGCTCGCGGTGCTACGCGCGGAGACACCGGTCGGCGTGCCCGGCACGTACACCTACTCCGACCTCAACTTCCTGCTGCTGCAGTTCGTCCTGGAGCGCAGCACCGGCCGCACCCTGGACGTCCTGATCCACGACGGGATCACCCGGCCGCTGGGCATGCTGTCCACCGACTTCGGGCCCTGCCCCGGCGCGGCCGCGACCGAGGACCAGCGCCGGCCGTGGGCCAAGACCGACCGGGGGATGGTGCGAGGCGTCGTCCACGACGAGAACGCGTGGGCGCTCGGCGGGATCGCGGGCCACGCGGGCATCTTCTCGACCGGCGCGGACCTCGCCGTCTTCTGCCGCACGCTGCTCGCCGGCGGCTCCTACGGCCCTGCCCGCATCCTCGGCGCGGACTTCGTGGAGCTGCTGCTGACCCCTCCGGGGCTGGGCTTCGCGATCGACCAGCCGTGGTTCATGGGCGAGTTGGCGGGGCGCGGGGCCGCGGGGCACACCGGGTTCACGGGAACGTCGATGGTCCTGGACCCGGAGACGGGGACGTTTCTGGTGCTCCTCGCGAACGCGGTGCATCCCGTTCGGCGGCGGAGTGACAGCCGGCCTCGGGCCGCGGCGGCGACGCGGATGGCTCGGGCCGTTCGACCTGTGTAGCGCCGTTGCCGGGGGCGGAAACACGCTGACCGGCACCGGGAAGACGAGCCCCTTTAGAATCGCCCGGTGAACGCCCCCGTATCCCCGGCCGAGACCCTGCGAAGCGCCCTCGCCACCCTGCTCGACGGACTTCCGCCCAAGCGGGCCGCGCAGGCCGTCGAGCGGCTCATCGCCCACTACCGGGGGGCCACCCCCACCGATGCGCCGATCCTGCGCGACCGTGCGGACGTGGCCGCCTATGCCGCGTACCGGATGCCGGCGACGTTCGAGGCGGTGCGGGCCGCGCTGGGGGCGTTCGCCGACGCGGTGCCGGGCTGGGTGCCGAAGAGCCATGTCGATGTCGGCGGGGGGACGGGCGCCGCGACCTGGGCCGTCAGCGCCACCTGGTCCGGCGGGCGCAGTGTCACCGTGCTGGACTGGGCCGAACCCGCGCTCGCCCTCGGCCGGGAGATCGCGGCCGCCAACCCGGCGCTGCAGCGGGCCGGTTGGCGGCGGGCGCGGATCGGCAAGGACCTCGGTCTCGACGACACCGACCTCGTGACCGTGTCCTACGTGCTGAACGAGCTGACCGAGGCCGACCGCGCCGCGCTCGTGGACGCCGCCGCCTCCGCCGCCCGGGCCGTCGTGATCGTCGAGGCCGGTACCCCCGGTGGCTACGCCCGCATCATCGAGGCCCGCGACCGGCTGATCGCGGCCGGCTTCCACATCGCCGCGCCCTGTCCGCACAGCGCGGCCTGCCCGATCGTGCCCGGCGAGGACTGGTGCCACTTCTCGGCCCGGGTCAGCCGCTCCTCCCTGCACCGGCGGGTCAAGAGCGGCTCCCTGGCGTACGAGGACGAGAAGTTCAGCTATGTCGCCGCCACCCGCCTCCCGGTCGCGCCCGCGGCCTCCCGCGTCGTCCGGCGGCCGCAGATCCGCAAGGGGCAGGTCCTGATGGAGCTGTGCGAGCCGGATGAGCGGCTGAGCCGTACGACGGTGACCAAGCGCCACGGCGACCTGTACAAGGCGGCGCGGGACGCGGACTGGGGAGACGCCTGGCCGCCGCACGCGCAGGAGCCGTAGGCCGCGGAACGATACCGTCGGACCATGGTCAAGAAGCCCAGCCCCGACGCCACCCGCCGCAGCGCGAGGTCCCGTCGCGCGATCTACGACGCGGCCCTCGAGCTGGTCGGCGAGATCGGCTACCCGAAGACGACCATCGAGGGCATCGCCGCACGGGCCGGCGTCGGCAAGCAGACCATCTACCGGTGGTGGGGGTCCAAGGCGGACGTCCTGCTGGAGGCGTTCCTCGACCTCAGCGCGCAGGCGGCGCGGGAGGCTGGCCAGGAGCCGTACGCCATCCCCGACACGGGCGATCTCGCGGCCGACCTCAAGGCCGTGCTGCGGGTCACCGTCGACCAGCTCAAGGACCCCAGGTTCGAGGTGCCCTCCCGGGCGCTGGCCGCCGAGGGCCTGGTCAACGAGCGGCTCGGCCGGGAGTCCGTGGCCAAGCTCCTCGAACCCTCGCTCCAGCTGTACGCCGCCCGGCTGCGCTCCGCACAGCAGGCCGGCCAGGTCCGCCCCGAGGTCGACCCGCGCATCGCCCTGGAACTCTTCGTCTCCCCCCTGGCCCAGCGCTGGCTCCAGCACACGGGACCGATCTCCTACGAGTACACCGACACCCTCGTCGAGTACGCCCTGCACGGTCTTGCCCCCCGTACCCGGGATGTCCCTTCTGGCACCCCGGAGCGCGGTCCGGTGGGACCATAGGGCATGCTGGTCCGCACGACGGCAAGGCGAGGAGATTGATGAGCGCGGAGTTCGGCGGCCGAACCGGCCGGCAGGGCAAGCTCTCCCAGTGGCTGCGCGGACGCCGCCCGAAGGAGGACGGCGCCGACGACGGCGACCGTGAGGCCTTGCTGGTTGCCGCCGCCGGAGCGGGCCTGCCGCTCGCCCCCGCCGCCCATCCCGCCCCCGGCTACGGATGCTCCTGCGACCGCGTGGGCTGTCCCACCCCGGCCCGGCACCCGGTGTCGTTCGCCTGGCAGACGCAGTCCACCACCGACCGCGCGCAGATCGAGCGCTGGGCCCGGCACCAGCCGCTGGCCAACTTCATCACCGCGACCGGCATGGTGCACGACGTGCTGGACGTACCCGTGGAGGCGGGCCTGCAGGCCCTTCAGCGGCTGCTCGCCTCCGGCATCGAGGTCGGCCCCGTCGCGGAGAGCGACGACGGCCGGCTCCTGTTCTTCACCCTCACCCGCGGCACCCCCGAGGACGAGGACGAGTGGTGGCCCTGCGAGCTGGACTGCCACCCCGAGACGATGGACGAGCACCCCGGACTGCGCTGGCACTGCCGCGGGTCCTACGTCCTCGTACCGCCCGCCCGGCTGCCCGGTGACGACGGCGCGGCCGTGCACTGGGTGCGCGGCCCCGAGCACCCCCTGCCGGACCCGCTGACCCTGCTGGAGATCCTCACCGACGAGTGTGGCCGCCACGCCGGCGCGGAGGCAGGCCACGCGAGCGAGGCCTGGCCCCTGCGCCGCTGAGTCGCGGAACCCGGCTCGCTACGACCCCTGGGCCGAGGTCAGCCCCTCCAGCCGGGACAGGACCGCCACCTGCCCGCCGCCCGCACTCTGCTTCGGGTCCAGTGCGATGCCGTTGGAGACGAACTCCATCGTCAGCGACTGCTTGATCTCCCCGCTCGTCAGCGCCTTCACGCTCGCGTTCGGCGTGGGGATCGAGGTGCCCGTGGCCGCCGTCTGCTTCTGGTAGCGGCGGGTGGTGAAGAACACCAGCGCGCCGCCGTCCTCGGTGCGCAGCGCCAGCGGTGCGTAGTCGCCGCTGATCAGCGGCTCGTCGATGTACTGCGTGACCAGGCCGGGCCGCTTGCCGTCCTTCGTGCGCTGCGCGCGCCAGCGGTCGGTGTACGGGCCGGCGGCGAAGGTCTTGCCGCCCTTCTTCAGGTACGTCGCGTAGGTGCGGCTCAAGTCCTGCGGCGCGACGGCGAGTTCGGTGGAGTTCGCGGGCACGGCCTCCGCCCAGCCGGCCGCGTCCTTGTGCACCTTCGGCAGCGTGCCGGGGGAGACGAGCGTCAGGTACGCCACCCGCCACGTCCTGCCCAGGCCGTCCCGGGTGAACACCAGCACCCAGCGCAGCGCGCCGCCCTTGTTGCCCTTGGCCTCCGCCACGAACCAGCGCGGCCAGCCGGCCTTCTTGGGGATCGTGTACGTCACGTCGGTCAGCTTCAGCGGCGTGTACGAGGGATTGCCGCCCGGGTTGAGCGCATGGCCGGCCTTGAGGCGGGCCGCGTCTATGTCGCCGAGGGCGCCCGTGACATGGCCGGCGTCGAGTGAACTGTCGTACGCCTTGTCCGCCTTGTTGTAGGCGGCGGTGAACTGCTCCAGTGCCTTCGCGGCCTCGGCGCGTGTGGAGGAGGGGAGCACCTCGCGCTCCCCGTGGACCACCACGCAACCGCTCGCCGTCATCGACAAGGCGGTCACCGAGGCCGCGATCAGTGCACTCCGGTCAAGCCTGCGGAGCCTTCGAGGGCCGCGATCCCTGCTCATCAGGTGCCTTCACCTTCCCCTTCCCGGAGGCGAACCCTACCGGGGCGAAGAACACCGCGAGCGTCGGGATCAGGTACAGCAGCCACACCGTGACCTGGAGAACGGTCGGGTCGGGCTGGAAGTTGAACACGCCCTTCAGGAGCGTGCCGTACCAGCTGTCCGGCGGGATGGTGCCGCTGATGTCGAAGGCCAGGTGCGTGAGGCCGGGGATCCAGTCGGCCTCCTGGAGGTCGTGGAAGCCGTACGCGAGCACGCCCGCCGCGACCACGACCAGCATGCCGCCGGTCCAGGTGAAGAACTTCGCCAGGTTGATCTTCAGGGCGCCGCGGTAGAACAGCCAGCCCAGGAAGACCGCGGTCGCGAGGCCGAGGGCCACGCCGATCAGCGGGCGCGGGGTGCCGTCGCTGGCCGCGTGCACCGAAGCCCACACGAACAGGGCGGTCTCCAGGCCCTCCCGGCCGACGGCGAGGAAGGCGGTGGCGACCAGGGCGCCCGTGCCCATCGCGAGGGCCGCGTCCAGCTTGCCGTGCAGTTCGGACTTCAGATGACGGGCGGTGCGCCGCATCCAGAAGACCATCCACGTCACCAGGCCGACCGCGACGATCGACAGGGAGCCGCCGAGGGCCTCCTGGGCCTGGAACGTCAGCTCCTGGGAGCCGAATTCGAGGGCGCAGCCGAAGCCCATCGCGATCAGGACGGCGACGGCGATGCCGATCCAGATGGGCCGGATGGCGTCCCTGCGACCGGTCTTGACCAGATAGGCGATCAGGATGCAGACGACGAGGCTGGCTTCCAGACCCTCGCGCAGACCGATCAGATAGTTGGAGAACACGGGCTACGCCTCCTTGGAGAACAGCGTGCTGCCCCACCAGTCGTCCTTGTCACGGACGCCGGGCGGGACCGCGAAGACCGCCGAACCCACGTGCTGGATGTACTCGTTGAGCGCGTCGTGCGCCGACAGCCGGCGCTGCAGCGGGATGAACCCCCTGCGGACGTCGCGCTGGTAGGCGAGGAAGAACAAGCCGGCGTCCAGCCGGCCCAGGCCGTCGGTGCCGTCGGTGAAGGAGTAGCCCCGGCGCAGGATCGTGATCCCGTCGTTGGAGTCGGGGTGCGCCAGCCGGACGTGCGCATCGGGCTTCATCGCCTTCAGGAACGGCTTGTCGTGCTCCTTGGCCTTGCCGACCGGGGCGCCCTCGCCCTTGTCCCGGCCGAAGACGTCCTCCTGCTCCTGGAGCGAGGTGCGGTCCCAGGTCTCGATGTGCATCCGAATGCGCCGGGCGACGAGGTACGAGCCGCCGGTCATCCAGGCCGATTTCTCGTCGACGTCCTGCTTGCCGACCCACACGAACTTCTTCAGCCGGTCGGTCTCGGTGCCCGCGATGTTGCGGGTGCCGTCCTTGAAGCCCATCAGGTTGCGCGGGGTCTGCGCGCCCGGGGTGGTGGACGAGGTCTTGCCGAAACCGAGCTGCGACCAGCGGATGTTGACCTTGCCCATGCCGATGCGGGCCAGGTTGCGGATGGCGTGCACCGCGACCTGCGGGTCGTCCGCGCAGGCCTGGATGCACAGGTCGCCGCCGGTGCGGGCCCTGTCCAGGTTGTCGCCGGCGAACTGCGGCAGGTCCACCAGGGCCTCGGGCCGCCTGTCATTGATCCCGAACTGCTCGCCGTACTTGGCGAACAGTGACGGGCCGAAGCCGATCGTCAGCGTCAGCCGCGAGGGCTTGAGGCCCAGCGCCTCACCGGTGTCGTCCGGCGGCGCCTCGGCGAGACCGCCGTACGCGCCTTCACCGACCGCCTTCCCGGCGGTCATCCGGCGCGCGGCCGCCGTCCAGTCCTTGAGCATCTGCACGAACTCGGCGCGGTCCTCGGTCTGCACGTCGAACGCGGCGAAGTGCAGCCTGTCCTGCACCGGCGTGGCGATGCCGGCCTGGTTGGCGCCGTGGAATCCGACCGCGGCGCCCGTCTCGGCGGCGGCCGGGTCCACGTCGTCGCCGACCCGGCTCATCGCGACTCCGCCGCCGGCCGCGGCGGCACCGAGCGCGAGCCCGGCCCCGCCCCAGCCGATCAGCGAGCGCCGCGACGGCTTGCGGTCGGCGTCGGCGATGGTGGCTTCCTGAGTGTCCGTCATGTCGATCCGTCCCTACTTCGCGACGGCGGCGGCGAGCTTGGACAGGGGCTCGGCGAGCGCGTTCACCGCGTCCGAGAGCTCCTTGCGCTGTTCCTCGGTGACCTTGTCGTACGAGACGAATCCGTTCTGTGCCTTCTCCTGCGAAGCGTCCGTGCGGTACTTGTCGAGCGTCTTGTCCAGCGTGGCGAACTGCTTGTCCAGCTCGGTGGTCAGCGCCTTGTCGTTCTTCTGCGCGACCGGCCTCAGCAGCTCGTACGCCTGCTGCGCGCCCTCCACGTTGGCCTTGAAGTCGCTCAGGTCGGTGTGCGAGTAGCGGTCCTCCTCGCCGGTGACCTTGCCGGTGGCGACCTCGTCGAGCAGCTCCTTGGCGCCGTTGGCCATGGAGGTCGGGGTGATCTCGGCCTTGCCGACCCGCTCCTGCCAGTCCTTGAGGTCGGTGACCAGCTGGTCGGCGAGCGTCTTCTGCGCGGCGCCGATCTTCTTGTCCTGCCACAGCGCCTTCTCCAGCGCGTGCCAGCCGGTCCACTTCTGGCCCTTCTCCAGGCCGTCGGCGCGGGTGTCGGTCTTGGGGTCGATGTCGCCGAAGGACTCGGCGATCGGCTCCGTGCGCTCCCAGCCGACGCGGGAGGGGGCGTAGGCGTCCTGGGCGGCCTTCAGATCGCCGGCCTTGATCGCCTTGGCGAAGGTCTCCACCTTCGGGATGGTCGCGTCGGCCTGCTCCTGCGCGTACTCGCGGTAGGCGGCGACGGCCTTGTCCAGCCGCGGGTCGCGCTTGGCGGCGGCGCCCGAGCCGGTGACGGTGAGCTTCTGCCGGACGCCGTGGCCCTTCATGCCGGGCCGGCAGGCGATCTCGTACGAGCCCGCCTTCACCTCGGCCGTCAGCGAGTACTTGGTGCCCGGTCCGATGTTCTCCTTCTCCGACACGATCCGGTCGTCCGGGAAGAGGATCTCGACCTCGGTCGCCTTGGAGCCCTTGTTCTCGATGCTCAGCGTGACCTGACCGGCCGGCACCGACGTGGCGGAGGTGTCGCACTTGGAGTCGGCTGCCGTCACCTTGATCGCGGCGTCCCCGTCGGCCTTGCTCTTCTCCGTGCATCCCGTGACGGCGGTCAGGGCCGTCACGGCGGCTACGGCGGTGACGACGGAGAGTCTGGCGGCTCGCATGCAGGCTCCTGAGGCTGGCGAAAAATCGTGTGTCCGGGCGAACAAGGATGGTGAGGCTCGCCTAACTTATCTAAGCCTTGCCTGCGTGATACCCGCCCATACGGTGATTCAGCTCTCATGGACGCTGTATGGGCACGGGATGATCACGCTGACCTAAAACGAACGTCAAGAGAAGGTCAAAGGAAATTCAAGGGTTCGGTCGGGCGGGCGTCCCCGACGCTGGTCCCGTGAACAGGCAAGCAGGGCGGGGGATGTTGGGCACGCCCCTGCGGGACGGGCGCTGGGACCTGTCCACGAACGCGTGCCGCAAGCACGCGCGTGACGGCACGCTCGCGCCCGTCCTGATCTGGTGGGTGGACTACCTCGACGGCCAGCGCGGGTCCCCCCCCGGTTCCTGCCCCTGCCCGGGGGTCTCGCGGCCTGGGACGTCCTCGCCGCCCGTGCAGTGTTTCAATGCCCGGGTGACTGATTACGACGTGCTGCGGGTCTTCTGCGCTCCGAACGGCGGCTACGGCAATGAACTCGGCGTCGTGCGTGAGGGATCCGTCATGCCCGGGCGGACGGAGCGGCAGGCGTTCGCCGCGAAGCTCGGGTTCAGCGAGACCGTGTTCGTCGACGACCCGGAGCGCGGGGTCGTCGACATCTACACGCCCACGTTGCGGCTGCCGTTCGCCGGGCACCCCTGCGTCGGCGCGGCCTGGCTGCTCGACGTGCCCGAGCTGGTGACGCCCGCCGGGGCCGTCGGGGCCCGGCAGGACGGGGAGTTCTGCTGGATCGAGGCCCGCGCGGAGTGGGCCCCGCCCCGGACGCTGCGCCAGTACGCCACCGCCGCCGAGGTCGACGAGCTGCCGGTACCGCCGAAAGGCGAGTGGATCTACGCCTGGGCCTGGGAGGACGAGGCCGCGGGCCGGGTGCGGGCGCGGGGCTTCCCGGGGCGCGACGACGGCATCGACGAGGACGAGGCGACCGGCGCGGCCGCACTGCTGCTGACCGACCGGCTGGGGCGGGCGCTGAACATCACGCAGGGCGCGGGCTCGCAGCTACTGACCGCACCGCAGCCGTACGGCTGGGTCGAGATCGGCGGCCGGGTGTATCTGGAGCGTCAGCCGGAGCGTTGAGTGGTGAGCGCTGAATCCCTGAGTGCGATGCGCTGATCGCTACGCGGTCAGGGGGAACTCCCCGCCCAGGGCCCGGAAGACCGCCGTGTTCAGGGCGAACGCCCGCTTGCACTCCGTCACCATGCGCTGCTTCTCCAGGTCGTCCGCGGGGACGGCGTCCAGGAGTTCGCGGTAACTCCGCTTGAAGGCGGCCGGGTTGGCGATCTGCTCGAAGACGTAGAAGCGGACGCCGTCTCCCTTGCGGGCGAAGCCCCACGTCTTCTCCGCCCTGCCGCGGATGATCTGGCCTCCGGAGAGGTCGCCGAGGTAGCGGGTGTAGTGGTGGGCGACGTATCCGGCCGGCCACCGCTCGGCGCACTCCCGCACCCGTGCCGCGTACGCGCGCGTCGCCGGCAGGGCGGACAGCCGCGCCCGCCAGCCGGAGCCGCGCAGATGCTCCAGGTCGCGCTCCAGGGCGGCCAGCCGGTACAGCTCCGGCCGGACGAAGGGGCCGGCCACCGGGTCCGGGGCCAGCCGTTCCGCTCCGGACTCCAATGCCTCGTACACGAACCAGAGTTGCTCGGTGTAGCGCGCGTAGGCGTCCACGCCCAGCCGCCCGCCCAGCAGGTCGCTCATGAACGTCGAGGTCTCGGCCTCCGCGTGCTGCTCGTGGGAGGCGGTGCGGATGGTGGTCGAGAAGGTGTCCATGAGCCTCATCTTTCAAGGTAAGGCTTGCCTAAGTCAATGTCTCGGCCGGTGGCTTCCCGACCTCTCGTCGGTAAAGTTCCCGACAGTGTGTCGGGAAAAACGTACAGGAAAAAACCCGCCCCCAGCAGGGGCGGGTCCCGGTGAGCGGCGTTACGGAAGGGTGAGGATGTCCGCCCCCGACTCCGTCACCACCAGCGTGTGCTCGAACTGGGCCGTGCGCTTGCGGTCCTTGGTGACGACCGTCCAGCCGTCGTCCCACATGTCGTACTCGTGCGTCCCCAGCGTCAGCATCGGCTCGATCGTGAAGGTCATCCCGGGCCGGATGAGCGTCGTCGCGTGCGGGCTGTCGTAGTGCGGGACGATCAGGCCCGAGTGGAAGGACGAGTTGATGCCGTGGCCGGTGAAGTCGCGGACCACGCCGTAGCCGAAGCGCTTGGCGTACGACTCGATCACGCGACCGATGATGTTGATCTGGCGGCCCGGCCTGACCGCCTTGATCGCGCGGTTCAGGGACTCGCGGGTGCGCTCCACTAGCAGACGGCTCTGCTCGTCGACGTCGCCCACCAGGTACGTCGCGTTGTTGTCGCCGTGCACCCCGCCGATGTACGCCGTCACGTCCAGGTTCACGATGTCGCCGTCGCGCAGCACCGTCGAGTCCGGAATGCCGTGGCAGATCACCTCGTTGACCGAGGTGCACAGGGACTTGGGGAAGCCGCGGTAGCCCAGCGTGGAGGGATAGGCGCCGTGGTCGCACATGTACTCGTGGGCGACCTTGTCCAGCTCGTCGGTGGTGACCCCCGGCGAGATCAGCTTCGCGGCCTCCTCCATCGCCCGCGCGGCGATCCGGCCGGCGACCCGCATCGCCTCGATCGTCTCGGGCGTCTGCACCTCCGGGCCGGTGTACGGCGTCGGCGCGGGCTTGCCGACGTACTCGGGCCGGCGGATGTTTCCGGGCACGGAACGGGTGGGGGACAGGTCCCCTGGTACGAGCAGCGACTGGCCAGACATGCCAGCGAGTCTAACGAGCCGCTGTGGGGGAACATGTGGTTGGCGAGAGGAGCAGGTCATGGCGTTGTTCAAGAAGAGCACGGTCGGCAGGCCGGGCGAATGGTTCTACTGCCTGAAGCACAAGAAGGTCGAGGAGGGGCCGGAATGCCCCGCCAAGGACCGGTTCGGGCCCTACGCCTCCCGGCAGGAGGCCGAGCACGCGATGGAGACGGCCCGGGAGCGCAACCTCCAGTGGGACAACGACCCAAAGTGGAACGACGCCCCGGCCGGACGCGCCGACGACGACTGATCAGGTCTGCGCCGGTGCGTCGGACGGTGCGTCGGACCGTGTGTCGGGCGGCGCATCGGCCGGGGTCCCGGTCGCCACGGCCGCCACGGCCGTCGTCCGGCGGGCGCGCAGCCGTGCCGCGTGCTCGTTCGTGCGGACGTCGTAGGTCATCAGCTTCGGCAGGCACAGGGCGAGCAGGCCCACCGCGCCCGCGCACAGCAGGCCGCCTGACCACACGGACGCCCGAACGCCCCACCACGCGGCGAAACCGCCCGCGCGGACCTGGCCGACGGTCGGACCGACCGAGTACGACAGCAGCTCGATCCCGGCGAGCCGGCCGCGCAGCTCGTCCGGGATCGTCTGGTTCCACATGGCCCCGCGGAAGATCCCGCTGACCATGTCGCAGCCGCCGGCCACCGTCAGGAACAGCAGCACGAGCCATACGTCGCCGACGACGCCGGCGGCCGCGATCGCCAGGCCCCACAACGCGGCCGACAGCACGACCATGCGTCCGTGGCGGTGCACGCGCGAGGTCCAGCCGCTGGTCAGGCTCACCAGCAGTGATCCGAAGGGGACGCTCGCGTACTCCCCCAGTGCCTTAAGGGCCTGGGGGGACCCCCAGGCCCAGCGACCAGTCGGCGTCGAGTTCGTCCGCGAGGAACGGCAGCACCGCGAGCGGCATCGCCAGGAACATCGCGGCGAGGTCGACGGCGTAGGTGCCGAGGAGTTCCTTGCGGCCCCAGGCGTAGCGGGCGCCCTCCGCGATCGCCTTGAGCGACGGCTTCGCGGCCTCGTGCGCGGCGGGGGAGGCGGCGATGCGCACGACCAGGGCGACGGAGACGGCGAAGGTCAGCAGATCCGCGCCGTACGCCCAGCCGAGCCCCGCGTACGCCACGACGACGCCCGCCACCGCCGGGCCCGCGACGCCGCCGACCGTCCAGCGAAGGGAGTTGAGGGAGGCCGCGGCGGGCAGGTGCTCGTGGGCCACGATCCGCGGGAACAGCGAGTCGAGCGCGGGTCGCTGCACCGAGACCAGCGCGGAGGACAGGGCCGCCACGACGTACAGCGGCCAGATCGCGGGACTCGGCAGCAGGGCGTCGAGCAGCAGGGCGGCGGACAGCAGGCCCTGCCCCACCTCCGTCCACACGATCAGCTTCCGCTTGTCCAGCGCGTCGGCGAGCGCACCCCCGTACAGCCCGAACACCAGCAGCGGCAGCAGCTCCACGGCCCCGATCGCCCCGACCGCCGCCGCCGACCCCGTGAGTTCCTTCAGCTGCACCGGCACCGCGACGAACGTCAGAAAGCTCCCGAAGTTCGAGACCGTCCCCGACACCCACAGCCGCCGGAAGTCGGCCGAGGCCCGCCACGGCGCGAGATCGGGGAGCAGGGCGCGGAGGCGGGAGGTGCGCGGGGTGGTGGGTTCTGGGGAGCCGGCGGTCACGAGCTGTCATGCTCGGCCGGAAGGAACCGGCGCGGCAACTGCTTTTGGGTCGTGCGGGGTGCCCTACCAGCCCGCCGTCGGCGGTGCCGTCAGATGGTCCGCCAGGCGGGCCAGGCGGTCCCGCAGGCGGCGCCGGCCTCTCGGGGACGGCAGGGCGTTCTCGCCGGCTGCCGCGCTGACCAGGTGCTGGACCGTGTCGAGGTCGAGTTCGGAGGGGGCCGGGACGGTCAGGCACTCGTGGGCCATCGCCGTGAGTTCGTTCTCGCCGGGGCCCAGGGCGAGGACCGTCGTACCGGCCCGGCGTGCGTCGTGGACCCGTTCCAGGAGCGGGGCGCCCGGCCCCCCGGGCGAGACCACGAGCAGCGTCTCGCCGCGCCGGGCCGCCGCCAGCCGGCCCAGGCCGACCGCGAGGTGCGCGGGATCGGTGGGGCGCGCGTCGTGCCGTACGAGGGTCGGGGCCAGCTCCGGAGTCCCCGACCAGGCGGCCTCGTCCACCAGGTGGGCGGCGAGGTGCCAGGGCTCGTACTCCTCGGTGCCGACGAGGAGCAGGCCCCCGCCGTGCGACACCACCGAGCCGCGCAGCGCCCCGGCGAAGCGCCGGGTCGCCCCCAACCACTCGGTCCCGGCGAGGACTTCGCGCAGCAGCGCGACCCGTACGGCATCCATGCGGACGCATCCTGCACCAATCGGACACTCGTGACCCGGAGTTCACCGTGAATTCGCCTGCCCGGGGGACACGAGGCCCATGACCGAAGCCACCGTCCCCTTCCGCGCGGGCCGCGAGGGATACGCCAGTTACCGGATTCCCGCGGTGGTCGCGACCGCCGAAGGCACCCTGCTCGCCTTCTGCGAGGGCCGGGTGAACTCCCCGAGCGACCACGGCCACATCGACATCGTGCTCAAGCGTTCGACGGACGGCGGCCGGACCTGGGGCCCGCTGCAGGTCGCCGCGAGCAACGGCACCGACCTCGCGGGCAACCCCGCCCCCATCGCCCTGGACACCGGCCGCGTCCTCCTCGTCCACGTCCGCTCGGCGGCCACCGCCTCGGAGGACCTCATCGTGCGCGGCAAGGTCAAGGACGCCGACGGGCGCCGCGTGTGGGTGCAGCACAGCGACGACGACGGGGTCACCTGGTCGGGCCCGAAGGAGATCACCGGGCAGGTGAAGAGGGCGGGCTGGCGCTGGTACGCCACCACACCCGGGCACGGCATCCAGCTGAGCACCGGCCGCGTCGTCGTCCCCGGCAACCACACCCTGCCGCCCTCCGGCACCGACGCCGGCGACGAGGGCAGGTACAACGGCGGCCACTGCCTGCTCAGCGACGACCGCGGCGAGACCTGGTCCCTCGGCTACGTCGACGACACCCCCGACGGCTACATCAACGCCAACGAGACCACCGCCGCCGAACTCCCGGGCGGCCGCGTCTACTTCAACACCCGCACCGACTCCACCTCGCCCGGCAACCGCGCCGACGCCCGCTCCGGCGACGGCGGACAGACCCTGCGCACCGGCTTCCGCCCGCAGGCCGGCCTCGACGGACCCGTCTGCCAGGGCAGCCTGCTGCACCTGCGCGACCCGGACGTCCTGCTGTTCTCCGGCCCCGCCTGCCCGTCCGCCCGGGCCCTGATGACCCTGCGCGCCTCGACCGACGGCGGCATCACCTGGCGCCCGGCGTGCACGGTCGACGGACTGCCCGCCGCGTACTCCGACCTCGTACGGATCGACGCCTCTACCGTCGGACTCCTCTACGAGACAGGGGACTTCGGGGCGTACGAGCGGATCGTCCTGCGGCGGGTGCCCGTGACGCGGCTCACCTGAGAGCCTGCGAACAGGCTCTGACCGGCGGGGCTGCCCGGGGCGGACGTAAAGTCGGGCCATGACCTCTAGCGACAGTGCTGCACAGACCCCTGCGAAGGCCCCCGCCAAGGACCCCTGGGACCTTCCCGACGTCTCCGGACTCGTCGTCGGCGTCCTCGGCGGGACCGGCCCGCAGGGCAAGGGACTGGCCTACCGGCTGGCCAGGGCGGGGCAGAAGGTGATCATCGGCTCGCGGGCCGCCGAGCGCGCGCAGGCCGCCGCCGAGGATGTCGGGCACGGTGTCGAGGGCGCCGACAACGCCGAGTGCGCGCGCCGCAGCGACGTCGTGATCGTGGCGGTGCCGTGGGACGGCCACGGCAAGACGCTTCGGTCGCTGCGCGAGGAGCTGAGCGGCAAGCTGGTCGTCGACTGCGTGAACCCGCTCGGCTTCGACAAGAAGGGCGCGTACGCGATCAGGCCGGAGGAGGGCAGCGCCGCCGAGCAGGCCGCCGCCCTGCTGCCGGACTCGCGGGTCACGGCCGCCTTCCACCACCTGTCGGCCGTGCTGCTCCAGGACCCGGAGATCGCCGAGATCGACACCGACGTGATGGTGCTCGGCGAGGTGCGGGACGACGTCGAGATCGTGCAGGCGCTCGCCGGGCGGATCCCGGGCATGCGCGGCGTCTTCGCCGGCCGGCTGCGCAACGCCCACCAGGTCGAGTCCCTGGTCGCGAACCTGATCTCCGTGAACCGCCGCTACAAGGCGCACGCCGGACTCCGTGTGACCGACGTGTGAGCGCGTGGGGGACACTGGAGGCCGTAGCAGTGTCCCCCGAACCCGCGCGGCGTTCTCCCGAGCCCGTGCGGCGTTCGCCCCGAGTCCGCCGACAGGAGCCGACCGAAATGCCCCGCCTTGGCGTCTATGCCTTGATCGTCTTCGTCCTCGCCGTGGCCGCGGCCGTGGTCTCCTTCGCGCAGGGCAGCTGGCTGGGGATCGTGTGGATCCTGCTGGCGGGGCTGTCCAGCAACATGTGCCTGTACTACGTCAGGCGCGGCCGGGGCGCCTACCAGAAGCGGTAGAGGCCGTAGCCGGACGAGGTGTCCCCGTCGCTGACGCCGAGCCCGCGCAGGATCGCGTCGACGAGGTCGAAGAACACCACGTTGATCGACGGCACCCACAGCAGCGCGAACACGAACAGCAGGCCGAACGGCGCGAACGGCTCCACCTGGCGCTTGACGCCGGGGGACAACCAGGGCTCGAGGATGCCGTAGCCGTCCAGGCCCGGTACCGGCAGGAAGTTCAGGATCGCCGCGGTGACCTGGAGCAGGGCGAGGAACGCGAGGGCGTACCGGAAGTCGCTCGGCACACCGTCCAGGGCGTGCAGCCAGAACGGCGCCGTGCACACGGCCGCGAACAGGACGTTGGTCAGCGGGCCCGCCGCGGAGACGAGGCTGTGCCGCCAGCGCCCCCGGATCCGGCCCCGCTCGATGAAGACGGCACCGCCGGGCAGGCCGATGCCACCCATGATCACGAAGATCACGGGGAGCACGATGCTCAGCAGTGCATGCGTGTACTTCATGGGGTTCAGCGTGAGATAGCCCTTGGAGCCGACCGTGATGTCGCCGCTGTGCAGGGCGGTGCGCGCGTGCGCGTACTCGTGCAGGCACAGCGAGACGACCCAGGCCGCCGTCACGAACAGGAACACGGCCAGGCCAGGCTGCTCGGCGAACCCGGTCCAGGTGGCCCATCCCGTGACCGCCGTGACGGCCAGTATCCCGAGGAAGACGGGACTGACCCTCCGGTCGCTGCGGCTGGTGGTGACGGTGGTCATGGGACTCCCTGGACGACACTTTCCCCGCGGTGGGACGCCCGACGGTACCGGGCGCACGGGGAAAACGTCTCGCAGTGGTGCGGGGGTTCCGTGGAAGGGTGGGAAGCCGGGGCTCCGGCAGAAGTTCCGGGGGCGCGGGCACCGCACGCGTTCCGGGCCGCGCCGACGCACCGCCCGCCCGAACCCCGTGACCGGCCCCGACGTCTACGGAGACAATGGACCCCGTGCGCTATCGCATCCTCGGCACCACTCAGGCGCTCCGCCCCGACGGCACACCCGTCCAGGTCGGCGGGGCGCGGTTGCGTGCTCTGCTGACCGTGCTCGCCCTGCGGGCCGGCCGTACCGTGCCGGTGAGTCTCCTGCTCGACGAGGTGTGGGACGGCGATCCGCCCGCCGACGCGCCGGGCGCGCTCCAGGCGCTGGTGGGGCGGTTGCGCCGGGCCGTCGGCGCGGACGCCGTCGCCTCCGACGAGGGCGGCTACCGGCTCGCGGCCCGGCCCGACGACATCGACCTGCACCGTTTCGAGCGGCTGACCGGCGAGGGCGTGCGCGCGCTCGCCGACGGCGACCCCGCCAAGGCCGCCGTCGTCCTCGACGACGCCCTCGGCCTGTGGCGCGGTCCCGCCCTCGCCGACCTGCCCGACCGCGCCGCCGAGGCGGCCCGCTGGGACGCCCGCCGCCTGGACGCCCTGCGCGCCCGCCACAGCGCCGCCCTCGCCCTGGGGCACGGCGAGCAGTCCGTGCCCGAACTGACCGCCCTGTGCGACACCCACCCCCTGGACGAGCCCCTCCAGGCCCTGCGGCTGCGCGCCCTGCGCGACGCGGGCCGTACGGCAGAGGCGCTGGCCGCCTTCGAGGACGTACGGCGGCTGCTCGCGGACCGGCTGGGCTCCGACCCGGGGCCCGAACTGGCGTCCCTGCACGGGGAGTTGCTGGCCGGCGGCCCCAAGGCGCCTGCCGGGCGCCGTGAGCAGCCGGCGGCCGTCGCCCCCGCGCCGCCGGAGACTGCGCGCCCCGGCAACCTGCGCGCCCGTCTGACCTCCTTCGTCGGCCGGGAGGCCGACATCGATGCCATCCGGGGCGACCTCGCGGCGGCCCGGCTGGTGACGCTGCTCGGCCCCGGCGGGGCCGGCAAGACGCGGCTGTCGCAGGAGGCCGCCGAGACCGTGCGCGACGCCGCCCGGGACGGGACGTGGCTGGCCGAACTGGCCCCCGTCGACGACCCGGAGGCCGTGCCGGAAGCCGTCCTCACCGCCGTGGGCGCCCGCGAGACCGTGCTGTACGGCGCCGGGGCCGAGGCGATGCGGGCCGCCGGCAGCGACCGGCACGACGACCCGCTGGAGCGGCTCGCCGAGCACTGCGGCAGGCGCCGCATGCTGATCGTCCTGGACAACTGTGAGCATGTCGTCGACGCCGCCGCCC
Organism: Streptomyces sp. NPDC050534; assembly: GCF_044457745.1. Classification (NCBI taxonomy): domain Bacteria; kingdom Bacillati; phylum Actinomycetota; class Actinomycetes; order Kitasatosporales; family Streptomycetaceae; genus Streptomyces; species Streptomyces sp. NPDC050534. Next base: position 610,939 of record NZ_JBITHF010000003.1, read on the forward strand.
GGCTCGTGGAGCACCTGCTGGAGCGCTGCCCCGAGGTGACGGTGCTCGCCACGAGCCGTGAACCCCTGGGCGTGCCGGGGGAGTTGCTGCGTCCCGTGGAGCCGCTGCCCGAACCGGTGGCCCTGCGCCTGCTCGCCGACCGGGGAGCCGCCGCCCGGCCGGGTTTCAGTGTCGAGGAGGACCGCGAGGCGTGCGCCGAGATCTGCCGGCGCCTGGACGGACTGCCCCTCGCGATCGAACTCGCCGCCGCCCGGCTCCGCATGCTCACACCCCGCCAGATCGCCGACCGGCTCGACGACCGCTTCCGCCTCCTCACCTCCGGAAGCCGTACGGTCCTGCCCCGCCAGCAGACCCTGCGCGCGGTCGTGGACTGGTCCTGGGACCTGCTCGACGAGGACGAACGGGACGTGCTGCGCCGCCTGTCGGTGTTCGCCGGCGGCTGCGACCTCACCGCCGCCGAGGCCGTCTGCGGCCCCGCGGCGCTGGAGGCCCTGGGCTCGCTCGTCGACAAGTCCCTTGTCGTGGCCGCCCCTTCGGGCGACGGCGAGATGCGCTACCGGCTGCTGGAGACCGTCGGCGAGTACGCGGGCGAGCGTCTGGCCCAGGCGGGCGGACCGGCCGAGGCCGGGGTCGCCCACCGCACGTACTACCGCGAACTCGCCCGCCGCACCGACCCGTTGCTGCGCGGCCCCGACCAGCGCGGGGCCATCGGCCTGCTAGAGCGCGAGTACGAGAACCTGCGCACCGCGCTGCGCCACGCCGTCGCCCAGGGCGACGAGCAGGAGGCGCTCTGCCTGGTGCTGTCGCTGAGCTGGTACTGGCAGATGCGCGACCTGCGCATCGAGGCCCGCAACTGGTCCCGCGAGGTCCAGGCCCTGGGCCCCGACCCCTTCACCGAGCCCGTCCGCCCCGCCGTCCCGGTGTGGGAGCGCTGCACGGACACCCCGCCGCCCTGGCGCGGCGAGCTGCTCGACGAGGCACGGCGCGGCCTGCACCTCGTCCATCTCGCCTGCATGGACACCGAGTTGGAGGTCTGGCAGACCCCGCAGGCGCAGACGAAGCTGCGCATCATCTCCGAGACGTACTCCCCGGGGCTGCCGCAGACCTGCCGCAGCCCCGGCTCCCTGTGGTTCTTCGCCGTCATGCTCACCGGCGACATGAAGAAGCTGCGCGAGCTGGTCGAGGCCGCCGTCCGCACCTGCCGCACCACGCCCGGGCACGAGTGGGAGCTCGCCGCCAGTCTGCACATGCGGGCCAACCTGCTCGCCAACCGCAGCGACTGGGCGGGCGACGCGATCCGTGACGCCGACGAGGCGCTGGAGATCTACCGCCGGCTCGGCGACCTGTGGGGCACGGCCGAGGCGCTCTCCGCGCGCGGCGAGGCGAACGAGAAGCGGGGCAGGTGGCGGGCGGCCGCCGCCGACTACGAGTCCGCGATCGAGCACGCCGAGCGCCTCGGCGCCCGCGCCCAGGTGGCCGTACTCAGCGCCCGGCTCGGCGCCGCGCTGCTGGAGGCGGGCGAGATCGAACGCGGCGAACGGCTGCTGCACGAGGTGATCGACCAGCAGGACGGGGCGGGCAACGAGGCGATGCCCGCCGCCCGGCTGTTCCTCGCCGGCCGTTACGGCATGACCGGCCGGATCCCGCAGGCACGCGAGGAGATCCGGCTGCTGCGCGAGCAGTTCAAGATCGCGCACTTCGTCGTCTTCGACGCGTTCATCCTGGGCATGGAGGCCTGGCTGGACGGCGCCGACGGCCGTCACGAGGAGGCGCTGGAGAAGGTGCGGGGGGCGCTCGCGCGGGCCGGTGACCCGCTCTCGGAGGCCATCGCCCCGTCGATGCGCTCCACCTACCTGACGGTCGCGGCGGTCGCCCTCGCCGGACTGGACGGCGGCAGCCGCGCCCGCGACGCCGCCCGCTGCCTCGGAGCCGCGGAGCAGTTCCTGCCGCCCGGCCACGTCCCCTCGTACCTGGAGCGCGAGACACTCGCCCGGGCCGTGGCGGACACCCGCGCGGCCCTGGACGACGAGGCGTACGAGGCGGCGTACGCGGAGGGCGGCGGCCTCTCCATGGAGGAGGCCACCGCCCTGGTCTGACGCGAGGGTGAACGTCAGCTCTTGGTACGGAACTTGTGGATCGCGTACGGCGCCGCCACCGCGGTGATCGCCACCGACCAGCCCAGCGTCACCCACAGGTCGTGCGCCACCGGGCCGCCCACCATCAGCCCGCGGGCCGCGTCGGCGAGCGTGGACAGCGGGTTGTAGTCGGTGAAGGCCTGCAGCCAGCCCGGCATCGACTTCGTCGGCGCGAAGATCGACGAGCCGAACTGGAGCGGGAACAGCACCAGGAAGCCCATCGCCTGCACGGACTGCGCGTTCTTCAGGACCACGCCCAGGGTGAGGAACACCCACATGATCGAGGAGGCGAACACCGCGGACAGGCCGACGGCCGCGAACAGACCGCCCCAGTGGTTGATGTCGAACCCGACCAGCATGGCGACGATCATCAGCACGGTCGTCGCGAACAGCATCCGCACCAGCTCGACCGAGATCTTCGCGAAGAGCACCGAGCCGCGGCCGATCGGCAGGGACCGGAAGCGGTCCATGACACCGGAGTTGAAGTCCTGGCTGAATCCGGTGCCGACGCCCTGGGACAGCGTCATGCTCATCATCGCGATCATGCCCGGGATGACGTACTGGACGTACCCGTCCTGACCGCCGCCCAGGGCCTGCCCGATCGAGCCGCCGAAGACGTACACGAACAGCAGGGTGAAAACGACGGGCATCAGCACAGCGTCGAACATCGACTCGGGGTCCTGCTTGATCCACAGCAGGTTGCGGCGGACCAGGGCGCCGGTGTGGCGCAGGTGGCCGCGCAGGGAGATACGGGCGTCGGCAACAGGGGCCGGGGCGGTTGCGGCGCTCATACGGCGACCTCCTCGCGGGTCTCGGTGGGAACGGCGTCCTGCGGGGCACTGGCGCGGTGGCCGGTGAGGGACAGGAACACCTCGTCCAGGCTGGGCAGTTCGGTCGTGATGGAGCTGATGGTGATGCCGCGCGCCATGACCACGCTGACCACGGCGGTCAGCTGCTCGTCGCTGAGGATCGGCACCAGCACGGTGCCACTGCCGGTGTCGACGGTCGTGGTGGCGAGCCCGGTGATGCCGAGCTCGTCGAGGGCGGCGGCGAGCGGCTCCAGCTGCACCGGGTCGGCGGGCCGCACCCGCAGCGTGCGGCCGCCCACCTTGGCCTTGAGCTCGTCGATCGCGCCCCCGGCGATGACCTTGCCGCGGTCCACGACGGTCAGCTCGGAGGCGAGCTGCTCGGCCTCCTCCATGTACTGGGTGGTCAGCAGGACGGTCACGCCCTCACCGACCATGGCCTTGACCTCGTCCCACACCTCGTTGCGGGTGCGCGGGTCGAGCCCGGTGGTGGGCTCGTCGAGGAACAGCACCTCGGGGCGCCCGATCATGGAGGCGGCGAGGTCGAGCCGGCGCCGCATACCGCCGGAGTAGGTGCTCGCGGGCCGCTTGCCGGCGTCCGTGAGGGAGAAGCGCTCCAGCAGCTCGTCGGCACGGGCGCGGGCGTCCCTGCGCGGCAGGTCGAGCAGCCGCCCGATCATGTAGAGGTTCTCCCAGCCGGGGAGCTTCTCGTCGACCGAGGCGTACTGCCCGGTGAGTCCTATCACCCGGCGCAGCTGCCGCGGCTGGCGCAGGACGTCGTACCCGGCGACGGTCGCCTCGCCCGAGGTCGGGCTGAGCAGAGTGGACAGAATGCGCACGAGGGTGGTCTTGCCCGCCCCGTTCGGCCCGAGCACGCCCATCACGGTGCCCTCGCGCACGTCCAGGTCGACGCCGTCCAGCGCCTTGGTCTCGCCGTAGTGCTTGACCATCCCCCGCACGGTGACGGCCATGCCGCCGCCACTGGCGTTGTTGTCGATTCGCGTCATGACCAGAACGGTGCCAGGCCCCACCGACAAACGACCGACAGGCCACCGACAGCGCCGTGCCCGCGCCTACAGGCCGCCGACAGACAAAGAAGCAGCCCGCCGACGGGGGACGATCGGCGGGCTGCCTTGGTGCCGCAGTGGCTCAGTGGACGGAGTTCTCCTCGGCCGGGAAGGTCCCGCCGACGACGTCCTCGGCGTACGCCTTGACGGCGTTGCCCATGACCTCACGCAGGTCGGCGTACTTCTTGACGAACTTCGGCACCCGGCCCGGGGTCAGGCCGAGCATGTCGGTCCAGACGAGGACCTGGGCGTCGGTGTCGGGACCTGCGCCGATGCCCACCGTCGGGATGTGCAGCACCCGCGTCACCTCGGCCGCCAGCTCCGCCGGGACCAGCTCCAGCACGACCGCGAACGCGCCCGCGTCCTGCACGGCCTTCGCGTCGCGCAGCAGCTGCTGGGCCGCCTCCTCGCCGCGGCCCTGGACGCGGTAGCCCATGGCGTTGACGGACTGCGGGGTCAGGCCGATGTGGGCCATCACCGGGATGCCGGACTCCACCAGGAGCCGGATCTGCTCGTGCGAGCGCTCGCCGCCCTCCAGCTTGACGGCGCCGACACCGGCGTCCTTGACCAGCCGGGTCGCCGAGCGCAGCGCCTGCACCGGGCCCTCCTGGTAGGAGCCGAACGGCAGGTCGCCGACGATCAGGGCGCGCTGCGTGCCGCGCACCACCGCGGCCGACAGCATGGTCATCTCGTCCATGGTGACGGGCACGGTCGTCTCGTACCCGAGGTGGCAGTTGCCCGCCGAGTCGCCCACGAGGAGCACCGGGATGCCGGCCTCGTCGAACACGGACGCGGTCATCGCGTCGTAGGCGGTGAGCATGGGCCACTTCTCGCCACGCTCCTTGGCGAGGGCGATGTCGCGCACGGTGACGCGGCGCGTGCTCTTGCCCCCGTACAGCGCCTTGCTGCCGTCGGAGGGCTTGTTCTGCGCAGGCTGGGCAGCCGAGAGCTGCGTCATGACAACGGCTCCTTCAGTCATCTCGAGGCGCCCTGACGGCGTCCCCGGATCACGTCCATGGTGGCACCTCGTGCCAGCCCGAGCCAAGGGGACCTACGTCACGCATGAAGCGCCCGAGGGACGGCCTGCGTAAGGGCTGAGTAAAATCATTTCGATACGGTACGGTCTCGTATTCTAATTACCTAAGCTGGTGCGCATGACCACTCCACCTGCCACTGCCGGCCGGATCCCCGAAGAGGTGCACCGGCGCCGCTGGGCGATCCTCGGCGTGCTGATGCTGAGCCTGCTGATCGTGGTGCTCGACAACTCCATCCTGAACGTCGCGATCAAGACGATCTCCACCCCGGCTCCGACCGGCCTCGGCGCCACGCAGAGTGAGCTGGAGTGGGCGATCAACGCCTATACGCTCGTCTTCGCGGGCCTGCTGTTCACGGCGGGCCTCATCGGTGACCGGGTGGGCCGCAAGAAAGTGCTGCTCGGCGGCATCGTCGTGTTCGGCATCGGTTCCGCGCTGGCCGCCGAGTCCGGCTCGCCGGCCCAGCTCATCGCCTTCCGCGCGCTGATGGCGCTCGGCGCCGCCTTCGTCATGCCGGCCACCCTCGCCGTCCTCATGAACGTCTTCGAGCGCGACGAGCAGCCCAAGGCCATCGGCATCTGGGCCGGCGGCGTCGGCCTCGCGATCGCCATCGGCCCGATCACCGGCGGTCTGCTCCTCGACCACTTCTGGTGGGGCTCGGTCTTCCTGATCAACGTGCCGATCGTGCTCCTGGCGCTCGCGCTGATGGTGTGGCTGGTGCCGGACTCCCGCGACCCGAAGCCGGGCCGGCTCGACCCGATCGGCGTGGTCCTGTCCGTCATCGGCCTCGTCCTGCTCGTCTACGGCATCATCAAGGGCGGCCAGCTCGCCGACTTCACGGACCCGACCGTGCTGGCGACCATCGGCGCCGGCGCCCTCGTGCTCGCCCTGTTCGTGGTGTTCGAGAAGCGCAGCGACCACCCGTCCCTGGACGTCACGTACTTCAAGAACAAGGTGTTCTCGGCCGCCATGGCCGCCATAGCGCTGGTCTTCTTCGCGCTGATGGGCGTGACCTTCTTCTCCGTCTTCTACACCCAGAGCGTGCGCGGCTACTCGCCGCTGCAGTCCGGGCTGCTGATGCTGCCGCTGGCCGCCGCGCAGATGATCTTCGCGCCGCGGGCCCGGCTGGTCGTCGACCGGTTCGGCAACAAGGCCACCACCGGGGCCGGTCTGCTGGTGCTCGCCGGCATGCTCGCCGCCTTCGCGGGCTTCGAGGCGGACACCCCGATCTGGGTCCTGGAGGTCGTCTTCTTCTTCATGGGCGCGGGCATGGCGCACGTCATGACCCCGACCAGCGTGGTCATCATGCAGGCGCTGCCCCGCGAGAAGGCGGGCTCCGCCTCCGCGCTCAGCAACACCTTCCGCCAGGTCGGCGGCGCGCTCGGCATCGCCGTGCTCGGCTCGGTGCTGTCCACGGCGTACCGCACCGGCATCGAGGACAAGCTGGGCCTGCTCCCGAAGGGCCTCAGGGATACCGCCGGCGAGTCCATCGAGGCCACGCTCGGCGTCGCCGCGAAGCTCGGCCCGCAGGGCAAGGGCCTGATCACCCCGGCCAACGACGCCTTCCTGCACGCCATGCACGTCACCGCCCTGTGCGGCACGGTCGTCGCGCTGCTCGGCGCGCTCGTGGTCTTCCTCTTCCTGCCCGGCAAGCCGCCGGCCCGTCAGAAGGGCGAGGAGCAGCAGGAGTTGGTGACAGTGACGGAATGACTCCTTCCCGGCTGCTCAGGGGTGCCGTGCGCAAGGGAGAATCGGACCAGCACACCGAAGGGACGCAGTGACGTGAGCCTCGCCGACAGCCAAGCCGATCCCGGGGCGCCCACCAGGGGCCGCCCCCGCAGTGAGGCCGTCGAGCGCGCCATCGTCGAGGGCGTGATGAGGCTCCTGGAGGAGGGCGTGCCGCTGGCCGAGCTCTCCATCGAGCGCATCGCCCGCACCGCGGGAGTCGGCAAGGCCACCATCTACCGGCGGTGGAACGGCAAGGAGGAGCTCTTCGTCGACGTCATCCGCGCCGCCGAGCCGCCGGACCCCGAGCTGCCCGGCACCTCGATGCGCGACGACCTGGTGGCGATGCTGGAACAGCTGCGCAGGCGCGGGGTGATGACCCGGAGTTCGGCGCTGCTGCACAACGTCTTCGCCCAGATGAAGAGCAGCCCGAGGATCTGGCGGGCGTACCAGGCCGCCGTCGTCGAACCGCGCCGCCGGCTCCAGGTCGAGGTGCTGCGGCGGGGGCAGGCGAACGGCGAGATCCGGGCAGACGTCGACGTCGAGTTGCTCAACGACATCGTCGTCGGCCCGATGCTGCTGCGCAGTGTCATGCGCCCGGACGCGGACCTGCCCGAGGGCCTCTCGGAGGAGATCGTCGACACAGTGCTCGAAGGGCTACGGCCCGTCAGCTAGCTTTCCGTCCAGCCGGTATGTGCGCGTTCCGTCACAGAGCACGCTTTCCGTCCGCGAATTCGGAACTCACCGCCCCGACTTCTTCGTCCCACTGCCCGTACGGCCGTCACCGGACGGCGAGATCGAAGCCGGACATCCCCTAGGGTCGTAGACACGGGGGACGGACGGTGGGCACGGCAGGCAGTGAGGCGACGCGGTATGGCGCAGCAGGCGTACGTGACGGAGACCGGCAACGGCGGCTCGGGGCCCGAGCACCGGGGCGACCGCTTCCGCCGCCTGCTGAACCGTCTGTTCTCCGGCTGGCGGGGCGATCCGAGAATCTGGCGCCGCGGCATCGTGACGGCGGCCGTCGCCGTGCTCCTGGCGCTCGTGATGCTGCTGCACGCGCGGATCCCCAACAGGATCGGCAACCTGGGCAGTCTCACCGAGACCTTCCTGCCCTGGCTCGGCCTGCTGGTGCCGGTGCTGCTGCTGATCGGGCTGCTGCGCAAGTCGGTCACCGCGCTGATCGCGCTGGTGGTGCCGGTGGCCGTGTGGCTGAACCTCTTCGGCGGCCTGCTCACCGACAAGACCGGCAGCGGCGGTGACCTCACCGTCGCCACGCACAACGTCAACGCCGACAACCCCGACCCCGCGGGCACGGCCCGCGACGTGGCCGCCTCCGGCGCGGACGTGGTGGCCCTGGAGGAGCTGAAGGCGTCGGTGGTCCCGGTCTACGAGCGGGCGCTGGCCTCGACGTACAGGTACCACTCGGTGCAGGGCACCGTCGGGCTGTGGAGCAAGTACCCGATGACCGGCGTCAAGGCCGTCGACATCAAGCTGGGCTGGACCCGGGCCATGCGCGCCACGGTCGCCGCCCCCGGGGGAGACGTCGCCTTCTACGTCGCCCACCTGCCCTCGGTCCGCGTCAAGCTGGAGGCCGGGTTCACCGCCCGTCAGCGTGACACGAGTGCCGACGCGCTGGGCGAGGCCATCGCGAACGAGCCACTGAAGCGCAAGGTGCTGCTCGGCGACCTCAACGGCACCATGAACGACCGCGCCCTGAACGGGGTCACCGCGCAGCTGCGCTCCACGCAGGGCGCGGCGGGCAGCGGCTTCGGGTTCAGCTGGCCGGCCTCGTTCCCGATGGCGCGCATCGACCAGATCCTGGTCCAGGGCGTCGAGCCGGTGAGCTCGTGGACGCTGCCCGCGACCGGCAGCGACCACCTTCCGATCGCGGCCCGTGTGAACCTGGACACCGGCTCTTAACCCCTGGGAATTCTGAGCCTGGCAGAGTTTGTTCCGCAACTGAACTTAGACGGTGGAACACACGTACCTCTGCTCCCCGAAAGGAACAGGCTCCTTCATGCCCCTGGCCCTGCTCGCTCTGGCCGTCGGCGCTTTCGGTATCGGCACGACCGAGTTCGTGATGATGGGACTGCTGCCCGACGTCGCGGACGACCTGCACATCTCGATCCCCGCCGCGGGACACCTGGTCTCGGCGTACGCGCTGGGCGTCGTCATCGGCGCCCCGCTGCTGGCCGCGCTCACCTCCCGGATGTCCCGCCGTACGGTCCTCATCGGCCTGATGGCGCTGTTCGTGGTGGGCAACACCCTGTCCGCCTTCGCCCCCGGCCCCGACTCGCTCCTGGCAGCCCGCTTCCTGAGCGGGCTGCCGCACGGCGCCTTCTTCGGCGTGGGTGCCGTCGTCGCGACGACCATGGTGGCGCCGGAGCGCAAGGCGCGCTCCGTGTCGCTGATGTTCCTCGGACTCACCGTCGCCAACGTCGCCGGCGTCCCGGTCGCCACGCTCATGGGACAGCACCTGGGCTGGCGCGCCACCTTCCTCGGCGTCGGCGCGATCGGCCTGGCGGCGATCGCCGCGCTCGCGCTGCTGATCCCGCACGACCACACGCACGCCGCCCCGGCGGCCGGCCTGCGCGGCGAACTGGCCGCGCTGCGCTCCCTGCCCGTCTGGCTGGCCCTCGGCACCACGGTCGCCGGGTTCGGCGCGCTGTTCGCCGCCTACAGCTACATCACGCCGATGCTCACGGACGCCGCCGGGTACGCCGAGACCAGCGTGACGCTGCTGCTCGCCCTCTTCGGCGTCGGCGCGACCATCGGCAACCTGGCGGGCGGACGCCTGGCCGACCACTCCCTGCGCGGGACGCTGTTCGGCGGCCTGCTGTCGCTGGTGACCGTCCTGGCCCTGTTCCCGCTGCTCATGTCGACGCAGTGGAGCGCGGCCCTCGCCGTGATCCTGCTCGGCGCGGCGGCCTTCATCACCGGCTCGCCCCTCCAGCTGATGGTCATGGAGAAGGCGTCGGCGGCCCCCTCCCTGGCCTCGTCGGCCAACCAGGCCGCCTTCAACCTGGCGAACGCCGGCGGCGCCTGGATCGGTGGCCTGGCCCTGGCGGCCGGGTTCGGCGTCACGTCCCCCGCGCTGACCGGCGCGGCACTGGCCGTACTCGGCCTGGGCGTGGCGGGCACGGCGTACGCGGTGGACCGGCGGCGGGAGGTCGTCCGGGTGGGCCGCGTGGTCGCAGCGCACGTGCCGGAACGGTCGGGGGTGCTGCACCGCTGACCTGGGCTCCGCCTCCGGGCCCGTCGCCTCGGCGCGCTCACCACTGCACCGGCACTGACAGGCCGCTCCAACGGCCCGCTCCGGAGCGGGCGTTCAGTCCCGGGCCGCGCCGGCGAAGTCGGGCAGTTCCGTGGACAGCAGCCCGGCGGCGGCGCCGTCGAGGAGCCGGGCCGTCTCGGTGGAGCGGGGCACCATGGTCTTCTCGTAGGCGCGGACGGCCTCGTCGACGGTGTCGCTGTGCGCGACGGCCAGCGCGAGTTCGCAGGCGTCGAGCATGGCGAGGTTGACGCCGACGCCGAGCGGGGGCATGAGGTGGGCGGCGTCGCCGAGCAGGGTGACGGTGGGGTGGTGCTCCCAGGTGTGCGGCACCGGCAGGGCGAAGATCGGTCGGTCGACGTAGGGGCCGTCGTTGCCGGCGATCAACTCGCGCATACGGGGCGACCAGTGGGCGTAGCGCTCCAGCAGGACGCGGCGGATGCCGTCGGTGTCCTCGGGCGTCAGGCCGGCGGCGGTGATCCAGTCGGCGGGGACGCGCTGGACGATGTAGACACGGATGTGGTTTCCGCTGTTGCGCTGGGCGAACAGGCAGCGCTCTCCGTCGGCCGCCGCGGCGCTGCCCTGGCCGACCAGCTCGGCGATGCGAGGGTGCCGGTCGTCGACGTCGTCGAACCGGGCCTCGAGGAAGCTCACGCCGCTGTACTCGGGAGTGGCGCGGGAGACGGCTCGGCGGACCGTGGACCAGGCGCCGTCCGCGCCGATGACGAGATCGGCCTCGGCGGTGGCGCCGTTCGCGAAGTGCAGGGTCCGCGGTCCGCCGGCGGGGCCGGAGACCTCCCTGAGGGTGTGGCCCCAGCGCACGGTGCCCGGCCGCAGGGAGTCGAGCAGCAGGTCACGCAGTTGGCCGCGGTCGATCTCCGGCTTGAACTGCTCCCCCTCCTCGGGGAGATGGTGGAAGAGCGTCGTGCCGGCCGTGTCCAGCTGGCGCATCTCCTGCCCCTCGGGGCGAGCCAGCCGGAAGAAGGCGTCGAGCAGTCCGGCTTCGCGCAGGGCGATCTGGCCGTTGTCGGCGTGCAGGTCCAGGGTGCCGCCCTGGTTCCGGGCGCCGGGACCGGTGTCCCGGTCGTGGACGGTGGCGGTGATGCCGTGCCGCTGGAGGATACGGGCGCAGGTCAGGCCGCCAGGGCCGGCGCCGATGATGGCGATACGGGGTGCGGGGGTGGCGTTCATGGTGGTCTCCGCTCGTGACGCGCACACGGCTGTGCCGCGGCTGCCGGTGGGTGAGGAGGAGTCCAAAGAAAAGCACACCGAGGCAATAAGTGCAACGACTCAACTTTTGAAACAGTGCAACCTTGGCGGTAGGCTGCGGGCATGCCCGACACCACGACCGACACCGCACCCACCGCCGCGCCGGCGCCCCAGGGCCGCCGAGAGCGCAAGAAGGCAGCCACTCGCCGGGCCATCGCGGACGCCGCCCTGCACCTGTTCCTCCAGCGCGGATACGACGATGTCGGCATCCGCGAGATCGCGGACGCCGCCGACGTGTCCACCACGACGCTGTTCAAGCACTTCCCGGTCAAGGAGGCCCTCGTCTTCGACGAGGAGGACGACGTGGAGGCGGCTTTGCTCGCCGCGGTGCGCGAACGGCCCGAGGGTCAGTCCGTCCCCGCGGCGCTGCGCGAGCACGCACTGCGCTCCCGGCTCCTCACCGCGGACGGCGACCCCCGCTTCGCGGCCTTCCTCCGCCTGGTGAACGACACCCCCGCCCTGCGCGACTACCACCAGAACATGTGGCTGCGCCACACCGCCGCCCTGGCGCACGTCATCGCGGTGGAGGGCGGACTTCCCGCGGACGATCCCGCCTGCACCGCTCTCGCCCACTTCGCCCTCGTGGCACCTCGTGCCGCCCAGGGTCACGACGACCCCCGCCAGGCCGTCACCCGCGCCTTCGAACTGCTGGAATCCGGCTGGAGCACGCTCGCTCCCACCCGTCGCCAACCGTCCTGAGGGCGGCTCTCGCCGCTACGGTTCGCCCAGCACGCACCAGACCGTCTTGCGGTCCGCTCCCGGGGCCGGACAGGAGGGTCGGCAGCGCACGGGTCCGGATCGGTGACCTCGACGCGGGTGTGCCCGTGCCGACATGGTCGATCACTCGTCACCAACTCCGTGGCGCACAGGCGGACTTCGAAGCCGAGCGGGCGGAGGTGTGTACCGCCGGTCGTACGATCGGCTCAGGGCCGTCGCGTTGTCGCCAGACGCGTCCCCGTCCGGGACTCCAAGGACCCCGACGGCCCCGCGGTCCTCATCGCCGCCGCCTGGGCCCCCTTCGTCGGCGCGCTCAGGTCGTAGGGTCGTCGAAACGCGCGAGATCCCGCAGCCAGGCCCGTGCGTTGCCGTCGGACGGCGCGCGCCAGTCGCCGCGCGGTGACAGCGAACCGCCCGCCGACACCTTCGGCCCGTTCGGCATGGCCGAGCGCTTGAACTGCGCGAACGCGAAGAAGCGTCGGCAGAACACCTCCAGCCACCGCCGGATCTCGGCGAGGTCGTACGCGACCCGCTTCGCGTCGGGGAAGCCCGGCGGCCACTCGCCGCCCTCCACGTCGTGCCAGGCGTGCCACGCCAGGAACGCGATCTTCGACGGACGGAACCCGTACCGCAGCACATGGAAGAGCGTGAAGTCGTGCAGCGCGTACGGGCCGATCTTCGACTCCGTCGACTGCATCTCCTCGCCCGGCACCAGCTCGGGGCTGATCTCGGTGTCGAGGATCGCGGCGAGCGTCTTGCCGGTCTCCTCGTCGAACTGGGCGCTGCTGATGACCCAGCGGATCAGATGCTGGATCAGGGTCTTCGGCACGCCGCCGTTGACGTTGTAGTGGCTCATCTGGTCGCCCACGCCGTACGTGGACCAGCCGAGCGCCAGCTCCGATAGGTCACCCGTGCCGAGCACGATGCCGCCGCGCTGGTTGGCGAGGCGGAAGAGGTAGTCCGTGCGCAGACCCGCCTGCACGTTCTCGAAGGTGACGTCGTAGACCGGCTCGCCGGAGGCGAACGGGTGGTCCATCTCCTTGAGCATCAGCCGCGCGGTGGGCGTGATGTCGAGCTCGGCCGCGGTGACGCCGAGCGAGTTCATCAGCTTGTGGGCGTTGTCCTTGGTGTGGTCGCTGGTGGCGAAACCGGGCAGGGTCCAGGCCAGGATGTCGCTGCGCGGGCGGCCGGCGCGGTCCATGGCGCGCGCGGCGACGATCAGCGCGTGCGTGGAGTCCAGACCGCCGGAGACGCCGATGACGACCTTCGGGCCGCCGATCGCCCCGAGCCGCTGCTGAAGGCCCTCGACCTGGATGTTGTACGCCTCGTAGCAGTCCTGGGCGAGCCGGTCGGCGTCGGCCGGCACGAACGGGAAGCGCTCCAGGCGGCGGCGCAGCCCCAGGTCGGTGAGGGGCGGATCGAGCTCGAAGGAGACCGTGCGGAAGTCGTCGGTCCGCGCCTTGTGGGTACGGCGGTTGTCGTCGAACGTGCCCATCCGCATCCGCTCCTGCCGCAGCAGGTCGAGGTCCACGTCCGCCACCGCGTACTCGTCGCCGAGCGGGAAGCGCTCGGTCTCGGCCAGCAGCGCGCCGTTCTCGTACACCATGGCCTGGCCGTCCCAGGACAGGTCGGTGGTCGACTCGCCGAGGCCGGCCGCCGCGTAGACGTACGCGGCCAGGCAGCGGGAGGACGCCGAGCGGCACAGCAGCTTGCGGTCCTCGGCCCTCCCGACCGTGATCGGGCTGCCGGAGAGGTTGACCAGGACGGTCGCGCCGGAGAGGGCGGCCTCGGCGCTGGGCGGCACCGGCACCCACATGTCCTCGCAGATCTCCGCGTGCAGCACGAGACCGGGGACGTCGGCGGCGGCGAAGAGCAGGTCCACGCCGAACGGCACGCTCTCGCCGCCGACCCGGATCGAGCCGCCGCGCTCGTCGGCGCCGTCGCCGATCTGCCGGCGCTCGTAGAACTCGCGGTAGTACGGCGGGTACGACTTGGGCACGACGCCGAGGACGCGGCCGCGGTGCACGATCACCGCGCAGTTGTAGACGCGGTTGCGGTGGCGCAGCGGGGCCCCGACGACCAGCACCGGAAGCAGCCCGGCCGAGCCGGCCACCACCTGTTCGAGCGCCGCCTCGACCTGGTCGAGCAGCGCGTCCTGGAGCAGCAGGTCCTCGATCGAGTAGCCGCACAGCACCAGCTCGGGGAAGACCGCGACGGCGACGCCCTCCTCGGAGCAGCGGCGCGCGTGGCGCAGGACCGCCTCCGCGTTGGCGGGCGGGTCCGCGATGACGGTGTGGCCCGTGCACGCGGCGACCCGTGCGAAGCCATGCTGATAGATCGACCAGAAGTTCAATTCAGGCACGTGCCCCAGTGTAATCGTCAGAGCGACGCAATCCGCGGTGCGGGGGGTGGGGGCGCCCCGGGCACGGCGAAGGGGCGCGGGGTGAACCCACCCCGCGCCCCTTCAGGCTGCCGTTGCCGGCGGTGCCTCAGTGCCCCTTGTACGAGTTGACGTAGCCGTCCGCGGGCGTGCCCACGCCGGTGACGTCGTCGTAGCCCTTCACGGCGGACAGCGAGCTGTCCTTGCCGAGGGAGCGGACCGAGGTGGACAGACCGCCCGACGCGTCGACGCCGTTCACGAAGTCGACACGGGCGACCGCCAGGCCGTAGCCCACCGGGTTGTCCGTGACGTCGTGGTACAGCTTCGAGCCGTACTTGGAGTAGATCGTCGGGTTGGCGAAACCGATCGCCTTGCCGCCGCGCGCCTCCTGGGCCAGAGCCTGCACGGCCGCGATCACCGGAGCGGCGAGCGAGGTGCCGCCGATGCGGTACTCGCTGTACTGCTCCGACCCGTCCGGGAAGGTCTGCGTCTGGCCGACCTTGAAACCGGTGTTGGGGTCGGCGATCGCCGAGATGTCAGGGACGACCCGGTTGCCGGCCGCGTTGTTGGCCGTGGCCAGCGCGTTCGGCACGACGCCCTTCTGGTACGCCGGTTCGGGCACCGTCTTGCTGGTGCCACCGCCCGCGCCCGAGGTGAAGGCGCCGGGGAAGCCCACCCAGCTCTTGCCGTCGGCGGACAGGGCGGCCTTCTCCGTGCCCCAGCCGGTCTCCCACTGGTACTTGTCGTCCTTGCCGACCGCCAGCGAGGTACCGCCGACCGCCGTCACCCAGGCCGAGTTGGCGGGGGTGTCGACCTGCTTCGTCTTGGTGTTGGCGACCTCGTCGCCGTTGTCACCGGAGGAGAAGTAGAAGCCGATGCCCTCGACCGCGCCGAACTGGAAGACCTGGTCGTACGCGGCCGCCAGGTCCGGCGTCTGGTTGGCCTCGATGTCGCCCCAGGAGTTGGAGACGATGTCGGCCAGGTGGTTGTCGACGACCTTGCTCAGCGAGTCGAGCAGGTCGTCGTCCATGCAGGAGGCGGCGCCCACGTACGTGACGTTGGCGTTCGGCGCGACCGCGTGCACGGCCTCGACGTCCAGGGTCTCCTCGCCGTACCAGCCCGACGCGTCGCACTCGGTGGGCTTGGTGTTCGTGTACTTCTTGGGCAGCACCTGGCTGAGCTGGCCCGTCTTCCAGGTGGCGTCGCCGTGTGCCTTCGCGTAGGTCTGTGCGTCGAAGGCGATGGTCGGCGAGGCGTACGCGTCCGTGATGGCGACACGGACACCCTTGCCGGTGTACGAGCCGGCGCCGTACGCGGCGCGCAGCTGCTTGCCGGTGTACCCCTTGACCGCGTACGGGATCTTGTGACCGTACGCGTCCGGCAGGGTGCTGGCGACGTTGGAGCCGTAGTACGAGGAGAACGGCCCGGAGTTCTTGAACACCGCGGCGGGACCGGGCAGTTGGTCCTTGTGGTCCGCCTTGTGCGGCGCGTTGTCCAGACCGGTGACGGTCAGGACGGCGCCCTTGAGGCTGTCGGGCGCCGAGGCCGTCTTCGACGGCGCGCGGTACGTCTTGGAGCCCTTGGTGAAGTTGTGCAGCTGGGTGCCGAACGCCTTCTCGGCGGCGGCCACGTCACCGGTGACGGAGACGTAGTGCTGCGTGACGCCCGTGACCTTCAGGCCCGCGGACTTCAGCCACGACTTGACCGCGGCCACCTGCGCCTTGGTCGCGCCGAAGCGGGACTGCGCCTGCTTGGCACTGAGGTACTTGCCGTACGAGGCCGAACTCGGGTCGGCGACGGCCTTCGCGTACGCGGCGAGGCCCGCCGCGTCCTTGCCGGCCAGGTAGACCCGGGCGGAGACCTGGGCGCTGTTCGATGTAGCGCCCTTGTCCGCCTTGGCCGTCGCCCACGCGGGCTTGGTGCCCGCGAGAGTGTGACGGCCAGGGTTGTCCGCGGCGTGCGCCGCGGGTATGCCGAGCGCCAGCGCACCGGCGATCATGGGCAGTGTCGCTGCCATGCTCGCGGCGCGCATCGTGGCGCGATTGGATCTCATAGAACCCCCTGCGATGCGGTTCTTCGCATGTGTCGGTCGCGCCTGCCTCTGGTGTCCCGAACCGCGGCGGAGGCGCGGGCAGTGGATCAAGCGATAGGGGCCACTCTTGCGATGAACCGTTCATGCCAGGGTGATGGATAAGCCAAGAGAAGCCCAAGGAACCGTCAGGCTGGGCGATTTGGGGCTTTCGTTCCTTCGGTGGCGTTAAGAACGGGCCTGTGCGCCACGCTCCTTGAGCATGTCCGCCATCAGTCCGATCTCCGACCGCTGGGCGTTCACCATGCCCTGCGCGAGGCTCTTCTCCACGCCGACCGTGCACTTGGCGACGCAGCCCTCGGCCATGTGGACGCCGCCCTTGTGATGGTCCGTCATCAGCTGGAGGTAGAAGATCTCCGCCTGCTTGCCGTCGAGGGTGCCGAGCTTCCTCATCTCCGCGTTCGTCGCCATGCCGGGCATCAGCGAGCCGTCCCCGCGCTCGGGCATGTCACCCATGCCCATCCAGGACATCGGCGGCTTCGCCGACACCTTCGGCAGCTCCCACAGATCCAGCCAGCCGAGCAGCATGCCGCGCTGGTTGGCCTGCGTCTGCGCGATGTCGTAGGCGAGCCGCCGCACTTCGGTGTTCTTCGTGCGATCACGGACGATGTACGACATCTCGACGGCCTGCTGGTGGTGCACCGCCATGTCGCGGGCGAAACCGGCGTCGGCGGACTCGGCCGCCGGTGTGCTCGGGCCGGAGTCGCCGCCGTCCTCGGCGACCGCGTAGGTGATCGCGCCGGCCGCGACGAGCACCGCCGCCGTGGCCCCGGTGATCCAGCCGATGTACGCCTTCACGTCACATCGTCCCGCCCGTGCAGGAGGCGCCCGGCTCCGGGGTCTGCTTGCCCTGCACGTATGTCTGGAAGAACTTGGCGACCTTCGGGTCGTCGGCGCTCTTGACGCTCAACTGGTGGCCCCAGGCCGACAGTTCGATCGGCGCGGACTGGTTCGCGTACGGGCTCATCAGCGAGTACGGCGTCTGCTTGACCTTCGCCGCGAGCGCGGACACGTCCTTCTTGGCCGCCTTGTCGGTATACGTCACCCAGACCGCGCCGTGCTCCAGCGCGTGCACGGCGTTCTCGTCCTTGACGGCCTTGGTGTAGACGTTGCCGTTGCAGTTGAGCCAGACCGGGTTGTGGTCGCCGCCGACGGGCGGGTGCATGGGGTAGTCCACGGTCTTCTGGACGTGGTTGCGGGTCAGCTTGCCCGTCCAGGTGCGCACGCCGTCCGCACCGGTGACGAAGTGCCCCGAGCCCTGGGCCTTGGAGTCGCTCGCCGTGTCCTTCTTGCCGTCGTCCTGCGACTTCACGACGTAGACGCCGCCCACCACCAGCCCGGCGACGACCACCACGCTCGCGGCCACCGTCAGGATCCGGTTGCGCCGCTGCCGGGACTGCTCGGCGCGCCGCATCTCCTCTATCCGCGCCTTGCGTGCCGCACCGGTGGTCTTGTTGGCGGAGCCCATGGGGGTGTCCTTCGGGAAAAGGGACGGTCGGGTTCGCTGATGGTAGTGGGGTGGGCGGGACGTCCCGTAGGCAGGTCGCGGGATTGGCCGGATCGACAGGAACCCGACAGGATCCGGCCGATAAGTTGAACCCGAGATGCGCATTATTTAGGGTGGTGGTATGCGGCTGCTCCGATCCACCGACCTCGCGTTGCGCGTGCTCATGCGGCTCGCGGTCGCCGGTGACGCCACTCCCACGACGCGTGAGGTCGCGGCCGACATGGACGTGCCCTACACCCACGCGGCGAAAGTCGTGGCCGAACTCCAGCACATGGCGCTGCTCGACGCCCGCCGCGGCCGGGGCGGCGGCCTCTCGCTGACCGCCAAGGGCCGCACGGCCTCCGTGGGCGGCGTCGTCCGCGCCTTCGAGGGCGACGGCGACGTCGTCGACTGCGAGGGCTCCACGCCCTGCCCCCTCGCCCCCGCCTGCCGCCTGCGCGGCGAACTCCGCCGCGCCCAGGAGGCGTTCTTCGCCTCGCTGGACCCGGTGACGGTGCAGGACATCGTGGCGGGACCCACGGGGGCACTGCTGCTGGGGATGCCGGCGGTCCGCTGACCTCCGCGGGCCGGCACCCCAGGGATGCCGGCCCGCTCGGTCGCTTCCGTCGCCGCCCTCGGCTCAGGCCCGGGTCAGCCAGAGGTCCGGGCCGAAGACCTCGTAGTGGATGTCGGCCGGGGCGACGCCCTTCTCGATGAGCTGGGTGCGGACCGCGCGCATGAAGGGGAGGGGGCCGCACAGGTACGCGCGCGTGCCCTCGGGGACGGCGACGTCGGTGAGGTCGACGAGGCCGGCGCGGGTGCCCGGCGCCGCGTCCGCCTCGTACCAGAAGTGCGCGGAGGAGTCCGGGAGCTTCTCGGCGTAGGCCTCGTGGTCGACGCGCAGGGCGTGGTCCGCGGGGGAGCGGTCGCCGTGGACGACGGTGACCGGGGCGCGGTGGGCGGTCTCGGCGAGCCGCGCGAGCATGGCGACCATCGGGGTCACGCCGATGCCCGCGGAGGCGAGCAGCAGGGGCGTGCCGTCGCTGTCGTCGAGGACGAGGTCGCCGTACGGCGCGGACAGCTCCAGGACGTCACCTTCCCGCACGCGCGCGTGCAGGTGGTTCGAGACCTCGCCGTCGGGCGCCGCACCGTCGCCGGACACCCGCTTGACGCTGATCTGCCGGATCGTCGAGCAGGGCGCCCCGGAGAGGCTGTACTGCCGTATCTGACGGGCCCCGTCCGCAAGCTCCACGCGCACCGACACGTACTGGCCCGCGCGGAAGTCCGCGACCTCCTCGCCGTCGACCGGACGCAGCCGGAACGTGGCCACGTCCGCGGTCTCCGCGAACCGCTCCACGACCTCCCAGCGCCGCCAGCCGGTCTCGGCGGACTCCTCGTACAGCCGCTTCTCGATGGCGGCGAGGGCGTTCGCCATCAGCCAGTAGACCTCGTCCCAGGCGGCCGCGACCTCGGGGGTGACGGCCTCGCCGAGGACCTCGGCGATGGCGGCGAAGAGGTGCTCGTGGACGAGCTCGTACTGCTCGGGGGTGATGCCCAGCGAGGCGTGCTTGTGGGCGATGCGGGACAGCATCGCGTCCGGCCGCCGGTCCGGGTGCTCCAGCAGGTGCGTGGCGAACGCGGCGATCGACCCGGCCAGCGCCTGGCGCTGGGTGCCGGCGGCCTGGTTCCCGCGGTTGAAGAGGTCGCGCAGCAGCTCGGGGCGGGCGGCGAACAGCCCGGCGTAGAACCGCTCCGTGATCTCTGCGAGCGACGCGCCGACGGCGGGAAGGGTGGCGCGCACGGTGGCTGCGGCTGACTCGGAAAGCATCGGGGCTCCTCGTGAACTCGGTACAACCGCACGCTAGTTAAACTTGCATCTGAGATGCAAATTAAAACGGCGTGGCGCTCCTCACGTGCGAGGTGGGGCGGGGCATTACGGATGTCAGTCCGAGCAGGCAAGATGGGCAGTGGAGCCGTACACCCGCCGTATGCGAGGCATTCAGACCCGCGTCGCCACATCGATCAAGGTCTGCAACGCGCATGAAATGCTGTTGTGGTGTGATGCTCAGGTGCCCGACCGCCTCCTGCGGGACAGGGAGACAGGCGGCCTGACCAGCAAGGATGGGGAAGCGGAAGATGGACAAGCAGCAGGAGTTCGTGCTCCGGACCTTGGAGGAGCGCGACATCCGGTTCGTACGCCTGTGGTTCACGGACGTGCTGGGCTTCCTCAAGTCCGTCGCCGTGGCCCCGGCCGAGCTCGAGCAGGCCTTCGACGAGGGCATCGGATTCGACGGCTCCGCGATCGAGGGCTTTGCCCGGGTCTACGAGTCCGACATGATCGCCAAGCCGGACCCCTCGACCTTCCAGATCCTGCCCTGGCGCGCCGAGGCCCCCGGCACCGCCCGCATGTTCTGCGACATCCTCATGCCGGACGGCTCCCCGTCCTTCGCCGACCCGCGCTACGTCCTCAAGCGCGCCCTGACCCGCGGCTCCGACCTGGGCTTCACCTTCTACACCCACCCGGAGATCGAGTTCTACCTGCTCAAGGACCGCCCGCTCGACGGCACGCGCCCGACCCCGGCGGACAACTCCGGCTACTTCGACCACACCCCGCAGAACATCGGCATGGACTTCCGCCGCCAGGCGATCACCATGCTGGAGTCGATGGGCATCTCGGTCGAGTTCTCCCACCACGAGGGCGCCCCGGGCCAACAGGAGATCGACCTGCGTTACGCCGACGCGCTGTCCACGGCGGACAACATCATGACCTTCCGCCTGGTCATGAAGCAGGTGGCGCTGGAGCAGGGCGTCCAGGCGACGTTCATGCCGAAGCCGTTCTCGGAGTACCCGGGCAGCGGCATGCACACCCACCTCTCGCTCTTCGAGGGCGACCGCAACGCGTTCTACGAGTCCGGCTCGGAGTACCAGCTCTCCAAGGTCGGCCGCTCCTTCATCGCCGGTCTGCTCAGGCACGCGGCGGAGATCTCCGCGGTCACCAACCAGTGGGTGAACTCCTACAAGCGCATCTGGGGCGGCTCGGAGCGCACGGCCGGCGCCGGCGGTGAGGCCCCGTCGTACATCTGCTGGGGCCACAACAACCGCAGCGCCCTGGTCCGGGTCCCGATGTACAAGCCCGGCAAGACCGGCTCCGCGCGCGTGGAGGTCCGCTCCATCGACTCCGGCACCAACCCCTACCTCGCCTACGCCGTCCTGCTGGCCGCCGGCCTCAAGGGCATCGAGGAGGGCTACGAGCTCCCGGCGGGCGCCGAGGACGACGTCTGGGCCCTGTCGGACGCCGAGCGCCGCGCCATGGGCATCGAGCCCCTCCCGCAGAACCTCGGCGAGGCCCTGGCCCTGATGGAGCGCAGCGACCTGGTCGCCGAGACCCTGGGCGAGCACGTCTTCGACTTCTTCCTGCGCAACAAGCAGGCGGAGTGGCACGAGTACCGCTCCGAGGTCACCGCGTTCGAGCTGCGGAAGAACCTGCCGGTGCTGTAGGCGCAGGTCAGTGCTTGTTTCCCGCTGATGCGGTGGATGGGGCTGACGGTCGCGGACCGTCAGCCCGATGGCGTCTCACTGGTCCTGGGCCGTCTCTGGGCCGTCAGGACACGGCGCCCGCTGGTCGCGATAAGGGGATGCGGTTGCTCACGTCGCAGTAGGCCTGCTCTGCCGAGCAGGTGATCCCGGTTTTAGGCTACTGACAGCAGGTTTGGCGCTGTCTCCGAGTGGCGTCCCTCAGGCATGACTCTTAAGCTGAGTTGACAGGGCGACTTATCGCAACCTGATCGGTTAGCTGGTAATTGGGGACAATATGCCTGACTTTCTGATCACGGAGCCTCTCGCAGGGGATTCTGCATTCGCAAGTCGGTCTCGCAGCGCACTGTGGTCGCAAGCTGCCCAGATCGTCGGCCTAGGGCTCCAGCTAAGCGGAAATGCAGACATTCTGCTCTCAAGCGAAGATGAAGTAAAGCGCCTATGCATACCTAAAGTTGCTCCCCTGGGCGGAAAATTCACGACGCGTGATGCCGTGCAATACGCCAAATCTAGAAGATTGCAGGGTGTCCTTCGCGCCCTGTGGGATGATGCTGCTAAGGCATATCCGAAGCCTTACCTCCCTAACCTGGTGCAGCATCAAGTGACCGCAGTCATGAGGTCGTGGAAACGCGCATCAGGAGGGAATCGGAGAGCTCTTCGCGAAGTGTGGCGGATTTGCTCGACGGAGCACAGCAGTCAGGCCGCTGCAACGTTGCTCAATGTGGGACTCTCCTCGCCGCATCTAATAATTCGGGCCACCTCTGCGGCGCAGCTTGCCTGGATAGAGGGATTTACCGTGTGCTATGAGGTCACTTCGGCCCTGAGTCAAGGCTGTCAATCTCGTGATCCTACGCTGAGGGCTATATCGGTAGACGCGCTCTGTCGCGTAGATCCGGACCATGAGGCGCTCAAGAAAACCCCCACTCACGGTCATTCTTGGAGATCGCAGGGGCGCAAGAAAGTGGAAGCTGGTAAAGGGCAGCATTCGGAGAGGCGTAAGCGGCCTCGGAAGCGTCAAAGAAAAGGCGGCGGGAGGGGCGAAGGGGAAGTCTTCTCCATCACCGTGCATGGCACGTTTGCTAGGCTCAAACCGCGCAGCACTTGGTGGAGGTGGAATGGTCGGCTCTTTCGGTATCTACAACGCACGCCGACGGCTGATCGAGGTCAGCCGGGCCTCCGGTCTGCCGGAGATAATCTCTATGCTGGTTGGGACCAATTTAACTGGACGGGGAACTATACAGCGGTAGATCGCTTGAGTGGCGCGGCGGACCTTAGGGTATGGTGCAAAAATCACGACCAGAGGCGCCTAGATAAGGTATTTGCGCACAGTCATGGCGGGAATGTGGTCCTGGATGCGGCGGTTCATCACAATTTGAAATGTAACCTCCTGATTGCGATGAATACCCCGGCGCATGATCGAGGTGATGCAGAATGGGATGCAATCGCGGATCGCGTTAGAAGGATTCTCAGCCTTCGGACGAAATTTGACCTCGTCGTGCTGAGTGACCGCCGTTACGCGGTCGTGCAAGGGATTGTGTCGAGCGGGCGCTTTCCCGCGGATAGGGTCCGCGAGCAATGGGTTTCGGTCTGGTTCAGTCACAGCGCCATTACTCAGGTAGCCGTTTGGGAGAAATTTAATTTGGCGCAAGTGGTGGCTTATGAGGCGAATATGATGTGAGTGAATCAGCCTGCATGGGTTGTTGCGAGGACCCATGTTGTTTCGCCACCCATTTCAGGTATTTCCGGAGCCGCCATTGGTTTGACCGACGGCGGCTCCTAAGTGAAGTGCGTAACGCGAAAAAGTCAAGTCAGTACAGACTATCCACGGCTTTTCGGGCCCGCGCGTCACTGCTCGGCATGAGGTGGGTGTAGACCCGAAGCGTAAAGCCTGGGTCTGTGTGTCCGAGGTAGTGACTCAGCGCCTTGATGTTCTCGCCGGCGTCCAGCAAGACGGAAGCGTAGAAGTGCCTGAGGGCGTGCATGCCGTGTTCGCGGGCGGCCTGGTGGCGCTCGCCCGGCTTCGGGGCGGGGATGACTCCCGCCGCGACGAGGGCGGGCTTCCAGGTGCGGTCGTTGAAGTCTGTCCGCCGGACCGCGCCTCCGCCGTCGAGGCGGGTGAACAGCAACCGCTTCGCGACGAGCAGCCCGTCTGGTCGGAGCCACGGCAGCGTGACCTCGACCGGGGGGAACGTCTCCATGTGCCTCTTGAGGACGCGCGCCACGCGGTCCGGCAAGGGGACGTCACGAACCTTGTTCCGCTTCGGCGGCGAGAACACGAGACCCTGCTTCGTCACCTTTACCTGATTCGCAATGTGCAGCCAGCCGGAGTCAAAGTCGATTTCGTCGACCGGAAGCCCGAAGATCTCCCCTTGCCGGAGTCCGCACCCGCCTCCGAGGTCAACCGTCGCGCGGTAGCGCTCCGGCAGTGCTGCCTGTACGGCGAAGACGCGCTCTGCGGCCCACGGTGCAACGCGACCAGTTCCCGCAGCAGGGGGCCGCACGGATTGCGCGTGGCAAGGGTTCTTCGACAGGTGGCCGTCGTCAACAGCCGCGTTGAGGACCGTCGAAACGTTGTTGTAGATCACGCGCCGGTACGACGACGCGGGTACGGCCCGCTCCAGGTCGCTGAGCCAGTCTCGGATGTGTTCCGGCTTGAAGGACCCGAGCGGGCGCGGTCCCAGGTATGGGATCGCGTGGCCGCGAATCGAGGAATCGACTGACGCTCGCGTAGTCAAGTCGGTGGTCTGGGTGTTGAGCCACTTCTCGGCGTACTGCCGGAACGTCATCCGGCTAGCGGCGGGATTGATGTACTGGCCTCGCGACATGTCGGCCTCGATGTGGGCAAGCCACTGGTCGGCGAGCCGCTTCTGTCCGTCGGGGAATGACTTGCTCTTCTCGGTGCCGTCCGGGCCGATGTACCGGGCGCGGTATCGCAGGCCCTTGCCGAAACGGTCGGTTCGCGCACGGACGGTCTTGCCATTGGCGTCGGTCTCGGTCTTGTACCAGCGGTCTTGGATGTGGCCTGCCATTTGGCGGCGGTCCTCTCGAGACGCAGCAGGGAGAGCCGCTTCTAGCGGCTCTCCCTGCTGTCTGTGTGGGGTGTTCGGCTAGGCCGCGTCGCGGTCGATGTCCTTGCGGCCGGTGACGTAGGCGCGTACGTCGGCGGGGTCGTAGCGAAGGTG
Source organism: Streptomyces sp. NPDC050534 (assembly GCF_044457745.1). Taxonomy (NCBI): domain Bacteria; kingdom Bacillati; phylum Actinomycetota; class Actinomycetes; order Kitasatosporales; family Streptomycetaceae; genus Streptomyces; species Streptomyces sp. NPDC050534. The sequence goes on from NZ_JBITHF010000003.1 coordinate 635,637, forward strand.
CTTGCCGATGCGGAAGCCGGGCGGGCCGATCCGCTTCTTGCGCCACTGGTAGACGGTCTCTTTGGGGACCTCGAAGATCTCGGCGATGTCGTCGGGGGTGAGGTACCGGTCCGGGAGGCCGCCCCGGAGGGTGGCGCGGGGATCGGTCCGTTCGGGGGCGGGCGCGCTCACGGTGTCCTCCACGAGTTGGAAATACATTGCGCTGAGTCGCGACTCATCGGCACTCAGCGGCTCTCAGAGGGGCGTTGAGACGCGATGAGTCGCGACTCAGGCAAATGTGGTTCGGACAGGTTCAGCGTGATCCCGGTGTAGGTGACCACCTGGCGGCCGTACTCATCCCGGGGCCGGGAACGGCTGAGTTGGGGGATCACGGAGAGCAGGTTGCGGCCGAAGACCTGCTTCGTTCCGGGGCGGACGCCGTTGTCCTCGGCCCACTCCCGCCAGACGTTCCACAGCGCGTCCACGGGCACGCTGCAGGTGGGTCCGGTGGTGCAGCGTTCCCGGATGAACGCGGAGGTGGGTGAGGCGGTGTCCTGCATGGTGGTGACCGCTTCGCGGCTGGAGGCCGGTTCGGTGATCCGGCCGGTGCGCTGGAGGCGGGCGAGCCCTTCCAGGGCCCAGTTGAGGATGCCGGGCATCTCCGCCCGGAGCTGGTCGAACAGGGTGGGGTCTTCTTTGCCCAGCCAGGAGACGGTCATGTTGAGCAGGATGAAGCGGCGGGCGATGACGCCGGAGGAGTCGCCGAAGTGCGGCAGCTCGTTGGACAGGATCACCAGCCGGGTGGGCAGCTTTCCGGTCCACACCGCGCGGTATTTGCGGTCGATGTCGATGGTGTCCTCGCCGGAGATGGTCAGCAGCCGTTCGACGACCTGGCTGTTGTCGTTGCCGGACAGGCGGGCGTCGGCGATGACCGCGAGCGGCTTGCCGATCAGGGTGGACAGGCCGAAGTTGGTGCCGAGTCCGGCGAGCGTGGGTCCGGCGAGGTTCTCCTTGCCGACCAGCTCTTTGAGGACGCGGGCGATGGTGCCTTTGCCGGAGCGGGACGGGCCGACCATGAGCAGGATCTTCTGCTGGTCGGTGCGGCCTGAGAGGACGTAGCCGAACCACTCCTGAAGGGCCTGGATGGCATCGGGGTCGTGGGGCCAGATCTGTGACAGGAACGCTTCCCAGGCCGGCGTGGTCGCCTCCGGGCGGTAGGCGAACGGGACGGACACCAGGTTGAAGAACCCAGGGGTGTGGGGCAGCAGTGCGCGGTCCCGGATGCGCAACAGCCCGTTCTCGCACGCCACGATCGGCCCGCCGTCCTTCTCGTGTTCACGGTCGGTCCACGTGGGGGCGTCGACCTCGGTCGGCAGCAGGGTGATTGATCCGAGGGCATCGAGCAGGTTGCTGATCTTCGGTTTCGTGGGTGCCCAGGCACGCTCCTCGGTCTGGCCGTCCTTGGCCGGCGCCCGGTACACAGCGTGCTCCAGGCGCTCGTACATGGCCTTGCGTACCTGCTCTTCGTCCAGCTCCCGCCAGCAGGTGTTGTTCCAGCGCATCCAGGACGCGCGCCAGCGGCGGCATACGGGCTGTCCGTCGCTGGTCTGCCAGTCGGGAAGGATGCGGCGGGCCACGGCCATGGGGTTGGACGGCGGCGGTAGTTCCTCGGTCTCGGTCGTGGTGGTGTCGGTCATGCCGCGGGCCTCCCTTCCCGGGGTGCGCGGAGCGGGCAGTTGTCGCGGTGGGCGGTGTGGTCGGCGATCAGGGCGTGCACGCGGGGTGCGCCGACGGCGGTGTGGTGCCGGCCGCACAGGCACGTCGACGTCGCCGACGGGGTGGCGCCGTAGGGTGCGCGGATGTGCAGCCACGCGACGGGGTACCGGCCGTCGCCCTGCTGCGGGTCAGGATCGCAAGCAGTGCGGACGCCCTTGCGGGCGGCGACCTTCGGCGCGCCTACTGCCGTTGTGCCCTCAGGCTGTGGGGCGTCTGGCGGTCCGTCCGGGGTCGGGGTGATGCTCTTCAGGCGGGGGCGGCGAGGGGTGCTCATGCCGTCGCCCTCCTGCCGGTCTGGTTGTGGGTGATGGACCAGTTGAGGGCGCTGCGGAGGGTGGAGCGGCACTCGGCGGCGGACAGTCCAGCCTCCTCTCCCGCCTCCTGAAGAGCCTGCTCGACCAGACTCCGGGGGAGGTCGCCCCACGCGACGAACCGTCCCAGGGCGCGTGCGGCGGTGAACAACTTCCGCTCGCGCTCACCGTGTTGGGCCGTGGCGACGTTGCGCGCCTCGTTGGTGAGCGCTACATCTGCATATCGACGAGATTGCCCCGTTGCGGCCATTGAGGGCGCCTGAGACGTCTTGGGGGCCGGTCGCAGGCTGCTGTGCAGCCAATCGGGGAGACGGGCCGCCACAGGGCCGCACAGCGCTTCGTAGGCTCCGGCGGGGGTGGTGGACCCGGCGGCGACGACGTAGCCGCCCCATGCGCGGGTGTCAACCAACTCGCCTACGGTTCCCGCCGTGTTGGTCAGCCGCACCCCGTCCGGGGCGGTGAAGTACAGGTGCTCTCCGCCGCTCGCGGTCTGCACCCGGTAGGTGTCGGGGACGGCGTGTCCGGTGCGCTCGCAGAGCGCCCCAAAGGTCGCCGCGCCGGCAGGCGCGTCCGAACTGCCCTTGTCCTTGGGCACGTCCAGGTCGACAACCAGCAGTCCGGAAGGGCCGGTGGCAATGCCGACGTTAAACGGCGCCTGTGACCACGCGGTGTGGATGCGGTCGGGGTCGGTGGTGGCGCGTTGTTCCCACTTTAGGTGGCCACTGGCGCACGCATCCGTGAGCGGGCAGGTCGCTTCCCCGTGCAGGGCGGGCCGCTTGGTGCCGGGGCGGAGGGGGAAGACGTGCCAGCCGTGCTCGGCGGCGTCCAGGGCGGCGCGCATGAGGTGTGCGTTCATGCGGCCACCGCCAGGGCGCGCAGGCTGTAGCGGGCGTGGGTGCCGACCCATCGGGCGTAGGCGGGCGGGATGCACTCGCGGATGCCGTCGCGGTTCATCCAGGGCACGCCCATCACGCGGCGGGCGTGGCCGACGCCGGAGAAGTTGCCGACGAATTGTCCGTAGTGGCCGGGCGGGATGGGGCGGCCCATCTTCGCCTGGGGCGCGTCGTGTTCGGGGTGCGCGGGTTGGGGGAGGGTGAAGCCGCCGCCGGGCTCGAAGTAGCGGTGCCGGTAGGTGGCCACGTTGAACATGGGTCCGCACAGCATGACCGGGCTGTGCAGCTTCGGCAGGGCGCCCCGCACGTTCTCGATCACCCACGGGCGGCCTGTCGCTTCGAGGGCGGCGCGTGTGGGGGCGATCAGGTCCGGGTGGGTGTTGCCTCGTAGGCGCTGGCACTCGCTGTCGTGCTGGCATGGGGGTGAGGCGTGGATGAAGTCGAACTGCGCGCCGTGCTCGCGGATGAACTCGAGCGCGTCTGCCTGGATGAAGGTGAAGGGGTAGCGGGGCTGGGGGTCTTTGTCGACGCCGGTCACGTCGAAGTCGGCCAAGTGGTAGCCCGCTCCGGCGCCGCCCTGGCAGCAGAAGGCGTCTAGCAGGCGCGGGAGTTGGCCCGACGGGTGCCGGATGTCAGTGGGGTGGGTCATGCTTTGTCTCTCCAGTTCTGTGGTTGAGCTGGGATGAGGGGCAGCCGCGGTCTTTGGCGAGAGAGCGGCTGCCCCGGCCTGGGGGATGAGGAGGGGCCGCAATGACGAGGGCATGGCTGCTGCTGGCCGTGGGGGATGATCGCGAGCACGGCGGGAATGACGGCTATGACGACAACCCGCGTGAGCACTACCGGTGGGATAGCACGGTGCCCAACCACGCGCGTCTGGCCGTGGGGGATGTCGTTGCACTGTGGGATAAGCGGGAGTTGATCGGCGTCTCGGTCATCGACAGCATCGAGACCGGCACCGAAGAGAAGACGCTCTACTTCTGTCCCCAGTGCAAGAAGGCGGATATTAAGCGGCGTTTGCGGATGACGCCGGCCTGCCGCTGCAAGCAGTGCGGCGCCACCTTCGACGCGCCCGGGCAGAAGGTGAAGACGGTCACCACCTACCTGTCCCGGCACGGACGACAGTGGATCGACGGCCGCGGCCTGCTGACCGGGGCGCAGTTGCGCGCCCTGTGTGACTCGCCGAAATCGCAGCTCAGCATGCGCCCGGCCCAGTGGGAGAACCTGCGGGACGCGCTCCTGGCGACCGGAGGGACAAGCACCGAGGCCGTCTCCGCCCTCGGCGTCCAGCAGTACCGGCACGTGCCCATTGCCGGCGGGCACCGGTTCGCGAAGGTCCGTACCCGGGTAGGCCAGGCGGCGTTCAGGGCTGCTCTGCTGCGTGAACAGGGCCAGCAGTGCGCCATCAGCGGACCGGCTCCCGCCGACGTGCTCGAAGCGGCGCACCTGTACAGCTACGCCGAATCTGGCGAACACCACGACTTCGGCGGTCTGATGCTGCGCCGGGATCTGCACACCTTGTTCGACAACGGCCGCATCGCGGTCGATCCGGAAACCGGCCTGCTGGACACCGACCCCGGGTTGGATGTCTATCCCGCCTACGCCGAACTCCACGGCAAGCCGCTCCCGTTCGAGTTGCGGCCCGAGCACCGGGTATGGCTGGCGGCCCACTGGAATACGCACCGGACCAATTCCTAGCCCGAGACCAGCGTGGGGGCACCGTGGGAAGCACGGCTGTAGTGCTGGCCGCAGCCATCGCCGTGACAGGGACCCTGCTTTCCCCTGTCCTGGCGCAACGTAGCGGCGCAAAGGCCCAGAAGGCGGAGTTCGAGCGCCAGCAGCAGGCAGCCCACGCCCAGTGGGAACGCGAACAGCGGCGGGAAGAACTCAGTACGCGCCGGACCTGCTACATCGAAGCGAACGCAGCGAACCGCCGCTACCGCATCCAGCTCATGAACTACCTGTGGCACGTACGCAACGGCGACGTCACCGACGCGCTCAAGGCAGAACTCGAAACAGCCCGCGCGAACCACCACTCGGCGTTTGCCGAAGTACAGATGGTTGCCTCACCAGCCGTGCTCGAGGAGCTCGACGTCATCGCGAATGCGCTGTCCGAGGGATACCGCAGGACCAAGTGCCTGGAAGAAGGAAACCCCGACGAGAGCGACACCTTCGACGTCATCCAGGACTACCTGGAGTGGATCTGGAAGCGGTGGAAGGAGATGCGTGCCGTCATGCGAGAAGACCTGGGAGTGCCCAACGAGCCGCCAACCCCACCAGCGGGCGACGCCCGTTAGCAAGAGGGCATGGGCAGCTTCGGGCACGAGGGGGTCTCGTTTTCATGCCGTCAGCCGCGGAAGTGGTTGCGCTTGAAGATCGCTTTGCGGATGTTGACCCTTGTGCCCTCGCCGTGCCGGTCGGCGCTGAATATCTGCACCGCGATCCAGCCGCCGAAGATCACGGCGGCCAGGATGATGAGCTGGTGGATGAGCGCCGCGAGCGCAGCGATGAACGTGGTCAGTAGCAGCAGGCCGCCGCACACCGCAAGGAAGCCGACACCCCCGAGGGCGACGTTCACGGCCGCCCGGGAAACGGGTGGCTTTGCGGCGATCAATTCGGGCTGCATGGGGTTGATGGCATAGCCGGTGACGACGCGTCCGTCGGGCAAGACGACGCTCGCCACGGACGGCACCGTGGTCGGCTGGACCGGTGCTATCGGCATCGGTGCGGCGGGGGTGATGGGGGTGGGCTGGTGGACTTCCACGGCCCGCTCAGGGGGCGCGTGGCGGACGTGTTCGGGGTACATGCGGAATCCCTTCCAAACGTGGGTCAGGGAGGCGGAGGTACACCCTTGGGGGTGCGCTGTGGAGGGGCCTTTCGGGGTCTGACCTGGGGTGCCTCCCTGGCTCCCTGCACGATCATTCGCGCAGGTCAAGGCCAGGGAGGCGGGGCAGGGAGGGGGTTAGGGAGTTCTCCCTGCCTCCCTGCCCCGACGGGGGTCGCCTCCCTGTCACTCGGAGGCAGAAGCGGAACCCTCACCGTCGCGGTTGGCGAGCGCCCGGGCGACGCGGTCACGGCTGACGACCATGACCCCGTCGGACTTGTACGGCTCCGCGCCGGTGCCCTCCAGTTCGCGCTTGAGGTCGAGGAAGGACCAGCCGCTGTAGGCGCCCGGGTTGAGGTTGCCGAGTCGGGACAGCACGTCCTTGGTGCGCACCCGCTCCGCCGTGCCGATGACGGATGCGATGTCCGCCAGCGCGTCGCGGTCCTCGCCACGGTCGACGACGCGCAGCGTCGTGACCCCGTCGCGCAGTGCCTTGGCCCGCTCCGCGATGACCTTGGCGTCGTCGGTACTGATGTAGTGCGTGCGGACCGTGAGGGACGACTGCCCCTTCGGGATCTCGATGCCGTCCGAGGCGATCACGAGGGTTCCCTTGTCCAGACCGGGGCGCAGCAGGTTGGGCGCTGCGCCGCCGTCGACGGCCTTGTCGCCCAGCGCCATCCGGGCCTGGGATTCGGTGCCCAGGGCGAGGGAGGCGCGGGTGTGGGCGCCCTCGCGGACCAGCTTGGGAAGGTTCTGGTCGGTGGGGTCCTGGGTGCCCTGCCACAGCAGCACGTTGACCGCCCGACCCTGGTTGTGAATCTTCCGCGCGGCCATGAAGTACCTCGAGGTGGACGACGAACCGCCGTACGGGCGCTTGTCGTCGCCCTTGACCGGGCACATGAACGCGACCTGCGCCTCGTCCACGACCACGACCAGCAGCGGGAACTCGGTGCCGGGCGGGGACTGGAGGCGGCGGTTCATCTCCTCCACCGCGTCCTCCGCCATCTCGGTGACCTGGATGACATGGTCATCGGTCGGGCCCTGGATGAGGCGGGTGGCGATGCCGTCGAACATGTTCCAGTCGCCGGCGCCCTTGAGGTCGCCCATCCAGAACTCCACCGACCGATCCAGCGCCAGCCACAGCGCGAGCGCCCGCAGCGCGGCGGTCTTGCCCTGGTTGGACAGGCCCGTGATCAGGAGGTGGCGCTGATAGACGCTCAGGCCGGCCGCATCGCCGCGCAGGTCCTGCCCCCACGGGACGCGGCCGGTCTTGTAGTTGGCGGTCAGACTCTCGTCGGTGACCAGCGGGGACGGGCCGATCGGCTGGTCGAGCGCGCCGGAGTCGGCGATCCACAGCCGCACCGTGCGGGCGGCCTCGGGCAGGGTGATGAATACCTCGTGCTCGTGCCGCGTGAGGTTCTCGGCGAGCTTGCGGCGGCGCTTCTGTACCTCGTTCGTGGCGACGCCCGAGGGGAGCGTGACGTCGACTTCCACGCCGCATCCGGCGATCCGGATCGGCCCGAGCATCGAGGCGCCGGCGTCGCCCATCTCCTTGATGGCGGCGCGCAGCGGAGCAACGCCCAGGTCGCGCAGGGCCTTGACGACGATGGACGGGGTGATCGGCTCGCCCTCGCTCGATCGCACCTGGTCGGGCATCGACCATGCCGGGGCGGCCAGCTGGTGACGGCCGACCGCCCACAGCGCGAGCAGCGCCAGCAGCGGGCCGATCGTGAGCGCGGGGCCCCACACGATTTGAACGATCCGGATGAGTAGGCCGATGAACTCGACCGTGGCGGCGAGCGGGGTGATGACGTCCTTCACGTCATGGTTGTTGATGGCCATTACGACCCCGAGGGCGACCAGCGCGCCCACACTCATGCCCGCCCCGACTCCGACGCCCTTAGCGGCATCCAGCGGGGAGTGGAGCAGGTCCATGCGGCGGCGGTGGCGGGCCTCGCGGAAGCGCTGCAACCGCTCCTCCCACTCCTCCGCCATCTCCAGATTCCCCGCGGCTTCGGCGGCACGGATCATGCGTTCATACCGGGCGCCGGTCCGTCCGTCCCAGGCACGGCGGGCCACGATCCGGCCCCCGTTGACGGTGTAGAGGGAGTGCCGGGCAGTGAAGCGCAGTGCACCTGTGGTGCGTTCGTCGATGGCGGCACGCTTGACCGCGCGGCCGGAGCGCACCCACAGAGGGACCGATGCGGGCGGTGCCGGGTCGGTGACCACGGTCAGCGTGGTCACGGGCGCCGAATCGGCGGGCGGTGCCGTGTTCTTGTGCAGGTGAACGACGTTCTCGGTCATGCTGGGATTGCTCCTGACTGCCCGAGCGGGGCGGGAGTTGAAGAAGGGTGCCGGGGTGGTCGGGTCCGTGGCAGGGACGACCGCCCCGGTGCAGGTCAGCGGCAGTGGCGAGCGCTGTTCTCGATGGCGCTGAGCTGGGACGGCTCGGTGCGCGGGCCGTTGACCCAGCAGAACGGGCAGAGAGCGGCGGCGGCGGTGAAGACGCGGATCGCGGCCCCCGGCGGGGCGTCGGGCAGGGGGTAGACGCGGCCCCTGTCGAGGGAGGCCAGCAGCCGGGCGCCGTGGTGCTCGCAGCCGTCGGCGCCCGCGTTGACCGCGTCCAGAACGGTCACCACGACCAGGCCGACACAGGGCGTGGGGTCTTCCGGATGGGCGGCGCGGCAACGGGGGTCCATGCTCACCACCAGCTCGACTTCTTCTTGGGCACGTAGTACGGGCAGCCGTTGTGCATGTGGTCCAGGCACGGTCGGCAGTCCTCGCGCGGCTTGAGGCGGCGGTGGATGCTCTTGTCGTAGGCGTGCTGCCAGCACTGCGGGCACTGCCCGGGGGGCGTCTCCTGGGCGGCCATGCTCACCACGACCCTGAGGACTTCTTGGCGGCCTTTGCCTGCGCTGCCTCGGTGACGATGCGCCGGCGTTCCATCTGCAGTGCGGTCAGTTCGGCGGTCAGCCGGGTCTCGGCGGCGCTCCCGGTGGTGTCCATGCGCCGTTCGGCGCGGCCGGTGCTCTTGCCCCGGGCGGCGCGGTAGGAGCCGCCCGCCACGGCGGAGAACATGGCGCGTCGTTCGGAGCCGGTCAGTGGCCACCATTCGCCGTTGCGGACCGCTTCGAGCTTGCGGGTGGTGAGCTGGATCTCGCGGTCAAGGCGGCGGGTGTTGGGCTTGCCCATGGTCAGTTCCCCTCCGGGGTTGGGGTGTTGGCGTCGATGCAGAGCCCACACAGGCCGTAGCGGCGGGAAATGCAGTAGTCGTAGGTGATCTGGCAGGCCGGGCAGGTGCGGCGGGCGAGCATCGCCAGCGCGAGCGCGCCCCACTTGCGGCTGGTCATGGGCCGGACCGGCAGCGCGGTCCTCGCGATAGAGGTAGGCGACGCGCGGCCCTCCGGCACGGCGGTTGATGCGCATGACCTGCGCCTGTATGGGCTGACCGCCGGGGCGCAGTCCACGGGCCCGTAACTGCCGCCGGGTGCACAGCCCGTCGGGAGCGAGCCGCCAGGGGTAGGTGGGGACGCCGTAGCGGGCGCCGTTGGGGTCGAAGCACTTGCCCTACGCGGCGGACATCAGGCTGCCACCAGGCGCTTCCACGCGGCCCTCAGGCGGACCTCGGAGGCGGAGTGGCCGGCCGCGCGGAAGCGGGTGGCCATCTCCCGGTAGGAGAGTGCCGGGGTCTCGCTGTGGCGGATCTCGTCGACCAGCGCGTCAAGTGCCGTGTCGGTGAGCGCGGGCGCCGTCTCCAGCGCCGCAACCGGCTCGGTGGGGCCCCAGACGGGCAGGTCCCAGCGGGCGGCTGTGACGCCGGGTGTGACGGGGCTCGTCACGCTGGTCAGGGCGCGTCCGGTGTCCTCGCCCTGCCGGGCTGTCTCCAGCGTCGACCAGGCTGCGGCGAGGGTCTTGGCGGTCCTGGCCTGGACGCGGGCGACGCGTGCGCCGGACTGCGTCACGGCCGCCAGCCTCGTCTCCTCGGTCGTGGCTTCCGCCCGCAGTCGAGCGCGGGCCACGGCCGCCTCATCGCGGGCTTCCTGCTGGATGCCACGGATCACATCCAGGGCGAGCGGGGTGAGCGCGGTGCGCTCCCACAGGCTGTGGACCAGCCACAGGGCCTTGGCCGCGATCGGTAGCCAGGCCACGGCCAGCCACGCGGCGGAGGCTTGCGAGGTGAGCGCGTGCGCGATCAAGACGCCGGAGGCGATGAGGCCGAAGCACCATCCCACGGCGGTGACCGTGGGGTTGTGGTCGCCCTGGGCGGCGAGGCGGCGTTCGTAGGCGAGGGTGGCCAGCCAGCCGCCGTCGATGCCCAGACCGACGACCAGGGCGACGGGCCACGGCACGGCCGTGCCGAGCCACATCATGACCACGGCCAGGGTGAGCACCATGGATACCGCCGTCATCGCCACGGCGGGCAGCACGGTCTTGCCGGTACGGGCGTTCATGCGGCACCTCCGGCGGTGAGCAGGGCAGCGAGGATGAGCAGGGCGCCGCCCGCGCAGGTCAGGTCGACCGCGCGGCGCAGGCAGGTGAACTTGGCGACGGCCAGGCGGGACAGGCCAGCGACGTCGGCTGCCAGGTCACCGCAGTTCACGGTGGCGGTAATCTCCTCGGCGGTGAGGGTGGCCCACAGCGGGAAGCCGTGACGGCCCTTCAGGTTGGGGCGGGTGGAGCGCAGCAGCAGTGCGGCCGCCGCGACCAGCAGCGCCATCCCGGCGCCGCCCACCACGTACGCGGGCGCGTTCAGGGGCAGGTCGCGGGCGATGGACCAGGCGCCGGCCAGGACCGCTCCGACGAATGCCAGGAGCAGCGCCGTCTTGCTGTCGGTCCGTGCGATCTCCGCCTTCACCTCGGCGTGCGCGGAGGCGAGGTTGGGCCCGTTGGTCGTCACCGGGCACCGCCCCTCTGGCGGTGGCCGTGCCGCAGCCAGCCGAGGACCTGCACGGAGCAACCGGCCATGACCAGGTAGCGCCACGCGTGCTCGTGTGTGACGTACGCGGCCGTCGTGCCGGTCATCGCGGCCAGCGCGCCGGCCATGACGAGCAGGAGCTCCCAGCCGCGCGGGGTGGGGGTGGTGGTCATGCCGCACCGCCCGTGGCTTCGGTGGTGCGGTTGGCCAGCGCTCGCCGCTCGGCGAGTACGCGGCGGTGGGCGCGGCGGATGCGCCGGGCGTCCAGCTCGCTCGGGGTGCGGTCGAGGGTGATGATCTGTGCGTCGAGCAGGTCGACGTCCGCGAGGATCGCGGGCAACTCCTGCTCGATGGCGTCCAGTTCCGCGGCTGTGGGTTCGATCCAGTCGGCGAACGCGGTAACAGCGTCCTGAACAGTGACGATGGGGCTCATGGGTCGTGTCTCCTTGGCAGTAGGGACGGCCCGTACAGAGCCCCCGGAGTTGCACCTCCGGGGGCTCACGCCGTTGAAGTCGGAACATCCGGCTCCCCTCGGCACTGCTCGTACGAGACGAGCAGTGGAGGCAACCGGCCGCAGCCGTTGAGCTGCGGAAGGTCGGTTCGCACGCGAGAGTCCGCGTGCACCGCCCTCTTGCCTGGAGAGGCGGGGCGGTCTTCTTCGACACGCTGTTGAATTTTCAAACAACTGGCGCTTCCTTCGTACTCGCCCCCACGGGGCTTTCCTCCGGGCGTTTCAGGGCGCTCTAGGGCGCCCTGATGCGCATCACTGTGACACCAGACCGATGGCCCGTCAAGCCCTTCCGCTGATGCGCCCTAGTGCGGTTGCCGCGACCTTGGTACGGTGACTGGGTGCCGATTAGCAGAGATGCCCCCAGTCCGCTGCACCTCCAGATCGCAGAAGACCTGCGACAGCGAATTCGTGCTGGCGAATTTGAGCAAACGAGTTTTCCTTCACTCCGGTCTCTGGCTAAGCACTACGAGACCGCGCAAGTCACGGTGCACGACGCCGTAAAAGCGCTACAGCAGGAAAAACTAATCATCTCCGTAAGCGGCAAAGGAACCTTTGTCCTCCCCCGGGAGGAGAGCGCCTCAGCCGCAGCGAACGAAAGCGAAAACCTAGAAGAGCAGGTTGCTTCGTTGCGCACAGAGCTCGAAGACGTAAAAGAACGCCTTAGTCGACTCGAAGGTAGTACGAGCCAAAGTAAAGGCCTTTGAACTTTGCGTGATTGGGTCTCCGTCTGTTCATGAGACGAGTCAATCGCATGCCTCGGCAACTCAACATGAAGCCGCAGTGCAGCCGCAGTGCAGCCGCAGTGCAGACCACTGACAGCAGGGGGATCCGTTGGACGTCGTTGACACATGGACCGGCCGGCACGCAAGCGTATTAAAAGGGGCATTGCGCGAAACGAACGAAGGGTTCGCCGATCGTCTCGGAACGTCCGTCAGGACTGTCGCCGGATGGAGTGCTAACCCACAGTTGGTTCCGACAGCGGAGATTCAGCGCGCTCTGGATACGCTGCTTTATCAGGCAGCGGCCGATGCCAAGGCACGGTTTGCACTACTGGTCGGGAGTCGCCAATCGGAGAGCGCCAGCCAAGTCACCGCGCGTCGTCAAACGCCTGCGCAGCAGCGTTTGGCGGAAGATCCTCACATCGCAGCCGCCTTGGCCTGGCTCGAATCGAGCTTTGATTGGGCACCCGGTAGCGCACGAGAGCGAGTCGCAGACGAACTTGCCGCCTTAGACTCAAAGGCGTTGGAAACGCAGGCTCATCGAATTGCGCATGTGACTCGGGAGCAGGCCGCCGAAGCTGCACGGCGCTACTACCGGGAAGGGTTTGGTCGGTGGCGCCCATACAAGGCGCAAGTGGCTGGCCAGGAGCATGAAACAACCATCCTGACACAGGATGCATGGCTGGACCTGGTGCAGCCAGTAGGCAACGGGCAGGACGACTTTCGGTTTCACTCCAACACGCGACGTGGAATGAAGATTACCCGGAGCGTAGCGGAAGAAGCAGCGCGATCCTTGGCTGAAGCACTTGAAAAAGGCAGTCAGATCGTCAACTCTGAGATCTACTCCTTGACTTCATTGGATATCCACCCCGGGGCCATATCTGGCAGTGTAGGTGTCATCGATTTTGTTGAATTCGCCTTGACGCTCAACCTCTTGGAGGGTGAGCTTATGCGGTCAATCGCCACTCACGGGGTAGACCGGCCACTAGCCATGCCAATACGAGACGAGCTTCTGCCCGATGTGTCAACGGTCTTGGATTTCGCTGGGCGAATTTGCGCAGGCGGGGCCCTGGCCCTAACTGCGATTGCACGACCTCGTGGGCGCGGCCACGACCCTGATTACCTCCTCCTGATTCAAGAGCGGTCCGGCAGTGTGCTCAACGCGAACCGTCGCCTAGCAGTAATCCCTAAAGCGTTCCACGGACCGCTGGCAGACTACGGTGAGGATGCTCGCTTTTCCGCAACGCTTGAGCGGGAGATGGAGGAGGAGCTCTTCGGGCGAACCGACGTGGACTCTACTGTCGGCGACCAGCTCCACGCCGATCCAATGCACCCAAGTCTCCTCTCCGACCCAATGCGTTGGCTCATGGACCGGCAAGGCAGCGATGCATGGCGGATGGAGTCCACGGCTGTGGGGATCAACCTCATGAGCGGAAACTATGAATTCGCGAGCCTAATCGTCATCGATGACGAAGAATGGTGGGTCAAGTACGGCGGTCAGGTTAGAGCAAACTGGGAGTCAAGTGGACTCCATCGCTACTCCAGCCTCGATACTGTACGACTGGAGTCGTTGGCGCTCGACCCGCGCTGGAGTAATGAAGGCTTCTTCGCGTTCACCCAAGGATGCCGACGGCTTGCCACGATTGGCGGCCAGCGTGTTCGGATGCCTTCCATCGAATTGGAGTCGTAGATCATGGCTGACAACTGGTACACGGGCAACGCGAACGCTGACGCTGACCAGCACCGCGGTTGGCTTCTAGGGCACTTCATCGACCCCACCAAGAGCGCGGTGCGCCAGACGGGGGCGCTCGAAGTGAAGTGGGGTATCCACCCTGCCGGCCAGCAGCGGCCAGACTGGGTAGCTGATGATCAGCGGACTGCCATGCTCCTGCTCGTGAGCGGCAAGTTCCGACTCGACCTCAGCGTGGGTAGCGTCACGTTGGAGGAGCAGGGCGACTATGTGGTGTGGGGGCCTGGGATAGATCATTCGTGGCAGGCTGAAGAAGACTCGGTCGTCGTCACGGTGCGCTGGCCGTCTGCCATCTGACTCGACTCTGCGCGTTCGTCCGCGAGAAGACACTGTGCCCGCCTGCGTCCTCACAGGCGGGCACTTGCACGTCTCGTTGTCCTGGTCTCTGCCCAGTGAGCTGACGGTTGCCACCTCTGCCGACGTACGCGTACATCGCCTGATGTCCTATGTCATCGAACCTTGAGCTGGTGTCACCGAAGTTTGATCGGTAAAGGCCCCGGTCGTGGGTTCGCCCGTTAGGCCAGTTCGTCGATGCGGGCTGAGCACGCGGACAGGATGACGCGGAGGTCGTCGTAGGCCGGTGCGGCTTTAAGGAAGTCGGCACTATCGATAGCGTTCAGCACCTTGATCTCCAGGTCGGTGATCGTGCTGGCGGGCAGGAAGGGCATGGCCAGGGGGCGGTAGCCGCTGTCGATAGTGGTACGTAGACCGCGCTTGAGGGCATCCCAGCTCCGACGTGCTGCCATCCGCTTGTCGGTCAACTTGCCGGAACCTTCGGCGGGGTCTGGTGCGCTGTGCAGACCTTCCATGTCCCGCAGCAGAGTGTCGATGCCTGTGTGGACCCGCGTACACAGCTTCCGGGTGCGCGCGTAGGTCTTGTGTGTAACCACAATCATGGCGACCAGGAGAGTCAGCGTGGCGGAAATCAGCGGCGCGGGGTATGTCTCGCCGAATCGCGCGGCCAGCAACGCGGCGACAGAGCCGATGCCAGCAGCGTTCGCAACCGTTCGCGACAAGGCCGCTCGCCGGATACGGCCGTGAAGACGGCGCAGGATCAAGTCTGAAGGCTCAATCGGCCGCAGCAGCAGTGTTAGAACGCAGATCGCAGCCAGCAAGGTGGCTGTGATCCAGTAGTCACGCGGCTGCGCAGTGCCCCAGAGAGTCTTGACGGCGGTGCCAGCCGGTTGCGTTGCGATGAGGCTCAGGAGCATTGCTACCCCGACCACATTCCAGGTTCCGGGCCGCAGCGGCTTCGCACCCAGGAACTGGCGCAGGGCCTTCCCTCCGTCGCAGGTCCCAAGGGAAGACCCGATGTAGATGAGGGGCATGCCGAAACTCTGATTCAGCTCAACTAGGAGGCGACCGACGACGATGGCCAGGAAACCGAAGCCAACTCCGCTGAGCCTCCAGTGAGTGCGGACGGGGTCAAGGGCTCGCCGCCAAAGCACCACCAATGTCATTGCCCCACTGTGCGGCGCCCGTCGAGGGCAGCGGGCGGCATTTGATACAGATCAGAGGGTTCACGAGGGAGAGTGCGTCGAAATCAGGCGCTGTTGACCGACTGTGACAGCGGCAACGCCCCTACTCGTCCAAGATGAGTCCTTCCCGTCTCTGCTGCGCTCTGGCTGGCCACTAAGGCCTCGGGGCGCAGGCATCGACTTGGCGCGGCCTCTGAGCTGCACGCTCAATCTTCGGTGACGCAAACTCTCATCCGTCAAGGTTCGTTGGCACGCGATCAAAGTTCGGTGACACCGGACACCTGACTTGCGGCCTCCCAGTGATGTGTAGGCGGCAGCCTACTGCCTAGAATCGAACACGTGAACGATCCGGTCCTGTCGCGTCTTGAGCTGCTCCGCTTCCTGCAACGCGTGCAGGAACGGGACCTGGCCCGTACCCGCCGGTGGATCGCCGAGGAAGAACGCCGCGAGGCCGAACGGCAGCGCGGCCTCAATGCCCGACCACCAGCGCCGCAGTGGCTCATTGACGTGGGTCTCAACCCGCAGTCCCCGCCGCTGTTCGTGCACGTGGGCGACTGCTGGATGACGGGCAAGCGCAGCCGGGCCGTCAGCCAAGAGCAGGCCCGGCGGGCGCTTACGGACGGCGTCAAGGCCTGTCGGCAGTGCCAGCCGGATACGGCTCTGGGCATGCTGGACTAAGCACTGCGCGGCCTCCGGCCCGATGGCTTCTTCGCCGTTGCCTGTTTGCGTGGAGGCATGTCACATGCCGAGTTGATCGTGTGTACAGGATTCTCTATTGAGGTATGGGCACTACCTCCACGTCAACGTCCGCATTTTCAAGCGCATTGATTGCCCGCATGAGGGCCACCTGAGAAAAGGTGAACAGATTCTCCCTCGATACGGTTGCGTCTCGCTTGATGGCGATACCGTATATGAGCTTTTTGGGTTTTGCGCTCGGATCGTACGAGTGCGTACTGCTCCTTTGCTTTATTCGCTTTAGAAGTTCGTTCCTGGCCTGACGATCCGACCGGAGTGCGTCTATGGATGTCCAGCCTTGCGCAAATAGATGACTCAACGGGGCCGAGCTTGAAGCCCTTTTTACGTGAATTAGCTCATTGTTCGGGCCGATAATGTCGCAGGCCTCGATGCCGTGTGGGTGTTGCTTGGTGTGGATTCTTTTGCGGTCGAGACAGACGGCGCCGGGTATTTTTTTGACAGCCTCAAGGTTGTAATCTTCCTCTTCCTCCCATTCGCCTTCCCATTTGGGAAGCGGAATGGAGGGGGTGCGAGCGAATACCTCATCTAGGCGCTCTCGAAGGAACTGAAGATAGTTGTCGCCAACCTCGAACCAGCGCCCTTGGTGGTGGAAGTAGTGGTCCGATTCGAGCGATGCCTCGAACGCCAACCATTTATGAGCCTTAACCTGTCTGCTGACCTTTTCTCTGCCCTCGTGGTCTGAGCACATCTGGATGTAGCCGGCTCGTAGGGCGTCAAGCCTGTCATCGACGGCAAGAGGTGCCAAGCGATCGAGGACGTTCGTGATATCTAGCTCCTCTATCACCTCGAACCTGTCGGACGCTATCTTGATGCGATACGAGTTTGCTGCGTGTTCGTGCTCTTCACACTCGGCAGGAAGGGTTAGGGCTAGAGGCTCTCCGTTGGCAGACCCCAAAGCGCGCGCCAGCTTATCTTCCAGTCGTGCTACCTGTCTGTTGGTGGGTTTCAAAGCCCTAATTTGGTCAATAAATCCCAGCTCCGGGACGGGGGAAGCGGTTTGGCTGACTCTCGTTATCTCGTTCAGATCACCGATCAGATCGATGGGTTTAACGCCGAGTGGGATCTTGAGTGAATCCGCGGCTGCGATGCTCACCTTTTTGGGCTTGATTCTGTTAAAGGTCATCGACACTGAGCCTAGAGTTCCGGCGAGTCGACTGACTACTTCTCCGTAGTGCTCAATCCCGAAACCCCGGATTGACTGCCCGCCAGGCACGGTACTGCGATCCACCCGAGCGCGACTGTCGAGAATATTACGGGTGACCTGACGAATATAGTCCGCCTCGATAGCGCGAATCGAAAAGGACAATCCGAAACCCGGGTCTATTTTGGATGGATCAATAAGTAGGTGACCCATCCCGTAGGTGACGGCGTATGGCCCTCCAGGTGCACCCACCAGTATTGCCCCCGCTGCTGATGCGTTTGAGACTCTTGCGAACTTACCGGTGAGAGATCTGAACGTGGCGCACCAGTCGGCTTGGTCCTTTCTTCCGACGATTCCCCAGATAGCGACTGCCGGCGTGCCATCTATCAGCGTCGCCTCGACCGTGAACTCTGGATTTGCTGCGTAATACTGAGCGAGGCATCCCATGAGGCCGTCGCTGGTTAGGTCGGCGTCGATGAGCCGGTAAAGGGTGGAGCGCCTCGCTGCGCTTGCGGAGTCGCCAGATGCATCAGTCACGAGACTCACCCCTCTGAATCAGTGGCCAGAATCGTGGGATCTTACATCTAATCACAACAGTTGACACTCGAACGTGCAAATCGAACTAATTGTGGCGAGAGTAGCTTTTTAGCCAAATGGCCTGTAGGTGGCCTCGCGCCGGCCCCGGCATGGGTGTGGACGGAACGCCGCTCGCAGGTCACAACTGATTCCGTCCAGCTGGCGCTTGAACTGGATTTGTGTGAGGTAGCTACTCAACGTCATGCCCAGGTGAATCGAGAGGTGACGTATGCCAGGCGCTAACGAGAACATGGCCGACGAGCGATCAGAGGTGGCAACCCGCAACGCAGACGGAAACGCGATTGGTTGGGGGCTGGCCGCTGTCACGAGTGCCCTGCTGGAGGTCGCGGCTGCAATACGTGACGCGGGCAGCGACGTAGCCAATGCGCTTCGCGACAGCCGCGGGTGAGACACGCGCGAGGGTGCCTTCCCCCATGTGGCCCCCAGCTGCCGCCCTCTTGGGGAAACGTGCTGGTCAGGGATTATTCACGGCGCCCACTGTAAATCTGCCGACGCTTTGAACTGGGCCGCCCTTGGGCCGTCCCTGGGCCGTCGAAGGGTGGCCCAGGGCGACCAACAACGACCAGCGACGGCCGTAAGATCCCAGGCCAGCGCTGCACTGGTGGCGGCCGTGGCGGGTCGCTCCAGGTGGGCGTCACTTCCTGCGCAACAAGCAGGCGGAATGGCACGAGTACCGCTCCGAGGTCACGGCGTTCGAGCTGCGGAAGAACCTGCCGGTGCTGTAGTACGGAGCGTCACCACGCTCCTTCGGCGGAGGTCCGGGGTTTCCTCGAAAGATGTCGCATTTGCCTTGACTTGTAGGGATTCTGTGTCGAGCGTGGTGGACAAAGAACCGAGGAGCATGACGGGAGGCCGATCGACATGACGGCCAAACTCACCGCACGGCGGTTCGCCACGGCGCTGGGTGCGGGCGCCGCCGTGATCGCGCTGGGCCTCGGCGGCGCCACCGCCGCCCAGGCGAAGATCACGCCGGTGGACACCAGCTGCACCAACAACGGCGGCCACCAGCCAGGAGGCCAGCAGCCGACCTGTACGGGCGGCGGCCTGACCCAGAACAGCGACAACGAGAACCCCGCCGGGCACGCTCCGCCCGGACAGAACTAGCCAGGGAACGCAGGAGACACCGCCGCGGTGCTGATGCGCCGCGGCTTTCCCGTGCCGTCCGCCGGGACCTCGTACAGGTCGGCCCCGTAGTCGCCGGCCAGGGCGTAGACCAGCGTCCGGGAGTCGCGCCAGACAGCCTGGTCGTCGACGCTGCGGGACTCGGCGAGCGGGGTCTCGCGCATCGAGCGCAGGTCGAGGACGTAGAGCCGCCACGGGGCGTCCTTCGGGAGGCCCGGCACGCGCTTCTTGTAGGCGATGCGGGTGCCGTCGGGGGAGAGGGAAGGGCACTCGACATTGGTGTGCAGCGTGGTGACCGTGCGCCTGCGCAGGTCGCCGCGGACCAGGTAGGTCCGGCCCTGCGTGGCCAGTGTCGCGTAGAAGGTGCGGTCGTCCCGCGCGAACGTCACGCCCCAGAAGTTGACGTCCGCCGCGCGGTAGGTGCGGCCGTCCTTGACGATGCGGTAGGCCTCCAGGGACGGGGTCAGCCGGCCGGTCCGCACGTCCACGATCGCCGCACGGGTCGAGAAGTCGGTGCCCGCGTACGAGTCGCCGCCGACGAACGCCGTCCACGCGGCGAAGTGCCCCGTGGGGGAGACGCGGGCGCGGGAGGGGATGCCGGGGACGTCGTACCGGTCCCGCTCCTTCAGGTGCGCGTCGAGGATCAGGGCACGGTAGGTGTCGGACATCGCGCCGTGCACCGCCTGCAGGCACACACCGGTGCCCGAAGCGGCGTAGAAACGAAGGCACTTGACGCCGGAGGCGGTGCGCGGGCCGGAGGGGTCCGATGCCGGGACGGTCGTCAGCTCGTCGCGGTGCGGGCCCCAGGCCATGTTGCGGAAGACCATGCGGCCCGGGGTGGTGAGGCTGACCGTCCCCGAGGTCACGCGCGGGCCGCCGGGCCGGGCGTGGTCCCTGCGGTCCGCGCGCGCCGACGCGTGCAGGACGGACGCCACGGCGACGGCCGCGAGGGCGAGGACGGCGGACAGCAGGATCAGGACGCGGTTGCGTACGGTCATACGGCGGCCTCCCGTGAAGCGGCATCGGCATCGGCAGCGGCGGCGGCAGCGGCGGCGGGGCGCAGGGTCGTCAGGGAGAGGACGGCGCACAGCGCGAGCGCCGCCGTCGACGCCAGCAGCGCCGTACGGTCGCCCCACAGGGTCCAGGCGGCGCCGAAGCCCAGCGAGCACACGAAGCGGGCCGCCGCCTGTCCCGTCTGGACGACCGCGAGACCCGACGAGCGCAGTTCCTCGGGAACGCTGTCCGAGGCCGCCGCCATCAGCACCCCGTCGGTCGCCGCGTAGAAGCAGCCGTGCAGGAGCAGCACGGCGTAGGGCAGGGCCGTGCCGTGCCAGGAGGTGAGGAGGAGGGCGTAGGCCGCGAGCAGCGCGCCGTGGCCCGCGAGGAAGATCCGCCACCGGCCGGCGCGGTCCGCCAGCCGGCCGAGCGGGACGGCCAGCAGCAGGAAGGCCGCCGCCGTACCCAGCGGCAGCAGCGCGAACCAGCGGTCGGGGACGCCGAGGCGGCGCTGCAGGAGCAGGTAGACGAAGGAGTCGCTGACCGTCGCCAGGCCCAGCAGCAGGGCGCAGAGGGTGATGCGGCGCAGGTCGCGCCGGCGCAGCAGGCCGAGGGCGGCGCGCAGGGTGGGGCGTACGGCCTTCTCGACGGCCGGTGCCGTGGCCGAACCCGGCACGAACAGCACCAGCACCAGGACGCCGAGCACCGCCACGCAGAAGCTCACCGTGAAGACGGCGTCGTAGCCGTCCACCGTCGCCCGCAGGATCAGGAAGGCCGCCAGCGGGCCGAGCAGCGCGCCCGCGGTGTCCATCGCGCGGTGCACGCCGAAGGCGCGGCCGCGGTTCTCCGGCGTGGACGACAGGGAGATCAGCGCGTCGCGCGGGGCCGTGCGCAGCCCCTTGCCGGTGCGGTCGGCGGCCAGGATCAGGCCGATCGGCGTGAGGGAGTGCGCGAGCAGGAGCAGCGGCTTGCAGAGCGCCGAGAGGCCGTAGCCGAACCCCGCCACCCACTTGTGGCGGCCGCCACCGCGGTCGGCGAGGTGCCCGCCCACCAGGCGTACGAGTGCCGAGAAGCCGTTGTAGATCCCGTCCAGGAGCCCGAAGCCCAGCGGGGACAGGCCGAGGCCCGCCACCAGGTAGAGGGGGAGGACGGCCGTCACCATCTCCGACGACACGTCCGTGATCAGGCTGACCGAGCCGAGCGCGAGGACCGTGGGGGCGACCGCGGCGCGGCGCCGCCCGGCGAGAGGCCGGGCGGCGCCGTCCGCGGACGCCGGCGCATCGGGAGTGCTTGCGCGGCTGTCCGCTACGTACATGTCAGGGAGCCCAGATCCCCGTGATGTCGGACGCGGAGGACGCGTTGCCCGCGTGGGCCGTCAGGCCCTGCGAGTCCTCGAGCGTGCGGAGCAGGTTGTAGTGGTTGTACGTGGTGGAGCTGCTGGATCCGGCCGTCACCGGCTGCCCGTACAGGACGGTCGGGATGCGGTTGCCCGCCAGCCGGTTGTCCTCGTCGAAGGTGACGACGAGGAGGCTGTTGTGGGTCTTGGCCCAGGTGGCGTAGGCGCCGAGGTTGTTCTTGAGCCAGGTGTCGCCGGTCGACACCGAGCAGTCGTGCATGTCGCTGCACAGGTTGGGGGTGACGAAGGAGACGTCGGGGAGGGTGGAGTAGTCCGTCGGGAACTGGGCGAAGGTCTTGGCGGACGAGGTCGGCACGTTGCTGAAGCCGAACCACGGGTCGTGCTTCTGCGCGTAGTTGCCGCTGCTGCAGGTCGTGGAGCCCTGGCTGGGCAGCGACTCGTTGTAGCTGGCCCAGGTCTTCCCGGCGGCGATCAGCTCGGAGGCGAGGTTGGCGGCCGAGGAGAAGCCCGGGGTGACACAGCTGTCGTCGGTGACGCCCTGGGTGGAGCCGGAGAACAGGGCGTAGTAGTTGGGCTGGCTCGGGTGGGTCTCGGCGTACGCCTGGCTGAGATTGGCGCCGCCGGACTTGAGCGAGTTGATGTACGGGGCGCTGGAGGAGCCGATCACCTGGCTGTACGCGTGGTTCTCCATGACCACGACGACCACGTGGTCGGGGGTCGGCACGCCGGACGCGGCCGACGAGGAGCCGCCGAGGCCGGTCCACAGACCGGCGGCCGCCGCCGTGAAGGCGAGCGCGGACGCGACCGCCGTGCGGCCGCGGCGGTAGGTAAGGCTGGCGGAGCGTGCGGTACTGCCGGACACATCAACCTCCGGAGGGGGGAAGGGCGGGGGCGGCGGTGCGGACAGAGCATGTACACGCCAAGATTCCCCCTCCCCACGTCACCCAACCCGCCCGGTGAAGAGCGGGTGAACTACTCCCCGGTGACTCGTTCCACTGTCAACTACTCCTGCCGGGTCGCCTGCCGGGCCAGAACCTCGTGCAGCGGCTCGCTCTCCCGGCGCCGGTACTCCTGGATCGCCCAGCCGTTGCCGTCCGGGTCCTTGAAGTACATGAAGGTCGCCCCGTCCTGCGGCGCGAACTGCTGCGGCTCGGTGACCTCGAGCCCGCGCGCGGTCAGCTCCTCGTACGCGGCCTTCGCGTCCGTCACGCACAGCTGCATCCCGTGGTAGGTCCCCGGCCGGGGCGTGCCCGTCGGCACCTCCAGCCCGTCCACCAGCGCGATCGAACAACCCGACCCGGGCGGCGTCAGCTGCACGATCCGCACGCCGGGCATCACCTCACCGTCGAGGTCCACGTGAAAACCGACCTTGTCCCGGTAGAACTCCTTGGCCCGGTCCACGTCCGAGACGGGCATCAACAGCACTTCGAGACTCATGTCCATGGAACGACTCCTCCGAGTACGGCCGAGTACGGCTGAACGGCTCCTGTTCACGGAAGCGGAAAACGGGCCGGGGCGCCACCGGCACGGGCGTTCCACCCACCGAGACCGCACCCCCGCCCCGGCGCTTCCGTCAGTGTCTCCGGATAGGCTCGGGCCAGTACGACCTTGATCCGACGGGAGGACCGGGGATGACGGTGCCGGGGCGCAGGAGCAGCACCTTCTCGCGGCTGCTGCGGCACGGCTTCACCGATCCGTCGGCCGCCGAGCGGCTGCTGGACAGCGAAGAGCTCATGCACGTGCGCGACGACCCGGTGCTGCTGGAGGCGCTGGGCGCGACCGCCGATCCCGACCTGGCGCTGCTCGGTCTCGTGCGGCTGCTGGAGGCCCAGCCGGGCCCCACCCGCCGCGAGCTGCTGGACACGCTGATAGCGGCCAAGCCGCTGCGCGACCGCCTGCTCGGTGTGCTCGGCGCCTCCGCCGCGCTCGGCGACCACCTGGCCCGGCACCCGCGCGACTGGGAGGCGCTGGTCACCTACGAGCCGCGGGACCTGCACCCGGGTGTGGAGGAGTTCGAGCGCGGTCTGTCGGAGGCCGGCGACCCCGTCGCCCTGCGCGTCGCCTACCGCCGCTGCCTGCTGTCCATCGCCGCCCGCGACGTGTGCGGCACCACCGACCTCGCCGAGACCGCCGCCGAGCTCGCCGACCTCGCCACCGCCACCCTGCGCGCCGCCCTCGCCATCGCCCGCGCCGCCGCGCCCGAGGACGCCGCGCTGTGCCGGCTCGCGGTCATCGCGATGGGCAAGTGCGGCGGCCATGAACTCAACTACGTCTCCGACGTCGACGTGATCTTCGTGGGAGAGGCCGTGGGGGCACCCCCAGGCCCTTCAGGCACTGGGGGAGGGGCCGACGAGGACAAGGCGCTGCGGTCCGCCACCCGGCTCGCCTCGCACATGATGCGGATCTGCTCCGAGACGACCGTCGAGGGCTCCATCTGGCCCGTCGACGCCAATCTGCGGCCCGAGGGCAGGAACGGCCCGCTGGTGCGCACGCTCTCCAGCCACCTCGCCTACTACCAGCGCTGGGCCAAGACCTGGGAGTTCCAGGCCCTGCTCAAGGCCCGCCCGGTGGCCGGCGACATCGAGCTCGGCGAGGAGTACGTCGCCGCCCTCGAACCCCTCGTCTGGAAGGCCGCCGAGCGCGAGAACTTCGTCGCGGACGTGCAGAAGATGCGCCGCCGCGTCGTCGAGAACATCCCCGCCGCCGAGGTCGACCGTGAGCTGAAGCTCGGGCCCGGCGGCCTCAGGGACGTCGAATTCGCCGTCCAGCTCCTGCAGTTGGTGCACGGCCGGGCGGACGCCGGCCTGCGCATCGGCACCACCCTCGACGCGCTCCAGGCGCTGGCGGCCGGCGGCTACGTCGGACGCGCCGACGCCGTGCAGCTCGACGAGGCGTACCGCTTCCTGCGCTCCATGGAGCACCGCATCCAGCTCTACCGGCTGCGCCGCACCCACCTCGTCCCCGAGGACGAGGCCGACCAGCGCCGCATCGGCCGTTCGCTCGGCCTGCGCGTCGAGCCGGTCGCCGAGCTGAACCGCGAGTGGCGGCGCCACGCCGCCGTCGTGCGCCGCCTGCACGAGAAGCTCTTCTACCGCCCTCTGCTGGACGCGGTCGCCCAACTCGCGCCCGGCGAGGCCCGGTTGAGCCTGGAGGCGGCCCGGGAGCGGCTGGTCGCGCTCGGGTACAACGACCCGGCCGCCGCCCTGCGCCACCTGGAGGCGCTGGCCTCCGGAGTCACCCGCAAGTCGGCCATCCAGCGCACTCTGCTTCCCGTCCTGCTGGGCTGGTTCGCGGACTCCGCCGACCCGGACGCGGGCCTGCTCAACTTCCGCAAGGTGTCGGACGCCCTGGGCAAGACCCCTTGGTATCTACGGCTGCTCCGGGACGAGGGCGCCGCCGCCGAGAACCTCGCGCGCGTGCTGTCCGCCGGCCGTCTCGCGCCCGACCTGCTGATGCGCGCCCCGGAGGCGGTGGCCCTGCTCGGCGACGGGGACGGCGGCGGGCTCGCGCCGCGCGGGCGGGAGCACCTGGAGCAGGAGATCCTCGCCGCGGTAGGCCGCGCGGAGAACGCCCAGCAGGCGGTCACCGCGGCCCGTGGCGTTCGCCGCCGGGAGCTGTTCCGCACGGCCGCCGCCGACATCGTCGGCTCCTACGGCACCGAGACCCAGCCCGCCGAGGCCGACGAGGGCGCGCTGGTGGACCGGGTCGGCGCCGCGATCTCCGACCTGACGGCGGCGACGCTGGCGGGCACGCTGCGCGCGGTCGTGCGCGAGGGCTGGGGCGACACCCTGCCGACCCGCTTCGCGATCATCGGCATGGGCCGCTTCGGCGGGCACGAACTGGGCTACGGCTCCGACGCCGACGTGCTCTTCGTGCACGAGCCGCCCGAGGGAGCCGACGAGCGGGAGGCGTCCGACGCCGCGAACCGGGTCGTCTCGGAGATGCGCCGCCTGCTGCAGATCCCGAGCGCGGACCCGCCGCTGCTGATCGACGCCGACCTGCGCCCCGAGGGCAAGTCCGGGCCGCTGGTCCGCACGCTCAATTCCTACGAGGCCTACTACCGCCGCTGGTCCCTGGGCTGGGAGTCGCAGGCGCTGCTGCGGGCCGAACCCGTGGCCGGGGACGCGGAGTTGGGCCGCAGCTTTGTCGAGCTGATCGCCCCGCTGCGGTACCCGGCGGAAGGGCTCGGCGAAGACGCCGTACGGGAGATCCGTCGGCTGAAGGCCCGCATGGAGTCGGAGCGGATGCCGCGCGGCGCCGACCCGAAGCTGCACACCAAGCTCGGGCCCGGCGGCCTGTCCGACGTCGAATGGACCGTCCAGCTGCTCCAGCTGCAGCACGGCTGGGCCGAGCCGGGCCTGCGGACGACCCGAACCCGTGAGGCGCTCGCGGCGGCCTGCGCGGCCGAGCTGATCTCAGCCGAGAACGCCGCCATCCTGGACGAGGCCTGGGTGCTGGCCACCCGCGTGCGCAACGCCGTGATGCTGGTGCGGGGACGCGCCGGGGACACGTTCCCGTCGGACGGGCGCGAACTGGCGGCGGTGGGGCGGTACCTGGGGTACAGCGACGGACACGTGGGCGACATGCTGGACGCCTACAGACGCTCCGCGCGGCGGGCCAGGACCGTGGTGGAAGAGCTGTTCTACGGAGCGTAGGCCGCCACGACCACGCCGCAGCCGCCCGGCAGCCTAACGCGGCGCCCCGGAGGGCGGCACCCCGGAAGGCGGCACCCTGGACGGCGGCATGCGCGGCAGAGCGTACGGCAGGGCCCCGTACCAGGCCCAGGACACCGCGAACCCGAAGGCGAGGCACAGGAGCCCGCCCACCGCGTCGAGCCAGAAGTGATTCGCCGTGGCCACGATGACGACCAGTGTCGCGACCGGGTACAGCAGCCCGAGCACCCGCACCCACGGCACACGGGCCAGGAAGAAGATCGTCAACCCGCACCACACGGACCACCCGATGTGCATCGACGGCATCGCGGCGTACTGGTTCGACATGTGCTTCAGGTCGCCGGACGCCATCGAACCCCAGGTCCGGTGGACCATGACCGTGTCGATGAAGTGGCTGCCGTTCATGAGCCGCGGGGGAGCGAGTGGATACAGGTAGTAGCCGACCAGGGCCACACCGGTGGTCGCGAACAGCACCAGCCGGGTCGCCGCATAGCGCCCGGGATGACTGCGGAAGAGCCACACCAGCACACTCAGCGTGATCACGAAGTGCAGCGTCGCGTAGTAGTAGTTCATGCCGACGATGAGCCAAGACACCGAGTTCACCGCGTGGTTCACCGACTCCTCGACGGCGATGCTCAGATGGTGCTCGGCCTGCCAGATCCAGTCGGCGTTGCGCAGCGCCTTGCCGCGCTGCTCCGGGACCGCGTTGCGGATGAGTGAGTACGTCCAGTAACTCACCGCGATGAGAAGGATCTCGAACCACAGCCGGGGTCGGCGCGGGGTGCGCAGCCGACGCAGGAGTCCCGGGTCCTCTCCGGCCGTGAGGGGGTCAGGAACGGCCGTCTGATCGCGGTCTTCCAGACTGGTCACGGTCGGATCACCCATGGGCACAAAGTCTGCCAGAAACGTCTTCCCCGACCGATCATCCTCCGGTCGGGTTCGCCCCGCATGTTCTACAACACCGAGACCCCCGCGCCTACTCCCGGCGCAGGGCAGAACGCCCTGGATTCTCCGCCCTACGGACGATTCCGGTCCCCGGGCGCCGAAGCGGTCGAACCGCGCACCACCAGCTCCGGCATGAACACGAACTCACTGTGCGGCGCAGGCGTTCCGCCGATCTCCTCCAGCAACGTCCGCACCGCCGCCTGCCCCATCGCCGGGACCGGCTTGCGGATCGTGGTCAGCGGCGGGTCGGTGAAGGCGATCAGCGGGGAGTCGTCGAAGCCCACCACCGAGATGTCCCGCGGCACTTCGAGGCCGTGCTGCCGGGCCGCGCGTATCGCGCCGAGCGCCATCATGTCGCTCGCGCACACCACGGCCGTGCAGTTCCGGCCGATCAGCGCGGTGGCGGCGGCCTGGCCGCCCTCCAGGGTGTACAGCGAGTGCTGGACGAGCTCCGTCTCGATCACCTCCGCGCTCAGACCGAGCTGGTCCTGCATGGCGCGTACGAAGCCCTCGATCTTGCGCTGCACCGGCACGAACCGCTTCGGGCCGAGCGCGAGCCCGATCCGCGTGTGCCCCAGCGAGGCCAGGTGCGTCACCGCCAGCGTCATCGCCGCGCGGTCGTCGGGGGAGATGAAGGGCGCCTGCACCTTCGGCGAGAAGCCGTCCACCAGCACGTAGGGCACGCCCTGGGCGCGCAGGCGGTCGTAGCGCTCCATGTCGGCCGTGGTGTCGGCGTGCAGTCCGGAGACGTAGATGATGCCGGCGACGCCGCGGTCGACCAGCATCTCGGTCAGCTCGTCCTCGGTCGAGCCGCCGGGGGTCTGGGTGGCGAGGACCGGGGTGTAGCCCTGCCGGGTCAGCGCCTGGCCGATCACCTGGGCCAGCGCCGGGAATATCGGGTTCTCCAGTTCCGGGGTGATCAGGCCCACCAGGCCCTCGCTGCGCTGCCGCAGACGCACCGGGCGTTCGTAGCCCAGGACGTCGAGGGCGGCGAGCACGGACTGGCGGGTGGTCGCGGCGACGCCTGGCTTCCCGTTGAGGACGCGGCTGACGGTCGCTTCGCTCACCCCCGCCTGAACAGCGATGTCGGCAAGCCGTGTGGTCACGGCACCGGACTGTACCGGCCGTATCGTCATCGCGGTCCCTCAGTTCTGGTCGGCGCCCCTTGTCCCGCAAGGGGATGATTCCCGTGCCGGAGCAGGATGGCAAGAGCTTGCAGAGTCTTGCACAACCCGGGCCGTCCCCGCTCAGCCCCGTAGAACAAGGGTCTCGCGGCGGTCGACGGGGGGTCACGGCGACGTAACTTCCGTCGTCCCTTGCACTTTTTTTCTGCAAGGTCTTTCGCAACGCTTGCAGTCGCTGTTACGTTCCGACTCGCCCGGCGGCGGCAACGACGCAGCGGCAAGACGGGAGCGGCGGACGGGGCCGCTTCCCGCACCACACGGGCTTTCACCCTCAAGGAGAACTCATGCGGCGTGGCATAGCGGCCACCGCGCTGGTGGCGTCCCTCGCCCTCGCGGCGACGGCCTGCGGCGGAAGTGACAGCGGCAGCAACAAGAGCAGCGGCCCGGTCACCATCACCTGGTGGGACACCTCCAACGCCACCAATGAGGCGCCGACCTACAAGGCCCTGGTCAAGGAGTTCGAGGCCGCCAACAAGGGCGTCAAGGTCAACTACGTCAACGTCCCCTTCGACCAGGCGCAGAACAAGTTCGACACCGCGGCCGGTTCCAAGGGCGCCCCGGACGTGCTGCGCTCCGAGGTGGGCTGGACCCCCGCCTTCGCCAAGAAGAGCTACTTCCTGCCGCTGGACGGCACCGAGGCCCTCAAGGACAAGGACAAGTTCCAGTCCAGCCTGATCAAGCAGGCCCAGTACGAGGGCAAGACCTACGGCGTCCCGCTGGTCACCGACACCCTCGCGCTCGTCTACAACAAGGCCCTCTTCAAGAAGGCCGGCATCACCGAGGCTCCGAAGACCTGGGACGGGCTGAAGGCCGACGCCGCCAAGATCGACTCCAAGGCCAAGGTCTACGGCTACTGGGGTTCCACCCAGGCCTACTACGCCCAGACCTTCCTCTACGGCGAGGGCACCGACACCGTCGACGCCTCCGCCAAGAAGATCACGGTGAACTCGCCCGAGGCCCAGAAGGCCTACGGCACCTGGCTGAGCACGTTCAAGGGGCAGGGCCTGCACAAGGCCGACACCACCGCCGACGCCTACGCCCACATCCAGGACGCGTTCGTCTCCGGCAAGGTCGCCTCGATCATCCAGGGCCCCTGGGAGATCACGAACTTCTACAAGGGCTCGGCCTTCAAGGACAAGTCCAACCTCGGCATCGCCACCGTCCCGGCCGGCTCCACCGGCAAGGCGGGCGCCCCGACCGGCGGCCACAACCTGTCGGTCTACGCCGGTTCGGACAAGGCCCACCAGGCCGCCGCGCTGAAGTTCGTCAACTTCATGACCTCCGCGAAGTCGCAGACGGAGATCGCGCTGAAGAACTCCACGCTGCCCACGCGTGACGACGCCTACACCGCCGAGGTCAAGGCCGACCCGGGCATCGCCGGCTACCAGACGGTCCTGCCCGCCGCCCAGCCGCGGCCCGCGCTGCCCGAGTACAGCTCCCTGTGGGGTCCGCTGGACACCGAGCTGCCGAAGATCGCCGGTGGCAAGGAGTCCCTGGACAAGGGTCTGAGCAACGCTGAACTCGCCATCGCCAAGCTGGTGCCCGACTTCAGCAAGTGAGCCCCGAGTGGCCGTCGGATTCCGTTGTGGGGAACGGATCCGACGGCCACCCGCCTGCGCCCAGCCGCTTGTCAGAGCCGTAGAACTTCCAGAAGGTGCCGAACATGACAGTCGCCATCGACCGCGCGACCGGGAAACGCCACGGTGACCGCGCGCCACGGCCCGGGCTGGGCCGGCGTTTCAAGCACAGCTACCAGAAGTACTGGTACGCGTACGCGATGATCGCCCCGGTGGTGATCGTCCTCGGCGTCGTCGTGCTGTACCCGTTGGCGTACGGCCTCTACCTCACCCTCACCGACGCCAACAGCCTCAACACCGCACGCACGATCGGCGTCAACCACATCGACGCCACCTACAAGTTCATCGGGCTCGGCAACTACAAGGACATCCTGTTCGGCCCGTTGTCGTACGACCGCTTCTGGTCGCACTTCATCTGGACCGTCGTCTGGACGGCCGTGTGTGTCGCCCTGCACTACACCATCGGCCTCGGCCTGGCACTGCTGCTCAACCAGAAGCTGCGCGGCCGGACCTTCTACCGGCTCCTGCTCATCGTGCCCTGGGCCGTCCCCACGTTCGTCACCGTCTTCGGCTGGCGCATCATGCTCTCCGACGGCGGGATCATCAACACCCTCCTCAACACGCTGCATCTGCCGGCGCCGTCCTGGCTGGAGGACACCTTCTGGCAGCGGTTCGCCGCCATCATGGTCAACACCTGGTGCGGCGTGCCGTTCATGATGGTCTCGCTGCTCGGCGGACTGCAGTCCATCGACGGCTCCCTGTACGAGGCCGCCGAGATGGACGGCGCGAGCGCCTGGCAGCGCTTCCGCTACGTCACCCTGCCGGGCCTGAGGTCCGTCAGCTCCACGGTCGTACTCCTCGGCATCATCTGGACGTTCAACCAGTTCGCCGTCATCTTCCTGCTGTTCGGCCCGACCTCGGCCCCGGACGCCCAGATCCTCGTCACCTGGGCCTACTACCTCGGCTTCGGACAGCAGCCGCGCGACTTCGCGCAGTCGGCCTCCTACGGCATCCTGCTGCTGGCCGTCCTGATCGTCTTTACCTCGTTCTACCGCCGCTGGCTGAACCGCAATGAGCAGCAGCTCGCGATCTGAGGCAGGAGTTCCCATGAGTACGACCACAGTCGCGACCTCCGCCGCGGTGCCCGACGACGGCGTGGTGCAGGGCCCGCGCAAGATCCGCCGTCGCGGGGAGCGCAGCCTCACGACGTCCCTCGCCTCGCACGGCATCCTGATCGTCGGGAGCGCCGTCGCGCTCTTCCCGATCGTCTGGCTCGTCTTCCTGTCCCTTGGCCCGGACAAGGACGACTACCTCCACCCGGGCGGCATCTGGAAGAAGATGACGTTCGAGAACTACTCGTTCGTCCTGCAGCACACGAGCTTCTTCGACTGGCTGAAGAGCTCCCTGATCGTCTCGCTCGGCACCACCGTGATCGGCGTCCTGGTCGCCGCCACCACCGGGTACGCGGTCTCCCGCATGCGTTTTCCGGGCTACCGGAAGTTCATGTGGGTGCTCCTGGTCACCCAGATGTTCCCGGTGGCCGTCCTCATGGTGCCGATGTACCAGATCCTGTCCGACCTCGGGCTCATCGACAGCTACCTCGGTCTGATCGTCGTCTACTGCTCGACGGCGGTGCCGTACTGCGCGTGGCTGCTCAAGGGCTACTTCGACACCATTCCGTTCGAGATCGACGAGGCGGGACGGGTCGACGGGCTGAGCCCCTTCGGGACGTTCGCCCGACTGATCCTGCCGCTCGCCAAGCCGGGTCTGGCGGTCGCCGCCTTCTACAGCTTCATCACCGCTTTCGGCGAGGTCGCCTTCGCCACGACCTTCATGCTGGACGACAAGAAGTACACGCTCGCCGTCGGCCTGCAGACCTTCGTCAGCGAACACGACGCCCAGCGCAACCTGATGGCGGCCACCGCCGTGCTGATCGCGATACCCGTCTCCGCGTTCTTCTACCTCGTGCAGAAGAACCTGGTGACCGGCCTGACCGCCGGCGGAACGAAGGGCTGACCGCCGGCTCGGCAGCCCCAGAGATCCGGGACGGTCGCGGTGCCCATCCGACCCCGCAGTCACCGCGACCGTCTCGTCCCAACCGATGTATGTACACCTGACCCCATGACCCCTCCCCCACTCTCGAATTCGCTTGAGCGGGGGACCCCCACCGCACCAAGGACGCCATGAGCCAGCAGCACTCCGCCATTGCCCCGGCCCCGCACTCCGCCGAAGCCAAGCGCAGCGACTGGTGGCGGGACGCGGTGATCTACCAGGTCTATCCGCGCAGTTTCGCCGACAGCAACGGCGACGGCATGGGCGACCTGGAAGGCGTACGCTCCCGACTCCCGTACCTGCGCGACCTCGGCGTGGACGCCGTGTGGCTCAGCCCCTTCTACGCCTCCCCGCAGGCCGACGCCGGCTACGACGTCGCCGACTACCGGGCCGTCGACCCCATGTTCGGCAACCTGCTGGACGCGGACGCGCTGATCCGCGACGCCCGCGACCTGGGGCTGCGCATCATCGTCGACCTCGTGCCCAACCACTCCTCCGACCAGCACGAGTGGTTCAAGCGCGCGCTGCGGGAGGGCCCCGGCTCGCCCCTGCGCGACCGCTACCACTTCCGTCCCGGCAAGGGGGAGGACGGCGAACTCCCGCCCAACGACTGGGAGTCGATCTTCGGCGGCCCCGCGTGGACGCGGATCACGGAGCCGGACGGCACGCCCGGCGAGTGGTACCTCCACCTCTTCGCCCCCGAGCAGCCCGACTTCAACTGGGAACACCCGGCGGTCGGCGACGAGTTCCGCTCCATCCTGCGCTTCTGGCTGGACATGGGCGTCGACGGCTTCCGCATCGACGTCGCCCACGGCCTGGTGAAGGCGCCGGGTCTGCCCGACCTCGGCGCGCACGACCAGCTGAAGTTGCTGGGCAACGATGTCATGCCCTTCTTCGACCAGGACGGCGTGCACGAGATCTACCGCCAGTGGCGGCACGTCCTCGACGAGTACGCGGGCGAGCGCATCTTCGTGGCCGAGGCATGGACCCCGACCGTCGAGCGCACCGCGAACTACGTCCGCCCCGACGAGCTGCACCAGGCCTTCAACTTCCAGTACCTGTCGACGGCTTGGGACGCCGAGGAGCTCCGTGGAGTCGTCGACCGCACCCTGGAGGCGATGCGCCCGGTGGGCGCCCCCGCCACCTGGGTGCTGTCCAACCACGACGTCACCCGGCACGCCACCCGCTTCGCCAACCCGCCCGGCCTCGGCACCCAGATCCGCCTGGCCGGCGACCGCGAACTCGGGCTCCGGCGCGCCAGGGCCGCGAGCCTGCTCATGCTGGCGCTGCCCGGCTCGGCCTACGTCTACCAGGGCGAGGAGCTCGGCCTGCCGGACGTCGTCGACCTGCCGGACGAGGTGCGCCAGGACCCGGCGTACTTCCGCGGCGCCGGCCAGGACGGCTTCCGCGACGGCTGCCGGGTGCCCATCCCGTGGACGCGCGAGGGCTCGTCGTACGGCTTCGGCGGCGGTGGCAGCTGGCTGCCGCAGCCGGCGGGCTGGGGCGAGCTGAGCGTCGAGGCGCAGCAGGGCGTACCAGGTTCGACCCTGGAGCTGTACCGCGCCGCCCTCGCCGCCCGCCGCGAGCAGCCCGACCTGGGCGCGGGCGAGGCGGTGGAGTGGCTGCGCGCCCCCGAGGGCGTACTCGCCTTCCGGCGCGGGGAGTTCGTGTGCGTCGCGAACACCGGCGGCGAGTCGGTGACGACTCCGGCGTACGGCCGCGTCCTGCTCACCAGCGGCGAGGTGACCGAGGCGGACGGCGAGACGAAGGTGCCGGCGGACACGACGGTGTGGTTCACCACCCGCGTCTGAAATTTCTTGCATCAACTTCACACGGCCCGCTGCCTTTTCAGGCAGCGGGCCCTTAACATCTCCGTCACCGCAAGTTGGTTGAAAACTTGCAGCAAGAGCCTTCAACGGTGAAGGAGCCCCCACATGGCACGCAGAACGCTCTCCGCGGCGGTCGCCCTCATGGCCGCCACCCTTGTCATGACCCCGACGAACGCGCACGCCTCGCCTCCCGGAACCAAGGACGTCACCGCCGTCCTCTTCGAGTGGAAGTACGCCTCGGTCGCCAAGGAGTGCACCAGCTCGATCGGCCCCGCGGGCTACGGATACGTCCAGGTCTCGCCGCCCGCCGAGCACATACAGGGCTCGCAGTGGTGGACGTCGTACCAGCCGGTCAGCTACAAGATCGCGGGCCGCCTCGGCGACCGCACGGCCTTCCAGAACATGGTCAGCACCTGTCACGCGGCCGGTGTGAAGGTCGTCGTCGACACCGTCATCAACCACATGTCCGCGGGCAGCGGCACCGGCACGGGCGGGTCGTCGTACACGAAGTACGACTACCCCGGCCTCTACTCCTCCTACGACTTCGACGACTGCACCTCGCAGGTCAGCAACTACCAGGACCGCTGGAACGTCCAGCACTGCGAACTCGTGGGCCTGGCCGACCTGGACACGGGGGAGGAGTACGTCCGCAAGACCATCGCCGGCTACATGAACGACCTGCTCTCGCTCGGCGTCGACGGCTTCCGCATCGACGCGGCCAAGCACATCGACACCGCCGACCTGGCGAACATCAAGTCCCGGCTGACGAACCCGAACGCGTACTGGAAGCAGGAGGTCATCTACGGCGCAGGCGAGGCCGTCCAGCCCACCGAGTACACGGGCAACGGCGACGTCCAGGAATTCCGCTACGCCTACGACCTCAAGCGCGTCTTCAACAACGAGAACCTCGCCTATCTGAAGAACTTCGGCGAGGGCTGGGGCTACATGAGCAGCTCGGTGGCCGGCGTCTTCGTCGACAACCACGACACCGAGCGCAACGGCTCCACCCTGAACTACAAGGACGGCGCCAACTACACCCTCGCCAACGTCTTCATGCTCGCCTACCCGTACGGCGCCCCGGACATCAACTCCGGCTACGAGTGGTCCGACGCGGACGCCGGCCCGCCCAACGGCGGCACCGTCAACGCCTGCTGGCAGGACGGCTGGAAGTGCCAGCACGCCTGGCCGGAGATCATCCGCATGGTCGCCTTCCGCAACGCCACCCGCGGCCAGGCCCTGAGCGACTGGTGGGACGACGGCAACGACGCCATCGCCTTCGGCCGCGGCAGCAAGGGCTACGTCGCCATCAACCACGAGACGAGCTCGCTCTCGCGCACGTACCAGACGTCGCTGCCGGCGGGCACCTACTGCAACGTGCAGAACAACACGACGGTGGCGGTGAACTCCAGTGGGCAGTTCACCGCCACCTTGGGCGCCAACACGGCGCTGGCGATCTACGCCGGGAAGTCGAGCTGCTGAGGCCCTACTTCCAGGTGTCGCTAGTCGTGTAGCCGGACGAACCGCCCGTCGTGTACGAGCGGTTCGTCCCGGACTCCCAGGTCACGTTCCCGGAGCCGTCCTTCTTCAGGTACTTGTACGTGAAGGCCGTGCTCCTGGGGACGATGACCAGTTTGCTCCAGGTGGGGTAGGACTCCGACGACAGCGGGATCGCGTCGGCGGTGTTCCAGGAGCCGAGGGAGGCGGTGGAGCCGACGACGTAGACGTTGGTGCCCCAGTCGGTCGTCGCGGACTCGTTGAAGGTGACGTCCGTGGCGTCCGCGTCCGCCAGGTTCCAGGAGTTCCGCAGTGAGAGCGCCGACGTCGTGCTCGTGGCCGACCGGTTGGCGTTCGACTCCCAGGTCACGTTCCCCGACGCGTCCTTCTTGAGGTACTTGAAGGTGAAGGACGTGTTGATGGGCACGCTCACCTCGCCCGACCAGATCGGGTAGCCGGAGGAGGAGAGCCTGACCGCCTTCGAGGTGTCCCAGCCGCCCAGCGCCGGGATCGAACCGACCACGTACACGTCGGTGCCGGAGGCCGTCGGGGCGTACTCGTCGAACGTCGCGCTCACGGTGGAGCCGGACGAGCCGCCGCCGCCCGTGTCGCCGCAGCCGACGGTGCAGGTGTAGGAGGCGTTGAAGAAGGCGACCGCGCTCTTCGCCGGGATGGTGAGCGACGCGCTGCCGCCGGAGACGGTCACCGTGCTCGCGCCGCCGTCGACGACGTTCTTGTACGTGCCGTCCGCCATGCCGGTGGTGAAGGTGTACGTGGCCGGCGACGAGCCGTTGTTCAGGGCGAAGAAGCCCGCGCCGCTGCGGCCGAAGCCGATCACGTTCGAGGACTTGGTCTGCCAGTCGGAGACCGCCGCGGTGCCGGCCGCGTTGTGCCAGGCCACCATGCCGACGACCCCGGTGTCGCGGTCGAGGCAGTACCAGTTGCCGCCGGAGCAGTCGGTGTCCGTCACGAAGCCTGACGAGTTCGGCGGGGCCTGGTCGCTCTGGGTCCACTCCCAGCTCGCGTAGACCGTGGGGGTCGCCCACTTGTAGGCGAGCTGGAAGAGGTTGGCGAGCTTGTAGGCGTCCCCGTCCTTGTAGCTCATGTGCAGGCCGTTGCGCTCGGTGTCGTGGTTGGTCACGAAGGACACCGAGTTCGCGGCCGGGAGGATGCCGCTGCTCTGAAGGGAGGACAGGTCGCTGACGTTGCCCTGGAAGGCCGACTTCATCCTGCTCGCGTAGGTGAAGTCCAGGACGTCACCCGAGGCGTAGTAGTCGGCGGGCTGCGGGGTCGAGCCCGGGTAGATCTCCTGGAAGACGTAGGGCGCCGTGCCCGCCGTCGTGTTCGTCAGCTTCGACTCGATCGCCGCCAGGTCGGTCTCGGGGATGTGCTTGGCCGCGTCCACGCGGAAGCCGTCGACACCCAGCGCGAGCTGGGAGTTGAGGAAGTCGGCGAGGCCCGCCCGGACGGTGTCCGAGCCGGTCCTGAGGTCGGGCAGGCCCAGGAGTTCGCAGTTCTGGACCTGCGTGAGGTTGGAGTAGTCCTGGATGGTCAGGTCGGAGGTGGGGCAGTCCGAGGAGTCGTGGTAGTCGGCGCGGTCCCACTCCGGGGTGTCGTACTTGCTGGTGATGGTGGTGCCGTTGTAGCCGGTGCCGGTCTGTGCGGCGGTGTGGTTGATCACCGCGTCCGTGTAGACCTTGACGCCGGCGCCGTGGCAGGCCGTGATCATCGCGGCGAACTGCGCCTTCGTGCCGAACCGGCTGTTCAGGTCGTAGGAGTACGGCTGGTAGACGTCCCACCAGTAGTACGACGACTGCTTGAGGGACTCGGCGGGCGGTGCCACCTGCACGGCTCCGTAGCCGGCCGGGCCCAGGACGTTCGTGCATTCAGAGGCGATGGAGTTCCAGTTCCACTCCCACAGGTTGGCGATGACGTCGCCCTTGGTGGTGGTGTCCGCGTGCGCGGATGCGGCGGGTAATGCGACGGCTCCCGCGAGTGCCAGCGCACCGGCGGCCACGGCACTGGCCGTGCGCCGGAAGACACCCGGGGGTCGGTGTCCGATCATGTGCGGCTCCGATGAAGGGTGTGAGTTTCAACCAGTGGTGAGCGTGGGGGAGTTGGGAAGGGCCGTCAAGGTTGCCGTTGAAACTTCTTGCTATGAGTTTCAAAACTCTTGCTGTAAACCTTTCGTCAGCGATACGGTCACGCGGGCGCCCGGCGACGAAGCCGTCCCGAGGCGCAGGGGTCGGACCCGATTGAGCCGTAATCGCAAGGAGTTCCCGCCTGTGATACCGAGATGGCCGGCGCCCACGCGGCGCCGCACCGCCCACACCAGACGGGTCGCGGCCGTCAGCGTCGCCGCGCTCGCCGCCGCCCTGGTCCAGCCGCTCGCGGCGCATGCGGACACTCCGCCCCCGCCGCCCTCGGACGCGAAGCTCGCCGCCGCGCCCGCCCGGCACGACGACACCCGCGAGCAGTTCTACTTCGTGATGCCGGACCGTTTCGCCAACGGCGACACGTCCAACGACAAGGGTGGCCTGACGGGTTCGCGGCTCAGCACCGGCTACGACCCCACCGACAAGGGCTTCTACCAGGGCGGTGACCTCAAGGGCCTGACCAAGAAGCTCGACTACATCAAGGGCCTGGGCACCACCTCCATCTGGATGGCCCCGATCTTCAAGAACCGTCCGGTGCAGGGCACGGGCAGCAACGCCTCCGCCGGCTACCACGGTTACTGGATCACCGACTTCACCCAGGTCGACCCGCACTTCGGGACCAACAAGGACCTCGAGACCCTCATCTCCAAGGCGCACGCCAAGGGCATGAAGGTCTTCTTCGACGTCATCACCAACCACACGGCGGACGTCGTCGACTACAAGGAGAAGTCCTACGACTACCTCTCCAAGGGCGCGTTCCCGTATCTGACGAAGGACGGCAGGCCCTTCGACGACAGCGACTACGCGGACGGCACGAAGAAGTTCCCGGCGGTCACCCGCGACTCCTTCCCGCGCACCCCGGTGGTCACGAGCCACAGCAAGGTCCCGTCCTGGCTCAACGACCCGACGATGTACCACAACCGCGGTGACTCGACCTACGCCGGTGAGTCGACCACGTACGGGGACTTCTCCGGCCTCGACGACCTGTGGACCGAGCGTCCCGAGGTGGTCAGCGGCATGGAGAAGATCTACGAGCGCTGGGTGCGCGACTTCGGCATCGACGGCTTCCGGATCGACACCGTGAAGCACGTGGACATGGAGTTCTGGACGCAGTGGGCGACGGCGCTGGACAAGTACGCCGCCGCGCACGGCCGGAAGAACTTCTTCATGTTCGGCGAGGTCTACTCCGCCGACACCTCGATCACCTCGCCCTTCGTCACCCAGGGCCGGCTCGACGCCACCCTCGACTTCCCCTTCCAGGACGCCGCCCGCACCTACGCCTCCCAGGGCGGCAGCGCGCAGAAGCTCGCGTCCGTCTTCGGCGACGACTACAAGTACACGAGCGACAAGGCCAAC
The DNA here is from genome assembly GCF_044457745.1 of Streptomyces sp. NPDC050534. Classification (NCBI taxonomy): domain Bacteria; kingdom Bacillati; phylum Actinomycetota; class Actinomycetes; order Kitasatosporales; family Streptomycetaceae; genus Streptomyces; species Streptomyces sp. NPDC050534. The sequence continues at coordinate 674,025 of NZ_JBITHF010000003.1, forward strand.
GCGTACGAGCAGGTCACCTTCCTCGGCAACCACGACATGGGCCGCATCGGGTACTTCCTGAACCAGGACAACCCGAAGGCCAGTGACGCGCAGCTGCTGAAGAAGGACGAGCTCGCGAACGAGCTGATGTTCCTCAGCCGCGGCAACCCCGTCGTCTACTACGGCGACGAGCAGGGCTTCACCGGCTCCGGCGGCGACAAGGACGCCCGCCAGACGATGTTCGCCTCCAAGGTCGCCGACTACCTCGACGACGACGAGATCGGCACCGACCGCACGCACGCGAGCGACGCGTACGACACCAAGGCGCCGCTCTACGAGCAGATCAGCGCGCTGAGCAAGCTGCGCAAGGACAACCCGGCCCTGACGGACGGCGTGCAGACCGAGCGCTACGCGGCCGACGGCCCGGGCGTCTACGCGTTCAGCCGCACGGACGCGAAGTCCGGCCAGGAGTACCTCGTCGCCTTCAACAACGCGGACGAGGCGAAGACGGCCACCTTCGCGGCCGGCTCGGCCGACATGAAGTACCGCGGTATCCACGGCACTTCGGACGACGTCACGTCCGGCGCCGACAAGAAGGTCACCGTCACCGTCCCGGCCGAGTCCGCCGTCGTCCTCAAGGCGGCCGGCAAGCTCGCCAAGCCGTCGACGGCCCCGACGCTCACCCTCAAGGCCCCCGACAGCGGCGCCACCGGCACGGTGGAGCTCTCGGCCGGCGTCGACGATGGCGGGCTCAACCGCGTCGTCTTCGCCGCCCAGGTCGGCAACGGCAAGTGGAAGACGCTGGGTTCCGCCGACCACGCCCCGTACAAGGTCACGCAGACCATCGGCAAGGACGTGGCGGCCGGAACAGCCCTGCGCTACAAGGCGGTTGCCGTCGACTCGGCCGGGCAGACCGCGAGCGCCACGGCCGCCTCGACGACCGGCACCCCGCCCGCCCCGGAGACACCCACCGCCTCCTCCCGCGACTACGCGGTCGTCCACTACAAGCGCACCGACGGCGACTACGACAAGTGGGGTCTGTACGCCTGGGGCGACCTCGCCGACGGCGAGTCGACCACCTGGCCGGCCGGCCATCCCTTCACCGGCCGTGACGCCTACGGCGCCTTCGCCTACGTCAAGCTGAAGCCCGGTGCCTCCAGCGTCGGCTTCCTGGTCGTCGACAAGGACGGCAACAAGGACGTCTCCGCCGACCGCACCATCGACGTCACCAAGACCGGCGAGGTCTGGATCGAGCAGGGCAAGGAGGCCGTGCAGACGACGCGGCCCGACTACCCGGCGCAGGACAAGACCAAGGCGGTCATCCACTACCACCGCGCCGACGGGAACTACGACGGCTGGGGTCTGCACGTGTGGACCGGCGCCGCGAACCCCACGGACTGGACGAGCCCGCTGAAGCCGGTGAAGACCGACTCCTACGGCGCGGTCTTCGAGGTACCGCTCACCGACGGTGCCACCAGCCTCAGTTACATCATCCACAAGGGCGACGAGAAGGACCTCTCCACCGACCAGTCGCTGGACCTCAAGGCCAACGGCTACGAGGTGTGGCTGCTGAACGGCCAGGAGAAGTACCTGCTGCCGCAGCCCGCGGGCTCGTCGGCCGCTCTCGACCTGACCACCTCCAAGGCGGTCTGGATCGACCGGAACACCGTCGCCTGGAACGGCTCCGACGCCGCCGTCTCCACCCAGCTGCTGTACTCCCACGACGGCTCGATCGCCGTCAAGGACGGCGGACTGACCAGCGACGACGAGCGCTGGCTGCGCCTTGCGAAGACCACGCTCACCGACGCCCAGAAGGCCAAGTTCCCGTATCTGAAGGGCTACACGGCCTTCTCCGTCGACCCGCGCGACCGCGACCGGGTGCACGGGGCGCTGGACGGCCAGATCGTCGCCTCGCAGCGGGCCGCGAACGGTGCCGTGCTGGCGGCGACGGGCGTACAGATCGCCGGCGTGCTCGACGACGTGTACGCGAGCGCGACCAGGTCGGAGCTGGGGCCGACGTTCGACAAGGGCCGACCCACGCTCTCCGTCTGGGCGCCGACCGCGCAGAGCGTCTCACTGGAGCTCGACGGCTCCCTGAAGACGATGAAGCGCGCCGACGCCACCGGCGTCTGGTCGGTCACCGGGCCCAAGTCCTGGAAGAACAAGCCCTATCGGTACGTCGTCAAGGTGTGGGCGCCGTCCGTCCGCAAGGTCGTCACCAACAAGGTCACCGACCCCTACTCGGTCGCCCTGACCGCGAACTCCGAGCGCAGCCTCGTCGTCGACCTGCACGACGGGTCCCTCGCACCGAAGGGCTGGTCGTCCCTGGCCAAGCCCAAGGCGGTGCCGCTGAAGGACGCCGAGATCCAGGAGCTGCACATCCGGGACTTCTCGGTCGGCGACAAGACGGTGCCGGCCGATCACCGGGGCAGCTACCTCGCCTTCACCGACAAGGGCAGCGACGGCTCCCGGCACCTGCGTGAGCTGGCCAGGTCGGGGACGTCGTACGTGCATCTGCTGCCCGCCTTCGACATCGCCACCATCCCCGAGAAGAAGGCGGACCAGGCGAGCCCCGACTGCGACCTCGCCTCCTACGCGGCCGACTCCGACAAGCAGCAGGAGTGCGTCGCGAAGGCCGCGGCGAAGGACGCCTACAACTGGGGCTACGACCCGTTCCACTACACCGTCCCCGAGGGCTCGTACGCGACCGACCCGGACGGCACGGGCCGCACGGTCCAGTTCCGCAAGATGGTCCAGTCCCTGAACCAGGACGGACTGCGGGTCGTCATGGACGTCGTCTACAACCACACGGCGGCGGCCGGCCAGGCGGACACCAGCGTCCTGGACAAGGTCGTGCCCGGCTACTACCAGCGGCTCCTCGCGGACGGCTCGGTGGCCAACAGCACCTGCTGCGCCAACACGGCCACCGAGAACGCCATGATGGGCAAGCTGGTCGTCGACTCGGTCGTCACCTGGGCCAAGGAGTACAAGGTCGACGGCTTCCGCTTCGACCTGATGGGACACCAGCCGAAGGCCAACATCCTCGCGGTCCGCAAGGCGCTCGACGCCCTGACGGTCGCGAAGGACGGCGTCGACGGCAAGAGGATCATCATGTACGGCGAGGGCTGGAACTTCGGAGAGGTCGCCGACGACGCCCGCTTCGTGCAGGCCACGCAGAAGAACATGGCGGGGACGGGGATCGCGACCTTCTCCGACCGGGCCCGTGACGCCGTCCGCGGCGGCAGCCCCTTCGACTCCGACCCCGGCGTCCAGGGCTTCGGTTCCGGTCTCTACACCGACCCCAACTCGTCCACGGCGAACGGCACTCCGGCCGAGCAGAAGGCCCGGCTGCTGCACTACCAGGACCTGATCAAGGTCGGCCTCTCCGGCAACCTCGCCAAGTACCGCTTCACCGACACCGACGGCAAGGAGGTCACCGGCGCCGAGGTCGACTACAGCGGCCAGCCCGCCGGCTACGCGGACGCGCCCGGCGACGCCGTCGCCTACGCGGACGCGCACGACAACGAGTCCCTGTTCGACGCCCTCACCTACAAGCTGCCCAAGAGCACGTCCGCGGCCGACCGGGCGCGGATGCAGGTCCTCGCGATGGCGACGGCCACCCTCTCGCAGGGGCCGTCCCTCTCGCAGGCGGGTACCGACCTGCTGCGGTCGAAGTCCCTGGACCGCAACTCCTTCGACAGCGGTGACTGGTTCAACGCCATCCACTGGAACTGCGCCGACGGCAACGGATTCGGACGTGGACTGCCGATGGCCGCCGACAACGAGTCCAAGTGGCCGTACGCCAAGCCCCTGTTGAGCTCGGTGCAGGTGGGCTGCCCGCAGATCGAGGGTGCCTCGGCCGCGTACCAGGACCTGCTGAAGATCCGCTCCACTGAGAAGGCGTTCTCGCTCGGCACGGCCGGGCAGGTGCAGTCGGAGCTGTCCTTCCCGCTGTCCGGGAAGGACGAGACGCCCGGCGTGATCACGATGGAACTCGGCGACCTGGTCGTCGTGTTCAACGCGACGCCGGACAAGCAGGAGCAGCACGTCGCGTCGCTGGCCGGAACCGGCTACCGGCTGCACCCGGTGCAGTCGGCCGGGACGGACTCTGTCGTGAAGTCTTCCGCTTATGATCGGGAATCGGGCACCTTCGCCGTACCGGGGCGCACTGTTGCAATATTCTCCCGGATCTCCTGATTAGGGCATTACTTTGGTGGGGCAGACCCAGAACCCGGGTCTGCCCCACCGGTGTTGTGCAAGGGTTCGAGGAATGGACGTCGACGGCAAGCTGACAGACACCACCGTGCTGGTCGTGGACGACGTGGCGGCCAGCCGCTACGCCATGGGCACCGTGCTGCGTCGCGCCGGGCACCAGGTCGTCCCGGTCGCCAGCGGCCAGGAGGCACTCGTCGAGCTCGACGTACGGCTGCGCAAGGGCACCCTGCCCGACGTGGCCCTCGTCGACGTCGACCTGCCGGACATGAGCGGCTTCGAGCTCTGCCGCCGGGTCAAGGAACGGCCGCACATGGCGGGCCTGCCCGTCGTGCACTTCTCCGCCGCCGCGGTGGCGCCGGGGGGCCGCTGCCGGGGGCTGGACGCGGGCGCCGAGACCTATCTGACGGTGCCCGCCGAGCCGGAGGAGATCGAGGCGGTGGTGCGGGCCGCGCTGTGCACCGCGCGGCTGCGCGCCGACGACAAGGCGCTGGTACGGCGGCTGACGCTGCTGTCGCAGATCATCATCACCATCCAGTCGGCACGCTCCCTCCAGGAGCTCGCCGACGCGGCCGCCGACGGCACCGCGCTGCTGACCGGCGGCCCCGCGGCCGTCTTCGTCCTCGGCCCGGACGACGAGCTCTACCGCGGCGTCTCCCGGGACCGCACCTCCCTCGCCCTGCCGGACGAGGGCGCCCACCGGACCGTGGCCGGTGTGCTGCGGCGGCTCAGCCGGGGACAGGCCGGGGTGCAGCTCACCACGGTGCCCGCGCCGCTGTGGCCGGCCGGGTTCTTCCGGCCCGGCGTCCAGCACGACGCCCGGCTGGCGCTCATCCTCACCCAGGACGGCAGGGCCCCGGTGTGCCTGGCCACGCCCACCCGCGGCACGCGCCGGCTGAACCCCGGCGACGAGGCCCTGGTGGCGCAGCTCGCGCAGGCCACCGCGCTCGCCGCCGAACCGCTGCTCATGTACCAGGTCGAGCGGCATGTCGCCCTCACCCTCCAGCACAGCTTCCTGCCCCGGCCGCAGCGGCTCTCCGAGCTGACCGGCATGGAGGTCGTCGTCCGCTATGTGCCCGCCTCCCGGGAGACCGAGATCGGCGGCGACTTCTACGCGGCCCAGCGCACCGGCGAGGGCGTGCTCACCGCGGTCGGCGACGTCGTCGGGCACTCGCTGGACGCCGCCACCGTCATGGTCGAGATCCGGCACGCCCTGCGCGCCTACTGCGTCGAGGAGAGCGACCCGGCCGCGCTCGCCACGCGCCTCGACCGGATGCTGCAGCACTACCACCCCGAGGTCACGGCCACCGTGTGCCTCGCGCTGATCGACCCCGCGACCGGCCGCACCCGGATCGCCAACGCCGGCCATCTGCCGCCGCTGATCCTGCGGGGGAGGGGCGAGGCGGCGTACGCCAAGGCCGACGGCCCGCTGCTCGGCCTGGGCCTGCCCCACCCGGAGCCCACCGAGCTGACCCTGGGACCCGCCGACCGGCTGCTCATGGTCACCGACGGCCTGATCGAGACCCGCGGCACCGACCTGTCCGTCTCCATGGAACAGCTGCGCTGCGCGGCCATCGGCTCCCTGCCGGGACTGGACGCCCTGTGCGACACCCTGCTGGGCTGCTTCGGCCACGACCGCGAGGACGACATCGCGATGCTCGCGGTGCAGCTGACGAATTAGGGTGGCCCTGTCGCCGTAGAACAGGAGTACCCATGCCGCAGATCACCGTCGACTACTCGCGTACGATCGCGCCTGCCTTCGACCGGGACGCCTTCGCCCGCGCCCTGCACGAGGCGACGGTCGAGATCGCCGCGGCCAAGCCGGAGGCGTGCAAGACGCAGTTCCGGCCGGGCGAGTTCACCGCGTACGGCTACGAGGACCCCGCCGAGCAGCGCCACGCCATCGTCCACGTCACCCTGGGGCTGCTCGCCGGCCGCACCGAGGAGACCAAGGCCAAGCTGACCGAGGCCGTCCTGGAGCTGCTGCGCAAGCACGTCGCCGACGAGGGGATCGTGCTGCACGCCTCGGCCGAGGTGCGCGACCTCGACGCGTCCTACCGGAAGTTCGACCGCTGAGACGTTTTTGCGGACGTCGCGGAAGCCGTTGAGGACGCCAGTGAGATCAGCCGGGCGACCAGGTCCGTGAACGGGCCGTCGGCCGGCTCGTCCTTGAGGATCCGGCGCAGCAGCCCGGCCATCTCCTCGTCGTAGGCGGCGCTCACGGCGGCCAGCGCGGCGAAGTCGTGCACCAGCTGGGCCTCCAGCTCGGCGCGCGGGATGCGCCGGCCGTCCAGCCAGATCAGCGCGGTCGACTCGGCGAGCGAGATCCAGGAGCGTACGACCAGTTCCAGTCGCGCGGGCGGGTCGTCGACGCCCAGATGCGAAAGGATCTGGTCATACGCGGCCTGCCGTACGGAGTCGATGAGGGCGTTGGTCGCCGAGGAGCCGACGGCCGGGCCGCCGCGCATCAGCGCCGAGAAGCCGGGCCCGTGCACGTCGACGAAGTCGAAGAAGCGGCGCATCACCCGACGCAGCCGCACGCCCAGCGGACCGTCCCGCGGCTCGTCGAACCGGCCCGCCAGATCCTGCGCGGCACGCCTCAACGCGGCCTCGTACAGGCTGAGTTTGCCGGGGAAGTAGTGGTAGACCAGCGGGCGTGAGATGCCCGCGGCGGACGCTATCTCGTCGATCGAGACGTCGTCGGGAGAGCGTTGGCTGAACAGTTCGAGGGCGACGCCGATCAACTGCTGCCGCCGCTCCTCGACTCCCATTCTGCGGCGCACTCCGGTAGTCATGCGAACACCTTACCGATCGGATCCGGCCGCGAACGGACCGGACCGGCCGCCGGGCGTTCACATGTCCAGCACCAGACGCTCGCTTCGTGACCTGGAGACGCAGATCAGCATCGAGTCGGCGCGCTCGGCGTCCGTGAGCAGCTCGTCCCGGTGCTCCACCTCGCCCTCCAGCACCCGCTGTTGGCACGTCCCGCAGAAGCCCTGCTCGCAGGAGTAGGCGGTGCCCGGCAGCTCGGCGCGCACGGCGGCCAGCACGGTCGAGTCGGCGGCGACCGTCAACGTCCGTCCGCTGCGCCGCAGTTCGACCTCGAAAGCGCGGTGTCCGTCGCCGGAGGCGCGGGGGGCGAAGCGTTCGAGACGGACCGACGGGACGCGCTCCTCGACGGCCGCGAGGAGCCCCTCGGGCCCGCAGCAGTACACGGCGGTGCCCTCGGGGAGGCCGGTCAACAGACCGTCCAGATCGGGCAGTCCGTCCTCGTCCTCGGCGACGACGGTCACGCTCCCCCAGGCTCGGCTTCGCTCTCCCGGGGGGACCCCCATGCCACCGAGCTTCGCCAGCTCCTCCAGGAACGGCATCGAGGCCCGCGTCCGCCCGCCGTACAGCAGCCGCCACGGCGTGCCCTCCCCGAGCGCCCGCAGCATCGGCAGCAGGGGAGTGATCCCGATACCGCCGGCGACGAAGACGTACGAGGGCGCGTCGACGAGCGGGAACCGGTTCCGCGGCCCGCGCGCCTCCAGCTCCATGCCCTCGCGCACCTGCTCGTGCACCTCGCGCGAGCCGCCCCGCCCGTCCTCGATCAGCCGCGTGGCGACGGTGTACGAGGAGGTGTCCCCGGGGTCGCCGCACAGCGAGTACTGCCGCACCAGCCCGGACGGCAGCACGAGGTCGAGGTGCGCGCCGGGCTCCCAGCGCGGCAAGTCGCCGCCCTCCAGCCGCAGTTGCACGACGCCGTCGGCGACGCTCTCGTACGAGGTGACGAGCAGCCTGAGCGCCCGCGACCGGGGCCGGCCCGAGACCGGCTCCTCCAGCGCGGGCATCGGCCACAGCGGCGAGCCCTGGATGCGGCGCCGCATCGCCCGCCTGGCCAGCACGGCGGCGCCCGCGACGGCCACGACCGTGCGCAGCCTCGGCATCATGCCGCTCCCTTCTCGGCCGCCGTCGCGGCGGGGGAGGAGGCCAGATACGCGACGGCCTGCTCGGTGGAGCCCTCCTGGGAGGGGTGGTAGGAGTGGCTGAGATACCGCGGGATCGACCTGAGCATGTCCCCGGTGGCCGGCAGGGTGCCCCGCCTGCCGCGGACGTAGAAGTCCCTGAAGCTCGCCTTTCCGTCGGTCAGCGTCGGGTCGTTCTCCATGAAGAAGCGCGCCCCGCGCTGCCACAGGAACACCAGCGTCGCGAACGCGGTGGCCCAGGTGCGCACCCGCCGCCGGTAGCTGCCGTCGACGTGCTCGAACAGGTCGAAGGCGACGGAGCGGTGCTCGACCTCCTCGGCGCCGTGCCAGCGCAGCAGGTCCAGCATGGTCGGGTCGGCGCCCCGCCGGTCCAGTTCCCCGGCGTTCAGCACCCAGTCGCCCAGGAACGCGGTGTAGTGCTCGATCGCCGCGATCAGCGCGACCCGCTCCAGCAGCCACCACCTGCGCGCCTTGCCGGGCGGCAGCGTCCGGTCACCGAGCAGCTTCTCGAAGAGCCAGTCGACCTGCGCGGTGTACGGCGTCGGATCGAGACCCTGCTCCCTCAGATGCGGCAGCACCTCGTCGTGGGCCTGCGAGTGCATCGCCTCCTGCCCGATGAACCCGATGACGTCCTCGCGCAGGCGGTCGTCCCGGATCAGCGGCAGCACCTGCTTGTAGACGTGCACGAACCACCGCTCGCCGGCGGGCAGCAGCAGGTGCAGCACATTGATGGTGTGCGTGGTGAACGGATCCCCCGGCACCCAGTGCAGCGGTGTCTTCTCCCACGAGAAGGACACCTTTTGTGCCTTGAGGTGGACCTGCGTATTAGACATGGCGTCAATGTACTGACGGGTAAGTCCGAGGGAAACCCTTCGGCGGGTACTTGTTGACGCCGGCGTCAGCTAGCCGAGCCCGGTGATGGACACCCCGTCGACCGTGGTGCCCTTGAGCTGGGCGCGGACCCCCTGCTCGGCCCGTGCGGCCAGCAGACTGCCGCTCGCGCTCGCCCGCACCCCGCCCGTCGTGCTGATCGACGCGGTTCCCCTGCTCCCGGCCGCGAGCAGGTACCAGCGGCCCGACTGCGCCTTCCACAGCACCCCGGCCAGCACCTGCGGGTCCTTCGCGCCGCACGCCGGGACGTTCTCCGCCTTCGCCGCGATCGCCCCGTACGTGCCGCCCGGCGTGTGGAACTGCGCCAGCACCCGGGTGCCGCCGCCCCGCCAGGTCTCCGCCCGCGTGCACACCCAGTCCGCCGTGCCTCCCGCACCCGCCGGGCGGGGGGACCCCGACGCGTCGGGCAGCGGCTGCTCGGCGAACGACCAGGCGTTGACGCTGCGCACCCCCGCCGAGCGCAGCGCGCCCAGCGAGCAGGCGTACGGCGCCCAGGTGCGCAGCGCCTGCGCGCCGGAGACGTCGTGGGTGGCGCCGGGGCGTCCCGTGGTGAGGCGGGCGGGAACGAGCTCGCCGAGGTCGGTCGACAGGCGGGTGCCGGTGGAGTCCGTCAGCTGCATCACGTTCCACGACGTGCAGCCGCCGGTCGGCGCCGCGGAGCTCGCCAGCGGCGCGGTGACGCCGCCGGTGATCGGCAGGTCCATCACGCCGGCGCCCGGCTTGAGCAGGTCGCGCTCGGCGGCCTTCGTGACCCAGGGTGCCGTCAGATAGCGGACGTTGCCGTCGGCCCGGTCCAGGACCAGCCCGCTCGCGTCCGCGCGGCCGGCGTCGTCGGCGCGCGCGAAGTCGAGGGCCGCGCCCTTGGTGCCGTCCCGCGGCTCGGCGTACCGCACGATGCGCAGGCCGTCGTAGAGGATCACCACGCGGGCGCTGTCCACCGTCCCGGCGTAGAGCAGCTGGGGCGGGCCGGAGGGGCCGCCGGACGGGGTGCCCGGGGTGGCGGAGACCTGGACGCTCTCGCCGGGGCGGGCCCAGACGGCGAGGGCACGGCGCAGCAGGGCCTTGTCGCCGGCGAGGTCGCCGCGGGCCGGCCAGACGGAGAAGTCGGTGCGCGTCGCGGCCTCCCAGGCGGTGGGGGCGACCCTGGTCAGCTTCGCGGGATCGAGGGCGGCCTCGGCGGCCGGGTTCTTCGCGTACGCGGGGGCGGCGGCGCCGTCGGGGGCCCAGCCGTCGCCGGGCAGGCCGAGCAGCGCGCCGCACACGGCGAGTGCCGCGGCGGCGGCGAGCGCGGCCTTGGCGTGCTGCCTGCGCCGCATCAGGTCGGTGGGCCGGGCCTGCAGCGAGCAGGGGTCGAACTCGGGGGAGTCCAGCAGCGCGTACTGCTCCGGGATGCCGTCGGCCTCCGCCAGCGCGCCGTCCGGGTCCGCGCAGCCGGCGGCGCTCAGCGCCTCGCGCACCTCGGCGTCGCCGAGCCGCTCCAGACCGCGCAGGACGTAGGCGGCGCGGGCCGGCCCGGACAACGTCGACAGCGCCTGGTCCAGGGCTAGTTCATCCGCCCCGCCCGAGCGCGGGAACAGCCGCAGGCCCCACACCTGGGGGAGCAGCGGCGGCAGCTGGGAGCGCTTGGGCCAGGCCGCGCGCTTCAGCGGCAGGCCCGCCTCCAGCGCCGTGCGCAGCACCTGCCGGCGCACGAAGGCGTAACCGGGATCGCCGTCGCGGCCGGTCGACTGCGCCGGGATCGCGGGTGCCGCCGTCCGGCCTCTGGGCAGGGCGCGCTGGGTGAGGGAGTGCGCGGTCACCACGCGCCGGTTGCGGCCGAGGCCCGGCGGCAGCACCAGGTAGGCGAGCCGGACCAGCCGCGGGTAGTGCTCGACGAGCGCGGCCTCAGCCTGCTCGACGTCGACGACCGGGTCGGCGGAGGAAGGTGCGGGGCGCGGGGCGACATCCTGTGACTGCACGTTCAGCAGAACGAGCGAATCGTGCGATGGTCACCGCCGCCCGGGTGAGTCAGTCCCCGGGCCCGGCCAGGGCCCGCGCGTAGTTCGCCATCGACCGCTGGTAGCGCGGCAGATGAGGGGCCAGGGCGCCGATGACGAGGGAGAGCCCCTCGCGGTCCCGGCCGAGGCTGGACAGGCACAGCGCCAGACAGGCCCGTACCGCGTCGTCCAGTTCGTCGGAAGGGGCGTCCAGTTCGGGTGTCAGCAGCTTGACGCCCTCCTCCGCCTGCCCGATGTTGCGCAGCGAACTCGACAACTGGATCTTCGCGCGCCGCCCCTTGTAGCCGCTGGCCTCGCTCAGCCCGCGCGCCAGCGCCTCCCGGTACAGCGGCACCGCCCGGTCCGAATGGCCCGTCGAGTCCCAGGCGCAGGCCCGCTCGAAGGGTCCCAGCGGGCTGCCGTCCGGAAGTTCGGCGACGAGCGCGTCGATCACGGCCCGGAAGTCGGCGGCATCCTCTTCGGCGTAGTCGTCGAAGGTGGCCCAGGCGGCGGTCACGCGATCTTCCCAGTCTTGGTTCACGGGCCATACGTTCGCACATCCGTACCCTCGCTCACAGCGGATTTGAGCGCACCGCGCCCGGCAGCCGTATCGAAGGGGACGGGCCTTATGGGCCTGGTCGGCACATTCCCGCCTGCCCCGCGGCCCGCCCTGCGGGCGGACGGCGGGAATGTGCCGGCCAGGCCCGGGCCAGCAACGCGACCGGAGGAACAGATGAGGTTGACCCGACCGATGCTCGCCGTGGCCGGCGCCACGGCCGTCCTGGCGCTGGCGGGCTGTGGATCCGGAGACAGCGACGCGGCGGCCAAGGTGCCGGCGACCGCCACCGGCAGCCTGGAGAGCCTGGCGGCCAAGGCGAAGTGCAAGCCGGACATGCAGATCGACTCCGACGAGGTCCGCCAGGCCATCTGCAAGACGTCCGACGGCAAGTACGTCTTCGCCACCTTCGCCACCGACCGCGGCCAGCGCGAGTGGATCAACGACGCGAAGGACTACGGCGGTTTCTACCTCGTCGGCCGCAAGTGGGTCGCCGTCGGCGACGACAAGGTGGTCAAGGCGCTGCGGGGCACGCTGGGCGGCGAGGAGGAGATCGGCACCGACCACAGCCAGCACAGCGGTCACAGCGGTCACAGCGGCTGAGCCTCGCGGCGGCTCGTTGCTCGAGCTACTGGCAGCCATACGAAAAGCGGGCGGTGGGAGATTCCCACCGCCCGCTTCTCTCAGGGGCTCGTCACTGGCAACGCTGCCCGTTGTTGATGCAGTTGGCGATCTTGTTCGCCAGGTTGTTCTTGAAGACCGCGATGAAGTCGTCGTGGTCGGTGGACGGCTTGTGGAGCTGTTCCGGGAATCCGTCGACCGCGTAGGCGTTCTTCACCTGGCCGTTCTGCAGGGTCGGCGGGGTGATCTTGTACACCAGACGCATCGTCAGCTGCGGGATCGCCTTGAAGCCGTTGCCGCAGGCACCGCTCGCCGGGTCCGCGAAGGCCACGTGCGTACGGTGGTTGGCGCTGTCGATGTTCTGGCCGTCCCAGCAGCTCTGGAAGGCGAACGTGCGCACCACGTTGCTGCCCTGCGGGCAGATCGGGTACTGCTCGGTCAGCTGGACCTTGTTCTCGAAGCCGGTGCAGCTCCAGTGCGCGTTGGCGTTGGCCAGACCGTTGGTGGTGGTCTTTGCATCACCGGTGATGATGCGCAGGAACTGCGGCATCGCCGTGACCTTGCTGGTCGGGTTGCCGACGTACTTGATCTGCGCCTGGACCGGCGTCAGGATCTTGCCGACGTTGCCTTCCTTGCCGCCGCCGTCCGCGTTCTGGTCGAAGTCCTGCGTGCCGTCCTGGACGCGGACCACGGGCCAGTAGTACGCGGACAGGTCGCCCTGGTTCTGGCAGCTGGTCTGGTCCTGGATCAGCGAGTCGTTCGTCGCGAACGCGTTGACCTTCTGGTTGCCGACGTAGTCGTGCAGGTGGTGCGCGCCGTTGGTCACGCCGGGCGCCACGATGACGTTGTCGGTGTTGTGGTTCTTGTTCGCGTTCACACCGCACTTGGTGGTGAAGGTGCCGGTCGAGGCCTGACCGCTGTTCTGCGGCTTGCCCTGGACGTTCGCGGCGACCTTCGTGATGTCCACGAAGTCGGCCGCCACGGGGCCGTTGCCGGCCTGGCCGCCGATGTTCTGGCCGGCTCCGGCACTGGCACTGGCGCTCGGGTTGGCCGAGGCCTGACCGCCGCCCTGCTGCTGACCACCGGTGTTCTGGCCGCCCTGCTGACCGCCTTGCTGCTGGCCGCCGTTGGTCTGGCCACCGGCGTTGGTCTGGTTGGCGGACTGCGTCGTGCAGGCGGCGAGAGCGCCCAGACCGGACGTGTCGACCTGACCGCCGACACGCTGGATGTCGATACGGATCCGGTCGAGCGTCGCGGACCGCTTCTCCTTGAGAGGACCGACGATCGCGTTCTGCACGAAGTTGGCGTCCTGCGTCTGCGCCTGGCGGGTGGAGGCGAGACGGGCGTAGGCCTCGGTGATCTGCTTGTCGAGGTTCGCGAGCTCCGTCGCCACACCCTGACGGGCCCGCTGGGGCACGTTCGTCAGCTTCTGGCCGACGTCGGGGCAGGAGATGGTCGCCACCTGAGCGGCGGCGGCCTTCGTCTGGTTCTGACCCGAGTTCGACTCGTGCGCCGAGGCGTAGAAGTTCGCCCAGATCAGCCCGCCCCCACCGAGCGCTAGGGCCGCCGATGCGGCTATGGCCTTGGTGGCCAGCGGCGTACGGCGTTTTCGTGTGTTGCGTCCCATGGAACTCCTCTGACTTCCTTGCGGGCTTGGCGGGGCATCGAGGCGCCCGACAGGAGTGAAGCGGCTCCCATGGATACGGACGGGGTCCCAGCGGTGTTCAGCAGCCCCACCAACAAATCAGAGGATTGACCGGCCGACGGGCCTCAACAGTCCCTTGAACAGCGGAAGTTACAGAGAATCAGTAGCTGCTCACCGGCCCTGGTCGAGATAGGCGAGGACCGCCAGAACGCGACGATTGTCGTCGTCCGACACCTCCAGGTCCAGTTTGGTGAAGATGTTGGAGGTGTGCTTGGCGATCGCCCGTTCTGTCACCACCAGCTGCCCGGCGATCGCCGCGTTGGAGCGTCCCTGCGCCATCAGCTCCAGAACCTCCAGCTCACGGGGTGTCAGCCGGGCGAGCGGCCGGTCGTCGGCGGCCCGCCGCGACAGCAGCTGCTGGATCACCTGCGGGTCCATCGCCGTACCGCCGCCCGCGACCCGCCGTACGGCGTCCACGAACTGCTCCGCGTCGAAGACCCGGTCCTTCAGCAGATAGCCCACCCCGCCGCTGCCGTCGGCGAGCAACTCGCGCGCGTAGAGCTGCTCCACGTGCTGCGAGAGCACCAGCACCGGCAGCCCGGGTCTGTCCCGGCGGGCCTGAAGGGCGCACTGCAGCCCCTCGTCGGTGTGCGTCGGCGGCAGGCGTACGTCGACCACGGCGACGTCCGGCTCCAGCTCGGCGAGGGCGCGGGTGAGCTCGGGGCCGGACTCGACGGCGGCGGCGATCTCGAAGTCGTGGGCCTCGAGCAGCCGGACCAGTCCGTCGCGCAGCAGGAAGAGGTCTTCGGCCAGGACTACGCGCAAGGGATCTCCATGGTCACCATGGTGGGACCGCCCGCGGGGCTGCTGACGGCCAGGACGCCGTCGAATGTACCGAGGCGCCGCTCGACCCCGGCCAGGCCGGTCCCGGCGCCGATCACCGCGCCGCCCTTGCCGTTGTCGGTGACCGAGATCCGCAGCATGCCGTCGCCCCCTTCACCCGCTTTCGCGTGGTGCAGGTCGATCCAGATCCGGTCCGCGCCGGAGTGCTTGACCGCGTTGGTGAGCACCTCGCTGACCGCGAAGTAGGCGGCGGACTCCACCGGCGCGTCCGCGCGGCCGCTCAGCTCCACGTTCACCTCGGTGGCGACGGGCAGCCGGAGCGCCAACGCCCTTACCGCGTCGCCGAGTCCGCGTTCGGCCAGCACCGGCGGGTGGATGCCGCGGACCAGGTCCCGCAGCTCGGTGAGGGCGTCCGCCGAGGACCGGCGGGTCTGCGCGAGGAGTTCCCTGGCCTTCGTCGGGTCCTTGTCCATGAGCGCCTCGATGGTGCCCAGGTCCATGCCCATCGCCACCAGGCGGGCCTGCGCCCCGTCGTGCAGATCCCTCTCGATACGGCGCAGTTCGGCGGCGGAGGTGTCGACGGCGTCCTTCCGGGTCTCGGTGAGCACCCGGACCCGCTCGGCCAACTCCCCCTGGCTCGCGCCCAGTACGGCCCCGGTGAGCCGGAAGTGGGCGGCCAGCAGGCGCGGCGCCAGCGGGGTGAGGGCGAGGAGCACGACGCCCAGGGCGCCGGCGAGGAGGGCGGAGCTCTGGTCGGTGACGTGCACGAAGCCGTACCAGTACCCGCCGCTCGCGGCGAACGCCCGCCACAGCCCGGCCGCGACCGCGAGCCCCTCCAGCGGGTAGAAGACGAGCGCCGCCGTCAGCAGCGCGGTCACGAACCCCGCCGTCATGTCGACCTGGAGCCAGCGCAGATCGCGCCAGACCGCCGGGTCGCGGAGCATCGCGTACGTCCGCGCCCAGGAGTTGGCGCCCTCCGGGACCGGCCGGTACCCCGAGGGGATCCGCACCCCGCCCCACTCCGCCGCGAGCACCCGCCGCCGGTCCGCGAAGCCCCGCACGCCCGCGAGCAGCCACGGTGTGGTGTAGCCCCCGACGCCGACCGGGATCAGCGCCATGGACACGAGGGTGAGCGTGAACAGGACGACCGCTCCGGGGAGGGTCACCAGGGCCAGCACGAACCCCCGTCCCGCCGCCAGGGCGACGGCCCGCATCCTCCCGGTCAGGGAGCCGCTTTCCGTGTTGGTGGTCATGACGTCAGTCTCGCCGAGCGGGCCCCGCGGGTCACGGGGCCCGGCCCCCGGTCAGGGGGTGTCGCCAGGTACACCCCCGGCGGCCGCGAGGGTCTTCGCCTCCAGTTCCGGGTCGAGCCCGACGGGCGGCCGGTCCGGGCGCTGCGGCGCGCTGCCGCCGATGCCGCGCAGCCACGCCCAGGTGTCGGCGACGGTCTCCTCTACGGGCCGGCAGGCCAGGCCCGTCGCCAGCGCCCGCGAGACGTCCGCGGAGTGCAGGGAGTCGTGCATGTCGGTGCCCGGCGGCACCCACACCGGCAGCTGGGTCCAGGGCTGGATGCCCGCGTCGAGGATCACCTCGGGCGGTGTCCAGCGCAGCTCGGCAGCCGCACCCGTGGCCCGGACGCACGCGTCGAGCAGCCCGCCCATGGTGGCGTGCCCCTGCGGGCTGATCATGTTGTACGGGCCGCTCAGCTCCCGCTCCGCCGCCCCGAGGATCCACTCGGCCATGTCCCGTACGTCGACGTACTGCAGCGGGAGGTCCCGCGGTCCCGGCGCCAGCACCGGCCCGCCGCGCGCTATGCGGGTCAGCCACCACGGCAGCCGGCCGATGTTCTCGTACGGGCCGAGGATCAGCCCGGCCCGTACGAGCACGGAGCGGTCCGCGCCGAAGGCGTCGACGGCGGCGATCTCGGCGCCGCGCTTGTCGCGCACGTAGTCGGTCTGCCCGGCGTCCGGTTCGGCGCCCTCGGCCAGTGGCGCGTCCTCGGCGTACCCGGCGGGCGCGGGCCAGGCGTACACCGAGCAGCTCGACACGTACACATACCGTCCGGCGCGGCCCCGCAGCAGCCGCGCCGCCTCGTGCACGGCCCGGGGCGCCGCCGACCAGGTGTCGACGACGACGTCCCACGCACCGTCCGCGAGGGCGCCGAGCCCGCCGGGCGCGGTCCGGTCACCCTGCAACGCCCTTGCGCCGGGCGGGGGTTGGCGACGCCCCCGGTTGAGGACCGTCACCTCCCAGCCACGCCCGAGAGCCGCCTCGACGACGGCCCGTCCCGCGAACTCCGTACCACCCAGCACCAGAAGTCTCATGCCGGTGAGCCTGCCCGGTCCGGCCGCGGGAGGGAACGCCGCTCTGCCGACGGCAGAGGATCAGTGGCCGGCCGGCGGGGCGTACTTGTAGCCCACCCGCCGCACCGTCCGGATCGCCGCGCGGTGCTCGGCGCCCAGCTTGCGGCGCAGCCGGGCGATGTGGACGTCCACGGTGCGGCCGTCGCCCACGTGGCCGTACCCCCACACCGTGGTGACCAGCTGGTCGCGGGTGTGCACCCGGTTGGGATGTGCCACGAGGTGTGCGAGCAGCTCGAACTCCAGGTAGGTCAGGTCAAGTTGGCGTCCGTCCACCTCGGCGGTGCGCTGCACGGGGTCGATGCGGACGAGCGCGTCGGCGGGGGCGGCGGCCTCGGGGCCGGAAGGACCCGGGGCGGCGGCCCCATGCGCGTGGTCGGCCGGGATCAGGACGAGGTATCCGACCATCGGGGGCTGTCCCGGCAGCGTGGGCAGGGTGTGCGGGGGAGCGGGCAGCCAGGTGGCGCCCGGCGGCAGGAACTCCGGGAGGTCGGTCACCTCGTCCCGGTCCACGGCGCGCAGCCGGTGCCGTGGGGCGCTGGAGGACGGGGTGCCGGGCGTGGCGGAGGGCAGTGAACGAAGGATCGCCATGAGAGGTCAGCTCTTTCGCGCGAGAGGTTCGTCGGGAAGGACGTACTCGGTGCGCGCTGGCCGAAGGCCGGGTGGAGGTACGGCGTTAGAGGGCCGGCGCGTTCGTCACGCGACAACACACCCGGTCGAAGTCGTGGTGCTGGCGGGAGGGCCAGAAGGGCTCCAGGTCATGGCGCCCCGTGGCGGTGCACTTCTGGAAGCCGGTCATGACCACATTGAAGCAGACACGGCCCGTCGCCAGGAGCCTCCTCTCACTGCCTGGACACGTCCCGGCCCGGAAGCGGACGCCCGCGAGGGGGCGCCCACCGCGAACGGTGGACGCCCCCTCGGAGCCGGGCGGGGTGGATCAGACCTGGCCGGCCTTCTCCAGCGCGGAGCAGCAGGTGTCGACGAGCAGACGCGTCACCACGTAGGGGTCGACGTTGGCGTTCGGGCGGCGGTCCTCGATGTAGCCCTTGCCGTCCTTCTCGACCTGCCACGGGATGCGGACCGAGGCGCCGCGGTCGGAGACGCCGTAGGAGTACTCGTTCCACGGGGCGGTCTCGTGCAGGCCGGTCAGTCGGTCGTCGATGCCGGCGCCGTAGTTCTTGACGTGGTCGAGCGGCTTGGAGCCCTCGCCGAGCGACTCCGCGGCGGTGATGATCGCGTCGTAGCCCTCGCGCATCGCCTTGGTGGAGAAGTTGGTGTGCGCACCGGCGCCGTTCCAGTCGCCCTTCACCGGCTTCGGGTCCAGCGTCGCGGCGACGCCGAAGTCCTCGGCGGTGCGGTAGAGCAGCCAGCGGGCGACCCACAGGTGGTCGGAGACCTCCAGCGGGGAGACCGGGCCGACCTGGAACTCCCACTGGCCGGGCATGACCTCGGCGTTGATGCCGGAGATGGCGAGACCGGCCGCGAGGCAGTTCTCCAGGTGGGCCTCGACGATGTCGCGGCCGAAGATCTCGTCGGCGCCGACACCGCAGTAGTAGCCGCCCTGCGGGGCCGGGAAGCCGCCCTTGGGGAAGCCGAGCGGGTAGCCGTCCTGGAAGAAGGTGTACTCCTGCTCGATGCCGAAGATCGGCTCCTGCGCGGCGAACTTCTCGGCGACCTCGGCGAGCGCGGCACGGGTGTTGGACTCGTGCGGCGTCATGTCGATGCCGAGGACCTCGCACAGGACGAGGATGTCGTCGCCGCCGCGGATCGGGTCGGGGCAGGTGAAGACCGGCTTGAGGACACGGTCCGAGGAGTGGCCCTTCGCCTGGTTCGTGGAGGACCCGTCGAAGCCCCAGATCGGCAGCGCGTCGAGCCCGGCCGGCTCCCCGACCATGATCTTCGTCTTGGAGCGGAGCTTCGCCGTCGGCTGGGTGCCGTCGATCCAGATGTACTCAGCCTTGAAGGTCACGGGCCACTTCCTTCGGGGGTGTCTCTGACGCACGTGCGGGTGCTGGGGCGCTGCGGCACTGGGGCGCCACCGTTGATGCCCGCGAGCCTGTCAACAGGCGATTTCCCGTCCGTTGCCCGTATGTGAACCCCGTGTTACCTGGCACGGATGTGGCGCGATTCACGGTGTGAGGTCAGCGGTGGCGGGTCAGTCCGCCTCGGCCGCCGCCTCCCGCACCCCCTCCAGGAACCCCCTGATCGCCGCCCGTTCCCGCTCGTCGTAGCCCCGCAGCAGCTCCACCGCGCGCCCGATGAGCGGCCCGAAGAAGGACCAGCCGAGTTCCACCGCCTTCTCGTCGACCTCGATCACGACCCTGCGCCGGTCCGTCCCGCCGCGCACCCGCCGCACATGCCCGGCCCGCTCCAGCCGGTCCACGAGGGCCGTCGTGCCGGCGGAGTTCAGCCCGAGCGCCGCACCGAGCCGGCCGGCGGTCGTCTCCTCACCCGCGCGTGAGGCGTCCATGAGGGCGATCAGGGCGCGTACGTCGGTGGGGTGCATGCCGTTGCGCTGCGCGAACCGGCCGCTGTGCAGGCCGAGTTCGACGGCCACGGCGCGCAGCAGATGGACGATCTCCAGTTCCGGTCCCTGGGGCTGCATGTGCCTTCTCCGTTATCATCTCGTTCGACGAGTATCTCGCTCAGCGAGATACTAAGGGAAGGGCAGACCGATGACCGATACACGCGGCGATGCATACGACATGGACGGCTTCCTGGCCGCCTACGACAAGGTCGTGGCCAAGTGGCCCGCCGAGCGGGAGGCGGTGACCGTCCCCACGCCGTTCGGGACGGCGTACGTCAACGTGTGCGGCCCGCGCGAAGGCCCCGCGCTGGTCCTCCTCCCGGGCGGCGGGGGAGCGACCTCCGCGTCCTGGTACGCCCAGGCCGCCGGCCTGGCCCGTACCCACCGCGTCCACGCCGTCGATCTGATCGGCGCCCCCGGCCGCGGTACCGAGGCCGGCGACCGCCACCCCCGTACGGTCGCCGACCTGGTGGCCTGGCTGGACGCGGTCCTGGACGGACTCGGCCTGGCGCAGACGGCCCTGGCCGGGCACTCCTACGGCGCCTGGATCGCCCTGCACCACGCGCTGCACGCACCCACGCGCGTACGGCGCCTCGCCCTGCTGGACCCCACCCAGTGCTTCGCCGGCTACCGGCCGGCGTATCTGCTGCACGCCCTGCCGGTGCTGCTGCGGCCGACGCCCGCTCGCGTGCGCGCCTTCCTGCGCTGGGAGACCGGGGGAGTCCCCCTCGACCCCGACTGGCTCCGCCTGCAGGAGGCGGCCGCCGGCTTCCCCTCCGTGTCGAAGCCGGTGACCGGTCCTCGTCCGGCACCCGACGCGCTGCGCGGGCTGAACATGCCGGTCCTGCTGCTCCTGGCCGGGAGCAGCAGGACCCATGACACGTACCGGGTGGCGGCGCGGGCCGGTGCGCTGCTGCCGCGTGTCGAGACTGTGGACCTCCCCGGCGTCTCGCACCACGCGCTGCCGCAGGCCGCACCGGCCGAACTCGGCCGCCGCCTCACGGAGTTCCTGGGTCGTTGAGCCTCACCCCACCTTCTCGATCAGCGCGTGGCGGATCAGGAACTTGCCGGGCTCACGGACCTGTTCGAAGGCCGCGTTGTTCAGCAGCGCACAGCTGCCGGAGACCGAAGTGACCTTCACCGTCGTCGACTTGTTGTTGTCCAGGTTGGTGACCTTCAGCGTCGTCCCCGCCGGGAACTGGTTGCTGGAGGCGGCGGGCGCCCCGCCCTCACCGGAGAGGGTCACGGTGGAGCCGTTGCACACCTGCTGCCCGGAGGCCGCGGCACCGCCGGCGTTCCCGCCGGCGTTTCCGTTCGCGTTTCCCGCGGAGGCGCTCTGCGAGGGCTGGGCGGTCTGCGCGGGCGGGGCGCTCTGCTGGGCCCCGCCGGCCTGCTGGCCGTTCTGCGCCGGCTGCGTCGACTGGGAGCCCTGAGCCGACTCCCCAACGGTGCAACCGGACGCCTTCTGCTGGACCTTGATCTGCTCGATGACCGCCTCGCGGTTGGCGATCCGGGCCGCGGACTGGGCGTCGGGACTGGCCTTCTGCCCGTCGATGAACTTCTGGTTGTTGCCGAGGGCGGTGGCGAGCCCCAGGCAGACGTTCGAGTCCGCGGCGGACGACAGGGTCTTGGGGCCGGGACTCTGCGCGGCGTTGGAGGTGCTCGCCATGACGAAGGCGCCGCCTCCCGCCACCGCCGCCGCGCTCACCAGCAGCGCGATCTTCTTCTTCGTACCAAGACTTCGCCTACGCGACATGCGCGCCTCCTGAGAGGTAGGGGAGCGTACGCCGCTATGTACGAGATACCGAACGCAGTTGCTCAGCGGTCGCAGGAGTCGCCGAAGTAACGTGCGTCACAGTGGAGTTGGGGCACGTGCGGGGGTTCTTATGGGTCTCTATCGAGACAGAGCCTCCCGTACGGCCTCGTCGGTGCGGCCGATCACGGCGGTGCCGTCGTCGGCGGTGATGATCGGGCGCTGGATCAGCTTCGGGTGCTCGGCGAGCGCCGTGACCCACCGGTCGCGCGACGCCTCGTCCCGCGCCCAGTCCTTCATGCCGAGCTCCTTGGCGTCGGCCTCCTGGGTGCGGGTGATGTCCCACGGTTCGAGGCCCAGGCGCTCGAGCACGGCCCTGATCTCGTCCTCGCCCGGTACGTCGTCCAGGTAGCGGCGGACGGTGTAGTCGGCACCCTCGGCGTCGAGCAGGCTGATGGCGCTGCGGCACTTCGAACAGGCCGGGTTGATCCAGATCTCCATGCGCCTACGGTACGCGACCGGCGCCCCCGAAAGCCCTTGTGGCCAGGGGCTTTTGTCAGTGGCGGGCGCTAGAATAGAAGCAGTGTTCGAGGAGGTCGCCGGGGGCGGAACGTCCCTGATGGGCGACCTGACCGCGACAGGAGGATGCCTGTGCCCGCTGCCGCACTGAAGCCGAAGCCGATGCAGTCCACTGCCCAGCACCCCGTTCTGCTCGACCTGCCCTACGAGCCCGTGGAGAAGCGCCCGTTGCCGCCGGGCCGTCCGCGCGAGTGGTACGTCACGCACAACCGCCGCCTCAAGGCGATGCGGCTCGCGATCGCCCTGCTCGACTCGGGCGTCTACATGCCGAACCAGGCCCGCAACGAGACGATACGCAGCACGGCGGAGGTCATCGGCGTACATCCGCCGTCGGACACGACGTGCCATATGGTGCGGGCGCTGATGCGGTATTCGCGTTGACGGGTGCGCCGGGGGTCGTCTGCTGTGTGCGGCGCCCGGCGCTGTCGTTGCCGTCGTCTGGGGGCTGCCGCCCCCAGGCCCCCGCTTCGGCCTGAACGGCCTCGTCCTCAAACTCCCCCAGAGGGGGCGCCCCCAGACGGGCTGGATTGGGCTGAGCTGATCATCCCGTCAACTCCCGCTCCGCAGGCGTCCGGAAGCGAGGTGTCACCCCCGTGGCGCCCACCCACCCCTGCAACCGCTCCACCTCGGCGGAGATCAGGGCCGACGCCTCTCGCCCGACCCCGCCGGGGACCAGCGCCCGCCACACGACCTCGCCGCCCTTGCGCTGAGCCCACGCCCCCACCACCCGCCCGTCGAACCACACCGTCGGCCCCACGTTCCCACTGCCGTCGAAGAGCATGGGCCGCAGCTCCGGGGCCAGATACCAGTCCCGCTCGCGCCACCCCATCGCCGTCGGGTCGAGCCCGGGCAGCAGCACGGCCCACGGCTCGGCAGGCGCGGCGACCGGCTCGACGTCACCCGCCACGACATATCCGGTGCCCTCGTCCAGCGACACCGCCTGCGCCCCGATCGAGGCCAGCGCCCGCCGTACGTCGGTCACCTTCCAGCCCGTCCACCACTTCAGGTCGTCCTCCGTGGCCGGCCCGCACACCGCGAGCCACCGGCCGAGCAGCGCCGCCTGCGCCTGCGCCACGTCGAGTTCGGGATGCGGCGGCGCCACCGCCCAGCGGAACTGGCTGGAGGTCCACGACCCGAGCGGCCGCCCCCGGACGACCTTGCCCTCCACGCCCAGCACCCGCAGCAGCCGCGTCGAGACGGTGTGCACGCCCTCGTAGCTCTTGCCGGCCGCGTACGCGAACTGCTCGCGCAACCGCGGTTCGTCCGCCGCGAGTTCGGCCGCCGTCGCCTGCCCGCGCCGCGCGAGGGCCGCCAGCGCCGACTCCTCGACCTCCTTCAGCCAGGCCGCGTCCGGCGCCCCGGCCTTCGCCATGTCCGCGAGCAGCTTGGCCCGTTCGCGGGCGGCGACCGTGAGCCCGGTCGAGGCGTGCACGACGGCGGTGAGGTCGGTGGGGAAGACGAACACGGTGTGCCGCATGCCGTGCATCCGGACCAGGGAACGGTCCTCGTAGAGGGCCCGCTGGGTCTCCGCCACGGTCACCGCCGGGTCGGCGAGCCGCGCGCCGACGGCCAGGTACACCGTCGCCGGGTCCGTGCCGTGCAGCGCGACCAGCGTCCCGGCGACCTCCTCGGGTCTCCCCGCCCGCGCCGCACCGGTGAGCCGGTGGCGCACCGCCAGCCTGGCCCGCCGCTCCGCCGCCCCGATGTACCGCACGCCGCCGCCCATACCGGCCTCCCCGTCACTCACGCCTCAGCCCATCTTGCAGGAGGCCACTGACAACGGGCCTCCCACCAGGGCAACCCGCGTCACCCGAACGCCGTGCCCGGCATGCGTCCGTCCCCGCACCCGCCTTCACTGCGAGGAGAGGCGGTGGAACCCCGTGGGAGGCGTGATGCGCAGGCGCGGCATGCGGTGGTGGACGCCATGACCACGCCCGCCGGGCGCGCCGACCGCGGCAAGGCCGCCCGCCGCCGCGTCGCCCGTTCCGCGCACGACGCGTGGGTCCCGTCCGTCGACCGGCCCGACCCCGTCGCCGTACTGGAGCGGCAGGGCCGCGACCGGCTGCCGGAGCTGCTGCCGATCCGGTACGGGCGGATGGCCGCCTCGCCCTTCGCCTTCCTGCGCGGTGCCGCCGCCGTGATGGCCGCCGACCTCGCCTCCCAGCCGCACACCGGACTCACCGTGCAGCTGTGCGGCGACGCCCATCTGCTCAACTTCGGCCTGTACGCCTCCCCGGAACGCGCCCTGCTCTTCGACCTCAACGACTTCGACGAGACCTTCCCCGGCCCCTTCGAATGGGACGTCAAACGGCTCGCGGCCTCCGTCGCCGTGGCCGCCCGCGCCAACGGGCACGCCGACGCCAAGGCCCACCGTGCCGCGCTGGAGGCGGGCGCCGCCTACCGGACCGCCATGCGGCGGCTGGCGCGGCGGGGCGAACTCGCCGTCTGGTACGAGCGGATCGACGCCGAGAGCCTGCTGCCCCTGGTCCGCTCCGCCCACCGGCGCCGCCACGTCGAGTCCAGCCTGACCCGGGCCCGCCGCCGCACCAGCCTCCAGACCGTCGGCAAGCTGACCGAGGTGGTCGACGGGCGCCGCCGTATCGTCCACGACCCGCCGCTGCTCGAACCCGCCGGCGCCTCCGACACGGCGTCCCTGCGCAAGATCTTCAGCGACTACCGCTCCACCCTCTCCGAGGAGCGCCGCCTGCTCCTGGACCGCTACCGCTTCGTGGACGCCGCCCGCAAGGTCGTCGGCGTCGGCAGCGTGGGCCTGCGGTGCTTCGTCGTCCTGCTCGCCGGGCGGGACACCGACGATCCGTTGTTCCTGCAGGTCAAAGAGGCGCGCACGTCCGTACTCGAGGAACATCTGCCGTACGGTCCCTACGTGCATCCCGGGCACCGCGTGGTCGCCGGGCAGCGCCTGCTGCAGGCCGCGAGCGACATCTTCCTGGGATGGATGAGCGGTCCCCAGGGACGCGCCTTCTACTGGCGCCAGCTGCGCGACATGAAGGGCTCCGCGGACGTCGCCGGGATGAGCCCCGCCGACCTCCTCGGGTACGCCCGGCTGTGCGGCACCGCCCTGGCCCGCGCCCACGCCCGCTCCGGCGACCGTATCGCGATCGCCGCCTACCTGGGCGGCGCCGGCACCTTCGAGCAGGCCGTCGCCGGCTTCGCCCTGCGCTACGCGGACCAGACCCGCGCGGACCACGCCACCCTGCGCGCGGCGGTCGCCGCCGGGGTGGTGGCGGCGTCCCCGGACGTCTGAACCAGCCGCCTCTCGCTCTCGTCCGCCTGGCGCGCCCCACGGCTCTAATCTGACCGTGTGCAGCCTCTCGAGCCCAAGCCCGACCGCTTCGAAGTCGTCGCCGTAGCGTCCTCCGCCGGCGGCATTCACGGCCTCGTCACCCTGCTCGGCACCCTGGGCGCCGAGTTCCCGGTGCCGATCCTGGCCGTACAGCATCTCGACCCCCGCCATCGCACCGTGATCGCGGAGGTACTGGGCCGCCGTACGGATCTGGACGTGAAGCTCGCCGAGGACCACGAGCGCACCAGGCCCGGCACGGTCTACATCGCTCCGCCCGACCGTCACCTCCTCGTCCGCCCCGGAGGTCTGCTCACCCTCACCGACAGCGAGGTGGTCCACTTCGTCCGGCCCTCCGCCGACCTGCTGTTCGAGTCCGTCGCGGGCGCCTACGGACCGCAGGCCATCGCCTGTGTGCTCACCGGTACCGGCCGGGACGGCGCGATGGGGGTGAACGCGGTCAAGTCGCGCGGCGGCACCGTCATCGTCCAGGATCCGGGGACCGCGGAATTCCGGGGAATGCCGGACGCGGCCGTGGGTACGGGCTCAGTGGACTTCGTGCTACCTCTTGAGGAGATCGCCGCGGTGATCAGCGGACTGGTCGAGATCAAGCGGCAGTAGCAGAGAAGTAGGCGGCAGTAATGGTTGACGCACAGCCGGACGTGGAGACCGACGAGGAACTCGAGGAGCTCCTCCGCTTCCTCCGTGACGCCCGCGGTTTCGATTTCACCGGGTACAAGCGCTCCTCCCTGGGCCGACGCATCCGCAAGCGCATGGCGGACGCCCAGGTGGGCTCGTACACGGACTACCGGGACCGCCTGGAGACCAACGCGGACGAGTTCGACGCGCTGTTCAACACCATCCTGATCAACGTCACCTCCGTCTTCCGCGATCCCGACGCGTGGACCTTCCTCCAGCGTGAAGTGCTGCCCGAACTGCTCGCGCGAAGCGGGAGCGACAACGAGATCCGGGTGTGGAGCGCGGGCTGCTCCAGTGGCGAGGAGGCCTATTCGCTGGCGATCATGTTCGCCGAGGCGCTGGGCCTGGACGAGACCCTGGAGCGGGTCAAGATCTACGGCACGGACATCGACGACGAGGCTCTGCGCGACGCCCGCACCAGCCTGTATCCGGCCAAGGTCCTGGAGCCGCTCGCGCCCGAGCTGCGCGAGAAGTACTTCGAGCAGAGCGGCTCCCGGTTCGGTTTCCGCTCCGACCTGCGGCGCAAGGTGATCTTCGGCCGCCACGACATCACGCGGGACGCCCCGATCTCCCGGCTCGACCTGCTGGTGTGCCGCAACGCGCTGATGTACTTCAACGTCGAGGCGCAGACGCAGATCATCGATCGCTTCCACTTCGCGCTGCGCGAGGGCGGCTTCCTCTTCCTCGGCAAGGCGGAGATGCTCCTCAACGACGCCGAGCGGTTCGAGGTGATGAGCATGCGCCAGCGGGTGTTCCGGCGCCGCCCCGGCGAGGCCGCGGCGCCGTACCAGCCCGCCCCGGTGAAGATCAGGGCCGGCCAGGGCGGCGAGCTGCACAGTGCGGCCCGCCACCGTCAGCTGCGCGATCTCATCCTCGACGCGGCGCCGGGTGCCGCCGTGGCCGTCGACGCCGACGGCATGGTCGTGCTCATCAACAACCACGCGCGCGTCCAGTTCGGCCTCACCACGAACGACATCGGGCGGCCCTTCCAGGACCTGGAGATCTCCTACCGGCCCGTCGAACTGCGCTCCCTGAACGAACAGGCCACCCGGGAGCGGCGCACCCTGCGGGTCAACGGCGCCGAACGCCGGGTCGCCGACGGCGTCCAGTTCTTCGACATCACCATCCAGCCCCTCACCGGCGCCGACGGCCTGGTGTCCGCCACCAACATCACCTTCTCCGACGTCACGGTCGCCACGCAGCTGAAGTCCGAGATCAAGCGGATCCGCGAGGACCTCGAGACGGCGTACGAGGAACTCCAGTCGACCAACGAGGAGTTGGAGACCACCAACGAAGAGCTCCAGTCGAGCATCGAGGAGTTGGAGACGACGAACGAGGAACTCCAGTCGACCAACGAGGAGCTGGAGACCACCAACGAGGAACTCCAGTCCGGGAACGAGGAACTGGAGACCATGAACGAGGAGATGCGGGTCCGCACCGAGGAGCTGGACGAGGCCCGTACCTTCCTGGACGCCGTGCTGACCTCCATGGCCGCCGGAGTCGCCGTGCTCGACCAGTCCATGAGGGTCAAGAGCTGGAACCGCGGCGCCGTCGACCTGTGGGGCCTGCGCCCCGACGAGGTCCTGGACCAGTCCTTCTACGATCTCGACTTCGGACTGCCCACCGAGAAACTGCGCGAGACCATCGAGCTCTGCGTCGACACCGGCAGACGGGGCGATCCGCTGTCCGTGCCGGCCGTCAACCGCCTGGGCCGCACGATCACCTGCACGGTGCAGTGCAGCCCCTTCGACGGACACAACGGCGGCGTCGTCCTGCTGATGGAGGCAGGCCGGGCAATCGGCTCCGAGTAGGACGAGCCTGAGCGTACGATTCCGTTATGGCCACGGAAGATGCGGCTTCGGACCTCATCGCTTCCGCCGAGCGGAAGGCCGCAATGGCGCGGGCGCGGTTCGAGTACGAGACCGATCGCGCCGAACGGCATGAGCTCCTCGCCGGGCAGGCCCGCACCCAGGCCCTCAAGGACATGCACATGCGGATCGCGAGGATCCATCGCTCGACCGCGGCCTGCCATCTGACCGCCGCACAACTCCAGGACGACTACCTGGCCCGGCTGGTCGGCTGGTCGCTTCAGCGCGGCGCCCCCAGGCCCCTGTTCATGGCCGGCGTGGCGGAGGCGTGCGGCACCGAAAGCGCCGCGATCACCCTGATCGGCGCCTCCCACGACCAGCTGGCCCTGGCCGCCTCCGACGAACCGGCCCGCGCCGCGCAGGAGCTGGAGTTCCTGCTCGGCGAGGGCCCGGCCCGGGACGCCACCAACGAGCTCCGGCCGGTGCTGGCGGACAGCGCAGCCATGTTCGACCGCTGGCCCGGCTACGGTCCGGCGGCGGCGGAACTGGGCATCAAGGCGGTGGCCGCCGTACCGCTCAGCCTGTCGGGGAGGTGCGTCGGCGCACTCGCGGTCTTCGATCCGATACGGGGCGTCGCGGACGCGGGCACTCTCGGCGAGGTCGCCGAGGCACTGACACGTTCGATGATCCTCGGCCCGGACGGCGATCCCGGGCTGTATGGTGCCACCGACATGCGCGCCGAGGTGCACCAGGCCGCCGGCATGGTCTCCGTCCACCTCGATTGCCCGGTGGCCGACGCCCTGCAACTGATCAAGGCCCACGCGTTTGCCGAGGGCGTCTCTGCCCACTCAGTGGCAGTGCGCATCCTCAGCGGCGATCTGCGGCTCGGTTGAGACGAGGAGGCGCGCGGCAGTGGACGACCACAATGTGTGGGCTCGGTCGGCGTTTCCGCCGGCCGGCAGGCGAAGGGAACCCAGCCGATGACCACGATGTCCCCGTCGCCGCACGAGCTGGCACGGGCGTTCGTCGACCTGGCCGCCAGCCCGATCACCGAGGTGTCCGACCCGACCGGGCTCCTCGCGACCCTGGCCGGGCACGGCACCCAGCTGCTCGGCGAGTGCTCGGTGATCGTGCTGTACGCCCCCGACGAGCACTCCCGCGTCGAGGTGACCGCCGTCGGCGACGAGATGATGCACCTCGCGAACGAGGCCGTGGGCTGGGGCGAGGGGCCAGGCTTGGAGTCCTGCCGCAGCGGCCGACCGGCCCCCGACACCGCGCTCGACGGCGACCAGGCCCGCCGCGACTGGCCGCGCTACTCGGCCCGCGCCCTGGAACTCGGTTTCGGCCGGGTCGCCGCCCTGCCCCTGCGCGCCGGCCCGGACACCCTGGGCGCCCTGGTAATGCTGTGCCCCGGCAGCACACCGCTGTCCGCCGACCTCCTCGCGCTCGGCCAGGCCCTCTGCGACGCGGCTGGCTGGGCCTTGGAGCGGGACCGCCGCCTGCATGAGGCCCGTGCCCTGGCCGGCCAGCTGGAGCATGCGCTGACCAGCCGGATCATCATCGAGCAGGCCAAGGGCACGCTCGCGGCCAAACACTCCATCTCGGTCGGCGAGGCGTTCAGCATCCTGCGCTCCCACGCCCGCTCCCACCGCCGCCGGCTGACCGAGGTCGCCGCGGAGGTCGTGGAACGACGGCTCGACCTGCCGGCGAAGTAGGCCGGCCTCGGTTCAGGTCGCGGACTCCGCCGCCGGAGCCTGCGCCGCCGCGATCGCCTCGCGCAGATGCTCCTCGTCCGCCGTGCTCAGCGAAGTCTGCACCAACTGACCACCGTACGGCGTCAGTTGCGGGATCACCTTGTCCTGGGCCGCGTGCTTGGCCAGGACGAAGAGGGCGGCGGCGCCCGGGCGCAGGTTCTGGCTCAGGTCCCGCATGAAGTCGTCGTTGATGCCCGTGTCGGTCATCGCGCCCCCGGCCGCTCCGGCCGTCGTGTGGTTGACGGCCTGGTGCAGTTTGATCTTCCCGTCGTCACGCCGCTCGACGACCACCGCGTCCTCCAGCTCGACCAGATGCTGCTTGGACAGCTCGAACAGCTTCTCGCGCACCTTTGCGGCGGTCGCCAGGTCGTCGTAGGCGATGACGAAGAGATCACTCATCGAGGTGCACCCCCTATGTGGCACATGGGCTGAACGCCGCTGATCGGCCGATCCGTTCCGACTCCAGGCGCGGAGAAAACGGGATGCACGCCGAGTGACCGTCTCCCTACGCTGGACACGCACGGCGGAGCTGCCCAGAACGCTTTCCGCAGCACAGGCATCAGCCTGCGGACTGGGGGCTACTCTCTACGCACCGACGGCCGGGCGCCCTTCCCCCAGCGCCGCGCCGGGACAGCACACCGTCACCGCACGTACACACCCACGCCCACGGAGGCCCGGATGGGCACCATCGTCATTGCCGGGACCGTCGTCCTGGTTCTCTTAGGATTCGGAAACCATGTCTGGTGGCTGGTCGCGGTCGCCGTTCTCTTCCTCTACACGCAGTACGGACGGAGTGGTTCCACAGGCGGCGCCCCGCAATCCCCGTCGACCGGGGGATCCTCGTCGGGAGCCGTGCCTGCCAGCTATCAGGCCTACCGCAGGCGCCGTGACCAGCAGGCCAAGTGGGAGCGCCGGTACCGCCGCGAGCGCCCCCTGCAGTACCGCCGTCAGCAGCGCGAGAAGAGCGGGTAGGGCTACAGGCCGGGGGCGCCCCACACGGGGAACCAGCGGCTGAGGTCCTGCTCCATCCGCAGATCGTCGGCGAGTGCCGCCTTCACCTGCAGCTCCAGCGCGTTGTCGCGCCGCTGTTCCGCACCGGGCAGCGGCGCGAACGGGTAGAACGTGCCGCGCTTGTAGAGGTAGACCAGCGCCAGCCGTCTGTCGCCCTCGGCCCGGAACCCCGCCAGGGAGCACAGCAGCTGCGGCCCGAAGCCGTTCACCTCCATCGAGCTGTTCACCGCGTGCAGGTCGTTGACCAGCGAGGGCAGCTGGTCGGGGGAGCGGCGGGAGAGCAGCCAGGAGTAGCCGTACTCGTCCTGGCTGAGCTCCACCGGGGGGCCGTCACGGTCCGCGTCGGCGTCCAGCAGCGCCTGGACCTCCCGGTGTGTCTGCTCGAAGGCCGAGCCCTCGACCGTGGCGAAGCACACCGCGCCCGCGCCGGTCGGCGTGAAACCGGCCGCGGCCTCGAGGGTCACGGCCGCCGACGGAAGCGCGAAGAGCCGGTCCAGGTCGGGCAGGACCGGTTTCGTACGGCCGAGCAGGATGTCCAGCAGGCCCATGCATCATGCCTTTCCGGGGGTCTGCGCCTCACCCAGCTCGGCGGAGATCCGGCCCAGTTGGTCGAGCCGCTGCTCCAGGCTGGGGTGGGTCGAGAAGAACCGCTCGATACCGGGCTCCTTGCCGGTCGCGGGCGTGAAGTAGAACGCGTTGAACGCCTGCGCGGTCCGCAGGTCCTTGGTCGGGATCCGCGCGATGTCGCCGGAGACCTTGGTGAGCGCGGAGGCCAGCGCCGAGGGCCGCCCGGTGAGCAGCGCCGCCGCCCGGTCCGCGGCCAGCTCCCGGTACCGGGACAGGGCCCTGATCAGCAGGAAGCTGAGCGCGTACACGGCCGCCGAGACGGTCATCACGGCGAAGAAGACCGCCGCGGTGTTCTGGTCCCTGCGCCCGCCGCCGAACAGCTGCGAGTAGAAGGCGAACCGCACGATCAGCCCGGCGATGACGCCGAGGAAGGACGCGATCGTGATCACGGCGACGTCCTTGTGCGCGACGTGCGACAGCTCGTGCGCGAGCACGCCCTCCAGCTCGGCGGGCTCCAGCCGGCGCAGCAGCCCCGTGGTCACACAGACCACGGCGTGATCCGGGTTGCGTCCGGTCGCGAACGCGTTGGGCATGTCCATGTTGGACACGGCCACCACCGGCTTGGGCATGTCGGCGATCGCACACAGCCGGTCGACGACCGCGTGCAGCTCGGGATACTCCTCGCGCTCCACGACCCGCCCGCGCATGGCGAACATCGCGATCCGGTCCGAGAACCAGAACTGGGCGATGAACATCGCCCCCACCAGCACGACGACGATCAGCCAGGACTTGAGCAAAACGATCAACGCGGCGACGAAGGCCACGTACAGCAATCCGAGCAGGAACATCGTGACCGTCATCCGCACGGTCAGCCGCCGGTCGCTCCGGAAGCGGCTCTGCATCTGCATCACCCCGCAGTCAGGCACTCGTCCCACTGCCAGTGTGCACCCGGTGACTCCCATGAAGTGGTTCCGAACGGCCCTAGGTGCAGCAAAGGCACAGGCCGGACGGCCCTGTGTGACGCGAAAGACGGGCGCCGGCCTGCCTAGAAGGGGGCCCTGAACTGCGCGTAGCCCAGCAGCAGGATGATCGCGGCGACACTGCCCAGCACCACGGTCGTGGACACCCAGGAGGAGCGGCGCGGCGCCACCGGGCCGGGGTCGGCGCGGAAGGGCTGCGGCTCGGGCGGGTTCTCCCGCCACCGCGCGGCCAGCATCCGGGCCCGCGCCGAGGGCTCCTTGTGCTCGGCGCCGTCCGCCCACTTCAGGTCGAACTCGCGCTCCGGATCGTCGTGTTCGTGCTGCGGCATTCCGTCCACCCCCGTGTCGTCCCCCGGCAATATAGAACATACGCCCGTGCCCCCGCCGTCGGTACAGCCGACAGCGGGGGCACGGGCGTATCTCCGTCAGGCGCCGATCACACGTCGAAGTAGAGCTCGAACTCGTGCGGGTGCGGACGCAGCTGCAGCGGGGCGATCTCGTTCGTGCGCTTGAAGTCGATCCAGGTCTCGATCAGGTCGGACGTGAAGACGTCGCCCGCGAGCAGGAACTCGTGGTCGCGCTCGAGGGAGTCCAGCACGGCCGGCAGCGAGGTCGGGACCTGCGCGACGTTCGCGTGCTCCTCGGGAGCCAGCTCGTAGAGGTCCTTGTCGATCGGCTCGGCCGGCTCGATCTTGTTCTTGATGCCGTCCAGGCCGGCCATCATCAGCGCCGAGAACGTCAGGTACGGGTTGCCGGAGGAGTCGGGCGCGCGGAACTCGACGCGCTTGGCCTTCGGGTTGGAGCCCGTGATCGGGATACGCATGGCCGCGGAGCGGTTGCGCTGCGAGTACACCAGGTTGATCGGGGCCTCGAAGCCCGGCACCAGGCGGTGGTAGGAGTTCACCGTCGGGTTGGTGAAGGCCAGCAGCGACGGGGCGTGCTTGAGGATGCCGCCGATGTAGTAGCGGGCGGTGTCCGACAGGCCCGCGTAGCCGGCCTCGTCGTAGAACAGCGGGTCGCCGTTCGCCCACAGCGACTGGTGGACGTGCATGCCCGAGCCGTTGTCACCGAAGATCGGCTTCGGCATGAAGGTCGCGGTCTTGCCGTTGCGCCAGGCCACGTTCTTCACGATGTACTTGAAGAGCTGGAGGTCGTCGGCGGCGGCGAGCAGCGTGTTGAACTTGTAGTTGATCTCGGCCTGGCCGGCGGTGCCCACCTCGTGGTGCTGGCGCTCGACCTTCAGGCCCTGCTTGTCCAGCTCCAGGGAGATCTCGGCGCGCAGGTCGGCGAAGTGGTCGACCGGCGGGACCGGGAAGTAGCCGCCCTTGTAGCGGACCTTGTAGCCACGGTTGTCCTCGAGGGCGCCGGTGTTCCAGGCACCCGCCTCGGAGTCGATGTGGTAGAAGCTCTCGTTCGCCGAGGTGGCGAAGCGGACGCTGTCGAAGACGTAGAACTCGGCCTCGGGACCGAAGTACGCGGTGTCCGCGATACCGGTCGACGCGAGGTAGGCCTCGGCCTTCTTCGCCACGTTGCGCGGGTCACGGGAGTACTGCTCACCGGTGATCGGGTCGTGGATGAAGAAGTTGATGTTGAGGGTCTTGTCCCGGCGGAAGGGGTCGACGCGGGAGGTCGACAGGTCCGCGCGCAGTGCCATGTCGGACTCGTGGATGGCCTGGAAGCCACGGATCGACGAACCGTCGAACGCGAGCTCCTCGTCGGGGTCGAACGCCTCGACGGGCACCGTGAAGTGCTGCATGACGCCCGGCAGGTCGCAGAAGCGGACGTCGACGAACTTGACGTCCTCGTCCGCGATGAACTTCTTGGCCTCGTCGGCGTTCTGGAACATCCAGCTCCTCCTACTCCCGACCGTCCCGCCGGGGTGGTAGTTCGTTGTGCGGCCAGTGCGGTGGCACACGCTGACCTCGACCCTAAGGACGCGTGATTTCTCGGGCGTGACCCATTTGTTTCGCACAAGTTAACCGGATCGCGTCCCGCATACCCCACCTGTCCGGATCGCGAAACGCCCGCAGTACCGTGGACGCGTGGACAACAGGGATGCAATCGGCTCGTGGCTCTCGGGCCCCCGCGCGGCCGCGGAGGACGCCGGGGTCGAGTTCGGATACAGGGGTGAGCAGCTCGGCCTGCCGGAGGAGGGGCCGGGATCGATCGCCCGACCGGGGCGCCGGTTCGCCGCCCTGGCCGTCGACTGGGGGCTGTGCCTCTTGATCGCATACGGTCTCATCACCCACGGCTACGACCAGGCTACCGGCAACTGGGCCCTGCTGGTCTTCTTCGTGCTCCACGTCCTGACCGTCGGCACCATCGGCTTCACCCCCGGCAAGCGCCTCTTCGGCCTGCGGGTGGTGGCCCTGGACACGGGCCGCCCGAACCCCCTGCGGACCGTCCTGCGCACGGCCCTGCTGTGCATCGCCGTCCCGGCCCTGATCTGGGACCGCGACGGCAGGGGCCTGCACGACCGGCTGGCGCGCACGGTCGAGGTCCGCGGCTGACGCTCCCGAGACGCGTACGACGAAGGGGCCGCCCGGAGTGATCCGGGCGGCCCCTTCGGGGTAGGACGAGGGGTCAGCGGGCCTTGCCGCCCTTCGGCAGCTTCATGCCCTTCGGCATCGGGCCCTTCGGCAGCGGCATGTTGCTCATCAGGTCGCCCATGGCGCGCAGCCGGTCGTTGGTGGCGGTCACCTGCGGGCCGGTGAGCACGCGGGGCAGCTTCAGCATGGTGGTGCGCACCTTCTTCAGCTCCACCTGGCCCTCACCGCTGCCCACGATGATGTCGTGCACCGGGACGTCCACGACGATGCGGTTCATCTTCTTCTTCTCGGCGGCCAGCAGGCTCTTCACCCGGTTCGGGTTGCCCTCGGCGACCAGGACGATGCCGGCCTTGCCGACGGCCCGGTGCACCACGTCCTGGCTGCGGTTCATGGCGACCGCGGGCGTCGTCGTCCAGCCCCGGCCGATGTTGTCCAGGACCGCGGCGGCCGCGCCAGGCTGGCCCTCCATCTGCCCGAAGGCCGCTCGCTCGGCCCGGCGCCCGAAGATGATCGCCGTCGCGAGGAAGGCGAGCAGCAGGCCCAGGATGCCGAGATAGATGGGGTGACCGATCAAGAAACCGATCGCGAGGAGGACACCGAAGGTAACGATGCCGACCGCCGCGAGTACAAGACCGATCTTCTTGTCGATCTTGCGCGTCATCTTGTAGGTCAGAGCGATCTGCTTCAGTCGCCCGGTATTCGCAGCGTCCGCTGCAGGTTCCTTCCTCGCCATGCCACGAAGTCTACGTGGCGCTGGGAGCGCCGTACGACGGCAGTGTCCGGAAGGCGGGATTCAGGGGCGGTGGAGGACGTTCTGGTCCAGGACGCGCTGGGTCTCGACGCGGTCCTTGGCGCGGCGGCGGTCCTCCAGGACGGAGGTCCAGGCGTTGCGACGGGCGGTGCGCTGGCCCCCGCTCATCAGCAGCGACTCGACTGCACGCAGTGCAGTGGTGAACGACGGGATTGCGGTGGCGCGAACCGGCGCGGCCTGCATGGTGGAGGTCCCCCCTCGGGTACGGGCTCGGCGTGGGTGTACGTGGCGTGAGTCCAGCGTCACTGATTGGTGTTACCAGGGCGTGACCGACCGGTCAAACGCGAATGAAGCCTTGATACGGAGCCCCCGAACCCTGACGCGGCCCTGACGTACGCCCTCATCAGGGCGGACGGTCAGGACCGCGTCAAATCAGTCACTACTCATAGGTAGTTTCTTGTGCGTGAATTCACACGCTTGCCTCGTGCGAGGCAGGGCAAGGCGGGTGACGGGGCGTCAGGAGCTCAGACCGCCTGCGAGGCGACGTAGGCGCCACGCTTCTCGATCGCCATCTGGTAGAGCCGGCCCGCGCGGTACGAGGAACGCACCAGCGGTCCGGACATCACGCCGGAGAAACCGATCTGCTCGGCCTCCTCCTTCAGCTCCACGAACTCGTGCGGCTTGACCCAGCGCTCCACCGGGTGGTGGCGCACCGACGGGCGCAGGTACTGCGTGATGGTGACCAGCTCGCAGCCGGCCTCGTGCAGCTGCCGCAGCGCGTCGCTGACCTCCTCGCGGGTCTCGCCCATGCCGAGGATGAGGTTCGACTTGGTGACCAGGCCGAAGTCGCGGGCCTCGGTGATGACCTTCAGCGAGCGCTCGTAGCGGAAGCCGGGGCGGATGCGCTTGAAGATCCGGGGCACCGTCTCGACGTTGTGCGCGAAGACCTCGGGGCGGGAGGAGAAGACCTCGGCCAGCTGCTCGGGGACCGCGTTGAAGTCGGGGGCGAGGAGCTCGACCTTGGTGTGCCCGCCCTCGCGGCCGGCCGTCTGGGCGTGGATCTGGCGCACGGTCTCGGCGTACAGCCAGGCGCCGCCGTCCTCCAGGTCGTCGCGGGCGACGCCGGTGATGGTGGCGTAGTTCAGGTCCATGGTGACCACGGACTCGCCCACGCGGCGCGGCTCGTCACGGTCGAGCGCCTCGGGCCTGCCGGTGTCGATCTGGCAGAAGTCGCAGCGCCGGGTGCACTGGTCGCCGCCGATGAGGAAGGTCGCCTCGCGGTCCTCCCAGCACTCGTAGATGTTGGGGCAGCCGGCTTCCTGGCAGACGGTGTGCAGCCCCTCGCTCTTCACGAGGTTCTGCATCTTCGTGTACTCGGGACCCATTTTCGCCCGGGTCTTGATCCACTCGGGCTTGCGCTCGATGGGGGTCTGGCTGTTGCGGACCTCCAGGCGCAGCATCTTGCGTCCGTCGGGTGCGACTGCGGACACGACCGGCTCCCTAGCGATTGATTCTTCGGCGTGCTCAAGGGTACGCCCGTTGATTTGAATGCCCGGCGCGGTGTTCAGGCTGCCGGTGTCTTCTCGATCACCCTCGGCTTCAGGTCCGCGTTCTCCAGTACGTCCGTCAGGTGCCGCTCCACCACCGGCAGCACCTCCGCGATCGTCACGTCGCGGCCCAGCTCGCCGGCCAGCGAGGCGACCCCTGCGTCGCGGATGCCGCACGGGATGATCCGGTCGAACCACTTGTTGTCCGGGTTCACGTTCAAGGCGAAGCCGTGCATCGTCACGCCCTTGGCCACGCGGATGCCGATCGCCGCGATCTTGCGGTCCTCGCGGCGCTGGCCGGCGTTGGAGGGCGCGTACTCCGGGCCGTTCATCCGCGGGTCGAACTCCTCGTCGTGCAGCCGCGGGTCGAAGTCCAGGGACAGTCCTCCGAGCGACGGGCGCTCTTCCACCGGGTCGCCCAGGACCCACACCCCGCTGCGGCCCTCGACGCGGGTGGTCTCCACCCCGAACTCCGCGCAGGCGCGGATCAGGGCCTCCTCGAGGCGCCGCACATGGGCCACCACGTCCACCGGGCGCGGGAGCTTCTGGATGGGATAGCCGACCAGCTGGCCCGGGCCGTGCCAGGTGATCTTGCCGCCGCGGTCCACGTCGATGACCGGGGTGCCGTCCAGGGGCCGCTCGTTGTCCGCCGTGCGCCGGCCCGCCGTGTAGACCGGCGGGTGCTCCAGGAGCAGCACGGTGTCGGGGATCTCGTCGGCGAAGCGCGCCGCGTGCACCCGGCGTTGCTCGTCCCAGGCCACCTGGTACTCGACCGCCTCGGCACCGAATCCCATGCGGACGAACCGCAGCTCACTCACGGCAAGCGCCTCCCTAGAAGGTCGTAAGGCACGAAACGTGCCTACGCCACTGTACGACCGTCCGCCTCGCGTCAGCCCTGCGGGCAATCCTCACACGATCGGATGAACGAGCGTGGAAGTGTGCGACCGGCCGCTCACTCTCCGCTACATTCGCGCCGTTCGCAGAGGTCCATAAGGGCAGCTCACAGGCAATCCGGGCACAACAGGGCCGACGGCGGTCCCAGAAGGCCCGAAAGGCAGGAGACCGCACCGCAGATGACGGAACGACCCGCGCAGCGCACTCCCAATCGCCAGCTCGCCGCGCTCATCGCAGAAGCCGGGTTCTCCAACGCGGGTCTCGCCCGTCGGGTCGACCAGCTCGGTCTCGAACACGGACTTGATCTGCGTTACGACAAGACGTCGGTCACCCGCTGGCTCCGCGGCCAGCAGCCACGAGGCACCACGCCCGCCCTGATCGCCGAGGTCTTCACCCGGCGCCTCGGCCGCAGACTCACCGCCCAGGACCTCGGGCTCGACGCCTGTGCCCCCGTCTACGCGGGGCTCGAGTTCGCCGCCAGTCCCGAGGAGGCCGTCGACATCGTCGGCGGTCTGTGGCGCAAGGACTCCGGCTCGCACGCCGAGCTCCGCAAGATCGCGTTCACCCCGGCGGGACTGGTCGTGCCCAGCCGCGACTGGCTGATCGGCCGTGCCGACGACCGGGTGGCCCGCGGCGAGCAGCCCTCCCGCGTCCCCGCCCAGGGCCGCCCGGTGGTGCCCCGCCAGCGCGGCCAGGCCGAACGCGGCCCCGGCCAGAAGGTCACCTCCGGCGACATCGCGGCACTCCGCTCCGTCGGCGAGCTCTTCCGCACCCTGGACGACATGTACGGCGGCGGCCACGCCCGCCAGGCCCTCGTGCGCTACCTGGAGCACGAGTGCGAGCCGATGCTGCGCGGCACCTACGGCGAGCAGACCGGACGCCGGCTGTTCGCCGCCGCCGCCGACCTGACCAGGCTCGCCGGCTGGACGTCGTACGACATCGCGGCGCACGGGCTCGCCCAGCGCTACTTCGTGCAGGCGCTGCGCCTCGCGCAGGCGGCGGGGGACCGGGCGTACGGCTCGTACGTGCTGGTCACCATGAGCCGCCAGGCCGTCTATCTCGGCCACGGCCGGGAGGCGGTGCAGCTCGCGCGGGTCGCCCAGCAGGGCGCGGCGACCAACGCCCCGCCCGTCGTGCAGGCCCTGCTGCACTGCGCCGAGGCGCGCGGGCACGGCGTGCTGGGCGAGGTGCGCAACTGCACCGCCTCGCTCGTGCGGGCCGAGCGGGCGCTCGAAGCGACCCGGCCCGGCGACGAAGTGCCCTTCTGGGCGCGGTTCTTCGACGAGGCGCAGCTCGCGGACGAGTTCGGCCACTGCCATCGGGACCTGCAGCAGTTCCGGGCGGCGGCGCAGCACGCTGAGCGGTCTCTGCAGCTGCGTGCGCCCGCGTTCGCCCGGAGCCGGCTCTTCTGCCGCGTCGTCCTCGCCTCCGCGCGGCTCGGGCTCGGTGAGCTCGATCAGGCGTGCGCGCTCGGCGCGGAGGCCGCCGGTGCCGCCGCGGAGATGCGGTCGGTGCGGGCCGTGGAGTACGTGCGGGACTTCGAGCGGCGGCTGGAGCCGTACAAGGACGCGGCGCCCGTGCGGGGTTACCGCGACAGGGTCGCGGCCTTCGGCTGACCGCTCAGGCCGCCTCCTTCACCGCGCTGGGCGGCGGGTCCGCCCGGTGCATGGAGCCCGCCGCTCCCAGGTCCGCGAGGATCGCCGACGCCGCGCGGTGGGCGGAGTGGAGGGCGCCCTGGACCGTGCTGGTGTCGCGGTGGTCGCCGCAGACGTAGAGGCCGGCCAGCAGGCGGACCGGGCGGCGCACGTCGTGCGGCGGGCGCATCGCGGGAACGGCCTCCGGGGTGTGGTGGACGGCGAGGGTCTCCCAGCGCGCGGTCGAGGTGCCGTAGAGACGCGAGAGATGCATGCGTACGGCCGTGTCGAGTTCCGGCGGGGGCGGGCCGAGGACCGTGGAGGAGATGAGCGTGCGGCCCGCGGGGGCGCGGCTCGGGTCGACCGCGCTCACCACCGACGTGTGCGCGACCGGGCCGCCGCGGTCCGCGTCGAGCAGCAGGGCCGCGCCGGTCCGCGGCGGCTCGTCCGTCGTGTGGTGCAGCACCGTCAGCGGGTGGAAGCCGGGCACGCGCAGGCCGGGGAGCAGCTCGGCGGCGGCGCGCGCGTCCGTCGCCAGCAGCACGGCGCGGCAGCGGATCTCGCCGTGCTCGGCGGTGGTCACCGCGCTCGTGGAGACGGAGGTGACGCGCACGCCGGTGTGCACGGTGCCCGGCGGCAGCGCCCGCGCCAGCAGCTCCGGCAGCATCTCCGCGCCGCCCTCCGGCAGGCACAGCCGCCCGCAGGCGAAGGCGCGCAGGGCGAGGTCGGCGCACCGGCTGGAGGTCGCCAGCTCCGGGTCGCACAGCAGGGCGGCGAGCAGCGGTCGCACGAAGCCCTCGACGGTGCGCGCGGGCAGACCGCGGGCCGCGAGGGCCTGCGCCGCTGGCAGCTCCGGCCGGGACAGCAGCCGCTCGACGGGCGTGGCCGCGAGCCGGGCGAGCGCGGTGCCGAGGCGGGCCTGGTCGACGGCGCTGCCGAGCGGGGCGCCGGCCCGGGGCGCGCTCATGGCGGGGGCGCTCGCCAGGGCGCGCACCGCGTGGAGTGCGCCCCTTGCGCCCCCCGTGACCGCCGGAGTGACCGCGCGGCAGTGACGCCCGTCGCTGTGGAGGAGCACGCCCGGCGCGAACCGGCGCAGTACCAGCGCGTCGAGCCCGGGTGTCAGCCGTAGCTCGGGATACGCCGTGGACAGCAGCTGCCCGATCCGGTCGAGCCGGAACCCGTCGACCTTCTCCGTCGACATCCGGCCCCCCGCCCACGGAGCGGCCTCCAGGACCGCCGTCGTCACTCCTGCGCTGGTCAGCCGATGTGCCGCCGAGAGTCCGGCGACCCCGGCTCCTACGATCACGACGTCTGCCTGGTACGCGGGCTCAAGCACGTGCCCCTCCTCGAGGTTGCGCGGCCGGTGGAGACGTCATGCCCCCAACAGGCTTCAGGGATACCCGAGTTCGGGTCGAGGTTAGGGCTGTGATCGGTCAAGGGCAGTCGCGCATGGACAGGGCACGGTCGCACAGCGGTCGCATACGGTCGCGGGGGTTCGCCGCGCCGCCGCCACAGGCGTCGCTACGCCGCCCGGAGCGCCCCCTCGATGTCCGGGAACGCGAACGTGAACCCGGACTCCAGCAGCCGCTTCGGCACCACCCGCGCGCTGCCCAGGACGTCCCCGGACATCTCGCCGAGCGCCGCCCGCAGCACCGGCGCGGGCACCGCGAACAGCGTCGGCCGGTGCAGCACGCGTCCCATCGCCGCGGTGATCTCGCGGTTGGTCAGCGGGACCGGAGCGGTGAGGTTGAACGGCCCGGACAGCCCGTCGGTGTCGACGAGATGGCGGATCGCGGCGACCTCGTCGTGCAGCGAGATGTACGACCAGTACTGGCGTCCGTCGCCCATGCGCCCCCCGAGCCCCGCCTCGAACAGCGGGAACAGCCTGCCCCAGGCCCCGCCCCCGCGGGCCACCACCAGCCCCGTCCGCGGGAACACGGTCCGCACGCCCGCCTCCCGCGCGGGCGCCGCCGCGGCCTCCCACTCCACGCACAACCGCGGCAGGAAGCCCTCCCCGGGCGGCGCGCTCTCGTCGACCGCGCGCTCGCCGGTCTCGCCGTAGAAGCCCATCGCGCTGCCGCTCACGAACACCCGCGGTTTCTCCGCCAGCCCGGCGACCGCCTCGGCCAGCGCCGTGGTGCCGAGCACCCGGCTGTCGCGGATGCGCCTCTTGTAGGCGTCGGTCCAGCGGTGGTCGCCCACGCCGGCGCCCGCGAGGTTGACCACGGCGTCGCACCCGGCGAGCCCGGCCGCGTCCACACTTCCGCCCTCCGGGTCCCAGCGGACCTCGTCCTTCGCCCGGGGCGGCCGGCGCACCAGCCGCACCACCTCGTGCCCGTCGGCGGTCAGGGACCGCACCAGAGCGCCACCGATGAGTCCGGACGCACCTGCCACCGCGATTCGGGAACGTTCCATGGGCCCATTCTGCTCGGCGCACCGGCCTCATAAGGTGACCGTCATGCCCGTTCCGAACATTCGCCACGCCACCCTCGACGACGAGGAGACCCTGGGCCGCCTCGACCGCGTCACCTGGTCCCCGCTGCACTCCGTGCAGCCGCGCCCCCAGCCGCCCTACGAGCCCTTCTACGACGAGCGGTTCGGGCCGCGGGACCACCTGGTCGCGGAGATCGGCGGCGAGGTCGTCGGCTACGTCCGCCTCGGCTCTCCGACCCCGCTCCTCTGCAACGCCCACGTGCGCCAGATCCAGGGGCTGGTCGTCGCCGAGGAGGCGCGGGGCGCCGGCGTCGGGCGGGCCCTGCTGCGGGCGGTGCGCGAGGAGGCCCGCCGCCACGGCGCGCGCCGGCTCACCCTGCGCGTCCTCGGCCACAACACCCCGGCCCGCAGGCTCTACGAGGTCGAGGGCTTCGCCGTGGAGGGCGTGCTGCCGGGCGAGTTCCTGCTGGAGGGCGCGTACGTGGACGACGTCCTCATGGGGCGCAGTCTGTGACCGGGGGCAGCGCCTCCTAGGACGTGACCAGGTCGCCCGTGTCCACCGCCGCCGTCGAGGTCGCCGCGCGCTCGGCGTCGGAGGAGACCTCGTCCGCCGTCAGCACGTAACCCGTCTCGTTGTCGGTCGTCGAGCGCGCGAAGACCACGCCGTAGACCCGGCCGCCGGTCGTCAGCAGCGGGCCGCCGGAGTTGCCGGGCCGGACCGTCGAGCGGATGGAGTAGATCTCGCGCGTCACCGTGGCGTCGCCGTAGATGTTCTGGCCGGTGGCCTGCACCCGGCCCGCGACGGTCGCCGCCTGCAGGTTCAGGTCGCCGTCCTGCGGATAGCCGGCCACCACCGCCGAGTCCCCGCGCGCCGCGCCGCCGTCGAAGTGCAGCACGGGGGCGTGCAGCCCGGGCACGTACAGCACCGCCACGTCACGGTCGGGGTCGAAGAGCACCACCCGCGCCCGGTACGACCGCCCGACCCCGCCGATGCGCACGTTCGGGTCGTCGATGCCGGCCACCACGTGCGCGTTGGTCATCACGTGGTCGCGCGCGTACACGAACCCGCTGCCCTCGCGGCCCTGGTCGCCGGAGACGCCCTCGATCTTCACCGTGCTGAGCTTGGCGGCGTTCGTGGCGCTCGCCGTGACGCTGTCGCCGGTGGGCTTGGCGACCCGGGCCGTCGACTCGTTCTCGAAGGGGTTGAAGACCTGCGGGAAGCCCGCCTGGGTGAGCGCGGAGGTGGCCCGCGAGAACCAGGCGGGGGTGGTGGCCGGCATCGCGTCCTGCACCGCCCCGAGCAGCGCCGAGTCCCGGATCGCGCTCGTGACCAGCGGCGACGAGGACGCGCCCAGGACGCTCGCGGCGACCCACGCCACGATCAGCACCGCCACCGAGTTGGCCGCGGCGCCGCCGACCCCGTCGGCCACCCGCAGCGGCCCCCGGTCCAGCTCCCGGCGCAGC
Organism: Streptomyces sp. NPDC050534; assembly: GCF_044457745.1. Lineage (NCBI taxonomy): Bacteria > Bacillati > Actinomycetota > Actinomycetes > Kitasatosporales > Streptomycetaceae > Streptomyces > Streptomyces sp. NPDC050534. The sequence goes on from NZ_JBITHF010000003.1 coordinate 717,327, forward strand.
CGCAGCGCCAGCCGCCCCGCCAGCTCGTGCCCCACCGCCGCCGGGACCAGCACCGTCAGCACCGCGGTCACGGTCGCCCGGGTCGTGCCCGGGGTCACCAGGTCCATCACCCACGGCAGCATCCACACGCCGAGGACCGCGCCGCCCACGAACCCGGCGAGCGAGACACAGCCGGCCACCAGCCCGCGCCGGTAGCCGGACGCCGCGTAGGCCACAACCACCAGCAGCAGCAGGATGTCGAGCAGGTCCACGGAGCCGCCTTTCTCTCAGACCCCTTGTTACGCGTTATTACGAGCGGGACGGGCCCAGTGATCAGCAACGCGCGCGGGGAGCCGGGAACCGGCCCCGCGCGTGCGTGCATCGGGAAAAACGCCTCGGACCAGGACGATGGTTCCACCGGGTGGCACAGCACACATCGCGGACGGGGCGAATCGGCCCGAAAGTGAAGTCATGCGTGTCCGAAGACCGCGCGGAGCAGGGCGGTTGCACAAAGTGCACATACCCCGCCCGGCGCTCGTGCTGCTCTCCTGGCTGCCGGGACTGGCCGCCGTCCTCGGACTGGTCCTGTGCGCGGACGGCATCGGCCACCGGAGTCCGGGCGGCCGTCCGCCCGTCGAGGCGCGCGCCGTCACCCGGCACGCCGCGCCGAAGCCGCACATCGTGCCCCGGTCGGCCTGGCTGGACCCGCTCTCCCGGCACGCCCAGCCGCCCCCGCGCTACGACGACCGGGTCGTCGCGGTCTTCGTCCACCACACCGACTCGCCCAACGGCTACGACTGCGCCGACGTGCCCCGCATCATCCGCTACCTCTACGCGGGCCAGACCGGCGCCCGGAACTGGGACGACATCGGCTACAACTTCCTCGTCGACCGCTGCGGCACCATCTACGAGGGGCGCGCGGGCGGCGTCGACCGCGCCGTCACCGGCGCCCACACCCAGGGCTTCAACCACCGCACGGCCGGCATCGCCGCGATCGGCACCTTCACGGCGGGCGTCCCCGTGCCGAAGGCCATGACGGACGCCCTCGCCGCCCTCGCCGCCTGGAAGCTGGGGCTCGCCGACGTCGACCCGCGTACCGAGGCGCGCCTGGTCTCCAGCAACAGCCTCAGCCGCTACCCCTCCGGCACCGCCGCCACCCTCCCCGCGCTGGCCGGCCACCGGGACGCCTACATGACCACCTGCCCCGGCGAGGCGCTGAGCTCCCGCCTCCCGGGGATCAGACGGCAGGCGGCGCGGTTGCAGGGGCGGATCCCCTAGAGCGGGCTCACAGGCTTTTCGCAGCCGCCGCACCGGGCCCGCCGAGGTTGCCTTCCTATGGTCGTGCACACGCACTGACCGGAGGTGGGGAAGACATGAACAGCAGTCGCACCGGCAGCACGGCCCGGGTCGCCCGCGGTCCCTGGGCGGCGCTCTGCGCGGCCGTGGCCGTCGTGCTGGGCCCGGCCGCCGTCACCGCGTCCGCGCTCGACCAGGCCAACGCGGCCCCCATGCACCACGCGGTCAAGGCGGACCAGACGCGGGCCTACATCCCCTCGGACACCGTTCGCCGGCGGACTGCCGGGGCCTGACGCTCAGCCGGGGTCGCCGCCGACCAGTCCCAGGAACTGCTCGCCGGACGGATCGACGTCCACCGCGAGCCCGTTCATGAGGCCCGCCAGCATGACGTAGTAGCCGGTCGTCGTCACGATCTCGATCACCTGCCGGTCGGAGACCCGGGCACGCAGGGCCGCCAGCGTGCCCTCGGAGAGGGTGTGCCGGGACACCTGCTCGAACGCCGCGGTCACAGCCGCCGACTCCGTCGCGTCCAACTCCCGCCCGTCGGTGCGCTGTTCGGCGATCGCCGCCAACTGCTCCGGCGTCGCACCCGCGTGGAGCGCGATCGGGCCGTGCTGGACGGACAGATACGTGCACTGCGTGCCGGACGCGACCGCCAGCACCACCAGTTCGCGCAGCCGGACCGGAAGCGTCGACTCGCGCAGCACGGCCAGGCCCAGGTCGATCGCCGGGCCCGTCATGGGCGGGGCGTGCGAGAGCATGCGGAAGGCGTTGAGCTGCACAGGCAGCCTGGTGACGGCGTCGGCGACACGTTCCGGGTACGGAATGCGGGCCATGATCCCCCTGACGTCGAAAGAGTGGTCGTCAATCCCTGAACCGGTTCCAGAGCTTGGGATAGCGCTGTTCCAGCACCCGCTCGTTCTCGAAGTCGAGCGGCGCGCCCTGAGGCTCGGAGGCCGCGGGCGGGATGCCGAGGTCGGGCGCGACGGTCCCGGTGAGCTGCTCGTAGGCCTCGTCGGCCGCGTAGCCCAGTTCCTCGCCGTCGCCGTCGATCTCCTCGTCGAAGTCGTCCAGGAGCTCGGCCAGCGTGTCGGGCTGGTGCACGGCGCCCTCGTACACTTCGCGTCCCTGGCCGATCAGCCAGCACCGGAAGAAGTCGAACGCGTCGTCGCTCGCGCCGTCGAGCAGGACCCATGCCGCGCCCCACAGGTCCCAGGTGTACGCGCGGTTGTAGCGGGCCTCGAAGTGACGGGCGAAGTCCAGGACCATCTCCGGGTCCAGCTGCAGCAGCCGGTCCACGAGCAGGTCGGCCTGCTCCTCGGGGTCGCCCTCGGCGCCCTCGCGGGTGGCGTCCACCAGCTCCCAGAACTCCGTCTCGTCCATCACGGGTCAAGCATCGGCCCTGGGCGGGTGGGGCGCACGTGGAGTGCCACGGATTGTTATGTCCCGTACAGGCGGGCCAGCCGTGCCGCGTCGTCGGCGAATCGTGCCCGCAGGGTCTCGGGAGCCAGCACCTCCACCTCGGGGCCGAGCCCCGCGAGCTGGCCGTGGGCGACCTGTTCGGACTCCACGGGGAGCGTCAGCGTCAGCCACCCGTCCTCGTCCGGCGCGCCCGCGCCCGCGAGGGCCTCCCGCGCCGAGGCCGGATCGACGGCGTACGGCAGCCCTCGCGCACCGGCCGGGGACAGCCGTACGACCACCTCGGCGTGCAGGATCGAGCGCGCGAACTGCTCGGCCCGCTCCTGCCAGAAGGCGGGCAGATCGAACTCCTCGTCCCGCGCGAACCGTTCCCCGCCCGCCGCCACGGCCGTGAACCGGTCGATGCGGTAGACCCGGTACGACTCCTGCTCGGGCACCCGCGCGCACAGGTACCAGACCCCGGCCTTGAGCACGAGCCCGTACGGCTCCAGTTCGCGCTCCACCTCCGCCTCGCGGCCGCGGTAGCGCGCGGTGAACCGGCGGTCGTCCCACACCGCGTCCGCGACGGCGGGCAGCAGGCCGGGCGCCTTCGGCTCGGTGAACCAGTTCGGGGCGTCCAGGTGGAAGCGCTGCGCGGCGCTGCGGGAGGCGTCCCGCAGCGACGGGAGCAGGGCCGCCGACACCTTCAGTCGGGCCGCCGAGGCCGCGTCCTCCAGGCCCATCTCGCGCAGCGCCCCCGGCACCCCGCTCAGGAACAGCGCCTCCGCCTCGCTCCGCGCGAGCCCGGTCAGCCGGGTGCGGTACCCGCCGACCAGCCGGTACCCGCCGGCCCGCCCCCGATCCGCGTACACCGGCACGCCCGCCTCGGACAATGCCTGCGCGTCCCGCGTCACGGTCCGCTCGGAGACCTCCAGCTCCCGCGCGAGCTCGGCGGCGGTCATGGAATGCCGTGCCTGCAGAAGCAGGACCATCTTGATGAGGCGGGCGGCGCGCATACGGTCATGATGCAACGAGGCCCCCGCCGCGGCGGGGGCCTCGTCACTCGGGTCCGTGCAGGCTCCGCCTGTTACAGCCCGTACTTCTCGCGCGCTTCCTTCACCGCCGTCGCCTTGACCTCGCCGCGCCGGGCCAGCTGGGCGAGCGCCGCCACGACGATCGACGGGGCGTCGACGCCGAAGTGGCGGCGGGCCGCGTCACGGGTGTCCGAGAGGCCGAAGCCGTCGGCGCCGAGCGAGGAGTAGTCCTGGTCGACCCACTGCGCGATCTGGTCCGGGACCTGGCGCATGTAGTCGGAGACCGCGAGCACCGGGCCCTCGGCACCCTGCAGCACCCGGCGGACGTACGGGACGCGCTCCTCGCCGCGCAGCAGGGCCGCGTCGGCCTCCATCGCGTCGCGGCGCAGCTCGGTCCAGCTGGTCGCCGACCAGACGTCCGCGGCCACGCCCCACTCCTCGGCGAGCAGCTTCTGCGCCTCGAGGGTCCAGTGGATCGCCGTACCGGAGCCGAGCAGCTGGATGCGCGGGGCGTTGGCCACCGGCGCGAGCCCCGCCTCCTCGGCCGTGTTGAAGCGGTACAGGCCCTTGACGATGCCCTCGTCGACGCCCGCCGCGGACGGCTTCGCCGGCTGCGGCATCGGCTCGTTGTAGACGGTGAGGTAGTAGAAGACGTTCGGGTCCTCGCCCGGCGCCGCCTCGCCGTACATACGGCGCAGACCGTCCTTGACGATCGTCGCGATCTCGTACGCGAACGCCGGGTCGTACGTCAGCGCCGCCGGGTTGGTCGCGGCGATCACCGGCGAGTGACCGTCGGCGTGCTGGAGGCCCTCACCGGTCAGCGTCGTCCGGCCGGCGGTGGCGCCCACCAGGAAGCCGCGGCCGAGCTGGTCGCCGAGCTGCCACATCTGGTCGGCCGTGCGCTGCCAGCCGAACATCGAGTAGAAGATGTAGAACGGGATCATCGCCTCGCCGTGCGTCGCGTACGCGCTGGACGCGGCGATGAAGTCGGCCATCGAACCGGCCTCGGTGATCCCCTCGTTGAGGATCTGGCCGTTCTTGGCCTCCTTGTAGTACATCAGCTGGTCGCGGTCGACCGGCTCGTACGTCTGGCCCTTGGGGGAGTAGATCCCGAGCGAGGGGAACAGCGACTCCATGCCGAAGGTGCGCGCCTCGTCCGGGACGATCGGCACCCAGCGCCTGCCCGTCTCCTTGTCGCGGACCAGGTCCTTGACCAGGCGGACGAAGGCCATCGTCGTCGCCACGTTCTGCGTGCCGGAGCCCTTGTCGAAGGAGGCGAAGGCCTTGTCCGCGGGGGCGGGCAGCGGGGCGAGCGCGTGCGAGCGGCGGGCCGGGGCCGGGCCGCCGAGGGCCGCGCGGCGCTCCTGGAGGTAGCGGACCTCGGGGGAGTCGGTGCCGGGGTGGCCGTAGGGAACCTGGCCGTCGACGAACTGGCTGTCGGAGATGGGGAGTTCGAGCAGGTCACGCATGCTCTTGAACTCGTCCACCGACAGCTTCTTCATCTGGTGGTTGGCGTTCTTCGACGCGAAGCCCTTGCCGAGGGTGTGGCCCTTGACCGTCTGGGCCAGGATCACGGTCGGCGCGCCCTTGAACTCGACGGCGGCCTTGTAGGCGGCGTAGACCTTGCGCGCCTCGTGACCACCGCGGGAGAGGTGGAAGCACTCGAGGATCTTGTCGTCGCTCAGCAGCTTCGCCATCTCGGCGAGCGCCGGGTCCTTGCCGAAGAAGTCCTCGCGGATGTAGGCGGCGTCGCGCGTCTGGTACGTCTGCACCTGGGCGTCGGGTACCTCGCGCAGGCGGCGTACCAGTGCGCCCGTGGTGTCCAGCTGGAACAGCTCGTCCCAGGCGGAGCCCCACAGGGACTTGACCACGTTCCAGCCGGCGCCGCGGAACTGGGCCTCCAGCTCCTGCACGATCTTGAAGTTGGCGCGGACCGGACCGTCGAGGCGCTGCAGGTTGCAGTTGATGACGAAGGTCAGGTTGTCCAGGCCCTCGCGGGAGGCGAGTGCGAGGGCGGCCGTGGACTCCGGCTCGTCCATCTCGCCGTCACCGAGGAACGCCCAGACGTGGGACGAGGAGACGTCCTTGATGCCGCGCGCGGTCAGATAGCGGTTGAAGCGCGCCTGGTAGATCGCCGACAGCGGGCCGAGGCCCATCGACACCGTCGGGAACTCCCACAGCCAGGGCAGGCGCCGCGGGTGCGGGTACGACGGAAGGCCGCCGCCGCCCGCCTCCTGGCGGAACCTGTCGAGGTGCGCCTCGGTGAGGCGGCCGTCGAGGAAGGCGCGGGCGTAGATACCGGGGGAGGCGTGGCCCTGGATGTAGAGCTGGTCGCCGGAGCCGTCCCCCTCCTTGCCCTTGAAGAAGTGGTTGAAGCCCGTCTCGTAGAGCCAGGCCGCGGAGGCGAAGGTGGCGATGTGGCCGCCGACGCCGAGTTTGCTGCTCCGGGTCACCATCGCGGCCGCGTTCCAGCGGTTCCACGCGGTGATACGGCGCTCCATCTCCTCGTCACCGGGCACGCTCGGCTCGGCGGCGGTCGGGATGGTGTTGACGTAGTCGGTCTCCAGGAGCTTGGGCAGCGCGATGCCGTTGCCCTCCGCGCGCTCCAGCGTGCGGCGCATCAGATACGCGGCACGGTGCGGGCCCGCCGCCTTGGCGACCGCGTCCAGCGAGGCCTGCCATTCGGCGGTCTCCTCGGGGTCCCGGTCGGGGAGCTGGTCGAGCTCGCTCGGCTGGATGGCGTTGGGGTCGGTCATGTCGCCGCCTTCCTCAGTCGAAGGGGGTTCCCTCATCGGTAAGGGTTCGGGTGTGCCCTTTGTCTTTGGCAGGACAGGGCGCTGGGCCTCGGTTCAGGCCCCGTCGGCGACAATAACTCCCTGATCGATGATCGATCAAAGGGTTCCAGGGCAAAATCTCTTGATTTCGAGAAAGTCGGCATGCGGTGCCTTGGCCGGTGGCACGGGGTGCCGTGTTTTCGAAGGGTTTCCGCAGGTGAGCGGGGGGATGCTCGGCTGTGTCAAGCGCGCGGCGCGCAGCCCAGGACGTGGGCCTTCACCAGCTCGGCGATCCTCGGGTCCCTCCTGCGGAACGCCTGCACCAGCTCCTCGTGCTCTTCCGCATACGACTGCTGAACGGTTCCCAGCCAGCGGATGGACAGTGCCGTGAAGACTTCGATGCCCAGGCCCTCCCAGGTGTGCAGCAGCACGGAGTTCCCGGCGGCCCGCACCAGTTCGCGGTGGAAGGCGACCGTGTGCCGCACCTGGCCGGTGCCGTCGGCGGCGCGGTCGGCCTGGTAGAGGGCGGCGACGTGCGGCTCGAGGGCCGAGCAGTCCTCGGCCAGGCGGTCCGCCGCCAGCTCCGCCGCGATCGCCTCCAGGCCGGCCCGGACCGGGTAGCTCTCCTCCAGGTCGGCGGCCGTCAGATTGCGCACCCGCACGCCCTTGTTGGGGGCCGACTCGATCAGCCGCAGCGACTCCAGCTCGCGCAGCGCCTCCCGCACCGGCGTCTGGCTGACCTCCAGCTCGGTGGCGATGCGCCGCTCCACGATCCGCTCGCCCGGCTGCCAGCGCCCGCTGACGATCCCTTCCACGATGTGCTCGCGGATCTGTTCGCGCAGCGAGTGGATGACGGGCGCGGTCATGAGGGCTCCTTAGGGAGGGGCCGCCCCTCGGCCCCGGGGGCGTTTGACGTTTAGACAATAAGGCCGCGAGCGCTTCCGGGAGGGGCGCACGGGGGCGCTTTCGTGCAGGTGAGACGAGACTTACACGCTGAACACAGCGCTGTCGCGTGTAAAGACCCGTACCGGACCCGACCCGGAGCCGTCACCGCCGTGTCACGGCGAGAACCCCCGGGCGCCCCTCGCCGTCGCGGTCGGCAAGGGTGTCCGAACGGGGCGCCCCCGCACCATCTGGGGGACGGCATGAACATCGGGGAACGGCGCAGCAGGCTCGGCTGGACGGTCGCGGTGGCCCTCGCGGGGACGGTCATCGGCGTCACGGGGTGCCGGCCGACGCCCACCGCGGCGTCCGGCGGAGGCACCCGTCCGGCGGTCAGCGCCACGGCGGACGCCGGCACGCAGGTGCGGGGCATGGCCGGCCGGACGGCCGGGGCGCAGCAGATCGGCCGCGCCGGCTCGGCTGCGGGGGCTGCCGTGGTACGGCTGCGCCCCCGCCCGGAACTCCGGACGAGGGCGCAGCCGCAGTACCTGCTGGAGCCTCAGAGGCCGAGCTCGACCTCGAACTCGCCGGCCTCCAGGATCGCCTTGACCGCGGTCAGGTAGCGGGCCGCGTCGGCGCCGTCCACCAGACGGTGGTCGTAGGAGAGGGTCAGGTAAGTCATGTCGCGGACGCCGATGACCGTGCCCTCCTCGGTCTCGATGACCGCCGGGCGCTTGACCGTGGCACCGATGCCGAGGATCGCGACCTGGCCCGGCGGCACGATGATCGTGTCGAAGAGCGCGCCGCGCGAACCCGTGTTGGAGATGGTGAAGGTCGCGCCGGACAGCTCGTCCGGGGTGATCTTGTTGGCGCGGACCTTGCCCGCCAGCTCCGCCGTGGCCTTCGCGATGCCGGCGATGTTCAGGTCGCCCGCGTGCTTGATGACCGGGGTCATCAGGCCCTTCTCGGAGTCCACCGCGATACCGACGCTCTCGGTGTCGAAGTAGGTGATCGTGCCCTCGGCCTCGTTGATCTTGGCGTTGATGACCGGGTGGGCCTTCAGCGCCTGGGCCGCCGCCTTCACGAAGAACGGCATCGGGGAGAGCTTGACGCCCTCGCGCGCGGCGAAGGAGTCCTTGGCCTGGGCGCGCAGGCGCATCAGGCGGGTGACGTCGACCTCGACGACCGAGGACAGCTGCGCCTGCTCGTGCAGCGCCTTGACCATGTTGTCGCCGATGACCTTGCGGATGCGCGGCATCTTGACGGTCTGGCCGCGGAGGGGAGAGGCCTCCAGGGCCGGCGCCTTCCTGGCGGCCGGAGCGGCGGCAGCGGCCGGAGCCGGAGCGGCAGCGGCGGCCTTCGCGGCCTCGGCGGCGGCGGTGACGTCCTGCTTGCGGATACGGCCGCCGACGCCGGTGCCCTTGACGGTGGACAGGTCGACGCCGTTCTCGGCGGCGAGCTTGCGCACCAGCGGGGTGACGTAGGCGCCCTCGTCCGTGGCACCCGCGGCGGGCGCGGGAGCGGCCGGGGCGACCGGAGCCGGAGCGGCCGGCGCGGGCGCCGGGGCGGCCGGAGCCGGAGCGGCGGCGACCGGGGCGGGCGCGGGGGCCGGAGCGGCGGGCGCCGGAGCCGCGGGGGCTGCCGGAGCCGGGGCCGGAGCCGGGGCCGGGGCCTCGGCGGCGGGCGCGGGGGCCGGGGCGGCGGGGGCCGGGGCAGCCGCGGGAGCGGCACCCGCGGCGCCGATGACGGCGAGCTTGGCGCCGACCTCGGCGGTCTCGTCCTCGCCGACCACGATCTCCAGCAGCGTGCCCGAGGCGGGCGCCGGGATCTCGGTGTCGACCTTGTCCGTGGAGACCTCGAGCAGCGGCTCGTCGGCCTCGACGGAGTCGCCGACCGACTTCAGCCAGCGGGTGACGGTGCCCTCGGTGACGGACTCGCCGAGCGCGGGCAGGACCACGTCCGTGCCGGACGCGCCACCGGCCGGAGCGGCGGGGGCAGCGGGGGCGGCGGGCTCGGGGGCCGGGGCGGCAGGGGCCTCGGCGGCCGGCGCCGGGGCCGGCTCGGCGGCGGGGGCCGGAGCCTCCGCAGCGGCCGGGGCGGGCGCGGCAGCCGGCGCGCCGGAGCCGTCGTCGATGACGGCGAGCTCGGCGCCGACCTCGACGGTCTCGTCCTCGGCGACCTTGATGCTGGCGAGGACACCGGCGGCGGGCGAGGGGATCTCGGTGTCGACCTTGTCGGTCGACACCTCGAGCAGCGGCTCGTCGGCCTCGACGCGCTCGCCCTCGGCCTTCAGCCAGCGGGTGACAGTGCCCTCGGTGACGCTCTCGCCGAGCGCCGGAAGGGTTACGGAAACCGCCATGGTTTCGGTTTCTCCTTACGAATTGCGGAAGTCTGTGTCGTCGCGAAGTCGCGGAGTCGCTTCGTCGTCCGAGGGTCAGTCGTGCGAGTGCAGCGGCTTGCCGGCCAGAGCCAGGTGGGCCTCGCCCATCGCCTCGTTCTGCGTCGGGTGGGCGTGGATGAGCTGCGCGACCTCGGCGGGCAGAGCCTCCCAGTTGTAGATCAGCTGGGCCTCGCCGACCTGCTCGCCCATGCGGTCGCCGACCATGTGGACGCC
>NZ_JBITHF010000004.1:0-36291 GCF_044457745.1 Streptomyces sp. NPDC050534
ACGCCCGGTTACATTTCGAACCCGGAAGCTAAGCCTTACAGCGCCGATGGTACTGCAGGGGGGACCCTGTGGGAGAGTAGGACGCCGCCGAACAAATCTTGAGAAAACCCCCGGCCGGGGATACCGGTTCGGGGGTTTTCTGCGTTCCGGGTTCGGTTGTTTTTGGGGCTCTTGAGAAAGAGCCCTCTCGTCCTACATGTCCCTTGTCCTACAGGCGTCCGGCCGTCTTCAGTGCCAGATACGCATCCGCGAGTGCCGGCGCCAGTTCGTCCGGTGTCTCGTCGACGACCGTGACTCCGTGGCGGCGGAGTTGTTCTGCGGTGCGGTGGCGTTCGCTCTGGGCCTGGGCTGCGGCCGCGGCGTCGTAGACGGCCTCGGTGTTGCCGCGGGACCTGGTCATCCGGGCGATGTGCGGGTCGGCGACCGAGGCCACCAGAACCGTGTGGCGCTGGGTGAGTTGGGAGAGCACGGGGAGCAGGCCTTCTTCCACCGGGGCCGTGTCGAGGCTTGTGAGCAGCACGATGAGCGAGCGGCGGGGGGCCGTCCGCAGGGCGGTCGCTGCCAGGCCCCGGGCGTCCAGTTCGACCAGTTCGGGTTCGAGTGTGGCCATCGCGTTGACCAGCGACGGGAGGACGTCGCGGGCGGTGCGGCCCTGGACGTGGCCGCGTACGCGGCGGTCGTAGGCGAGCAGGTCCACCCGGTCGCCGGCGCGGGAGGCGAGTGCTGCCAGGAGCAGGGCCGCGTCCATGGAGGCATCTAGGCGTGGGGCGTCGCCCACGCGACCCGCGGACGTGCGTCCGGTGTCCAGGACCAGGAGGATGTGGCGGTCGCGCTCGGGGCGCCATGTGCGGACGGCGACCGTGGACTGGCGGGCGGTTGCGCGCCAGTCGATCGAGCGGGTGTCGTCGCCGGGGACGTACTCGCGCAGGCTGTCGAATTCTGTTCCCTCGCCGCGCGTGAGCACGCTGGTGCGGCCGTCCAGTTCGCGGAGGCGGGCCAGCTTCGAGGGGAGGTGTTTGCGGCTGGTGAAGGGCGGCAGGACGCGTACGGTCCAGGGGACTTTGTGGGTGCCTTGACGGGCGAACAGGCCGAGGGGGCCGTACGAGCGGATCGTCACTCTGTCCGCCCGGCGGTCGCCGCGGCGGGTCGGGCGCAGGCGGGTGGTGAGGCGTCGGCGTTCGCCTGCGGGGACCGTGAGGCGGTGACGGGACGCCGCGACCTCCGTGCCGGGCTCCCAGCTGCTCGGCGGCCAGGCGTCGCGCAGGCGAGCCCGGAGGAGGCGACGGGACGGGTTGGTGACCGTGAGGGTGACGTCCGCGGCCTCACCCAGGCGTACGGACGAGTCACCGGAGCGGGTCAGGCCGAGGCGTCGTACCGGAGCTGCCAGGGCGAAGTCGCAGGCGCAGGCCGCGGCGATGGGGGCGTTCACGGCGAGGAGGCCCGTCCAACCGGGGTCCCAGATGCCGACGGGGAGGGAGCCGAGGGCCGCGAGGAGCGCGGCGCGTCCGGTGATGGCCATCAGCGGGGGACGGGGACGTGGGCGAGGATCGCGTTGATGACGGAGTCTGCCGTGACGCCTTCCATCTCCGCCTCGGGGCGCAGTTGCACGCGGTGGCGGAGGGTGGGGAGGGCCAGTGCCTTGACGTCGTCGGGGATGACGTAGTCGCGGCCGGTGAGCCATGCCCACGCGCGCGCGGTGGCGAGGAGGGCCGTCGCGCCGCGCGGGGAGACGCCCAGGGTGAGGGACGGGGACTCGCGGGTGGCTCGGCAGATGTCCACCACGTAGGCGGTGATCTCCGGGGAGATCGCCGTCTTGGCGACGGCTGCGCGTGCGGCCTCCAGATCGGCCGGGCCGGCCACGGGGCGTACGCCGGCGGCGCGCAGGTCGCGTGGGTTGAAGCCCTCGGCGTGGCGGGTGAGGACGTCGATCTCGTCCTGGCGGGAGGGCAGAGGGATCGTCAGTTTGAGGAGGAAGCGGTCCAGTTGGGCCTCGGGGAGGGGGTACGTGCCCTCGTACTCGACCGGGTTCTGGGTCGCGGCGACCAGGAACGGGTCGGGGAGGGGGCGCGGAGTGCCGTCGACCGTGACCTGGCGCTCCTCCATGGCCTCCAGCAGGGACGACTGGGTCTTCGGGGGCGTGCGGTTGATCTCGTCGGCCAGGAGGAGGTTGGTGAAGACCGGGCCGGGCTGGAAGGAGAACTCGGCGGTGCGGGTGTCGTAGACCAACGAGCCCGTGATGTCGCTCGGCATCAGGTCCGGGGTGAACTGCACGCGCTTGGTGTCGAGTTCGAGTGCGGATGCCAGGGCGCGGACGAGCAGGGTCTTGGCGACTCCGGGGACGCCTTCGAGGAGGACGTGTCCGCGGCAGAGGAGTGCGACGACGAGACCGGTCACGGCGGGGTCCTGGCCGACCACGGCTTTGGCGATCTCGGCGCGCAGGGCTTCCAGGGAGGCTCGGGCCCGGCCTGGGTCCCCGGTGTACCCGGCGTTGTCAGTGGTCGGGTCCATCATGGACGGCGTACCTCTCTTTCGAGGGCGTCGAGTTGGTCGGCGAGTGCGATGAGGGCCGTGTCGTCGCTGGGCGGCGGGCCGAAGAGGAGAGAGTGCAGGGACTGTCCGCCGCCGTGGAGATGGGCGGACAGGGCGGGGAGCAGGGCCTCGGGCGCGTGCGCCTGGGCGACGGGGACGCCGACGAGGGGGGCGAGGCGGATGCGGGTGGAGGAGCGAAGAGCGGCGGCCGCGCGGTCGCGGGCGTTCGCCTTGCGGTAGAGGCGGGCACGGCCTTCGACGGTTTCGGAGGCGCGGATCGCCACAGGGAGCTTTTCGGGCACGAGGGGGCCGAGCCGGCGTGCCCGCCAGAGGGCGGCGAGGGCTGCCGCGACGAAGAGCTGCACGGTGCCCCAGATCCAGCCGGAGGGCAGCAGGTCGAGGAAGCCCTTCTTCTCGCCCGTGCCGGTGGCCGAGGTGTCGGAGAGCGAGGGGAGGTACCAGACCAGATGAGGGCGGGAGCCGAGGAGTTGGAGGGCGAGCGAGGCGTTGCCCTGCTTGTCGAGACGGTCGTTGAGGAGGATGTCCGGCGCGCCGATGACGACGGTGTCGCCGTTTCCGGAGGCTGCCGGGACGCGCACAAGGGTGGCCAGGCGCTCGCTCGGGTAGCACTCGTCGGCGTCGAGGCGGGTGGTGGTGTAGCGGATGCCGCCCGTGTCGGCGGTGCCCGCGCGGCGGGCGGCGGGCAGTCGGCACTCGGGGGCCAGCGTCGAATCGAAGCTGATGGCCGGGTCCGCGGTGACCCCGGGGACGAGCTTCTCGATGGACGCGCCGCCCGGAGCGACGAGGACGGTGCGGCCGCCGGATCCCGCGATCGCGGAGTGCAGCCGGCTCTGCTGGGACTTCGTCAGAAGGTCGGGCACGGCGATCAGGAGAGTGGTGTCCGGGGCAGCGGCGGCGCGCGCCTCGCCCAGGGTGGTGACCACGCGCGTGGACACCCCGCGCTCGGCGAGGAGTTCGGCGACGGCGCGGCTGCCGTAGGGGCCGACGGAGCGCGGGTCGAGTTCGCCGTGCTTGGTGTCGGAGCGGACCACGGCGATCGCGACGGCCGCGGCCAGGAGGGCCACGAGTGCGAGCGCGATGCCTCGCGTGCGGGTCCACAGCTGGCGGGCGGTGGGCGAGGCCGAGGTGGACGGGAGCGTGACCTCGGTGGTCATCCGGCGGCTCCCTGGCGGGTGCTGTCGGCCGTGCTGGAACTGCTGCTCGCGAGCTGGGGCTTGCTGCGTTCGAGGTCGCGGTCGAGGTCGGCCATACGGTCGTACGACTGCTCGGTCGCCCTTCGGCCGCCGTACGTCACGTCGTCGAAGTCCCGGGCCGCGGCGCGCAGTCGGTCGGTGTGGGCGGGCAGGGCGCGGCCCGCTTCGGCGGCTGCCTCGTCCGCGGTGCGGCCGGGGCGGACGTCGAGGAGGGCGCGCTCCTCCAGGGAGCGGACGATGGCGCGCGTGCGCTCCTGGACGGCCTGGTTCCAGTGGCCCTGGGCGGCGTGCGCCTCGGCGGCTGCGCGGTGTTCTGCGGCGCTGCGGGGGCGGTCGTCGAACAGGGCGGCGGACGAGGCGGGTTCGCGGCGTGGCGTGCCCAGGCGCCACCACAGGGCGCCCAGGACCGCGACGACGGCCACGATGATGACGACCAGGCCGAACGTGCCCCCTGGCGTCGCGGTCGCGGCCGAGCCGAAGAGCTTGCCGATCCAGTCCCAGAAGGCGTTCAGGGCGCGCTCGAACAGGCTGGGGTCGTTCTCGTGGTACATGCGCTTGGACAGCTCACGACGGGCCGCCTCGCGCGCGGGGCCCCGCGGAATCGTGACCGGCGGTTCGCCGCCGGAGCGGGCCGGCGACAGGACCGATGTGTTGCCGGCCCTGAGCAGGATCCGCAGGGCCGATCCTGAGGCGCGTGGCAGGGCCGTGGGCACCGCCGTGAGAACTCCCCCCGTCAGGCTCACGGCATCAGCCTCCAGAGCCGGCGTCGGCGCCGTAGCCCGTGACGCCTGCGGCGCGGGCCAGTTCGAGGTCGAGGGCCTCGCGGCGGATGCGCTGGTCGATGTAGAGAAGCACGGTGACGCCGGCGTTGATCGGGTACGTGATCATGGAGCCGATCACAGAGCCGATCCCGCTGATGATCAGGAACGTCCAACCGAGGTCGCCCGTGCCGGAGTTGAGGAGCCCGGTGATGCCGTCGCCGCTGAACGCCGCGGCGATGAAGGTGAAGGGGATGACGACGATCGCCGAGATGATGTTGGCGATGATCCCGGCGAGCAGCAGGATGCCGAAGACCCGCCACCAGGAGCCGCGGACGAGCTTCACGGACCGGCTCATCGACTTCACCACGCCCCGCTTCTCCAGCATCAGCGCGGGAGAGGCGAGAGAGAAGCGGATCATCAGCCACAGGGCGACGATGCCGCCGCCGAGGCCGCCCAGGGCGGCGAGCGCGAAACCGGCCGCGGAGTTGGCGAAGACGGCCACGAGGATGCCCGGCAGCATGCCGCCGAAGACGATCGCGGCGGCGATGACGAGCAGCAGCAGGATCAGGCCGAGAAGCTTGAGCACCTGGGGCCGGGCGTCGCGCCAGGCCTCGCCGGTGGTCACGGGCCGGCCGAGGACCGCACGGCTGGTGACGGTGGTGAGCAGGGCGGTCGCGGCGACCGTGGCGATCAGGGAGACCAGGAAGATGGCACCGGAGCTGAGCATGGCCTCGCCCAGGGCACGCGTCAGTTCCTTCGCGGTGGCGCTCGGCTCGTCGAGGGCCGCGGTGCTGGCGTCGTTGAGCACGAGGCCCCGGAGCAGGACGACGATGATCTCGGTGAGCACCGCGACGGTCAGGGAGATGCCCAGGACCGTGCGCCAGTAGGTGCGCATGGTGGAGACCGCACCGTCGAGGATCTCGCCCACGCCGAGCGGGCGGAGCGGGATGACGCCCGGCTTCGCGGCGGGCGGGGGGCCGCCCCAGCCGCCGCCCCATCCGGGGTGGCCGGGAGTGCCGTAGGGGCCGTGGCCCTGGGGAGGCTGGGGGCCCCAGCCGGGGCCGGGCGGCGGTGGTGGCGGCGGGCCGGGCCGGGCGGAGCTGCCGGGTCCGGTGGGCGCGGACCACTGGCCTGCGGGCGGCTGCTCCTTGGACCACTGCGGGCCGTGGCCCTGTGCGTCGGCACCGTCCTGCGGCTCGGGACCGGGCTGGTCCGCGGGACCGGGACGGTCGGCAGGGCCGGACGTGCCGGACTCCTGCCCGTCGGAGGGGGCGGATCCGGGCGAGGCCCAGCCCGGAGTGTCTTTCATCGTCGCTCCTTCACGGTGCCCGTCCGCGGTCGCGGCTGCAGGTTGGCAGCCATCGTGCCATGGGGTGGTCGCCCGGGTACCGGCCGCGGTAGGGGCTGGACACCTTCAATTGTCCGCCGCAGAAGGGGCAGACTGACCGCATGGCTGATCAGTACGCGCATTCCGGCGAAGACAGCGGGCCGACCGAGATCCCGGCGATCCGATGGGAGGAACCACCCGAAGGCCCGGTCCTGGTCCTGCTGGACCAGACGAGGCTGCCGGCCGAGGAGGTCGAGTTGGTCTGCACGGACGCGTCCGTGCTGGTGGAGGCGATCCGTTCGCTCGCCGTGCGCGGGGCGCCGCTGCTCGGGATCGCCGGAGCGTACGGCGTCGCGCTCGCCGCCGCGCGCGGATTCGACGTGGACGAGGCCGCGACCGTGCTCGCGGGTGCCCGGCCCACCGCGGTGAACCTCGCCGGCGGTGTGCGCAGGGCGCAGGCGGCGCACCGGGCCGAGTTCGCCAGGAGCGGCGACCCTACGGCGGCGGCGAGTGCGGCGCTCGCCGCGGCGCGGCGGCTGCACCGGGAGGACGCCCAGGCCAGCGCGCGTATGGCCGAGCGCGGGCTGGCGCTCCTGGACGAGCTGCTGCCGGCCGGCGGGCACCGGGTTCTGACGCACTGCAACACCGGATCGCTGGTGTCGGGCGGGGAGGGGACGGCGTTCGCGGTGGCGCTCGCGGCGCACCGGGCCGGGAGGCTGCGGCGGCTGTGGGTGGACGAGACGCGTCCGCTGCTGCAGGGTGCCCGGCTGACCGCGTACGAGGCGGCGCGCAGAGGCATGCCGTACACGTTGCTCACGGACAACGCGGCGGGCTCCCTGTTCGCGGCCGGTGAGGTGGACGCCGTACTGATCGGGGCGGACCGGATCGCGGCCGACGGGTCGGTGGCGAACAAGGTGGGCAGCTATCCGCTCGCGGTGCTGGCGCGGTACCACCATGTGCCGTTCATCGTGGTGGCGCCGGTGACGACGGTGGACCCGGACACCCCGGACGGGGCGTCCATCGAGGTCGAGCAGCGGCCCGGTCACGAGGTCACCGAGGTCGTGGCGCCTCAGGTGCCGATGGCTGGAGCGGAGGCAGGAGCCGGAATCCCGGTGGCGCCCCTGGGCACGCAGGCGTACAACCCGGCGTTCGACGTGACGCCGCCCGAGCTGGTGACCGCGATCGTGACGGAGGAGGGCACTGTTTCGCCGGTGACCGCCGAGGCGCTGGCCGAGCTCTGTGCCAGGTCGCGCCAGGTGTCGATCGGCTGAGGAGACCGGCGGCCGAGCCGGTGCCCGCAGGGTCGGGCGGGCGCCTGCGCGTCCCGTCGGGCCGGTTCTGCGGTGCTCCGTCGGGCCGCCCCTGTGGTCAGGGTGCGCCTACGCTGGGTGATTGACGGCCGTTGATGACATCGGCGTCGACGGACGAGGCAGACAGTGACGGCGGAGTACGACTATCGTCACGGGCCAGTGACCCTGCTCACCTGCACCTCTGCCACTGTTACGAGAATGGGATGATGTCGTTTATGAAGGGACGAGTCCTTGTCGTCGACGACGACACGGCACTGGCCGAGATGCTCGGCATTGTGCTGCGTGGTGAAGGTTTCGAGCCGTCTTTCGTAGCCGACGGCGACAAGGCGCTGGCCGCCTTCCGTGAGAGCAAGCCCGATCTCGTGCTGCTCGACCTGATGCTGCCCGGACGGGACGGCATCGAGGTCTGCCGCCTGATCAGGGCCGAGTCCGGCGTGCCGATCGTGATGCTCACCGCAAAGAGCGACACGGTCGACGTGGTGGTCGGGCTGGAGTCGGGCGCCGACGACTACATCGTCAAGCCGTTCAAGCCGAAGGAGCTCGTCGCCCGTATCAGGGCGCGGCTGCGGAGGTCGGAGGAGCCGGCGCCGGAGCAGCTGGCCATAGGCGACCTCGTCATCGACGTGGCCGGTCACTCCGTGAAGCGGGACGGGCAGTCGATCGCGCTGACGCCGCTGGAGTTCGACCTGCTGGTCGCGCTGGCGCGCAAGCCGTGGCAGGTGTTCACGCGTGAGGTGCTGCTCGAGCAGGTGTGGGGCTACCGCCATGCCGCGGACACCCGCCTGGTCAACGTGCATGTGCAGCGGCTGCGCTCCAAGGTGGAGAAGGACCCCGAGCGGCCGGAGATCGTGGTGACCGTGCGGGGCGTCGGTTACAAGGCAGGGCCGAGCTGACATGTCCGGTCACAGTGCCGCTTCGGCGCCCGGGCCGGGCGAGGCCCGCGCGGAGCGGCCTGTCGGCCGGAGGACGGCGGGCTCCCGATGGGAGCGTCTGCTGCAGGGCGGTGTGCTGCAGGGCGGCGTCCAGGGCAGCCCCGTCCTGCGCCTGTTCATGCGCTGGGTGCGCCGGCCGCTGCTGCCCGTCATGCGGCTGTGGCGCCGCAACATCCAGCTCAAGGTCGTCGCCACGACGCTGCTGATGTCGCTCGGTGTCGTCCTGCTGCTGGGCTTCGTCGTGATCGGGCAGGTGCGCAACGGCCTGCTGGACGCCAAGGTGAAGGCCTCGCAGAGTCAGGCCACCGGCGGCTTCGCGGTGGCCAAGCAGAGGGCCGACGAGGCGGCGGCCGGAACCACCGACGGCGGTACGACGGCGGACGGCCGTCCCTCGCAGAACGTCATCCAGTGGATGAGCGACCTGGTTTCCTCGCTCTCCAGCGGCGGTCAGGGCGCCTTCGACGTGGTCACCCTGCCCGCCGGGGACAACGGCGGCGGCGGGCGCGGTCCGCGCGCCTCCGGCGACGTCGACCCCTCCGCCAGCGTCCCCGAGGACCTGCGGACGCGGATCAGCGACGGCGCGGGTGCCGCCCAGAGCTACACCAGCATCATCTACAGCAACGACAAGGAGTCCCAGCCGGCGCTTGTCATCGGCAAGCAGGTCAACGACCCGAACGGCGACCCGTACCAGCTCTACTACCTCTTCCCGCTCACGCAGGAGGAGAAGTCGCTGAGCCTGGTCAAGGGCACCCTGGCGACCGCCGGGCTCTTCGTCGTCGTCCTGCTCGGGGCCATCGCCTGGCTGGTGGTGCGGCAGGTCGTGACGCCGGTGCGGATGGCGGCCGGGATCGCCGAGCGGCTGTCCGCCGGGCGTCTCCAGGAACGTATGAAGGTCACCGGCGAGGACGACATCGCACGGCTCGGCGAGGCCTTCAACAAGATGGCGCAGAACCTGCAGCTGAAGATCCAGCAGCTGGAGGACCTGTCGCGGATGCAGCGGCGGTTCGTGTCGGACGTCTCGCACGAACTGCGGACGCCGCTGACGACCGTACGGATGGCCGCCGACGTCATCCACGAGGCGCGGGAGGACTTCGACCCGGTCACCGCGCGGTCGGCGGAACTGCTGGCCGACCAGCTGGACCGGTTCGAGTCGCTGCTCGCGGACCTGCTGGAGATCAGCAGGTTCGACGCGGGCGCGGCGGCGCTGGAGGCGGAGCCGATAGACCTCAGGGAGGTCGTGCGGCGGGTCGTCAGCGGGGCGGAGCCGCTCGCCGAACGCAAGGGGACGTTGATACGCGTGGCGGGCGACCAGCAGCCCGTCGTCGCGGAGGCGGACGCCCGGCGCGTGGAGCGGGTGCTGCGCAACCTCGTCGTCAACGCCGTGGAGCACGGCGAGGGCAAGGACGTCGTGGTCAAGCTCGCCACGGCGGGCGGGGCGGTCGCGGTCGCGGTGCGCGACTACGGCGTCGGGCTCAAGCCCGGCGAGGCCACGCGCGTGTTCAGCCGTTTCTGGCGGGCCGACCCGGCACGCGCGCGTACCACCGGTGGCACGGGCCTCGGTCTTTCCATCGCCCTGGAGGACGCGCGGCTGCACGGCGGCTGGCTCCAGGCATGGGGTGAGCCGGGCGGCGGCTCGCAGTTCCGGCTGACGCTCCCGCGGACCGCGGACGAGCCGCTGCGAGGCTCGCCGATACCGCTGGAGCCCAAGGACTCGCGGCGCAATCGCGGACTCGACGACGCGGGGCTGCCGCGCGGCGGCGGTGACAAGGCCGCCACCGTGCCCGCGCAGCCCGCCGGGGACCAGATGAAACCGATAGCCCCGCGGCTGAACGGCACGGCCCCCACCGCCGACCCGACGGCCCTGCCGGGCAACGGCGCGCGTGTGGTGCCCCGGCCCGCCTCGGGAACGCGGCGGCAGGACGAAACGTCCAGTGAGGACGGGGCGCCGGACGAGGCCCCGGGCCGCCCGGGCAGCGGGCCGGAGGACTCGAAGAAGCAGGGGGAGGCATTTCGTGGGCGCTGACCGCGACGGGGGTGGCCGGCGCAGACCTGTTCGTGCGGCGGCGTACGGCGTCTGCGGCGTCGTACTGCTGGCGGGGTGTGCCTCGATGCCCGACAGCGGAGACGTGAGCGGTGTCGACTCCACACCGCGCCAGGACACCCAGGTACGCGTCTTCGCCATGCCGCCCCCGGACAACGCCCAGCCCTCGGACATCGTTTCGGGTTTCCTCGAGGCGCTGACCAGTGACGACCCGAGCTATTCGACGGCGCGCCAGTATCTGACCAAGGCGGCCTCGCAGGCGTGGAAGCCGGGGCTGTCCAGCACGGTCCTCGCCGACGGGCCGGGCATCGACCCCAACCGCCTCGGCGGCCGTGAGGACAGCGACGACCTCTCGTTCACGCTGACCGGCGCGAAGGTCGCCAGGGTGGACGCGCAGCAGGCGTACGCGCCCGCGCAAGGGTCGTACAACCAGCCGGTGCACCTCACGCGCGACAAGAAGACCAAGCAGTGGCGCATCGACACGCTTCCCCAGGGCGTCGTCATGGGCAAGTCGGACTTCCAGCGCAACTACATGGCCGTCAACAAGTACTACTTCGCCACGGACACCGCGGCCGGGACGGCGGCGCAGCCCGCGGCCGTCGCGGACCCCGTGTACGTGCGCCGGCGCGTGGACCCGATGACGCAGATGGTCCGCTCGCTGCTCAACGGGCCCACCCACTGGCTCGACCCCGTGGTGCGGACGAGTTTCCCCACCGGTACGGAGCTGCAGAAGGGCGTCACCACGTTGACGCCCGACGACCAGAACAAGCTGACCGTGCCGCTGAACGCGAACGCCGCCCGGGCCGGTGCGCGCAAGTGCAACGAGATGGCGGCGCAGATCCTGTTCACGCTCCAGACGCTCACCCCGGCGGTGGACGAGATCGAGCTGCGGTCGGGCAAGACGCAGCTGTGCTCGCTCGCGGAGGAGCGGGCCGACGACGTCGCCTCGCGCGGCTCTGCGGAGCACCCCGGCTACGTGTACTTCCTCGACAACAAGAGCCGGCTCGTACGGCTGGCGCCCGCAGCCAACAGCACCAAGGCCGACCCGGTGCCCGGGGCTCTGGGTGAGGGCAGCAGGCAACTGCGGTCCGTCGCCGTCTCGCGCCAAGAGGACACGGCGGCCGCGGTGAGCGCCGACGGCAAGAACCTGTACGTCGCGTCACTGGCGTCCGGCAGTTCCCTCGGGGACCCCGTGCTGGTCAGCCACGGCAAGACGGAGAAGGACCGGCTGACGGCGCCCAGCTGGGACGCGAACGGCGACCTCTGGGTGGCCGACCGCGACCCCGGCAAGCCCCGGCTGCTCCTGCTGGAGCAGGGCAAGGGTGAACCGCTCGAGGTGAAGATCCCGGCCCTGGACGGCCAGATCCAGGACGTCCGGGTTGCCGCCGACGGCGTGCGGATCGCGCTCGTGGTGGCTAAGGGCGACAAGACGTCCCTGCTCATCGGGCGGATCGAGCGGCGGCAGGACTCCGGGGATGCCCGAGGGTCGGTCTCGGTGCTCGAACTGCGCTCGGCGTCACCGGAGTTGGAGAACGTCACGGCCATGTCCTGGGCCGGGGACAGCCGGCTCGTCGTGGCCGGTCGCGAACAGGGCGGACTGCAGACCATGCGCTACGTCCAGGCGGACGGCTCCACGCCGGAGGGCCCGGCGCCCGCGGCTCTCAGCGGGATCAAGGAGATCACCGCGACCGAGTCCGACAGCCTGCCCATGGTGGCGTACTCCGAGGACGGGATCGTACGGCTGCCGACCGGGGCGCAGTGGCAGAAGGTCACGGACGGACTGGCGCCGGTCTATCCCGGGTGAGATCCGTGCGGGATGCGCCTGTGCGGGGCCTCGTGCGCGGCTGTGCAGGACAGTCACGTGCGTGCGTGTAGGCCGGTCGCGTGCGCCCGGGCGGAGTCGTCGTGGACCCGGGCGCTCGTTGTGGACCCGGGCGCAGTCGTCGCGGGCCCGCTTTGCGCCTGGGACGAGTTGTCCACAGGGAGTTTTCCACAGGGGTGGCCGGGTGACTCGGGCATTGGCACAGTGGTGGGCATGCGGGGGTGGTGGCAGGACCTCACCGACCTGGTGCTGCCGGCCGAGTGCGGAGGCTGCGGGATGCCTCGCACGGCGCTCTGCCCGGAGTGCCGTGCGGCTCTGAGCGGGGCCGCACCGGGCCGGGTGCGACCGGTGCCAGAGCCGCCCGGGCTGCCCGTGGTGCACGCGGCCGCCCGGTACGCCGACGAGGTCCGGGCCGTGCTCCTGGCACACAAGGAGCGCGGCGCGCTGGCCCTCGCCGGACCGCTCGGCACGGCCCTGGCAGGGGCTGTGCGGTCCGGGCTCGGTCAGGCGTCGGGTGCGGTGGCCTCGGGCGGTGAGCCGCCCGTGCTGCTCGTTCCCGTTCCGTCCTCGCGCGGGGCGGTGCGCGCACGGGGACACGATCCGGCGCGGCGGATTGCGCTCGCGGCGGCAGGTGAGCTGCGGCGGGCCGGGACCGCCGCCAGGGTGCTGGCCGTGCTGCGGCAGCGGCGTGCCGTGGCCGACCAGTCGGGTCTCAACTCCAGGCAGCGGCTGGAGAATCTGGCGGGCGCGCTGGCCGTGGCGCCCGGAGGTGAGCGGCTGCTGCGCGCCGGTCCGGTCGTGCTCGTCGACGACCTGATGACGACGGGCGCGTCTTTGACGGAGGCGGCGCGTGCCGTGCGGGCGGCGGCGAAGCCGGAGGAAAGGCTGATTCCGTACGGAGATTCAACTAGGGCCGTGTACACGGGAGCTGCGCGGGAAGTGTTGGGGGAACGAAGCGTTGGATCAAGAGAAGAAGGGACCGGCCGAGGGCACGCAGTGCCGCTGACAGCGGGCGCGCGCGCCGCGGGTGACGTCGTCTGCGCAGCTGTGATCGCAGCCCCGCCGGATTCCTTCGAAAGAAACCGGAACTGACTGCGAAGTTGCATCGTTGCAGGTAATGAGAGGGTCAATTCACCTGAACGGAGGTACGCCGCGGTAGAGGGTGACGACATCCGTCCGGGCGAGATATGTTCGGTTGTGAGAGAAAGGCGCAGGCCGTCCCTCGCATACCCGAATGCCGCGCTGCGGGTTTTCACAATCACCCGCAGCGGTGGAGTGGAGATCTTGTCCGCGGGGGAGGAGGTGGAAGTCACCGAGTCCGAGGTTCCGGAGTTGCCGGAGCCTGGTGCAAAAGGGAGATGCTCCGCCGCCGAAGCGGAGTGATCCGGGAACGGAGTTCTGCGTGGACATCGTCGTCAAGGGCCGCAAGACCGAGGTGCCCGAGCGGTTCCGCAAGCACGTGGCCGAGAAGCTGAACCTGGAGAAGATCCAGAAGCTCGATGGCAAGGTGATCAGCCTCGACGTCGAGGTGTCCAAGGAGCCCAACCCCCGACAGGCCGACCGGTGTGACCGAGTGGAGATCACGCTCCGCTCCCGCGGTCCGGTGATCCGGGCGGAGGCAGCGGCCAGCGATCCGTACGCCGCACTCGACATGGCGGCGGAGAAGCTGGGGGCCCGGCTGCGCAAGCAGCACGACAAGCGGTTCTCCCGTCGCGGCGCGCGCAGGATCTCGGCGGCAGAGGTCCCCGACCACGTCCCCGGCGCGGCGACGCTCAACGGTCACGGCGAGGCGGTCCACGACGACGAGCCGGACGGCGTGCCCACCAAGAAGATCGGCTCTCTCGAGGTCAAGGGCGAAGGCCCCCTCGTCGTCCGCGAAAAGACCCACGTAGCCGCCCCGATGACACTCGACCAGGCCCTCTACGAGATGGAACTGGTCGGCCACGACTTCTATCTGTTCGTCGACTCCGAGACCAAGGAGCCCAGTGTCGTCTACCGGCGGCACGCCTATGACTACGGGGTCATCCACCTCAGCACGGACCCGATGGTCGCCCAGGCGCATGCTCCCGCGCCGGGCGGCACGCTGGGTGGCTGACGCGCGCGGCTGACGACTCGGTCGGTGCCCCTGGAGCGCCTGTGCGCCCCCAGGGGCATCGGTGTGCAACCTCTTCGCGACCCGTTCCGTCACCGCGTTGTCGCCCGGGCATGGAATCATGGCCGCAACGGTCCAACCGGTGGGCCGTTGCCTTGGGTTGGCGTTGGCGCAGCACCACAGGCCACAGCCTCAGGGGGAGGAACGATGGCGGACAGCTTCGGACCGATGCATGACGAGGATGCCGACGACGGCGTCGTCGGCATGGGCCCGGAAGCGGGCTCTCCACGCAAGGAGCCGATCAGAGTCCTGGTCGTGGACGACCACGCGCTCTTCCGCCGGGGTCTGGAGATCGTGCTCGCGGCCGAGGAGGACATCCAGGTCGTCGGGGAGGCCGGGGACGGTGCGGAGGCCGTGGACAAGGCCGCCGACCTGCTGCCCGACATCGTCCTGATGGACGTGCGGATGCCCAAGCGGGGCGGCATCGAGGCCTGCACCTCCATCAAGGAGGTCGCCCCCAGCGCCAAGATCATCATGCTGACGATCAGCGACGAGGAGGCCGACCTCTACGACGCGATCAAGGCGGGCGCGACCGGATATCTGCTCAAGGAGATCTCCACGGACGAGGTGGCCACCGCGATTCGCGCGGTGGCCGACGGGCAGTCGCAGATCAGCCCGTCCATGGCGTCGAAGCTGCTCACCGAGTTCAAGTCGATGATCCAGCGCACCGACGAGCGCCGGCTGGTCCCCGCCCCGCGGCTCACCGACCGCGAGCTGGAGGTCCTCAAGCTCGTCGCGACCGGCATGAACAACCGGGACATCGCCAAGGAGTTGTACATCTCCGAGAACACCGTGAAGAACCACGTGCGCAACATCCTGGAGAAGCTGCAGCTGCACTCCAGGATGGAAGCGGTGGTGTATGCGATGCGGGAGAAGATCCTCGAGATCCGGTGAGGCTCAGCCGAGCGCGCGGGTGAGTTCCTTGGCCAGGGGCTCGCGCAGCTCGGGTGCCTCCACCCGCTCCACGCGTACGTCGGTGCAGTCGACCCAGCTCGCCGCCTCCACCAGGGCCTGGGCCACCGCGGGCACCGCCTTGGGGCCGTCCAGCGTGACCTGCCTGGCCACCAGAGTGCTTCCTTCGCGGGCCGGGTCGACGCGGCCGACCAGCCGGCCGCCCGCGAGGACCGGCATCGCGAAGTAGCCGTACACCCGCTTCGGCTTGGGGACGTAGGCCTCCAGGCGGTGGGTGAAGCCGAAGATCCGCTCCGTGCGCGCTCTTTCCCAGACGAGGGAGTCGAAGGGCGACAGGAGCGTGGTGCGGTGGCGGCCACGCGGCGGGGTCTCCAGGGCCGCCGGGTCGGCCCAGGCCGGCTTGCCCCAGCCCTCGACCGTGACCGGGACCAGGCCCGAGTCGGCGACGACCGCGTCCACCTGCTCGCCCTTGAGGCGGTGGTAGTCGGCGATGTCCGCGCGCGTGCCGACACCCAGGGACTGGCCCGCCAGGCGGACCAGCCGGCGCAGGCACTCCGTGTCGTCCAGCTCGTCGTGCAGCAGATCCTGCGGGATCGCGCGCTCGGCGAGGTCGTAGACCCGCTTCCAGCCCCTGCGCTCCACGCACACGACCTCGCCGTACATCAGCGCGCGCTCGACGGCGACCTTGGCGCCGGACCAGTCCCACCACTCGCTGGTGCGCTTCGCGCCGCCCAACTCGGTGGCGGTCAGCGGGCCTTCGGCGCGGAGCTGCTTGACGACCTGGTCGTAGGCGCCGTCCGGGAGCTCGTGGTTCCAGTGCGGGCGGCCGCGGTAGGCGCGGCGGCGGAAGGCGAAGTGGGGCCACTCCTCGACGGGGAGGATGCACGCGGCGTGCGACCAGTACTCGAAGGCGTGCGGGTGGGCGGAGGGGGCCTTCCAGTAGGCGCTCTCCACGGTCTTGCGGCCCACCGCGCCGAGCCGGGCGTACGGGATGAGCTCGTGGGAGCGCGCCAGGACCGAGATCGTGTCCAGCTGGACCGCGCCGAGATGGCGGAGGACGCCGCGAACTCCGGCCCCGCGGTCGGGGCTGCCGAGGAGGCCCTGGGCGCGGAGCGCGATACGACGGGCTTCGTCCGCCGAGAGGTGGGTGGTGGGGCGCGGGGTCGTCATGGTCCGCACGATAGAAGGCGGGACTGACAATCGCCGACGACCTGCGGATACGTAAGCGGAAGGCCGGTGTTGAGCACGGCTATGCGCCCGGCGCCGGCAGATAGGGAGCCGTCGACGCAAGGCCCAGGTCCGAGGGCAGCAGCGAACCCACCCAGCAGTCGCGACGCACGCCCTGGTGGACGATCGCGGAGCGCAGCATGCCCTCGATGACGAAACCGGCGCGTTCCGCCACCGCGCGCGAGGCCCTGTTGCCCACCTCCGCACGCCACTCCACGCGGTCGACCGACAGGTCGGTGAAGGCCCAGCGGGACGCGGCGACCGCGGCCTCCGTGACGTAGCCCCTGCCGCGGTGCTCCTTGGCGCCCCAGAAGCCGATCTCGGTCACGCTCAGGGAGTGCATGGTCAGGCCGAGCATGCCCACCAGTTCCTCCCCTTCGGGGAGGAAGAGGCCGAAGGTGAGCATCGAGCCGGTCGCCCAGCCCTCGGGGACGAGCTGGTGGGTGAAGGCCCGTGCGTGCTCCGGGAGATAGGGAGAGGGGATCGTGGTCCAGCGCAGGATGTCGGGGTCCTGGGCGGCGGCGTGCACGGCGTCGGTGTGCTCGGGACCGACCGTGCGCAGAAGGAGGCGGGCGGTCGTGAGCGTCACGGGTTCCATCGGCCGATTCTGCTCGGAGGTCGATGAAGACGCCATGTTTTTGGCCGTGTGTGAGCGGGTGATCACAATTCGCGCAATTCGGCGGCAGGGTGCGGCACCAACCGCCGGGCCCGTCCGTTGTCCCTTTTGAAGAAGATTTTGAAGCGGTGCGAGGAGCCTCCTGCGCTCGTCGTCCCGGCAGGCTCCCGGCTTGGTGGGGTCCTCGCATACGATGGCCGTTGCTCAGTACGTCCAATGGAAACCGACCGTCCCAGGCCCGACCGGCAAGGAGACCAACCCCCGTGTCCGTCCTTTCGAAGATCATGCGTGCAGGCGAAGGCAAGATCCTGCGCAAGCTGCACCGCATCGCGGACCAGGTCAACTCCATCGAAGAGGATTTCGTCGCCCTCTCCGACGCCGAGCTGCGGGCCCTCACCGATGAGTACAAGCAGCGGTACGCGGACGGCGAGAGCCTGGACGACCTGCTTCCCGAGGCGTTCGCCACCGTGCGCGAGGCGGCCAAGCGCGTCCTCGGCCAGCGCCACTACGACGTGCAGATGATGGGCGGCGCCGCCCTCCACCTCGGCTATGTCGCCGAGATGAAGACCGGTGAGGGCAAGACCCTGGTCGGCACCCTGCCGGCGTATCTGAACGCGCTGTCGGGAGACGGCGTCCACATCGTCACGGTCAACGACTACCTGGCCGAGCGTGACTCCGAGATGATGGGCCGCGTCCACAAGTTCCTGGGTCTGGAAGTCGGCTGCATCCTCGCCAACATGACGCCGGCCCAGCGCCGTGAGCAGTACGCCATGGACATCACGTACGGCACGAACAACGAGTTCGGCTTCGACTACCTCCGCGACAACATGGCGTGGTCCCAGGACGAACTCGTCCAGCGCGGGCACAACTTCGCCATCGTCGACGAGGTCGACTCCATCCTCGTCGACGAGGCCCGTACGCCGCTGATCATCTCCGGCCCGGCCGACCAGGCCACCAAGTGGTACGGCGACTTCGCCAAGCTGGTCCTGCGCCTGAAGAGGGGCGAGGCGGGCAACCAGCTCAAGGGCGAGGAGGAGACCGGCGACTACGACGTCGACGAGAAGAAGCGCACGGTCGCCATCCACGAGCCCGGCGTCAGCAAGGTCGAGGACTGGCTGGGCATCGACAACCTCTACGAGTCGGTGAACACGCCTCTGGTGGGCTACCTGAACAACGCCATCAAGGCCAAGGAGCTCTTCAAGAAGGACAAGGACTACGTCGTCATCGACGGCGAGGTCATGATCGTCGACGAGCACACCGGCCGTATCCTCGCCGGCCGCCGCTACAACGAGGGCATGCACCAGGCGATCGAGGCGAAGGAAGGGGTGGACATCAAGGACGAGAACCAGACCCTTGCCACGATCACCCTGCAGAACTTCTTCCGCCTCTACGACAAGCTCTCCGGCATGACCGGTACGGCGATGACCGAGGCCGCCGAGTTCCACCAGATCTACAAGCTCGGCGTCGTCCCGATCCCGACCAACAAGCCGATGGTCCGCATGGACCAGTCGGACCTGATCTACCGCACCGAGGTGGCCAAGTTCGAGGCGGTCGTCGACGACATCGCCGAGAAGCACGAGAAGGGCCAGCCGATCCTCGTCGGTACGACGTCGGTCGAGAAGTCCGAGTACCTCTCGCAGCAGCTTTCCAAGCGCGGCATCCAGCACGAGGTGCTGAACGCGAAGCAGCACGACCGTGAGGCGCCGATCATCGCCCAGGCCGGCCGCAAGGGCGCCGTGACCGTGGCCACGAACATGGCCGGCCGTGGTACGGACATCAAGCTCGGCGGCAACCCGGACGACCTCGCCGAGGCGGAGCTGCGTCAGCACGGCCTCGACCCCGAGGAGCACATCGAGGAGTGGGCCCAGGCTCTGCCTGCCGCCCTGAAGCGGGCCGAGCAGGCCGTGAAGGCGGAGTTCGAGGAGGTCAAGAACCTCGGCGGGCTCTACGTCCTGGGCACCGAGCGGCACGAGTCGCGCCGTATCGACAACCAGCTGCGCGGTCGTTCCGGCCGTCAGGGCGACCCCGGCGAGTCCCGCTTCTACCTCTCCCTCGGCGACGACCTGATGAGGCTCTTCAAGGCCCAGATGGTCGAGCGCGTGATGTCGATGGCGAACGTCCCGGACGACGTGCCGATCGAGAACAAGATGGTCACGCGCGCGATCGCGTCCGCCCAGTCGCAGGTCGAGCAGCAGAACTTCGAGACCCGTAAGAACGTCCTGAAGTACGACGAGGTCCTCAACCGCCAGCGCGAGGTCATCTACGGCGAGCGCCGCCGCGTCCTGGAGGGCGAGGACCTGCAGGAGCAGGTCGTCCACTTCATGGACGACACGATCGACGCGTACATCTCCGCCGAGACGGCCGAGGGATTCGCGGAGGACTGGGACCTGGAGCGCCTGTGGGGTGCCTTCCGGCAGCTCTACCCGGTGAAGGTGACCGTCGAGGAGCTGGAGGAGGCGGCCGGCGACCGTGCCGGTCTGACCGCCGAGTACATCTCCGAGTCCATCAAGGACGACATCCACGAGCAGTACGAGGGCCGCGAGGCGCAGCTCGGCTCCGAGATCATGCGTGAGCTGGAGCGCCGGGTCGTGCTGTCGGTCCTCGACCGCAAGTGGCGCGAGCACCTCTACGAGATGGACTACCTCCAGGAGGGCATCGGCCTGCGCGCGATGGCGCAGAAGGACCCGCTGGTCGAGTACCAGCGCGAGGGCTTCGACATGTTCACCGCCATGATGGAGGGCATCAAGGAGGAGTCCGTCGGCTACCTGTTCAACCTGGAGGTCCAGGTCGAGCAGCAGGTCGAGGAGGTCCCCGTCGAGGACGCGGCGCCGGTCGACATGGACAAGCAGGACGCGGTGCCGGCGCAGGCGGGCGCCCGCCCGGAGATCCGCGCGAAGGGCCTGGACGCCCCGCAGCGCCGCAACCTCCACTTCTCCGCGCCGACCGTGGATGGCGAGGGCGGCACCATCGAGGGCGACTTCGTCGGAGACGACGAGCCGGTGCGCTCCGAGGCCGACGGCCTCACGCGCGCGGAGCGCCGCAAGCAGGCGCGGGGCGGGCGTCGCCGCAAGAAGTAGTCGACGCCGGAAACCGGTCGCCGTAGGAACGAGCAGTGGCGCCCACGGCGCCGTGGCGGCTTGAAGGGCCGGGTCCCCTCGGGGGGATCCGGCCCTTCGGCGTCCTAGTCGTCGCCGGTGGGGCGCGGGGGCCGGGGACCGCCGAGCTCCACCGCGGTGCAGCGCCAGCGGAGGTCCCGGCCGCGTTCCAGGCGGAAGGCCATGGCCCGCAGCTGGTCGCCCGCGCCGACGCGGGCGAACGCCTCGACGGCGCCGGGACGGGCCTCGTAGTAGCCGATGTCGCGGACGACCGGGCGGGCGCCGCGGGCGCGCAGGGGGCTGCGTTCGGCGAGCCAGGCCAGCTCGTCGTAGGCGCGGCCCGCGGTGTGCCCGAGCATCGCGTGGACCGGGCGCAGGCCGCTCAGCACGGCGACCAGGAGCTCGGCGAAGAGGTCGGTGGGGCGGGGCTGGGACGCGGGCCCGGTGAGTGGGGCGGTCGTCGTCCCCGCCCGCGCGGCCGGGAGCGCCGGCGGGCGGTTGTCGGCGGGCCGGGTGCCGGGGGAGAGGGCGTCGGTCCGGGCGCGTGGCGGCCGGCCGCCGCCGGGAGCGGTGCGAGTCGGGGTGCCGCCCGGGGTGCGGGGTGGGGTGCCGCCCGGGCGGCGGGAGTCGCGGCGGCCGGCCGGGCGGGACCCCGGCTGGTGCTGTGCCCTGGTCATGACCTTGTGCATGCGCGTCCCCGCTCTGTGAGCCCGATCGATACCGGGCGGTAACTTGCTGTCGGGGATCTTGTACGGGGCGGAGGACGGCGGCGGCAAGGACCCGCGGGCCCGGGTCGGGGCGGCCGGAATGTTCACCTATCAGGGTGACGGAGGGGGTGCCCGAGCCCATGATCACGGGGGTGTGCCGGGTGAGTCGCGAGGCCGGAGGTGGACGCTCGCGGACCGGTGGGCGGGGACTCGAAAGGGGACTCCCGCACGTATCCTGAAGGCCCTCCGAGCGGCGCGGGAGCGCCCAGCCACCGACCACGAAAGCAGCGGCCATGCGCGTCTACGTCCCCCTGACCCTCTCCGGTCTCGCCGAGGCGTACAGGACGGGAGAGCTGGGAGCGGGGCCGCTCGTCGCGTACGCCGTGACGCCCGCCCTGCGCGAGTGGTACCTCTCGGACGACATCGAGGAGCTGGAGTACGCGGCGCTGAACCGCGCCGCACTCGCCTCGCTCCGGCTCCTGGCCGCGGACCCCGGGGCGGCCCGGCGCCGGGTCGTGGTCGCGGTCGACGTGCCCGACGGCGCGGCCGCCGCCGACCCCGACCGGGGTCTGGACCCGGCCGCGCTCGGCGAGGTGCGGGTGACCGGGCCCGTGCGGCTGGCCAAGGCGGCCGCCGTGCACGTCGACCTCGACGACGCGGAGGCGGACGTGACCGCGGCGGCCGGGGCGCTGGAGGCCGCGGACGGCGGCGACGACGACGCGCAGTTCGTCGTGGACGGGGCCGAGGACCACGAGCTGCTCTGGTACGCGACGCAGGAGATCCCCAACCTGGTGGGGCCGGGGGACTGATCCCGGCCGTCCCCGTCCGCACCCGGCCATCTTCTGCTCAAGTGCCCTCTGACCTGCGGAGCTCTTGATTGTCAGTGGTGGCGGGTACCTTTTTCGACATGGGGAAGAAGACAGCGGCGGCGCACATCGTCTGGGACTGGAACGGCACGCTGTTCCACGACAACGACGCGATCATCGGGGCGACGAACGCGGCCTTCGCGGAGCTCGGCATGGAGCCGATCACGATGGAGCAGTACCGCGCGCTGTACTGCGTGCCGGTGCCGAAGTTCTACGAACGGCTCCTGGGGCGGCTGCCGACGGACGCCGAGTGGCTGGTCATGGACGAGACCTTCCACCGCTACTACGCCGAGCAGCGGGCCATGTGCGGGCTCACCACGGGCGCGACGGACCTGCTGGCCGGGTGGCAGTCGGCCGGCTGCAGCCAGTCGATCCTCAGCATGTACGTGCACGACGAACTGGTCCCGCTGGTGCGGGGGTTCGGAATAGAGCCGCACTTCCTGCGGGTCGACGGGCGGACGGGACCCTCGGGCGGCAGCAAGGCGGAGCACATGGTGCGCCACCTCGGTTCGCTGGCAGGCGTGGACCCGGCCCGGACCGTGGTCATAGGCGACGCCGCGGACGACGCGGTCGCAGCGCGGCACGCGGGGGCGCAGGCCGTGCTCTACACCGGGGGCTCGCACAGCCGGGCCAGCCTGGAGGTGGTCGGGGCGCCGGTGGTGGACACGCTGGAGGACGCCGTGGCGGAGGCGCAGCGCCTGGCGGCGTAACCGGCAACAGCCGCGCCGGCGGGAGACCGCAGCCGGCCGGCTTCACCAGCAAACCGCCCACGCTGGCCAACCGCTCACGCAGCCAACCGCTCACGCAGGCCGACCGCTCCCGCAGCCAACCGCTCACGCAGGCCGACCGCTCCCGCAGCCCATCGCTCCCGCAGCCCATCGCTCACGCAGCCCATCGCTCACGCAGGCCGATGGCTCACCCCGGCCGACGGATCACGTCACCGGTGCCTTGGCGCGCAGCACCGTCAGGAACTCGCGCATCCAGCTCGGGTGGTCCGGCCAGGCTCGGGACGAGACCAGGGTGCCGTCGACCACGGCCGCGGTGTCCTGGAAATCGGCGCCGGCGGCCTGCATGTCGGGTTCCAGCGCGGGATACGCCGTGACCCGGCGGCCGCGCAGGCTGTCGACCGCGGCGGTGAGCAGGGGGCCGTGGCAGATCTGGGCGACCGGCTTGTCCGCGTCGAAGAAGGACTTGAGGATCTTGCGGAGTTCCGGGTCGTTGCGCAGGTACTCGGGGGCGCGCCCGCCGGGGATGACGAGGGCGGCGTACTGACCGGGATCGACCTCGGCGAAGGCGAGGTCGGCGGGCCAGGTGTAGCCGGGCTTCTCGGTGTAGGTGTCGAAGCCGGGTTCGAAGTCGTGGACCACGAACTGGAGCTTCTTGCGGGAGGGGGCCGCGATATGGACCTCGTACCCCTCCTCCTGGAGACGCTGGTAGGGGTACAGGACCTCGAGCGACTCCGCTGCGTCGCCGGTGACGATGAGGATTTTCGCTGTCATGTCGGGCCGCTCCCCTCGGGCGGGCGTGCGCTGTCATGGTCAACGTGCCTCCTGGGGGTGGCCTTGCCAAGAGGTCCGGTCGTTTTCGTGCAAGGGGGAGCAGATGAAGGGCTGGATCGGACGACCCGCACGACAGTGGGGTCCGTGCCCCTGTGCAGAGTGTCAAAGTTCGACCCCCGGTTTTGTACACATACGGCTCATGACGGGCCCCCCGTGGTGAGCGATAGCCTTGTGGCGTGATCAGCGCGATATCTCGCGGGGGCAGTGCTGCCCCCGCCCCGCGCCCGGTGAGCACGGACCACCTCCGTGACCGGGCGGCAGTCGCTGGTCCTCGCGGGCGGGACGGGGTCGAAGGGGCCCCCAGGGCGCCGGACACCCCCCGGAGGCGGATGCCGCAGAGATCGGCATCACACTCCGCGGTCGTGTCGAGAATGGCCGATAACCCCCCGCTCATCCCACCTTGCGGCATAGCGTCGGAGCAGACCGGAGAACCCGGGCCGAGGCGTCGAGCCGCAGGGGAAGAGGCCGTACTTCCTTCTACGTCACGCAACGGCGCGCGACAGGAGCCAGAGGACAATGCAGACCAAGCTGGACGAAGCCAAGGCCGAGCTGCTCGAAAGGGCCGCCCGGGTAGCTGAGAACAGCCCGGTCGGGGGGCACCTACCGACTGGGACGAAGGAAGAGGGCACCCCCGACCGGGACACCGTGCTCGCGTTCCTCCAGCGCTACTACCTGCACACCGCCCCGGAGGACCTCTCCGACCGCGACCCGGTCGACGTCTTCGGAGCCGCACTCTCGCACTACCGGCTGGCCGAGAACCGCCCCCAGGGCACGGCCAACGTACGGGTCCACACGCCCACGGTGGAGGAGAACGGGTGGACGTGCAGCCACTCCGTCGTCGAGGTCGTCACCGACGACATGCCGTTCCTGGTCGACTCCGTCACCAATGAGCTGACGCGGCAGGGACGCGGCATCCACGTCGTCATCCACCCGCAGATCGTGGTCCGCCGGGACGTCACCGGCCAGCTCATCGAGGTGCTCACCGGGAACCCGGGCGGCGACCTGCCGCACGACGCGCACGTCGAGTCCTGGATCCACGTCGAGATCGACCGCGAGACCGACCGCGGCGACCTCAAGCAGATCACCGCCGATCTGCTGCGCGTCCTGTCCGACGTCCGGGAGACCGTCGAGGACTGGGACAAGATGCGGGACGCGGCGCTGCGGATGGCCGACGAGCTGCCCGCGGAGCCCGTGGCCACCGATCTGCGCGACCAGGAGATCGACGAGGCCCGTGAGCTGCTGCGCTGGCTGGCCGCCGACCACTTCACCTTCCTCGGCTACCGCGAGTACCAGCTGCGCGACGACGACACGCTGGCCGCCGTGCCCGGCACCGGCCTCGGCATCCTGCGCTCCGACCCGCAGCACTCCGAGGACGAGGGCCACCCGGTCAGCCCGTCCTTCGAGCGGTTGTCCGCCGACGCCCGCGCCAAGGCCCGTGAGCACAAGCTCCTCGTCCTGACCAAGGCCAACAGCCGCGCGACCGTGCACCGGCCGTCGTACCTGGACTACATCGGCGTCAAGAAGTTCGACGCGGACGGCAACGTCGTCGGCGAGCGTCGCTTCCTCGGTCTGTTCTCCTCCGCCGCCTACACCGAGTCGGTGCGCCGGGTTCCGGTCATCCGCCGCAAGGTCGACGAGGTGCTGGAGCGCGCCGGCTTCTCGCCCAACAGCCACGACGGGCGCGACCTGCTGCAGATCCTGGAGACGTACCCGCGCGACGAGCTCTTCCAGACCCCGGCAGCCGAGCTCGAGTCCATCGCCACCTCCGTGCTGTACCTCCAGGAGCGCAGGCGGCTCAGGCTCTACCTGCGCCAGGACGAGTACGGGCGCTACTACTCCGCGCTGGTCTACCTCCCGCGCGACCGCTACACCACCGGCGTCCGGCTGCGGATCATCGACATCCTCAAGGAGGAACTCGGCGGTATCAGCGTCGACTTCACGGCCTGGAACACCGAGTCGATCCTCTCCCGGCTGCACTTCGTGGTCCGCGTCCCGCAGGGCACCGAGCTGCCGCAGCTGTCCGACGCCGACAAGGAGCGCATCGAGGCGCGCCTGGTGGAGGCCGCGCGCTCCTGGGCCGACGGTTTCGCCGAGGCGCTGAACGCCGAGTGCGGTGAGGAGAAGGCCGCCGAACTGCTGCGTAAGTACGGCAGTGCCTTCGCCGAGGGCTACAAGGCCGACCACACGCCGCGCGCCGCGGTCGCCGACCTGGTCCACCTCGAGGAGCTCGACGAGGCCCAGTCCGCCAGCGGCAAGGACTTCGCCCTCAGCCTGTACGAGCCCGTGGGCGCCGCCCCCGAGGAGCGCCGGTTCAAGATCTACCGCAAGGGTGAGGCCGTCTCGTTGTCCGCGGTGCTGCCGGCCCTCAGCCGGCTCGGCGTCGAGGTGACGGACGAGCGGCCGTACGAACTGCGGTGTGCGGACCGCACCACCGCCTGGATCTACGACTTCGGCCTGCGCATGCCCAAGGCGCAGAACGGCAGCGGTGACTACGGCGGCGACGACGCCCGCGAGCGCGTCCAGGAGGCCTTCGCCGCGACCTGGACCGGCAAGGCGGAGAACGACGGCTTCAATGCTCTCGTGCTCAGCGCCGGCCTGAACTGGCGCCAGGCGATGGTGCTGCGCGCGTACGCGAAGTACCTGCGGCAGGCGGGCTCCACCTTCTCGCAGGACTACATGGAGGACACCCTCCGCAACAACGTCCACACCACCCGGCTGCTGGTCTCCCTGTTCGAGGCGCGGATGTCGCCGGACCGCCAGCGCGCGGGCCACGAGATCGTCGACGCCCTGCTCGAAGAGGTCGACGCGGCCCTCGACCAGGTCGCCTCGCTCGACGAGGACCGGATCCTGCGGTCCTTCCTGACCGTCATCAAGGCGACGCTGCGCACGAACTTCTTCCAGGAGGCGGCGGGCGGCAAGCCGCACGAGTACGTCTCCATGAAGTTCGACCCGCAGGCGATCCCGGACCTGCCGGCGCCCCGCCCGGCGTACGAGATCTGGGTGTACTCGCCGCGCGTGGAGGGTGTGCACCTGCGCTTCGGCAAGGTCGCGCGCGGCGGTCTGCGCTGGTCCGACCGGCGTGAGGACTTCCGCACCGAGATCCTCGGCCTGGTCAAGGCGCAGATGGTGAAGAACACCGTCATCGTGCCGGTGGGCGCCAAGGGCGGCTTCGTCGCCAAGCAGCTGCCGGACCCGGGCGTGGACCGGGACGCGTGGCTGGCCGAGGGCGTCGCCAGCTACAAGACGTTCATCTCGGCGCTGCTCGACATCACCGACAACATGGTGGCCGGCGAGGTCGTGCCGCCGCAGGACGTGGTCCGGCACGACGAGGACGACACCTACCTCGTGGTCGCCGCCGACAAGGGCACCGCGACCTTCTCCGACATCGCCAACGGCGTCGCGGAGACGTACAACTTCTGGCTCGGCGACGCCTTCGCCTCCGGCGGCTCCGCGGGCTACGACCACAAGGGCATGGGCATCACCGCCCGCGGCGCCTGGGAGTCCGTCAAGCGGCACTTCCGGGAGCTGGGCGTCGACACCCAGAGCGAGGACTTCACGGTCGTCGGCATCGGCGACATGTCCGGTGACGTGTTCGGCAACGGCATGCTGCTGAGCGAGCACATCCGCCTGGTGGCCGCCTTCGACCACCGGCACATCTTCATCGACCCGAACCCGGACGCGGCCACCGGCTACGCCGAGCGGCGCCGCATCTTCGAGCTGCCGCGCTCGAGCTGGGCCGACTACGACACGGACCTGATCTCCGCGGGCGGCGGCGTCTTCCCGCGCAGCGCCAAGGCCATCCCGGTCAACGCGCACATCCGCGAGGCCCTCGGGATCGAGGGCAAGGTCTCCAAGATGACGCCGGCCGACCTGATGAAGGCCATCCTCCTGGCGCCGGTCGACCTGCTGTGGAACGGCGGCATCGGCACGTACGTGAAGGCCTCCACCGAGACGCACGCGGACGTCGGCGACAAGGCCAACGACCCGATCCGCGTGGACGGCGCCGACCTGCGCGTCAGGGTCGTCGGCGAGGGCGGCAACCTGGGCCTGACCCAGCTCGGCCGGATCGAGTTCACGCGCCAGGGCGGCAAGATCAACACGGACGCGATCGACAACAGCGCGGGCGTGGACACCTCCGACCACGAGGTGAACATCAAGATCCTGCTCAACGGCCTGGTCACGGACGGCGACATGACCGTCAAGCAGCGCAACAAGCTGCTCGCCGAGATGACCGACGAGGTCGGCAGCCTGGTGCTGCGCAACAACTACGCGCAGAACACGGCGATCGCCAACGCGCTGGCCCAGTCCAAGGACATGCTCCACGCCCAGCAGCGCTTCATGCGCCACCTGGTGCGCGAGGGCCATCTGGACCGGGCGCTGGAGTTCCTGCCCACGGACCGGCAGATCCGCGAGCGGCTCAGCCAGAGCCAGGGCCTGACCGGCCCGGAGACGGCCGTCCTGCTGGCGTACACGAAGATCACGGTCGCCGACGAGCTGCTCCAGACCTCGCTGCCGGACGACCCGTACCTGCGCACGCTGCTGCACGCGTACTTCCCGACCGCGCTGCGCAGCGAGTTCGGGGACCGGATCGACGGCCACCCGCTGCACCGTGAGATCACCACGACCGTCCTGGTCAACGACACGGTCAACACCGGTGGTACGACGTATCTGCACCGGATGCGCGAGGAGACCGGCGCCTCGCTGGAGGAGATCGTCAGGGCGCAGACCGCGGCCCGCACGATCTTCTGCTCGTCCCCGGTGTGGGACGCGGTGGAGGCCCTCGACAACCAGGTCGAGGCGGACGTCCAGACCCGCATCCGGCTGCACTCGCGCCGGCTGGTCGAGCGCGGCACGCGCTGGCTGCTCAACAACCGGCCGCAGCCGCTTCAGCTCGCCGAGACGGTCGACTTCTTCGCCGAGCGCGTCGAGCAGGTCTGGCAGCAGCTGACCAAGCTGATGCGCGGCGCGGACCTCGAGTGGTGGCAGCAGATCTACGACGAGCTGACCGCCGCCGGCGTCCCGGACGAACTCGCCACGCGCGTGGCCGGGTTCTCCTCCGCCTTCCCGGCGCTCGACATCGTCTTGATCGCGGACCGCATGGGCAAGGAGCCGCTGGACGTCGCCGAGGTGTACTACGACCTCGCCGACCGGCTGCACATCACGCAGCTGATGGACCGCATCATCGAGCTGCCCCGCGCAGACCGCTGGCAGTCCATGGCCCGCGCCTCCATCCGCGAGGACCTGTACGCGGCCCACGCGGCGCTCACGGCGGACGTCCTGGCCGTCGGCAACGGCGCCTCGACCCCCGAGCAGCGCTTCAAGACGTGGGAGGAGAAGAACGCCGCGATCCTGGGCCGGGCGCGCACGACCCTGGACGAGATCCAGGGCTCGGAGACGTTCGACCTCGCCAACCTGTCGGTGGCGATGCGCACGATGCGGACGCTGCTGCGCACGCACTCGTAGGTCCTGCGACGAAGGGGGCGCCCCGAGCCGTCCGGCTCGGGGCGCCCCCTTCGTGTGCGGGTGCTCAGCTGGGCTGCGGCACCTTCGGCATGACCACCTTCGGCCGGGGCTTGGGCTTGTCGCTCTTGTCGCCCGTGAACGCCTCGTACTCCTTCATGACGTCCTCGGTCGGGCCGTCCATGCGCAGTTCGCCGCGCTCCAGCCACAGGACCCGCTCGCAGGTGTCGCGGATCGACTTGTTGTTGTGGCTGACGAGGAAGACCGTGCCCGCCTGCTCGCGCAGGGCGCGGATGCGCTGCTCGGAACGCTTCTGGAAGGACCGGTCGCCGGTGGCGAGGGCCTCGTCGATGAGGAGCACGTCGTGGTCCTTGGCGGCGGCGATGGAGAAGCGCAGCCGGGCACCCATGCCGGAGGAGTAGGTCCGCATGGGGAGGGTGATGAAGTCGCCCTTCTCGTTGATCCCGGAGAAGTCGACGATGTCCTGGTAGCGGGTCCTGATCTCCTCGCGGGACATGCCCATCGCGAGGCCGCCGAGGAAGACGTTGCGCTCGCCGGTCAGGTCGCCCATCAGGGCCGCGTTGACGCCGAGCAGCGAGGGCTGGCCGTCGGTGTAGATATGGCCGTTCTCCACCGGCAGCAGGCCCGCGACCGCCTTGAGCAGGGTCGACTTGCCGGAGCCGTTGGTGCCGATCAGGCCGATCGCCTCGCCCTTGTAGGAGACGAAGGAGACGTTCTTGACGGCGTGCACCGTGCGCACGCCCGCCGCCTGCTCGGCGTGCTTGCGGCGCAGCATGCGGTTGAGCGCGGCGGTGGCGGAGCCGCGTCCGGCGCCGGTGCCGTTGACCCGGTAGACGATGTCGACGCCGTCGACGACGACGGTGGGGATGCGGGTGTCGTTCGCGTGATCAGCCACGGCCGTACGTCTCCTCAGCCTTCCAGAAGTAGATGAAGCCGCCGACGCCGGCGAGCAGCGCCCAGCCGATCGCGAGCGCCCACACGTGCGGCGGCAGCTGGTGTGCGTGGAAGCTGTCGATCAGGGCGTAGCGCATCAGGTCGATGTAGACGGCGGCCGGGTTGGCCTTGAGGACCGGGGCCACCCAGTGCGGCAGCCCGCTGCCCTTGCCGGTCAGCTTGTCGATGTTCCACATCACGCCGGAGATGTACATCCAGGTGCGCAGTACGAACGGCATGAGCTGAGCGATGTCCGGGGTCTTGGCGCCCATCCGGGCCATGACCATCGCCACGCCCGCGTTGAAGGTGAACTGCAGCACCAGGGCGGGCAACGCCAGCACCCAGGAGAAGGCGAGCGGCACGCCGAAGCAGAGCAGGATCACGACCAGGGCGGCCATGGAGAACAGCAGCTGCTGCAGCTGCTGGAGGCAGAAGGAGATCGGCAGGGCGGCCCTGGGGAAGTGCAGGGCGCGGACGAGGCCGAGGTTGCCGGAGATCGCGCGCGTCCCGGCGAGGATCGAGCTCTGGGTGAACGTCCAGATGAACACGCCCGTCACCAGGAACGGGATGTAGTCCGGCACGCCCTTCTTGGTGTGCAGCAGGACACCGAAGATGAAGTAGTACACCGCCGCGTTCAGCAGCGGGGTCATGACCTGCCAGACCTGGCCGAGCTTCGCCTGGCTGTACTGCGAGGTGAGCTTGGCGGTGGCGAAGGCGGTGATGAAGTGGCGTCGTTCCCACAGCTGCCGGACGTACTCGGGCAGGGAGGGGCGGGCGCCGCTGACCGAGAGGCCATGACGGGCGGCCAGCGCCGCGAGATCGTCGTCGGCCGGGGCCGGCGACGCGGGCGGTGTGTGGAGGACCTGGCTCACATCCGCTGCTTTCGCTCGGAGTTTCTTTACGCTTCTGTTGACGTTCTTTTACGTCGGGACGGGACCGTATCGTCGCAACGTGAGCGTAGGCCCAATCGACGTCGGAACGCAACCGTTTCGTCGTAACGCCCCTATGCTGGTCGCATGACGACGAACGCCGACGAGCCCCAGACGCGTCCGCGCCGCCGCACCCCCGCCGGTGCGGCCGTACTCCGTGAGGACGTGACGGAGGCCATCCGGGGCGCCGTCTTCGAGGAGCTGGCGGCCGTCGGTTATGCGCGGATGTCCATCGAGGGGATCGCGCGGCGCGCGGGTGTCGGCAAGACCGCGGTGTACCGGCGGTGGCGTTCCAAGCTGCATCTGGTGCTCGACGTCGTCTCGGCGCTGGCGGTGATGGGCCTGCCCGTGCCGGACACGGGCAGCCTGGAGGGCGACCTGCGGCTGCTGTACGAGGTCACCTCGCGGGCCCTGCGGCACCCCGTGGCCTCGCAGATCATCCCGGACCTCCAGGCCGAGGCGGCCCGCAACCCCGAGATCGCCGAGGCCATGCAGAAGACCCTGCGGGAGGGGCAGGAGGGGGTGGCCAGCAAGATCCTGGTGGCCGCGGAGCAGCGGGGCGAGATCCGGGAGGGGTTCGACGACGAGCTGGCCCTCGACCTGATCTCCGGTCCCCTGTACTGGCGCTCGGTGGTGATCCGCAGCCCGAAGCTGCCGAAGGGGTACCTGGCGTCGCTGGCGCGCGCCACGGCGGCGGCCGTCAAGGCGCTCTGACCCGCACTGGGCCCGAGGCCCACTGGCCGCTCAGCCCCGCGCCGCCTCCGGATGCAGTCGGACCCAGCCCTCCCAGGCCGACGTGATCATGTCCTGGACGTCGTGTTTCGCCTTCCAGGTGAGTTCCGTGGCGGCGCGGTCGGCGGAGGCCACGACGCGGGCGGGGTCGCCGGGGCGGCGGGACGCGACCGTCGGGGCGCGGTCGTGGCCGGTGAGGGCGTTGATGCGGTCGATCATCTCGCGGACGGAGACGCCTTCCCCGCGGCCGATGTTGAGGGTGAGGTCGCGGCCGGGGGAGGAGCGCAGGGCGCGGGCGGCGGCGACGTGGGCCTCGGCCAGGTCGACCACGTGGATGTAGTCGCGCACGCAGGTGCCGTCGGGCGTCGGGTAGTCGTCGCCGAAGATGCGCGGGGGCGCGTTCTCGGTGAGCTTCTCGAAGACCATGGGGATGAGGTTGAAGACCCCGACGTCCGCGAGTTCGCGGGTCGCCGCGCCCGCCACGTTGAAGTAGCGCAGCGAGGCCGTGGCGAGGCCCGTCGCCCGGCCGGTCGCGCGCACCAGCCACTCGCCGGCCAGCTTGGTCTCCCCGTACGGCGACATCGGCGCGCACGGCGTCTCCTCCGTCACCAGGTCCACGTCGGGCATGCCGTACACGGCCGCGGACGAGGAGAAGACGAAGGACGGGACGCCGGCCGTCGTCACGGCCTCCAGGAGCACGCGCAGACCCTCGACGTTCTCCCGGTAGTAGTGCAGGGGGAGGTCCACGGACTCGCCCACCTGCTTCTTCGCCGCCAGGTGCACGACTCCGGTGACCTCGTGGTCGGCGAGGACGCGGGCGATCCGCTCGCCGTCCAGGGTCGACCCGAGGACCAGCGGCACCTCGTCCGGTACGCGTTCGGCGATGCCCGTCGACAGGTCGTCGTACACCACGGCCCGCTCGCCCGCCTCGGTCATCGCGCGGACGACGTGCGCCCCGATGTAGCCGGCGCCGCCGGTGATCAGCCAGGTCATGTGCGGCCGTCCCCTCGTCAGTTGGCCTGTCGTCTCCCCGAAGCCCGTATCAGTGAAGCAGGCGGGGGAGTCACGCGTGCACGGCGGCGGTGACCTCCTGTGCGTCCGAGGGCACGCGACGGGGCCGCGGACGGGCCGGGGGCTCAGTGGCGGTGGAGCGCCACAGACGGGTGAAGGACAGGACGGCGGCCGCGGTCAGCAGGCCGTTGCGGCCCAGCATCAGGGCGCAGCCCGTCCAGGTGCACTCCCTGACCTCGGAGTACAGGGCCGGATAGGCGACGGCGCTGATCGCGGTGGCGACGACGATCAGGGCGGCCGCCGGGCGCTGCACGGTGTGCCGCGAGGTCAGGCACACGGCTGCCGCGCCCAGCAGCCAGATCATGTACTGCGGGCTGATCACCCGGCTGGTGACGGTGAACAGGAGCACGGCGCTCAGCGCGGCGTCGTACGGCGTCGCGGGCGTCCAGTGCCGGGCCCGCAGCCGCCACAGGAGCAGCATCGCGAAGGCGACCGCCGTGAGCGCGAGCATCAGGTGCGCGACGGTCCGGACGTGCGGGCCGGTGAACTCCAGCGAGCCGTACTGGTAGCGGACCTGCCCCGGCCACCCGGCGTGCGTCGCGAGGGCGAGCGCCGTGCCGCCGAGGGACTCGATCTGCACGCCCCGCCCGCCCTGCTGCTTGAGGAACGCCAGCGGGTTGGCGAACAGGGCCGCGAGCAGCGTGAGCGAGGCGGCACCCGTGACGGCGGCCCAGGTCCACGCGGAGCGCGTCGTACGCCCTCTCGGCGCACCCAGCAGCACCAGCGCCGGCCACACCTTCACCAGCGCACCGAGCGCCGCGAACGCCCCGTACGCGCGCGTGGAGCGGGGCAGTGCCAGCAGGGAGATGACGGCGAACGCCGTGACCTGCACGTCGTAGCGGGCGAGCGGCATGTGCAGCAGGAGCGGGAGGCCGCCGATCCACAGCGCGGCCCCGAGCAGCCTGCGGCCGGGGCGGGTGCCGGCCCGGGCCAGCGCCAGCGTGATCGCCGCGTCGGCGGCGAGGGTGAGGGCCACGAACGCCTGGAAGTACGTCAGGCCCGGCAGCAGCGCCGGCGACAGCAGCACCGGGCCCGCGCCCGGCGGGTACTGCCACAGGGGGTCGTGCGCGGGGAAGGCGCCGTGCGCGAGGACGCCGTACCAGTGGTGGTAGAGACGCGACACCTCGCGGGCGACCGAACCCCGGCCCAGCAGGGGTCCGGCACTGTGTGCGAGCAGCCACAGCATCAGGGCCCGGGTGGTGAGCCAGGTGGCGCCGAGAGTGAGGAGGCGGTGTTTCCGGACGGTGGTCGTCACGGTGGTCGTCACTGCATTCATCACGCCGGATCGTAAGCCGGGCGAATGGCGTGCATAGGCTGAAACACCGTCAATCCCCGGTAAGCGCCCGGCTACCGCCCAAAATCAGCCGTGTGCTGATCGAGGTAGCGGGGCGGGCGAACCGTCGGCGGATGCGTACGGAGGTCGTGGCCGTGGCGGTTCCCACGGCCGTCATGCTCGCGATCGGGCTGTGGGGTCTCGACCGCGGCGGCATGTGGGGCGACGAGGGCGTCACCTTCCTGGTCGGGCGCCGCTCGGTGCCGCAGATCTGGCAGCTGCTGCACGGGATGGACGCCGTGCA
Organism: Streptomyces sp. NPDC050534; assembly: GCF_044457745.1. Classification (NCBI taxonomy): domain Bacteria; kingdom Bacillati; phylum Actinomycetota; class Actinomycetes; order Kitasatosporales; family Streptomycetaceae; genus Streptomyces; species Streptomyces sp. NPDC050534. The sequence continues at coordinate 33,794 of NZ_JBITHF010000004.1, forward strand.
CGGCCTGTACTACCTCGCCATACACGTCGTGCTCGCCGTCCATCCCGGCGAGGTCGTCCTGCGCCTGCCGTCCGTGTTCGGGGCCGCCGCCACGGCCGGCCTGGTCGCGGCGCTGGGCGTACGGCTGGCCCGGCCGCGGGTCGGCCTGTGGGCCGGCCTGATCTACGCGATCACGCCGCTGACCGGCCACTACGCGCAGGAGGGGCGGTCGTACGCCATCGTCTCCGCAGGGGTCGCGGGGGCGACCCTGCTGCTGGTGCCGGTGGTGCAGGGACGGCCACGCCCGGGCTGGTGGTGGCGGTACGGCGGACTCCTGGCACTGACCTCGCTGCTGCACGAGCTGGTCGTGCTCGCGCTGTGCGCGCACGCGGCGACCCTGGCGCTGGCGCGGGTGCCGCGGGCGGTGTGGCGCGGCTGGCTGCGCGCGGCCGGGCTCGCGGGCGTCGTCGTCCTGCCGCTGGTGTGGGTGTCGCAGCGGCAGTCGGGCCAGGTGTCGTGGCTGGTGGCGCCGGACGGGGCCAAGGTGGAACAGCTGGTGCGGGACTTCGCCGCCGGACCGACGGACGCGGTGTTCTGGGTCAGCGTCGCGCTGGTGGCGGTCGGGGTCACGGCACGGCGCACGGCGGTGGTCGCGCTGCCCTTGCTCGTGCTGCCGCCCGCGATCCTGATCTCCGTGTCGCAGTACCGGCCGCTGTTCCACGAGCGCTACGTGCTCTACGCGCTGGCGGGCGCGCCGCTCCTGGCGGCCGCGGGCACCGACCGCGTGTTCGTCCTCCTGGCGCGCCTGCAGCCGAACGGCCTCCGGCTGCGCTACGGCCGCCTCGGCACCCTCACCGGCGTTCTGGCCGTCACCGCCGCGTTCGTCCAGTGCCTCCCGCTGTACCGGCAGGACCGCTCCCCGGCCCACCGTCCCGAGAACCTCGCGGCCGTGGCCGCCGTCGCCGCCCGCGACATCCGCCCCGGCGATCCCGTCCTGTACCTGCCGTCGAGCTGGCGGCTGACGGCGCTGACGTATCCGAAGGGGTTCCGGGAGGCCCGCGACATCGCGCTGACGGAGTCCGGGCCGCGGTCGGGGACGCTGAGCGGCCTGGAGACCACTCCGGAGGAACTGCGGCGCAAACTGGCCGGTCTGAAGCGCCTCTGGGTCGTCGCCGACTCCAAGATGCTGAACTCGGGCAGGCGCCCGGGCAACCCGACCGACCGCGTCAAACTCGCGGTCGTGGAGGAGCAGTTCACCGCCCGGGGCAAGTACGTCAGCGGGCGCGTGGCCTTCTGCCTCTACGTCCGCCGCCCGGCGCAGGCGGCGGCCGCCCCGCAGGCGGCGCACGGCACGGCCGGGTCCGGGGCCGGGTCCGCTACGCCGGCTCCGACGACGCGGCAGCAGCGTCCAGCGCGCTGGTGAGCTCGTCGAGCCGGGTCCGCAGCTGACGGATCTCGTCGACGTCGATGCCCGTCGCCGCGGCGATGCGGCGCGGCACCTGCTCCGCCCGCTCACGCATGGCGGCGCCTTCGGCGGTCAGCCGCACCTCCACCGAGCGCTCGTCGCGGGTGCTGCGCTCGCGCCGGACCAGGCCGGCCGTCTCCAGCCGCTTGAGCAGCGGGGAGAGGGTGCCGGAGTCGAGCCGCAGATGCTCGCCCAGCTTCTTGACCGGCAGATCGCCGTGCTCCCACAGCACCAGCATCACCAGGTACTGCGGATAGGTGATCCCGAGGTCCTTGAGGAGCACGCGGTAGACGCCGCCGAAGGCGCGGGAGGCGGCGTTCAGGGAGAAGCAGATCTGCTGGTCGAGCCGGAGCCAGTCGGTGGCCGGGGCGTCGGGCGTGGTGGACATGGGTCCAGGGTAGCCCCTGCGAGCCATTTAGTTGTGCGCAATTGAATTGTGTGCTCTACTTCTTGTCGTGAGGCGGCCGCGGAAGAGCCGCCGGAACGTGACTTCGAGAGGGATGGTTTCCATGGACGCGCTCTACACCGCTGTCGCCACCGCCACCCACGGCCGGGACGGCCGGGCCTTCACCAACGACGGCAAGGTCGACGTCAAGCTGGCCCCGCCGGTGGAGCTGGGCGGCAACGGGGAGGGCACGAACCCGGAGCAGCTGTTCGCCGCCGGCTACGCCGCCTGCTTCGGCAGCGCCCTCGGTCTCGTCGGCCGTCAGGCGAAGGTCGATGTCAGCGATGCCGCGGTGACCGCCGAGGTCGGCATCGGCAAGCAGGGTGAGGGCTTCGGGCTCAAGGTCGTCCTCCGCATCGAGCTGCCCGACACCGTGGACGAGGCGACCGGCCGCAAGCTGGTCGAGACCGCCCACCAGGTCTGCCCCTACTCCAACGCGACCCGCGGCAACATCGAGGTCGACATCGTCATCGAGTAGAAGTCGTCGGACATGTGTGAGGGGGGGGGGGGGGGGGGGGGGGGGGGCGGGCCCGCCCCCCCCGCCGCGGGCCCCCCCCCCCCCCCCCGCGCGGGGGGCGAGCCCCCCCCCGAGAGACGCCCCGGCCGGGG
>NZ_JBITHF010000004.1:36301-332528 GCF_044457745.1 Streptomyces sp. NPDC050534
CCTCTGGGGCCCCACTTTTACTGGATTTATTCGGGTGGTCGGGGTGGGGGGGCGGCCCCGGGGGGCCCCCCCCCCCCCCGCCTCACACATGTTCCCGTGACGCCCCGTCAGTTCATCGAGGGTGCCCGCTCGGTGGCGGGCGCGGGAAGAGCCGGCGCCGTCCGCGGCTCGGGCGGCTGCTCGCCCAGCAGCACCGTCCTGACGACCCGCTCGGCGGCCCGCCCGTCGTCGAACTCGCAGAACCGCGCGCGGAAGGCGGCCCGCAGGCCCGCCGACTCCTCGTCCTGCCACGTCCCCGAGGCGAACAGCCACGCCAGCTCCCGGTAGGAGCGCGACACATGGCCCGGCGCCTCGGCGGTGATGTCGAAGTAGGCGCCCCGGCTGGCCGCGTACGCCGCCCAGTCGTCGGCGTGGACCACGATCGGCCGGTCCAGGTTGGCGTAGTCGAACATCAGGGCCGAGTAGTCGGTGACCAGCACGTCGGAGGCGAGCATCACGTCCTCGACGTGCGGCTCGTCCGTCGCGTCGACCAGCACCCCCCGCGCGTGCAGATCGGCGAGGCCGAGGCCGCGCGCCGTGCCGGTGGCGAGGGAGGGATGCAGCCGTACGACGAGGGTGTGGCCGGCGCCGAGATCGGCCGCGAACCGGGCCAGGTCGATCCGGTCGACGTGCCCGCCCCTGCGGTACTCGCGACGGGTCGGCGCGTACAGCACGACCGTGTTCCCGGCGGGGATCCCGAGCCGCCGGCGGACGGCCGCGGCGCGGTCCGCGGGGGCGTCGACCAGCACGTCGTTGCGCGGGCTGCCCGTCCGCAGCGAGGTGAAGTGGCAGGGGTACGCCCGGTCCCACACCAGCTCGGAGTGCCGGTTGGCGACCAGGCTCAGGTCCCAGCGGTCGGCGCGGTGCAGCATCTTCGGCACGCTGAAGCCGTGCCGGGCGCCGGGCTTGTCCAGCAGGTCGGCGCCCATGTACTTGAGCGGGGTGCCCTGGTGGGTCTGGAGGTGGACGCTGCCGGGGCGCTTGGGCAGGGAACCGGACCAGTTGACGTTGTTCACCCAGTACGTGGCCCGCGCCGCCACCGCGTGGTGGTCCCGCGAACCCGGTGTCACGTAGTCGGTGCCGGGCGGCAGCGAGTCCACCGCGTCCTCCCGCACCACCCACACGCCCCTGATGTGCGGCGCGAGTTCACGGGCCCGGGCGTGGATCGCGGCCGGGTCGCCGTGCACGCCCGCGTGGTGGGACGCCGAGTAGACGGCGAGGTGCGGGTCGAGCGGGAGCTTCGACCGGACGCCGTACATCGCGCGCCGGGCCGCCTCCGAGGCCCGGTCCACCGTGCGGCGCTTGCCCGCCCCGGCCAGCCTGCGCAGACCGCGCCCCGCGCGCAGTGCCGCGTAGGAGACGTAGGGCGACGAGGCCAGCAGCCGCATCTCGGTGCCGCGCGGGCCCTGTGGCGGGGTGAAGCCCTCGGGGCAGTGCCGGTCGTGGAAGGCGCGCATCTCGCGGTGGAAGGCGGGGCGGTCCGCGGGGGTCACGCGGTCCTCGCGGGCGATGACGTACAGCATGTGGTCCAGGGCCCGCTCGAAGAGCAGCGGCCGGGCCCAGGCGAGGTCGTCGTGCTCCTCCAGGAAGGCGAACAGGCCCTCGTACTGCGGAAAGATGTCGAAGTGCCGGCGTCCCGGGGTCTTGGTGATCGCGCCCTGCCGTCGCTGCCGGTACTCGACGCCGATGCGGTTCAGACAGGCGATGCGCTCCGCCAGCACCATCGACCGGTAGGTGACCGGCGCGTCCTCGTACAGGCCGGGCCTGTATTGCAGGCCGTGCTCCTGGAAGAAGGCGCGCCGGTACGCCTTGTTCCACGCGACCAGGAACAGATGGGCGTACTGCGGGCTCTCGCGGAGGCTGAAGACGTCCTGCCCCGCGGCGGCCAGCAGGGTGGAGGCGTCGCTGGGACCGCCCCGGCCCCACCAGTGGGTACGGACGTGGTCGAAGACCAGGATGTCCGGGTCCTCGGCGCCCTTGAGCCGGTCGGCGACGGCGGCCAGCAGGCCGGGGGTGTAGAAGTCGTCGCTGTCGAGGAAGAGGACGTAGTCGCCGCGCGCCTGCTCCAGGCCCGCGTTGCGGGCGCGGCCGAGGCCGACGTTCTCGGGCAGGTGCAGCACCCGGACCCGCTCGTCGCGCGCCGCGTACTCGTCGAGGATCGCGCCGCAGCTGTCGGGCGAGCGGTCGTCGACGGCGATCAGCTCGAAGTCGGGGTACGACTGTCCGAGCACCGAGTCGATGCACTCGTGCAGAAAGCCCTGCACCTTGAAGACGGGGACGATGATGCTGAAGCGGGGCACTGCTGAGCTCAGCTCCTTACGAGGGTGGAAGCGGCGGGGGCCGGGACACGCTCCGCGAGCGGGATCACGGGCGGGATCGACTCGGGCGGCTCGCCCAGCAGCACCCGGCGCACGACGCGCTCGGCGGCGTGACCGTCGTCGAACTGGCAGAAGCGCTCCCGGAAGGCGGCCCTGGCCTCGGTGGACTCCGGGCCCGCCCAGGAGCCGTCGTGGAAGACCCGGGCCAGCTCGCCGGGGGTGCGTGCCACCGGGCCCGGCGGATGCTCCAGCACGTCGAAGTAGACGCCTCTCAGCTCCCGGTAGACGTCCCAGTCGTCCGCGTAGACGACGACCGGGCGGTCCAGGTTGGCGTAGTCGAACATGATCGACGAGTAGTCGGTGATCAGCGCGTCGGCGGCCAGGCACACGTCCTCGGACGAGCGGTGCGCGGTGACGTCGATGACCCGTCCGGTGTTCTTCGCGGCGCCCTGGTCGTAGAAGTAGTGGGCGCGCAGCAGGACGACGAAGTCCTCGCCGATCTCCTCGCACAGGGCCCGGAGGTCCAGGCCCGTCTCGAAGCCGGTGTGGTGGTCGCGGTGGGTGGGCGCGTAGAGAAGGGCCGTCTTGCCCTCGGGGATGCCCAGTTCGCGCCGGATGCGGCTCACGTCGTCCGCGGTCGCCGTGTAGTAGACGTCGTTGCGCGGATAGCCGTACTCGAGGGTCTCGTGCACGGCCGGGAAGGCCCGCTCCCACATCTGGGTGGAGTGCCGGTTGGAGGAGAGGTTGTAGTCCCAGCGGTCCACACGGGACAGCAGCTTGGTGAAGCTGCCGGTCGCGGCGGCAACCACGGGGTACGTCGCCTGGTCGACGCCCATCTTCTTCAGCGGGGTGCCGTGCTGCGTCGACAGGTGCACGCTGCCCTCGCGCTTGACGACCGCGTCCGCGAAGTTGGCGTTGTTGACCAGGTACTTGGCGCGAGCCAGCACGTCCCAGTACTTCGCGCTGCCGATGACCGCGTACTCGATGTCCTTCGGCATGAAAGGCACCTGGTCCGGTTCGACCAGGAACACCGAGCGCAGGTGCGGGGCGAGTTCGCGGGCCTTGGCGTGGATCGCGGCCGGGTTGCAGGCGTAGCCACGGCCCCAATAGGCGCAGTACACCGCGAGGTTGGCGTCCAGCGGGCGGCGCAGACCGCGCGCGTACCGCAGACGTGTGCGCACCATGCGCGGGCGCGGCAGACGCTCGGCCGCCCTGGCCGCCGACTGGTTGGCGCCGCGCAGGGCGCGGAAGGCGGTGTACGCACCGGTCGCCAGCAGCCGGTGCTGCACACCGAGGCTGCCGCCCGGCGTGCGGTACCCGGCGGGCCGGTGACGCCGGTAGAGCCTGCCCGCCAGCCGGAAGAAGGCGCGGCGCCTGGCGGGCAGCCGCCTGGGGTGGGCGGCGGTCTTCAGCACGGCCGCGAAGAGCTGCTCGAAGAGCTGACCCAGCCGGTCGGGGGACAGGCCGTCCTCGGCGGCGCGGGTGAGCACCAGGTCGGTCTGGGCGAGGAGTTCGAGGTGGTGCTCACCGGGCAGGCCGAGCCGGCTGCCCTGCCGGCGCACCAGATGCCGTACGACGACCTGGTGCAGGACGGCGGCCTTCTCGGCCTTCAGCAGGACCAGGCCGCCGAAGCCGACGTCGGTGAAGTGGCCGTCGGGGAAGACCAGTTGCCGCTCGGCCAGGAACGTCCTGCGGTAGGCCGCGCTCCACGCCGGGAGCTGCACGCCGGTCAGCGTCGGCACCTGCTCGGGGGAGAAGGCACCCGCCGGATGCTTCGGCAGGAGCAGGGCGGCCGGGTTGGTCGGCTCGCCCTCCCACCAGGGGACGCGCTCGTGCTCGACGTACAGGACGTCCACGTCGCCCGTCTCGGTGAGGCGGGCGTCCAGCGCCGCCAGCGCGCCCGGGACGAGGACGTCGTCGCAGTCGAGGAACAGCAGGTACGCGCCGGTCGCCGTCCGCATCCCGGTGTTGCGCGCCCCGGCCAGTCCGCCCGACGGGGGCGCGTGCACGGGGGTGACCCGGGAGTCCCGCTCGGCGTATCCGGCGACGACGTCCGCCGCGGGTGCGCCGGGCGCGTCGCAGACCGGGATCAGCTCGAAGTCACCGAAGGACTGCGCCAGAACGGAGTCCAGCGCCTGGGACAGCCGGCCGGTCACCCCATGGGACGGGATGATGATGCTGAAGCGGGGCATTCTGCTCTTTCTGTCGAGGTGCTTGAGGGGCTCGGCGGTCGCGGCTCAGCCGAGGCGTCCCGGCCGCCCTGTGGGACGCCAGGTGGACGGTCTGCTCGGTGTGGGCCGCGACGGGCTGGAGGGCATGCGAACTCCCCGGAGTGAGAACGGCGTTCAGTGGCTGTCGGTGACGGTCGCCGGGCCGGCGGGTTGTGGCACGGTGGCCTGCGGGGCGCGTGTGCGGGCCGCGACCGCGGACGGCACGGGGTGGCGTTCGGCCAGGGGGATCACCGGCGGGAGGCCGGTCTCGCCCAGGACGACCCGGCGTACGACGCGCTCTGCGGCGCGCCCGTCGTCGTAGGGGCAGAAGCGTTCGCGGAAGGCGGTGCGCAGCTGGGTGGAGCGGGAGCCGCGCCAGTGGCCGGTGGCGAAGATGTCGATCAGCTCGTCCTCGCTGCGGGCCACCGCGCCCGGCGGGAAGGAACGCAGGTCGAAGTAGGTGCCCCGAGCCGCCTCGTACGCCGCCCAGTCGTCGGCGTGGATCACGATCGGGCGGTCCAGGCCCGCGTAGTCGAACATGATCGGCGCGTAGTCCGTGAGCAGGACGTCCGAGGCGAGACAGAGTTCCTCGACGCTCGGATGGCCCGTGACGTCGATGATCCGCGCGCTCTGCTGCACGGGGTCGTGCGTGCGCGCCAGGACGACGAAGCGGGGGCCCAGGCGGCGCAGGAGGCGTTCCAGGTCGAGGCCGGAGCGCTGGGTGCGGCGGTAGTCGCGGCGGGCGGGCGCGTACAGGACGGCGACGCTGTCCTCGGGGATGCCGAGACGGACGCGCAGCCGGGCCACGTCCGCCGAAGTCGCCTTCTGGAAAACGTCGTTGCGGGGGCTGCCGTGTTCGAGAGTGGTGTAGCCGCCCGGGAAGACCCGCTCCCAGGTCAGCGTGGAGTGCAGGTTGGAGGACAGGACGTAGTCCCACTTGTCGACGCCGTCGAGAAGCTCGGCGAAGTCCGTGTCGCGGGCGGCCGCGGGGTGTTCCTGGAGGTCCAGGCCCATGTGCCCGAGCGGGGTGCCGTCCTGCGTCTGGACGAGGACCTGGCCGCGGCGCTTGATCAGCCGGCGCTCGAACTCGGCGTTGGCGACGAGGTACTTGGAGCGGGCCAGGGCCGTCCAGTAGGCGGCCGTGCCGGGGCTCACCCGCCCGGTGGCCGCGGGGATGGTGTGGTGGTGCTCGGGGCGGGCGATCCACGCCGTGCGGATGTGCGGCGCGTGCGTGCGGAACGCCGCCTCCAGGGCGCCCGGGTGGCAGCCGTGGCCGCGGGCGTCGTAGGCGGTGAAGACGGCGCGGTCGGCGCGCAGCGGGAGGCGGAGCTGGACGCGGTAGTGCAGGCGCAGGGCCGACGCCCGTGCGGCGCGCAGGAGTTTGATCCCGAACTTGGCCGTCCTGCGGTGCAGGGCCCCCGCGTGCTGAAGGCAGCGGTACGTCCGGTGCAGGCCCAAGCCGATCAGGGTGTGCCGCAGGCGGGCGGGCAGCGGCAGCTGGAGGCCGGGGACGCGGTAACGGCGGTGGTGGGCACGGGCCTTGCGCAGGAACTCGGCGCGCGTGCCGCGCGGCAGGCGCTCGCGGTGCGAGAAGACCTTGGCGAAGTGGTCGACCATGCGGCGGAACAACACCGCTCGCCAGCGGGCGAGTTCGGGGCGCTCGTCGAGGAAGGCGAAGACCCGGTCGTACTGCTCGAAGATGTCGAAGTGCTTACGGCTGCTGGTGCCGAGGATGTTGCCCTGGCGGCGCTGGCGGTAGTGGACGCAGACGCGGTCCAGGGTCGTGAGGGACTCCGCCGTCATCAGGACCGGGAAGGTCCAGGGGGTGTCCTCGTAGTAGCCCGGCGGGAAGGTGAAGCCCTCGCGCTCGACGAACTCCCGCCGGCAGGCCTTGTTCCAGGCCACCATCAGCAGGTGCAGCAGGCCCGGGCGGTCCTCCAGGCGGAAGGGGGCCGGGCCCTGCTCGGTCAGCTGCGCCGAGACCACGTTGCGGACGGTCTCGCCCGACCAGTAGGTGCGCGCGTAGTCGTAGACGAGGACGTCCGGTTCGCCGGTCTCCTTCAGGCGGTCGGCGATCGAGCGCAGGGCGTGCGGGGTGAGGGTGTCGTCGCCGTCCAGGAAGATCAGGTAGTCGCCGCTCGCCCGCTCCATACCGGCGTTGCGGGCGCCGCCGAGTCCCCGGTTCGCGGGCAGATGCAGGGGGCGCACGCGTGGATCGCGGGCCGCGAACTCGTCGATGATCGCGCCGCTGCTGTCCGGCGAGCGGTCGTCGACCGCGATCAGCTCGAGATCGGGGTACGACTGCGACAGCACCGAATCCAGGCACTCGTGGAGATACGCCTGAACCTTGTACGCGGGGACGATGACACTGAACCTGGGCAAGGCACATCCATGGGTCGGCGCGGACGACTGGGCCTTGCCCGGGAACGGCCGATGGAGTGACTTGGTTACGTTTCCTACGGCATACGGGGGATCTCCGGTGAACAGAACGGGTCGGGACCGTGACGTCCCGACCCCTCTGCTCCGTTGTCTTCGGGCCTACTTGACCGCGCCCGCCATCACGCCGGACACGAACTGCCGCTGGAACGCGAAGAACACGACCAGCGGGATCACCATCGAGATGAACGCGCCGGGTGCCAGCACGTCGATGTTGTTGCCGAACTGCCGTACCTGCTGCTGGAGTGCGACCGTCAGCGGCTGCGACTGGGAGTCGGAGAACACCAGCGCCACGAGCATGTCGTTCCACACCCACAGGAACTGGAAAATGCCCAGCGATGCGATCGCCGGGGCGCCCAGCGGCAGGACGACGGTGAAGAACAGCCGGGTCTCGCCAGCACCGTCCAGCCGTGCCGCCTCCATGAGTTCACGCGGGATCTGCGCGAAGAAGTTGCGCAACAGGAAGATGGCGAACGGCAGTCCGAAGCCGACGTGGAAGAGGACCACGCCGATGATGTCGCCGAAGATGCCGATCTTGCCGAAGAGGTCGGCCAGCGGGATCAGGGCCACCTGGACGGGGACGACGAGCAGCGCGACCACGACCAGGAACCACCAGTCGCGGCCCTTGAAGTCCATCCAGGCGAAGGCGTATCCGGCCATCGCGCCGATGAGCACCACGAGCAGCGTGGCCGGGACCGTGATCCAGATCGTGTTGAAGAACGCGTGCGTGATCGCGTCGTTCTCCAGGAGCGACTTGTAGCTCTTGGCGGTCAGCTGGCTCGGCGCGGTGAACACCTTCCACCAGCCCGAGGTGGCGATGTCGGTCGGGTCGCGGAACGATGAGATCAGCAGGCCGAAGGTGGGCACCAGCCAGAAGACGGCGACGAGGATCAGGAAGACCCGCATCACGCCGCCCCCCGCACTGCTCGCCACCCGGGAGGCGAAGGACCGCTTGCCGTGCACCGTCGTGTCGAGGGTGGTCATCGGCGCTCCCTCCTCAGCCGGCGGATGTTCACCAGCATCACCGGCAGTACGAGCAGCAGCAGGAGGACGCCGATCGCGCTGCCGACGCCCTCGTTGCCGCCGCCGCCGAAGGACGACAGGAACAACTGCAGGGCAAGGACGTTGGCGTCGGGCTGACTCGGCTGCGGGGCGATGATGTAGACCAGGTCGAAGATCTTCATCACGTTGATCATCAGCGTGATCAGGACGACCGCCAGGACCGGTGCCAGCAGCGGCACGGTGATCTTGCGGAACACCTGCCACTCGTTTGCTCCGTCGACGCGCGCCGCCTCCAGGAGGTTGCGGTCCACGCCCGCGAGTCCCGCGGCGATCAGCACCATCGCGAAGCCGGCCCACATCCACACGTACGAGCCGATGATGGCCGGGGTGACCAGCGTCGGGCCGAGCCAGTCGATGCCGTTGTACGGGGCCGAGAAGTTCGAGGCGGGCAGCTTGAGTTGGGCCCCGTCGGCCTTGTCGGGGAGGCGGAAGGTGCCGTCGGCACCGGTCGTGGCGGAGGCGACCGTGCTGCCGCCCTTCACCGCCTCCACCTTCACGCCCTTCAGCGCCTTCTCACCCGGGTCGATCCTGCCCTTGGTGCCGCCGCCGCCCAGCTTGAAGTCCAGCCAGACGGTGCCGGTCACGCCGGCGCCCGAGGCCGCCTTCGCGTTCCCGGGGTTGCCGGGCAGCTTGTCCGGCGCGATGCCGACCAGCGGGAGCAGGGCCGGGGTGCCCGCGTGCACGGTGCCGGTCGTCGTGAACGACCCGCCGCCGGAGGGCTTGAGGTCGCTCGCCGTCGCGTTCGGCCGGGCGCCCGGATACACCGACGACGACACGAACGTGTCGTGGACGGCCTTGGCGACCGCGTTGGCGGCGCCGAGGTTGGGGTCCTGCTCGTAGACGAGGCGGAAGATGATGCCCGCGGCGAGCATCGAGATCGCCATCGGCATGAACACGAGGAGCTTGAACGCCGTTCCCCAGCGCACCCGTTCGGTCAGCACGGCGAAGATCAGGCCGAGCGCGGTGACGACGGCCGGTGCCACCGCGACCCAGATCGCCGTGTTGCGTACGGCGGTCAGGGTGGCCTCGTTGGTGAAGATGTCACCGTAGTTCTTCAGCCCCACGAAACCGGAGCCGCCGGCGTCGTAGAGACTGCGCCAGATCGAGTACACGATCGGGTAGACCACGAGCGCCCCGAGGAGAACGAGCGCGGGCAGCAGGAACAGCACCGCCACCCACAGCCGTGTCCCCGTGATGCTCTTGCGCGGCGAGACGGAGGGCGTCGGCAGTGCGCCGGCGCCCCCTGTCGTCTTCGCTACCGACGTCATGGCCGCCGTCAGCCTGCGGCGTAGGCCTTGGCCGCGTCGGCCTCCAGCTTCTGCTGGGTGCCGGCGACGTCCTTCGGGTTGCGCAGGAAGTCCTGCAGGTCCTTCCACTCGCCGACGCCCGCCGTGCCGCCGAAGGCGGCCGGTGCCTGGTCGGACATGTCGAACCGGAAGTTGTCACCGGCCGCGAGCAGTGACTTCGCGATCTGGCGGGTGATGTCGTCCTTGTACGCGCTCTGGTCCAGCTCCTTGTTGGGGGAGAGGATGCCGCCCTGCGCCGCCCAGATGGCGGCCGCGTCGGTGGAGGCCAGGAAGGTCAGCAGCGCCTGGGGGCCCTTGCCGTCCTTCAGCGCCACGGCCACGTCGCCGCCGCTGACCACGGGCGGGATGCCGCCGATGGTCGGGAACGGGAAGACCTTGGCGTCCTTGCCCAGTACGGCCTTGGTGTCGGCGTTGATGTTGGCCGTCACGAAGTCGCCCTCGAAGACCATCGCCGCCGGGTTGCTGCCGGAGAAGGTCTGGGTGACCGACTTCGGGAACTCCGTGTTCAGCGCGCCCTTGTTGCCGCCCGCGATCAGGTCGTTCTTGCCCCAGAGCTGGGCGAGCGTGGTGAGCGCCTTCGTCACCGACGGGTCCGTCCACTTGATCTTGTGGGCGGCCAGCTCGTCGTACTTGTTCGGCCCGGCCTGGGAGAGGTAGATGTTCTCGAACCAGTCCGTGAGCGTCCAGCCGTCCGCGCCGGCGACGGAGACGGCCGGGGAGCCGGCGTCCGACAGTGTCTGCGCGGTGCTGAGGAAGGTCTGCCAGGTCTTGGGCGTGCTGGTGATGCCGGCCGCCTGGAACGCCGCGGTGTTGTACCAGACCAGGGACTTGTTGGCGGCCTTGGCGTAGACGCCGTACTGCTTGCCCTTCCAGGCGCCCAGGTCGACCCAGCCCTTGGAGAAGTTCTTGTCCAGCTGGGCCTTGGCGTCCGCGCCCATGGGCTTGAGCCAGCCCTTGTCCGCGAACTCGTGCAGCACACCCACCTGAGGCAGGAACGCGACGTCCGGCGGCTTTCCGCCCTGGATCTTGGTACCGAGGAAGGTGGAGGTGTTGTTGCCCGTGGGTACGAAGTTGATCTTGGCGCCGGTCCGCTTCGTGAACTCGGCCATGACCTTCATGAAGTTCTTCTGCTCGGCACCGGTCCAGACGGCGGCGACCTCCAGGGTCTGGCCGTCGAGCTTGGGCAGCGTCACGCCGCTGCCGCCTCCGCTGCCGCTGGCGCTCGCCGAGGAGCCGCCGTTGCTGCTCTTGTTGTCGCTGCCGCCACAGCCTGTGAGTGCCAGCGCGAGGGCTGCCGCGAGGAGGGCGGCGGCGGGTTTGGCGGCCTTGAGTGTCCGGTTCTTGCTGCTCGTGCTGCGCATCACTGCCCCGTTCTTCGATCTTCGTCGAACGTCGAGCGCTGTCCCGTGGATCTGGTCTACGCCCGTCGGAATGGGTCGGCAAGTGCGCGTCGTGTGTCAACCGGGCATTCGTGACCGCCTCGTGACCAGGCGTCCGGTGTTGGCGTGACCGTCGCCGCAAAACACCCCGGACCGCTAGAGCAGTGAGGGCACCTCCGACGCCGAGACCTCCCGGGCCGCTCGTTCCAGCGCGCTGGCCAGGAGGGCCAGGTCTGTTGGGCCGTTTCCCAGTTCCCGTACGGGACGGCGGGTCGGGGGATCACCCATGCGCTGCCAGTCGAGGGGCACGACCGTCGGGCGGAGGGTCGCCGTGCGGGGGATGCGGCCCGTGACGCGGCCGCCCTGGAAGGGGGCCGACCGGCCGTCGGGCCAGGTAAGCCGGCCGCGGCCCGGGGCCGGTTCGTCCGGACCGGTGGCCGGGGCCTCGAGGGTCACGCGCAGGGTGGCCCGCTGTGCGGGTTCGGAGTCCGCGGTACGGCCGCCCGGGGCGGTCGCGGCCACCAGGTGGACGCCGAGGCGCTCGCCCTCGCGGGCCACGGCCTCCAGCGCCCGCATCACGGAGCCCGCCGCGGGCCGGCCGGGAGAGCCGAGCGCGGGGCAGACCAGGGCGTCCAGGTCGTCCACGACGACCACCAGGCGGGGCAGCGGCGGTGCCGCCTCGGTCTGCCGGCGGGCGGCTCCCGGGCGCAGGCGCATGGTCGAGCTGGGCGGGGTGTCCAGGTCGCCCGTGGCGGTCGTGCCGGTCGCGCGCTGGGAGACGATGCGGCCCGAGAGCTCCCGGCCCGTGTGCCACTCCGCGAACCCGCCGCGGCCCAGCAGTTCGGACCGGCGCTTCAGCTCGGCGCTGAGGGACTGGGCGAACTCCCGCATGCGGACGGGGTCGTTGGCGGTGAGATGGGTCGTCACGTGGGGGACGTCCGTACAGACGCGCAGGCCGTCGCCGTGTGCGCCCGCCCCGGAGGGAGCACCTCCGGCGCTCACGCTGTCCCGGCCGTCCATCAGGACGACGCCCAGCCGGTCGGGGCGCTCGGCCGCGGCCAGCGAGGCGACCACGGACCGCAGCAGCTCCGTACGTCCGCTGCCCGCCGGGCCCTCGATCAGCAGATGCGGGCCGTCGGCCGTGAGGTCCGCGCAGACCGGGCCGCGCGGGCCGGCGCCGAGCACGGCCCAGGCCCGCCCGCCGAGCGCCTGGGTGTCGTCCGCCGCGTCCGCCCAACGCGCCATCAGCGAGGCCGGGGTGGCCCGCGCGAGCCCCAACTCGTCCAGCAGCCGCGCCGCCGGCGGCAGCGGCACGGAGACGCGCGTGTGCCGCTCGGTTCCGGAGCCGTCCGTCCTGAGCGGTGCCAGGGCCCGCGCGAACCGCTCGGCCCAGGCCAGCGACACGGCGTCCACGACGGCCATGGTGCCGGGGCCTATGGGGGCGGCGTGCGCCCCGGCGCCCGGGGCTATGGGGGCCGGGCCGTCGGCCGGCCCGTCCGGTGCCCTTCCGGCGGGAGTGCCGGGAGCGGTCCGTGCCACCCGCATCAGCCGCAGTGCCGTCGCCACGTCGCCGCTCAGCAGCGCGACCGCGCCGCAGTCCCGGAAGGCCGGTGCCACCGCGCAGGCCGCCTCGTACGTCTCCGTCACCGGCGACGCGGGCGACGCGGACGCCGTCTCGGCGAGGCAGACGACGTGGATCCCGGCCCGCGGGCCCTCCAGTGCCAGGCGCGCCACCGCCTCCCGCACGGCGGCGCCTCCGGGGTCGCCGTCCACGACGACGACGGTGTGCGGACCGGCGAAGCCGTCCGTCTCCTCCGGGCCGTCGTCCTCGCGGGCCCAGGAGGGCCTGCGGGCGGCGGCGCGGGACTCACCGGCGGGCGTGCGGGCCGGCGGCCGGGTGCCGTTGCGCACCTCCGCCTCCTGGTCGTCCAGGCGCCGGAGCAGCTCGCCCGTGCGGGCCGTGGCCTGCTCCCGGTCGTAGGCGAGCAGAAGGCGGCAGTCCTGGCCGTGGCCGGGGCGGAGGTGGGGGAGCCAGCCCAGCCAGGACCACTCGGCCATGCGCTCCTCCGGGGAGCGGGCTCGGTCCGCGCTGATCAGGACGATCTCCAGGGCCTCGGGGGAGTGCAGCGCGGCGAGTTGCGCCACCACCGCGCGGGCCAGCCCGGACAGCCGCGCGCGTGGGCCGGCCAGGCCCAGGGCCCCGGCCTCGCGCAGATCCGCCGTCACCGGCACCGCGGGCAGCAGCCCGGCGCCGTCGGGCGTCGTCCGGTCCGCCGTGCCGAGCCGGACCGTGAGCAACTCCGGGTGTCCCGGCCCGCGTTCCCACAGCCGCGGCCCCGGGCCGAGCGCGGTCAGCAGCAGGGCCGCCGCATCGGGCCAGGTCTCCGGGAGCTGGGGACCGCCGGACGGCGCGGGCCGTGGCGCCGCACCCGAGCCGTCGTCCTCGGCGTACGCCACGCCGCCGGACGGCAGCGGCTCGCCGCGACCGCCGGCCAGCCGCCGAGCCCAGGCCGAGAGCCCGCCGCGCCTGCGCGGGCCCTGGGATACGTCGGCGTCGCGCAGCGAGGTGCCCTCCCGCCCGCCGGACGGTTCATCGCCGGGCGTGGTGGGAGAGGCCGTGTCCCATGCGACCGCGCCGTACCGCCCGGCGTGGGTGTCGCCGCCCGCTTGGGTGCCCCTGCTCTCGATGTGCGGAGCCCTGCCCTGCTCGGGCACCAGCGGCTGCTCGGCCGGGCCGTGTCCGTGGGCGGTGGGCAGGCCGCGCGAGGGGGTGGCGGTCGGGTCGCCTCCGTCGGGCACGCGCGCGTGAGGCGGCGGCACCGCGGCCGTGGCGGCGCCTGCGGGGGCCGTGGGCGCCGTGTGCGCGGGGGCTTCGTCCCCGGGCGTCACGCGCACGTGGCCCTCGCCGTCCGGAGCGGTCGGGACCCGCGCCCCGGGGCCTCCGGCGGGGGCGACCCGCAACGCCGACTCCCCGATGCGCAGCAGCGCGCCCGGCGCGAAGCGCACCCGGCGGGTGCTCAGACGGATGCCGTCCAGGGTCGAGCCGTTGGTGGAGTCGAGGTCGGCGACCGAGACCTGGCCGTCCGCGGCGACCGTGACCGCGCAGTGGAGGCGGGAGACGTCCGGGTCGTCGAGCGGGACGTCGGCGTCGGCGGAGCGGCCGATGCGGATCTCGCCGCCGTGCAGCAGGTGGACGCCGCCCGCGTCCGGGCCCGCGATCACATGCAGCTGGGTCGGGGCGTCGTCCAGCTCGGGGTGCGGTTCGGGCTCGGCCGGGGCGCCCAGGGAGAGCACGGCGCCGTCGATCAGCGGGGGCTCGCCCAGCGTGCACCGCCGGTCGTCCAGCCGCTCCGCGCCCGCGTACAGCACCACCGGGCCGCCGGACTCGCGGGTCCGCTCGGGCTGGGCGGCGCCCGCATCGCCCGCGACCGCCGAGGCCAGTCCGGAGGCCACCACGGACAGGGCCGTGCCGGCGGGCGCCGTGACCAGCACGTCGCAGCTCGCGGTGCGGCCCCGCGCCCGGTCGGGCGGGCCGGGGGGCTGTGTCGGAAGCCCCGCCTGCCCCGCGACGCCCCGCGGGTCTACGACGGTCAGCCGGATCTGCATCGCCGTCTGCGGTCCCTTCTGCGCGGGCGCAGGTCGGGTCCCACCGGATCCCACCCCGCACGAGCACATCGGCCAGTACTCCAGGCATCCTCGCACCTGCCACTGACAACGCGCCCGCCGCTCGGGCAAAGGTGATCTTGATTGGTCGCCTCTGCCCGCAAAAGTGCCTGACAGGTGACGTAGCCGGGGCCGCTTGAGATCGGTCACGTCCACTTCGGGCAACCGGCGGACCGGGTCGAGCGTCTTTCCTTCGAACATGTCCCGGGATGTGTACGTAAGACGCAGGGGACGACGACAGGTCGTCGCCGTACCCGGCGGCACTACAGTGGGTCGGAACGGTAAGCAAGCAGCAGGGAGCACATGACGTGCGGCCGGTAGGCAGCAAGTACCTGCTCGAGGAGCCGCTCGGTCGCGGCGCCACGGGCACCGTCTGGCGGGCCCGCCAGCGAGAGACCGCGGGGGCCGAGGCCGCCGTGCCCGGGCAGCCCGGCGAGACCGTCGCGATCAAGGTCCTCAAGGAAGAGCTCGCGAGCGACCCCGACATCGTGATGCGGTTCCTGCGGGAGCGCTCCGTCCTGCTGCGGCTGACCCACCCGAACATCGTCAGGGTCCGCGACCTGGTGGTCGAGGGCGATCTGCTGGCGCTGGTCATGGACCTCGTCGAGGGCCCCGACCTGCACCGCTACCTGCGCGAGAACGGCCCGTTCACGCCCGTGGCCGCCGCCCTGCTCACCGCCCAGATCGCCGACGCGCTCGCCGCCAGCCACGCCGACGGCGTCGTCCACCGCGACCTGAAGCCGGCCAACGTCCTGCTGAACCAGGACCGCGGGCAGATGCACCCGATGCTCACCGACTTCGGCATCGCCCGGCTCGCCGACTCCCCGGGCCTGACCCGCACGCAGGAGTTCGTGGGCACGCCCGCGTACGTCGCGCCGGAGAGCGCCGAGGGCCGCCCGCAGACCTCCGCCGTCGACATCTACGGCGCCGGCATCCTGCTGTACGAGCTGGTCACCGGCCGTCCGCCGTTCGCCGGCAGCTCCGCCCTCGAGGTCCTGCACCAGCACCTGAGCGCCGAACCGCGCCGCCCGTCCACGGTTCCGGACCCGCTGTGGACGGTCATAGAGCGCTGTCTGAGCAAGAACCCCGACGCACGGCCCAGCGCCGAGAACCTCGCGCGCGGCCTGCGCGTGGTGTCCGAGGGCATCGGGGTGCACGCGAACCCCGCGCAGATCGCCGCCGCGGAGGGCATCGCCGCGCTGCTGGCCCCGGACCCGGCTCCGGCCACCGTCCCCGGCTCGGGCGACCCCACGCAGGTCCTGCCGCACGGCGCCGGTTCCTACGACCCGAACGCCGCGACCGCCTTCCTGCCGCACACCGGCGGACCGGGCCCGGCGGGCGCCGCCGACCCCACCGCCGTGCTGCCGAACACCGGGGCCGCCGACCCGACCGCCGTCATGCCGCCGGTGCCCCCCGGCCAGCCGGGGCAGCAGCCCGAGCAGCCGCACCCCTGGCAGAACCAGCTGCGCGCCGCTCGCGACCGCAACGAGCAGACCCAGGTCCAGCAGTACCTCGACCCGAACGAGGACCCGCTGCGCCGCCGCCCCCAGCGGCAGGTCGCCCGCCCGCAGCACCAGCCGCGACCCCAGCAGCGACCGCAGCAGGGCTACGGCTACCCGCAGCAACAACAGCAACAACAGCAACAACAGCCGCAGCGGTACGCCCCGCCGCAGCACCAGCAGCCCCAGCGGTACGCCCCTCCGCAGCAGCCCGCGCGTGAGCCGCGGCCGCCGCGGCAGCGCAGCGCCAACCCGATGAAGATCCCCGGGCTCGGTTGCCTGAAGGGCTGTCTGTTCACGATCGTCATCCTGTTCGTCGCGGGCTGGCTGGTCTGGGAACTCAGCCCGCTCCAGGAGTGGATCGGGACGACCAAGAGCTACTGGCAGCAGCTGACCGACATGTTCCACACGGTGACCGGCTGGGTCGGGAAACTGGGCGACCTGGTCGGGAGCAGCGGCGGCAACTGACAGCCGGGCTTGGTGATTTGTCGACACCCGGCGGGTGATTTCGGTCTCGGCGGTGAAGGTTGGCTCCTCGGACGCGTAGTTTTAGCGACTAACACGCGTCGGTAGGAGCAGTCTTGGCACGGAAGATCGGCAGCCGGTACACCGCGAACCAGATCCTTGGGCGGGGCAGCGCCGGCACGGTGTGGCTGGGCGAGGGACCCGAGGGGCCCGTCGCCATCAAGCTGCTGCGTGAGGATCTCGCGTCCGACCAGGAACTCGTCGGCCGCTTCGTGCAGGAGCGCACGGCGCTGCTCGGCCTGGACCACCCGAACGTCGTCTCCGTCCGCGACCTGGTGGTGGACGGGAACGACCTCGCGCTGGTCATGGACCTCGTCCGCGGCACCGACCTGCGCACCCGCCTCGACCGCGAGAGGCGGCTCCCGCCCGCGGCGGCGGTGGCGATCGTGGCCGACGTCGCCGACGGGCTCGCGGCCGCGCACGCGGCGGGCGTCGTGCACCGGGACGTGAAGCCGGAGAACGTGCTGCTGGACATGCAGGGCCCGCTGGGCCCGGGCGGCTCGCACCCGGCCCTGCTGACCGACTTCGGCGTCGCCAAGCTGATCGACTCCCCGCGCCGCACCCGCGCGACGAAGATCATCGGCACACCCGACTACCTGGCGCCGGAGATCGTGGAGGGACTGCCCCCGCGCGCGGCCGTCGACATCTACGCCCTCGCGACCGTCCTCTACGAGCTCCTGGCGGGCTTCACGCCGTTCGGCGGCGGGCACCCCGGTGCCGTACTGCGGCGGCACGTCACCGAGACCGTCGTCCCGCTGCCCGGCATCCCGGACGAGCTCTGGCAGCTCCTGGTGCAGTGCCTGGCCAAGGCGCCGGCCTCGCGGCTGCGGGCGTCCGAGCTGGGCGACCGGCTGCGGGAGCTGCTGCCCCTGGTCGAGGGGATGCCGCCGCTGGACGTGGACGAGCCGGACACCGATTCGGGGGAGGAGCCGGAGGTCCCGGCCGGGGAGCCCGCGGCACCCGCAGGCGAACGGGTACGGCGGGGTGCCGTGCCGCTGGTGCCGGGCGCGAAGCCGGCCGACTCCAACCGGGACACCCACACCTCGATGCGTGTGCCCGCCCCCGACGAACTCGCCGGCGGCGCCCGCGGCACGGCCCGCGCACCCCGCGCGAGCGGAGCCCCGAGACCCGGCTCCGCCCGCCACCGCGCCGTCACCCGGCGCCGCCGCCTGACCCTGGGCGTGGCGGCCCTGCTCCTGGCG
Organism: Streptomyces sp. NPDC050534; assembly: GCF_044457745.1. Lineage (NCBI taxonomy): Bacteria > Bacillati > Actinomycetota > Actinomycetes > Kitasatosporales > Streptomycetaceae > Streptomyces > Streptomyces sp. NPDC050534. The sequence continues at coordinate 53,942 of NZ_JBITHF010000004.1, forward strand.
GCGGCAGCGGGCGTGGGCACGTGGCTGGCGACGTCGGGGGACGACGCGGGGGCGACCCCTCAGGACAGGAGCAGCTCGGCGCCGGCGTCGCCCTGACCTTCCGATTCGTGCCCGCACCGCACCGGCGCCCGGCACCGGGCCCGCCGTGGTACCGGGTACGGCCCGGCGCTGCCCGCCGGGCGGAGCCGTTACGCTGGAGGGCGTGGCAGTCGTCGATGTATCCGAAGAGCTCAAGTCCCTCTCCTCGACCATGGAGTCGATCGAGGCCGTTCTGGACCTCGACAAGCTGAGGGCAGACATCGCCGTGCTCGAGGAGCAGGCGGCCGCGCCGTCCCTGTGGGACAACCCGGACGAGGCGCAGAAGATCACCAGCAAGCTGAGCCATCTGCAGGCCGAGGTCAGGAAGGCCGAGGCGCTGCGGGGGCGGATCGACGATCTCGCCGTGCTCTTCGAGATGGCCGAGGAGGAGGACGACCCGGACACCCGCACCGAGGCCGAGTCCGAGCTCGTCGCGGTCAAGAAGGCGCTGGACGAGATGGAGGTCCGCACGCTCCTGTCCGGCGAGTACGACGCCCGCGAGGCGCTCGTCAACATCCGCGCCGAGGCGGGCGGCGTGGACGCCGCCGACTTCGCGGAGAAGCTCCAGCGGATGTACCTGCGCTGGGCGGAGCAGAAGGGCTACAAGACCGAGGTCTACGAGACGTCGTACGCGGAAGAGGCCGGCATCAAGTCGACCACCTTCGCCGTGCAGGTTCCGTACGCCTACGGCACTCTCTCCGTCGAGCAGGGTACCCACCGCCTGGTGCGGATCTCGCCCTTCGACAACCAGGGGCGCCGGCAGACCTCCTTCGCGGGCGTCGAGATCCTCCCCGTGGTCGAGCAGACCGACCACATCGAGATCGACGAGTCCGAACTGCGGGTGGACGTCTACCGCTCGTCCGGTCCCGGCGGCCAGGGCGTGAACACCACCGACTCCGCGGTGCGCCTCACCCACCTCCCCACCGGCATCGTCGTCTCCTGCCAGAACGAGCGGTCGCAGATCCAGAACAAGGCCACCGCGATGAACGTCCTCCAGGCCAAGCTGCTCGAGCGGCGGCGCCAGGAGGAGCAGGAGAAGATGAACGCCCTGAAGGGCGACGGCGGCAACTCCTGGGGCAACCAGATGCGTTCGTACGTGCTGCACCCGTACCAGATGGTCAAGGACCTGCGCACGGAGTTCGAGGTCGGCAACCCCGAGGCCGTGTTCAACGGTGAGATCGACGGGTTCCTCGAGGCCGGAATTCGCTGGCGCAAGCAGCAAGCGAAGTAAGTTTGTCGACAAGGCAACTGCCGCCCGTGAGGCGGCAGTTGCCTTTTTCGTGCCCGCTTGCGCGCGCGATGTCTGGGTTTTACATCACACTCACACGCTTCAATGTCCGGCATAGGGCTCGTAGTTGGACATTGCGCTCGCAATGGCCTTGACGTTGCTTTGAAAAATGGGAAGGGTGAAGCGTGGCATGCGTATCTCTGGGGCGCATGTGAACCGGGGGGCTTTCACACGGCTGTCTCCGTCGATCACGGCCCCGAGCGCCGCCCAACTGACGATTCAGCTACTGGGGGTAGCAACCTTATGACCAAGACGACGCGGATCCGTGTCGCACGGATCGCCGCGGGTGCCGTGATCGCTGCGGGCGCTTCGCTGACCGCCGCCGGCGCCGCTTCCGCCGCCGGTATCGACGTCGGCGTGGACGCGGGTCCCGTCAACGTCGGCGTGAACCTCGACACCGGTGACGACGGCGGCAACACGACCGGTGGCGACGACGGCGGTACCACCACCGGTGGGGACGACGGCGGCTGCCCCATCGTCGTCTGCACCGACGGCGGCACCACCGACGGCGGCACGACTGACGGCGGCACGACCGACGGCGGTACGACGGACGGTGGCACCACAGACGGTGGCACGACCGACGGCGGCACCACCACGACCGGTGGTGACACCACCGGCGGCACCACCACGGGCGGTGACACGACCGGCGGCGGCACCACGACCGGCGGCGACACCACCGGTGGCGGCAGCACCACGGGCGGTGACACGACCGGCGGCGGCAGCACCACCGGCGGTGGCAGCGCGACCGGTGGCGACACGACCGGCGGCGGCAGCACCTCCGGCGGTGGCAGCACCGGCGGCGGCAACGGCACCTCCGGCGGCTCCAGCACCGGTGGAACCAGCCCCGAGGGTGGCAGCAACGACAACTCCGCCCAGGACGAGGGCTCTTCGGCCCTCACCGACACCGGCTCGGACACCTCGGCCCAGGGCCAGAACAACAACGGCGCCCAGCTCGCCGAGACCGGTGCCGGTCAGACCACGTTCCTGCTGGTCGGCGCCGCGACGATGATCGCCGGCGGCATCGGCTTCCGGGTGCTGCCGCGCCTGATGGGCGGCCGCGGCGGTGCGGCTGCCTGACGGTAGCCGCCCGTACACGCAATGTGTGCGACGACGTACGACGAGGGGCCCGGAGCGATGCACGCTCCGGGCCCCTCGGGCGTCTGTATGTCTCTGTGCCGCGCTCTAAGCGGTCTGGTGCGCCAGCAGCGCCACCGCCGCGATCAGCACCGCGAGCAGTGCGATCAGCGCCATGGGGTTGAGCCCCGCGAAGAAGTTCTGCTGCTGCAGCCGCTCGCGGTTCGCACGGCACACGGGGCACCGGCCCTCGCTCACGGGCGCCGCGCAGTTAGCGCACACCAGCCGGTCGTACGTCATGCGCTCGCCCTCCTTGACATTGCTTCCACGGGAAGAACGCTTGGGGGTCGCCGAACGTTCCCCTCTCTACTGTGCCAGGTTCCTCCGGAGGGTGCGCGGGGGTCGCCTTCAGGGGGTGGGTGAGGCTTGTCTCGCGGCTGCCGGCCGGCTGTGGTCGCTCGCGCAGTTCCCCGCGCCCCTGGGGCGCTGCCCCGAGGTCATCTGTGAAGACCTCGGCGGTACAAAAAGGCACAAGCCCCATGCAACCCTCACCGGCGCCTGCGGTCGTGCACCTGACTCGCGTATGGTCACGCTCACCTACCCCCGGCGACCCGTGGTGCATCCGTGATCCGATTCGACAACGTCTCCAAGGTCTACCCCAAACAGACCCGCCCCGCACTCAGGGATGTCTCCCTGGAAGTGGAGAAGGGCGAGTTCGTGTTCCTCGTCGGGTCCTCCGGCTCCGGAAAGTCCACCTTCCTGCGGCTGGTCCTCCGCGAGGAGCGGGCCAGTCACGGGCAGGTGCACGTCCTGGGCAAGGACCTCGCGCGCCTCTCCAACTGGAAGGTGCCGCAGATGCGCCGCCAGTTGGGGACCGTGTTCCAGGACTTCCGGCTCCTGCCCAACAAGACGGTCGGCGAGAACGTCGCCTTCGCGCAGGAGGTGATCGGCAAGTCGCGCGGAGAGATCCGCAAGTCCGTGCCGCAGGTGCTCGACCTCGTCGGGCTCGGCGGCAAGGAGGACCGTATGCCCGGTGAGCTGTCGGGTGGTGAGCAGCAGCGTGTGGCCATCGCGCGCGCGTTCGTCAACCGGCCCAAGCTGCTCATCTGCGACGAGCCCACCGGAAACCTCGACCCGCAGACCTCCGTCGGCATCATGAAGCTGCTCGACCGGATCAACCGGACCGGCACCACCGTGGTGATGGCGACGCACGACCAGAACATCGTGGACCAGATGCGCAAGCGCGTCATCGAGCTGGAGAAGGGCCGCCTCGTCCGCGACCAGGCACGCGGCGTCTACGGCTACCAGCACTGACCGCGACCGTCCACGGAAAGGCCTGAAGAAGACGCCATGCGCGCCCAGTTCGTACTCTCCGAGATCGGTGTCGGTCTCCGCCGCAACCTGACGATGACCTTCGCGGTGATCGTCTCCGTCGCCCTGTCGCTCGCCCTGTTCGGCGGGTCGCTCCTGATGAGCGACCAGGTCAGCACCATGAAGGGCTACTGGTACGACAAGGTCAACGTCTCGATCTTCCTCTGCAACAAGAGCGACGCCGAGTCCGACCCCAACTGCGCCAAGGGCGCGGTCACCGAGGACCAGAAGAAGAGCATCATGTCCGACCTGGGCAAGATGTCCTCGGTCGTACAGAAGGTGACCTACGAGTCGCAGGACGAGGCCTACAAGCACTACAAGCAGCAGTTCGGCGACTCCCCGCTGGCCAGCTCCCTCACGCCGGACCAGATGCAGGAGTCGTACCGGATCAAGCTGAAGGACCCGCAGAAGTACCAGGTCATCGCGACCGCCTTCGACGGCCGCGACGGCGTGCAGTCCGTGCAGGACCAGAAGGGCATCCTCGACAACCTCTTCGGGCTGCTGAACGGCATGAACTGGGCCGCGCGCGCGGTCATGGCGCTGATGCTCGTCGTCGCGCTGATGCTGATCGTCAACACCGTGCGCGTCTCGGCGTTCAGCCGGCGGCGCGAGACCGGGATCATGCGCCTGGTCGGTGCTTCGGGCTTCTACATCCAGGCGCCGTTCATCATGGAGGCGGCGGTCGCCGGGCTCATCGGAGGAACGGTCGCCTGCGGATTCCTGGTGGTCGCCCGGTACTTCATCATCGACCACGGCCTCGACCTGTCCCACAAGCTGAATCTGATCAACTTCATCGGCTGGGACGCCGTGCTGACGAAGCTGCCGCTCATCCTCGCGACAAGTCTGCTCATGCCCGCACTTGCCGCGTTCTTCGCGTTGCGCAAGTACCTGAAGGTGTGACGCATGCCAAGAGGGCCGTACGGTCAACCGGCCGTACGGCCCTTCGTGTTGTCCTAGACTCACCGGCATGTCAGGTCGCGACCTGTTGGCCCAGCCCCGCCGTCTCCGCCGCGGGGCCGCCCTGACATTGGTCTTCGCGAGTGTGCTGGTCGCCGGCGCCGCGACCGGCTCCTTCCCCGAGTCCGACCGGAAATCCGCGGCGGGCGAGGCCCGTTCGGCCGTCCCCGCCGGTCATCACGAGGACGTGGCCAAGGCGGCCCAGGAGGCCATGGCCGACGGCAAGTCCCCGATGGAGGCCGCCGAGCGCGCGGTCAGCCGCAGCGGGGACCGCTGGGGAGCCGTCTACTCCCAAGGGGACTACGAGGAGTTCGAGGAGGCCCTCGACGGCCAGTACACCGGCGTCGGCCTGTGGGCGCGGCGTGAGCGGGACGGCCTGATCGAGGTGACGAAGGTCGCCTCCGGCTCGCCCGCGGCGGCCGCCGGGATCCGCGCGGGCGACCGGCTGCGCAGCATCGACGGAAAGAAGGCCGACGGGCGGCCGGTCACCGAGGTCGTCTCCCTGCTGCGCGGCGACGCCCAGGACGCGCCCGCCGGCACGGCGGTCCGGCTCGGCCTCCAGCGCGGCACGCGCGCGTGGACCGAGACGGTGCGCCGGGCGCTGCTGTCCACGGACTCGGTCAGCGTCAGCAAGCTGGCCGGCGGGGTCACCGTCATCAAGATCGCCGCGTTCACCAAGGGCTCCGGCGAGGTCGTCCGGGCCGCCGTTCGGCAGGTCCCGGTCGGCGCCGGGATCATCCTCGACCTGCGCGGCAACTCCGGCGGCCTGGTCACCGAGGCCGTGACCACCGCCTCCGCCTTCCTGGACGGCGGCCTCGTCGCCACCTACGACGTCAACGGCGAGCAGCAGGTGCTGCACGCCGACCCCGGCGGGGACACCGCCAGACCGCTGGTCGCGCTCGTCGACGGCGGGACGATGAGCGCGGCCGAGCTGCTCACCGGCGCCCTCCAGGACCGCGGGCGCGCGGTCGTCGTGGGCTCCCGCACCTTCGGCAAGGGCTCGGTGCAGATGCCGAGCAAGCTCCCCGGCGGCTCCGTCGCCGAGCTGACCGTCGGGCACTACCGCACCCCCTCCGGCCGCAGCGTCGACGGGCACGGCATCACGCCCGACCTCGACGTCACCGCTCAGGGCCAGAAGGCCGTCGACCGGGCCGAGACCGTACTGGCCGGTGTGGGCGACTCCGAATAACGGCTGGTCCGCACCCCCCTCCGTAGTGCGAAAATGGACGGCACTATGAGCAAGGGAATGTACGTACCCAAGGAGGCCCAGCCCAAGAAGGGCGGGGGCGCCGCCAAGTCCAAGGACGGCGAGAAGGGCGGCAAGCGCAAGATCGTCGCGCAGAACAAGAAGGCCCGCCACGACTACGCCATCATCGACACCTACGAGGCCGGTCTCGTCCTGACCGGTACCGAGGTCAAGTCGCTGCGTGAGGGACGGACCTCGCTGACCGACGGCTTCGTCCAGATCGACCGGGGTGAGGCGTGGCTGCACAACGCCCACATCCCCGAGTACCACCAGGGCAGCTGGACCAACCACTCCGCGCGCCGCAAGCGCAAGCTGCTCCTGCACCGCGAGGAGATCGACAAGCTGGCGGCCAAGACGCAGGAGACGGGTCACACGATCGTGCCCCTCGCCCTGTACTTCAAGGACGGCCGGGCGAAGGCCGAGATCGCGCTGGCGCGAGGCAAGAAGGAGTACGACAAGCGCCAGACCCTGCGCGAGCAGCAGGACCGGCGGGAGTCGGACCGCGCGATCGCCGCGGCGAAGCGCAGGCAGCGGGGCGGGTAGCCCCGGGGAATACGGTGGCATCCGTGTGCGCTGTTCACGTACAATGGCAACGCACCCCGAGCAGGGTGCACGCATTGAAAACACAACATGGGGATGATCGGTTTCGACAGCGGCTGTCGAAGCAGGGGAAGCGTGTCGAGGAAGCGGCAATGATCTCGTAAACCATATGTCGCAAAAAATAATCGCCAACACCAAGCGCGATTCCTTCGCCCTCGCTGCCTAAGTAGCGACTTGCGAAGTGTCAGCCCGGGGCTGTTCCCGACCCGGATCCTGGCATCAGCTAGGGAACTAAACCTTGATCCCGGTCACGGGGTGAAGAGGGAAATCCAACAGTGACTGGGCCCGTCGGCGACTTGTTCGCGTGATCGCCGGGGCCGAGAAAATCACAGCGAACTGCACACGGAGAAGCCCTGATTCAGCACCGTTGGACGCGGGTTCGATTCCCGCCATCTCCACTCCTCATGTTGAAGGCCCGGTGGTCCCAGACCACCGGGCCTTCGTCGTGTTCACGGTCCCTCACGCAAGGGTCCGCGGCGCCGTGCTCGCCCGTTCCGTCAGCCTCGGCGGCAGCAGCGTGGCCTCGGGCACGGCGCCGCCGCCCAGCTTCTTCATCAGCAGCTGCACCGCCCGTTCGCCCACTTCAGCCGAGGGCAGGGAGACGGAGGTGACGGGGACCCGGACGGACTCGGCGAGCTCGTCCGGGCAGATCGCGGTGACGGAGAGATCACCGGGCACACGCAGGCCCAGTTGCTCGAAGGCGTCGATCAGCGGCTCCACGATCGGCTCGTTGTGGACGACGACGCCGGTCAACGCGGGCTGCTCGCGCAGCAGTTGCTCGGCGACCAGACGGGCGGCCGCGGGCGACGCCTCGCACGGATGCACCGAGGAGGCCAGCCCGCTGCGGTCCGCGGCGGCCGTGAACCCCTGCACCACCCGCTGGGCGAACGCGGTCTGCCGCAGATACACCTCCGGCGGCGACCCCACCAGCGCCAACGTCCGGTGCCCGAGCCGTGCCAGATGCTCCACACACGCCTCGCCCGCCGCCATGAAGTCGAGGTCGATGCAGGTCAGACCGGTGGCCTCGGCGGGGAAGCCGATCATCACCGACGGCCTCTCCAGCGAGCGCAGCAACCCCAGCCGGGCATCGTGCAGTTGGACGTCCATCACGATCAGCGCGTCCACCAGCGCCGTGTCGGCGACCCGGCGCAGACCGTCGTCGCCCTCCTCCTGGGTGAGGAGCAGGACGTCGTGGTCGTAGCGGCGCGCCGTCGTCACCACCGACACCGCGAACTGCATCACCACCGGCACATGGATGCCGGCCCGTAAGGGGACCACGAGTGCCAGGACGTTCGAGCGGCTGCTGGCCAGCGCCCGGGCGCCCGCGTGCGGCCGGTAGCCCAGCTCGCGGATGGCCTCCGCCACCCGCCGCCGGGTCTCCTCGGAGATCGGGCGCTTGCCGCTCAGCGCGTAGGAGACGGTGCTCGGGGAGACCCCGGCCTGCCGCGCCACATCGGTGATCTTCACCATCAGCCCAGCTCCAGGGAGAGGAATCCGGTGCCCGCCTGCGCCCGCGCCGTCCGCTCCCCGGCCGCCAGTGCCCACGCCGCCGCCGGATCACTGCACGAGGCCCGCAGCGTGTCCCCTTCGCGTACGACGGTGAAGGTCACGTCGCCCACCTCCACCGTCACCTGCGCGCCCCGCTCCAGTCCGTAGGCCCGCAGCGTCACGCCGTCCGCGAAGTCGTAGTCGGGCCGGTCCTCCACCGCTCCCATCGGGATCACCGCACCCGGCCTGACCAGCAGCGGAACGCTGAGGAACCCGTGCCGCTCGCGCACCCAGCGGGGCCCGGTCACCGTCCGTCCGCCGAGGTAGTGGGTCCAGGTGCCCTCGGGCACGTAGTAGGAGACGTCCCCGTCGTCGTCGAAGACCGGCGCGACCAGCAGGTCCGGGCCCAGCATGTACTGCCGTTCCAGATGGGCGCACGCGGGGTCGTCCGGGAACTCCAGCACCATCGCCCGCATCATCGGCAGGCCCTCGGCGTGGGCGGTGCGCGCGGCCTCGTACAGATACGGCATGAGCCGCAGCTTCAGCCGGGTGAACAGCCGCAGCACCTCTACCGACTCGTCGTCGAAGAGCCACGGCACCCGGTAGGAGGAGCTGCCGTGCAGCCGGCTGTGCGAGGACAGCAGGCCGAAGGCGATCCAGCGCTTGAACAGCTCCGGTGTCGGGGTGCCCTCGAAGCCGCCGATGTCGTGGCTCCAGTAGCCGAAGCCCGACAGGCCGAGCGAGAGTCCGCCTCGCAGCGACTCGGCCATCGACTCGTACGTCGCCTCGCAGTCGCCGCCCCAGTGCACGGGGAACCGCTGGCTGCCGGTCGTCGCCGACCGGGCGAAGAGCACGGCCTCGCCCTCGCCCCGGTGCTTGCGCAGCACGTCGAAGACGGTGCGGTTGTAGAGGTAGGTGTAGTAGTTGTGCATCCGCTCCGGATCGGCGCCGTCGGACCACGCCACGTCGACCGGCACCCGCTCGCCGAAGTCGGTCTTGAAGCAGTCGACGCCCTGCGCGAGCAGCGCCTCCAGTTTGGCCGCGTACCAGTCGCGGGCCGCCGGGCTGGTGAAGTCGACCAGTGCCATGCCTGGTTGCCACATGTCCCACTGCCAGACGCTGCCGTCCGGCCGTCTCAGCAGATGCCCGAGCGCCTTGCCCTCCGCGAACAGCGGTGAGCGCTGGGCGATGTAGGGGTTGATCCACACGCTGATGTGCAGGCCGCGCTCCTTCAGCCGGGCCAGCATGCCCTCCGGGTCGGGGAACACCCGCGGGTCCCACTGGAAGTCGCACCAGTTGAACTCACGCATCCAGAAGCAGTCGAAGTGGAAGACGGATAGCGGCAGTTCACGCTCGCGCATGCCCTCGATGAAGGAGGTCACCGTCTCCTCGTCGTACGAGGTGGTGAAGGAGGTCGACAGCCACAGGCCGAACGACCAGGCGGGCGGCAGGGCCGGGCGGCCGGTGAGGGCCGTGTACTTGCGCAGGATCTCCTTCGGGCTGGGCCCGTAGATGACGTAGTACGTCAACTCCTGTGTCTCGGCGCTGAACTGGACCCGCGACACCGCCTCCGAGCCGACCTCGAAGGAGACCTTGCCGGGGTGGTCGACGAAGACGCCGTAGCCGGCGTCCGTCAGATAGAAGGGGACGTTCTTGTAGGCCTGTTCGGTGGCCGTGCCCCCGTCGGCGTTCCAGATGTCGACGACCTGGCCGTTCTTGACCAGCGGGCCGAAGCGTTCGCCGAGGCCGTAGACGGAGGTGCCGACCGTCAGGCCGAGCTGCTCGCGCAGGTAGTGGCCCCCGGTGGCCGAGTCCCGCATGATGCCCATGCCCTTGGGGCCGCTGGAGGTCAGGACCCGGCCGTGCGCGAGGAAGTCCAGGTGCCAGGTGCCCGTGCGGGCCAGCTTCAGCGACAGCGCGCCGGAGGTGAGGGTCGCGCGCTCCTCGTCGTAGGAGATGTGCGGCGAGAACTCCTCCCGCAGGACGTCGAATTCCGGTCCGCGCGGCTGCTCGCCCTCGAAGTGGGTGAAGGTGACCCCGATGACGTCGGGCATCGGAGCGCTGGCGCTGATCGTCACGACCGGTCCCTTCAGCAGGTCGCCGCGGTGCCGGATGGGCTGCGTCGGCGCGTGGATCTCCAGCGTGCCTTCCGGCGCCTCGACGTCGAGGACCTCGACCGGATGGGCCGCGGTGACGCCCTCGCGCAGCAGCCAGTAACCATCGGAGAACTTCACGTGGGGAGTCCTTACTTGACTGCACCCACGGCGATGCCGCGGGTGAGGGTCCGCTGGAAGACGAGGAAGAAGACGATCGCGGGCAGGACGCCGAGCAGGGCGGCCGCGTTGGTCATCGTCGCGTCCATCAGGCGCTGGCCCTGGAGGACGCCGAGGGCCACCGACACCGTCTGGTTGTCGTTGGAGATCAGCATGACCAGGGGGAGCAGGAACTCGTTCCAGGTCCAGATGAAGAAGAAGACCAGCAGCACGCCGATGGTGGGGCGGCTGACGGGGACGACGATCCGCCACAGCACCTGCCACTTGTTCGCGCCGTCGATCCTGGCCGCCTCGATGATCTCCCGCGGGAACTGGCCCAGGACGGACGAGAGCAGGTACGTGCCGAAGGCCGCCTGGATCACCGTGAAGACGATGATGACGCTCAACCTCGTGTCGTACAGGCCGACTTGCTTGCTCAGGTAGTAGATCGGGTAGACCAGCGCCTCCTGCGGCAGCATGTTGGCGAGGACGAAGAAGGCCAGGACCCAGGTGCGGCCCTTGATCCTGCCGATGCCGATCGCGTACGCGTTCAGGACCGACAGGACGGCCGCGAGGACGGCCACCGAGCCGCTGATCAGCACGGAGTTGACCAGCTTCTGGCTGTAGTCGACGCGCTGCCAGAAGTCCTTGAGACCGTCCAGGTAGAGGCCGTCGGGGAGGCTGAGCGGGCCGTTCTGCGAGTACTCGGTGGGCGACTTGACCGCGTTGACCGCGACGATCAGGAACGGGACGACCATGAACAGGGCGGCGATGCACAGGGCGATCAGCACCGGGTAGCGGCGCAGGGCGGTCGTCATGCGCGGTCCCCTTCCTCGCTGCGGGTCTGGAGCTTGAGCAGGACCAGGGAGAGGACCAGGATGATCACGGTGAGGATCGTGGAGATCGCGGCGCCGTAGCCGACCTGGGTCTTCTCGAAGAAGGTGGAGAAGGAGAAGTAGGAGGGCACGTCGGTGGCGCCGCCCGGGCCGCCCTTGGTCAGGACGTACACCGCGCCGAACACCTTGAGCGCGGCGATGGTGCACCAGGTCAGGACGACGTAGATCTCCGGGCGGATCTGCGGCAGCGTGATGTGCCAGAAGCGGCGCCACCAGCCGGCGCCGTCCAGCTCGGCCGCCTCGTACAACTGCGGGTCCACGCGCTGGAGTCCGGCCATGAAGACGACCAGCGGGAAGCCGATCTGCACCCAGACCATCACGCCCATCACGCTGTAGAGCGCGATGTCCGGGTCGCCGAGCCAGTCCTGCTGCCAGGACCCCAGACCCACTGCCTTCAGCAGCTCGTTGAGCGAGCCGTTGTCCGGCGCGAGGATCCAGCTCCAGACGATGCCGGCGACCGCGATCGGCAGCACCTGCGGGAGATAGAAGCAGGCGCGCAGCACCGCGGCCCACCGCGACCCGAAGTGCTTGCCGACGTAGTCGAACAGGGCGGCGGCGAGGACCAGGCCGATCACGGTCGGTGCGGCCGCCATGGCGACGACCATGAACAGGCTGTGCCGGAAGGAGGCCCAGAACTCCGCGTCGTCCATCAGCTCGCGGTAGTTGGCGAGCCCGGTCCACTTCGGGCTGCCGATGCCCTGCCACTCGGTGAAGCTCACGCCCGTGTTCATCAGGAACGGGACGATGACGATCGCCAGGAACGCGAGGAAGCCGGGCAGCAGGAAGAGGGCGTACGAGTCGCGCTCACGGGGGCGGCGCGGGCCGGCGGCCGGCTGCTTGCCGACGGCCCGCGTGCCCTGTTCGACGGTCACTGTCATTGCTTCGGCGCGCCCTTGTCGTACGCCTGCTGGAGCGCGTCGAGGTACGCGTCCGGCTTCTCGCTGCCCGTCATCAGCTTCTGCGTCTCGGAGACCAGGACGTCGTAGAAGCCGTTGACCGGCCAGTCCGGGTAGAAGGCGAGCCCGTCCCGCCCGCTGACGGTGTTGAAGTCGGAGATCAGCTCCTTGGACTTCGGGTCGGTGATGGCGCTCGTGTCGGCCGCGACCGGGATGCCGCCCTTGTTGCCGAGCAGGTTCTGGATCTTCTTCGACATGGTGATGTCGATGAAGTCGTAGGCGAGGTCCTTGTTCTTGGCGTTCTTGGGGACCACCCACAGGTTGCCGCCGGAGCCCGGGGTCAGGTTCGAGCCGGGCCACAGGGAGGAGTCCCAGTCGAACTTCGCCTCCGACTGGAAGCGGCCGTACCACCAGCTGCCGGAGAACAGGATCGGTGCCTTGCCCTGGATGAAGGACACGCCCGCGTCCTCGGCCTTGGTGCTGGTGGACTTCTTGCTGATGTAGCCCTTCTTCACCCAGTCCGCGAAGGTGGTCGCGCCGTACGTCCAGGCCGCGTCGTGGAAGTCCGTCTTCCCCTTGTACAGCTCGTACTTGTCGACCCACGAGCGGTCGGCCTTGGAGAGGGCGAGCTGGTACAGGTACTGCTGCGCCATGTACTCGGCGCCGGCGTTGGCGAGCGGGGTGACGCCTTTCTTCACGAAGGCGTCCATGGCAGCCGTGAGCTGGTCGAACGTCTTCGGTTCGGTGATCCCGTACTTCTTGAAGAGGTCCTTGTTGTAGTAGACCATCGTGTACTCGGCGTAGTTGGGCACGCCGTACCACTTGCCGGAGCCCATGACCCCGTTCGTGTCGTACCGGCTGGTCGTGGCCACGCCCGCGCTGAGCTTCTTGTCCCAGCCGCGCTTGGTCGCCTCGGCGGTCAGATCGGTCAGCAGGCCCTGCTTGGCGAGCTGGCCCGCGGTCGCGTTGCCCTTGTTGTACTCCATGAGGTCGGGCGCGTCCGAGGAGTTGAGGATCATGGGCGCGGTCTTCTGGATCTGTTCGAAGCCCTTCTCCTCGAACTTCACCTTCACGCCCGGATGCTTCGCCTCGAACTCCTTGATCGCCTCGTTCCAGGCCACGCCCATCGCGCTGTCGGGGCCTTCGTAGTGCCAGAGCTTGAGCGTCTTGGCGTCGGAGGACGAGCCTCCGTCCGAGCCGCCGCAACCCGCCATGACCAGCGATCCGCCCAGGATCGTGGCCGTGATCGTCATCACACGCCTTCGTGCCGTCAACATCCCTGCCTCCAGGAGAGCCGGACAGGTATCAGAGCGCCACGCGGCGATCCTGCCCTCGTGTCGAATCGATTCGATGCGTGACGTCGAAGCGCTTCGACGGGCGAAGGTAGGTGGGGGCTGCGGGTCCGTCAATGCATCGGACGGGAATTCCTGTCCGTAACCGTGTGGATGCGCTGGGCCAGGGCGATCATCAGCGCCACGGCCGCCGCCGTCGCGGGCACCCCGAACCCGGCCGCCGGCGACAGGTGGTCGACCGTCCAGCCGCCGGTCGCGGAGCCGCAGGCGATGCCGCCGAGCAGGCCGGTGACGGCGAGCGTCATGCCCTCGTTCAGGCGGCCCTCGGGGGTGCGCCGCTGCACCAGCGTCATGGTCGTGACCATGGTCGGGGCGGTCGCCATGCCGGCGATGAGCAGGGCAACCGCGAGCAGTGGGAGCGAACCGGTGAGGGAGGCGGCGAGGAGGGGGAGGGTCAGCACGGCCGTCATCGCCGCGACGCACCACGGCAGCCGCGCGGACGCGGGGCCGGTCAGCGGCAGCGCGCCGAACAGCAGACCCGCCGCGCACGAGCCGGCCGCCTGCAGCGCGAGCACGACGCCCGCCGCCGAGCGGTGCCCCTGCGCGTCCGCGAAGGCGATCGCGACGACCTCCATGGAGCCGAACACCGCGCCCGTCGCGAGACAGACGGCGAGCAGCGGGGGCATCCCGGGCGCGCGGAAAGGGGACCCGGCACCGCCGCCGGGCCGCCGCACCGGCGGCTCGGTCGAACGCTGCGCGGCGAACAGCAGCATGCCGGTCAGCAGCAGCACCGCCCCGGCCAGCGTGCCCGCCTCCGGGAAGAACGTGCCGCACAGGAGGGCCGCGAGCACCGGGCCCAGCATGAAGCACATTTCGTCGGCGGCCTGTTCGAAGGAGTTCGCGGTGTGCAGCGCGCGGTCGTCGCCCTTCAGCAGATGGGCCCAGCGGGCGCGGGACATGCCGCCGGTGTTCGGGGTCGTGGCGGTCGCGGCGTACGAGGCGAACAGGGTCCAGGCGGGGGCGTGCAGGTGCACGCACAGGGCGAGGGCGAGGGAGCCGAGCACGGCGAGGGCCGTCGCCGGTACGGCGATCCGCGCCTGGCCGTACCGGTCGACGAGCCGCGCGGTCCACGGCGCCACCACCGCGGTCGCCGCGAGGCCGGTCGCGGTGACGGCTCCGGCGAGTGCGTACGAGCCGCGCGCCCCGGCGATCATCACGACGGCGCTGACGCTGAACATGCCCATGGGCAGGCGGGCCAGGAGGTTGCCCGCGGTGAAGGCGCGGGCGCCGGGGACGGTGAAGAGGCGGCGGTAGGGGCCGGGTGGGCGGTTGCCGGTACGGGGGCGGAAGTCGACGGCGACGAGGGTGTCGGCGGTGACGGTGAACAGGGGGTCTGTCCGGGACGGGTCTTTCCGGGACGGGTCTTTCCGGGGCGTCGGCTGCGGCATGGCCACCACCGTCGCCCGTACCCGATCAAGGGGTCCAACACCTTCTGCGTACCGATTGACGCACTCCTGTTGTAAGTTCGCCGGATGCCGGCGTCCGGTCACCTCGATCCCCGCCTCCTGCGCGCCTTCGTCACCGTCGCCGAGGAACTGCACTTCACCCGCGCCGCCGCCCGGCTCTACGTCGCCCAGCAGGCGCTCAGCCGGGACGTGCGGCGGCTGGAGCGGGAGCTGGGCACCGATCTGTTCGTGCGCTCCACCCGGCAGGTGGCGCTGACGTTCGACGGCGAGCGGCTGCTGCCGTACGCGCGGCGGGTGCTGGACGCGCAGGACGCGCTGCTCGCCGCCCTCGGGCAGGCCCGGCCCCTGCTGGTCGACCTCAACTACCGGGACCAGGTGACCGCGCGCCGCGTACTGCACCGGGCCCGGGAACTCGCCCCCGACCAGGAGCTGATGGCCCGCTACGAGAGCGGGCTGACGGGCGCCGCCGGCGAGCTGCTCGCGGGCCGGCTGGACGCGTCCTTCGGGCGTTTCGCCGGCCTCGGACCGGCGCTGCGGGCCGGGCTCGAGCACCAGCTCGTGCGGTACGAGCCGATGGCGATCGTGCTGCCCGGGGACCACCCGCTGGCCTCGCTGGAGGCGGTGCCGCTCGCCGCGCTCGCGGGGGAGACGGTGTACGCGGGTGCCGGGAACCCGCGGACGACGGAGTGGACCGATCTGGCGCGGCGGCTGTTCGACGGTCATGGCATCGAAGTCGCGCCACCCGTTCCGCTGGCCGTCGGGGACGAGGAGTTCCAGCGGATCATGGCCAAGCTGCGGAACCCGATTCTGGCCGTGGTGGATTTTCCGGCCATGCCCGGGACGATCAAGCGGCCCCTGGTGGACCCGGTTCCTTTGTCGCCCGTGTCGCTTGTGTGGCGGAAGGGCCTGGTCCACCCCGGATTCGATGCGCTTCGACGGGCCGCGCGCGAGTTGTCGGCGGCCGAAGGGTGGCTTCGGATACCCACTGATGGGTGGTTTCCAGCCACCGATGCTGCCGTTATTCATCCCTCTAATTGACACGTGGCCAACACAGGACCCACCCGTGCGCTACATTCTTCGTCTGAGCACATTGTGGTAAAGGGGGCGCTCGAATCCAGTGGGGGCTGGGTTCGGTCGACGGGTGCTCGAGTCGCACGCGCACCCGGAACAGTCCCGTGGGGGGATCTGCGTGCACGTGAAAAAGTGGCGGAAAGACGCCCAACTGGAGTGGCCTGAGCCTGCATCAGGGACCCAGGTCATCCCGACGTCGGGGGAAGTCAGAGGGAAGTCGGCCACTCAGTCGTTTCCGGACACCAGGACAAGCGGAGTCTCTCGTGGGGACTTCGCCGATCCCGGGCGTGGGGACTTCACCGATCCCGACCGGACCCAGGTACGGACCGGCAGCACGGAGGTGCTGGCCGGCGGCTCCGCAGCCGTGGCCGGGCACGACCGGGCCGCCGGTCTGCGTGACCCGTGGGAACCGGTGGCCGAGACCGCCCACTCCCACGATCCGCACGAGGTGACCGTCCAGCTCGACGCCGTGAGCCTGCAGGACGCCCGGCTGCACACGGCCGCCGGCGAACCGCGCGGCGGCTCCGAGGGCTCCGACGGGCCGGTCTTCGTCGACGAGTCGGGCCGCCGCAGCCGCCGCTTCCGCCGGCTGGGCATAGCCATCGGCATCGCCTGCGCGGTCTACGCCGTGGTCATCGTCGCCACGTTGCTCTCCGGCAGCTCCGACGCGCCGTGGCTTCCGGTACCGGGCCAGAAGGACGAGAAGCCGGCCGGCCGGGTCGAGCCCACCTCGAGTCCCGACGTCCCGTCGGTGCCCTCCGGCACCGCCGGTCTGCCGGCCGGTTCGGCGCCGACGGCCGGTGTCGGCACGACGCCGTCGCCGGGCGCGAGCGTCGCGTCCCGGGGCGCGTCCGCCGCCCCCACCAAGCCGGGTGCCTCCACCGCTCCCGACGCGAAGCCGACCACGTCCACCAGCAAGCCGACGTCCGGCCTGGGTGACCCGAAACCGTCGACGCCGGCCGAGACGACGAAGCCGGCCACTCCCGACCCGACCCCCACCGAGAGCACCGTCGCGCCCACCGAGACCCCGGTCGACGGCTCGGGCGGCAACGTCCCGGTGGCCAACGGCGCCGGTGATCCCTCACCCGTCGCCGAGGGCCCGGCCACGCCCCTCGCCTCCTACGCACCGTCCCCGGAGAACACCCTCTGATGGCATCCCGCACCCGCCATCACGGGCCCGCGACCACGGCCCGTGACGGCTCCCCGCGCCGCCGCCTGCCCATGCGCCTGCTGCTTCCCATGCTTCTTCTCGTCGCCCTGGTGGCGATGCTGATGCTGCGCGGCTACGTGCACAGCGAGATCCTCGCCGACCACCGCATCCAGCCGGAGGCCGCCACCGGGAAGGTCCCGGAGAAGATCCTGGACGGCGGCCCGGTCATCGACACCCGCAGCGGCCGCACCACCAGCCTGAAGGTGCCGGACCACCGCCTGGTCCTCACCTTCGACGACGGCCCCGACCCGACCTGGACCCCCGAGGTCCTGGACGTGCTCAAGGAGCACCACGCGCACGCGGTCTTCTTCGTCACCGGCACGATGACCTCGCGCTACCCGGAGCTGGTCAAGCGCATGGTCGACGAGGGCCACGAGGTGGGCGTGCACACCTTCAACCACCCCGACCTCTCCTACCAGTCCAAGAGCCGTATCGACTGGGAGCTGTCGCAGAACCAGCTGGCGCTCGCGGGCGCGGCCGGCATCCGCAGCTCGCTCTTCCGCCCGCCGTACTCCTCCTTCGCCGACGCCATGGACGACAAGTCCTGGCCGGTGACGGAGTACATCGGCACCAAGGGCTATCTCACCGTCGTCAACAACACCGACAGTGAGGACTGGCAGAAGCCGGGCGTCGAAGAGATCATCAGCAACGCCACCCCGCGCGACGGCAAGGGCGCCATCGTGCTGATGCACGACTCCGGCGGCGACCGCCACCAGACCGTCGAGGCCCTCGACAGGTTCCTGCCCGAGATGCAGGAAAAGGGCTACCGGTTCGACAACCTCACCGAGGCGCTCGACGCCCCGAGCGCGCTGACCCCTGTCGCCGGCGTCGACCTGTGGAAGGGCAAGGCGTGGGTCTTCCTGGTCCGCGCCTCGGACGACATCACCGGCGTCATGGCCGTCGCCCTCGCGGTCATCGGCGCCACGGTCATCGGCCGCTTCGCGCTGATGCTCCTGCTGTCGGGGGCCCATGCGTGCCGGGTACGCCGCAAGGACTTCAGCTGGGGGCCGCCGGTCACCGAACCGGTGTCGGTGCTGGTGCCGTCGTACAACGAGGCCAAGTGCATCGAGAACACGGTCCGTTCACTGATGGCGAGCGAGCACCCGATCGAGGTGATCGTCGTCGACGACGGCTCCAGTGACGGCACGGCGCGCATCGTGGAGGCGATGGGCCTGCCGAACGTCCGGGTCGTCCGCCAGCTGAACGCGGGCAAGCCGGCCGCCCTCAACCGCGGCCTGGCGAACGCCGGTCACGACATCGTCGTGATGATGGACGGCGACACCGTCTTCGAGCCGGCCACCGTCCGGGAGCTGGTGCAGCCCTTCGGCGACCCGAAGGTCGGCGCGGTGGCGGGCAACGCCAAGGTCGGCAACCGGAACTCGATGATCGGCGCCTGGCAGCACATCGAGTACGTGATGGGATTCAACCTCGACCGCCGGATGTACGACATCCTGCGCTGCATGCCGACGATCCCGGGCGCGGTCGGCGCCTTCCGGCGCTCGGCGCTGGAGCGGGTCGGCGGCATGAGCGACGACACGCTCGCCGAGGACACCGACATCACGATGGCCATGCACCGCGACGGCTGGCGCGTCGTCTACGCCGAGAACGCGCGGGCCTGGACCGAGGCGCCGGAGACGGTCCAGCAGCTGTGGTCGCAGCGCTACCGCTGGTCGTACGGCACCATGCAGGCGATCTGGAAGCACCGGCGGGCGCTCGTGGAGAAGGGCCCCTCGGGCCGCTTCGGCCGCGTCGGCCTGCCCCTGGTCGCGATGTTCATGGTCGTGGCCCCGCTGCTCGCGCCCCTCATCGACATCTTCCTGATCTACGGCGTCGTGTTCGGCCCCACGCAGAAGACGATCGTGGCGTGGCTCGGCGTGCTGGCCGTCCAGGCGGTCTGCGCGGCGTACGCCTTCCGCCTCGACCGCGAACGCATGACCCATCTCATCTCGCTGCCGTTGCAGCAGATCCTCTACCGCCAGCTCATGTACGTCGTGCTGCTCCAGTCCTGGATCACGGCGCTCACCGGAGGCCGCCTGCGCTGGCAGAAGCTGCGGCGCACGGGTGTCGTGGAGGCACCCGGCGGCCCGGTGCCGTCCCAGCGGACGCGCAGCAGTGATCGGAGGCCCGTGGCATGACCCACGGATACACGACCGGGACCCCGGAGTCGACACCGTCGTACGGCGTCCCGCAGCAGCAGCAGCAGCAGCGGCCGGCCCGGCCCGGGGCGCCGCCCCCCGCCCCTGCTCCGGCCGCTCCGGTTGCTGCGAAGAAGCCGGGCCGGGACCGCTATCTCGACCTGCTGCGCTCGATCGCGCTGGTCCGCGTGGTGGTCTACCACCTGTTCGGCTGGGCCTGGCTGTCGGTGCTGTTCCCCTCCATGGGCGTGATGTTCGCGCTCGCGGGTTCGCTGATGGCACGGTCGCTGAGCCGCCCGGCGGCGAGCGTGATCCGGGGCAGGCTGCGCAGGCTGCTGCCGCCGCTGTGGGCGTTCAGCGCGGTGGTGCTGGTGATGATGTTCGCGGGCGGCTACAACCCGGTGAAGGACCCGGACACCGGCGGCACCTGGGGCATCGTCGACCTCTTCAACTACATCGTCCCGATCGGCGCTCCGCCCTACCCCTGGCACCTGGGCTCCAAGTCGGGCCTGCTGGAGGACAGTTGGGCGGTGCAGGCGTGCGGCCCGCTGTGGTACCTGCGGGCGTACCTGTGGTTCGTGGTCGCCTCGCCCCTGCTGCTGTGGGCGTTCCGGCGCGTGCCCTGGGCGACGCTGCTGGCCCCGCTGGGCCTGACCGCGATCGTCGGCACGGGCCTGGTGTCCATTCCCGGCGAGACCGGCAACGCGATCACCGACTTCACCGTCTACGGCGGCTGCTGGGTGCTCGGCTTCGCCCACCACGAGGGAATGCTCCAGCGCATCCCGCGCTATGTCGCCGTCTCCTGCGCGACGTTGGTGATGGCCTTCGGCCTGTGGTGGGCGTCGGGCCATCTGGGCCCCGACGGCTGGGACCTCAACGACATCCCGCTGGCCCAGGCGACCTGGTCCTTCGGCTTCGTCGTGATCCTGCTCCAGTACTCGCCGTCCTGGCAGGAACTCCCGGGCCGCCTCGCGAAGTGGGACAGGCTGGTGACCCTGGCCAACAACCGGGCCGTCACCATCTACCTCTGGCACAACCTGCTGATCATGGCCACGGTCCCGATCATCGACCAGGCCTACAACCTCCCCTTCATGCAGAGCGAACGGGCCTCCGCGACCCTCGACTCCACCTACATGCTCTGGATGTTCGTCCTCGTCTGGCCCCTGATCGGCCTGGCGATCATCTCCTTCGGCTGGATCGAGGACATCGCGGCGAAGCGGAGTCCCCGGCTGTGGCCGAACGGGGCGAAGCGGGGCGGGAACCGGCACAAGGCCTGAGTGGTCAAGGCCGGGTCAAGCGGACCGCCCGCGACGTCGCGCCCGCCCAACCCCGTGGGAGACTGCTCGCGTTGCTGAAGTGAACAGCGTGCCCACGGGGGAGCAGGAGCGATGAGTAAGCGGCAGACGCAGAAGATGCTGCGGTTGATGGCCGGCGGGGAGCCCGTCGAGCTCACCAGTCCGATGGCGTCCGTGAAGAAACTCTCCCGACTCGCCTTCATCGCCCAGCAGTTCGGCTACGAGTACCTGGACGCCCGGCACACCGGCTCGCGCAACAACCAGCTGAAGATGATGATCGTGCCGGACCCCAGCCCGCAGGCGCGGGCGCGGGCGGCGCAGAACTGGGCGCAGTATCCGAACGCCGCGGACGGGGTGTCCCTGCCGCCGCTCGTTCCCGACGCCGTCGAACTCCTCAAGGCCCGTATCCAGTTCGACCTCACCGGCAAGAACGCCGAGAAGCGGATGGGGTACGGGGCGCTGGGTGTCACCGCCGCCTGTGCGGTCGCCGGGGTCCGGGCGGGCGGCGAGATCCTCGATTTCGTCGTCGCGGGCATCGTCTGGGTCCTCCTCATGGGCATCTTCGGCATCGGCCTGCTGGTGACCCGCAGGCGCAACGCCAAGTTCTCCCGACGGCTTCAGGCCGCCGGCTTCGTGCCGATGACGGACGAGACCGGCCGGCTGCGGTATCTGCCGCCGGGGATGCAGATGCCGGGCCAGATGCCGGGGATGCAGATGCCCGGGGCGCAGATGCCGGGCCAGGGCAACCCCTTCGCGAACGGGCCGTACGGCGGCCAGCCGCAGCCCCAGCAGCAGCCGTACGGATATCCCCAGCAGCCGGCCCAGCCCTACGGTCAGCCGCAGGCCGCCTACGGCCCGCCCGCGCAGGCCCCCGGCCCGTACGCCCCGCAGCAGCCCCACCCCCAGCAGCCGTACCCCCCGCAGCAGCCCCACCCCCAGCAGCCGTACCCCCCGCAGCAGCCCTACCCCCAGCAGAACCCCAACTGGCAGTCGCCCCAGCGCTGAGAGCTGTTCGTAACGTACGAGCGCGATACCTCTCATCCCGCCCCCGTGCGGGGTGAGAGCAACGTTCCCTTCCGGTCACCCGGTGCCACAGCGCGGAAACTCTGCCTCCCTAAC
The DNA here is from genome assembly GCF_044457745.1 of Streptomyces sp. NPDC050534. Classification (NCBI taxonomy): domain Bacteria; kingdom Bacillati; phylum Actinomycetota; class Actinomycetes; order Kitasatosporales; family Streptomycetaceae; genus Streptomyces; species Streptomyces sp. NPDC050534. Next base: position 75,676 of record NZ_JBITHF010000004.1, read on the forward strand.
TTCGGGACATCACCCCGGAGCACGTGGAGGCGCCATGAAAGCCGCTGGCCGCTGGATCCAGCAGTGGGATCCCGAGGACGAGACCTTCTGGAAGGAGACCGGAGAGAAGGTCGCACGCCGCAACCTCCTCTTCTCCGTTCTCTCCGAGCACATCGGATTCTCGATCTGGACCCTGTGGTCCGTACTGGTGCTCTTCATGGGCCCGGAGTACGGGCTCACCCCGGCCGACAAGTTCCTGCTGACGTCGATGGTGACCCTGGTCGGCGCGGTCGTCCGGGTGCCCTACACCTTCGCCGTCGCGGTCTTCGGCGGCCGGAACTGGACGGTCATCTCGGCCAGCCTGCTGCTCGTCCCGAGCGTGGCCGCGTTCGCGGTCATGGAGCCCGGGACCTCCTTCTCCACCTTCCTGTGGATCGGCCTGCTGGCCGGCATCGGCGGCGGCAACTTCGCCTCCTCCATGACCAACATCAACGCCTTCTTCCCGCTGCGGAAGAAGGGGTGGGCGCTCGGGCTCAACGCCGGCGGCGGCAACATCGGCGTGGCGGCGATCCAGCTGGTGGCCCTCGCGGTCATCGGCGCCGGCGGCGGTCCGCGGGTACTGCTCGGGATCTACATCCCGCTGATCGTCGTCGCCGCCGTCCTCGCCGCGTCCTTCATGGACAACATCGAGAACGTCAAGAACGACACCGGCGCGGCCAAGGACGCCGCCAGGGACCCGCACACCTGGATCATGTCCGTCCTCTACATCGGGACGTTCGGCTCCTTCATCGGCTACAGCTTCGCCTTCGGACAGGTGCTGACGAACCAGTTCGGGCGCACCCCGCTGCAGGCCACTTACCTCACCTTCGTCGGCCCGCTGCTCGGCTCGCTGATCCGCCCGGTGGGCGGCTGGCTCGCCGACAAGTACGGCGGCGCGAAGATCACCCTCTTCAACTACGTGGCCATGGCCGCCGCCACCGCGGTCCTGGTCGCCGCCAGCATGCAGAAGTCGCTGCCGCTGTTCGTGGTCGCCTTCGTGGTCCTGTTCTCGCTGACCGGCATCGGGAACGGCTCCACGTTCAAGATGATCCCGGGCATCTTCCAGGCCAAGGCCCTGGCCAAGGGGCTCGAGGGCGAGGAGGCGGCCAAGTACGGGCGCCGGCTCTCCGGCGCCTCGATGGGCCTGATCGGCGCGGTCGGCGCGCTCGGCGGCGTCGGCATCAACCTGGCCTTCCGCCAGTCCTTCCTCTCCTACGGCTCCGGCACCGGAGCCTTCGTCGCCTTCCTCGCCTACTACGCGCTCTGCTTCGCGGTCACCTGGGCCGTATACCTTCGAAGGGTGGCGGCGAGCAGCACGGCAACGGCCGCTGCAGAGGCGAAGCCGCAGCTCAGCTATGCCGAGGTGTGACGTAACACCGGCGACATCAAGCCGAACCGAGCCTGTCACGGACCGTTGACAGGCTCGATCGGCATGCAGGCAGTACCGCCGTACTGCATGTACGACGACTCTTCGGGACGAGAGCCATGTACGACGAACCGCAGCAACCCGACACCGGCCGGCACGGGCCGCTCTCCGGCTTCACGGTCGGCGTGACGGCCGCGCGCCGCGCCGACGAGCTGGGCGCGCTGCTGCAGCGACGGGGAGCCGCCGTCGTGCACGCACCCGCCCTGCGCATCGTGCCGCTCGCCGACGACAGCGAACTGCTCGCGGCGACGAAGGACCTGCTCGACCTGGCACCGGACGTGGTCGTGGCCACGACCGCCATCGGCTTCAGGGGGTGGGTCGAGGCCGCCGAGGGATGGGGGCTCGGCGAGGCGCTGCTCGGCCGGCTGCGCGAGGTCGAGCTGCTCGCGCGCGGGCCCAAGGTCAAGGGCGCGATCCGGGCCGCCGGGCTGACGGAGGACTGGTCGCCGTCGAGCGAGTCCATGGCCGAGGTGCTGGACCGGCTGCTGGAGGAGGGCGTCGACGGGCGCCGGGTCGCCGTACAGCTGCACGGTGAGCCGCTGCCCGGGTTCGTGGAGTCGCTGCGGGCCGGGGGAGCGGAGGTCGTCGGGGTGCCGGTGTACCGGTGGATGCCGCCGGAGGACCTCGGGCCGCTGGACCGGTTGCTGGACGCCGCCGTCTCGCGCGGTCTGGACGCGATCACCTTCACGAGCGCGCCCGCCGCGGTGTCCCTGCTGGACCGGGCCGAGGAGCGCGGGCTGACGGCCGAGCTGCTCGCCGCCCTCCACCACGACGTGCTGCCGGCCTGCGTGGGCCCGGTGACCGCGGTGCCGCTGCAGGCCCACGGCATCGACACGGTCCAGCCGGAGCGGTTCCGGCTCGGGCCGCTGGTGCAGCTGCTCTGCCAGGAGCTGCCGGGGCGCGCCCGCTCTCTGCCCGTCGCCGGGCACCGCATGGAGATCCGCGGCCACGCGGTTCTCGTCGACGGCGAGCTCAAGCCCGTGCCGCCGGCGGGGATGTCGCTGCTGCGGGCGCTGTCGCGGCGGCCGGGATGGGTGGTGGCGCGGTCGGAGCTGCTGCGGGCGCTTCCCGGTGCCGGGCGCGACGAGCACGCGGTGGAGACGGCGATGGCCCGGTTGCGTACGGCACTTGGGGCTCCGAAGCTGATCCAGACGGTCGTGAAGCGGGGGTATCGGCTGGCGCTGGACCCGGCGGCGGACGCGAAGTACGCGGACACGTGAGGGTCGTCGTCCTCACCTGCCGGACGGGCTGAGATCGCGTCCCCGGTGCTCGGAAGTTCCCCCCTCGGCTTCCTCACCACCTTCGCCGTCAACGTCCCGCTCGACGACGATCTCGCTCGTAGGTCCCGGCGAGCAGGCCCGTGGTGACCGTGGCCGCGCCCAGTACGAGGCCGTGCTCTTGCTGTGGGCCGTCATGGTCACCGTCGACGGACGGCGCCCGGCCCGGAACACCGCCGAGACGCGCACCCGCATCAGCAGCCGTCCACCACCCGCCGGTACGGGGGGTTCCGGCCGCGCGAACGGGCATGCACTGTAAGAGGGATCGGTTCTTCACCCTCTCGGGTCCCCTAGCCAGGCGGTGACAGGCACATGGCACTGGGTACGGCCACGGTCGCGTACGAGTTGCGGTTCGACGCCGGGCGGATCTGCCTGGATCTCCTCGCGACCACCCATCCCGAGGAACGGTTCGACTCCCTCGAGGTGCTGCGCGCCTGGATCACCGCGGCGGGTCTCGCCCCGCCGGGCACGCCGCTGGCCCACGCCGACGCGTCATGGCTGGTGGGCTTCCGTGAACTGCGGGGACACGTGGACGAGTTGATCCGCGGCCGGTTCGGGGCCGAGCCCCGCCCCTCCTACGACATCGCGCTCGCCCGGGTGAACGAGGCCGCCCGCGTCGCACCGCCCGCCCCGCGGGCCGTACGGACCCAGGACGGTTCACTCGTACGGGAGTTGGACGCACCGCCCGAGTGCGCGCAGCTGCTCGGAGCGATCGCCCGGGACGTCGTGGAGCTGCTCACCGACCCCGTCGCGCGGGCCGGTCTGCGGCAGTGCGAGGGCGACAACTGCCCGATCGTCTACGTCGATTCGTCCCGGGGGCGCAGGAGGCGCTGGTGCTCCAGTGAGGTCTGTGGGAACCGCGAAAGGGTGGCCCGGCACCGCCGGAGGGCCGCTCTGGCCCGGGCGTGATGCCCCGTATGTCGCTTCTGAGGTGCTTGTGTGAGACTGCTGTCGAAGTGATTTCGATTACACACCGTTTGCCTCAGGGGTGACACGGGCAGCGGCCCGGATCTTGCCAGTGTGGCGGAAATGTAAAGATCGCACGGGGGGAATGTGGTCGCATGTCCCCCCTCGTCACGTCACGCCGCAGAAAACTGTCACCCCACTTTGAACATGGCGCGCACCACATCCGTACGTGTGGGCGAGCGACCGGCTGGGGGAACCCCCGGACATCGGAGGTGGGCGTGCGCAAGGATTCCGTCGTGGCCAATGAACGTGGATCGAGGGCCCGACATCGCATGTCCCAGCCCTCGGAACCAGATGAGGAGCTGATGCGTGCCCTGTATCGCGAGCACGCCGGACCTCTCCTTGCGTACGTCCTCCGCCTTGTGGCCGGAGACAGACAACGCGCCGAGGACGTGGTTCAGGAGACGCTAATCCGTGCCTGGAAGAATGCCGGCCAGCTCAATCGAGCGACCGGATCGGTACGCCCCTGGCTGGTGACGGTCGCGCGCCGCATCGTCATCGACGGCCACCGCAGCCGGCAGGCCCGGCCGCAGGAGGTCGATCCGTCGCCGCTGGAGGTCATCCCCGCGGAGGACGAGATCGACAAGGCGCTGTGGTTGATGACGCTGTCGGACGCGCTGGACGACCTGACCCCGGCCCACCGGGAGGTGCTCGTCGAGACCTATTTCAAGGGGCGTACGGTCAATGAGGCGGCTGAGACGCTGGGCATTCCCAGTGGCACGGTGCGATCTCGGGTGTTCTACGCCCTGCGGTCGATGAAGCTGGCACTGGAGGAGCGGGGGGTGACGGCGTGATGAGTGTTTACGGGGGTAACCAGGGATTCGGCACAGGTGGTTCGGGTATGTCTGGCTCCATGATGGGATCTCCGGGCCCGAGCGAGCACGAGACGGTCGGTGCCTACGCCCTCGGCATCCTGGACGACGCCGAGGCCACCGCCTTCGAGGCTCACCTCGCCACCTGCGAATGGTGCGCCCAGCAGCTCGACGAGCTGGCCGGGATGGAGCCCATGATGGCCGCGCTGGCGGACCTGCCGGGCACCGGTTCACCCGCGATCGGCGAGTCCCTCTCCGCACGGCCCAGCCCACGGCTCGCGGAGAAGCTCGTCGACGAGGTCTCCGAGCGCCGGGCGCAGAAGCGCCGCAAGAGCTTCTACCTCGTGGCGGCCGCGGCCGCGCTGATCATCGGCGGCCCGCTGACGGTCATGGCGGCCAACGGCGGCAACGACTCGGGCACCCAGGCCACCCCGCTGGCGGCCGGCGCCAAGGCGGCCTTCGGCACCATCTCCGACAAGGTGACGGCGACCGACGCCTCCACCCAGGTCAAGGCGACCGTGGCGATGCAGAAGAAGGACTGGGGCACCTGGGGCGTCGTCGAGCTCAGCAACGTCAAGGGCCCGCTGAAGTGCTCGCTCATCGCCGTCGGCAAGAACGGCGAGCGCGAGACGATGTCCTCCTGGTCGGTCCCGAAGTGGGGCTACGGCATCCCGGACGCCAAGGCACCGGAGGCCAAGCTGCCCCTCTACGCCCAGGGCGGCGCGGCCTTCCAGCCCAACCAGATCGACCACTTCGAGGTCATGACCTTCGACGGCAAGAAGCTCGTGCAGATCGACGCGTAGTGGTACGTAGCTTTGCCGGGTCCCCTTCGCGTACGGTTGACGGCTGCCCAGCACGTCAGAAGGGGGCCCGGTGGCCGCTCAGGCTCAGCAGGAAACCGCGGTCGGCTCGGATCACGACTCACGTCGCGACCGGGAGATCAGCGTCGAACAGGAACACCTGGACCGGGTGTACCGGCGCCTCGAGGAGAAGATCCACGAAGCCGAGTTCCTGATGAACGACGCGGCCCGGCGCGGCCAGGTCGGCACACCCGGCGCTCTCGCGGAGCGGGACGCCCAGGTCTTCCGGGCCGGCATCCATCTCAACCGTCTGAACAACGAGTTCGAGGACTTCCTCTTCGGCCGGATCGACCTGCTGCTCGGCAAGGACGGGAAGAAGGGGCCCGACGGCGCGTACACCGCCGTGGAACCCGCCGACGGTGCCGTGCGCGAGGACGGCACGGCCGACATCGCCGAGACCCTGCACATCGGGCGGATCGGCGTCCTCGACTCCGAGTACGCGCCGCTCGTCATCGACTGGCGGGCGCCCGCGGCCGCCCCCTTCTACCGCTCCACCCCCGTCGACCCCGGCCGGGTCGTGCGCCGCCGCGTCATCCGATCCAAGGGCCGCAAGGTCCTCGGCGTCGAGGACGACCTGATGCGCCCCGAGCTCAAGGCCGTCCTCGACGGCCATGAGCTGGCCGTGATCGGCGACGGCGCCCTGATGGCCGCGCTCGGCCAGGCCCGCAGCCACACCATGCGGGACATCGTCGCCTCCATCCAGGCCGAGCAGGACCTGGTCATCCGCGCCCCCGCCGCCTCCGTGACCTACGTCGAGGGCGGCCCCGGCACCGGCAAGACGGCCGTCGCCCTGCACCGCGCCGCCTACCTCCTCTACCAGGACCGGCGCCGCTACGCGGGCGGCATCCTCATCGTCTCCCCGACCCCGCTGCTGGTCGCGTACACCGAGGGCGTCCTGCCCTCCCTCGGCGAGGAGGGCCAGGTCGCCATCCGCGCGATCGGCTCGCTCGTCGACGGCGCCGAGGCCACGCTCTACGACTCCCCGGCCACCGCCCGGGCCAAGGGCTCGTACCGCATGCTCAAGGTGCTGCGGAAGGCGGCGCGGGGAGCCCTGGAGGCGAACGGCTCGCCCCGGCGGCTGCGCGTGGTCGCCTTCGGGCGCCGCCTGGAGCTGGAGGCGGAAGCGCTGGAACGCATCCGCCGCGCCGCCCTCGGCGGCACCGCTCCCGTGAACCTGCTGCGCCCCCGCGCCCGCAAGCTGCTGCTCGACGCCCTGTGGGAGCAGTCGGGGTCCGCCGCCCGTCACACCGACCCGGAACTCGCCGCCGAACTGCGCTCCTCCTTCGACGACGACATCTCCTCCGAGGACCCCTTCATCGAGTTCCTCGACGCCTGGTGGCCGGAGCTGACCCCCGGGGCCGTGCTGGAGGCGATGGCGGACGAGCGGCGCCTCGGCCGCTGGGCCCGCCGGATCCTCAACCCCGGCGAGGTCCGCCGCGTGGCCCGCTCGCTCAGACGCGACGGCCGCTCGGTGCACGACATCGCCATGCTCGACGAGCTCCAGGCGATCCTCGGCGCCCCGGCCCGCCCGAAGAGGCGACGCGAGCTGGACCCCCTCGACCACCTGACCGGCCTGGAGGAGCTGATGCCGGTCCGCGAGGAGTCCCAGCGCGAGCGGGCCGAGCGGCTGGCGCAGGAGCGCACCGAGTACGCCCACGTCATCGTCGACGAGGCCCAGGACCTCACGCCGATGCAGTGGCGCATGGTCGGCCGCCGCGGCCGGCACGCCACCTGGACGGTCGTCGGCGACCCGGCCCAGTCCTCCTGGTCCGACGTGGACGAGGCGGCCGAGGCCCGCGACGAGGCACTCGGCACCCGCCCCCGCCGCCGCTTCCAGCTGACGGTGAACTACCGCAACCCGGCCGAGATCGCCGAGCTGGCCTCGAAGGTGCTCGCCCTCGCCATGCCGGGCGCCGAGTCCCCGACGGCCGTCCGCTCCACCGGGGTCGAACCGCGCTTCGTGACCACCGGCGGCGGATCCGGCGCCGTACGGGACTCCCTCGCGCAGACCGTCCGCGCGGAGGCCGCCCGGCTTCTCGACCTCGTCGACGGGACCGTCGGCGTGGTCGTCGCCATGCAGCGCAGGGAGGAGGCCGCCCGCTGGCTCGCCGGGCTCGGCGACCGGGTGGCGGCCCTGGGCAGCCTGGAGGCGAAGGGCCTGGAGTACGACGCGACGGTCGTCGTCTCGCCCGCGGAGATCGCGGACGAGTCCCCGGCCGGCCTGCGCGTGCTCTACGTCGCCCTGACCCGGGCCACCCAGCAGCTGACGATCGTCTCGGCCGACCGCGACGAGCCGGACACGCGAGGGGTGCCCGACCTGCTCCGCGATGAGAACTGAATGAAGTCGCGGTACGGGAATGGCCCTGCGGGATCTGTTTGTTAGCCTGGGTGTGGCACCGGCTCGATCCAAGCCCCCGGGCCCAACCTTCGTCGCTACGAGCGACCACTTGCCGCGAGGCGAGCATGGCGGGTCGGTGCCACTTGAACTGCGGGAGGCCCGCGTCACGACGTGACGCGGGCCTCTTCGTTCCGTGAACAAAACGTTCGCAATCCGGGGCGACTACCGCCTACTCGACAGTAGGTGCGACCATCGGACGGCATATCAGCGTCACGGTGAAAGCAGAGGAAGTCGGCCATGGCAACGGCGCCCAGCGTCTCCTACTCCATTACGGTCCGGTTGGAGGTGCCCGCGAGCGGCACCGCGGTCTCCCAGATCACCACCGCCGTGGAGTCCCACGGAGGCTCGGTCACCGGTCTCGACGTGACCGCCTCCGGCCACGAGAAGCTCCGTATCGACGTCACGATCGCGGCCAGTTCCACGGCCCACGCCGACGAGATCGTCCAGCAGCTGCGCGGCATCGAGGGCGTGACCCTCGGCAAGGTCTCCGACCGTACGTTCCTGATGCACCTCGGCGGCAAGATCGAGATGCAGTCCAAGCACCCCATCCGCAACCGTGACGACCTGTCCATGATCTACACGCCGGGCGTGGCCCGCGTCTGCATGGCCATCGCCGAGAACCCCGAGGACGCCCGCCGCCTCACCATCAAGCGGAACACCGTTGCGGTCGTGACGGACGGCTCGGCGGTGCTCGGCCTCGGCAACATCGGCCCGATGGCCGCCATGCCGGTCATGGAGGGCAAGGCGGCCCTCTTCAAGCGCTTCGCCGATATCGACGCCTGGCCGATCTGCCTGGACACCCAGGACACCGACGCCATCGTCGAGATCGTCAAGGCGATCGCCCCGGGCTTCGCCGGCATCAACCTCGAGGACATCTCCGCGCCCCGCTGCTTCGAGATCGAGGCGCGGCTGCGCGAGGCCCTCGACATCCCGGTCTTCCACGACGACCAGCACGGCACCGCGATCGTCGTCCTCGCCGCCCTGACGAACGCACTGCGTGTCACGGACAAGGCGATCGAGAACATCCGGGTCGTGATGTCCGGCGCCGGCGCGGCCGGTACGGCCATCCTGAAGCTGCTGCTCGCCGCGGGCGTGAAGAACGCCGTCGTCGCCGACATCCACGGCATCGTGCACGCCGGCCGCGAGGACCTGCGCGCGGCCCGGGCCGACTCGCCGCTGCGCTGGATCGCCGACAACACCAACCCCGAGGGTCTGACCGGCACGCTGAAGGAAGCCGTGCGCGGCGCCGACGTGTTCATCGGCGTCTCGGCCCCCAACGTCCTCGACGGCGACGACGTGGCCGCCATGGCGGACGGCGCCATCGTGTTCGCGCTCGCGAACCCCGATCCCGAGGTGGACCCGGCAATCGCCCGTCAGACGGCGGCGGTTGTGGCCACCGGCCGCTCCGACTTCCCGAACCAGATCAACAACGTGCTGGTCTTCCCGGGCGTGTTCCGCGGTCTGCTGGACGCGCAGTCCCGCACGGTCAACACGGACATGATGCTCGCGGCCGCGAACGCGCTGGCGGACGTGGTGAGCGAGGACGAGCTGAACCCGAACTACATCATCCCGAGCGTCTTCAACGACAAGGTCGCGGGCGCGGTGGCAGGTGCGGTGCGGGATGCGGCGAAGGCCGCTTCGGCGTCGTAATCGCGGCTTCGGCGCGGATGTGCGTAGGCTGTGAGTATCGCCACGGCAAGGCCTTGCACCGGCGCGTCGTGGAAGCAGGGCCTGGCGACCGCCGTTTATCGTGTCGGCCAGGCTCAGGCCCTCTTTTCGTGTGACTCCCAAGGGTGTTCTCACGACTCCTGCGGGTGCCGGATTGGCTTTCGCGCCGCAGGTGGGGGCAGGATGCGTCTCTGGGCGCGAGGGTCTGACCCCGGACCCGGGTCCGGGGCCTCACCGGGGGCCCTGGCAGCATCGGCTTCACCGTGCCCACTCGCGGCTCCGCCGCGTGGCACGCCTCAACGGCAAGAAGAACACGGGAGTAACAACATGAACCGCAGTGAGCTGGTGGCCGCGCTGGCCGACCGCGCCGAGGTGACCCGCAAGGACGCCGACGCCGTGCTGGCCGCGTTCGCCGAGACCGTCGGCGAGATCGTCGCCAAGGGCGACGAGAAGGTCACCATCCCTGGCTTCCTGACCTTCGAGCGCACCCACCGTGCCGCTCGCACCGCCCGCAACCCGCAGACCGGCGACCCGATCCAGATCCCGGCCGGCTACAGCGTGAAGGTCTCCGCGGGCAGCAAGCTCAAGGAAGCCGCGAAGGGTAAGTGACCCCGCTGTCTGTGCATCACGGGACGATGTACGGCGCGTAGCACGTCCGGACGATGCACGGCGCGAAGAAACGCCAATGGGGCGGCACCCTTCCGGGTGCCGCCCCATCGTCGTACGCGAGGAACGGGGGTCAGCCGCTCTCCATGGCCAGGGCTGACGGGTTCGGGATCAGCCGAGGGCCTTGCCCGGGAGTTCGACCTTGGCGCCCAGTTCCACGAGCTTCTCCATGCTGTGTCTTTCCGGGGGATGACCCCCGGACCCCCAGCCGGGAGCGGTGCGGTCCTGGGCCGGGGGTGACGGGTTCGGGATCAGCCGAGGGCCTTGCCCGGGAGTTCGACCTTGGCGCCCAGTTCCACGAGCTTCTCCATGAAGTTCTCGTAGCCGCGGTTGATGAGGTCGATGCCGTGGACGCGGGACGTGCCCTGGGCCGCGAGGGCGGCGATGAGGTACGAGAAGCCGCCGCGCAGGTCGGGGATGACCAGGTCGGCTCCCTGGAGCTTGGTGGGGCCCGAGACGACGGCCGAGTGCAGGAAGTTGCGCTGGCCGAAGCGGCAGTCCGAGCCGCCCAGGCACTCGCGGTACAGCTGGATGTGAGCACCCATCTGGTTGAGCGCGGAGGTGAAGCCGAGACGGGACTCGTAGACCGTCTCGTGGATGATGGACAGCCCCGTCGCCTGCGTGAGGGCGACCACCAGCGGCTGCTGCCAGTCCGTCTGGAAGCCCGGGTGCACGTCCGTCTCCAGTGCGATGGACTTCAACTGGCCACCGGGGTGCCAGAACCGGATGCCCTGGTCGTCGATCTCGAAGGCGCCACCCACCTTCCGGTAGGTGTTGAGGAACGTCATCATCGAGCGCTGCTGGGCGCCGCGGACGTAGATGTTGCCCTCGGTCGCGAGCGCGGCGGACGCCCAGGAGGCGGCCTCCAGACGGTCGGAGAGGGCGCGGTGGGTGTAACCGCCCAGTTTGTCCACGCCGGTGACGCGGATCGTGCGGTCGGTGTCCATCGCGATGATGGCGCCCATCTTCTGCAGGACGCAGATCAGGTCCTCGATCTCCGGCTCCACGGCCGCGTTCGAGAGCTCCGTGACGCCTTCCGCGAGCACCGCGGTGAGCAGCACCTGCTCGGTCGCGCCGACGGACGGGTACGGCAGCCGGATCTTCGTGCCGCGCAGCCGCTGCGGCGCCTCCAGGTACTGCCCGTCCGCCCGCTTCTCGATCCGCGCGCCGAACTGCCGCAGCACCTCGAAGTGGAAGTCGATGGGCCGGCCGCCGATGTCGCAGCCGCCGAGGCCCGGGATGAAGGCGTGACCGAGGCGGTGCAGCAGCGGTCCGCAGAAGAGGATCGGGATGCGCGACGAACCCGCGTGGGCATCGATGTCAGCGACGTTCGCGCTCTCCACGTGGGACGGGTCCATCACCAGCTCGCCCGGCTCCTCACCCGGACGGACCGTCACCCCGTGCAGCTGGAGGAGTCCGCGTACGACACGAACGTCACGGATGTCCGGAACGTTGCGCAGCCGACTCGGTCCACTGCCCAGCAGGGCGGCGACCATCGCCTTCGGTACGAGGTTCTTCGCACCGCGGACACGGATCTCGCCCTCAAGCGGGGTTCCGCCGTGAACAAGCAGTACATCGTCAGAGCCGTTGACGGTCATGTATCTCGCGTTCCGATGAGTGGGACAGGGGCCGGAAGGGAAAGGGTAATCGCCGCCTACCCCCCTTCTGTAAGCCCAAGGCCCACCCAGCTACGTCATAGCTTCGTCACAACACGAACCGCTCCTGGCCGGGCACATGGGGTCACCGGTGCCCATTGTGCGCCCTGGATGCATCCTTCCGCCCTGAGCTGCAATCACCCTTCTTACCCGCATTGCCTCCCCGAGCCTCGGCAAGATGCGGGATCATGTCTGGCATGACCGAGGTGTCCTCGCTCACAGGGCGGTTGCTCGTGGCAACGCCCGCCCTGGCGGACCCGAACTTCGACCGTGCGGTGGTGCTCCTTCTCGACCACGACGAGGAGGGCTCCCTCGGCGTCGTCCTCAACCGCCCGACGCCCGTGGACGTCGGCGACATCCTGGAGGGCTGGGCGGACCTCGCCGGTGAGCCGGGCGTCGTCTTCCAGGGCGGCCCGGTGTCGCTGGACTCGGCGCTGGGGGTCGCGGTCATCCCCGGCGGAGTGGGCGCGGACGGAGCGCCGCTGGGCTGGCGCAGAGTGCACGGCGCGATCGGGCTGGTCGACCTGGAGGCGCCGCCGGAGCTGCTCGCCTCGGCCCTCGGCTCCCTGCGGATCTTCGCCGGATACGCCGGCTGGGGCCCCGGCCAGCTGGAGGACGAGCTGGTCGAGGGCGCGTGGTACGTCGTCGAGTCGGAGCCCGGCGATGTCTCGTCGCCGTCACCGGAAAGACTCTGGCGCGAAGTCCTGCGCCGTCAGCGCAACGAGCTGGCGATGGTGGCCACGTACCCGGACGACCCATCGCTCAACTGATCCGGGTGACCTTCAGTACCCTTGGCACTTATGAGCACTCTTGAGCCCGAGCGCGGGACTGGTACGGGGACCCTCGTTGAGCCGACGCCACAGGTGTCCCACGGCGACGGCGACCACGAGCGCTTCGCCCACTACGTCCAGAAGGACAAGATCATGGCGAGTGCCCTCGACGGGACCCCCGTCGTGGCGCTGTGCGGCAAGGTGTGGGTGCCCGGCCGCGATCCGAAGAAGTACCCCGTGTGTCCCATGTGCAAGGAGATCTACGAGTCCATGGGCGCCGGTGGCGGCGACGACAAGGGCAAGGGCGGCGACAAGTAGTCCTGCTCGCTCCCGCCTGAGAACGGCGAGGCCCTCGGGGTGCGTTCTGACGCGCTTCGGGGGCCTTTGTGCTGCCCGCCGTTGCAGGGGATGCGTCGGCCGGTCACGAAGTGGTTGAGACCTCTTGTGGTCATGTTCATGTGATCCCTAGCCTCCGTGGTGTTGTGCAGAGCGAAACCGTCATTGCATATGTTGCAACGCCTGCCCGGAGGGTCACTCCATGAAGCCGTCCCCACGTCTCGCCGTCCTGCTCACGGCCCTGGCCGTCACCGCCTGCGCCCCCCAGACGTCCTCCAACTCCTCCTCCGAGAAGGACGAGAAGACCGGCACGCTGCGGGTCTGGCTCTTCCAGGAGGTCGGCAACAAGCCGAAGGAGAAGGCCGTCGACTCGGTGGTGGCCGGCTTCGAGAAGGCCCACAGGGGCACCAAGGTCCACGTCGAGTACATCCCGGTCGAGACCCGGGCCCAGCGCGTCAAGGCCGCCTTCAACGACCCGAAGTCCGCGCCCGACCTGATGGAGTACGGCAACACCGACACGGCCGGCTATGTGAAGGACGGCGGACTCCTCGACGTGACCAAGGAGTTCAACGCCTGGAACGAGTCCAAGGACACCGACCCCACGGCCAGGACGTCCGTCACCGTCGACGGCAGGACGTACGGCTCCCCGTACTACGTCGGCGTCCGCGCCCTGTACTACCGCACGGACGTCTTCAAGGAGCTGGGGCTCCAACCCCCCAAAACCATGGACGAGTTGGCGTCCACCGCCCGCAAGGTCCACGCGGCGAAGCCCGGTCTCTACGGCATCGTCGTCGGCGGCGCGTACACGTACGGCGCGATGCCCTTCGTCTGGGCCAACGGCGGTGAACTCGCCACCGGCAAGGGAGGTTCGTACGCCTCCGCCATCGACAGCGCGGCCGCGCAGAAGGGCATCAAGGCGTACACCTCGCTCTTCGGCGACGCCAACTGCCCCGCGGCCAAGTGCGCGGGCATGGGCGGCAACGACACGATCACCGCGTTCGCGGCCGGCAAGGCGGGCATGGCGATCGGCGGCGACTTCAGCCACACCGCCGTCGAGGCCGGGAAGGTCAAGGGCAAGTACGCGGTCGTGCCGCTGCCGGGGGTGAAGTCCGGGTCGATCGCGCCCGCCTTCGCAGGCGGCAACAACATCGGCGTGCTCAAGAGCACCTCGCACCGCACGCTCGCCGTCGACCTCATGGAACAGCTCACCTCGAAGAAGACGCAGGCCGAGATGTTCGACGCGATGGGCTTCCTGCCCACGTTCGCGGACGTCCGCGCCAAGGCCGCCGCCGAGCAGCCGTACGTGAAGCCCTTCGCGCAGACGCTCTCCGCCGGGACCAAGTTCGTGCCGGCCTCGGCGGGCTGGTCCCAGATCGACTCCCAGCTGGTCCTGCCGACGATGCTCCAGGAGGTCATCAGCGGGAAGAAGGACGTGGGCGCGGCCGCTGGGGAGGCGGCGAAGAAGATGGACGCGGCGTTCGGCTCCGCCGGATGACGGCGCCCGAGAGCTCGGGGGCCGCGGTTCGCTCGCGGGTGCGGGTTGTTCGTGGCGTGTCGCGCCCGCGCGGCGGCAGCCGCACATTCAACACAGCCCCGCGCCCCCTGGAGCGCCGCAGCGGGCGGCGGCAGGCGGCTCCGTGGCTCTATCTCGCGCCCGCCCTCGTCGTCCTCGGCGGTCTGCTGCTCTACCCGATCTATCAGCTCGGGCTGATCTCGTTCTTCCGGTACACCCAGGCACAGGTCAGCGGGGGTGAGCCGACCACTTTCGAGGGGTTCGGGAACTACTCGGCGCTGTTCTCCGACGGCGAGTTCTGGCGGGTGCTGCTGGCCACGGTGCTGTTCGCGGCGGCCTGCGTGGTGTCGACGCTCGCCGTCGGATGCGCGCTCGCGGTGCTGCTCACACGGGTGCGGGCGCTGCCGCGACTGGCGCTGATGCTGGCCGCGCTGGGCGCCTGGGCGACCCCGGCCGTGACGGGCTCGACGGTCTGGCTGTTCCTCTTCGACCCCGACTTCGGGCCGGTGAACCGCGTTCTCGGGCTCGGCGACCACTCGTGGACGTACGGGCGGCTGAGCGCCTTCCTCCTGGTGCTGCTCGAAGTGGTGTGGTGCTCCTTCCCGTTCGTGATGGTCACGGTGTACGCCGGTATCCGCGCCGTCCCGGCCGAGGTGCTGGAGGCCGCCGCGCTCGACGGAGCCTCGCAGTGGCGCATCTGGCGCTCGGTGCTCGCGCCGATGCTGCGGCCGATCCTGACGGTCGTCACCATCCAGTCGGTCATCTGGGACTTCAAGGTCTTCACGCAGATCTACGTCATGACGGGCGGCGGCGGCATCGCGGGCCAGAACCTGGTCCTGAACGTCTACGCCTACCAGCAGGCGTTCGCGTCCTCGCAGTACGGCCTGGGCTCGGCGATCGGCGTGGTGATGCTGCTGACCCTGCTCGCCGTGACGCTGGTGTACCTGCGGCTGCTGCGCCGCCAGGGGGAGGAGCTGTGAACCTGCTTGCGCGTGTGCGGCGCCCGGGGCGACTCGTGGCGGAGACCTCGGCGCTGCTGATCGCGGTCGTCGTCGCCTTCCCGCTGTACTGGATGGTGCTGAGCGCCTTCAAACCGGCCTCGGAGATCGAGTCGGCCGAGCCGCGGCCGTGGACCACCGCGCCTTCCCTGGATGCCTTCCGGCGCGTGTTCGGGCAGCAGGATTTCGGCCGGTATTTCGTCAACAGCCTGGTGGTGGCGGGCAGTGTCGTCCTCGTCTCGGCGTTCATCGCGTTTCTCGCCGCGACCGCCGTGACGCGATTCCGCTTCCGCTTCCGGACCACTTTGCTGATCATGTTTCTGGTGGCCCAGATGGTGCCGGTGGAGGCGCTCACCATCCCCTTGTTCTTCCAGATGCGGGACTTCGGCCTGCTGAACACCCTCGGCTCGCTGATCCTGCCGCACATCGCCTTCTCGCTGCCGTTCGCGATCTGGATGCTGCGGGGGTTTGTGAAGGCGGTCCCGGAGGCACTGGAGGAGGCCGCGTACATCGACGGCGCGAGCCGTGCGCGATTTCTGTGGCAGATCCTTTTCCCGCTCGTCCTGCCGGGCCTCGTGGCGACGAGCGTGTTCTCCTTCATCTCCGCCTGGAACGACTTCCTGTACGCCAAGTCCTTCATCATCAGCGACACTTCGCAGTCGACCCTGCCGATGGCCTTGCTGGTGTTCTACAAGCCGGACGACCCGGACTGGGGAGGGGTCATGGCCGCCTCCACGGTGATGACGATTCCGGTGCTGGTGTTCTTCGTACTCGTACAGCGACGGCTGGTCTCCGGACTGGGCGGAGCGGTAAAGGACTGACGTGAGCGATCTGATTCCCGCACCCCGCCATGTGCACGACTACACGGGCCACTTCGCACTCGGACCCGAGACCCGCCTGATGGCGGGCGAGGGCACCGCGACGACCGAGCGGTGGCTGCGCGGCGTGCTCGGTGCTGCCACCGGATTCCCGCTGGACGCGGGGGACACCGCCGCAAACGCCATACAGCTGTACCTCCACCCGATGGTCACCAAGGACCTCGGCGAGGAGGGCTACCGCCTGATGGTCCGGCACGACACCGTGCACCTGGTGGGCGGCGGCCCGGCCGGGCTCTTCTGGGGCGCGCAGACGCTGCGGCAGCTGCTCGGCCCGGACGCCTTCCGCCGCGCACCCCTGCCGGACCGGCACTGGCGGCTGCCGGTGACGCACATTCAGGACTCCCCCCGCTTCCGCTGGCGCGGCCTCATGCTCGACGTGGCCCGGCACTTCATGCCCAAGGAAGGCGTCCTGCGCCAGCTCGACCTGATGGCCGCGCACAAACTCAACGTCTTCCACTTCCACTTGACGGACGACCAGGGCTGGCGCGTCGAGATCAAGCGGTACCCCCGGCTCACCGAGGTCGGCTCATGGCGGGCCAGGACGAAAATCGGTCACCGCGCCTCACCGCTGTGGGAGGACAAGCCGCACGGCGGCTTCTACACCCAGGACGACATCCGCGAGATCGTCGCCTACGCCGCCGAGCGGCATATCACCGTCGTCCCCGAAATCGACGTACCGGGACACTCGCAGGCCGCCATCGCCGCGTACCCGGAACTCGGCAACACCGACGTCATCACCGCATCCACCGAGGAGGGCACCGCCCTCTCCGTCTGGGACAACTGGGGAATCTCCGCCAACGTACTCGCCCCCACCGACAACACCCTGCGCTTCTACGAGGGGGTGTTCGAGGAACTGCTGGAGCTGTTCCCCTCGGAGTTCGTTCACGTGGGCGGCGACGAATGCCGCAAGGACCAGTGGCGGCAGTCCCCGGCCGCGCAGGCCCGCATCAGGGAACTCGGGCTCGCGGACGAGGACGAGTTGCAGTCCTGGTTCGTCGGACACTTCGACAAGTGGCTGACCGCGCGCGGGCGCAGGCTCATCGGCTGGGACGAGATCATCGAGGGCGGGCTCGCGAAGGGCGCGGCCGTGTCCTCGTGGCGCGGGTACGCGGGCGGGATCGCCGCGGCGCGGGCGGGCCACGACGTCGTCATGTGCCCCGAGCAGTACGTGTATCTGGACCACCGGCAGGCGCCGGGCGAGGACGAGCCGGTGCCGATCGGCTTCGTCCGCACCCTGGAGGACGTCTACCGGTTCGAGCCGGTGCCCGCGCAGCTCACCGAGGACGAGGCCCGCCATGTGCTCGGCACGCAGGCCAACGTGTGGACCGAGGTGATGGAGGATCAAGGGCGCGTGGACTACCAGGCGTACCCGCGGCTCACGGCCTTCGCGGAGGTGGCCTGGAGTGCCCTGCCCGCCCCGGCCGAGCGGGACTTCGCCGGCTTCGAGCGGCGGATGTCCTTGCACTACCGGCGACTTGACGCCCTGGGAGTGGGCTACCGGCCGCCGTCAGGTCCGCTGCCCTGGCAGCGGCGCCCCGGGGTGCTCGGGCGGCCCATCGAGGGAGCGCCCCCGAACAGGTGACCCGGCCTCCGAACAGGTAAGGCAAAAGCGTCGTAAGCATCACCGAAGAGTGCCAATCGGAGCGCACCGGTGATGCCGTGCGAAAACGGACCATCTCCCTGGTGAGGTGGGCGAATGCCTCCTAGTGGACCCCTGTCTTCGGCCCTTGCGAAGATGTGCCAGAGTTGCCACGTCCGCCCTGTCAGCACGTACCGTACGGCAACACAGGTGGGACCAGGTGGGGCAGCGGGAAGGGGCAGCCGGTTTGACCACACACGCACCGCAGGCGGCGCAGGCCGTCACGCTGCCCACGACGCTGGACGAGGCCGTGGCGGCGCTCACGGCCGTGCCCACCGCCGTACCGGTGGCCGGCGGTACCGACCTCATGGCCGCTGTGAACTCCGGGCAGCTCCGGCCGTCCGCACTGGTCGGCCTCGGCAGGATCAGCGAGATCCGCGGCTGGCAGTACCAGGACGGCCACGCACTGCTGGGCGCCGGGCTCACGCACGCCCGCATGGGCCGCCCCGACTTCGCCGCGCTGATCCCGGCGCTCGCCGCCGCGGCACGCGCCGCGGGCCCGCCGCAGATCCGCAACGCGGGCACCCTGGGCGGCAACATCGCCTCGGCGGCCCCCACCGGGGACGCCCTGCCGGTGCTGGCCGCCCTGGAGGCGACACTGATCATCGCGGGCCCGCGCGGAGCCCGCCGGGAGATCCCGGTGTCGCACCTGCTGGCCGGCGTGGACATGCTGCGCGGCGGCGAACTCATCGGGTACGTGCGCGTGCCGCTGCTGCACGCGCCGCAGGTCTTCCTGAAGGCGACCGGCAGGACCGGGCCCGGGCGCGCGGTCGCCTCCATCGCGCTCGTCCTCGACCCCGCCCGGCGCGGAGTGCGGTGCGCCGTGGGCGCCATAGCGCCGATGCCGCTGCGGCCCCTGGACGCCGAGCAGTGGGTGGCCCGGCTCATCGACTGGGACAACGGCCGCACGATCGTCCCGGACGCGTTGCACGCCTTCGGGGAGTACGTCGCCGCGGCCTGCATCCCCGACCCCGTCCCCGAGGCGGACGGCACCGTGCAGCCGCTTCCGCCCGCCGTACTGCACCTGCGGCGCACCGTCGCCGCGCTGGCCCGACGAGCACTGGGGAGGGCGCTGTCGTGACCGACGACCAGCACGGAGAGGGCACGCCCCGCAGCGGTGGACGCTGGGACCCGCTGCCCCAGGGTGACTACGACGACGGCGCCACCGCCTTCGTGAAACTCCCGGAGGGCGGCATCGAGGCCCTGCTGGCCGCCGAGGACAGCCCGCTCGCCGCGCGCGGCCACGGCTACGTACCGCCGCAGATAACGCCCGATCCGGAGTCGGCCGCGGAGGCCGACCCGAACGCCGGCGGCGCCTGGGGCGCGCCCGCCGACGGCGCCCGGTGGCCCGACCCGAACGCCGTGCCGCAGGACGGGGCGGACGACCGGTTCACGTACAACCCCGCGGCCACCCAGCAGTGGAACTTCGGGGAGGGCACGGGCGCCGAGTCCGCGTCCGCCCCCGGACACGACGTGACCGGGCAGTGGTCGATCCCCGTAGCCGGGGGTGATCTTCCGGACGAATCGGGCGAGTTCACCACTTCGTCCCTGGTCCAGCAGTGGGGCGGCACGCCGCCCGCCACGCTTCCGGGCGGCGCCGCCGCCCCCTGGGCGACGGACGGCGCGGGACAGCAGTGGGGGCAGCCGCAGGCCGAGGAGCAGGTGGCGCCCGGTGAGGAATCCGGGCAGGCGCACGCGCCCGCCGAGAACCCCACCGGCGCGGGCCACCCGTACGAGCGCCCCGCGGCGCACCCCGGCGGCCGCCCCGACGAGCACGCGGCACAGCGCCCCGGCCCCGCCGCCCGCCCGCCCGCGGAGCCCGACCCGGCCGTACACGAGGCGGACCGCGCGCGGTCACACACCGCCGACCCGTCACGTTCCCAGGCCGAGGACCACGCGCGGCCGCACACCGGCGATCCCTACGCGGACGCGCCCGCCGACGGCCCCTATGCCGAGACGCCCGCCGAAGCCGACGTAGCGGCCGCACAGGACCCGCACGGGCCCGGTGGGGCCGCTGGGGCGGAGGGGCCCGCGGAGGCGCCTGAGGAGGCCGTGGAGCGGCGCGCGGAGCCCGCGGCGGACGCCGCCTCCGGAACCGCCGCCCCCAACGCGCCCGAGTCCGCCGGGACTTCGGCCGGCCCGCGGTCCGCCGACGGCCAGGACGCCGAGGGCGACTCACCGCCGCCGTTCCCCGGCGAGGAGCACCCGCTCGCCTCCTACGTGCTGCGCGTCAACGGCGTGGAGCGCCCCGTCTCGGACGCCTGGATCGGCGAGTCGCTGCTGTACGTGCTGCGAGAGCGCCTGGGTCTCGCGGGCGCCAAGGACGGCTGCTCGCAGGGCGAGTGCGGGGCGTGCAACGTGCAGGTCGACGGGCGGCTCGTGGCCTCCTGCCTGGTGCCCGCCGTGACCGCCGCCGGCAGCGAGGTCCGTACGGTCGAAGGACTCGCCGTCGACGGGCAGCCGTCCGACGTGCAGCGGGCGCTCGCCCGGTGCGGCGCGGTGCAGTGCGGCTTCTGCGTGCCCGGCATCGCGATGACCGTGCACGACCTGCTGGAGGGCAACCCGGCACCCACCCGGCTGGAGACCCGCCAGGCGCTGTGCGGCAACCTGTGCCGCTGCTCCGGCTACCGGGGCGTCGTGGACGCCGTCCAGGAGGTCGTCGCCGAACGCGAGGCGCACTCCGGGGGCGACGCTTCCGAACACGACGGCGACGAGGCGCGTATCCCCCACCAGGCGGGCCCGGGAGCCGGCGGCGTCAACCCGTCGGCGTTCGAGTCACCCGG
Source organism: Streptomyces sp. NPDC050534 (assembly GCF_044457745.1). Taxonomy (NCBI): domain Bacteria; kingdom Bacillati; phylum Actinomycetota; class Actinomycetes; order Kitasatosporales; family Streptomycetaceae; genus Streptomyces; species Streptomyces sp. NPDC050534. Next base: position 96,339 of record NZ_JBITHF010000004.1, read on the forward strand.
TGCCCCGGCGGCGCCGGGACCGCACGACCAGCCGTACGGCCAGGACGGAGGCCAGGCGTGAGCAACGAAGCCGCGACCGCGACGACCGCGGCGGAGCCGGTACCCGCCCCCGAGCCGCTGCCGCACGGCCTCGGCGTCTCCCTGCCGGCCGCGGACACGCGCGCCAAGACCGAGGGCACGTTCCCGTACGCGGCCGACCTGTGGGCCGAGGGCCTGCTGTGGGCCGCCGTCCTGCGCTCCCCGCACCCGCACGCGCGCATCGTCTCCATCGACACCACCCACGCGCGCGAGATGCCCGGCGTACGGGCCGTCGTCACGCACGAGGACGTGCCGGGCGACGCACGCTACGGCCGCGGCAGCGCCGACCGGCCCGTGTTCGCCTCCGAGGTCGTGCGCCACCACGGCGAGCCCATCGCCGCCGTCGCCGCCGACCACCCCGACACCGCGCGCATGGCCGCCGCGGCCGTCATCGTCGAGTACGAAGTGCTCGACCCGGTGATCGATCCCGAGCGGGCCTTCGAGGCCGAGCCGCTGCACCCCGACGGCAACCTGATCCGGCACATCCCGCTGCGCCACGGCGACCCGGACGCGGCCGGCGACATCGTCGTCGAGGGCCAGTACCGCATCGGCCGCCAGGACCCGGCCCCCATCGGCGCCGAGGCCGGCCTCGCCGTGCCCCGCCCCGACGGCGGCGTCGAGCTGTACCTGGCCTCCACCGACCCGCACGCCGACCGCGACACCGCCGCCGCCTGCTTCGGCCTCGAGCCCGAGCGCGTCAAGATTGTCGTCACCGGTGTGCCCGGCGCGACCGCCGACCGCGAGGACCAGGGCTTCCAGCTCCCGCTCGGCCTGCTGGCACTCAGGACGGGCTGCCCGGTGAAGCTCACCGCGACGCGCGAAGAGTCCTTCCTCGGCCACACCCACCGGCACCCGACGCTCCTGCGCTACCGCCACCACGCCGACGCCGAGGGCAGACTGGTGAAGGTCGAGGCGCAGATCCTGCTCGACGCGGGCGCCTACGCCGACACCTCCGCCGAGGCCCTGGCCGCCGCCGTGGCCTTCGCCTGCGGTCCCTACGTCGTCCCGAACGCCTTCATCGAGGGCTGGGCCGTACGCACCAACAACCCGCCCTCCGGCCATGTGCGCGGCGAGGGCGCGATGCAGGTCTGCGCCGCCTACGAGGCGCAGATGGACAAGCTCGCGAAGAAGCTGGGCATCGATCCGGCGGAACTGCGCCTGCGCAACGCCATGGCCACCGGGGACGTCCTGCCGACGGGACAGACGGTGACCTGCCCGGCGCCGGTCGCCGAACTCCTCCAGGCGGTACGGGACTTCCCGCTGCCGGAGCTGCCCAAGGACACCCCCGAGGACGAGTGGCTGCTGCCGGGCGGCCCCGAGGGCGCGGGTGAGCCGGGCGCCGTGCGACGGGGCGTGGGCTACGGCCTGGGCATGGTGCACATGCTGGGCACGGAGGGCGCCGACGAGGTGTCCACGGCGACGGTCAAGGTCCAGGACGGCGTGGCGACCGTGCTCTGCGCGGCCGTCGAGACCGGCCAGGGATTCACCACGCTGGCCCGCCAGATCGTCCAGGAGACCCTCGGCATCGATGAGGTGCACGTCGCGCCCGTCGACACCGACCAGCCCCCGGCCGGCGCGGGCTGCCGCGGCCGCCACACCTGGGTGTCGGGCGGGGCGGTGGAGCGCGCGGCGAAGATGGTCCGCACGCAGCTCCTGCAGCCTCTCGCCCACAAGTTCGGCATGTCGACGGAGCTGCTGCAGATCACCGACGGCAAGATCACGTCGTACGACGGCGTCCTGTCGACCACCGTCACCGAGGCGATGGACGGCAAGGAGCTGTGGGCCACCGCCCAGTGCCGGCCCCACCCGACGGAGCCGCTGAACGAGGCCGGCCAGGGCGACGCGTTCGTGGGCATGGCCTTCTGCGCGATCCGCGCGGTGGTGGACGTGGACATCGAACTCGGCTCGGTACGGGTCGTGGAGCTGGCGCTCGCGCAGGACGTCGGCCGGGTGCTCAACCCCGCCCAGCTGGCCGCCCGTATCGAGGCCGGCGTCACCCAGGGCGTGGGCATCGCGCTGACGGAGAACCTGCGCACCGCGCGCGGGCTGATCCGTCACCCGGACCTCACCGGTTACGCCCTCCCGACCGCCCTGGACGCCCCGGACGTCCGGATCGTCAAGCTCGTCGAGGAGCGCGACGTGGTCGCCCCCTTCGGCGCCAAGGCGGTCAGCGCCGTGCCGGTGGTCACCTCCCCGGCGGCGATCGCCTCCGCGGTGCGTGCCGCCACGGGACGTCCGGTGAACCGCCTCCCGATAAGGCCCCAGGCAGCGGTGGTGACGGATCGATGACCAACCCGGAACCCGGACCCGGCTCCGAGGAACCTCGCTACGAACCTCCGCCCAGCGTCGGCAAGTTGCTGGTCTGGGTCCTGGTGTTCATGGTGGCGGCGCTGGCTGTCGTGCTGGGTGGCGTGTACTTCACCTAGGGCTCTTCGCCGGTGCCGGTGATCCTTGCCGACAGGGAACGGACGAGGGTGTCCCGAGCGTCCCGTGATCAGAGGGCGTTGTCAGTGGCGAGGCGTAGTGTTCTGGGCAGTGGGGAACGGCTGCCCGGGCCGTACGGCGTCACGACGCGCGCCCGGCCGTGACCCGCACGGGGACTGTGGGCAAGCACACGCGGGGGACGCAATGAGCACGACCGGTGCCGCCATGGCGGCGATCACCCTGAGCGAGGACCAGCTCGATCCGTACGTCACGCACACGCCGACGCGACGCCGGCTGACGGGGCCCGGACTGCCGGGCGACAGCCGCCTGTTCACCTTCGAGGAGCTGTGCAGGCAGGGCCTGCGGACGGTCGGGGACTCCACGGGTGACACCGGCGGACGCCTGACTGCGGAGCTGCGGGACCAACTGGTCATAGGCGCCCTGCTCGATCCGCGGGGCACCGCGGGGGAGTCGGTGCTGCTGGACGGCGCGACGGGCGCGGTGACGACGACGTACTTCCTGTACGACCGCCCCGACCTGATGGACCGCCGCCCCCTCGCGCCGTCCCTCACCACGCTGGTGCGGTTCGCGACGGCGGCGGACGAACTGGCGGGACTGCGGGGCCAGTTCGCCTCCTACGCCGGCCGTTACGGCCCGAAGGCGGCGGCGGAGGCCTCACGCCACCTGCTGGCGGTGTTCGAGGAGGGCACGGGCGGCGAGGTCCCGCCGTTCTGGAAGGCGGCGGCCCTGATCCGCCCCCTCGCCCTGGTGGCGGGCCCGGGCGCCGCCCCCGGGCTCGCCCTGGACCTCCCCTCCCGCCTGCTGGACCAGGAGTTCGGCCCCGGCAGGATGTGGCGCTTCGAGGACGTCGACTTCCCCTCGACGCTCACGCACGAGCCGACCCGCCGCTTCCTGCGCGAGACGGGACTGCCGGAGGACGACACCCTTCTCCACCTCGACACGGACGTGCCCCTGCCGACGCTGGCCGAGCACTACGCCTACCAGGGCCCCGAGGGCTTCGACCCCACCCGGCTGCCGCGCAGGGCCGCGCACTTGATCCGCCTCGGCCACCTCGTCGTGGGCAACAGCCTGGTCGTCGACGGCGACACGGGCGAGGTCCTCAACTGGAGCGAGCCCGAAGCCGCCCTGTACCCGCTGAACACGGACGTCTCCACGCTGGCCTTCACCCTCTGGCTCCTCCACCGCGAGAAGGCCATGGACGCGACCCTGTCGGGCGAACTGACCACCGACGCCCACGACCAGCTGGCCCTCACGATGATCCACACCCTGTCGACGATCGACCCGGCCACCACGACGACGCCCCCGGCCCACCACTACTGGACGAGGGCGTTCCTGGACGAGGGGTGCGGGGTGCTGTGACGGGAGCGGCGCGGCACCCCGGCCGCGCCCCGGGGCAGGTCATCCCGCTGCGGCGCCGTCGGCCTCCCAGCGCAGCAGGTCGCCCGGCTGGCACTCGAGAACCTCGCAGAGGGCGGCGAGCGTGGCGAAGCGCACCGCCTTGGCGCGGCCGTTCTTGAGGACCGCCAGGTTGGCCGGCGTGATCCCCACGCGGTCCGCGAGCTCGCCCACGGACATCTTCCGCTTGGCCAGCATCACGTCGATGTCGACGGCGATCGGCATCAGATCACCTCGTCCAACTCGGCCTGCATCCGCGCCGCTTCGACGTCGCGCGCGACGGCCTGGGCGAGCAGCATCCGCAGCACGAGCACGATGAGCGCGACCCCCAGGATGGCCACGCCGATCCCGGCCATGATGACGGTGACGCCCGGATCGTCCCGCTGGCCCGGCGCATTGACGGCCGTGACCGCGAACCAGACGAGGGCGGCCCCCACGATCGCACCGATGACCCCGTTCACGTAGCGGAAGGATTCGTGGGAGAACACGGTTCCGCGCCGCACCATCGTCACCAGCCGCCAGACGCAGACGAGGGCGGCCTGGGCGCAGACCATCCCCAGGATCGTGATCACGCGCAGCGAGGTCAGCGGCAGCGACCCGTCCTCCTGGTCCTTCCCGCCGGCCAGCGCCCAGACCATCCCCGCCTGCACGAACACGGTGCCGGCGAGCACCACCACGAGCACGGCGCGCAGCGCACGCACGGCCAGCTTCCCCATGACCCACCATCCCATCGAGTTACGATGGGAATCTATCGAATCTCGATAGATCGAGCAAGGGTCGACATCACTGAGCCCCTTCGGGGGTCCACCCCGCTGTGACCACTCCGAAAATGCCTGGTGAATGAGCGGTGACGAAGATCGGGCTTTCGGCGCTGACACGGAAGGGACGCCCCTCGTGTCCCTTCCGTCTCATGTTTCCTCTGGGGGGACCCTCGTGACCACGACCCCGTCCGGCGGCCGTCACAGACGCCGGATACGCATCGCTCTGCCCCTGGCCGCCGCCGGCGTCGCCGCGGCCGTCGCCGCCGCGGTGATGACCTCCTCCGCCGGTGCGGCCACCGCCTTGCCGACGCCGGCGGTCAAGCCGGTCATCGGCTCGCCCTCGCTCCCCACTCTGGAGAAACGCGTGGCGGGTGCCCTGGCCGGCGACGCCGTCGCGGGCGGGACGACCGAGAAGTCGGCGCTGAGCTCCGGTACGAGCACGTCGGGCGTGGATCCGAAGATCATCGGCGGCACCACGACCACCATCGGCACAGCCCCCTGGATGGCTCAGCTCTGGTACCACGACGACAGAGGCACCACCGACACCGGCGACGACGTGAGCTTCCTCTGCGGCGGCGCGGTGGTGGCGCCGACGAAGATCCTGACCGCCGCCCGCTGCGTCAGGAACGAGAACAGGAACTACGACTGGCAGTCCTACGGCGCCGTCGTCACCGGCACCGACCAGCTGCCCACCACCGACGCCGCCGGCACCACGGACCTGCACGGCGGTCAGGCCACGGCCGTGCTGCGCCAGTGGTGGCAGCCGGGGTACGACCCGGTGGACAAGGAGTCGGGCAGGGACGGGGACGACCTCGGCGTGCTCACTCTGGCGGTCCCGGTCAAGGCCACGCCGATCCGCATGGTCACCTCCGGCGACACCGCCTCGTACGCCGCCGGCACCAGCGCCAAGGTCTACGGCTGGGGCCGTACCAGCTCCACCGGCCAGGACATCTCCCAGACGCTGCGGACGGCTTCACTGACCCTGCGGTCCGACAGCACCTGCTCCGCCACCTACGACACCGCGTTCGTCGCGGGGAAGATGGTCTGCGCGGGCACCCAGAGCGGGAGCGACACCGGAACCAGCGCGGTGTGCGACGGCGACTTCGGCGGCCCGCTCGTGGTGGGCGGCAGGATCGCCGGCGTGGCCTCCTGGGGCTACTACGGCGACTGCGCGGCGAAGGACAAGTACAGCGTCTTCACCAGGATGAGCACCTACGTCGGCTCCGCCTACGCCCAGATCGACGACACCAACCTGAGCACCTTCAACAAGAAGGCCGACGGCAGGGCCGACATCTTCGTCCGGGAGCACTCCACGGCGACCGGCTACGAGAAGGACTCCGGCGGCAGCTCCTTCGGGGCCCGCGCCTCCTGGGGCAACTGGGGCGGCGTCAACACGGTCGTCCAGACGGACCTCAACCGGGACGGCCTCCAGGACCTGCTCTACCGGGTGAGTTCCACCGGTGACGTGTACTGGGAGCACTTCGTCCTCAACAGCGCCCGCACGGGCGGCTCCTGGACCGACACGAAGATCGCCACCGGCTGGAAGACCCGCACCCGGATCATCGCGCCGGGCGACGTCAACGGCGACTACCTGCCCGATCTCCTGTCGGTGGACTCCGGCGGCACGCTCTGGGTCTACCCGGGCAAGGGCAACGGCACCTTCGGCACCCGCTACTCGGTCCGCACCGGCTGGAACCAGTACAACTCCGTGCGCGGCCACGGCGACTTCACCGGCGACGGCAAGGCCGACCTGCTGGCCCGCCAGTCCAGCACCGGCGACCTGTACCTGTACAAGGGCACCGGCAAGACCGGCTCCGAGGCCTTCTCCTCCCGGATCAAGGTGCGCAGCGCCTGGACCGGCTACAACGCCTTCGACGCGGTGGGCGACATCAGCGGCGACGGCATCGCCGACTTCCTGGCCCGCACCCCCGCCGGCACGCTCTACCTCTACAAGGGCACCGCCCAGGCGACCACCGGCATCTTCGCCGCACGCCTCTCGGTCGGCAACGGCTTCCAGTACTACGACATCTGGGGCTGAGAACGGAGGCCGTGGCGGGAATCGAACCCGCGTAACTCGCTTTGCAGACGAGTCCCTGAACCACTCGGGCACACGGCCGGGTGAACCGGAGCGTTGTGATGCGCTCCGGGCTCGGTGGGACGACCGTACGGCGGGCCGGGAAGGGTGCTCAAGGGAATCGCGGGGGCCGCAACGGGACTGCCATACGCCGTTCATGAAAGGGGGCGGCCGGTACGGCGCGGTGTGAAGTAAGTCGCACCCCAGTCCGACCCGGCCCCGTCCGGGCGTGGGTGGTGGGGGGCCGCCGGTAGGGTGGCCCGGTTGTCATACGTAGCCGAGACCCCGTAGCCAAGACCCCGTAGCCGAGAGACCCTCTCGTCACAACGAGCCGCCCGACCCCATATCCCCGGAGACCGTGACTACCACCGCCGCCAGCTCTGCCTCGCACTCCCACCACCTCTCTCCCGCCTTCCCCGGCCGCGCCCCCTGGGGCACCGCCAGCAAGCTGCGTGCCTGGCAGCAGGGGGCGATGGAGAAGTACATCCAGGAGCAGCCGCGCGACTTCCTCGCGGTCGCGACCCCCGGCGCCGGGAAGACGACCTTCGCGCTGACCCTCGCCTCCTGGCTGCTGCACCACCATGTCGTGCAGCAGGTGACCGTGGTCGCGCCGACCGAGCATCTGAAGAAGCAGTGGGCGGAAGCGGCGGCGCGGATAGGGATCAAGCTCGACCCGGAGTACAGCGCCGGGCCCCTCGGCAAGGACTACCACGGCGTCGCCGTCACCTACGCCGGTGTCGGCGTGCGGCCCATGCTGCACCGCAACCGCGTGGAGCAGCGCAAGACCCTCGTCATCCTCGACGAGATCCACCACGCCGGTGACAGCAAGTCCTGGGGCGAGGCATGCCTCGAAGCCTTCGAGCCCGCCACGCGGCGCCTCGCGCTCACCGGTACGCCGTTCCGTTCCGACACCAACCCCATCCCCTTCGTGGTGTACGAGGAGGGCAACGACGGGATCCGCCGCTCCGCCGCCGACTACACGTACGGCTACGGCAGCGCGCTGACCGACGGCGTCGTGCGCCCCGTCATCTTCCTCTCCTACAGCGGCAACATGCGCTGGCGGACGAAGGCGGGCGACGAGATCGCCGCGCGGCTCGGCGAGCCCATGACGAAGGACGCGATCAGCCAGGCATGGCGTACGGCCCTGGACCCGCGCGGCGAGTGGATGCCGAGCGTGCTGCGCGCCGCCGACCAGCGGCTCACCGAGGTCCGCAAGGGCATCCCGGACGCCGGCGCCCTCGTCATCGCCTCCGACCAGGACTCCGCCCGCGCCTACGCCAAGCTCATCCGCGAGATCACCGGCAGCAAGGCGACCCTCGTCCTGTCCGACGACGCCGGCGCGTCCAAGCGGATCGACGACTTCAGCGGCAGCGACGACCGGTGGATGGTCGCCGTCCGGATGGTCTCGGAAGGCGTCGACGTGCCCCGCCTCGCCGTCGGGGTCTACGCCACCACCATCTCCACGCCCCTCTTCTTCGCCCAGGCCGTCGGCCGCTTCGTACGGTCCAGGCGCCGCGGCGAGACCGCCTCCGTCTTCCTCCCCACCGTCCCCGACCTCCTCACCTTCGCCAACGAGATGGAGGTCGAGCGCGACCACGCCCTCGACAAGCCCAAGAAGGAGGGCGAGGAGGACCCGTACGCCGAATCCGAGCAGGAGATGGAGGAGGCGAACAAGGAACAGGACGAGGACACCGGCGAGCAGGAGCAGTTCGCCTTCGAGGCGCTGGAGTCCGAGGCGGTCTTCGACCGGGTGCTCTACGACGGCGCCGAGTTCGGCATGCAGGCCCACCCGGGGAGCGAGGAGGAGCAGGACTACCTCGGGATTCCCGGGCTGCTGGAGCCCGACCAGGTGCAGCTGCTCCTCCAGAAGCGGCAGGCGCGGCAGATCGCGCACAGCCGCAAGAAGCCGGACTCCGAGGCCGATCTGCTGGAGATGCCCGCCGAGCGCCGGCCGGTCGTCTCGCACAAGGAGATGATGGAGCTCCGCAAGCAGCTCAACACGATGGTGAGTGCGTACGTCCACCAGAGCGGCAAGCCGCACGGGGTCATCCACACCGAGCTGCGGCGCACCTGCGGCGGACCGCCGAGCGCCGAGGCCACGGCGGGGCAGCTGAAGCAGCGGATCGCCAAGGTGCAGGAGTGGGCCACGCGGATGCGCTGACCCGGCGCACGCCTGGTCAGGGGGGGCGCAGGATGCTGGTGCAGCCGCTTGTTGCGCCCCGTACGAATCACGACATACGGACGTAGTCCGTCCTTACCGGTGCCCGGATTCTGGACGGAGCCTTCCGCTGAGCGAACTCCCTTCGCTACTGTCCCGCTACGCAAACGCCCCGTGGCAGAGCCGCCGCGGAGCGCAGCCGTGAAGCGACGCGGCTCGGTACAGGCCGGGCCGCCGGCCGATCGGCGGCCTCTGTGCGCGTCACTGACGGGACTCGGTGACGCACTGCCGCGCGGAGGTCCGCCGACCTCACCACTTGGAGGAGTGGGCGTCGTGACCGCGGAGACCTCTCAGACGCTCGACCGAGGACTGCGTGTCCTCAAGCTGCTGGCCGATACCGACCACGGGCTGACCGTCACCGAGCTTTCCCATCGACTTGGCGTGAACCGGACCGTGGTGTACCGGTTGCTGGCCACGCTCGAACAACATGCCCTTGTACGACGGGACTTGGGCGGCCGTGCCCGGGTGGGACTCGGCGTACTGCGACTGGGCCGGCAGGTACATCCGCTGGTACGGGAGGCCGCGCTGCCGGCGCTCCGGTCGCTGGCCGAGGACATAGGGGCGACCGCGCACCTCACGCTCGTCGACGGGGCGGACGCGTTGGCCGTGGCCGTCGTCGAGCCGACCTGGACCGACTACCACGTGGCCTATCGGGCCGGGTTCCGGCATCCACTCGACCGGGGCGCCGCGGGCAAGGCCATTCTCGCCGCGCGCGCCAGGCCGGTGGCGGAGCCGGGCTACACACTGACGCACGGGGAGCTGGAGGCGGGAGCCAGCGGGGCGGCCGCGCCGCTCCTGGGGGTCACGGGGGTCGAGGGCAGCGTCGGTGTGGTGATGCTGGCCGACGCGGTGCCCGAGCGGGTCGGACCACGGGTGGTCGACGCCGCGAAGGAAGTCGCGGAAGCACTCCGCTAGGTTCCTGCAGGTTCCTGCCGACGGGCCACCCGCGACCGGCCGCGCAGTTCCCCGCGCTCCTGGGGGAACTGGCGGGTCCGGCGGTGCAGCGAAACCGCCGCGCGGCGGCGAGACTGTACGTGAGCCGACCGGCACCTGGCCGGATGTCGCCGCCACGTTAGATTGATCCCGTGCTCTCACGCCTCACACGCCCCCAGGCCCTCGCCGTATACGCGCTTCCCGTCGTGGCTCTGATCGCCACGGCGGTGTTCGCGCCGCTGCCGTTCTCGCTGGCGCAGCCCGGTTTGACGGCGAATGTGCTCGGAGAGAACCAGGGCACTCCGGTGATCACGATCTCGGGTGCCAAGACCCGGGCGACCAGCGGGGAGCTGCGGATGACGACGATCGAGGCCACCGGTCCGGACACCCATGTGTCGCTGGAGGACGTGGTCAGCGCCTGGTTCGCCACGGACCGGACCGTGCTGCCGCGCGACTCGGTCTATCCGAGCGGTGACTCCACCCAGCAGATCGAGGAGCACAACCGCGCGCAGATGAAAGAGTCGCAGGACGCGGCGACCCAGGCCGCGCTGGACTATCTGCACCTCAGCGACAACAAGATCAAGGTCACGCTGAAGCTGGCGGACGTCGGCGGTCCGAGCGCGGGGCTGCTGTTCACGCTCGGCATCATCGACAAGCTCGACGGCAACGGCAGCGGCGGTGACCTCACGGGCGGCCGCACCATCGCCGGTACGGGCACCATCAGCGACAGCGGGACGGTCGGCGCCGTCGGCGGCGTGGCGCTGAAGACGCAGGCCGCGCGCCGGGACGGGGCGACCGTGTTCCTGGTGCCGAGGGCCGAGTGCTCCGACGCCAAGTCCGAGCTGCCGAAGGGGCTGCGCCTGGTCCCGGTGAAGACGCTGGACGGCGCGGTGAAGGCCCTGGTCTCGCTGGAGACCGGAAAGGGCCCCGTTCCCTCCTGCTGACTCAGCAGGACTTGACCGTTCCCTCCGGCCGACTCAGCCGGACTTCACCAGTCCCTCCTGCTTCATCCAGTCCAGTGCCACCTGGTGCGGGTCCTGCCCGTCGACGTCGACCTTCGCGTTCAGCGTCTGCGCCACGTTGTTGTTGAGCTTCTTCGTGATGGGGTCGAGGACCTCGGCGATCGCCGGCCACTTCTGCAGCGCCTTCGTGTTGATCACCGGTGCGACGTTGTAGTTGGGGAAGAAGCTCTTGTCGTCCGCCATCACCACGAGGTTCATCGACTTGATGCGCCCGTCGGTGGTGAACACCTCGCCGTAGGTGCACTTCCCCTTCGCCACCTGGGTGTAGATGATTCCGGTGTCCATCTGGGTGATGTTCTTGACCGGGATGCTCATCCCGTACGCCTTCTCCATGCCCGGCAGCCCGTCCGCCCGGTTGGCGAACTCGCCCTCCACGCAGAGGGTCACGGCGCCGGGGTCCTTCTTGGCCAGCGCCGCCACGTCGGACAGCGTCTTCGTGCCGTACTTCTTGTAGTTGGCCTGGTTCATGGCCAGCGCATAGGTGTTGTCGAGTGTGGAGGGCGGCAGCCAGGTCACGCCGTTCTTCCGGTCGGCGTCACGGACGGCCTCCCACTGTTTCTGCGGGTCGGTGATCGGCTTGCTGTTGCCGAGGTAGGTGATCCAGGCCGTGCCGGTGTATTCGTAAGCGGCGTCCGCATCACCGGACTTGACCGCCTCCCGGGAGCCGATGGACCCCTGGATGCCGGTGCGGTCGAGGACGTCGGCGCCGGCCGCCTGGAAGGCGATGCCCATGATCGCGCCGAGGATCAGCTGCTCGGTGAACTCCTTGGAGGTGACGGTCAGATGGGCGCCCTTGAGGGGCTCGCCCCCGCCGACGGTGCCGGGCTGCACGGAGTCGGCCATGGGGGAGCCGCTCTGCAGTCCGCAGCCGGACGCGGCCACCAGCACGCCGGCCAGCAGCAGGCCCGTGGCCCGTCTCATACCTCGACCTCCAACCCGCGTGGCCGCAGCAGGAGTTCGGCCAGCGAGGCCAGCCAGTCGACCAGGAGCGCCAGGACGATCGTGAGGATCGAGCCCAGCATCAGCACCGGCATCCGCTGGGTGGTGATACCGGTGCTGATCAGCACGCCGAGGCCGCCGCCCCCGCCGAAGGTGGCCAGGGTCGAGGTGCCGACGTTCAGGACCAGGGCCGTACGGACGCCGGCGAGGATCAGCGGGACGGCCAGCGGGAGTTCGACCCTGTTCAGCACGTCGAGCGAGGACATGCCGATGCCGCGGGCCGCCTCCAGCAGCGACGGGTCGTTGGCCTTGAGGCCGGTGATGGTGTTCGACAGCACGGGCAGGATCGCGTAGACGATGATGCCGATCAGGGACGCCTTCGTGCCGGTGCCGAGCCAGATCACCAGCAGCGCCAGCAGGCCGAGCGCCGGGGTCGCCTGGCCCATGTTGGCGATCGTCATGGCGAGCGGGGTCGCCTTCCGGAAGGCCTTGCGGGTGAGCAGGATGCCCAGCGGGATCGCGATGATCAGCACGAAGAAGGTGGAGATCACGGTCAGCTCGACGGACTGCCACAGGGCCTTGGAGACCTGGCCGTTCGACAGGGCGTTCTCGGAGATGGGGTCGAGGTCGGCCTGGCGGAACCACAGCCAGGTGGCGAGCAGGAGGAGGACGATCACACTGGGCAGGAAGGTCAGCTTCTGCCAGGTGATGCGCGCCTTCGGGCGACTCGGGGGAGGCGGCGCGGCCGTGCCGGTCTCCTCCCGCGCCTCCGGTTCGTCCAGCTCGGGGGTGGTCACGCCTTCACCACCCCTCCGGGGCCCTCCTGCTCGGCGTGCGTCTGGGCGGAGCGCGTCTCCTGCAGGTCGTGCTGGTGCTCCAGCGCCTCGAGCCGGTCGGCCTCCAGCAGCTCGTGCACGGAGTTGATCAGGGTCTCCATGTCGACGACGCCCTCGTAGGCGCCGCGCCGCCCGGTGACCGCGACGCGCCCGGCGTTGTCGGTCAGCACCGCCTCCAGCGCGTCGCGCAGGGTCGCGTCGCGGCTCACCGTGTTGCTGACCAGCGTGCCGGCCCGCGCGAGCGAGCCGCGGGCGCGCATGAGGTCGCCGCGTCTGAGCCATTTGTAGGGGCGGCGGCGCTTGTCGAGCAGCAGGATCTCGTTGGTGCCGCTGCCGCGGAGCCGGTTGAAGATCTCCTGGAGCGGGTCGTCGAGGGTGACGGTCGGGTAGTCGGTGATCTCGACGTCCCGTACGCGGGTGAGGTTCAGCCGCTTCAGCGCGGCCCCCGCGCCCACGAACCCGGACACGAAGTCGTCGGCCGGGTTGGTGAGGATCGCCTCCGGGGTGTCGAACTGCGCGATGTGCGAGCGCTCGCGCAGGACGGCGATCCGGTCGCCGAGCTTGATCGCCTCGTCGAAGTCGTGCGTGACGAACACGATCGTCTTGTGCAGTTCGTGCTGGAGCCGGATCAGCTCGTCCTGGAGGTGGTCGCGGGTGATCGGGTCGACCGCGCCGAACGGCTCGTCCATCAGCAGTACCGGCGGATCGGCGGACAGCGCCCTTGCCACGCCCACGCGTTGCTGCTGACCACCCGACAGCTGGCGCGGATAGCGCCCGTGGAACTCGGCCGGGTCGAGGCCGACCAGGTCCAGCAGCTCCTCGACCCGCGCCTTGATGCGGGCCTTCGGCCAGCCGACCATCTTCGGTACGAGGGCGATGTTCTGGGCGACGGTCATGTGCGGGAAGAGACCGGCCGACTGGATGGCGTACCCGATCTTGCGGCGCAGCTTCACCGGGTCCATGTCGGTGACGTCCTCGCCGCCGATGCGGATGCGGCCGCCGGTCGGCTCGATCAGCCGGTTGATCATCTTCAGCGTGGTGGACTTCCCGCAGCCGGACGGGCCGACCAGGATGACGATCTCGCCCGCCTTGATCTCCATGGAGACGTTGTCGACGGCGGGCGCGGGGTTGCCCGGGTACTGCTTGGAGAGGTTGTCGAGCTCGATGGTCGCGCCGGTGGCCGCCTGGCCGGCGGAGGTGTCAGGCACGGATCCCCCTGGAAATGGTCAGCCGTCCGAGCAGGACGTACGCGGCGTCGAACAGCAGCGCAAGGATGACGATCCCCAGCGTGCCCGCGAGGACCTGGTTGAGGGCGTTCTTGCTGCCCAGCGAGCCGATGCCGCGGAAGATCTCGTTGCCGAGGCCGGGGCCGGAGGCGAAGGCGGCGATCGCGGCGATGCCCATCAGCATCTGTGTGGCGATCCGGATGCCGGTCAGGATCGGCGGCCAGGCCAGCGGCAGCTCGATGCGCACCAGCCGCAGCAGCCGTGACATGCCGATGCCGCGCGCCGCGTCCACCAGGGAGGGGTCGACCCCGCGCAGTCCGACGATCGCGTTGCGCACGATGGGCAGCAGCCCGTACAGGGTCAGCGCGATGACCGTGGGCGCCACGCCCAGGCCCACGAGCGGGATGAGCAGACCGATCATGGCGAGCGAGGGGATGGTCAGGATGGTCGAGGTGGTCATGGTCGCGAGGCTCGCGGCCCACTCGGTGCGGTAGCTGACGATCCCGATCAGTACGCCGATCAGGGTCGCCACGACCATGCACTGGAAGACGGCGCTGGCGTGCTGGTAGGCGTCCGTGAGCAGCTGCTGGTGACGGCTGCTCAGATACTCCCAGAAGCTCACGTGCGCTCACCCCAGGGTCGGCTAGGTCCGCTCCGGTTCCGCCGCCGCCTGCTCCACCAGCGGGATGATCCGTAGCGGAACGGGATTTTCCATGACGATGGCGGTGGCGGCCCGAACAATGCCATCAAATCCGACAACCCGGTCGATGACCCGTTGGAGATCGGCGTTGGAGCGGGCCACCAGGCGGCAGAGCATGTCCCCGCTGCCGGTGGTGGTGTGCAGTTCCAGCACCTCGGGCACGGTCGCCAAGTGGGCCCGTACGTCCGGCCCTTGACCCTGGCGGATCTGCAGGGTGGCGAAGGCGGTGACGGGGTATCCGAGGGCGGCCGGATCCACCTGGGGCCCGAACCCGCGGATGACGCCATTCGACTGAAGCCGGTCCAGCCGGGCCTGCACCGTCCCGCGCGCCACTCCGAGCCGCCGGGACATCTCCAGTACCCCGATCCGCGGCTCCCGTGCCAGCAGCACGATGATCCGGCCGTCCAGCTGGTCGATCGCCACATCAGCCTCCCGATCGGGTGGTCATCCTGTACAGAAAGGCCGCGGTTACCGGCCTATCGCTGAGCAGGTTGCCCAGCCGTTCCGCAAACTATTGCGCACCTTGCGTACGGGGGTCAGGCTGCCGACATGACGCAGACCACACACCACACTCCCGACACCGCCCGGCAGGCCGACCCCTTCCCGGTCAAGGGAATGGACGCGGTCGTCTTCGCCGTGGGCAACGCCAAGCAGGCCGCGCACTACTACTCCACCGCCTTCGGCATGCAGCTGGTCGCCTACTCCGGACCGGAGAACGGCAGCCGCGAGACCGCGAGCTACGTGCTGGAGAACGGCTCGGCGCGCTTCGTCTTCACCTCCGTCATCAAGCCCCACACCACCTGGGGCACCTTCCTCGCCGAGCACGTGGCCGAGCACGGCGACGGCGTCGTCGACCTCGCCATCGAGGTCCCGGACGCCCGGGCCGCGTACGCCTACGCGATCGAGCACGGCGCCCGCTCGGTGGCCGAGCCGTACGAGGTGAAGGACGAGCACGGCACGGTCGTCCTCGCCGCGATCGCCACCTACGGCGAGACCCGCCACACCCTCGTCGAACGCTCCGGCTACGACGGCCCCTACCTCCCCGGCTTCGTCGCCGCGGCACCGATCGTCGCGCCGCCCGCCCACCGCACCTTCCAGGCGGTCGACCACTGCGTCGGCAACGTCGAGCTCGGCAAGATGAACGAGTGGGTCGGCTTCTACAACAAGGTCATGGGCTTCACGAACATGAAGGAGTTCGTGGGCGACGACATTGCGACCGAGTACAGCGCGCTGATGTCGAAGGTGGTGGCCGACGGCACGCTCAAGGTGAAGTTCCCGATCAACGAGCCCGCCGTCGCCAAGAAGAAGTCCCAGATCGACGAGTACCTGGAGTTCTACGGCGGCGCGGGTGTGCAGCACATCGCGCTCAACACGGGCGACATCGTGCAGACGGTCCGCACGATGCGCGCGGCCGGCGTGGAGTTCCTCAACACGCCGGACTCCTACTACGACACCCTCGGCGAGTGGGTCGGCGACACCCGCGTGCCCGTCGAGACGCTGCGCGAGCTGAAGATCCTGGCCGACCGCGACGAGGACGGCTACCTGCTGCAGATCTTCACCAAGCCGGTCCAGGACCGGCCGACCGTCTTCTTCGAGATCATCGAGCGGCACGGCTCGATGGGCTTCGGCAAGGGCAACTTCAAGGCCCTGTTCGAGGCGATCGAGCGGGAGCAGGAGAAGCGCGGCAACCTGTGAGGCCGGCGGGGAACCTGTGGGTTCGCAGAACTTGCCACCGCTGAACGGACGTTGACAACCTCGTGTCCTGCGGGTGCCGCGGGGGCATCCGCAGGACACGAGGGGAGCCCAGTGTCCGCTGCGATCGATCTCGCCGTACCGTCCGCGCGGTGGCTCTGGCAGAAGGCCACGCTCAGGGAGCCGACGGTGCTCCAGTCGTTCGCCTTCGACGAGCCGAACAGGCACCTGTACGTCCTTCAGCTCACCGCCGGCGGTCACGCGGCGGGCGACCTGTGTCTCAACCGGCTCGATTACAAAGGCGCGTTGCTCGGCCATATGTATCTGAGGGCGTTCGGTCACGGCGTCAGCATGGGCGTCCAGCGCGACGCCAAGGACGGCAGCACCTGGATCTGGACCGAGGCCGACGCCGAGAACGGCTTCGGCCAGGGCGTCGCCCGCTTCCACTTCAAGAACGGCGCCGTGCGCACCCGTTCGCAGGTCGCCGTCCGCCGCCCGGTGCCGGACTCGATCAACAACCAGCCGTCGGTGTGCATGACGTCGAGGCGCATCGCCGTCCGCTACCGGGACAGGGCCAACAGGCCGCGCTACCGCGTCTGGGACCTGGACGCCTTCGTGGCCGGCCACTACGCCGACCCGGTCGCGGACATCGCCCAGGTGGGCGCGCACCCCGATCCGGCGGTCCCGTTCCAGGGGTACGCCCTGCACGGCGACGTGATCTACCAGGTCGCGGGCTCGGCCTACGACGCGAGGACCAACCCGGCGGCGGGGCGCGGCAACGCGTACCTCTCCAGCCTCTCCCTGACCGGCGGCGAGCTCCTCCAGCAGGAGCGCACCGTCGCCGGGTACCAGCTCAGCCACCGCGAGCCGGAGGGCGTGGCCGTGCGCGGCGGCGCGGACCCGAAGGTGTACTTCGGCCTGGCGTCGGGGGCGGTGGGGGCGCGCCGCTTCTCGATCCTCGTCAAGGACGACGCGGCGGCCGCCCGGCCGTAGGCTTGCCGCATGGCCAGGATCAACGACGTGGGCGGCGTCCAGAATTTCGGCGCGATCGACATCAGCGACGACGCGGAGCCCTTCCACGCGGACTGGGAGGCGCGCGTGGTCGGGCTCGTCAACGCCCTGCGCGCCCAGGGGATCTTCAACACCAACGAGTTCCGGGACGCGATCGAGTCGATGCCTCCGGCGGAGTACCTCTCGACGTCGTACTACGAGCGCTGGTTCCTCGCGGTCCGCACCCTGCTGGAGCAGAAGGGCGTGATCAGGCCGGGTGAGCTCGATGACTGACCGCTTCCCGCCGGGCACGCCCGTGCGCACCTTCCTCCACGACCCGCCGCACCACACCCGCCTGCCGCGCTACGCCCGCGGCAAGCGGGGCGTCGTCGTCGAACCGGAGGGGCCGGCCGAGCTCGCCGACGTCAGCGCGCAGGGCCGCGGGGACGCGCCGGTCGAGCAGATCTACGCGGTCCGGTTCGCGGCCCGCGACCTGTGGGGCGAGGGCGACCACCACGTCGTACTGGACCTGTGGGAAAGCTACTTGGAAGCGTACGAAGAGGATGCAGCCGATGAGCGGTGACCACGGGGACGCGACGATCGCGCAGCGGGTGCGGCGCCTTGAGACGCTGCTGGAGGAGAAGGGCGTGCTCTCCGGCGCCCGGCTGGACGAGATCATCGACGCGTCGCTGTCCGGGGCGTCGCCCGCGAACGGCGCGCGGGTCGTCGCCCGGGCGTGGACCGACGCGGAGTTCAGGGCGCGGCTGCTGGCGGACGGCACCGCGGCCGTGCGCGAACTCGGCTTCATGGAGGGCTCGTACCAGCGCCTGCGGGTCGTCGAGAACACCGAGACGACGCACAACGTCATCGTCTGCACCCTCTGCTCCTGCTATCCGCTGCGGCTGCTCGGCCCGTCCCCGAGCTGGTACAAGTCCGAGGCCTACCGCTCCCGCGTGGTGCGCGAACCCCGGGCCGTGCTGGCCGAGTTCGGCGTCGAGCTGCCCGCCGGCACGGAGATCACGGTGTGGGACTCCAGCGCCGAGACCCGCTACATGGTCCTGCCGCGCCGCCCGGAGGGCACGGATGGCCTCGGGGAGGAACAGCTGGCCGCCCTCGTCACCCGCAACGCCCTGATCGGCACCGCCGCGGTCTGACTCAACGGGTCTGCCGGCGCGCCTTGTTGTCCACGTCGTCCTCGCTCGGCGTGCCCGTGGGCACCGGCTCGTCGGGCGGCCCGCCCAGCGCCGCGAGCGCCTGCCGGGCGAGCGGCACGGCGAGCGGCGAGAAGTACGGGTTGATCCGCAGCGCCTCCTGAAGATGCCGTCGCGCGGGCGCGGACAGGTCCATCTCCTGCTCGATCATGCCGCGGTGGTAGGAGTACGGCGCGCTGCGGACGCCGCCCCCGTGCGCCCGGTCCGTCGCGATCGTGACGAACTTCAGCGCCTCCTTGTCGTCACCGGCCCGGTGCAGCGCCCACCCGAGCGCGTCGGCCACCTCGATCCCGGGCTGGCGCTGCCACTCCGCACGCAGCCGGCGCACGGCGACCCGCGGGTCCCCGTGATCGGCCTCGAAGATCCCGAGCACCAGCTCGTCGTCCATCCCGCCCGCGGCGTCGTCCGCCGCCCGGGTGCGCAGCAGGTCGTACTCCACCCGGGCCGCCTGCTCCAGCCCCAGCGACTCGTACAGCTCGCCCAGTTCCAGCGCGTACTGGGGGCAGGGCTGCTTGTCGAGGGCCACCCGGTAGGCGTTCAGCGCCTCCGTGGTGCGGCCCAGTGCGGCCAGCGTCCGCCCCTGCCCGGCCTGCGCCGCCCGCTGGTCGGGGTCCAGGCGCACCGCCGCCTGGAAGAGCCGCAGGGCCTCGTCCAGATCCCCGCGCTCCCAGGCCAGCTCCCCGGCCCGCTCCAGATACGCCGCCTGCTCGGCGGGCTGGGCCGCGGCCGCCGCCGCGTCGGACAGGGAGGCCGCCGCGTCCTCGCGATAGCCCCGGTCGCGGTAGACGGCCGCGGCGACCCCCTGCACGGCCGCCCCGGTGCGCAGGTCAAGCAGCCGGTCCAGCGTCCGCTTGGCCGCCTTGTAGTCGCCGAGCCCGGTGTAGGCGTCGATCAGCGGCGGATACGCCGTCCAGCGCTTCGCGCCGAGCTTCAGCGCCGCCTCGCCCCAGGTCCGCGCCGACCGGAAGTCGCGGCGGGCGTTCGCCAGTGCCGCCATGCCGTCCAGCGCGGCCGCGTTCTTCTGCGGCAGCACCTTCAGCGAGGTGCGCAGGGCCTGCTCGGCCCGCGGGTAGTTCCCGGCGTCCGCCGTGCGCCGCCCCTGTTCGACATAGGCCACCCCGAGCACCGCCCACGACCGCGCGTCCCCGGGATGCGCGCGCACCAGGGCCTCGCGCTCGTCGATCAGCGCCGCCAGGTCGGGCAGCGCGGCCGGCACGCCCGCGGTGACCGCCGTCAGCGCCTCCGCGCCCGGCGCCGGAGCGACCGGCGGGCGCACGGCCGGCCGCTGCCAGGGCCACAGCGCCAGCGCCCCGCCGAGCACGGCACACCCCGCGACGGCGGCGACCAGCAGCCGCCGGCCTCTTCTGCCCCGCGCCCGCCCGGCGGCCTCCGCTTGCTTCTCCATGGCGATCACTGTGCGTCAGTACGACGAGCACATCCCGGCATACGTCCAGTGCCGTAGACGGGGTTCACACCGATGGCCCCGGGTGCGAACCTGTGATCATGAGCCGAATCGAAGCGCGTCGCGACGAGGACACAGCGGTGAACGGGAACCTCGCCGACCGGCTCCTGGCCGGTCTGCCCGCCGAGGCCGTCCTGACCGACCCGGACGTCACGGTCTCCTACGCCAACGACATGGCCAGTTTCTGCCCGGCCGGCGCCCCGGCGGTGGTCGTGCTGCCGCGCACGGTCGAGCAGGTGCAGCACGTCATGCGCACCGCCACCGAACTGCGCGTGCCGGTCGTCCCGCAGGGCGCCCGCACCGGCCTGTCGGGGGGCGCCAACGCCTCCGACGGCTGCATCGTGCTGTCGCTGACGAAGATGGACAAGATCCTCGAGATCAACCCGGTCGACCGCGTCGCCGTGGTGGAGCCGGGCGTCATCAACGCCACCCTCTCCCGCGCGGTCGGCGAGCACGGCCTGTACTACCCGCCGGACCCCTCCAGCTGGGAGATGTGCACCATCGGCGGCAACATCGGGACGGCCTCGGGCGGCCTGTGCTGTGTGAAGTACGGGGTCACCGCCGAGTACGTGCTCGGCCTGGAGGTGGTGCTGGCCGACGGACGGCTGATGTCCACCGGCCGCCGTACCGCCAAGGGCGTCGCCGGTTACGACCTCACCCGCCTCTTCGTCGGTTCCGAGGGCTCGCTCGGCATCGTCGTACGGGCGATCCTGGCGCTCCGGCCGCAGCCGCCGCAGCAGCTGGTGCTGGCGGCCGAGTTCGCGTCGGGGGCCGCCGCCTGCGACGCAGTGTGCCGGATCATGGCGGGCGGCCATGTGCCGTCCCTGCTGGAGCTGATGGACCGCACGACGGTCAAGGCCGTCAACGACATGGCGCAGATGGGCCTGCCGGAGACCACCGAGGCCCTGCTGCTGGCCGCCTTCGACACCCCCGACCCGGCCGCCGACCTCGCCGCCGTCGGCGCGCTGTGCGAGGCGGCGGGCGCCACCCAGGTCGTCCCCGCCGAGGACTTCGCCGAGTCCGAACTGCTGCTCCAGGCGCGGCGGTTGTCGCTCACCGCGCTGGAGGCCGTCAGCGGCACCACGATGATCGACGACGTGTGCGTGCCCCGGTCCAGGCTCGGCGAGATGCTCGAGGGCACCGAGCGGATCGCCGAGAAGTACCAGCTGACCATCGGGGTCGTCGCGCACGCGGGCGACGGCAACACGCACCCGACGGTCTGCTTCGACGCGGCCGACCCCGACGAGTCCCGGCGCGCCCGCGAGTCCTTCGACGAGATCATGGCCCTCGGCCTGGAACTCGGCGGCACCATCACCGGCGAGCACGGTGTGGGAGTCCTGAAGAAGGAGTGGCTGGCGCGCGAGATCGGCCCGGTGGGGGTGGAGATGCAGCGGCAGATCAAGCGGGTCTTCGATCCGCTGGACCTCCTGAACCCGGGCAAGCTGTTCTGATCCGGCCCCGGTGGGGTCACTGGGCGAGCAGCTGATCGAGCGCGTCGTCGATCCCCAGCTGCTCGCCCTCAGTCCCCGGGGGCACCACCCGCAGCGTCCGCTCCAGCCAGGCCGAGACCTGGGCGGCCGGCGCCTCCAGCAGGGCGTCACCGTCGGGTGAACTCAGCGCCATCAGGACGACGCTGCGCCCCTCCGCCTTGGCCGGCCACACCCGCACGTCCCCGTGCCCGCACGGCCGGAACACCCCCTCGACCAGCAGCTCGCGGGAGAACGTCCAGTACACGGGGCTCTCGGAGTTGATGTGGAAGGTGACGTGGACGGCGTACGGATCGTCGGTGCGGTAGCTCAGCCGCGCCGGGACCGGGACGCCGCGCCCCGGGGACAGGATCAGTCTGAGCTCCAGCTCGCGTTCCACCACGGTGTAGTGCATGGCGTCCGGTTCCTCTCTCGGGCAGCTGTACGGGGCCCCGCGGTGGGCCCGTACGAGGAGAGAGGGGGAGCCCGCCCGATCATTACGCGGGTTGCGGGAACTATTTTTTCCGGGTCTGTGAAGGCCGTGCACGGGGTTGCCCGGAAAGGGGTGGGTCCGGCGGGACTGGCGGTGGGGGAGCAGCGGGTCTGATAGATGTGGACCCCCCATATTCACCCCCGAGCAGATACGGGACGACGGACATGAGTGCCCCAACCCCGGCCCCCGGTGACAACAGGCCCCGTGAGGGGTATTACCCGGATCCGTCCATTCCTGGATATGTCCGGTACTGGAACGGCGCGGCCTGGGTACCGGGCACCAGCCGTCCGGCGCCGACGGACGGCGAGTCGCTCGCGCCGCCGCCCGGGGCGCACCCGCCTCCGGTGGAGGAGACGGGGCCGCACTTCTTCGACGAGGACCCCGCGCCCGGACCGTCCCCGGCCGAGGCCCAGCACGGTGGCCGTCCCGAACCCGCCTCCGCCTGGGGCGCCGACGCCGCCCACCAGTCCGGCTTCGGCGGCGACCAGGACCGCCGGGTGTCCTGGGGATCCCCGCCGGCCGCGGACCCGCGCGTGCCCGCCGCTCCTCCGTCCCAGCCGGACGGCCGGGCCGCCCGCACGGACGGCACGGCCGGCATCCCGCCGGCGGACCAGGGCTCCGGCGACGTGGACTCCGGCGGCACGTTCGTCTTCCGCCGGCCGACGGCGCCGTCCGCGGGGACGGGGGCCGCGGGCGCCAAGGGCACGGCCGCTCCCGGCATCCCCGGTCCCGGTGGCCCCGCGGGTGACGAGGGCACCATGACGTTCCGCGCGGTGTCCCCGCGCACGGGAGCGCAGGGCGGGGCGCAGGCTCACAGCGCGCAGAAGCCCGGTTTCGGCGCGGGCAAGGCGGCGGCCGAGCGTGCCGCCGGGTCGCAGGCCCAGCCTTCCGCCGCCCCGCCCGCACAGCCCGGGTTCTCCGGCCCCCAGCAGACCCCCCCGACGGTCCCGCCGCAGTCCGGCGGCGCCCGGCCCGCCGCGACCGGACAGCCTCCCGCCGGCCAACCCCCGGCCGGCCAGGCCCCCTTGGGGCAGCCCGCCCCCGCACCCATGGCCAGCGGCCCCGGCGGCGGTCAGTCCTCCTGGGCGCAGCAGGTGCACCGGCTCGCGGGCGCCGAGGAGGAGCAGCCGGTCGCCCCCTGGAAGCCGCCCGTCGAGGACATCTTCACGGCCGCCGCCCGCCGTCAGTCCGCGGCCCGCCCCGCCGCCCTCGGCAAGCGGCTGGCCGCCCGGCTTCTGGACACCGTCGTCCTCCTGGCCGTCACCGCCGTGGCGGCCGTACCGCTGGGCACCAAGGCGCTCGACCACGTCGACGAGAAGATCGACGCGGCCAAGCTCTCCGGCCGGACCGTGACCGTATGGCTGGTGGACGGCACGACCGGGGTGTACCTGGGCGTCGTGCTCGCCGTGCTGCTGCTGTTCGGCGTCCTCTACGAGGCGCTGCCGACCGCCCGATGGGGCCGCACCCTGGGCAAGAAGCTGCTCGGGCTCCAGGTGCGGGACATCGAGGGGCACGAGCCGCCGTCCTTCGGCGGGGCGCTGCGCCGCTGGCTCGTGTACAGCGTGACGGGCCTGCTCGTGGTGGGTGTCGTGGGCGTCGCCTGGTGCCTGTTCGACCGCCCCTGGCGCCAGTGCTGGCACGACAAGGCGGCGGGTACGTTCGTCGCGGGATGAGCGCATACGGCGTACGCATCAGCTGATTCGGTACTCCGGACGGCCGTTCGCCGGATGCGGGGCGCGGAGGTTCGCGGTCCACTCGGGCCATGAGCACCGAACCGCCCCCGGGCTCCGGACAGCCGCCGGAGGACGACCCGTTCAGGAAGCAGCCCCCGCCTGGCCAGGGGTCGGGCTCACCCTACGACGCGCCGGGAGGCGGCGGGCAGCCGCCACCGGGCCAGCCCCCGCCGCACGGCGGCGGTCCGTACATCGCCGGTGATCCCTACGGCGGTGGCGCCTACCCCAACGACCCGCTCGCCGGCATGCCCCCGCTCGCCGACAGCGGCAAGCGCACGCTGGCCCGGATCGTCGACATGATCCTGGTCGGCATCGTCGTCTGGCTGCTCACCTGGCCGATGGGCGTGCACGAGTACAGCGTGAACGGCAACAAGATCGAGTACGGCAAGTCCTTCGCGCAGTCCGTCGTCGCGGCCGTCCTCTACATCGCCTACGACACGTTTCTGACCAGCACGTCGGGACAGACGCTCGGCAAGAAGTGGCTGAACATGCGGGTGGCCAACCTCAACGACGGCTCCACGCCCTCCGTGCAGACCTCGCTGGCCCGCGCGGCCGTGCTGTGGCTCCCCTTCGCGTTCTGCTGCGCCTGCATCTGGACCGCGATCTGCGGTGGCTGGAGCTACTTCGACCGGCCCTACAAGCAGGGCCTGCACGACAAGGCCGCCAAGACGGTGGTGGTCAGCATCCGTTGACGCGGGTGCGGGGCGACTCCGGTCGGGACGCCGTCAGGAGGCGGCGCGCTCGTGCACCGGCCGGGACGCCGCCGTGCCGACCGCGGCCGGTACGGGCGTCTCCCTCTCGGCCGGCTGCTCCACGGCGACGACCCTGGTCCTGGGCAGTGGCACCGTCATCGCGACCAGGAGTCCGAGGGCGAGTGCGGCGACGGCGATGACGGCGATCCCGACGCCCGAACTCGTCTGCGACAGCAGCAGCATGGCGAGCGTCGAGAAGATCACGGTGCACGAACCGTAGACGAGCTGGGAGGGCGTCGGACGAGGCATGGCAATCGTGTCCTCGGAAGTGGGGGTCCACGGGGGTGTCGGCCTGGCTTTCCGCCGTTTCAAGGCTGTCCGCCAACCGACTCTAATCGCGTGTGTGCCCGAGTGGAACGAACAGTAAGCGTGACCTAACCAACAGTGCCGGTGCACAGGGGGCGCACGGAGTCATGGAGTCCACCACGTGGACGGGCGAACGCGCCGGTCGCGGCGTTCGCAAAGCGGACTCCGCTTCCGCATAATGCACTTGTCCTGTTCAAGTCAAGGTCTGTCTTTTCTTACCGACCTCTAGTCAAATTGCGTCACTTGACTCGCCACCTTGACCAAGAGGAACTCAAGTGACCCATAGACCTTGGACGTTCAGAGCGACCGCGATCGGGGTCGCGCTCGCGGCGGCAACCGCCACCTTCTCGACGTTCGCCATGGCGCAGGCCGCCGAACCGGCCAAGTCCGCCACCGTGGACCGCCACGACCCGGCGGCGGTCAGCAGCATGAAGGAACACGACCTCGACGGCCCGCTCTCCAGGACCCAGGAGGCTCAGCGCCAGGAGGCGCTGAGCGAAGTCATATCGGGCAGGACCCAGGTCAAGGACCGCAACGGTTCGCACGTCGTCCAGCTCAAGAGCAGGAAGGGCGACAGCAAGTACGTCGAACTGGGCCGGGAGAAGACCGACAAGATCTTCACCATCCTGGCGGAGTTCGGCGACCAGACGGACCCGAAGTACGGCGGCACCGCCGGCCCCCTGCACAACCAGATAGCCGCGCCCGACCGCACCAAGGACAACTCCACGGCGTGGCAGGCGGACTACAACCAGAAGCACTTCCAGGACCTCTACTTCGGCACCGGCAAGAAGACCGAGTCGCTGAAGAAGTACTACGAGAAGCAGTCCTCGGGCCGCTACTCGGTGAACGGCGAGGTCAGCGACTGGGTCAAGGTCCCCTACAACGAGGCCCGTTACGGTAACAACGCCTGCGGCTCCACCACCTGCTCCACCGCCTGGAACCTGGTGCGCGACGGCCTGAACACCTGGGTCGCCGACCAGAAGGCGGCCGGCAAGTCCGAAGCCGCCATCAAGGCGGACCTCGCCCAGTACGACCAGTGGGACCGCTACGACTACGACGGCGACGGCAACTTCAACGAGCCCGACGGCTACATCGACCACTTCCAGATCGTGCACGCCGGCGAGGACGAGTCCGCGGGCGGCGGCGCGCAGGGCACCGACGCGATCTGGGCCCACCGCTGGTACGCCTTCGGCACCGACGCCGGCGCCACCGGCCCCACGGGCAACAAGCTCGGCGGCACCCAGGTCGGCGACACCGGCATCTGGGTCGGCGACTACACGATGCAGCCGGAGAACGGCGGACTCGGCGTCTACGCCCACGAGTACGGCCACGACCTCGGCCTGCCCGACGAGTACGACACCAGCGGCGGGGACAACTCCACCGGTTTCTGGACCCTGATGTCCTCCGGCTCCTGGCTCGGCACCGGCAAGCAGGCCATCGGCGACCTGCCGGGCGACATGAACGCCTGGGACAAGCTCCAGCTCGGCTGGCTCGACTACGGCACCGCGAAGGCCGGCACGAAGGCGAAGCAGACGCTGGGCGTCGCCGAGTACAACACCAAGAACAAGCAGGGCCTGGTGGTCTCGCTGCCCGACAAGGCGGTCACCACCGAGGTCGTCGCCCCGGCGCAGGGCTCGACCCAGTGGTGGAGCGGCAGCGGCAACGACCTGAAGAACACGCTGACCCGTGAGGTCGACCTGACCGGCAAGAAGTCGGCCGCCCTCACGCTCGACGGCTGGTACGACATCGAGGCCAACTACGACTACCTCTACGCCGAGGTGTCGACCGACGGCGGCGCCAACTGGACCGCCCTGGACGGCACGGTGGACGGCCAGGCCATCCCGCGCGACGGCAGCGACAAGCCCGCGTTGACCGGCACGGTGGACGCGTACAAGAAGCTGTCGTACCCGCTCGACGCCTACGCGGGCCAGAAGGTCCAGCTGCGCTTCCGCTACCAGACCGACGGCGGTGTGGCGCAGAAGGGCTTCGCGGCCGACGAGATCACGGTGACCGCGGACGGCGCGACGGTCTTCTCCGACAACGCCGAGGCCGCCGACGCCGGTTGGACCGCGAACGGCTTCTCCCGCATCGGCGCGTCCTTCACCAAGGACTACAAGCAGTACTACATCGCCGAGAACCGCCAGTACGTGTCGTACGACAAGACGCTGAAGAGCGGCCCGTACAACTTCGGCTTCTCGACGACCCGTCCGGACTGGGTGGAGCACTACCCGTACCAGAACGGCCTGTTGGTCTGGAAGTGGGACACCTCCCAGGCGGACAACAACACGTCCGAGCACCCGGGCACCGGCCTGATCCTTCCGGTCGACTCGCACCCGAAGGCGCTCAAGTGGTCCGACGGCAAGCTGATGCGCAACCGCATGCAGGCCTACGACTCGCCGTTCAGCCGGTACCCGACCGACGGCATCACGCTGCACAGCGCGGACGTCGCGACCAAGATCAAGGGATCGTCCGGGGTGCCGGTCTTCGACGACCACGCCAGCACCTACTACGACGCGTCGAACCCGACAGGTGGCGTCAAGATCACTGACACCAACACCAAGATCAAGATCGTCCGGGAGGCCAAGGATGGCTCGACGATCAAGGTCGAGATCGGCCCCGCGGTGAAGTAGTCGGCATTTCCGCAGGTCAGAAGCGTATCGGCGGCAACCCCCTGGCGGGTTGCCGCCGATCGTGTTTAGGTGCGTCCTGTGCTTCGCTTATTGACACCGACTCGCACGGGGGTGTGACCTGCATGGCCGCAGGAGGTTTCTGCAAGCTGCCGACCGGCAGCGTGGTGGTGGCTCTGAACCTGCCCAGACCCACCGCCGACGGCACGGGCTGCGTCCGTGTCCTCGTCCATGCCCGCAACCGGGCGCGCGCCCTGACCAGGCTGCGCAACCTCGGCATGCGGGCGGTCTATCTGCGTGGCAACGCCGCCCCGCCCACGCCGGA
Source organism: Streptomyces sp. NPDC050534 (assembly GCF_044457745.1). Classification (NCBI taxonomy): domain Bacteria; kingdom Bacillati; phylum Actinomycetota; class Actinomycetes; order Kitasatosporales; family Streptomycetaceae; genus Streptomyces; species Streptomyces sp. NPDC050534. The sequence goes on from NZ_JBITHF010000004.1 coordinate 124,023, forward strand.
CGAGATCACCGCGGTCCTGCACCACCCCGACGGCCTGATATGGCGAACGGCCCCTGACAACGGTGTCGTGCCCGGACCGGAGCTCCCCCAGGAGCTGTGGCACCCCATCAGGGCCCTCCTGCGGCGCCCCACGGCCACCGCCCAGGCGGGCCGCGGCTAGGGGCTCAGGCGGGCCGCGGCTAGGCCACGACGGGCTTTCCGGAGAGTTCCACGCCCGCCTCGCGCATCTCCTCGAGCGCCCGCTCGGTGGTCTCCGCGGCCACCCCGGCGGTCAGCTCGAGCAGGACCTGCGTACGGAAGCCCTCCCGTACGCCGTCCAGCGCGGTGGCGCGCACGCAGTGATCGGTGGCGATCCCGACGACGTCGACCTCGCCGACGTCCCGGGCGCGCAGCCAGTCGGCCAGCTTGACGCCGTTCTCGTCGGCCCCCTCGAAGCCGCTGTACGCCGCCGCGTACGCCCCCTTGTCGAAGACGGCGTCGATCGCCCCGGAGGCGACGGCGGGCGCGAAGTTCGGGTGGAAGCCGACCCCCTCGGTGCCCGCGACGCAGTGCGCGGGCCAGGAGTGGACGAAGTCGGGGTTGTCGGCGAAGTGGCCGCCGGGGGCGATGTGGTGGTCGCGGGTCGCCACCACGTGCTGGTAGCCGGAGCCTGCCGCCTGTCCGATCAGCTCGGTCACGGCGGCGGCCACGTCGGCACCCCCGGCCACGGCGAGGCTGCCCCCCTCGCAGAAGTCGTTCTGGACGTCGACGACGATCAAGGCGCGGCGCATGCGGGTGTCCTTCGACTGTGTGTGAGCTTCGAGCCTAGAGACTTCGTGGGCGGTGCGGGAGAGGGCGGGGGGGTGCACGCCCGGCCACCCCCCTTCGGTCACTGGCTGTCAGCTACCCGAGCCGCGGGTCGCGTACTCCGTCGGAATCACCGCTTCCCCTCGCGAGAGCTGGGTCGCGGAGAGCGGCAGGCCGGCCAGCGCGGCCACATGCCGGTCGCGTACGACGTCCAGCGGCTCGCGGAAGACCACGTCACCGCCCTTGATCAGCTCGACCAGCAGCTGCCGGTCGGCGAGTTCGGCCGGCACCCCGCCCGTGCCCACGACCTCGGCCTCCGCGACCCCGTCCGCGTCCACCCGCCGCGCGGCCCACTTGCGGCCGCCGACGGAGGTCTTGCCGCCGGTGGACTTCTTGGCCACCGGCACCAGCGGCGCCTTCGGGTCGTCGGACTCCGCGCGGGCGACCAGCTTGTAGACCATCGAGGCCGTCGGGTGCCCGGACCCGGTCACCAGCTGCGTGCCGACGCCGTACGCGTCCACCGGCGCCGCCGCCAGCGAGGCGATGGCGTACTCGTCCAGGTCCGAGGTCACGATGATCTTCGTGCCGGTGGCGCCCAGCTCGTCCAGCTGCTGCCGCACCCGGTGCGCGACCAGCAGCAGATCGCCGGAGTCGATGCGCACGGCGCCCAGCTCGGGCCCGGCGATCTCGACGGCCGTGCGGACGGCCTCGGCGACGTCGTAGGTGTCCACGAGCAGGGTGGTGCCCCGGCCGAGCGAGTCGACCTGGGCCCGGAAGGCGTCCCGCTCGTGGTCGTGGAGCAGGGTGAAGGCGTGGGCGGAGGTGCCGACGGTCGGGATGTTGTAGCGGAAGCCGGCCGCGAGGTCGGAGGTGGAGGCGAAACCGCCGACGTACGCGGCGCGCGCGGCGGCGACGGCGGCCAGCTCGTGGGTGCGGCGGGCGCCCATCTCGATCAGCGGACGGGTGCCCGCGGCCGAGGACATCCGGGAGGCGGCCGCGGCGATCGCGGAGTCGTGGTTGAGGATCGACAGGATCACGGTCTCCAGCAGCACGCACTCGGCGAACGATCCCTCGACGCGCATGATCGGCGACCCCGGGAAGTACACCTCGCCCTCGGGGTAGCCCCACACGTCACCGCTGAACCGGTAGCCGGCCAGCCACTCCAGCGTCGGCTCGTCGACGATGCCCCGTTCCCGGAGGAAGCCGAGGACGCCCGCGTCGAAGCGGAAGTTCTCCACGGCGTCCAGGACACGCCCGGTGCCCGCGACGACGCCGTAGCGCCGCCCGTCGGGCAGCCGCCGGGTGAAGACCTCGAAGACGCTGCGCCGCTCCGCGGTGCCGGCCCTGAGGGCGGCCTGCAGCATCGTGAGCTCGTACTGATCCGTGAAGAGCGCCGTCGAGGGAACGTCCACCGGCAGCCCTAGGTCCGCTGTGTTCATGGCAGGAGATGCTACCCCACTTCGCGTCAGTGTGACGATTTGTGGGGGCCATGGCAGCATGGGCAGTGTGACGTCACCCGCTCCCCTTGAGATCGAACGGACCGAATCGGCGGAGGAGGTCTCCGCCGTACCCGAGCCGGACGTCCCCTGGGTCACGATCGTCCACAACGACCCGGTCAACCTCATGAGCTACGTGACGTACGTCTTCCAGACGTACTTCGGCTACTCCAAGGACAAGGCCACCAAGCTCATGCTCGATGTCCACCACAAGGGCCGGGCGGTCGTCTCCAGCGGCTCTCGCGAGGAGATGGAACGCGACGTGCAGGCCATGCACGGCTACGGTCTGTGGGCCACCCTCCAGCAGGACCGGAAGTAGCGAACCCACTTCATGCCAGGACACTTCGAACCGCTCCCCGGCGGCGGCGCGGCCGTCGCCCTCGACGACGTCGAGATCTCCATCATCCGGTCGCTGGCCGTGCAGCTCCTCGAGCTCGTCGGACCCGGCCCCGGTGAGGACGCGTCCGACGACCCGCTGGCCGAACTCTTCGCCGAGGGCCCCAGCGAGCCCCCCAAGGACCCGGTGCTGCGGCGGCTCTTCCCGGACGCCTACAGCGACCCCGAGGGCCCGCCCGCCCGTCCGGAGGACGCGGAGGAGCAGCGGGAGTACTCCGCCGAGTTCCGCCGCTATACCGAGAACGACCTGCGGGCCGGCAAGCGCGAGAACGCGCTCGCGGTCGTCCGCTCCCTGGACGCGCTGACGCCTGCCGCCGACGGCGGGGCGGTCCTCAAGCTGTCGGGGGAGGAGTCCCGCCAGTGGCTGAGCTCCCTCAACGACCTGCGCCTGGCGATCGGCTCCCGGCTGGAGATCACCGACGAGGACGACACCGACCTCCTCTACCGGCTCCCCGACGAGGACCCGCGCAAGCCGATGGTGATGGCGTACCTGTGGCTGGGCGGCCTCCAGGAGACGCTCGTCTCGACGCTGATGCCGTGATGTGAGGCCCTCGGGCGTTCGCTCAGAGGACGCTCAAATCCGGATAACGATCACATCACCGCGGCGGCCTTCTATGCCTTCGCGGGCGAACTTTGTCCGCTTCTCCCTGTGTTCTGTGCCACATGACACAGCAGTGATCAATGTTGCGGCCGTGATAAATCTTCACGACCGCCCGGCGAACACCACCCATGTTCGGCCGGGTGCGCCACCGAGCCGGCGGATCGCCGGCCAGGCACGGGCGGGTCCGCAAAACCCGCCCAGCTCCATCATCCGGGGGGATCGAGACCCGATCCGAGGCCGACGAGAGGCCCGGGTCGGCATGGAGAAAGGCGCACCACACATGACCTCCGCCCAGGTCGAGAACGAGGAGGCCCCGCAGCGGGCCGAAGAGGGGTACGAGCGCGGACTCGGCAGCCGCCAGGTCCAGATGATCGCCATCGGCGGCGCCGTCGGCGTCGGCCTCTTCCTGGGAGCCGGGGCGAACATCGCCAAGGCCGGCCCCAGCCTCATCTTCATGTACGCCCTCGCGGGCGTGATCATCTTCTTCATCATGCGGGCGCTCGGCGAGCTGCTCCTGTACCGCCCGGTCTCGGGCTCCTTCGCGGAGTACTCCCGCGAGTTCCTCGGCCCGTTCTTCGGCTACTTCACCGCCTGGACGTACTGGCTGATGTGGGTCGTGACCGGCATGGCCGAGCTGACGGCCGCCGCGATCTACGTCAACTACTGGTTCCCGTCCGTCCCGCAGTGGACCACCGCCCTGGTCTTCCTGGTGGTGCTCTTCGGCGTCAACCTGATCTCCGTCAAGCTCTTCGGCGAGCTGGAGTTCTGGTTCTCGATGGTCAAGGTCACCGCGCTGATCGGCATGATCGTCATCGGTCTCGGCGTCCTCACCTTCGGCTTCAGCGCCGCCGGCGACACCGCCTCCGTCGCCAACCTCTGGCAGTTCGACGGCTTCTTCCCCAAGGGCGTCGGCTCGTCCCTGATGACGCTCCAGGGCGTCATGTTCGCCTACCTCGCCGTCGAGCTGGTCGGTGTCACGGCCGGCGAGTCCGAGAACCCGGAGAAGACCCTCCCCAAGGCGATCAACACCCTGCCCTGGCGCATCGCGCTGTTCTACGTCGGCGCCCTCACCGTCATCCTGTGCGTGGTGAAGTGGACCCAGTTCGCGGAGGGCGTCAGCCCCTTCGTGAAGGCGTTCGCGGTGATCGGCATCCCGGCCGGCGCGGGCATCGTCAACTTCGTCGTGCTCACCGCGGCCCTGTCCTCCTGCAACTCCGGCATGTACTCGACGGGCCGCATGCTGCGCAACCTCGCCGACAACGGCGAGGCCCCGAAGGTCTTCAGCAGGCTGTCCGCCTCCAAGACCCCGGCGTTCGGCATCACCGTCTCCGTGCTCTTCATGGGCATCGGCGTGGTCCTGAACTACGTCGTCCCGGAGAAGGCGTTCGGCTACGTCACCTCGGTGGCCACCGCGGCCGGCATCTGGACCTGGCTGATGATCCTGGTCAGCCATGTCCTCTACCGCCGCGCGGTCGACGCGGGCCGGCTGCCCGCCTCGTCCTTCCCGGCCCCGGGCGGCGCGGTGTGCTCGTACATCGCCATCGCGTTCCTGCTCTTCGTCACCGGCCTGATCGCCTACGACGCCGACTCCCGGATCTGCCTCTTCGTGATGGCCGGCTGGGCGGTCGCCCTCGGTATCGGCTGGGCGGTGCTCAAGGCCCGCAACCCCGCAGTGACGGAACGGCGCGAGCCGACGCTGGAGAAGGTGGGCTGACCCCCGACCCCGCGCCCTCACCGAGGACGCCGGCCGCGGCGGATACTCGTGGCATCCGCTGCGGCACCGCTCACGGCGTCCGGCATTCGGGCCGCCCCGTACCACCCATCGGTACGGGGCGGCCCTTCTGCATATCCTGGCGAACATGCTGACCATCACCCAGGCCCTCGTCGACCAGATCGTCGCGCACGCGCGCAAGGACCACCCCGACGAGGCGTGCGGCGTCGTCGCGGGCCCGGCGGGCTCGGACCGCCCCGAGCGCTTCATCCCGATGCTGAACGCGGCCATGTCGCCCACGTTCTACGAGTTCGACTCCGGCGACCTGCTCAAGCTCTACCGCGAGATGGACGACCGCGACGAGGAGCCGGTGATCGTCTACCACTCGCACACCGCCACCGAGGCCTACCCCTCCCGCACGGACATCTCCTACGCCAACGAGCCGGGCGCCCACTACGTCCTGGTCTCCACCGCCGACGCGGACGGCCTCGGTGACTTCCAGTTCCGCTCGTTCCGGATCGTGGCGGGCGAGGTCACGGAGGAGGAGGTCACGGTGGTGGAGGCATACTGATCTCGAAGCCCGGATGGAAACCGTCCGAGATGTGAGATCACACTCAGGGCAGCCGACCGGGAATCGATACGATGACCCCATGGTTCTCCATGACGTGAGCGACAAGACGCCGGGCATGCTGCTCGTGGCGCGGCTGCACGTCGACCTGTGCAGGCTCGCCAGCGCCATCTGTTGACGCTGCCCTGCCGCCGTACGGCCGTGAGCCGCGGCACCCACGCACACCCCGCACGCTGCGCCGCCGCGCGCCCACTGACCCGACGTAATCACCGACAGGAGCCCTCAGCCATGGCCATCGAGGTCCGCATCCCGACCATCCTCCGCACGTACACCGACGGCCAGAAGGCCGTGGAGGGCAACGGGGACACCCTCGCCGCACTCCTCACCGACCTCGAGTCCCGGCACACGGGCATTCAGGCCCGCATCGTGGACAACGGCGAGCTGCGCCGCTTCGTCAACGTCTACCTGAACGACGAAGACGTCCGCTTCCTCGACGGCATCAACACCAAGGTCGCCGACGGCGACAACGTCACGATCCTGCCGGCCGTGGCCGGCGGCATGGCCTGATCCGGATGCGTTACGACTCCCCGCTGGCCGCGGTGGGCAACACCCCTCTGGTGTGCCTGCCGCGGTTGTCGCCGTCCGCCGACGTCCGGATCTGGGCCAAGCTGGAGGACCGCAACCCCACCGGCTCGGTCAAGGACCGCCCCGCCCTGTACATGATCGAGCAGGCGGAGAAGGACGGCAGGCTGACCCCGGGCTGCACGATCCTGGAGCCGACCTCCGGCAACACCGGCATCTCCCTCGCCATGGCCGCGAAGCTCAAGGGCTACCGCATGGTGTGCGTGATGCCCGAGAACACCTCGCAGGAGCGCCGGGACCTGCTCGGCATGTGGGGCGCCGAGATCATCCCCAGCCCGGCCGCGGGCGGTTCCAACACCGCCGTACGGGTCGCCAAGGAACTCTCCGCGGAGCACCCCGACTGGGTGATGCTCTACCAGTACGGCAATGCCGACAACGCCGGCGCGCACTACGCGACCACCGGCCCGGAGATCCTCGCCGACCTCCCCTCCGTCACCCACTTCGTCGCGGGCCTCGGCACCACCGGCACCCTCATGGGCGTCGGCCGCTACCTGCGCGAGCACAAGCCGGACGTCAGGATCGTCGCCGCCGAACCGCGCTACGACGACCTGGTCTACGGCCTGCGCAACCTCGACGAGGGCTTCGTCCCCGAGCTCTACGACGCCTCCGTCCTCACCACCCGCTTCTCGGTCGGCTCCGCGGACGCGGTCACCCGCACCCGTGAACTGCTCCAGCAGGAGGGCATCTTCGCGGGTGTCTCCACCGGCGCGGCACTGCACGCGGCGATCGGCGTCGGCAACAAGGCGCTGAAGGCGGGCGAGAGCGCGGACATCGTGTTCGTCGTGGCCGACGGCGGCTGGAAGTACCTGTCGACGGGCGTCTACACCGCGGCGACCACGGAGGAAGCGATCGAGACGCTGCACGGCCAGCTCTGGGCGTAGCCCCTCTCACGTCGCCAGGTGACGGACCTGGTCCCACAGGACCGGGTCCACCACGCCCACCCTCCGCCGGAACTGCCACACCGGCACCTCACGGAGCTCGCCGGTCTCCAGGAAACTGGCGCGCCCCCGCGCGTCGCCCACCGCACCCGGGGGCAGCGGGATCACCCCGGACCGTTCGTCGTGGTGCTTGCTGGTGATCTTCGCGACGGTCGCCCGCTCCCCGTGCACCACCAGCACCAGACAGGGCCGGTCCTTCTCGCCGGGCCCGTCCTCGTAGGGCACGTTCGCCCACCAGATCTCCGCCGGCCGCGGCCGTGTCCCCTTCCGGCCGCCCGGCCGGCCCGGCGGCCGTGTCCGGCGTCCCGCGGGCCGCCGCCCCCGGCCCCAGCCGTCGACGAGCGTGGCGACCAGCGCGAGCAGCACCACCGCCGCGAGCGCGAGCCACCATGACGTGTCCATACGGACGACGGTACCGGCGCGCGATGAGCGCCGCGCGCCCTCTGTCGAACCCGTGCTCGCTCCCCGGCGCCGCACCGCCCCAGGGTCCAGCCGAACCGGTGACACCACAGGTGAGTTCGCCCACAACAGCCCTTGCCGGAGGAGCGACCGGGCGTTTTGCGCCTTACGCTCGACGAACCGCACGACCCCCGTCTCCCGCCAGAAAAAGTTCCCGCCCGCGGAGGTTTCTGCTCCATGAAGCTCACCGTCGTCGGTTGCTCGGGGTCGTTCCCGTCCGCGGAATCGGCCTGCTCGAGCTACCTCGTAGAGGCCGACGGCTTCCGGCTGCTCCTCGACATGGGCAACGGTGCCCTTGGCGAGTTGCAGCGCCACTGCGGTCTTTACGACCTCGACGCGATCTTCCTCAGTCATCTGCACGCCGACCACTGCATCGACATGTGCGCCTACTTCGTGGCGCGCTACTACCGCCACGACGGCGGCCGCTGCGACCCGATCCCCGTCTACGGCCCCGAGGGCACCGAGCACCGCCTGACCACGGCGTACGCCGACACCCCCACCGCCTCCTCGATGAGCGAGGTCTTCGACTTCCACACGGTCAAGCCGTCCACCTTCGAGATCGGCCCGTTCACGGTGCACACGGAGCGCGTGGTGCACCCGGTGGAGGCGTACGGCATCCGGGTCGAGCACGGTGGCTCGTCCCTGACGTACTCCGGCGACACCGGAATCAGCCCCGCGCTGGACCAACTCGCCCGCGACACCGACCTGTTCCTCTGCGAAGCGGCCTTCACGCACGGCAAGGAGAACATCCCGGATCTGCACCTCAACGGCCGCGAGGCGGGTGAGACGGCGGCCCGCGCCGGCGCGCGCCGCCTGGTCCTCACCCACATCCCCCCGTGGACCGACCCCCGGGCCAACCTCCGTGACGCCCGCGAGGTCTTCTCCGGGCCGGTGGAACTGGCGGCACCGAGGCACTCGTACGAGATCTGACGCCTTCACGCACGAAGGCCCCGGCACCTTCTCGGTGCCGGGGCCTTCGTCATGCCCTGCGAGCGGGACTCACGCCTTGGTGAGGTCCTCGACCTCCTCGTCGGGCTCGCGGCCCGGGGTGGGGAGGTTGAACCTGGTGATCGCGAAGCGGAAGAGGACGTAGTACACGGCGGCGAAGACCAGGCCGACGGGGATGAGCAGCCAGGGCTTGGTGGAGATGCCCCAGTTGATGAACACGTCGGTGAGACCGGCCGAGAAGCTGAAGCCCATGTGCATGCCCAGTGCCCAGGTCAGCGCCATGGAGACGGCGGTGAGTACCGCGTGGATCGCGTAGAGCACCGGGGCGATGAACATGAAGGAGAACTCGATCGGCTCGGTGACCCCGGTGACGAACGAGGTCAGCGCCAGCGACATCATCATGCCCATCACGGCCTTGCGGCGCTCGGGACGGGCCGAGTGCGCGATGGCCAGGGCGGCGGCCGGCAGACCGAACATCATGATCGGGAAGAAGCCGGTCATGAACATACCCGCGTGCGGGTCACCCGCGAAGAAGCGCGGCAGGTCGCCGTGGAAGACCGTGCCGGCGGAGTTGGTGTAGTCGCCGATCTGGAACCAGGCCACCGAGTTCACGAACTGGTGCATGCCGATCGGGATCAGCGCGCGGTTGACGAGGCCGAAGATGCCCGCGCCGACGGAGCCGAGCCCAGTCATCCACTCGCCGAAGTTGGTGATGACGTCACCGATGGGCTGCCAGCCGAGGACGACCAGGACACCGAGGACGGCGCCGACGACGGCCGTGATGATCGGCACCAGCCGGCGGCCGTTGAAGAAGCCGAGCCAGTCCTTGAGCCTCTTGCGGTGGTAACGCTGCCACAGTACGGCGGTCAGCAGACCGATGATGATGCCACCAAGCACGCCCGGGTTCTGGAAGGTCGCGGCCTCCGCGACCCCGTGGCCCTTCTGCCAGAAGCCGCCGAAGGGGGCGACGGCCGTGTAGGTGGCGCCGTCATGCCCGTCCTTGATCGGGAACTGGTGGATCACCGCGTAGTAGGTCAGGAAGCTGACCACTGCGGCGAGCGCCGTGGAGCCGTCGGCCTTCTTCGCGAAGCCGATGGCCACGCCTATGCAGAACAGCAGCGGCAGACCGAACGAGCTGTCGAACAGGACGCCACCGGCACCGGCGAAGACCTTCGCGACATCGGTCGGAAGGTGCAGCTTGGCCTGGACGTCCGGCTGGCCGAGTCGCATGAGCAGGCCCGCCGCAGGAAGCACGGCGATGGGAAGCTGAAGGCTGCGTCCGATCTTCTGCAAGCCCTGGAACAGGCCTGAGCTCCACTTCTTCGTGGGGGCCGCCGGTGGCGCGGTGGCGGTGCTCATATACTTCCTCCATCGGGTGGTGGTCTACACCACTCAGTGGTGTAGACCTGTTGTAGCAGATGAAGTCGACATAAAGGAACCCGCGATTCCTGTTACCGGCTTGCTACGCGCTGTTGCATGACGAAGGCCCCCGAACCAGCGGGTCCGGAGGCCAACTCCCTTGTGACGTAAGGCCCTTGTCAGGCCTTCGTGACGTCCTCGCGCTCCTCGTCCGGCTCCCGCCCCGGCGTCTTCAGATCGAACTTCGTGATCGCGAAGCGGAAGACGACGTAATAGGCGGCGGCGAAGCACAGCCCGATCGGGATCATCGCCCACGGTTTCGTCGCCAGGTTCCAGTTGATGACGTAGTCGATCAGCCCGGCCGAGAAGCTGAAGCCGTCGTGGACGCCGAGGCCCCAGGTCACCGCCATCGAGACACCCGTCAGCAGTGCGTGGACCGCGTACAGGAGCGGGGCGATGAAGAGGAACGAGTACTCGATCGGTTCCGTGATGCCGGTGACGAAGGAGGTCAGGGCCACCGACAGCATCAGGCCGCCGATCTCCTTGCGCCGGTGCGGCCTGGCGCAGTGGGTGATGGCGAGCGCGGCCGCAGGCAGGGCGAACATCATGATCGGGAAGAAGCCCGAGGTGAACTGGCCCGCGTTCGGATCCCCCGCGAGGAACATGTTGATGTCACCGTGCACCACCGTGCCGTCCGGCTTGGTGAAGCTGCCGAACTGGAACCAGATGGGCACGTTGAGGAACTGGTGCAGCCCCACGACCAGCAGCGCGCGGTTGGCGACACCGAACACGCCCGCGCCCCACGCGCCCAGGTCGCTCATCCAGTTGCTGAAGCTCTCCAGCGCGCCGCCGACCGGCGGCCAGACCCACAGACTCAGCGACGCGACGGCGATCGCCACGAACGCCATGATGATCGGCACCAGCCGCCGGCCGTTGAAGAAGCCGAGCCAGTCCACCAGCTTCGTACGGTGGAATCGGGCCCAGAAATACGCGGCCAGCAGGCCCATGACGATGCCGCCGAAGACGCCTGGGTTCTGATAGGTGAGGGTGCTCACCGTCTCGTCGGTCGCCTGGCAGCCCACCCCGGCGAGCAGCTTCGTGCCGCCCGGGCAGTCCTCGGGGAACTGACGCAGCACGCCGTAGTAGACGAGGAACCCCGCGACCGCCGCCAGCGCGGTCGAGCCGTCCGACTTCTTCGCCATGCCGATGGCCACACCCACGCAGAACAGCAGCGGCAGACCGAGCGAACTGTCCAGCAGCGCGCCGCCCGCGCCCGCCATCACCTTGGAGACGTTCGTCCAGCCCAACCCGTCGTTCCCGAACACGTCCGGCTGGCCGAGCCGGTTGAGGATGCCCGCCGCCGGCAGCACCGCGATCGGGAGCTGCAGACTGCGGCCCATCTTCTGCAGGCCCTGGAACGCCGACTGCCACCGGCGACGGGCGGGAGAGATCTCGGTGTCGGCACTCATGGGTTGGCGACCGCCTGCAAGGTGGTGTAGACCAGTTACGATCGATAGGGATGCTGTGACGCCATCTTTGGATACGCACGGCGCCATCGCTCGTGAAGTTGGGCCAACTGTGCGTGAGGAGACGTCATGGCCAGCAAGGCTGAGAAGATCGTTGCCGGGCTCGGTGGCATCGAGAACATCGAAGAGGTCGAGGGGTGCATCACGCGTCTGCGGACCGAGGTCCTCGACGCCTCCAAGGTGGACGACGCCGCACTGAAGGCCGCGGGCGCGCACGGTGTCGTCAAGATGGGCACCGCGATCCAGGTCGTCATCGGCACCGACGCGGACCCCATCGCCGCGGAGATCGAAGACATGATGTGAGCCGCCGGTCCACCAGGACCGGCGCACGGACGAGGGCCCCTTCCATCGCGGTAGGGGTCCTTTCCGCTTCTCCGTCTACGACTAGGCTCGTCGGCATGTCTCGAATCGACGGTCGCACCCCCCAACAACTCCGCCCGGTCAGCATCGAGCGCGGCTGGAGCAAGCACGCCGAGGGCTCCGTCCTCGTCTCCTTCGGCGACACCAAGGTCCTCTGCACGGCCTCCGTCACCGAGGGCGTCCCCCGCTGGCGCAAGGGCAGCGGCGAAGGCTGGGTCACCGCCGAGTACGCCATGCTGCCCCGCGCCACCAACACCCGCGGCGACCGCGAGTCCGTCAAGGGCAGGATCGGCGGCCGCACCCACGAGATCAGCCGCCTCATCGGCCGCTCCCTGCGCGCCGTCGTCGACTACAAGGCGCTCGGCGAGAACACGATCGTCCTCGACTGCGACGTGCTCCAGGCCGACGGCGGCACCCGCACGGCCGCCATCACCGGCGCCTACGTGGCCCTCGCCGACGCCGTCGCCTGGGCCCAGGGCAAGAAGCTGATCAAGGCCGGCCGCCAGCCGCTCACCGGAACCGTCTCCGCGGTCTCGGTCGGCATCGTCGGCAAGGTGCCGCTGCTGGACCTCTGCTACGAGGAGGACGTCCGCGCCGAGACCGACATGAACGTCGTCTGCACCGGCGACGGCCGCTTCGTCGAGGTGCAGGGCACCGCGGAGGCCGAGCCGTTCGCCCGCGACGAACTCAACTCCCTTCTGGATCTGGCGGTTTCCGGCTGCACGGAACTCGCTGTCCTCCAGCAGAAGGCACTTGGTACCGTCCTGGAAAGGTAAAGGGCGCACCAAGAGGGGCGGCGGCAGCGGGCAACCCCGCCGCCCGCCCTCGCGTCCCTACGAATGCGGGCGCACGGCACACCACCGTGCGCCCGACCAGTACGGGGGGCCTCACCGGGGCCTGGAGACAGGAGGGACCGCAGTCATGGCCGTGAGCCGAGGCCGCCGTATCACCATCGCCGTCGCAGCAGTGGCCGCCGTCGGGCTGACCGCGGGACTCACCACCGGGTGCGACGCCGTCGGCAAGGCGCTGGACTGCGTCCAGACCGCCGACACCATCGCCGACAGCGTCACCGACCTCCAGCAGGCCGTGGAGAACGCCTCCAACGACCCGAGCCGGCTCGACGAGTCCCTCACCTCCATCGACAAGAACCTCGACAAGATCGGCGACAAGACCGACAACGCCGACGTCAACAAGGCGGTCGACGACCTGGACAAGGCCGTGGCCAACGTCCGTAAGGCGGTCAGGAACGGCGACAACACACCCGACATCAGCCCGGTCACGGACGCGGCCGGCGAGCTGACGAAGGTGTGCACCTCGTAGAGGACGGGCTCGGGAGAGACGGGCCCGGGGAACCGGAATACTGGAACTCATGACGCGCTTGATCCTCGCCACCCGTAACGCCGGAAAAATCACCGAACTCAGGGCGATCCTCGCCGACGCGGGCCTGAACCACGAGCTGGTGGGGGCGGACGCCTACCCCGACATCCCCGACGTCAAGGAAACCGGCGTCACCTTCGCGGAGAACGCGCTGCTGAAGGCGCATGCCCTGGCGCAGGCGACGGGGCTGCCCGCCGTCTCCGACGACTCCGGCCTCTGCGTCGACGTCCTGAACGGCGCCCCCGGCATCTTCTCCGCCCGCTGGGCCGGCCGGCACGGCGACGACAAGGCCAACCTGGACCTGCTGCTGGCCCAGCTGTCGGACATCGCGGAGGAGCACCGCGCGGCCCACTTCGCCTGCGCGGCCGCACTCGCCCTCCCGGACGGCACGGAGCGCGTGGTCGAGGGCCGGCTGCGGGGCCTGCTCCGCCACGCCCCGGTAGGCACGAACGGCTTCGGCTACGACCCGATCCTCCAGCCGGACGGCGAGACGCGCACGTGCGCGGAGCTGAGCCCGGAGGAGAAGAACGCGATCAGCCACCGGGGGAAGGCGTTTCGGGCACTGGTGCCGGTGGTGCGGGAGCTGTTGGGCTGAGGCAGGCCGAAGGGCGCGGCACCCAGTGGGGAGCCGCGCCCTGAAGGTGGGGCCGACGAGAGTCGAACTCGCACTGTCCACTACCTAAAAGTGGTGCCTCCTGCCAATTGGGCTACGGCCCCGCGTACATCTTACTGGCCCTCGGCGAGCGGTCGCCGCTGGTCGCCACCCCTGCACCAGGTGCTGGTGATCGCGTGGCAGTTGGGACACAGCAACCGCAGATTCTCCCGCCGGTCATCGCTCCAGTCCCCGTTGATGTGATCGACCTCCAGGGTCATGGGCTTGCCGAGCCATTCGGGGCCGATTCCACATTCGGCGCACTCCTCCGCTTCGCCCACCTCCAGGAGCGCCCTACGCAGCAGGTGAGTTCGCGTACGACGGTTGCCGTCGTGCTGGATGAGGATGTCCACTGCGCGCCTCGGCGGAATGGTGCCTGGCTTGCCTCGTTGGTGAGCCTGTCCGAGGAAGTGGGAGGTGTCGAGCCCGTCCTCGGCGATCCAACGGCGGAGCTGGGTGCGCAGTCTGCTGTTGTACGGCTCCGTTCCCAGGGCGCGAAGCGTATCTGCGATGGAGGTCGACCCCTCGACCGCGCGGCGCAAATCATCGGCGGTCGGTCTTGCAGACGTTGCCCTCGATCTTCTCCGACGGGGCATGTGCGAGACGTCGATCCCGAAGTGGTCGAAGCGTCGAAAGAGATGGCCGCGAAGCTGGCCGTATGGGCGGGTGCCGAAGAAGGCGATGACCTCCTCGATGTCGGCACACTGCGCTGCGGCCTCGGACAGCCGCTCCCGGGTGTACTGCACACCGCTGCTCATGAAGCGCCGCCTCGGGCGGTCCTCTTTCCGCGGCCTCGGTAACTGTCCGTCGTGGAATGGCAGTTGGGGCACAGAAACCGAAGGTTGCCGATTCGGTTGTCGCGCCAGTTGCCGTCGATGTGGTCGACCTCCAGCGGGAGCGGTCGCCCCCGCCAAACCGGTTCCACGCCGCACATCGCGCATTGCTCGGGCACGCCCGTCGAGGCCATGGCCCACTTGAGCCGATCACTGGGGATACGTCGAGCCCTGTCGGGTTGCTGCTCGACGAGCATGCCCTCTGGCGTTCGGGGGCGCCATGCGTTGACTCGCTGGGTAGGCACCTGGAAGTGCGAGGTGTCGATCCCGTACACCTTGATTCGGCGGCTGATGTGCGTGTGATGCCCGCCGACCACCTCGAGCCCAAGGTGGCGCAACACCTCGCAGATGTTCGTCGACGCCGAAACCGCCGCCTGGAGGATCTCCCTCGTCCACTTGACCCCCTCCGGCTCGAAGTGCGAGACGTCCACCCCGAGCTTCTTCATCCGCCCCCACACGTACTGCCGCGTGGAACTTTGTGGATCCACCCCCAGCTTCCCCAACGCCTCGGACAACGTCCGCGCCCCCCGAGCCGCCTCCTCCAGCCGCTCCTTCGTGTACGCACTCGCCCCCATGAAGACCCCTCCGTCTCGGCCGCTCGTTCGCAGCTCGTACGGAGTAACGAACCGCTTGTCCGACAGTCACGCTCGAAACGTGAAGCGGCCCGCGCCAGGTCGCCCCGGTGCGGGCCGCTCACCACGCGGAAGTCGGGTCCTCAGATCCCCAGATCCTTGATGATCTTCGCCACGTGGCCCGTCGCCCGGACGTTGTACAGCGCCCGCTCGACCTTGCCCTCCTCGTCCACGATCACCGTGGAGCGGATGACGCCCATGTACGTCTTGCCGTAGTTCTTCTTCTCGCCGTAGGCGCCGTAGGCCTCGGTGACCGTCTTCTCCGGGTCGGCCAGGAGTGTGACCTTCAAGGACTCCTTCTCGCGGAACTTGGCCAGTTTCTCCGGCTTGTCCGGCGAGATGCCGATGACGTCGTAGCCCGCGCCCGCCAGGACGTCGAGGTTGTCCGTGAAGTCGCAGGCCTGCTTGGTGCATCCGGGTGTCAGGGCCGCGGGGTAGAAGTACACGATGACCTTGCGGCCCTTGTGGGACGACAGGGATACGCCGTTGCCGTCGGCGTCCGGCAGGGTGAAGTCGGGGGCCACGTCCCCGGGCTGGAGTCGCTCGCTCATCGGGCTAGCGTAACCGGGGGTCCTGACGGTGCAGGCGAGGGCGGAACTGACAGACTGTCCAGAACATGCGGCATCACGTACCAGCTGACTTCGGAGGCCCTACGGTGGCGGACACGTCGGACACCAGAACCCCGGCGCAGATCGAGGCGGACATCAAGAGCCGCCGCGCAGTGCTGGCCGAGACGCTCGACGAGATCGGGGTGCGGGTGCACCCGAAGACGATCGTGGGGGACGCCAAGGCCAAGGTCGTCTCCAACATCGATCACACGCTGGGGCGCGCGTACGTCGGGGTCAACAAGGTCGTGAGCGACGTCAAGGCCCAGTTCGTCGACGAGAAGGGCGCGCCCCGGCTGGAGCGGATCGTGCCGGTCGCGGCCGTCGCCGTCGGACTCGTGGGTCTGCTCGCTCTCGGCACCCGGCGGCGCCGGAAGTGAGCGGGGACAGGTAGGTTCAGGGTGTGAGCGCGAACAGAAACCAGCACAGCACCCCGCAGCACGACAAGCTGCCCATCCGGATGCTGCACGACCGGGTTCTCGTGCGGCAGGAGACGGGTGAGGGTGAGCGCCGGTCCGGCGGGGGCATCCTGATCCCCGCCACCGCGGCGGTCGGGCGCCGGCTGGCCTGGGCCGAGGTCGTCGCCGTCGGGCAGAACGTACGGACCGTGGAGCCCGGCGACCGGGTCCTGTTCGACCCGGAGGACCGGGCCGAGGTGGAGGTCCGGGGCGTGGCGTACGTGCTCATGCGCGAGCGCGATCTGCATGCCGTGGCCGCGGACCGGTTTGAGGGGTCCGAGGACACGACGGGCCTGTATCTGTAGCGCGGCCAACGCAGTGGCCGAAGGGGCTGGTGACCATCGTCACCAGCCCTTTTTGTCGTTGCTTTGCTAGTTTTGAGGGAGCCCGACGAGACGCGCCGTACCGGGATACGCAGGCAAAGACGACGCACCCCGACAGTGAGTCGCGCGTTTTCGGAGGTGCCGTCATGGCCTGGGTTCTGCTCGTCGTCGCCGGTCTGCTCGAGGTCGGCTGGTCGATCGGGATGAAGTACACGGACGGTTTCACGCGGCTGGTGCCCAGCGTGCTCACCGGCGCCGGGATCGCGGCCAGCATGCTGCTGCTGTCGTACGCCGCCAAGTCCCTTCCCATCGGTACCGCCTACGGCGTCTGGGTCGGGATCGGGGCGGCCGGTGCGGCGGTGCTCGGCATGGTGGTGCTGGGTGAGCCGGTCACCGCCGCCCGGATCTTCTTCGTCTGTCTGCTGCTGGTCGCCGTCGTGGGGCTGAAGGCGACCTCAGGGCACTGAGGCGTCGCTGAGGCGTCAGTGCTTGCGGGTCGTCTGCGGGCCGCCCGGGCCCACCGTCGTACCGCCGGTGTCGGTGCCGGTCGTGGTGCCGCCGTCCGTGGTGCCCCCGTCGGTGGTGCCGGTCGTGGTGCCGCCGTCCGTGGTGCCCCCGTTGGTCGTGCCGCCCGTGGTGGTCGTCCCGCCGTCGCCCGTGGTCCCGCCGTTCGTCGTGCCGCCGGTGGTGGTGCCGTCGGTGGTGCCGCCGGTGCTGGGCGACTGGCCGCCGGTCGTGCCGCCGTCGGTGGTGCCGCCCGTGGTGGGCGTCGGGCTGCCGGTCGTGCCGCCGTTGTCCTGGCCGCCCGTGCCCGGCTGCTGCGGCGGCTGGGTGGTGGCGGGCGGCGCGGTCTCCTCGGCGCCTGCCTGGAGCTGGAGGTCGAAGTCCGTCGCCGGCTTCCCCTTCAGGGCGTCCCGGGTGTACTGCGCCCAGATCTCGGCGGGCGGGCCGCCGCCGTTGACGCGGTCCAGCCCCATCGCGCCGTAGAGCGGCTTGTGGGCGGCCGTCACGGGGTCCTGGCCCATCACGGAGACGACGGTCGCGAGGTCGGGCGTGTAGCCGGCGAACAGGGCGGCCGTGTCCTCCTCCGCGGTGCCGGTCTTGCCGGCGGCGGGGCGGTCGGCGGCCTGGGCGGCGGTCGCGGTGCCGTTGTCGACGACGCTCTGCAGGATCGAGGTGGTGGTGTCGGCGGCCTCGCGGCTGACGGCCTGGCTGGTCTGCGCCTTGGGCAGGTCGACGACGTCCTTGCCGTCCTTGGTGATCGAGTCGATCATCGTGTACGTGGCGCGCTCACCGTGGTTGGCGAGCGTCGCGTACGCCTCGGCCATGTCCAGCACGCTGGCCCGGGAGACACCGAGCGCGATGGACGGGGTGGGGGTCAGCTCCGGGGTGTCGGAGGGGATGCCGAGGTCGATCGCGGTCTGCTTCACCTTCGCGGAGCCGACGTCCACGGCCATCTGCGCGTACACCGCGTTGACGGACTTGTCGGTGGCGGTGCGCACGGTGATGTCGCCGTAGGAGCGGTCGTCCTCGTTGGCGGGTGCGTAGCTGCCGCTCCAGCCCTGTACGGGGCGCTTGTTGGTGCCGTCGTAGTAGGTGTTGGGCGTGATGGTCTCGGCGTTCTGCGTCTCGGAGTGGTTCTGGACGGCCGAGGTGAACACGAACGGCTTGAAGGTGGAGCCCACTTGGAAGTCCTCGCGGGTCGCGCCGTTGGTGTACTGCTTGACGTAGTCGATGCCGCCGTACATCGCGACGAGCTTGCCGGTCTTCGGGTCGACGGAGGCGCCACCCGCGCGGACGTACTTGTCGACCTTGTTGTTCTTCTTGTCGAGCTTCGACATCACCTTGTCGTTCACCGCCTTCACGAAGGCGTCCTGCTTGCTCTTCTGCAGGGTGGTGGTGATGCGGTAGCCGCCGCTGTCGAGCTCGTCGGCGGTGACGATCTTGTTCGTGGTGAGGTAGTCCTTGACGGCGTTGACGATGTAGCCGCGCTGCCCGGACATGCCGGTGGAGGCGGTCTGCTGCTTCGGCATCGGGAACTTCAGGCCGGCCCGGGTGCTCTCGGTCAGCCAGCCCTTCTTGACCATGCCGTCCAGGACGTAGTTCCAGCGGGCCACCGCCGCGGCCTTGTTCTCGGGGTGTGCGACGACGTCGTACTCGCTGGGCGCGTTGACCAGCGCGGCGAGGTAGGCCGCGTGGGCCGCGTCGAGGCCGGTGGCGTCCTTGCCGTAGTAGGCCTGGGCGGCGGCCTGGATGCCGTACGCGTTGCGGCCGAAGTAGCTGGTGTTGAGGTAGCCCTGGAGGATCGTGTCCTTGGACTTCTCCCGGTCCAGCTTGATCGAGATGAAGAACTCCTTCACCTTGCGGGTGACGGTCTGTTCCTGGCCCAGGTAGTAGTTCTTGACGTACTGCTGGGTGATCGTCGAGCCGGACTGCTTGCCCTTGCCGGTGGCGGTGTTCCAGGCGGCGCGCACCATCGCCTTGGGGTCGATCGCGGACTCGGAGTAGAAGTCGCGGTCCTCGGCGGCCAGTACGGCGTGCTGGGCGGCCTTGGAGACCTGCGCGAGCGAGACGTTCTCCCGGTTGACGTCGCCGTCGCGGGCGATCTGTGAACCGTCCGCGTACAGGTAGACGTTGGCCTGCTTCATGGCGAGGGCGTTGGCCGGGGGGATCTTGACCAGGGAGTAGCCGAGGTAGAACAGGCCGATCAGCAACAGGACGCCGATGACGAAGGTGCCGAGCACCATGCGCCAGGTCGGGATCAGCCGCCGCCAGCCCGTCCTCTTCGGACGCTTCGGCTTGCCGTCCCCGGCCCCCGGGCCCGGTGCCTCGGCCGCCTGCGGCTCTCTCGGTGCCCAGCCCTGGGCAGGCTGCTGCGGCTGCGGCTCGTCGCTCATGTTGTGTACCGGACTCCTGTTTCGCGTCGTACGTTCCTGTACGCCCTCGTACGCCTTCTGCGCCCCCTCTTGAAGACTCTCGCACCATGCGTTCCGTTCCCGGATCGCGGCACGCGTCCGGTCCCATAAATGCATGGCGTGCGTCACTACCAGCGGACTAGGCTCCTGCGCTTCGGTGTCGAGAGGTCCGGGAGGTTGACTGACGTGGGCTCGGGACGGTTGTACGCGGCCGTCGCGGCGGGCGGTTTCAGACGGTACGCGACGTATCGGGCGGCCACGGCCGCAGGGGTGTTCACCAACACCGTCTTCGGACTCATCCTCGTCTACACGTATTTGGCGCTGTGGGACGAGAAGCCGCACCTCGGAGGGTACGACCAGGCGCAGGCCGTCACGTACGTGTGGCTCGGCCAGTGTCTGTACGCGACGCTCGCCATCCAGGGCGGCGGGTTCGAGAAGGACCTGATGGAGCGCATCCGCACCGGGGAGATCGCGGTCGACCTGTACCGGCCGGCCGACCTCCAACTGTGGTGGCTGGCGGGCGACTTGGGTCGCTCGGTGTTCCAGATGCTGGGGCGCGGCGTGATCCCGTTCACGTTCGGCGCGCTGTTCTTCCCGATGGCGCTGCCGCGTGACATCACCACCTGGGCGGCGTTCCTGGTGACCCTCGTACTGGCGATGCTCGTCAGCTTCGGCATCCGCTATCTGGCGGCCCTGAGCGTCTTCTGGCTGCTGGACGGCATGGGCGTCAACCAGGTCCTGATGATCACCGGCATCTTCTTCTCGGGCATGGTGCTGCCCCTCAACGCCTTCCCCGGCGCTCTCGGCGAGATCGTCCGGGCGCTGCCGTGGGCCGCGCAGCTCCAGATGCCGGCCGACGTGCTGATGGGCGAGACCGATCCGCTGCGGGCGTACGCCTTCCAGGCGGTGTGGGCGGTGGTGCTGCTGGGGGCGGGGCGGCTGATGCAGTCGGCGGCGACGCGGCGGGTGGTGGTGCAGGGTGGCTGAGGCGAACCGCGTGCGGGAGGGGCTGCGGGCCTACGGGCTGATCGCGGGGATGTGGATGCGGTCCTCCATGACGTACCGCACGTCCTTCCTGGTCACGGTGGTCGGCAACCTGCTGGTGACCTGCCTGGACTTCGTCGGCATCCTGCTGATGTTCTCGCAGGTCGACTCGCTCGGCGGCTGGACGCTGCCCGAGATCGCCTTCCTGTACGGCCTGTCGGTGACGTCGTTCGGCATCGCGGACCTGGTCCTCGGCTCGATGGACGTGCTGGGCGCCCGGATCCGCGACGGCTCCTTCGACACCCTGCTGGTGCGGCCCGCGCCGGTGCTCGCGCAGATCGGCGCGGACCACTTCGCGCTGCGCCGCCTGGGCCGGATCGTCCAGGGCACGCTGGTGCTGGGCTGGGCGCTGGCGTCGGTGGACGTCGACTGGAGTGCGGCGAAGGTGCTGCTGGTGCCGGTGATGCTGGTCAGCGGCGCGTTGATCTTCTGCGCGGTGTTCGTGGCGGGCGCGTCCTTCCAGATCCTCGCGCAGGACGCGTCGGAGGTGCAGAACGCCTTCACCTACGGCGGCACCACGCTGCTGCAGTACCCGCCGACGGTGTTCGGCAAGGACTTCGTGCGCGGGGTGACGTTCCTGCTGCCCCTCGCCTTCGTCAACTGGGTGCCGGCCTCCTATGTGCTGGGGCGGCCGTACCCGCTGGATCTGCCCTCGTGGGCGGCCTTCGCGCCGCCGCCGGTGGCGCTGTTGTGCTGTGCGCTGGCCGGCCTGGCATGGCGGGCGGGCCTCGGGTCGTATCGGAGTACGGGGAGTTGAGCATGACGGAGCAGGCGCTGATCGAACTCGACCGCGTCGAGAAGGTCTTCGACGTGCGCCGCAGGACCGGGTTCATGAAACGGGAGCGGCGCGAGGTGCGGGCCGTCGACTCGCTCTCCTTCACCGTCGCGCGCGGCGAGATGGTCGGCTACATCGGGCCGAACGGCGCCGGGAAGTCGACGACGATCAAGATGCTCACCGGCATCCTGACGCCGAGCGGAGGCCGGCTGCGGGTCGCGGGCATCGACCCCGCCCGCGAGCGCCTGCGGCTCGCGCACCGTATCGGGGTGGTGTTCGGGCAGCGTACGACGCTGTGGTGGGACCTGCCGCTGATCGACTCGTACAAGCTGATGCACCGCATGTACCGCATCCCGGACGCCCGTTACCGCGAGAACCTCGACCGCTGCGTCGAACTCCTCGAACTGGCCGACCTGCTGGACGTGCCGGTACGGCAGCTCTCGCTCGGCCAGCGGATGCGCGGGGACATCGCGGCGGCGCTGCTGCACGACCCGGAGGTGCTGTACCTCGACGAGCCGACGATCGGCCTGGACGTGATCTCGAAGGCCAAGGTGCGGGGATTCCTGCGGGAGTTGAACGCCGAGAGGGGCACGACCGTCCTGCTCACCACCCATGATCTCCAGGACATCGAGCAGCTGTGCTCGCGCGTGATGGTCATCGACCACGGGCGGCTGATGTACGACGGTCCGCTCGCCGGGCTGCACGAGGTGGGGGAGAGCGAGCGGACCCTGGTGGTGGACCTGGAACGGGAGCTGCCGCCGATCGACGCGGCACCCGCGCGAGTGGTGAGGGTGGAGGGGCCGCGGCAGTGGCTGGCGTTCCCGGCCGGGGAGTCGGCGGCCGCGCTGGTCGCCCGGATCGCAGCGGAGTACCCGCTGGCGGACCTCTCGGTGCGGGAACCGGACATCGAGGACGTGATCGCCAGGATGTACGCGGGCGCGGAACCGGGGCGGACGGAGAAAGCGGTCTCGTAGCCTCCGGCCGGGTGAACTCGTAGGCTGCTGTACATGACCGATGACGCCGCAGTCCCCGAGCTCCGGGCATCCGACGCCGACCGTGAACGAGTCGCCGAGGTCCTGCGGGACGCCCTCGCGGAGGGCCGTCTCGACATGGAGGAGTTCGAGGAGCGGCTGGAGGCCACCTACAAGGCGCGGACGTACGGCGAGCTGACGCCGATCACCCGCGACCTGCCGGTCGGCGGGGGCACGCCGCCCCATGTGTCGCTGGTCAAGGAGCCCGAGCCGAGCGGGAGTTGGGCGAGCCGGATCGTCGGCGGCGAGGGGTCCTCGTCGTGGGCGGTCGCCGTGCTCTCCGGGTTCGAGCGCAGGGGCCGCTGGACCGTGCCCAAGCACTTCACCTGCTTCACCTTCATGGGCGGCGGCGAGCTCGACCTGCGCGAGGCGAACTTCGCCGACCGCGAGGTCGAGATCAACTGCGTCGCGATCATGGGCGGGGTCAACATCATCGTGCCGCCCGGCGTCGAGGTCGTGGTGCGCGGCATCGGGATCATGGGCGGCTTCGACCACCGGGAGTCGGGCGTGCCGGGTGAGCCCGGGGCGCCGCGCGTGATCGTCAACGGCTTCGCCCTGATGGGCGGCGTCAGCGTCGAGCGCAAGCTGACCAGGGAGGAGCGGCGCCGGCTGAAGGAGGAGCGCCGCCAGGGGAAGCTGGACCGCAGGGCCTCCGAGCGTGAGCTCGAGGAGGACTACGGCGACGACAGGCACGACGCGCACCGCAGGATGCTGGAGGGCCACGGAGATCTGCTGCGCGACCGCCAGGAGAATCGCCGGGAGCGGCAGGAGGAGCGGCGTGAGCGGCACCGGGAACGCCGTCAGGAACGGCACCGGCGCCACTACGGCGACTACTGAACGGCCGCCGCCCTCCCTACAGTTCGGCCGGCGCCGAGCCCTTCAGGTCGTCCAGGTCGAAGACGTCCGCCATCTTCGCGTAGCCCTCGTCGCTCGGGTGGAGATGGTCGCCGGAGTCGTAGTCGGAGCGGAGCCTGCGCGGGTTGTACGGGTCGCGCAGCGCCTTGTCGAAGTCGACCACGGCGTCGTAGACCCGGCCCGAGCGGATCTCCGCGTTGACCCGCTGGCGTACCGCCTCGCGGGCCGGGGTGTAGCCCCGGTGTCCCTGGAAGGGCATCAGGGTCGCGCCGACGACCTTGATGCCGCGGGCGTGGGCCTCGCGGACCAGGGTGCGCAGACCGCCGAGGATCTTGTCCGGGTCGGCGAGCTGCGGGTTGCGCAGGATGTCGTTGACGCCGAGGTCTATGACGACGACCTTGACGTTCGTCCGGGCGAGCGCGTCACGGGAGAAGCGCAGCAGGCCGCTGGGGTTGTCGGCGGGGCGGCCAAGACCGTCGGCGAGGACCTGGTTGCCGCTGATGCCCTGGTTGACGACGCTGTAGCGCGGCAGGTCCTGGCCGGACCCGACCGCCGAGCGCAGCCGCTGCGAAAGGACGTCCGTCCAGCGGTGGTTGGCGCCCAGGCCGGACGTTATGCCGTCGGTGAGGGAGTCGCCGAAAGCGACGACGGTGCCGTCCGACTGGTTGCTCAGTACGTCCAGTGCGGTGAGGTAGCGCCAGAACGGCGTCTGCTCGGTGTACCCGGTGCCGGTCACGTCCTCGGTCCGGTCGCCGGCCGCGACGTAGGAGATCTGGCGGGCGTGCGGGTGGTAGGTGACCGGGCCGGACGAGCTGGGGGAGTAGGTGGTGACCAGCACGTCGCTGCCCTGCGGGACGACGATGCGGACCGCGTCGCTCAGCACCTGCCGGCCGGCCGGGATGACGACCGCGGGGCTGCCGCCGAAGGTCAGCCGCCGCATGGTGTCGGCGTTCGCCGCCGCGGTGTCGGAGGTGACGGCCACGGCGATCGAGGCGTGCGTGACGGTCAGCGGTGACTGGCCGTAGAGATTGGACAGCGTGATGCGGGCACTCGTACCTCCCACGCTCGCGTGCACGACGTTGCGTACCGAGCGTCCCGCCATGCCGCCGGTCTCGGTGCCGGGCTCGGCGCCCGCCGGGGACGCCGACCAGGAGCCGACCCAGGTGCCGGTGGAGGCGGGGGCGGCGGAGTTGTGCGGGGCGCGGCCCCCGGTGAGGGTGTTGCTGCTGTTGCTTCCGTCGTCAGCCGCTACACCGAGGTATATGGCAGCCGATAGGCCCACGATCACGGCGATGATCGCGGAAAGCAGGGCATAACCGTGACGCCTGGTCATGCGGTGCGGGTCTCCTCGGACGAGTGGGAGCCCGAGGCTCCGATGTGATCACCCCATGATGCGTCATGGGATGAGGGGTAGTTGAACCGGACCCCCCTTTGGGCCACCGGAGTTCATGGCGAACTTCCCCGTCCAGACAGACGCCGGGAACTCTCGTTTCGTTCCAGGAGTCGGTCAGGAAGGGACAATGTGTGCAGGGGATCACGAACGGGTGGAGTGGATGGAACGTACGAATCGTGAAGAAGCGGGTGAGCGTGCCGTAGCAGAGCATGCCCGCCCGGCCGTGGCGGGGGGCCGGAAGGCCCCCACCGCGGCCGCGCGCGCTATGACCACCTTCAGCGCCGCCGACCTGGAGAAGCAGCGCGGGGTGCGCCGGATGAAGCTCACCGCGACCGGGCTGCTGCTGTTCGTGGCACTGGTGTACGTCCTCGCCAAGTGGGCGGAGAACTCCGGCGCCGGCGCCTGGGCGGGCTATGTCGCGGCGGCCGCCGAGGCCGGCATGGTCGGCGCCCTCGCCGACTGGTTCGCGGTCACCGCCCTGTTCCGCCACCCCCTCGGCCTGCCCATCCCGCACACGGCGATCATCCCGACGAAGAAGGACCAGCTGGGCGTCTCCCTGGGCGAGTTCGTCGGCGAGAACTTCCTCTCGCAGGACGTGGTACGGCAGCGTCTGCGCGCCGTCGGCATCGGCAGCCGGCTCGGCACCTGGCTCGCGGAACCCGAGCACGCGGACCGGGTCACGGCGGAGCTGTCGGCGGCCCTGCGGGGCGCGCTGACCGTGCTGCGCGACTCGGACGTCCAGGCGGTGGTCGGCGAGGCGATCACCCGGCGCGCGGACGCCCAGGAGATCGCGCCCGGCATCGGGAAGATGCTGGAGAAGATCGTCGCCGACGGCGGCCACCGGCGGGTCGTCGACCTGGTCGTCACGCGGGCGCACGACTGGCTGGTCTGGCACGACACCGAGATCATGGACGCCGTCCAGGGCGGCGCCCCCGGCTGGACCCCCCGTTTCGTCGACAAGAAGGTCGGCGAGCGGGTCTACAAGGAGCTGCTGCGCTTCGTCACCGAGATGCGCGACATGCCCTCCCACCCGGCCCGTGGCGCCCTGGACCGCTTCCTCGGCGACTTCGCCTCCGACCTCCAGTCCGACACGGACACGCGGGCGCGGGTGGAGCGGCTGAAGGGCGAGGTGCTGGGCCGCGGTGAGGTGCAGGACCTGATCGCGTCCGCCTGGACCGCCGTACGATCCATGATCGTTTCCGCGGCCGAGGACGAGCGGAGCGAACTGCGGCTGCGCGTGCGGGCCTCGCTGCTGTCGCTGGGCGCGCGGATGGCCGTCGATCCCAAGCTCCAGAACAAGGTGGACCGCTGGGTGGAGGGTGCCGCGGTGTACGTCGTCACCACCTACCGCAAGGAGATCACCTCCCTCATCACGGACACCGTGGCGGGCTGGGACGCCGAGCACACGACGAGGAAGATCGAGGCGCACATCGGACGCGACCTGCAGTTCATCCGGATCAACGGCACGGTGGTCGGTTCGCTGGCGGGCCTGCTGATCTACACGGTGTCGCGGGCGCTGGGGGCGTAACCCGGTCTTCCCCGGGCACCCGATCGGGGTTCCGCTCGTAGGAGGAGGGAGCCCATGACAACAGCCGAGGCCGCGAGTGGCCGTACCATCACCACGAACATTCCCGCCCGCCTGGACCGCCTGCCGTGGTCGCGCTGGCACTGGACGATCGTCATCGGTCTCGGCACCGTGTGGATCCTCGACGGCCTCGAGGTCACGGTCGTCGGCAACATCGCCGGCCGCCTCTCGGAGCCCGGCAGCGGTCTGCCGATCAGCTCGGGCCAGATCACCGGCATCGCGGCCGCGCTGTACGTGGCCGGTGCCTGCGTGGGCGCCCTGTTCTGGGGCCGTCTGACCGACAAATGGGGCCGTAAAAGGCTCTTCATGATCACGCTGGCGGTCTATCTGGCCGCCACCGCGCTGACCGCGGTCTCCTTCTCCCCCTGGTGGTTCTTCACCTTCCGCTTCCTGACCGGGTTCGGCATCGGCGGTGAGTACGCGGCGATCAACTCGGCGATCGACGAGCTGATCCCCGCGAAGTACCGCGGCCGCGTCGACCTGATCATCAACGGCAGCTTCTGGCTGGGCGCGGTCGGCGGTTCGCTGCTCTCGATCGTGGCGCTGAACACCGGCATCTTCCCCAAGGACGTGGGCTGGCGGCTGACGTTCGCGCTGGGCGCCGTGCTCGCGGCGGTCATCCTCCTCGTACGACGGCACGTCCCGGAGAGCCCGCGGTGGCTGCTGATCCACGGCAGGGACCGGGAGGCCGAGGAGATCGTCACCTCGATCGAGGAACGGGTGGAGTCGGACAGGGGCGAGCGGCTGGCGCGGCCGGAGGGTGAGATCACCATCCACCAGCGGCGCAGCGTGAGCTTCATGGAGATCGCCCGCACGCTGTTCGCCGACTACCGCAAGCGCTCCGTCCTCGGCTTCTCCCTCTTCATCGGCCAGGCGTTCCTGTACAACGCGATCACCTTCGGCTTCGGCGCGATCCTGACCACGTTCTTCAAGGTCCCGACCGGCAACACCGGCTACTACTTCGCGGTCATCGCGGTCGGCAACTTCTGCG
The DNA here is from genome assembly GCF_044457745.1 of Streptomyces sp. NPDC050534. Taxonomy (NCBI): domain Bacteria; kingdom Bacillati; phylum Actinomycetota; class Actinomycetes; order Kitasatosporales; family Streptomycetaceae; genus Streptomyces; species Streptomyces sp. NPDC050534. The sequence continues at coordinate 151,282 of NZ_JBITHF010000004.1, forward strand.
GCCCGCTGCTGCTGGGCAAGCTGTTCGACACGGTGGGCCGCCGGGTGATGATCTCGGGCACGTATCTGCTCTCCGGCCTTCTCCTCTTCGGCACGGCCTGGCTGTTCGACCGGGGCTCGCTGAACGCCACGACGATGACGGCCTGCTGGTGCGCGGTGCTGTTCTTCGCCTCGGCGGGCGCGTCCAGCGCCTACCTGACGGTCTCCGAGATCTTCCCCATGGAGACCCGGGCGATGTCCATCGCCTTCTTCTACGCCCTCGGCACGGCGGCCGGCGGCATCAGCGGCCCCCTGCTCTTCGCCGACCTCACCAGCACGGGCAAGGTCGCCGACACGGTCCTGGCCTTCGAGATCGGCGCGGGCCTGATGTGCGCGGCGGGCCTGGTGGCGGCGCTCCTCGCCGTGAAGGCGGAGCGCCGGTCCCTGGAGGACATCGCCAAGCCCCTTACGGCGGCGGCGAGTTCCCTCCGGGGGACGGGCGGCAGCCGAGAACCGGGGGCGAAACCGGCTACGGCGTAGTCCTCCGGAGTGGGGCAGCGGCTTGGGCTTGCGGTGCGTGTCGGTGTGCGGCACGCGCCGCTTGCTGATTTCAGAGGGGCCTGGCTTGCGGCGCGTTGAGCCTGCGGCTGCCTGGCGGGCTGTGCCCTCTGTACGTCCTCAGCCTGGGGGCTTGCGCCCCAACCCGCTCAGCCTGCGGGCATTCGTGCCGCCTAGGGCGGCACGGGTGGGCGCAGGCGGCGCCCCGCAAGCGCCGGGCTGTGCAGCCTGCCTGTGCAGTGCAGCAGACGGAGCCCAACCGGCGCGGCCCCGCACAACTCACGCCCGCCGGTCGGCAACCGCCCAAGAGGCGAGCGCCACAACCCCGGCCACCCCGAACACCGCAGGCCAGGCGCCCACCTTCTTCGCCAAAGGATGCGACGCCCCGAAGGCGGCCACGTACCCCGCGCTCAAAACCCCCGCAGCAACCCCGCCGGCCCGCTCCCGCCACTGCGAAGCCGCGGCGGCCCCGGCCACGGCCAGCACAGCCCCACCCAGCTCCCGCCTCCTGGTCCAGCGAGCGACGCCGTACCCACCGACAAGCCCACCCGCGGCCACCGCCGCACTGGGAATCCTGGCCATGCCTGCCTCCTACCGTTTTGACTGATCTGCCCTGAGGCTAACCCTCAGCCGCACGGAACCCCGAGGCAGGGCCAGGCTTCACGGCCGGGGGGCGCCGGTCAACCGCAGATGCTCGTCGATGAGCCCGAACGTCGCCGCATGACCGCGCGACGCTGCTGGACCTGCTGCGACGCCTGAACGGGACGCCGTAGGTGGCGTTAGGGCCATTTGCACGCGCCGCACCATCGCCCCGCCGGGTCTCATAAGTCCCTTGCTGCGCAAGCGTATACCTGCATAGCATCACATTCACTATCGCGAATCAATCGCGGATCTCGATCCGGTTGATGTCGATCCGGTGTGGCGGGGGCCTGGTGTGACGTTGGTGATGGCGGTCGCGGCCGTCTGGGGTGTGCTGCAACTCTTCGTACTTGCCTGGCCGACGCGCTCGATACGGCTGACCACCGTTCTGCTGGCGCTCGCGGCGGGTGTCTACGGATGCGGCGTAGCAACGGCGCTCGTCCAACTCACCTACACCCGCCTCTACGCACACCACTCGGGCCAGCCACTCCTCGCGGTGGTGAACACCACCAGCTACACGGTGGCCCCCTGGGTGGAAGAACTCATCAAGATCTCGCCACTGCTGCTGGCAGGGTTCAGCGTGAAGATCCGCCGCCAGTGGGGCCTGACCGACTTCGTGGTGCTCGGCGCGGCCCTGGGAGCCGGCTTCGGCCTGCTCGAAGCGGTACTCCGCTACGGCCTCGACGCGCACCGCGCGATACCCCGCGGCGGGGGCTGGGTCATCCCCGACAGCCTGTCCCCGCCCTATGTGCCGTCCCTGGACCAGGTGTTGATGTCGTGGCTCCCGGCCCCCTTCAGCCAACTGGACGTAGGCGGCGCACCGGCCACGGACACCTTCACCCACCTGGTGTTCTCGTCGATGGCAGGCTTCGGAGCCGGCTTGCTCTGGCGCGCACGGGGCCGGCTGCGCCTGCTCTCAGCGTTCCCGATCGCGGCAGCGGCGACGTACCACACACTGAACAACTACACGGTCCAGCACCCAACGAGCCACGCCGTACGGTGGGTTGAGACGCTGGACGGAAAGGCATGGGCAGCGCCTCTCGTCTGCCTGGCCCTCGCTATGCTGGCCGACGTCCGCCAACTCCACCGCGGCAAGCGCACGGTGCCCGGCATCCTGCTCACCTCGGAGCGTGCGGACGGCGACAGCCTGGCCGCCCTCCTTCGCTACGCGACATGGCGCCTGCCGTGGAGCCTGCGGATAGCCCTTCGCTACGTCGCCTTACGACGCGCCTTGCTCTATGCCACGGCGTCGGCGGGTCCGGCGGACGCCGAGGACCTGCGCGGTGCGGTAGCCGGAATCACGTCCCGGATGGACGAGTCCGACAACCAACAATCCTGGCAGTCACTCGACATCCGAGCCCTGCTGAAAGCGGCGCGCTCCACCCACGGCACCCGGCGCCGATGGCTCTGGCTGATCCCCTGCGTACTCGTCCTGCCCTCGCTCCTGTTCCTGGTCGTCGGCTCGTTCACCTCCACCGCGGGCCTCCAGAAGTTCTTCAGCACGGGCTCGGGCCCGAACATCCTCCTGGCCTTCGGCATGGCAGCCCTGGCCTGGATCGCGTACCTGCTGATCACCCTCTTCCGCACCTGGCGAACGGCGACAGCCCACCCCCTCGCCGAATCCCTGGCAGCCCACCGCTTCCGCCTCGCCACGGCCCTGGGTTCAGCCACAACCGGCGTCTTCCTGCTGCGGCACGGCCTGGGCGAAGCGGGCCCTGCCGCCCCGACGATCCGCACGTTCCACCTCCTGGACGCCCTTAACAACTTCCTGGCCTACCTGGGCTTCGCCCTCCTCCTGCTCTCCCTCCTGGCTCTGTTTCCCCCGGGCGGCCTGGCTCTGGCGGGCGTCGGAGCGACAAGCACCCTCACAGCGGAAGCCGCCCTCAACGCGGGCTTGTTGGGCACGGCCGGACTGGTCCTCATGGGCCTGGGAGCATCGAACGGCTCAGGCAAGGACTACAACGCGTGGCCCAGGAACAAACGAAAGGGCCGCATCAAGCCTCGTCACCGCGCAGATATCCGCGGTGACGAGGGCAAGAATCTCGGAGGCAAGAGCAAGGCCCACACCATCGACAGGCATGTCGACAAGACAATTAGCGGTATGCGAAGACGTATGCGCGAGAACCCTGGCCTCGAGGAGGACTCACGCTACGTTGACGTCCATGCGGCGCAACGCTTCACCGACGAGACTCTGACCGCCCCAAAGAATCAGCGGAAAATATCTGCCTGGTTGGCCAAGGGGGCGAAAGGAAACCTCCCATTGGAGGGAGAATTCACCGAGAATACAGGGCTTCATCTCACTCGTTACGACTTCACTCACGGGCAGGGGACGCGGTGGGTGAAGAAAGTTCGTGTCGTGCTGAAGGCTGACGCATCGGCGGCCTTCGGATATCGCGTACTCACTTCGTTCCCTCGGCCTTAATGTGCACGTTGGAGTAACTTATGAGTGAGGAACTTCCACCAGGGCAGCGGTTCTATGCGCTCGACGACCTGCTCGGTGCCTACGCGGATACCGGCTTCGATTTCACGGACACCGCCGAGACTCCGGGCCCTGGCCTGACCTCTTACCTCAGAATCGCCGCTAGGGATCCGTCACGTGCCGCAACAGCGGTCCAACAGATCAACGATCTGCTCTCTGTCGGACTTTTTTCCGAAGAGATCGCAGACGAGGTAGAGTACCTGCCACACATCCGTCCTCCGCTAGGGATCAGCGTTGAGGACTGCCTTCGCGTCACCCGGGACCATCTCAACCGTTTTCTGCAAGACCCGACAAAGGTGCCTCCGATGAACCCACAAAACAACTGGGAGTGGAACGAGCGATTCCCGGAGTTGGGCCGGCTACTAGGCGGCTACTTCCACCAGGATTTCTCAGATTTCTACGATTCTCACGACGAGGCCCTCGACGAGTACATCAGCGAAGTCCTGCCCGAAGACCAGGCGAAGACGGCGCAAGAGATCAGCGAACTGCTGGCCATGGTGACCTCGGATCAGGAACTCAAGACTGCGACCTCCGCGTTGGGGCTCGACAACCGACCGCCGCGAGGAATGTCTCACCGTCAATGGCTGCAGCACATCCACCAGAAGATCACGGCAGCTTCTTAGCCGCCTCCTCCACCTGCTTGACATACCGATGGCACGGAACGGAGATCGGCCCGTCAGGCCCCTCCGCCGGATAGTCGAACGCCCCCTCGTCCACCCACCCTTGCCGCTCGTAGAACCGCCGCGCACGAGCGTTCCCGGTGGCGACGGCGAGCCACACCCGCTCGTGCCCCTGCTCCCGAACAACCACCTCGGCGTGCCCGAGCAGTGCAGTTGCCACGCCGGCACCCCGGTGGGCCGCCGCGACGTACAACTGCTCCGCCTCGTCCCCGACCACCATGACGAACCCCGCGACGGCCCCACCGACCACCGCGACCGTCGTATCCGCAATCCGTTCGGCCGCACGGACCGCGAACGACTCGGGTGTCCGGACGGCGATCAGTTCATCGGGCACGTGCCCGAGATGACCGTCGCGCCATCCATCACGCCAGATCTTCGCGACGGCCTCGGCGTCGGCGGGGTCCGCGGGCCGGAGGGCGATCGGCTGCTGGTCGGGTTCGGGCCTGATCATGGGGCCCAGGCTAGCCGGGGTCTGACCGGCCGATGGCCGAAACGGCCGGCTCAGGATTCCGTGGCGTTCCGCGTCTTCCACGGCCAGTGGCCACGGCGGAGGCGTTCGTATGGGATGAGGGCTCAAAGTCCGGAGTGTGATCATTTCCCTCAGTTCTTCCTCAACTTCATTGTGATCCCGACGGGCCTGTCCGCAAGATCTCTTTGTCGCGGCCACCCTTGTCGCGCCGTCTGACCAACGGACCCGTAGGGGCGACCTCCGCGGCGCGTCTGTCTGACCCACAGCGCAACGAAACAAATGCACAGCATCAGAGGGGAACAACGACGTGAGATCGTCGACAGCCATACGCCGTTCGGCAACGGGGGCTCAACGAGGGGGAACGGGGCTCAGGGCCGCCGCCGTTGTGGCCACCACAGCAATGGCTCTAGGAGTGACGGCGCCTCTGGCGGAGGCGACGGAGGCGCACAACTCCGCTTCGCTCGCGACTGTTTCCGTACTCCGGACCGAAGCGGCAGATGCGTCGGACTTGACCTTCACCGCGGCTGATGTACGCGACCTGATCCAGCGAATCAAGGCTGACGGGGGTGCGGGCACCGCCCAGCTTTCGCAGTTCGATGCGTACGCCAATTCTCTGGAAGGCAAGTCGTCGGCCAGGCCGATGCAGCGCTTCGGCTGGAGCACCATCGTCCGCAAGCTGGTGGTGGCCGGCTTCCGGCATGGCGGCGTGTGGATGGGCAAGGTGCTCAAACACGTCTCGCCGAAGGCGGGCCGCTACGCCTCCCGGTACGGCAACAAGATCGCCGACGCCATCGACGCGGTCGAGAACTGGGGCGAGCACGCGCTGACCCTGGCCCTGATGAGGGCCGGGCTGCCGTCGGACGTGGCCGGCGACCTGGCCAAGGCGATCATTCTCGTCGCGGCGTAGATCCTTGGCCCAGGCTCTGCAAAGGTGGTGAACGTGGTGCACGAGGTGGACGAACGGCCGTCGACCCCAAGCGAGAAGCGGCTGGCCAGAGCCGTGGTGGGCGGACTCATTCTGATCGTGACCGCGTTGGTGGGCTTGCTCTTTCTGCTGGTGCTGCTCATCACGGTGGCGGTGTTCCCGCAGGCGGTCGAACTCGACGGCCTGACTTCGCTGTTGTGGGCCCTGCTCCTGCTGGCCCCTTGCTCCGTGATCGCCACGGCCATCACGGTGCCGGTACGACGCCTCGTGCGCGCCCGGCTCGCGCCTTCCGCCACGATGGTCCGCATCTCCGACGCAGCCTTCGCCTGGCTGTCGGCCTTCCTCGTCGGCGTGATGCTGCTCGATTGGACGCCGGGAGTTCACGCTCACTCGATACTGCCTGCGGTGGCGGTGGCCACGGTCGGCCTCGTTATTGACCCTGTCGTAAAGCGATGGGGCAAGGACAGGACGAAGGAATGACGGGGCGGTAGACGGACCGTCGCGCTGAACGCGCGGCAAGGCGCAACGGCGGATGCGGAACGGCCGTGCTCCCGGCATGGGGAGTGCGGCCGTTCCGCCGGACAAACAGCGGCTCCGCGGAGGCGACTTCAGCGAGGAAGGAAAAGAACCACGGACCCGCCGCGCACGGGCGGGGGCCGGTGGCAAGATCGGCTGACATGGAATTCTCCGAGGTCGTACGTCGACGCCGCATGACCCGGCACTACTCCGACAAGCCCCTCGCCCCGGAGGTGATCGAGCGTATCCTCGCCTCCGCGCTCCGGGCGCCCTCGACCGGCTTCTCCCAGGGCTGGGAAGATTGCGCCGAGGCCCGCTGGCCGGCCCCGTACTGGCACATCGACACCGGCATGGCGGCCCTGCTGATGCTCCTGACCGCCGTCGACGAGGGCCTCGGTGCCTGCTTCTTCGGCATCATGCCGAAGCATCTCCAGCCATTCCGCGAGGAGTTCGGGGTGCCCGACGAGTACACCCCCATCGGCGGCATCACAGTCGGCTACCGCGCCGACGACGCACCGCCGCAGGGCGCGCGAGTCGCGGAACGCCGACGGAGTGCGGGTGAGGTCATTCACCGGGGGCAGTGGGGGCGGCACGCCTGAGCGCGCCCGGCAGGCACCGGCAGGCGATGGCGGCTCACGAACATGTCGCCCGGTCGACCACTGCACGCCCCATTCCGCCGTCCCCGCCGCCCTCCGGGACAGCGATGGCGGAGTGCGTGGGCAGCGCGGGGTCTGCCTAGCGGCGTTCCAGCGCGTCCATGTTCACGGCCTCGACAAAGTCCCGCCAAGCCTGTCGGCTGACAGTCATGATGGACCCTCGGCGCCCCTTCGAGTCCCGTATGAGGACGCTGCCTTCGCCGCCCGCGCACTCCAGGCACTCCGTCCCGCTCCCACCGCTGTAGGACGACTTGAACCACTGGGCGGTAGCGGGCGCCGTCATCAGTGCTCCTTGCTTATGCGATGGATGATCTCTGCCGAGGACTCGAGGTCGAGTGCCTGTGCGCTGAGGTACTCGAACGCCAACCTATAACGCTCCAGTTCTTGCCGCTTCTCCATAAACAGGCCACCGCCGAGCAAGTCCACGTAGACGACGTCGAGTTCGGGTGCAGGGCCGCGAAGGACCGCGAAGCTGCCCACCGCTGCTGCGTGAGCGCCTGACGAGAAGGGCAGCACCTGGACCGTGATGTGAGAGCGCTGCGACAGCGCGAGTAGGTGATCGAGCTGGTTCCGCATGACCTCCGGGCCACCAACCCTGCGCCGGAGCGCTGCTTCATCGATCACGCACCAGATGTGCGGCGGTTCGCTGCGGTCGAGGAGCTCCTGTCGTTTCATGCGGATGTCGACCATGTGCTGCACTTCGCGCTCAGGGCACTGCACCTCCGAAGCGCGGTGCACGGCCTCGGCGTAGGACCGGGTCTGCAGAAGCCCGGGGACGTACATGCAGGCGTAGTGGTCCTCGCGTACGACCTCGTCCTCGAGGGTGAGCATGAGGTTCATGGACTCGGGGATGGGGTCGGCGAGTGATCGCCACCAGCCCTGGATCTTGGCACCCTTGGCCAGCTCCACGAGGGCACTGCGCTCCTCGTCGGAGGCGCCGTATTCGCGGCAAAGGGCGTCCACAGTCGGCCACTTGACCGTGCCTTCCTTCGTCTCGTACCGGCTGAGGGTCGCCTTCGAGATGCCGACGCGGGCGCCCGCCTCCTCAAGCGTCAGCCCCTTGATCTCTCGGAGGCGACGCAGGTCCGCCCCCAGCTGGCGCCGTCGTGTGGTGGGTCCAACTGGCATGCTCCCAGCCCTTCATGTCGATCTCTCAGATCGTCGCGGTTGTTCGATCCCGGAGGCAAGGTGGTGTGCGCCCGGGGCGCGCACGGGGTCGGCGTGCTCCTTGTCGGCCGGTATGAGAGTTCCATTTTGAGAGTTCCAATGCAACTCTCGGTGTGTGTCGAGTTGCGCTGAGCAACTCGATGGACTGCTGGAGGAGTTGAGTCATGGACTGCATCACGTGCATGCCGAGAAAGTCGTGGGATCTTTCGTTTCTCGCCGAGCCTGAGGAAGTGGGGTCTCTGCGACGCGCCTTGCGGACTCATTTACGGCTCTGGGGCCTGCACGAGTCGATCGACGCGGCTCAACTCTGCGTCAGTGAGCTCGTGGCCAACGTGATCAACCATGTTGGCCCGGGTACGCCGGCCACCCTCGCCGTCTCCACGAACGGTGCGCACCTGCGTATCGAGGTCCATGACCCCGATACGCGGGCACTTCCCTCGCTCAGGCAGGCGGAGGCCGACTCCGGCAGCGGGCGGGGTCTGGCCCTCGTAACCGCGGTAGCCGAGCGATGGGGAGTGCACCTCCAGCCGGAACGAAAGGTGACTTGGTGTGAGCTGGCAACAGGCCTCACCTATGTGGAGCCTGGGCCGCCTCCTGGCTTCCGTCCGAGCAGGGTGACTACGAAAATGGCTGAAGAAGCGGTGATCGGCGCCATTGCTGATTTCCTGCACTGGCTCAGAGCCCACGGCTGTGATGCCGATGAGGTCCTCGACCGAGCGCAGACGCACTTCGAGGGGCAGATTGCGGAAGCCGCTACCCGGCGGCAATGGCCGAGTACGTCCACACGTCAGCCGGGAGTTCGTGCTTGAGATCCCACGTGATCGCCATCGGCCTGCTCCCCGTGTGCCTTACGTACGTGGCCGGGCCCAGGAACATCCAGGGCTCGGACTTGCCGATGGCGTTGGACTTGTAGCGGCGCAGGAACAGCAGGACGTGGCTGCCTCGTCGGTCGTGCTGCTGGTAGCGAAGGCCAGTGGGAGACGTCTCGGGCGTGGTGCTCTGCGACTCCCAATGGAAGCGAGTGGGGCTGATCGCGTAGTCCTTGTAGCGGACGGTGGGGGAGAAGTCCCGCTCGTTCTTCTCCAGAGTGATCAGCAGGGCGTCCGTCTCGATCTCGTCGACCCACGTGACTCCTTGGCTGAAGACTCCGGGCATCTGCCCGCCCAGTCGCGCCACACCGAGGGCCGAAAGGACCTCGGAACGGTTGTAGGCGCTGTGGATCTTCAGCGGGAGATGGCCGAGTGGTCCATCCAGCGGGATGGGGAAGTGGTCGGTCCGATCGAGCACGTACGACAGAACCTGCTGGAGTTCGTCGCGGACCAGACTCTGATCACGCAACGACTCCAGGCCCTCCCGGTAGCTGGAGAAGCCACCGGCCCTGTCCCACAGATTGAAGAAGAGCATGCGCGCGTACGCCTGCTCGCCCGGTGGGAGGGAGTCGTAGCCGGGGGCTTCGTCGGAGAGCAGTTTCAGATAGGTGCGGGCGCGCTCGGGGTCGTCCACATGCAGGAAGGCGTGGACGCGCTTGAGGAGTTCCCCCTCCCCGGGCAGCGGCGCCGCCTTGATGACTCCCGCTTTGCGCAGGACCTTGGTCCAGGAGTTGTCGCTCTTGTAGAGCTCCTTGATGTCCCGGCGGCTCTCCCGGAGGTAGGCGCCGAGCTTGGGTGTGCTGTAGTCCCGGACCTCTTTCGCCAGCGTGTTGATGGTGGCGTTGAGCTGGGTGCGGATGTTGTCGAGGACGAGGTCCTTGGACTTGCCCTCCAGGAGGATCTGGCAGCCGGAGGGCAGGTAGGGGAAGTCTCGCTCGATACTGTCGACCAGGCGGTTCCGGGACAGATTCGTCAGCGCCCGGAACTGCTCCTCAAACCGGAACTCTGCCCGGTGCTGGCCGATGAAGTCCAGCACCGTCAGCACGGGCTTGTTCGGCGTGCGGCGCAAGCCGCGTCCCAGCTGCTGGAGGAAGACGGTGGCGCTGCTGGTCGGGCGGAGAAGCAGCAGCGTGTCGACGTCAGGGATGTCCAAGCCCTCGTTGAACAGGTCGACGGAGAAGATCACTTGGAGCTTTCCGTCTCTGAGCTCGCGGAGCTTCAGCTCCCGGTCCGCGGGGGAGGAATCGGCGTCGAGGGCCGCGGTCTGAAACCCCGCTTTGTTGAACTGCCGGGCCATGAAGTGCGCGTGTTTCCTGGTCACGCAGAATCCGAGGGCGCGCATGGCGGCGGGATGGGAGATCTTGTCCCTGACCTGCTTGATGACGATGTGAGCCCGGGCGTCGCTCGCTGTGTAGACGTTGTCGAGTTCGTCGCGGTCGTAGGAACCGGCTCGCCAGTTGAGCTGGGTCAGATCCGTGCCGTCCGGGATGCCGAAGTAGTGGAAGGGGCATAGGAGGTCGGCTTCGAGGGCCTCCCACAGCCGCATCTCGGCAGCGATCCGGCCGTCGAAGAACTCGTCCTGCACATTGTGGCCGTCCATCCGCTCGGGCGTTGCGGTGAGGCCGAGCAGTTCGGCCGGCTGGAAGTGCTGGAGGACCCGGCGGTATGTGTTCGCGGTGGCGTGGTGGAACTCGTCGATGACGATGACGTCGAAGTGGTCGGGGTCGAGCTGTTCCAGCCGCTGGAGGTTGAGGGACTGGACGCTGGCGAACACGTGGGTCCACTCGCGGGGTTCCTGGCCGTTGTAGAGAAGCTCACCGAAAGAGGCGTCCGCGAGCACCTCTTGGTAGGTCCGCAGCGACTGTTTCAGGATCTCCTTGCGGTGCGCGACGAAGAGCAGCCGAGGAAGCTTTCCGCCTTGCCGGTCGCGTATGGCGCGGTAGTCCAAGGCGGCCATGACCGTCTTGCCGGTGCCGGTTGCCGCGACCAGGAGATTCTCGTGGTGATCGCGGATGTCGCGCTCGACGCGAAGGCGTTCCAGCATGTCTCTTTGGTGAGGGAAGGGCTGGACTTCAAGACCGGAGAGGTTGATCTTGAGGTCGTCACCGGGCCCACCGCCTCCCGCACGCCTCAGAGCCTCTGAGAGCCGGTCTCCGTCCTCATCAGGGTCGTACGCCTCGAAGGCGGGCTCATCCCAGTACGCGTCGAAGGTGGCCGCGAACTTGTCCAGCACGCGAGGTGTGGCGACCGATGACAGGCGTACGTTCCACTCCAGGCCGTCGAGGAGCGCAGCCTTGGACAGGTTGGAGCTGCCTACGTAGGCGGTGTTGAAGCCGGTCCTGCGGCGGAACAACCAGGCTTTCGCGTGCAGGCGCGTCGAGCGGATCTCGTAGTTGACCCTGACTTCCGCGCCGAACTCCCGGACAAGACGGTCCAACGCGTATCGGTCGGTGGCTCCGATGTACGTCGTCGTGATGACCCGGATGCGGACGCCTCGCTCCTTGGCTGCGCGGAGTGAATCCTCAAGCACCCGTATGCCGTGCCACTTGACGAACGCGCACAGCAGATCGATGCGGTCGGCTGTGGCCAGCTCGGCTCGCAGTTCTGCACCCAGGTTCGGGTCGTCCGGCGCGTTGGTGATCAAGGCGGTTTCGGAGAGCGGCGTCAGAGGGCGGATCGCGTAGACGCCGGGTGCCTCCCGCTCGGCGAGAGAGAGCAACTGGCGCGGGCCGTCGGCGATGACGCGGCCCGTCTCGTCCTCGTCCGGGTCGGGCGCACTGACGGCCAGGGACTGCATGATCTCGTTGGCGACGGCCACCTGCCTGTTGTGCGGGAGCTGAGCCAGGCGGCGCCCCACGACCTCGCCGATGTGCCGGGCCAGCACATGCGGCGTCGACTCGGCACTGACCTCCGCATCGATGGCTTTCCAGCCCGCCGCTTCCAGCCCCGCTATCTGGTCGAGCAGATCACGAGTGACGAGCTTCTCGTAGACGCCCGCCATCGGCTGCGTCAGGTCCCCCGAGTCCGCCACGACTGCTCCTTCGATCCCTCGCGCTTGATCTCCCGCGTCGATATGGATCTGTTTTAACAGCAGCCACTGACAAACAGCCTTGGATACCGGATTTCACATGGTGGCCGTTGGCCGCCCGCATTCTTTGCACGGTCGTGCGCTCCAGTACGGGGGAGAAGCGGGCGGGCCGCCCAGGGGAAGGAAGCGGGCGGGGGCCGCCCGTTCGGGCGTCCTCGCTACGCCCCGTGGCACCCCTCATACGCCCGCCCCGACCCGCACCAACAACCCGCCCCCCGCTGCGGCGGCCATTCCGCAGCCCGCCCCCGCGCCGCCAGTGTCGTCGCGTACTGCGGGAGGAGGTCGACGTCTGCCGGGGACGTTGCTTCCGACGCTGCGAAGGCCTCGTACGACGGGACCGTGCCCGTGACGATGCCCAGGTTGGGGGTGCCCGAGGCTGCCAGTTCCCTCAGCGACGCTTCTATCGTCGAAAGGTGCTCCTCGTGCGAGGGGTACTCGGCGGAGAGGGTCGGGTACGCCTCCACCAGCTCCGCCAGTTCAACCGCCGGCCAATGCAGGACCGCCACCGGGAACGGGCGGGACAACGCCTCGCGGTAGGCGCCCAGTTCGGCCTGCAGGCGGGAGATCTCCGCGGCCAGCTCCTGGGGGTTGTCGGAGCCGAGGGACCAGACGCGTTTGGGGTCGTGGAGTTCGTCCAGGGGGATCGGGGCCGTGTGGAGGGTGTCGGCCAGGATGTCCCAGTCGTCGTGCTCGGCTCCGAGCATCCGCCGTACGCGATGGCGGCCGAAGAGGAGCGGGTGGGTGGCGTACGGGGGCTCGGGCACGTCCGAGAGCAGGAGGGTCGCGCCCTCCGTGAACGTCTCGTGCGCCGCCTCCAGCTCGTCGTGGGTCTCCAGCGCCTCCGCGACGATCACCCAGGGCGCCGGGTCCCGCGGGGCCGACGCGCGGACGCCGTCGATGATGGCGCGGGCCTCGGCCTCGTGGCCGTACTCCCACAGGTTCGAGGCTTTGAGGGCCCGTACCAGAAGCGGCTTCTCCAGGCCGTCCGCGGAGGACAGCAGGCGGTCGTAGAGCGTGGAGGCGGCGGGGCGGTCGCCGGCCAGCTCCAGGTGGGCCGCGGCCTGGAGCAGCAGGGCCTCGGCGTCCTCGGGGTACAGGCCCGCGGTCCGCTCCAGGCGGGCCGCTTCGGCGGTGTGGTCAGCGTTCTCGGCAGACGTGTCGGGGCGCATGAGGGAAACCGTACTGCCGATCAGTGACAAAGAAGAGGCAAGTGCTGGTCAGCAGTCCGTTCACCGCTCGGCCACGATGAGGTCCGGGTTGCGGCGGTTCGCGTCACGGGACGTGAAGGCCATTGTCAGCAGGCCGGACGCGACGATGGCCGCCCCTACATAGAGGGGAGCGGTGTAGCCGAGGCCCGCGCTGATGGCCAGGCCGCCCAGCCAGGCACCGAGCGCATTGCCCACGTTCGACGCCGATACGTTCGCGCTCGCGGCCAGCGGCACTCCGTGGGCGTGGTCGGTGACCCGGGTGATCAGGCCGGGGACGGGGGCGAAGCCGAAGACTCCGGTGAAGAAGACCAGGATCACGGATGCGATCGGGCTCGCCGCCAGCAGGCCGAACAGCGCGAGGGTGGCGGTCAGGGCGGCCAGGGACAGCATCAGGGTGAGGTCGCGGTTGCGGTCCGCGCCCCGGCCGCCGAGGAGGTTGCCGAGTACGAGGCCGCTGCCGTAGACGATCAGGAGCCAGGCCACGTCCGTGTCCGAGAACCCGGTGACCTCGGTGAAGGTGTACGCGAGGTAGCTGAACGCGCCGAACATGCCGCCGTAGCTGAGCGCGGTCGCGGCCAGGGTCAGCCAGACCTGGCGGGACCGCATGGCGCGCAACTGTCCGCGCAGTGCGCCCGCTCGGCCTGTCTCCGGGGCCGCCGGATTCGTTCCCGCCCATGCCGGGACCAGCACGGCGATCGCTGCTACGGCCACCACGCCGATCCCGGTGATCGCCCAGAACGTTGCGCGCCAGCCCCACCTGTCGCCCACGAGGGCGCCGAAGGGGACGCCCAGCACGTTCGCGACCGTCAGGCCGGCGAACATCACGGCGACCGCTCTCGACGCCCGTTCCGGGGCGACCAGACGGCGGGCGACGAGCGAGCCGATGCCGAAGAAGGAGCCGTGGCAGAGGGCGGCGACGATCCGGCCGAGCAGCATGACCTGGTAGTTCGGGGCCAGCGCGGAGAGGAGGTTGCCGAGGACGAAGAGCACGACGAGTCCGGTGAGGACCGGTTTGCGGGGCAGCGCGGCCGTCGCGGCGGTCACCGCGATCGCGCCGGCCGCGACGGTCAGGGCGTAGCCGGAGATCAGCCATCCCGCCGCGGCCTCGGACACGGAGAGGCCGCGGCCCACCTGCGGGAGCAGCCCGGCGATCACGAACTCGGTCAGGCCGATCCCGAACCCGCCGAGGGCGAGGGCGACCAGCCCGGTGGGCATCCGGGCCGAGCCGGGCGTACCGGTACCGGTACCGGTGACGCGCACTGCCTCCGCTTCGGTGCCGATGCGAGAGCCGGTGTCGGAACCGAAGCGAGGGCCGGTGTCGGAGCCGATGTCAGATCACGACCCCGTCTATCTGCAGCGTCTGCACCGACTTCGCCGCGAACGGCACCGCGACCGTCTTCCCGCTCAGGTGGGTGTCCGAGTACGCCTTGTACAGGTCCCCGCCCGTCGTCACCGTGTTCCAGCGCGGCACCAGGCCGCCCGAACCGCCGCTCACCGTCGAGAAGTTGGCGAGATCGAAGGTGAGGGTTTGGGCGGAGGCCGAGGTGTTGGCCGCCACGATCACCAGGCGCTTCGCACTCGCGTCGTAGGCAGCAGCCGCGTAGCTCACGCCCGTGTCGAGGATCTTCATGCCCGGGCGGATGTGGCGGCTGAACTGCGCCATGACGTAGTACTTCGTCGTGATGGCGCCCGGCTGCAAGGTGCTTGCGTCGTACGCGATCATCGCCCAGTTCGAGGACGGGTCCATCACCTGCCAGTAGACCCAGGCGGTGGGGTGGAGCCAGCGGAAGTCGTAGAGCAGGTTGCCGGCGAGCGTGATGCCCGTGCCGTCGTTGTCGCCGGTCTCGGAGTTCCACAGGGCCTTGCCGGCCGTCGTCACGACGTCGGTGTAGAGCAGGTCCCGACGGCCGCCCGAGCCCTGGTAGCCGTGGACGTTGACGCGGTTGACGTAGCCCTTCGTCGTCGAGGAGAAGGAGCTCCATGTCGTCCGGGCCAGGTCGTAACTGGTCTCGTCCGAGGCGGAGATCTTCGTGCCCGTCAGGCCGCGCTTGTCCAACTCGCTGCGCAGGTAGGGGAGTACGGCGGACTGGACGGTGGCGTCCATGTGGCAGCCCTCCTGGGTGCCGGTCGCCGTCCACCACGAGGACGAGGGCTCGTTGAACGCCTCCACCGTCGCGAAGTTCACGCCCCAGTTGTTCTTGGCGTAGAGGGCCACCGCGGCGAGGTGGGAGGCGTGCTGGCGGTAGTTCCAGGACTGGAGGTTGTTGCCGCCGTCGGAGGCGCCGGAGGGGTTGTGGTTCAGGCACATCCACCACATGGGGGAGTTGGCGAAGAGCTCGGTGGTGGCGCCGCGGGCCACCGCCTTCGTCAGCATCGCGCGCTGGGTGGCGTCCGCCGTCCACTTCCAGGCCGCGGAGGTCGGGTCCTCGTTGTTCCAGTCCTGCCAGTAGCCCTCGATCTGCTTGAAGGCGGGGATGTTGGGGGAGGCGACCATGCTCTCGCCGCTCACGGTGTTCGAGCTGCACGCGCCGAGGTTGTAGCGGGCGATGTTGAGGCCGAGGCCCGGGAGTGAAGTGCCGTTGTACGTCGTGGACTTGGTCGTGAAGAAGATGTCGGCGAAGTCGTCCCGCGCACCGAAGACGTTGGCCCACCAGGCGAGGGAGGTGCCCCAGCCTTCCCAAGTGCCGTACGAGGTACCGGGGTTGATCGAGATCGTGGCGTCCGCGCGTGCGGTGCCGGTCGCCAGGGCGCTGCCGAGGAGGGTGCCGCCCGCTGCGGTCAGCAGGGTTCTGCGTCGGATCATGACTTCTCCGCTTCGCTGCAGGTCCCGTTCATGACAGTCGTGCCGGTGGTGCCGGTCGTTCCACGAGGAAGCATCGGGTGTGGCGCGTGGGGTTGTCGAGGGTTCCGACAGGGCTTTCTAAAACCTATGTACGAAGTGCCGGACGGGTGGGCATCAGTGACTGCCGGACGTGCAGGGCGTACGGGCCTGGTGACTTGAAGGCGCTGCCCTTATCGTGCGGGCGGCCCGGTGGAGGAGGCGTACGGATGCGGGTTCCGGTCGTGCAGCACAGCAGCAGGCGGCGGCTGGCCCGGCGCCGGCGGGTGTGGTGGACCGGGGGCGAGGTCCTCGTCACCGCGGGCGTCGTGCTCCTGCTCCTGGTCGTGCAGCAGTTGTGGTGGACGAATCGGGAGGCGCGCCAGGGGGCCGAGCGGAAGGTGCAGTCGCTGGAGCGGCAGTGGGGTTCGGGCGGTTCCGGCGGTGACGCATCCGGCACGCCGGCGCCGTCCTCGTCGCCTGCACCCTCGCCCGAGCGGCACGCGGACACCGGCTCCAATCATCAACGCCCCGTGGCCGCCCACCAGTCACGCCCCACCTGGTCCCAGGCCTACGCCATCCTCACCATCCCCCGCCTCGGCCTCCGCGTCCCCGTCGCCGAGGGCGTCAGTAAGCCGAACGTCCTGAACAAGGGCTACGTCGGCCACTACATCGGCTCACAACAGCCGGGCCAGGCGGGCAACTTCGCGCTTGCGGGCCACCGGAACACCCACGGCGAGCCCTTCCGGTACATCAACCACCTGCGGCCGAAGGATGTCGTGCAGGTGGAGACCAGGAGCGCGACGTACACCTACGTCGTCGACAAGACGCTGCCGCAGACCTCGGCTCGCGACTCCGGTGTCGTACGGCCGATCCCGCGCTCGATCGTCAAACCGCGGTACGGGTACAGCGGGCCGGGCTACTACATCACCCTGACGACGTGCACTCCGGAGTACACGTCGCGGTATCGGCTGGTGGTGTGGGGGACGTTGGTGTCGATGCGGCCTCGGTACTAGCTGGCCAAGTTGCCGATCTTTACTCCACCTTGGTGTCTGCCTTACCTCTGGGATAACTGCTCTCCCTAGTGTCGTGGGGTTGGCATGTGCACAGAGTGAAGCAATTTGGCGCACGGGGTACGGGGGCTGGTTCGGGTGTCGGACCTGAAGAAGGAAGCGGTGTCGATGCACAAGGCGGCGTCGGGGCTGCGGGGCGTGGGTCATCACACGGCGAATCCGTTGCAGCAGTTCGAGGCGCAGTCGCGTGACTTGGACGCGCTGGGGGCGCTGGGTTCACTGCTGGGGGCGAAGGGTGAGATCGAGAAGGGCATGACCACCCTGGTCAAGCTGACCAAGGCCTTGGATGAGGAGTGGGAGGCGGAGGCGAAGCTGATCGGTGAGGTCTCCACCGCGTTCGATCTGCTGGACGTGTTGATCGCGGCGGCGGCGCAGGCCGGGAAGGGCTGAGCGGCAGCGTCATGGTCGACCTCAACCCTTTGCACTACGTCAACAAGTTCAACCACATGTTCGGCGACTCGATCGCCAGCGGGCTGGAGTTTTTGGGCATCTCGGATCCGGCGGTGGACCCGGACGGGGTGCGGGAGATCGCGAAGAAGTGGCGGCACCTGGCCACCGGCCTGGACGACGCCGCCACCGCGGCGGAACGTGCGCTGCTCGGCGTGGAGTGGGAGGGCAAGGCCGCCAAGGCCTTCACCAAGCGCTCCAAGGCGGCCCGTAAGCAGGCCACCGAGATGGCCCACTCGCTGCGCGAGGGCGCGAAGGCGCTGGACGACTTCGCGGACAAGGCGCACGAGTTGCTGTCCGAGATCGGCGTGATGCTCGCGGAGATAGCCGAGTTCGAGATCGCCGGCCTGGCGCTCTCCATCCTGACCGCCGGCGCCTCCGAGGTCGCCTCCACCCTGATGGCCGGGGAGCGGGCGCTGAAGGTGATGGCGCTGGTCGGCCGGATCGAGGAGGAGGGCACCGCGCTCGGGTCGGTGGTCCGCGGAGTGATGGAGGTCATCCGGGGCATCGAGCGGGCGCTGAAGGCGCTCAAGGAGATCCGCGGGGTCGCCGAGGTGGCCAAGATGGCCAAGGGCGGCATGGAGTTCACCGCGTTCCAGACCCTGCTGGAGGACCCGGGGGCGTTCAAGGACCCGGAGAAGCTGGCCGGGATCCTGGGCGAAGGCGCGCTGATGGGTGTGGGCTTCGGCGTGCTGGGCAAGGCGCTGGGCAAGGGGCTCAAGGCGCTGGGTCCGGCGGCGCTGGCCAAGCTGAGCAAGTCGCTGGGGCTGGACTGCGCGGCGTTCGAGCGGCTGAAGCTGAACCCGGGTTTCGACAAGCTGCCGGCCTCGGTGCGCAACCTGGTCAAGAAGTTCGTGCGGGACCCGATCGACGTGGCCACCGGCGACATGGCCCTGCAGCGGGTGGATGCCCGGTTGCCGGGCGTGCTGCCGCTGGTCCTGCAGCGCACGCACCTGTCCTCCTACCAGTTCGGCGGCTGGTTCGGCCCGAGTTGGGCGTCCACCCTGGATCAGCGGGTGCAGGCGGACGAGGAGGGTTTCGTGTTCGCGGCGGCGGACGGCGCTCGCCTGTGCTTCCCGCCGTTGGACCCGGAGGCCGACACCCCGGTGCGCCCGCTGACCCCCGGCTCCCGTCTCACCCTCGCCTGGGACACCGAGGTCGACGGCGCACTCCGTGTCGTCGACCCCGACAGCGGCCTGGCCCATGTCTTCCACTCGCCGGTGGCGGCGGTCGACGACACCGCCGTCGATCTGCCGCTGCAGTACATCGTCGACCGCAACGGCAACCGCGTGACCATCGTCTACGCCGAGGGTGACATCCCCTCGGCGGTCATCCACTCGGGCGGCTACCACCTCGCCCTCGACCACGACCCGGCCCGCTCCCGCATCACCGGCCTGCGCCTGCTCGACCCCGCCCACCCCCACCGCCCCGGCACCAGCCTGCTCACCTTCACCTACGACGAGCAGGGCCACCTGAGCGAGGAGTACAACTCCTCTGGTCTGCCGATGCGTTACACCTACGACGCCGACGGGCGCATCACCTCCTGGACGGACCGCAACGACACCATCTACTGGTACCGCTACGACGACCAGGGCCGCGTGATCGCCACCGGCGGCACCGCCGGAGCCTTGGCCTCCACCCTCACCTACGACGACACCGCCCGCACCGTCCACGTGACCGACTCCCTCGGCCACACCCGTCGCTACGAACACAACGAGCACCTGCGCCTGATCCGCGAGACCGACCCACTCGGCAACGCCACGACGCAGGAATGGGACGACGACCTTCAACTCACTGCGGTAACCGACCCACTCGGCCACACCACCCGCTATACGTACGACCAGCACGGGCACGTCGTCTCGATCGTGCGTCCGGACGGGCACGAGCTGAGCACACGGTACGACCAGGACGGACGGCCGGTGCTGATGAACCTGCCGGGCGGTGCCGTCTGGCAGCAGGAGTACGACGAGCGGGGCAACCGTACGGCGGTGACGGATCCGGCAGGTGCCGTGACCCGCCGCACGTACGACAGATACGGGCGGGTGGTGGCGGTCACCGATCCGCTCGGCTGTGTCACCAGTGTCCGCTGCAACGAGGCCGGGCTCGCGCTGGAGGCCACGGATGCACTGGGCGGAGCCACCCGTTACGACCGGGACCTGTTCGGGCGCGTGGTGGCCGTCACCGACGCAGGCGGGGCGACCTCACGCGTGGAGTGGACGGTCGAAGGGCGGCTCGTGCGGCGCACGGCACCTGACGGTGCCGTCGAGACATGGACGTACGACGGTGAGGGCAACTGCCTCAGTCACACCGATCCGCTCGGCGGGACGACGTCATTCGAGTACACGTACTTCGACCTGATCGCCGCACGCACGGACCCCGACGGGGTACGGCACACGTTCGTCCACGACACCGAGCTACGGCTGACGCAGGTCGTCAACTCGTCGGGACGGAACTGGAGATACGAGTACGACGCCGCCGGGCGCATCGTCGCCGAGACCGATTTCGACGGCCGTAACCGCGGTTACCTGCTGGACGCCGCGGGCTTTCTCACGGCTCGTACCAACGCGCTGGGACAGACGGTGTGTTATGCGAGGAACACCCTCGGGCAGATGGTCCGCAAGGACGTCGAGGGAGAGATCACCACCTTCGACTACGCCCCGTCCGGCCGGCTGACCCACGCGAACGGTCCCAATGCCACGCTGGCCATCGCTCTCGACGAGCGTGGACTGCGGCGGTCGGAGACGGTGAACGGCCGTTCGCTGCAGTGCGCTTACGACATGCTCGGCCGTCGCGTCCGGCGCACCACGCCGACCGGAGCGACCAGCGCATGGCGGTACGACGAGGCGGGCCGGGCGGCTGAACTCGCCTTGGCCGGGCGCTCCATCGGCTTCGAGCGTGACACGGTGGGGCGCGAGACCGCCCGGCACCTGGGCGGAGCGGTCACGCTGGCTCATGACTTCGACGAGGCGGGGCGCCTCACCACGCAGAGCGTGTTCGCGGACGCGGAGCTGGTCCAGCGCCGGTCCTTCACGTACCGACCCGACGGTGCCCTGGTGCAGATCGACGACCGGTCTGCCGGCAGCCGTCGATTCGACGTGGACGCGGGCGGCCGGGTCACCGCGGTGCATGCCGCGGAGTGGACGGAGACCTACGTCTACGACGAGGACGGCAACCAGACCTTCGCCCAGTGGCCCGCCAAGCACCCCGGCCATGAGGCCACGGGAGCGCGGGCCTATGACGGCACCCGGATCACGCGTGCCGGAAACGTCCGCTACGAACACGACGACGCCGGCCGTATCGTGCTGCGGCAGAAGGTCCGTCTGTCCAGGAAGCCCGACACCTGGCGCTACTTCTGGGACGCCGAGGACAGGCTGACATCCGTCGTCACTCCCGACGGGACACGCTGGCGCTATCTCTACGATCCGCTGGGCCGCCGCGTCGGCAAGCAGCGCCTCGCCGCCGACGGCGAGAGTGTCCTGGAGGAGACGGCCTTCACCTGGGACGGACATACCCTCTGCGAAGAGATCACCACGACGCGGGACCGGTCTCACGCGACGGTACTCACCTGGGACCACGACGGGACGCGTCCGCTCGCCCAGACGGAACGCATCGTCGACGCACATGCTCCGCAGGAGGAGATCGACCGGCGCTTCTTCGCGATCGTCACCGACCTCGTGGGCACTCCCACGGAACTCGTCGGTGAATCGGGCGGCATAGCCTGGCGTACGCGTTCCACGCTCTGGGGAACCACCGCGTGGAACGCGAATGCGACCGCCTATACGCCGTTGCGCTTCCCGGGCCAGTACTACGACGCCGAGACCGGTCTGCACTACAACTACTTCCGTACGTATGACCCTGAAACGGCGCGCTACCTCACGGCCGATCCCCTCGGTCTCGCCCCCGCCCCGAACCCCGTCGCCTACGTTCCCAACCCTCACATCTGGACAGACCCCCTCGGCCTCACCCCTGGGTGCGGCGAACCCGTCGGGCGGACGTTCGAAGAGGCCAAGGCGAAGGCTCTGCGGGATGCGGGAATCCCGGAAGGTGCGGAGCCTCTCGAGGCCGACAACTGGGTGAAGGCCACCACGCCGGAGTGGCAGGGCGCCAAGCAGTTGAAGGGTGAGGACGGCCAGATGATCTACTACACGGAGGAGACGTACGAGCACCCCAACGGCGAGGACCTCATCGTCTTCCAGGATCACTGGTTCGGTCACCAGAAGCCGGGTGAACCCGGATATCAGGGGCCGCATGTCCATGTGAGGCCCTTTGAGGACACCCGTAACGGGCAGGTTCCCGGTTGTGAGGAGCATTATTACTATGACCGTTGAAAGCCGTCTGGTGAATCCGGAGGCGCTCCGGTCGCTTTACGGCCATGTCCCCGGACTGACCGGCGTAGCGATCAGGTCGATCAATCTGAATCCCAGTGGTCCCACGGTCACGCTCCGCGTCGACCTGCCGTCCTTCCCGGAATCCGCGCCCCAGGAATGGCTCGACTCCGGTATGGACGCCGTCCAGTGCCAGCTCGCGTTCTTGGACGTGACGGAGATTTCCCTCACCCGCTGGGTGCCGCCGACGACGGGCGACGTGACCATGGAACCCTACGGCGATGACAAGCGGATGCGTGTCGTGGCCGTAGGGGCCGGGGTGGCGTTGGAATTCGAGTGCCATGAACTCGCGAAACTGAGCCATGTCAGTGCGTTCAGGAAGCAGCCGGCCGGCACGGACGACGGCCCCCATCGCTACCTGAGCAGACTGGACGCACGGCTGTACGACCGCCTTCCCGGACCGGAGGAGTACACGTTCTATGGGCGCTGACTGGCGACGGCTCCTTTCCTCGCAAGGCTTCTTGGCCGCACAGTACGGAGACCTTCCGCCCGCGCCGGATGCGTGCCGTCTCTTCTATGTGCACTTCGACGAGCGTGGAAACTCCGCGACCCTGGGTTTCGAGACCCGTGAGTTTCCCGTGAACCCGCTCCAGGAATGGGTGGAGAAGGGGCTCAACGCCTTCGAGTTCTATCTCACTTTCACGCACCTTACGGACCTTCGCGTAACCGGCTGGGGCCACACGGAAGCCCAGAGGGTGGGACTGGCCGTCGATGAGGACGGCCGGCTCCTGGACGTGACCGTCGGATCCGATACCTCCGGAATCGCCTTCCGGGCGTCCGCGGTGCGCCTGTCGAAGTCACGTGCCTATCTGGCTTCAGGCAGCCGCTGAGGAGCGATCCCGGTACTGCACCGATCGGGCCCCTGCCCACGATTCCGTGGGGAGGGGCCCGATGGCGTCCCGGTTACGGCAACCCGTGCACGTGCGCCCCCACCGAGCTCGACCACGAACTACCCGCCGACGCATCCCAGTTCGTGGACCACGTCATCGCGCCCCGCAGGTCCGGGTACGTCTTGGACGGCTTGAAGGAGCCGCAGCCCGTGCCCTTGGTCAGGCAGTCCAGGGCGTTGTTGACGACCGTCGGGGAGACGTAGCCGCTGCCCGCCGCGCTGGTGGAGGCCGGGAGGCCGAGGCCCACCTGGGAGGGGGAGAGGCCGCCCTGGAGCTGGATGCAGGCCAGGGCCGTGAGGAAGTCGACGGAGCCCTGGCTGTAGACGTTGCCGTCGCAGCCCAGCATCGAACCGCTGTTGTAGTACTGCATGTTGACGACCGTGAGGATGTCCTTCACGTTCAGCGCGGTCTGGAAGTAGGAGTTCGACGTCGACTGCATGTCGATCGTCTGCGGTGCCATCGTGAGCACGAAGGACGAGCCGGCCTTGGACGCCAGCGAGTGCAGCGCCTGCGACATGTAAGTCGCGTTGAGGCCGTTCTCCAGGTCGATGTCCACGCCGTCGAAGCCGTACGTCTGCATCAGCGAGTACACGGAGTTGGCGAAGTTCGTCGCCGATGCCGAGTCGCTGACCGAGATCGTGCCGTTCTGGCCGCCCACGGACACGATGACCTTCTTGCCCGCGGCCTGCTTCGCCTTGATGTCCGCCTTGAACTGGTCGACGGTGTAGCCGCCGAGCCCCGCGGAGTCCAGGTTGAAAGTCACGGCGCCCGGCGTAGTCGTGGCGTCCGCGAAGGCCACCGCGATGATGTCGTACTGGGAGGAGACGTCCGAGAGCTTCTGGACCGTCGCGCCGTTGTTGAAGTTCTGCCAGTAGCCGGTCACCGCGTGCTTGGGCAGGGAGACGCTCCCGTTCCCGCCGTCGGCGGCCGTCGTCGCGGTCACCGTGCCCGACTTCGGCGACTCGCCCGCCGAGTTCGTGGCCGTTACCTGGAAGGAGTACGAGGTGGACGCCGCAAGGCCGGTCACCGTCGCCGACGCTCCCGTCACCGCCGTCACCTTCGTGCCGTTCCGGTAGACGTTGTAGCCGGTGGCGCCCGAGACGGCGTTCCAGGCGAGGGACGCCGAGGTCGAGGTCGTGGACGACACCGACAGGCCGGAAGGCGCGGCCGGCACCGTCGGAGCCGGGTCGCTGCCGCCGCCCCCGTCCGGGCCGTACACCGAGATGTCGTCCGCGTAGTACGGCGCCTGGCCGTACCAGCCGTGCGTGTACACCGTCACCGAGGTCGTCGACGAACCGGTGGTGAAGGTCGTCGACAGCTGCTTCCAGCTCGACGAGTCGGGGGTCCACGTCGAGACGTCCGTCGTGCCGGTGCCGGTCACGCCCAGGTATGTGTACCCGCCCTGCACCCAGGCGCTCAGCGTGTACGTGGAGTTGGGCTGCACCGCCACGGACTCGCTGCACTGGGCGTTGTCCTGCCCGGCCGGCGTCGCCTTCAGCGCGGCCGCGCCGCTGTGCACCGGGGAGGAGACGGTCGTGCCGCTGTTCGCGCTGCACGTCCAGTTGCCGAGGCCGGACTCGAAGCCGGCGTTCCTGGCGTTGTTGACGTCCGCTGCGGACGCCTGGCCCGTGCCCGCGAAAGTGAGGGCGAGGGCGACGGTGGCCACTGAGGCCCAGAGCCGTGCCGATCTTCTGCGTGGGGACATGACAATAAGTTGGTCCAGACCAATTGAGCTGTCAAGAGGTCCAGACCAACTTCCCTCACACTCACAGGCGTTCGGTCACGGGTGCGCGGCCGGGATCCTCACGCCTCCCGGCCCTCCCACCACTTGTCCAGCAGCAGTCCCATCGAGCACCCCGCCAGCAGGACACCCGTCGACATCCACAGCGCGAGGCTCGACACGCTCACCAGGTCGGGGCGGAGCGACAGCGTCAGCAGCTGTCCCGCCGCCGGCACCGCGCACGCCGCCGCCACATGGCGCCCGGGAGTCCGGCGCCACGGCTCCGGATGCGCCCGCGCGGCCGCCCAGGTCGCGAGGACGACGCAGAGCAGGTTCGGGATGTGGACGAAGACCAGCGCCGCGCCGAAGGAGCCAACCCCCTCGGGGCCCACCGCGTTGTCGTACACCGCTTTGACCTGGATGTACTCCGTGACGACGAGGACCAGGACGCCCACGGCCCAGGACCGTACGAATGTCATCGGCCGCCTCCGAAAGCCTCGTGGCAGAGCAGGATCGTGAAGCCCAGTGCCGCCAGCCCGCAGCCCGCCGTGAGGGCCAGGGACTGCAGGACCGGGGACCAGCTGCCGCGGCCCGCGACGGTCGCGGTTCCCTGCGGATCGAGGGGGTCGTAGGTGACGGCGACCGGGCTGCCCTCGTCGGTCGACCGGCCGGCCAGGTCCTCGAACTCGACCTGTGTGCCGTCGGCCGTACGGAAGGCGAAGAAATGACGGGTGGCGTCCGAGCGGTTGTACGGCTCGCTCTCCACGCGGACGCACTCCCCGGACGTGCGCACCCCGCGCCGCAGCACCCGCGCCACCGTGACCAGCCGTCGGGCGTACTTGACCGCGATCGCCCCGAACAGGGCGATGAGCAGGACGAGTACGACGTAACCACCGCCCGGTACGTGCACGGCTAGTGCACCTCCACCGACTTGACGATCTTGTTCAGATCCGCGTCCGAGAGCTTGCCCTCGACCGCGTCGATCCGGACCGCGAACGTCTTGTCCGAGGAGTCCAGGCCCGTCAGGATCACGCCCTTGACCGGAGTGCCCTTGGGCGGATCGCCGTCCTGACCCGTCGACTTGAAGCTGAAGTCGATCCGCTTGGCCCCGTCCGCGCCGGCCAGCTTCACGTCCTTGTCGCCCTTGACGCTCGCACCCATCTGGATGCCGGCCTCGGCGGCGATCGCGGCCTGCTCCGCCGAGTTCGCCTGAGTGAAGTTCAGCTGGACCGTGATGATCGAGACCGTCTTTCCGTTCTCCGTGCGGACGGCCGCCGCGGCGTTGTACCTGCTCCGCTCGGCGTCGGACTGTTCCTGGTATCCGCCCGAGCCCTTCGGGTACGAGACATCGACGCCCTTCGTCTTCAGCGTCCCCCAACCACCGGGCACCGAGGCGGAGTTCGAGCCCCCGCCTCCGCACCCGGCGAGGAACGCGGTCAGCAGGCCGGCGGCCAGGAACGTACGGCGGGTCTTCATCAGCGGGAGCTCCCCTCTCGTCAGTTCGCACAGTAGCTGTAGGGAAGGTAGGAGCGGCTGCTGCCGCGAGGGGCGCCCAGGAACTGCGCGTCGGTCAAGGTCTCGGACTTCTTCTCGGTGCTGATCGACAGGCCGAGGCTGAGGCCGAGGTTCAGCTCGAAGCCGTACTCCGCCGCGTTGACCTCGCCGGTGTAGTTCATCCGGCTCGACCTGCCCTTGTCGAACATGAGCTGCCCGAAGGGGTCGTCGGCGCCGGGACGGCTGGTCGGGGCGTGGTCGTCGAACATGTACTTGAACGGCGTGGCGATCTGCTCGTTGTTGCTGTCCAGCCACTGCTCGCCGATCGCACGGTCCTTGTCGCCCGCCGGGCCGGGGTCGAAACTCACGGAGTTGGTGACGATCTGGATGCCGGTGGAGCTGTCCGTGCCCTTCTCGCCGACACTGCCGCCCCGCTTGTCCTTCCCGTCCTTGCCGTTGTCGCCGCCGACCCTGGCGCCGTCCTTCTGGCCGCCGTCCTCGACGGTGCGGGTCATGTCGATGCGGACCAGCTTGCCGCTCGTCTTGTCGTAGGTGACCGTGATGGTGCCGGTCTGGGTGCGGGAGGCCGAGTAGTCGCCGCCGAGCGGGCCGGCCTGGTAGCCCACCTTGGTGCCGTACTCGATGGACGAGGAGTAGGTGTACGACTTGGTGTTCTTGTAGGCGTTGTCCGTCCAGGTCACCTCGGGCGAGTACTTGAAGTTCCCGCCGAGCGTGGCGCTGAGCTTCTTCTCGTCGGCCATGGAGAACTTGATGCCCGCGGACGCGGACGCGTCCAGGCCCACCTTGCCGTAGGTGATCTTGCGGTTGTCGCCGAGGTGGTCCTTGACCCGGTTCTCGGTGTCCTCCTCGTCCTTGAGCGGGCCGGTGCCGAAGAGGTAGGCGATGCTGTCGCCGAGGCTGGCCTCCGCGCCGCCGGGCATCTCCCGCCGCATCTGGTACATCTGCAGCTTCTCGACGTCGTCCCGGAACTGCTTGGCCTCGTCGGGGCTCTCGAAGACCCAGGTGTCGCCGTTGGTGACCTTGATCCCCGCGCCGAGCTCCACCTTGTCGGTGCCGAACTTGCCCACCTTCATGCCGGGTTGGAAGTCCTTCTTCACGCCGACGGACGCGGCGTCGGTGAAGGTCAGATAGACCAGCTCGTCCTTGTCGTCGACCTTGCCGTCGTGGTTGACGTCCGTCTTCGCCTTGAGGTGCTGCTCCTGGAAGCCGTACTCGTTGCCGATCTCCCAGAACAGGATCTTGGCCTTGGAGCCCGCCTTGTCGGTGACCGAGGAGACCTGGCACAGGGCCGGCTCGTAGTCGGCGTCGGTCAGTGGCTTGCCCGCATCCGGGCCGCCCGCCGAGCAGTTGCCGCCGCCGGCCACCTTGCAGATCTCGGCACCGATCTTGTCGTAGATCGTCCGGCCGACGCCCGTGGCCGAGATGCCGAGCACGATCGCCGCGGTGACGACGACCATCCCGAGGTACTCGGTACCGGTCGCGCCGCGGTCGTCGTATGCGAATCTCCGTCGTGCGTGCGGTCGTATGCCTCCCCCGCGAGACATGCGCACCCCTCCTTGGCGGATGGTGTGGTTGTTGCCGACGGCGGCGACGGTAGGCGCGGGGAGTGCCGGGCGGCGTGGGCCCGGGGGCCCAAACGGAGGCCCAGAGTCGGAATAGGACCGGCAAGATGCTCAACCTGCCCCGTTTTGGCGTGTCTTGTGAATCGACAGTTGCCCACCAGCTACAGAAACGCTGTTCTCCGGTCACAGAGGCGTGGATACAGTGCTGAGGTAGTCACGCAGTGAAGTCATATCGGTGTACCGGAGTAACCCCGGTGGACCGACGGCGTAACACGGGGAGCTGCGCGTGCCAACTGCCATTGCCGTGACCAGTGCCGACATGGCGCTGCCACCGCAGGACGAGCGGACGCTGCCCGCTGTCGTCCTCCAGGACCTGGACAAACAGCCGCTCGAGCAGGCGCTGGCCGCGGTGCAGAGCCTGATCGACCAGTACGGGCATCTGATCGTGGTGTGCTCGCAGGCGGTCTCCCGCGGGGTCGACAGACGTCTGCACACCATCCGCTCCCTGCTGGAGAGCGACCGTATCGCCTTGTTCTGTCCGGAACTGCCCCCACTCGGACTCGCGGTCCTGGCCCGCCAGTTGAGGCAGCTGGCCTCCTGCGACCTCAGTCCCGGCGTCCTTGCCTCCGCGGGCCGCCTGCTCACCCACTACATCCACTCCGGCGCGCTGCTCGGCTCCGTCGCGCGGCTCGACCGCGTCCCCGTGGGGCTGAAGTCGCACGCCAAGTCGTGGGTGCCGGGCAGCCAGTTCGGCGTCCTCGCCCATCCCGAGCCGCAGTTGGTGAAGATCGCTCCCGGCGCCGAGCTGAGCGGCCCGGAGTTCGGCACGTGGATGCTGGTGGCCAAGGGGCAGCTGCAGTCCGACTGGGTCACCGCAACTCTCGCGCAGTCCTGGAGCGTCCAGGGACTGAAGGAAGCGCCGCTGCCGGCCGAGTCACAGAACTGGTGGGGTACGGGCAAGCTGATCGAGTTCGCCGCCTATCTCCCCGACCTGTCCGTGCTGTACCAGCTGGTCACGTCGGTGCGGCAGGGCGTCTGCCATTGGTGCGGCATCGACGTCATCGGCGACCGCTGCGTCTTCTGTTCCGCCACACCACCGCTCGTCGAGAACCAAATCACCGCCGGGTGAGTCCTGAACCTCCAGACGCACCGCTCGCACGAATCCATTCCGCTCGACCGATATCCCCAATGAGGTTGTACGGTTCATGAACTCCCGTCAGCGCCGCGGCGTGCTACTCCTGCTCCTGTCGGTCATCTGCGCCCTCGGCGCGTTCGCCGGCGTCCTGTCCGTCATCAGCGACGTGAAGTCCAAGGTCGGTCCGGAGGTCACGGCCTACCGGGTCAAGTCGAACGTGCCGCCCTACACCCAGCTGAACACGGGCCAGTTCGAGAAGATCCAGATGCCCAAGCGCTGGCTGTCGCACAACGCGATCACCAATCTGCGCGAGATACAGGGCAAGATCGCGGTCACCACGCTCCAGGCGGGCTCCCTGCTGCAGAGCGACATGATCGTGAACCAGCCCGCCCTGCAGCCCGGGCAGCAGGAGGTCGCCATCATGATCGATGCGGCGACCGGTGTCGCCGGCAAGATCACGCCGGGCTCCACCGTCAACGTGTACGCCACCTTCGCGGGCGAACGGGAGGGTGACCCCGCTCAGTCCAAGATCATCGTAACAAACGCCAAGGTCATCGACGTCGGCGAGATCAAGGCACTCGAACCGGGCCAGAGCGACAAGAACCAGCAACAGCCCACCGACGCCGTCCCGATCACCTTCGCCCTCTCCACGCTCGACGCCCAGCGCATCACCTACGCGGAGTCGTTCGCCCAGCGGGTCCGGCTCGCGCTGGTCGCGCCCGGCAGCGACACCACGGTCCCCGACCGGGACCGGACGTACCAGCTCGCGAAGGACAAGTGAGAGGCCATGCCCACGAGGATCCTCCCGGCCGTCGGTGACGTGGACGCGGTCCGGTCCATCACCACACTGCTCAGCCAGCTGCCGGACGCCGAGCCGGTGGCCCCGGTCGCCGACTCGACACAGCTCATCGACACCCTCGCGCGGCTCGCCGCCGAGTCGATCGACGAGCTGCCCGAGGTCGTGGTCGTGCACGAGCGGATCGGCCCGGTCCCGGCCCTGGAGCTGATCCGCGAAGTCGCCCTGCGCTTCCCCGCGGTGGGAGTCATCCTCGTCACCTCCGACGCCGGTCCCGGACTGTTCCAGGCCGCGATGGACTACGGCGCGCGCGGGCTGGTCGCGCTCCCTTTGAGCTACGAGGAACTCGCCAGCCGCGTCCAGGCCGTCGCGCAGTGGTCGGTGGGCGTACGGCGCCATCTGGGCTCCGGCGGCGACGTGTTCACCGGTATCGGCGGCACCGTCGTCACGGTCTGCGGGGCGAAGGGCGGCGTGGGAGCGACGCTCACCTCGATCCAACTGGCGCTGGCGGCACAGGCGTCGGGGCGCAGCACCGTGCTGGTGGACATGGACCTCCAGACCGGGGACGTGGCCTCGTATCTGGACGTGCAGTTCCGCCGCTCGGTGGTGGACCTGGCGGCGATCACGGACATCTCCCCACGGGTGCTCGCGGACGCGGTCTTCCGCCACGACACGGGAGTGGCCCTGCTGCTCGCGCCCGGCGAGGGCGAACGCGGCGAGGAAGTGACGGACCGGGCCGCGCGGCAGATCGTCAGCGCGCTGCGCTCCCGCTACGAGGTCGTGGTCGTCGACTGCGGTGCGCAGCTCAGCGGCGCGGGAGCGGCCGCGGTGGAGATGGCGGACACGGCCCTGCTGCTCACCACGCCGGACGTGGTCGCCGTACGCGGCGCCAAGCGGACCGTACGGATGTGGGACCGGCTGCAGATCCGCAAGGCGGAGGAGACGACGGTGGTCGTCAACCGGCACACGCGCGGCACGGAGATCCAGCCGCCGCTGATCCAGAAGATCACGGGCACGGCGGTCGCCGCGACCGCGATCCCCGCGAACTTCAAGGAGCTTCAGGGGGCGGTGGACGCGGGCCGCGTCCACGAACTGGACAGCAAGGGCGTGGTGAAGCAGGCGCTGTGGGCGCTGGCGGGGGAGCTGGGACTGGTGAAGGTGACGGAAGGGACCCAGAAGGGCGGCCGGTTGCGAGGCGGCGACCGGGGTTCGGTCAGTTTCCGGCGGCGCAAGGAGTGAGGGGCATGGGGGAGCGCATGCGTACGTCATGGAGAGGCGGAGACCGCGGCCAGGTCACCATCGAGTTGCTGGGCATGACGCCGACGATCATCGTCACGCTGGTGGTGCTGTGGCAGCTCGTGCTCGTGGGGTACGCGTTCACGCTCGCGGGGAATGCTGCGGACGAGGCGGTGCGGGCGGGAACGGCGGCGGCCGGGTACGACCGCGAGGCGAAGTGCGAGCAGGCGGGGCTCGACAAGCTGTCGGGCGCGTGGAAGGAGGGCACCACGGCGACGTGCGGCGGGTCCGGCACCGGCTACATCACCTCGGACGTCCGCATCGAGGTCCCCGTCCTCTTCCCCGGCACGATCAACTTCCCGCTCACCGTGAAGGGCCACGCGGGCGCCGTCGAGGAGGCGAAGAACTGAGATGTCGTACGGGAGGAAGAGCCGCGACCGGGGTCAAGTCGCCCTCGAATACCTGGGGTTCCTGCCGATCCTGCTGATTGTCGCGATGGCGGCGGTGCAGCTCGGCATCATCGCCTACGTCGCCCAGCAGGCGGGCACGGCCGCGCGCGCGGGCGCGCGCAGCGCCTCGCTTCAGCAGGGGTCGGAGCAGGCCTGCCGGGACGCCGTCAGCGGCTGGGTCGACGTCAGGAGCTGCCCGGCGTCGGCCGGCCCGGACGAGGTCACCGTCACCGCCACCGTGCACATCCCGTCCGTCTTCCCCGGCTACGACGGTTTTGGAGACGCCCACAAGAAAGCCACCATGCCGCTCGACCACTGAGGCACTGCGAGGAACACCATGAGCCTGCGGGCACGTATCAACTCCCCCGAGGAGAACGGCAGCAAGGGCGAGGACGGCCACATGGTCGCCTCGTACCGGGCCAAGCTCCTGGAGGAGATCGACCTCGCCGAGATGAGCGCGCTGGCCGCCGCCGAGCGCCGCGCCCGGCTCGAGCGGGTGCTCGGGCACATCATCAGCCGCGAGGGCCCGGTGCTGTCCACGGTCGAGCGCTCGCAGCTGATCCGCCGGGTGGTGGACGAGGCGCTGGGCCTCGGCATCCTCGAACCGCTCCTCGAGGACGCGTCCATCACGGAGATCATGGTCAACGGCCCGGACGCGATCTTCGTCGAACGCGGCGGCAGAGTGGAGCAACTGCCCCTCCGCTTCCCCTCCCACGACCAGCTGATGCAGACGATCGAGCGGATCGTCTCGACGGTCAACCGCCGTGTGGACGAGTCGAATCCGATGGTCGACGCGCGCCTGCCGTCCGGCGAGCGGGTGAACGTGATCATCCCGCCGCTGTCGCTCACGGGCGCCACTCTCACCATCCGCCGCTTCCCGCGCTCCTTCACGCTCCAGGAGATGATCGGCTTCGGCTCGCTGGACGAGCACATGCTGTATCTGCTGGCGGGCCTGGTGCAGGCCAAGTTCAACGTCATCGTCTCGGGCGCGACCGGCACCGGGAAGACGACCCTCCTCAACGCCCTCTCCGGGATCATCCCGGACGGCGAACGCATCATCACCATCGAGGACTCCGCCGAACTCCAGCTCCAGCAGGCGCATGTGATCCGCCTGGAGTCCCGTCCCCCGAACGTCGAGGGCAAGGGCCAGGTCACCATCCGCGACCTGGTCCGCAACTCCCTGCGTATGCGCCCGGACCGGATCGTCGTCGGTGAGGTCCGCGGCGGCGAGTCCCTCGACATGCTCCAGGCGATGTCGACGGGCCACGACGGCTCCCTGGCCACCGTGCACGCCAACAGCGCGGAGGACGCGCTGATGCGGCTGAAGACCCTGGCGTCGATGTCCGAGGTCGAGATCCCCTTCGAGGCGCTGCACGACCAGATCAACAGCGCGATCGACGTGATCATCCAGCTCACGCGCTTCGCCGACGGCGCCCGCCGCATCACCGAGGTCGCGCTGCTCGACAGCCACGGCAGCGAGCCGTACCGGCTGGCGACGGTGGCCCGGTTCAACGCCCAACCGATGGCCTCCGACGGACGTATCTACGGCGCCTTCGAATACTTCCCGCTCCCACGCCGCACCGCGGACCGCCTCTACATGGCGAGCCAGCCGGTCCCCCAGGCCTTCGGCGTGGCCCAGTCCGCAGACCAACTGGCGACAAGAGAAGCGAATTAGGATGGATCTGCAAACCCTCGTCACGCTCACCACCGGCATCACCCTGCTGACCTGCGTCCTCGGGGTCATGGGTCTGCACGCCTACGCCATGGGCAAGGCCCATCGCCAGGAACTCGTCGACCGGCTGTCGGCCACCGGCCAGATCCCCATCGGCGGCAAGCGGCGCCGCTTCCGCAACCTGGACCGCCGGCTGCGCCGTACGAAGCTCGGCAAGAAGCTGGAACTCCGGCTGGCGGCGACCGGCCTGGACATCACGCCGGGCGAGTTCTTCGTCTACATGCTGGCCACGGTGGCGGGGCTGTGGCTGATCGGACAGGCCACCCTGGCCCCGTTCTTCGGGCCGCTGGCCGGACTGCTCGGAATCTGGGTGGCGCTGCAGTTCCTCAACTGGCAGCGGCAGAAGCGGATCGAGAAGTTCATCAACCAACTGCCCGAACTGGCCCGCATCCTGGCGAACGCGACCCAGGCGGGCCTGGCGCTGCGCACGGCCATCGGGATGGCGGCGGAGGAGCTGGAGGCACCGGCCGGTGAGGAACTGGGCAAGGTGGCCAACCAGTTGGCGCTCGGCGCGTCGATGGACGACGCACTGGGCGAACTGGCGGACCGGCTGCCTTCACGCGAACTGGTCGTCCTCGTGACCACGTTGGTCCTGTCCAACCGCGCGGGCGGCCAGGTGGTCAGCGCCCTGCGCAACCTCACGGAGACGCTGGAGGAGCGCAAGGAGACCCGGCGCGAGGTCCGCACCCAGCTCTCGCAGGTCAACATGACGTCGTACGCCGTCCCCGTCCTGGGCGTGGGCTCGTTGTTCCTGATGAACGGCGTCAAGACCGGCGCCCTGGACCGGATGACCGGCTCCCCGCTCGGCCAGGGCGCGGTGATCATCGCGTTCTCGCTCTACGCGGTCGGCTTCATCCTCATCCGCCGTATGTCCCGTATCGACGTCTGAGACGTCCGAGAAGCCTGGAGGGAGGACGACCATGGGACTTCTGCTGGCACTGGTGATGGGCCTCAGCATCTGGGGCGTCTTCGCGGGCATCCGCATGTACCGCGCCGACGCGCGACTTCCCGGAGACCTCGCGCTGGCCCTGGAGGTCGGCTCCACCCGCACCGGCGCGGTCGACTCGCTCGTCGACCGCCTCGGCATGCGGTACGCGCCGGCGGTCCTGCGGCTGATGGGCCCCAAGATGGTGGCCCGGTACCGCCGCAAGATCGACCTCGCGGGCAACCCGGGGGGCCTGACCATCGACCGCTACGCGGCCCGCCGCGCGGTCTACGGCTTCCTCGGCGGCGTCGGCGGCCTGGTGTTCCTGATGAAGGGCAACCTCATCGTGGCCGTCATCCTGTTCGCCTTCGGCGCGTTCTGGACGGAGGTCGGCATCTGGGCGGCGATCCGCGTCCGCAGGGACGTCATCGAGCGCACGCTGCCGGACTTCCTGGACGTCCTCGCGGTCGTCGTCAGCGCCGGCCTCGGATTCCGCCAGGCCCTGGACCGGGTGGCGTCGAAGTACGAGGGCCCGTGGGCGGACGAACTCCGCATCACCCTGCGCCAGATGGACCTCGGCATGAGCCGCCGCCAGGCCTTCGCCGAACTGCGCCGCCGCAACGACTCCGAGCAGGTCGCGATGTTCGTGACCGCGCTCCAGCAGGGCGAGGAACTCGGCGCGCCGATCGTCGACACCCTGGTGTCCCTGGCGAAGGACATGCGCCGCACGGACGCGCAGAACGCCCGCCGCAAGGCGGCCCGCGCGGTCCCCAAGGCCACCATGATGATCACCACCTTCATGGTCCCGGCCACCATGATCCTCCTCGGCGCCGGCCTGATCCTCGGCTCCGGCACCGACTTCGGCTCCCTCACGGGCAAGTAGGACGGGGTGACGACGGACATGGCGACGACGAGCGAACGCACGGGCCTGCTGCGACGGCGCCCGAAAACCCCGGAGATCACCACCCCGCCCGCAGGCACGGTCCTCCCGCCCCACGTCCGCACGGGCGCCCCCGACATCCCGGTGACGTCGGTGACACCGGCACTGCCGCCGGGTTGGGAACCGGCGGGGATGCGGCTGGCGGGGGTGCCGGCGCAGCCGGATCCGCGGGGTGTGGGGCCGGTGGCAGCGGCGGGCGCTGTTGTGGCGGAGAGACTGCCGGCAGTCGCCGATGGTGCGGGACCCTCACAGGGGCCACCGGCAGTCGACGACGAAAGCAGCACGGGGGGTGCGGGTGTGAACCCAAACCCGGCCGAAGGCCGGGTGCCCACCCAACAGCCCGCACCCGGCAACGCGACCATCCCGATCCAGGTCAACGCCCTCCAGGCCATGTGCCGCCAGGTATTCGGCTTCCGCCTGGCCATGATCGCCCTGGCCGCCCCCGCCGCCCTCGTCAACGCCTCCCCGGGCCTGGCCACCCGCCTCGTAGGCGCAGCGGTCGTAGTCACCTTCATGGGCTCCTACGTCCTCTTCAGGGACTGGGAACGCTTCGGCCCCCTCCTCCTGCGCCACCCCACACTCCTCGCGGTGGACACCCTCTTCGGCTCCCTGCTCCTGATCTCCGCGGGCCCGGACACCACCCTTGCCTACGTCAGCGTCTGCACCCCGCTCCTGGCCGGCATCGTCTACGGCTGGCGTGGCGCGGCGGTGTTCGCCTCCCTCCAGTCCGTGATCCTCTTCCTGGTCTACGCGGCCACGAAGGACCTGCACGCGGCTCCCGCGGAGTCCCTGCTCCTGCCCGGCCTCTGCGTGATCGCGGGCGCGGGCGGCTCGACACTGCGCAACCTGATGCTCCGCTTCGGCGCGGCGACCCAGGCCCTCACCACCGTTCAGGCGCGCCTCGCGGTCACGGAGGCGGTCAGCGCCGAACGGGCCCGCCTGGCCCGCGAGATGCACGACTCGGTGGCCAAGACCCTGCACGGCGTGGCGCTTGCCGCGGACGGCCTCGCCGGATCCGCGGGCGCACCGCACATGGACGCGAAACTCGTCAAGCAGCAGGCTGAACTGGTCGCCCGCTCGGCCCGCAGGGCAGCGGCCGAATCCCGCGAACTCCTGGCCGACCTGCGCCGCGAATCGGACCCTGAGCACGCCACCGACGTGCTCGTCGAACTGGCCGCCCGCACGCGGGACTTCAGCACCCGCACCCGCCTCCCGGCCGTGTACCGCCCCACCGGCGAACACACCGTCCCGCCCGTGCCACCGGCCGTGGCCCGCCAGCTCCTGACGATCGCCTCGGAAGCGATGGAGAACGCACATCGCCACGCGGGCCCGACCCGCATCGACGTCAGCGCGGGCGTCCACGGCGACCTGCTCCGCATCAGCGTCTACGACGACGGCCGCGGCCTGCCCTCCGGCACGAGCCTCGAACAACTGCGCCGTGCGGGCCACTTCGGCCTGGTCGGAATGGTCGAGCGTGCCGCATCGGTCGGCGCCCGCATCCGCATCGGCCGCGGCGGCCATCCCAAGGGCACGGAGGTCCGCCTGGAACTCCCACTCGCGGCCCTGACCGCGGCGCCGTCGCCCTCACCCGCATGAGCACGCCGTATCCATCCCCCCACGAACCCTCGCAGAAGAGAGGAGGCCAACTCCCCATGCCGGACCCGACGAATCCCCACCCCGGCTCCCAGGAGCCGCCGCCCAAGAGCCCGTTCGAGGCGTTCCCCCCACCCGCACCGCTCAAGGTCGTGGTGGCGGACGACAACCCGGTGGTCCGCGCGGGCCTCACGGCCCTCCTCTCCGGCCGCTCCGACATCACGGTCGCGGCGGAGGCGGCGGACGGCCGCCAGGCATACGAAGCCGCGCTCCAGCACCGCCCCGACGTCGTCCTCCTGGACGTCCGCATGCCGGGCGTGGACGGCATCTCGGCACTCCCGTACCTCGTGCACATCGCCCCGGTCGTGATGCTCACGTACAGCAGGGAGTCGGAAATCGTCCAGGAGGCCCTGCGCCGAGGCGCCGGCGGCTACCTGGTGCACGGAGAGTTCACCGCCGACCAACTGGTCGCGGCGATCCGGGACATCAAGGAAGGCCGGCCCCACTTCACCCCGACGGCGGCGGGAGCACTGCTGGCGCAACTCCGCCAGGGCCAGAACCCCGTCGGAGGAGTGCCCCTCCCCGAGGGTCTGGGCCAGGCCGATGCGACTGCATACGGAAATACATCGGCGAGGCCCCCGTATCTCCAAGCCGAAGTGCCAGCTCTACCAGGCCATT
Organism: Streptomyces sp. NPDC050534; assembly: GCF_044457745.1. Classification (NCBI taxonomy): domain Bacteria; kingdom Bacillati; phylum Actinomycetota; class Actinomycetes; order Kitasatosporales; family Streptomycetaceae; genus Streptomyces; species Streptomyces sp. NPDC050534. The sequence continues at coordinate 188,408 of NZ_JBITHF010000004.1, forward strand.
TCGACACCCATCGGCCCCCCGTTCCCGGTGTTTCCGCAGAAAACCTTTCGCAAATGCAACCGGATGTGGGACAGTCGTCGTCTGGATGGTCGAGTGGCCGCCCGGCCGCTCCGGACAGGTCACGGTTCCAACTGAGCACGAGGGAGGCGGAGATCATGGACCACATCGCGTCCGGCATGAACAACCAGCAGATCGCCGCCACCTGCTTCATCAGCGAGAAGACGGTCAAGAACCACATCAACCGCATCTTCGCCAAACTCCACAGCACCAGCCGCTCGGAAGCGGCCGCCAAGTGGCTGGGCACGGCGCCCGGTTCGGGCCGAGGGGTGGGGTGACCTGCGGTGAAGGTGCGGGGGAGTGGTGACCTGGGCCTGCGGACCCAGCCGACGAACGTGTCGTCCCAGCGCGGTGGTTGGGCCTCGGATTGGGCCCGCGATTGGGCCCTGGGACCCTCCGTCGGGCGGGGTGTTCCGCCGTACGTTTCTCGTGTCGAAAGCGGCACCGGCAAGGAGGAAGCCGGTTACGCGAAAGGCACAGAGACGCAGGAGTCGGCCGGTACACGGCCGGCCGAACCCGGAGGGGAACACCATGAGCGACCTGATGCTGAAGACCGCCGTTGCGACCCAGGTGCGTGTGAACAACTGGAAGAACACCACGGTCGAGGCGGTTCGGCGCCGAGCGGGCGACAAGGGCCAGACCGCGGTCGAGTACCTGGGCATCATCGCGGTGGTCGTGGCGATCGTTCTGGCCATCACGGGCACGGATGTCGGCAAGACGATCCTCGACAAGATCAAGGCGCAGATCACCAAGGTCGCCCCTTGATCCGACCTCGTCGGTACGGCGATGCAGGGCAGGCCTTCCCCATCTACATCACGGTGGTGGGGGGCCTGCTCTTCCTTGCGTTCGCCTACTTCGCGGTCGGCCAGGCCGCGGCGAATCGGAACGGTGCCCAGACGGCCGCCGACGCGGCGGCCCTCGCGGCGGCCCAGGAGACCCGGGATCAACTTGCCGGCGTGTGGGTGGAGAACGTACGCGACCCGACCAAGTGGCAAGGCATCTTCAACGGCGACGGAGCGATGTTCAACGGCTGCGGACGCGCGGGGCAGCTCGCGTCGCAGAACGACGCGACCTTGATCCCGCCTTGCGGGACGACGACGGTGCCCTTGAGCTACACGGTTTATGTGCAAGCTAACAAGCCTGTTGGGGAATCCATCGTCCCTGGCACGGAGAACCAGCACGCGCATGCGAGTGCCACTGCCGTGATCGAACCGCTCTGCACGTTCAAGCCCCTGGCGAGGGACGCCGGCGCAGACGTGCTGCCGCGGCTCTCCTGCAAGGACAGGGACTGGGACCTGGACCCGAAGCACCTCACCGATCTGCCCGGACCCGAGGACCTTTTCGACGTCCATCTGGCCGATCCATCAGCGAACGACGAGTGAAGAAGGACGAACAGGCATGAGCATTCGGTTCACTACGAAGGCCCGCAGGGGGATGGTCGCGTTGACTGTTGCGGCCGGTCTGGCCCTCGGTGTGGCCGGTTGCGGTGGCGGAGGCGACGACAAGAAGCCGGACACATCGGCTTCTGCCTCCAAGGACGGTGGATCCAAGCCGAGTGCTCAGCAAGGGCAGTCGGAAGAACCCTTGGCCGAGCTCAAGGGGCCCGACGGGCTCACCTTGAAAATCACGTCGGCCAAGCGGGACTCCGGCGGATTCCTCACCATCAACGGTGAGCTCAAGAACGACGGAAGCGAGGCGGCGGTCCTCTCTTCTCAGCTCACCGGCAACGAGACCGAGATCATGAAGAACGGCCAGTCCTTCGGTGGAGCCACCCTTGTCGACACGAAGGGGAAGAAACGCTACTACGTGCTCCGGGACACGGACGGGCGTCCGCTCACCACGACCGGCGTCCAGGACGTGAAGGCGGGAGGAACCGTCTCCGTCTTCATGCAGTTCCCCGCGCCTCCGGCGAGCACGACCGAGGTGGACTTCCAACTGCCGACGTTCTCCACCGCCAGCGTCAAGATCTCCGCGTGAGGCCGGCCATGACCCGTACCCGTACCCGAGCGACGCCACCGCGCCTCGCGATGGTCATCACCGCCGCGACAGTCATGGTCGCCGCGAATCTCTACGGCGCGGTGACGGCCCACGCCGACGAAAGCCCGAGCACCCCGCCGGGCACCGAGGCGTCCGCCTCCGCTCCCGTCAAGGTCGACCCCAACGACCCGGACCTGAAGCTCCCCGAGGGCGCGACTCTGGCCTCTCCGAAAGTCCTCGACATCAAGTCCGTCGTGGAGGACCAGAGCGGCACCGAACGCCGCGAAGACACCAACACCGACGTCACGTTCGCGCTCCAGGCCGAGGTCCTCTTCAGCAAGGACAGCGCGAAGCTGAGCGGCGAGGCGAAGTCCCGCATCGCGACGATCGCCGACGAGGTCAAGAACCAGAAGGCGACCAAGGTCCGCGTCTTCGGCTTCACCGACAACCTCGGCTCCTCCGCCCACGGCGACGTCCTTTCCAGGCAACGCGCCAACGCCGTCCAGGACGTCCTGGACCAGCAACTCAACGACCCGAACATCACCTTCGAGGTACGCGGCTACGGCGAGCAGTACCCCATCGCCGACAACTCCACGGAGGAGGGCCGTAAGAAGAACAGGCGGGTGGAGGTCACGTTCCCGCGGGGCGAGAACGGCAACTGACGCAGGTCGTAAGACGCATGGGAAACCACCGGGGCTTGTCCCACGCCGTCACGGGCGAGGGGCAGGCCCCTTCTTACGCGGGCTGTCAGGTGTCAGTCCCGTCGTTCTCGGCAGTGTCGCTGGGCATGGCGATGACGAACACGCCCTTGCCCTGGACCCCCTGAACAACACCTTCGGCTTGCAGCAGCTCGACGGCGGACTTGATGGTGCGCCGACTGACCGAGCCTCCCGTCTCCTGCTCCAACTCGTACTGGGACGGAATGCGGCGGCCGACCGGGATCTCGCCACGGCGGATCCGCTCGCGCAGGGCCGATGCCAGCTGCACGTACATCGGGGTGATGCTCTCCCGGTCGATCTTTATCATGCCTCGGAGCGTAAAAGGTCAACCCAGGTCCGCATAGGACGACCTCTTACGTGAGAAGACGTACCAGGACGTACCAGGTTGCCCTACAGTTTGGAGCAGTAGACCCCCGCGACGGGTGGAGCCGTCCGGGGGCACGGCCACCAACCGCATGGAGGTTGACGACAGTGAGCATTATCCACGCGTTGCTGTGCAGGGTGTTGGCTCTGCTGGCGCCCGGCACCGGTACCCGGCGAGCGCACCCACGCCCCGCCGCACCGACCCCCGCCTGCGCTCCGGGCGCGCCCTGCCAGGTAGCCGTACCGCTTCCCGCCCACCGCTCCCCGTACGGGCTGCCCGAGCCGCTGGACGGTCGCGCCTCCGCGTTGGCGCGCCCGTACGTGCTGGCTGCCGAACGGGATCGTGAGCGGGAGCGTGCCCGGCGACGCCGGATCACCTTGGTCCTGGCAGCGGACTTCGGCATCGACCTCGACCGGCACGTGGTTGGTGCAGCGGAGAGGGCGGCGTGATGGAGAACGGGGGTTCGGAGCCTGGGCCACCCAGGGGCGGTCGGGCGAGGCCACGTCCACCGGTGCGGATGTGCGTGCGCTGCCACATGACCACCGAAACCCCGGTCGTGGTGTGCGTGGTGCACCAGAATTCGGGTCCGGGCTTCACCGTGTACGCCTGCCAGGCGTGCGCCTCGCACTTCCCGCCGCCGGATGAACGGGAGGTGTCGACCGGCTACGAAGGTGAACGGTGAACGCGCAAGGCGCGGTGGACGCATGGGCGCTCTCGGCGGAGTGCGCCCTGGCCCGGCAGTCCGGATACGAGGACGTGCACGGCGCGTGCCGCCAACTCCGGGACATACCGCTGCCGCACAGCAGGCTCCTACTGGCGCGCCGCTGCGACTGCGACTGTCACCACACCGCCGAGATGGGCAAGCGGTGATCTTCCTGGCTGGGCGCCCACCGCGTGGCCCGGTGGAAGGAACCTCGTTGGCCCGGTAGCCCGCGGGATGTCCGGCGCGTGGGGACAGGGCCGGCCCACGCGCCGGGTCGCCCCGCGCGTCCTGACCTTGTGATCAGGCTGCGCGGCGGCGAGTTGGGCATCGACCCAGCGCTCGAGCGCGCGCCCGAAGTGGGGTCGCAGGTGGTTGCCCCCGGTGAAGCGAATGCTGGTCGACAACTCTCGGCTGCCAAGTGACCCCCGACTTGGGGTGAAGCGCGCACAGGCAAATCAAGTTCACTGCGATGGATGGCTGGTCATGGTCCATGGCTGCGCCATCGGTCACCCAGGGCGTGTCGACCAGTCACATGGAGTGCTGCACAATCGCCCAAACCTCACCAAATCGGCGGCCGGTTCATCGCAGGTCGACAAGATCCCGATTGGTGCCAACAAGTGCCCCACGGCTAGCGTTTGGTTCGCTTGAGTTACCCCCCCACATCAACGGGAGTCCACAGTGAACCGCCCCGCCCGGCTCACCATCGCCGCGCTCACCGCATCCGCGGCCCTACTGCTGACCGCCTGCGGCTCGGGAGGGGGCGGCGACTCGTCCTCGGACGACATCAAGGGCGCCGGCACCGCCGGCGGAGCGTCATCGCCGAGCCCTTCCGCTTCCGCCTCGCGAGACGGCGTCAAGCGACCGGAGATCACGCTGCCCAAGGAGTTCCAGGCGGACTTCGAGAACTGGACGAACAGTGATCCGAAGCTTCAGGCGATCCTGAATGACGGCCGTGAGGAACTGCGGTCGGAGTACGCGGCGGTCATCGAGGCTGACGTGAACTCCGAAGCGGTCGCCTTCTACAACTCGGAAGCCACCCTGCCGAGCGCCCACAAGTGGATCAAGCAGTTCGTCGATGACGATGAAACCCTGATCGGCAAGGTCTCGGTCTTCAACCCCAAGGTTCTCATCAGCGACAGCGGCTCCGGTGCTCTCTTCTACTGCGTCGACGAGCGCCAGGCGTCCACGAAGGACCGGAAGACGGGGAAGATCGTCAAGACTCCGGACAAGCCGGAGAACGTGATTCAGTACCGGACCAGGCTGGACAAGACCTCACAGGGGGTATGGAAGCTCACGTCTGTGAACGTGGTGCCGGGAGCGTGCAGCCGATGAACTTGGCAGCGAGGGCGAGTTCGCTGCTGGCAGCGTCGTGCTGCACGCTGGCTCTGTCCACGACAGCTGCCTATGGCGCCATCGGGAACGAGGACAACAAGACGTCTTCTGGCTCCTCCGGCAGTGCGTCCGGTAACACCCTGACTGCATCGGCCACCACCACCCACATCAAGGTCACGCAGTCCGGCGGCAGCACCGCGCGCAGCTCCACCAAGCCGCTCGCCCCGGTGGACCCCAACTGGCAGCCGCCGGCGTGCTGGTACGAGCCGGTCGCATCCCCCCAGCAGCTCAAGGGAGCCGTGGATCGGCTCAAGAAGAACCCCAATGCGGATCTGGTGCCTGTCACACCGACGCTCAGCTGGGGCGAGCAACTGATGTTGGACCACTATGAGAAGGGCAAGGCGGAGAACAGCAGCGGGGCGGGCTTCAAGGACTACAACCTTGGCAAGGACGGCATGTTCTGGCGCGGGGTGATCAACAAGAACCGCGCCAACGACGTCGAGTCGTATGACTGCGAACGCACTCTGTTCTGGCAGAACGCCAAGACCCTCCCCGAGGACAAGCACGCCCCCACCCCTGACGTCCTCGCCGCCTACGCCTACGACAAGATCAACGTTCCGCAGACTCGGATCGAGCTGAAGCCTGCCATCAAGTCAACGGTGAACGCGCCTACATGGGTGTGGCTGGACAAGGCCAAGTTCAACGAGGTCACGGTCCGCGCGGAGTTGCCGGAAGCCGGAGTCTGGGCGGAGACAACGGCGAAGCCGGTAGCCCTGCATGTAGACCCGGGCACGAGCGACTCCGAGACCTCTCCCTCCTCCGGCGACTGCGCGATCAATGCCGACGGATCTATCGGCACGCCGTACACCAAGGGCGACGCGTACAAGTCCCCGCCGTGTGGTGTCACCTATCTGCGTGCCCGCGGCGCGCAGCCGTACCAGTTGAAGGCGTCGATCACCTGGCAGATCTCGTGGGAAGGCTCCGGCGGCGCCAAGGGCGATCTGCCGGATGGCACCTTCGAGACCACAAAGGCCATGGCAGTGCAGGAGATTCAGGCCGTCAACCGCTGACCTGGGCGGCAGCATGGCCCGGGGAGAGAGGACAAGTGCATGGCGGAGCGGCTCGCCGTTGACGGTGACGAACTTGCGCACTTCATGAAACTCCTAGAGAAGTCGAGCAAGTCGCTCAACGGGCTGCGCAAAGCGCTGAGCGATGCGACCGTGACCGGGCTCGGAACAGATGATCTCGACTCTGCGTGCGAAGAATTCCAGAAGGACTGGAAGTGCGGCACCGAGCAGATCGGTGAGCAGACTGACGACCTCGCCGAGATCATCGGCAAGAGTAAGGACAGTTACCAAGAGGTGGACAAGGCACTTGAGGAAGCGCTGAAGAAGGCTGAGAAGGGCAAGGGCAAGCCCGGGGGTTCGAAATGACCTACGCTCCTGGCGTCGAGCAGGCAGGTGCTGCTCCCGATCCGCAGTCCCATTCAGATCTCAGTAAGCCTCAAGGTCTGAAGTCCGCCCCAAGGATCCCGAACCCGGACTACCCCCATCTGGGTTTCAATCCGGTGCCGGGAAGTACGGACACCATCCGTGACTTGCACAAGAAGCTTTCGACCTGCGCCAAGGTCTTGGAAGAGACCCATGGCCTGGTCACCAAGCTGTTGCAGGGCAGTTATTGGAAAGGCGACGCAGCCGTCGCCTTTCGGGGGCAATTGGAAGATGGTCCACTGTCTCTGAATCTCAAGAACGCCGCACACTCCATCCGCAAGGCAGCTCGCCAACTTGACCGTTGGGATGGTGAATTCGACGACTTCCAGCGTCGCGCCAAGAGCCTGGAGAGTGACGCGAAGGATGCCCAGGCCGTTCTGGACGCAGCGAAGGGACGCCAGGCCAGTGCGAAGAACGACCGTGATCTCGACAAGAAGGGCGCTCACCAAAGTGCTGCCCATAAGTCGCTGATCCACGCGAACACGGCTGTGGAAGAGGCGCAGGCCGACCTCGACAAGATCATCGGCAAGGCGAAGAAGCTGGCCGAGGAGCACGAGGAGAAGGCGCATCACCGAGCAGACAAGATCCGCGATGCGACGAGGAAGTTGGCGCCGCACGAACCGGGTTGGCTTGATGAATGTGCCGATTGGTTCACCGAGAACCTGCCCGACATCCTGAGTTTCACCGCGGGTGTCATCGGCCTCGTAGCGCTGTTCGTGGCGACGGGTGGTGTGGCCGCAGCCGTTCTGCTGCTCTCGGCGGCGGCGTTGAGCGCGACCGCGCTCACCATGCGGCTGTCCGACTCCGAAGTGCTCGCATCCTTGAAAGACGGCTTCACCAAAGGTGAGTTCGACTCCGATTTCTGGGGCAACGTCGTAGGCCTTGGTGGCGACGCCCTGGGGGCGGTTCCGGGTCTGGGGGCTGTGGGTATGGGAGCCCGCGGAGCGGTGAACGCCCTGCGGGCCGGTGAAGAGACGGTCACGCTGGGAAGGGCCCTCACGGTGTTCGGGAGCGAAACGATGAGTCAGGCCAAGGCGATTTCGCGTGTCGGGAATCCGGCTTTGGACCTCGTGGTGCGCGGAGCGCGTGACTCGGCGCGGGTGGGCGAGATCGTGGAGATCACATCGGCTTCGGTCGGTGTCGTAACAGCTGGGTATGGCCTGATCTCCAATGCGGTAGACCAACTGGACAACGACAACGTCACCGACAGTGCTACTGGAATCGACGGCGTGAGGACCATCCTGGACGGTGGCGCGATGATCGACCTCGCGCGGCACGCGTTCTGACCCAAAGGACAAGAGACTGCACATGAACCCCACAGACCACCCCGTAGCCTGGGAGCACTCACTGACCCGGCGCGCCTGGTTCAAGCAATTGACAATGAACGCGTTCGCTCTCGTTGCCTGGATTGCCGCGTGGTTCGCATTGCTGGCTGTCCTGTCGGTATTCCTGGGGCCCGGGTATGCAGTCGTCGTAGTCCCGTTCCTGGTGTACAGCTTCTACCGAGCATTCCTGCAGCTCTTCATTATTTCCGCCCTCTTTCGGATGAGGCGGGTCCTGCGCGTTTATTCATGGCAATTGTCCCACGACGTCCCCTACGGCCTCGCCAAGCGAACCGACGTCGTGGGCAGGCAGTTCGGCTGGTTCGAGTTCCCGAATCCGGCTCGGCCGGAGGAGCGTCTGCCCATGGTGTTCTCTCGGCATTGGGGTGTCGGCTGGTGGAGCCGACGCATGGCGCCTCGTGCGACCCCCGACCTCAAAGCTCAGATCGGCGTCGTGTGGTTCGCCGGGGACTCTCGATTCATCGGCGTGCTCGCTGCGTCAGGGTCCGGCGGCCCGATGCCGCAGCGCTTGCGCTTTCTTCGTCAGCAGATGGGCTCAGACGGAGGGAGCCGTACCGTAGCCGATTGGGGAGCGACTACCGAGGACATCGCACGTGGTCGCCGCGCCGGGGTCCGGCCGGCTCGTTCGTGACGCGCTCGACAACAACGGAACCCCACAGACATGCAGCCTCGTATCGTCGTCGACGAATCCGTCCATGACACAAGTACCGGCATCTGGTTTGCCGTTCCTGGCGGCTTCACCGAAGTGCCGCTTGACGTTCTGCTCGCTCCTCCCATGTCTCCTGAGGCGAACCGGCTCACGGAGGCGATTGCTCCACTGGTGGAAGCCATTCCCGACGGCGTCACGCGTCAACAGTTCATCGCTCAGCTTGCCTCGGGGCAGCAGCTCCTCCACGCCCTGCGCGAGGTGGGCACCGTGCATTGCTCGCTTGGGGTGCATCGCGACGACATGGGGGATGGGAGTGGCAGAACCTTGCACTCCCTCTTCACCGTGTCATGGCGTGATATTGCCTGGTCCCCGCCATCAGCGAGTTCGGCACGGGCAGTGGCGACGGCGAAGCAGTACTCTCACGTCGAGTACGTGGATCTGGCCAGTGGGCCCGCATCGATAGGCGAGACTGTACGGACGCCTGCACACGAATCCGGTCTTCCCTCGACTCCACTGCTCCAGATCCACGCTTACCTTCCGCACCCGGATTGCAGGCGCATGGCGGTGCTCATGCTGACTACCACGGCAGTGGAGCGACGCGCCGAATACCGCGCGATCCTCCGGCAGATCGCCGAACTCACCAGCTTCGAATCTCCTCTGGCCCAAAGGCAGACGAACTGAGTTGCCGCCCACTTCGTCAGTAGGCGCATTCGCGGGCACAGGACAGCTCACCCCGGGACGTCACTGAGCTGTGACCCCTGGGCGGCATCTTCGCCGAGCCCACGCTCCAGCGCTGATTGGGCACCGATTTGGGCCCGCAGGCCCATGTCGCCCAGGCGACACCTCCCTACCGTCGGACCCTGTCGTGCGCTGTTGGCGCGGGGTCGGGGTGAAGTCGCCCGAAGGCGAGTGAACTCAGCTCCCCGCGTGGGGGGTTGAGAGGGGGCGGGGCATGGCCTCGAGCGGGGGAGTCCCGGTGTATGGGGCGGGTGGGGGGCGGCGGGCGGTTATGCCCGGTCCGCTTTCGTCCGCGCTCGTGCTAGTGCATGTGTTGTTCGCGGCGACGGTCTTCGGCGGCCTCGGTCTGCTGCTGACCGCGACGTCGGCCGACGCCTTTGACGGCGAGATGCTCGCGCTGTTCGTCTACGCGGCCGCACCGGGTGCCCTCGGCTGGTGGCTGGCCCGGCGGAGTTGGGAAGGCGGGGCGCGGGTCTGGGGCGGACTGGTCGCCATGCAGATCTGGCTCGTCCTCGCCTCGGTCGGCAACATTCTTCAAGGCTCGCCCAAGGGGTTCGCCCAACTCCTTCTGCCCGTCCTCATTCTGCTGTTCCTGTTCCGTCCCGAGAGCCGCGCCTGGTACCGGCTGCCCGATTACGAGCGGCCCGAGCGGCGGCCGTTCTCGCTGGCCCGGATGATCCGTTGGCATCGGGACGAGGGGCAGACCGCGGTGGAGTACGCCGGTCTGATCGCCGTTGTCGCCGCCATCATCGTCGCCCTGCTGGTCAGCGGGCTCGGCACGCAGATCTACGGCGGCATCCAGTCGCAGATCTGCAAGGTCACCGGCACCGCGTGCCCTGCCCCTTCGGGTGACGGTACGGATGACCGGGCCGGAACGAGCAACAGCCGTGACAAGAGCAGCGACCACCCCGGATCCTCCGCCGACTCCCGCTCCAACCCTCACTCCAACGACGTAGACCAAACCGCCGGAGACGAAACCCCTGGAGACGAAACCGCCGTAGACGAAAGCGACGACGACAAAGACGCCGCCGCCGAAGGTGAGCCCGGCTGGGAGGGCGACGAGCAGGCCGCGCAGGACGACAGTGGCGGCAAGAAGGACGACGGCGGCTGTTTCTCCGGGGTCGGAGCCTTCTTCGGTTGTGCTGGGAATCAGGTCAAGCAGGTCGGGCAGGGGCTGTTCGTCGATGGGGTGTGGGGTGACGTCACCGGGGTCTACGACATCGTTCGGCATCCGCTCGACACCCTGAAAGGCTTGAAGGACTACGGCAGTTCGATCGCCGACCAGTGGTCGCAGGACGCCAAGGACGCCGGTAAGAAGTGGTCCGAGGGGCACTATTGGGACGCCCTCACCGACTGGGGCGGCGCCACCGTGAACTCGGGCGGCAAGATCCTCGACGACATGTTCATCGGGGACGACGTCCGTGACCAGTGGAACAGTGGGAACAAGACCCGCGCCGTCACCACGGTCATTTGGAACGTCGGTTCCCTCTTCATCCCCGGCTACGGCGAGGCCAAGGTCGGCGAGAAGATCGGCAAGCTTGGCAAGCTCGGGAAGCTCGGCAGGCTGGGAAAGCTGTCCGAGAAGGCGGGCAAGGCGGCGGAGGACGCAAAGAAGGCCGCCAAGGCGGGCGACGCCGAGGCGGCCGAGAAGGCGGCGAAGGACGCCGACGCCGCGGCCGACGAGGCGGAGAAGAAGGCCCGGGAGGCCGGCTGCACCGTCTCCGCCCCCTACGTCAGGACGCCGTACGACGACACCGCGCCGGCCGGCGGCAGCACCTTCACCGGCACAACCTTCACCGGCAGCACCTTCACCGGCTCCTCCGGCACCGGCACCACCGTCCTCGCAGCCGGCGGCTCCGCCTACGTCGTCCTCGCCGAAGGCGGCTGCGACGAGGACGCGAAGAAGCAGGCCGAGGAGGCGCGCAAGCAGGCCGACGAGGCCGCTGAGGCGGAGAAGGCGGCGCAGAAGGAGGCCAGCCGCAAACAGGTCGCCAAGTGGAAGAAGCCGTCCTGGTACAAGGATCTGAAGAATCCGCGTGCGGGCTTCAAGGACGCCGGCGACGGCGCCTGGAAGTCCAAGAAGTCGGTGGCTTACTGGCCGAAACAAGAACGCTGGATGCGTTACCAGGAGCAGATCTCCAAGGTGAAGCGCGGCAAGGAGTACTCGGTCAAGGACCCACAGACCGGCCGGGCCGTTGACTTCGACGGCTGGGACTCGGCACGGCAGACTTACGTCGAGGCGAAGTTCGGCTACGGCAAGCAGGTCGCGCAGGACGGCACTTTGGTCAAGAAGCAGGCGGACAAGTTCGTCGAGCAGGCGCGGCGCCAGTTGCGGGCGGCGAACGGGAAGCCGATCGAGTGGAACTTCTCCAATGAGAAGGTCGCCAAGGCCGCTCAGCGCGCCTTCCGGCAGGCCCGTGTGAACGTGATCGTCAAGTACACACCGGTGCAGAAGTAGAACAGGCAGCCCGGTGCAGACGTAGGACAAGTACAGCCCGGTGCAGACGTAGGAGCGGAGTAGCCCGTATGCCGAACGAAGTGGTCGTGAACGTGGCCTGGGGCCCGCGTCCCGAGACGCCGGAGGAACTGGCCGCGCGCTGGCTCGAGACCTCGAGGCGGCTGACGGACCTGTCACAGGGGGCCCTGGCCGAATGGCGCTGGGAGGAGGACGCGGGTGCGGGTGCCCCGGTGCCGAACGTGCCGACCGACCCCGACGGTTTCGCAATGGCCCTGCGGACCGTGAACACCCAGGACGACCTCGACATCCTGGGATACACCGCCCACCTCGTCGCCACCCAGCAGGACGGCAGTTACGTACGGGCCCAGGTGATCGCCGGCGGAACGGACGAGTACACGCCCTTCACTGCGGCCCTCGAACTCTTCCGCGCCCCCACGTCGTCCCGGTCCCCGCTGTCGGACCACTACGCCGAGACGCTGGCCGTGCTGGGCGGAGTGTGGGACGCGGACTGCGGTCTCGTCTTCGACTGGGATCTGTCGGACGCCGTACAGGAGGCGTACGGCCTGCAAAACACCGACCCCAGCGTCGGCTGGTCCGTCCACCTCTCCGCAGCCCGCGCCGCCCGCGTGCCCGCCGACTTCCCCGCCCTCCGCCTCCCGGCTGACCACGGCGGCCTGGTCCTGGACCTCGCGGACACCCCGGGCGGCACGCCCACCACGGAGACGGTGCTCGCCGCCCAAAAGGCCCTCATGGAGTGCGGCGCCCTGGAGCCTCTGCCCGTCCCCGCCACCCGGCCGACGCTGTGAACGACACCCCGGAGCCCACCCCGCCACCCGCACCCACGTCCACATCCACATCCACATCCACATCCACGTACGTTGCGACCATCGCCGACCACCTCACCCTCCCCCTCCCCGAAGACGGCTTCCACCTGCTGAAGCTGCGCGAAAGCCGCGACTTCTTCTCCGCCGACCCGGACGACGACTGGGCCGAACTCATGCGGGTCAGTGCTGAGTTCGAGGCGGAGCTGAAGGACCTCGCGACCGCCCTCGACGCCCGTTGGGGCCCGCACGGGGAGATGTCCATGGAGGACTACGCCTTCCTGGACCCCGACGACGAGGACGACGACGTCCCGCCCCTCCTCCGCGAACTCGTCCGGCAGGGCTGGTTCGGCGACCTTCTCCACTGGCACAACGCCGACCGCGTCATCGCCGCGAGCGTCGGCCACGAGGACAAGGAGGAGCCGGTGGTCCTGTTCGCGGCGGTCGCGTCCGTCGCGGCCGTGACCGGCCCCGCCGGGGGGATCCCCGTGACTGGCTCCGCCGACCGATCCCCGTGACCGGCTCCGCCGACCGATCCCCGTGACCGGCCCCGCCGACCGATCCCCGTGACCGGCCCCGCCGACCGATCGCCGTAACCCTTCGGTCCTTTGGGCGTGGATTTGGGTCCACGGGCCCATCTCGGGCAGACCGCCTCTTCCTAACCTCGGCCGAGTATCCAGTCGAGGGGGGCGGTCATGGCGTCGATCGGGGGAGTGCCGGAGTCCGGGGCCGTGTGGCCGGCAGGACACGGCAGGCGCCGGAACATGCCCACGCCGCTCGCGTCCGCACTGGTGCTCACCCACGTCCTGTTCGGCATGACGATCGTCGGCGGCCTCGGCCTGCTGTTCACGGCGACGTCGGCCGGGGCCCTGGGCGGCGCCGTGATCGCGCTTCTCGTCTACGGGGCCGCCCCCGGCACCCTGGGCTGGTGGCTGGCCCGGCGGAGCTGGGAGGGCGGGGTCGCGGTCCGGCGCGGTCTGATCGCCGTACAGGTGTGGCTGATCCTGAGCGGCGCGGCCAACCTCGTCGCGGGATCGGCCCGCGGCGGAACGCAGCTCGTGCTGCCGGTCCTCATCCTCTGCTTCCTGCTCCGCCCGGAGAGCCGTCACTGGTACGACGTTCCCGAACTGGACCGCGCTGAGCGCCGCCCGTTCTCCCTGGCCCGCATGATCCGCTGGCGCCGGGACGAGGGGCAGACCGCGATCGAGTACGCCGGTCTCGTCGCCATCGTCGCCGCGATCGTCACGGCACTGGTGGTCACCGGGCTCGGCACCCAGATCTCGGGTGGCATCCAGGCCCAGGTCTGCAAGGTCACCGGCATGGCCTGCCCGGCCCCGTCGGGCGGCGACACGGACGTCCGGGCGGGGGACAGGAACGGTACGGCCGACCCCGGCCGGCAGACCGGCGCCCCCGGAGCCCAGCAGCCCACCGACACGGGCGACAAGAAAGACAACAAGGAAAACAAGGAAAACAAGGACAATAAGAAGGACGACGGCTGCTTCTCCGGCTTCGGCGCCTTCTTCGGCTGCGCCGGCAACCAGGTCAAGCAGGTCGGCCAGGGCCTCTTCGTCGACGGCGTCTGGGGCGACCTGACCGGGATCTACGACATGGTCCGGCACCCCCTCGACACGCTCAACGGCCTCGGGGACTACGGCAAGCAGCTCGGCCACGACTGGGTGGAGAACTCCAAGGGCGCCGCCGACAAGTGGTCCAAGGGCGACTACCTCGGCGCGATCACCGACTGGGGCGGCGCGTCGCTGAAGACGGGCGGCTCGGTCCTCTACGACATGTTCATCGGCAAGGACGTCGCCGACCAGTGGAACAGCGGCAACAAGACGCGCGCCGTCACGACCGTTGTCTGGAACATCGGTTCGCTCTTCATCCCGGGCTACGACGTCGGAAAGGTCGTCGAGAAGGTCGGCGTACTCGGCAAACTCGGCAAGCTGGGCAAGCTCGCAGAGAAGGCCGGCAAGGCCGCGGAGGACGCCAAGAAGGCGGCCAAGGCCGGTGACGTGGCCGGCGCGGAGAAGGCGGCCAAGGAGGCCGACGACGCGGCGGAGGAGGCGGAGAAGAAGGCCAGGCAGTCCGGCTGCACGATCTCCGCACCGAGCCGCCGGATCCCATACGACGGCACGGCCTCATACGACGGCACGGCCCCGTCCGACGGTACGGCCCCGTCCGGCCGGGGCACCCTCACCGGCTCCTCCGGCACCGGCACCACGGTCCTGGCCGCCGGCGGCTCCCCGTACGTCGTCCTCGCCGAGGACGGCTGCGACGAGGACGCCAAGAAGGAGGCCGAGGAGGCGCGCAAGCAGGCCGACGAGGCCGACAAGGCGGCTGACCGGTGGCAGGCGGGAGACGACGTTCCCGGACCGGCGGCCGGGAAGACGCTGCGCTTCCCCAACAAGCGCCACACGGTCGGCGGAGCGGGCAGCGGCCAGGTCAAGGAACGCAACACCGTGATCCTGCGCGGGAACGAGGACGCGGTCCGCGCGGACATCGAGGGCATCGCGAAGGGCCGCGCCAAGCTCCTGCCGGACGGGAACACGTACGAGATCAACGGCCGCCAGTACGGCATCGAGGAGAGCGGCACGGTCTTCCCCAAGTCCGGGCCCGGCTTGGTCGACATGGACCGCATTGAATACGCTGCGCTCAAGGAGATCGTGCGGAACAAGGGTGATCTCAGCAAGTCGCAGCAATTGCAGCGTGATCCGAAGTTCGTCAACAACCCGGACAAGGTGGCAAAGGCCAAGCAGGTGTACGACGGGACCTACAAGTGATCGCGAATCTCTTCACCGTCGCCGAACCCGGGCCGTCGGCCCTCCGCGGTGCCCTGGCGGAGCTGCTGGCCGTGGCGGAGGAAGCCGTGGACGTCGCCGACACGGACGGAGACCAGGAAGCGCGGCGCTGGGACTCACCGGTCCTGTGCACCTACCGCGTGCTGCCACTCGGTGACCTGGCACTGGAACTCGACATCTACGTCGACGACGAGAAGGCAGGCACCCTCGGCGAGGCGGCCCTTGCTCAAGGGCTCGCGGTCCGGACGGGGACCTCGGTTCTCCATCCTGCCCTGGACCTCGACCTGGACAGCGCATACTGGGTCGCCGCGCCGGACGGGCGCACGGTGCGGTGCCGGCTGGAGACGATCGACTCGGACGAGGACACGACGTACCGGGTCGACGCGGTGGAGGACGAGGTGGCCGATCTCCCCGGCGCGAAGGTGGAGATCCTCCCCGAGGTCATTGAGCACGAGAGCGTCGAGACGCCTCTGTCCGACGCCTTTCTCGCCACGTATCCGCGGGGCACGACGGCCAGTGTCGAAGGCCGCGTCCACTACGACCTGCACGTGTGGGAACGGCTCGTCCGGCGCCTGGCCACGGCCCGGTGGGGTCCGTCCGGGCGCTACCACAAGGCCCTCTTCCAGCGTGACCTGCGGGCCCGTGACGACCTGGTGCAGCTCGTCACCGAGGTCGACGACCAGCACGCGGAGGGCCTGCGAACGGTTCTGGCCCGGCTCGACGACCTCTTCCGCGAGTCGACCGAGCCCGGCGGACACTCCGAGACCGAACGCTGGTGGTGGGACCGGAGTCCGAGGACGATCCCCTGGTGACCGCATGGCACCGCATCGAGGACGTGCTGCGGCAACGCCATGTGCCAGACGTGCTCGTCCCCGGGTTCGTCGACCGGGACGAGGTGCCCGTCCCCGTGTTCCGGCCACAGCCGCTCGTCGTGCACGTGGTGCTCGACGCGGGGGTGCTGCGGCTCGAATCGGTGGGGCAGTACGACCAGTTGGCGGTGCGGCTCGTGGAGTCCGTCTCGCTCGGCGGGGTCGAGTTCTTCGAGACCGTGGAGGAGGAGACGGACGACGAGGTCGCCCATGCCTCCTGAGGGGAGCAGCTCTTCGGGGACGGCTGGTCGAGGCTGCGCTGCACCGCCGTCCGCTCGTTCACGGACGGCGGGTCCGATCCAGCCGAGGGCGTCCTCAAGTGCCTGGCCTCGAACTCGAGTCCCGTTACTGGCTGTTCTTCGACCCGACCTGGACCTTCGGCATCAGGATCGGCAACGCGGAGGACATGCGGCGCTGGGAGAAGGACAACTAGCGGAGACCGGCCGGCAACCCCCGGCGACGGGCCGCCAGCCCCCGGTGCCTGCTCACGCCCCATCCGTCAAGCACCCACCCGTCAAGCACCCGCCCGTCAAGCACCCACCCGTCAAGCACCCGCCCGTCAAGCACCCGCCCGTCACGCCCCGCCCGTCACCTCCACCCGAGTCCCGGCCCGCAGCCCCCACCCCGCCATCACCCCGGCCTCCGCCTCCAGCACGTGCCGGGATCGGGGTCGGGGCAGGCCCAGCCGCCAGGGCTTCATCGTTCGTACGGCGATGACATTGAGGTCGCGGTCGAGGTAGGCGACGTCGATGGGGATGCGCATACGGAAGGTGTGGATGCTGTTGGCGGGGGAGAGCAGGATCGCTCCGTCGACCGAGTCCCGGCCCAACAGCCCTTTCGTACGGGCCCGGTAGGACGTGGCGATCTCCAACGGCACCGATTGCGCGCCGAGTTCACCATCCCGCACCAGCAGCCTGCCCCGTCCGTCCTGCCAACGCCGCCCCATGCCGAGGCCCCCTCCCGTTTCCGCCACCTGTGCACGCCTGCGCGCAGGAGAACTGCGAGACCCGAACGTATCCGCACACCACTGGGCCCTACATGGGCCCACGGACCCATGCCGAACCCGCCCCCGCCGCCATAGGGTCCCGCCGTGGGCGTACTCCTGATCGTCGTGGCCGCTCTGTGGGGAGCGGGGGCCGGCCTCGCGCTGCCCCGCGCGGCGCACCGTTTCTCGGTCGAGGCGGGCGAGCCCTGGAGCGCGAACTGCCCCGCCGGTCACCCGATCACGGGTGCGTACGGCGGCTGGGTGGGCCGGGCCAGCTGCGCGACCGTGGAGCGGGCCCGCCCGTGCGGGACGTACGGCCCGAGCACGCTCACCGTCTCCACCGTGACCGCACTCGTCTGCGCCGCTCTCGCCGCGGCCGGCGGCCTCCACCCGGAGACGGCGGTCTGGGTCCTGCTCACGCCCGTGGCGGTCCTGCTGACGCTCGTCGACCACCGGGTCCACCGCCTCCCCGACGTCCTGACCCTGCCGCTGGCCGCCGCGATCGCAGCCCTGCTCGGCGTCGCCGCCCTCCTTCCGGGCGGCAGCGGCTCCTGGCCCACGTCCCTGCTCGGCGGCCTGGCCCTGGGCGGCGCCTATCTCGTCCTCTTCCTCGTCAACCCCTCCGGCATGGGCTTCGGCGATGTGAAGCTGGCCCTCGCGCTGGGCGCGGCCCTCGGCTGGTACGGCTGGGGGATCCTGCTGACCGGTGCCTTCATGGGGCTGCTCTACGGCGCCGTGTACGGCCTCGGGCTGGTCGTGCTGCGCCGGGCGGGCCGCAAGTCGACGATCCCGCTGGGGCCGTTCATGACGGGCGGGGCGTTCACGGGGCTGCTGCTGGGGGCGTTCGCGGTGCGCTGACCGCCCGGACCGCGGGCATCGGCCGCGCGTTCGGATCGAGCCTGGTTCGACCCCGATCGCCTTCTGACCGACTCCGGTTCGACCCCGGTCGCCTCCTGATCGACCCCGGTTCGCCCCCGGATCGCCTCGTGATCGACTCCGGATACGGTGTGCGACGACCGATTCGGACGGACGACGGCTGGGTGACCGATGTCGAAGATCGTGTTGATGATGAACATCTCCCTCGACGGTTATGTCGAGGGCCCCGACCACGACATCGGCTGGCACTGCGTCGACGAGGAGACGCACCAGCACTTCAACGAGGTCATCGGGCAGTACGGCGCCCTGCTGAGCGGCCGCCGCACCTATGAGCTGATGGCCGGCTACTGGCCCACCGCGGACGCGGACCCGGACATCTCCGCCGTCGGCGCCGAGTTCGCCGGCATCTGGCGGAAGATCCCGAAGGTCGTGTACTCGCGGACCCTGGAGTGGGCCGACTGGAACGCGACCGTCGTGCGGGACGTCGTCCCCGAGGAGGTCAGGGCGCTCAAGGAGCGGTCCCACGGGGACCTCGGGCTCGGCGGGGCCGGGGTCGCCGCGGAGTTCCTGCGGCTCGGGCTCGTCGACGAGTACCGGATCTACGTCCATCCGGCCCTCGTCGGCCACGGCACGCGGCTCTTCCCGGAGCCCGGCATCGGCGCGTCCCTCCGGCTCGTCGAGAGCCGTTCCTTCGGCAACGGCGTGGAGTTCCTGCACTACGTGCCGAACGCCGGCGGCGGCGGCGCCTCGTAAAGCAGTTGTCCGGCCGGTTTCGGCGCGGGTAGGAAGGAACGCATGACTGGACTCGGTGCCGTGTTCCGCCCCCAACTGCCCCCCGAGCGGCTGCGCGCCGTCGCTCGTGCCGCCGACCAGGCCGGGCTCGAAGAGCTCTGGCTGTGGGAGGACTGCTTCCTGGAGGGCGGGATCTCGGCCGCCGCGGCCGCCCTCGCCTGGACCGAGCGGGTGCGGGTCGGCGTCGGCCTGCTGCCCGTGCCGCTGCGGAACGTCGCCGTGACCGCCATGGAGACAGCCACCCTGCACCGGATGTTCCCCGGGCGCGCCGTCGTCGGCGTCGGGCACGGCGTGCAGGACTGGATGGGGCAGGTCGGGGCGCGTGTCGAGTCGCCGCTGACCCTGCTGCGGGAGCACCTCCTCGCCCTGCGCACCCTGCTGCGCGGCGAGCGGCTCACCACCAGCGGACGCTACGTCCGCCTCGACGACGTCGGCCTCGACTGGCCGCCGTCCGCTCCCGTGCCCGTCTTCGCCGGGGCCACCGGGCCGCGTTCGCTGCGGCTGTCCGGCGAGGCGGCGGACGGCACCGTCCTGACCGCGGCCACCACGGCGGACGGCGTACGCCGGGCGCGTCAACTCGTCGACGAGGGGCGGGAGTCGGCCGGGCGGTCCGCCGATCCGCACGAGGTCGTCGTCTACCTGCTCGCCACCACCGGACCCGACGCCGCCGCCCGGCTCCGCGCCGCCCAGGCAGAGGAGGGGCTCGAACCCGCCCCCGACCTCGGGGTCGCCGGGGACGCCGGCACCGTCGCCAAGGCAGTACAGCGCCTTGCCGAGGCCGGCGCCGACACGGTGATCCTTCAGCCGACGGGTGACGAGCCCGACCCCGAGGGGTTCGTGCGGTTCGTGGCGGAAGAGGTCAGGCCGCTCGTCCCATGACCGGGCCGGGCGCGCCGGACGAGGACCAGCCATACGCGGACCAGCCGGACGAGGACCGGCCGGACGGCGAACTGCTTCCCCCGCCTTGCGCCTGCCCTTCGAGCCACGTGCCGACGGCCGGGGCCGCGTACGCCCAACTCCGCCCCCATCTCTGAAAAGGACCCGTCACCTCATGCCCCAGCACCCGCCCCGCAGCTTCGACGACCTCGTGGCCGAGGGCGCTGCCGTGCCCACCGAAGGCTGGGACTTCTCCTGGTTCGAGGGCCGGGCCACGGAACAGCGGCCCTCATGGGGGTACGCCGTGTCCCTGGCCGGCCGGCTCGCCGAGGCCACCGCCGCGCTGGACATCCAGACGGGCGGGGGAGAGGTCCTGGACTTCGCGCTCGGCCGGGCCGCCAAGGCTCCGGCGCTCACCGCCGCGACCGAGGGCTGGCCGCCGAACGTCGCCAAGGCCACCGCCCTGCTCCGCCCGCGCGGCACCGTGGTCGTCGCCGCGCCCGAGGACGCGGCGCTGCCCTTCGCGGACGGCGCCTTCGACCTGGTCGGCAGCCGCCACCCGGTGACCCCGAACTGGCCGGAGATCACCCGCGTCCTGGAGCCGGGCGGCACGTACTTCGCCCAGCACGTGGGCCCCCGCAGCGTGTTCGAACTCGTCGAGCACTTCCTCGGCCCCCTCCCGGCCGAGCAGAGCACCGTCCGCCACCCCGACCACGAACGCGCCGGCGCCGAGGCCGCCGGCCTGGAGATCGTCACCCTGCGCGCCGAACGGCTCCGCATCGAGTTCTACGACATCGCCGCCGTCGTCCACTTCCTCCGCAAGGTGATCTGGATGGTCCCGGACTTCACGGTCGAGGCGTACGAGGACCGGCTCCGTGCCCTGCACGACCGGATCGGGGCCGAGGGCCCCTTCGTCGCCCACAGCACCCGCCACCTCTTCGAGGCCCGCAAACTGCATCACCGCTAGGGGGTCGGACACTCCCCGGGCCCTAGGCGTGCGCGCCGGACGTCACCTCGCCGATCACCAACTCCGGCCGCGCCTCCAGCACTTCGCCCACCCGCTCCACCTGCTCGGACAGCTGCCTCTCCTGTCGCGCCGTGAGGGGTCCGAGGGGTTCCACCGTGACGGTGGTACGGCCGCCCCGGCGGTGTTGGTGCCACACCCCTGCCACCACGCCGTCCACCAGCAGCACCGGGTAGTTGCCGGCCTGCCCGCCGGCCAGCGCCCGCTGCCGGGCGCGGCCCGGGAACAGGGTCTCCCGGGGCTGGGCGGCGATGGCGTAGGCGTCGAAGTACGGCAGCAGCCGGACCCCGCGGACCCGGCCCTCGGGGAACTCCGTGTCACCGGCCACGATCCAGCATCCCCTCGCCCCCTCGAACTCGACCTCCTCGATCTCCCCGGCCCCGGCCAGCTGCCGGAACAGCGCGGTGGCCCAGCCGCCCGGCGCCGCCAGCCACTTGGCGAAGTGCTGCGGCGCGGCGGGACCGTAGGACCGCAGATGGCGGAGGGCCAGCTCGCGCACCGCCTCGTCGGGCGGCAGCGGCGTGAAGTGGGGCGGGCGGGTGTAGGTGACCTTGCGGCCGCGGTTCGGGCCGAAGCAGAGGGCGCCGGACTGGCCGGCCCGGTGCATCACCTGCCGCCAGCGCGGCCACAGGTCCTGGAAGGCGGGCATCACGCGGTCACCGGCCCACGAGCCGGTACGGGCGACGACCTCCTCGCTCAGCTCGTCGACGGTCAGGCAGGCCCCCTCCAGCGCGTCCCCGATCGCCGCCACGATCTGCCGCGCCTGATCCTCGGTGACCCGCACGTCCGGCGCGAACGGTCCCGCACCGGACGGCACCGCGGGCAGCGCCGAGCACCACAGGGGCAGTTCCCGCGCGGGCAGCAGATGCACGGTCCCGCGCGGCCCGTGCATCTTCACCAGCGACGCCGGCGAGGGGCCGCCCCAGAGGGCGGCGCGCACCCCGGCCCGCGTCAGGTCCGCGGTCCGTACCCCCACCGACACCTCCGCCGCGGACAGCACCTGCGCATGCGCGCCGAGCATCGTGCCGACGACGTCGGCGACCGCGGTGCCGCTTCTCGCAGGCGTGGCCAGGAACTGCCGCTCCAGCCGCCGTGCGCTCGCCTGTTCCCATGTGATCGTCAGGGTCATGGACCGACCGTAGGCCGGATGGAGGTCAGATCCTGTCCTCCATCGGCGAGCCCTCTCCACTCCTCGGGCCGGACATTTGCGGCATCAAGGGCGGGTCGCATCCGCACATTCACAGGTCTGGTGGGGTTTTCACATTGTTATCAAGGTTGGCTCGCCTCTGTCCTAACTGTCACGTAAGTTCAAGAGCAGGTAATTCGCGTGAGCAAAGCTGCGCGGCGGCACCGCGCGGTGGAGGGGGCTGCGCGGTGCCTTCTCCTGCGTCAAGTCCGGATCCGCGGCCCGGTTCACCCACCTGGGGGACAGCGCCACGCCCGCCGACCGAACTGTGAAATCAGCCGCCATCCGGCCACGAACCAGCCACAAGACGGCCCCACGGCGGCCACCGGCCCGTCGCCGTTCGATTCCGGAGAGTAGTTGTGGCACGCCGATGCACCCACCGGCCCTTACGAAGGGTTATGGTGGAAACCCCCCCTCGGGCCGGTCCGTCTCCCCCCCACGGACCGGCCCGTTTTTGTGTCCCGACCAGGGGCGCCGAGGACTGCACCGCCCCAAAAGGGCGCGGGGAACTGCGCGACCGGCCACACGCGACCCGCACCCGCCGGCGGACCAGACGACCCACGAACGCATCGCGCCCCAACTCCCCGCCCCGGCAATCCCAAATCCCACGCCCAAGCCCCGCAGGGGTAGGCTGCGAGCCGCGGGGACCGCATCTGCACGGAGGGGCTGACAAACACGTGAACCTGCGCGACAAGCTGCGCGGCCTGCTCGTCAGGCTGTATGCGCGCCGGGTGGAGGGCCACCTGGACCACGCTCAGGTGCCCAAGCACATCGGCGTCATCATGGACGGCAACCGTCGCTGGGCGAAGGCCTCGGGTTCCACCACCGTGCACGGTCACCGGGCGGGCGCCGAGAAGATCGAGGAGTTCCTCGGCTGGTGCACCGAGACGGACGTCGAGGTCGTCACCCTCTGGCTGCTGTCGACGGACAACTTCGACCGTCCGCAGGAGGAGCTCGGACCGCTTCTCGGGATCATCGAGGACGTCGTGAAGACCCTCGCGGCGGACGGCCGCTGGCGCGTGCACCACGTCGGCACCCCCGACCTGCTGCCCTCGCAGATGCAGACCGCGCTGAAGGAGGCGGAGGAGACCACCGCCCACATCGACGGGATAATGGTCAACGTCGCGATCGGGTACGGCGGCCGGCAGGAGATCGCCGACGCGGTGCGCTCCATGCTCCTCGACGCCCAGGACAAGGGCACCTCGATGGAGGACCTCGCCGAGGCCGTCGACGTCGACATGATCGGGCGGCACCTCTACACCGGCGCCCAGCCCGACCCCGACCTGGTGATCCGGACCAGCGGTGAGCAGCGCCTGTCCGGATTCATGCTCTGGCAGACCGCGCACTCCGAGTACTACTTCTGCGAGGTCTTCTGGCCGGCCTTCCGCAAGGTCGACTTCCTGCGCGCCATGCGTGACTACGCTGCGCGACACCGGCGTTACGGCGGCTGACACAAGCCTTGCCACAGCTGGCATCGGTGGGTCCCGGGCGGGCCGGGAGTACCCCATTTGGGGCGGAAGTAACAAGGAGTTCACCAGCGCGCCGCCATACATGTCGGCATGGTGACGCTTGTTCGAGGGCATAAGCCAAGCAGGTCGACACCCGAACCACGGGTGTCGGATCTCAGCGGACGGCACGGGGCCGTCCGCCCGGGAGGCCCTTTGCACCAGCCCGATCGTGCGGTCACAGCACGGACGAAAAGGCGGAGGGCCGGTTTTCGGCCCGTGCATCGCGGCCGTCGACCGGTCCAGCTCCACTCCGTCGCTCCCCGACCTCATCCGAGGGGGTACGTCCTTCCGTGGTGACCAGCACAAAGCGCCACAAGCCAGACCGGCGCACCTATGTTCTCGACACCAGCGTCCTGCTGGCCGACCCGAACGCCCTGAGCCGCTTCGACGAGCACGAGGTCGTGCTCCCCATCGTCGTGGTCACGGAGCTGGAGGCGAAGCGGCACCATCCCGAACTCGGCTACTTCGCCCGGCAGGCCCTGCGCCTGCTCGACGAGTTCCGGGTGCGGCACGGCCGTCTCGACGCCCCCATCCCGATCGGTGAACTGGGCGGGACCGTCCGTGTCGAGCTCAATCACTCGGACCCCAGCGTGCTGCCGAGCGGCTACCGCCTGGGGGACAACGACTCCCGCATCCTCGCGGTCGCCCGCAATCTGCAGGCCGAGGGATTCGACGTCACCGTCGTCTCGAAGGACCTGCCGCTCAGGATCAAGGCCTCGTCCGTCGGTCTCCTCGCCGAGGAGTACCGCGCGGAACTGGCCATCACGGACTCCTCCGGCTGGACCGGAATGTCCGAGGTGACCCTGCCCGGCGAGCAGGTGGACGTCCTCTTCGAGGAAGGGCACGTATATGTGCCCGAGGTGTCCGACCTCCCCGTGCACACGGGCCTGACGATCCAGTCGGAGCGCGGCAAGGCCCTCGGCCGGGTCACGCCCGAGGGGAACGTCCGCCTGGTGCGCGGCGATCGGGAGGCCTTCGGCATCAAGGGCCGCAGCGCCGAGCAGCGGATCGCGCTGGATCTGCTCCTCGACCCGGACGTCGGGATCGTGTCCATGGGCGGCCGGGCCGGCACCGGCAAGTCGGCGCTCGCGCTGTGCGCGGGGCTGGAAGCCGTCCTGGAGCGGCGCCAGCACCAGAAGGTGATGGTCTTCCGGCCGCTGTACGCGGTCGGCGGGCAGGAACTCGGCTATCTGCCCGGCTCCGAGGCCGAGAAGATGAGCCCCTGGGCGCAGGCGGTCTTCGACACGCTGTCCGCGGTCACAAGCCGCGAGGTCATCGAGGAGGTCACCGCACGCGGCATGCTCGAGGTCCTTCCGCTCACCCACATCCGCGGGCGCTCGCTGCACGACGCCTTCGTGATCGTGGACGAGGCGCAGTCGCTGGAACGGAACGTCCTGCTGACCGTTCTGTCCCGGATCGGGGCCAATTCGCGGGTGATTCTCACCCATGACGTGGCACAGCGGGACAATCTGCGCGTCGGTCGCTACGACGGAGTCGTCGCCGTGGTGGAGAAGCTGAAGGGGCATCCGCTCTTCGCGCATGTCACGCTGACGAGGTCCGAGAGGTCCCAGATCGCGGCCCTTGTGACCGAAATGCTCGAAGACGGGCAGATCTAGCCGGTCTCACCGACGTCGGCCCAATTAGGGCCGGTTACGCGTCAGTTGGCGCCGTCCAGCAAAGGCTGTGAGCCTAGCCGGGCGGCGCCTTCGCGTGTTGCTGTTTCTCGAAATCCCAGGGGCCAAACGGGATGTGAGCTTTCACACGCAACTCAGAATTGCCACCCGGTGTCGGGTTACGGCAGAGTCTCACTCCTGTCAGGCCCCGCATACGACACACCTGTACCCCCAGCGGTACGGCACCACAGATGCACCACCACCAACTCCACAGCGTCGTCGTATGCCGCCCGAGCACCACGTGGCGCTCCCCTCGCGGGAGTTGCCCACCGGGCCCGCGCCTCCCGTGACCCCGCAGTTGGGAGGCCAGAGTCAGGGGGCACGATTGCGTCCGCCAGGGTCACCGAAGCGGGCGATGCTGGAAGGAAACCGAGTGAGCCGGATTTCGGTCCGGGGATTCGCAGTGGCCTCGGCCACCGCGGTCACCGCCGTCGGAAGCGTTGTCGGAGTTGCCTCGGGCAGCACGGCCCAGCCCAACGACGCCGAGGCGACGGCATCCGATGCGACGCTCCTGGCGGACATACCCACGGGCCAGCAGGCCCAGGTGCAGACCGCCTCGCTGACGCAGCAGGCCGACGCCCAGGCGATCCAGGCCGACGCCAGCGCCAAGAAGGACGCCGAGGAGGCGGCCCGCAAGGCTGCCGCCGACACCGCCATCGCCAAGAAGGAAGCGGCGGAGAAGGCTGCCAAGGAGGCCAAGGAGCGCGCCGCGGCGAAGGCCGCGGCCAGTCGCAGCAAGGCCACCTCGGCCGACTTCCCCGTCCAGAGCTCGTACTCCGTCGCCGACATCCAGGCGATGGCGCGGCAGATGGTGCCGAGCGGACAGTTCCAGTGCTTCAGCAACATCGTGGACCACGAGTCCAGCTGGAACTACCACGCGGTCAACGCCTCCTCCGGTGCGTACGGACTCTTCCAGGCGCTGCCCGCCTCCAAGTACTCGTCCGTCGGCTCCGACTGGCAGACGAATCCGGCCACCCAGATCAAGTGGGGCCTGAACTACATGAACAGCCGGTACGGCAGCCCGTGTGAGGCCTGGTCGTTCTGGTCGGCCAACCACTGGTACTGAGCCGCCGGGGCCGGCGGCCCCGTCTCTCAACCTTGCGCAGCCCCTCCCCGTCATAGGGGGAGGGGCTTTCGCCATGTACGGTCGGACACGCAATGACTCCAGGGGGGAGTGGTGGGGACAGACGGGGGAAGAGGACGAATCATGTCGCGAGTGCCAGGGTGGCTCGGCCGGATCGGCGCCGGCCTGACCGAGGTGAGTGAGCGGTTGGACGAACGCCGAGCCGAGGTCGAACGAGAGTCGGCCGACGACGACACGCCGTCCTCCGCGCGCAAGAACGGGACGAAGCCGGCCCCGGACCGCACGGCCGACGCGCCGTCTCCGCGCCCCGCCCGGCCCGTCCGTCCCGAACCCGCGAACGCCGTGCCGTGGGGCATGCGGGTCGCGGCGGAGGCCGGCTGGCGGCTGCTGGTGCTCGCCGGCACGGTCTGGGTGCTGATGCGGGTCATCAGCGCCGTGCAACTCGTCGTCCTCGCCTTCGTCGTCGCCCTGCTCATCACGGCCCTGCTCCAGCCGACCGTGGCCCGCCTGAAGCGGCACGGCGTACCGCGCGGCCCCGCCACCGCCCTCACGGCGATCCTCGGCTTCGTCGTCATGGGCCTGATCGGGTGGTTCGTGACCTGGCAGGTCATGGAGAACATCGACAACCTCTCCAGCCAGATCCAGAGCGGCATCGACGATCTGCGCAACTGGCTGCTGAAGAGCCCCTTCCACGTCACCGACAAGCAGATCAACCAGATCGCCAAGAACCTGCGGGACGCGGTCGGCGCGAACACCGACCAGATCACCTCCGCGGGCCTCGAGGGCGTACAGGTCGTGGTCGAGGCGCTGACCGGCATCCTGCTGACGTTCTTCTCGACCCTCTTCCTGCTCTACGACGGCCGGCGCATCTGGGAGTGGACGCTGAAGCTGGTGCCCTCGGCGGCGCGTCCCGCCATCGCGGGCGCGGGACCGCGGGCCTGGCGCACGCTGACCGCGTACGTGCGCGGCACGGTGCTCGTCGCCCTGATCGACGCCATCTTCATCGGCCTGGGCATCTACTTCCTCGACGTGCCCATGGCCGTGCCGCTGGCCGTCTTCATCTTCCTGTTCTCCTTCATCCCGCTGGTCGGCGCGGTGGCCTCCGGCGCGCTCGCCGTGGTCGTCGCACTGGTCACCCAGGGCGTGTTCACGGCCGTGATGACGCTCGCCGTGGTGCTCGCGGTCCAGCAGATCGAGGGCCACATCCTGCAGCCGTTCATCCTCGGGCGCGCGGTACGGGTCCATCCGCTCGCGGTGGTCCTGTCGGTCGCCGCCGGCGGCATGGTGGCCGGGATCGGCGGTGCGGTGGTGGCCGTGCCGCTGGTGGCGGTGTCGAACACGGTCGTGGCGTATCTGCGGGCGTACTCCGCGGAACACATTCCCGGCGGCGACGAACAGCCCCCGCAGGACGTACCCGAGGAGATCGAGGACAAGGCCGTCCGGGTCGGCGCCGGGACCGGGGAAGCGGCCCCCGTGGACAGCGCCGAGAGCGCCGCTTCCTGACGCCCGCGGGCGCCTGAAATGCGTTCGTCGTTCGATCAAATGCGCGCCGAACAAAGCCAATTGAACCGGCTCCGGGTGCAACTTCCGTCACCTGGGGACAGGTCGGAAATCTCCGGCCGGAATATGCGTTCGGCCTGATACACATTCCCCCCTCAGCGGTACGCGACAGGGGGGTGTCATGTCGGGCCACGACCTGCTGGCACGGGCTCTCGCTGCCTGCGGGCGCGAGGGGTGGACCGGTGCCCTGCGCGTGTCCGGGTCGCCGGGCGGCGTGCTGCACCTGCGGCACGGACTCATCGTCGCCGCGGAGTCGCCCGGGGCGCCGGGTCCGGAGGCGCTGCTGCTGCGCTCCGGGCGGGTGGACGGCGAGCAGTGGGCCGCGCTGGTGCGCGAGGGCGGGGGCGCCCGCTGGCCGGCCGCCGGGCTGGTCGCCCGCGGGTACGCCGGTGCCGCCCAGCTCGCCGTGGTGTGCGTGGTGGCGCTCCAGGACGCGGTGTTCGCGATCCTCGCGGGCCGTGTCGAGGGCTGCGAGCGCGTGGACGCCGGCGTGGAGCCGCCCGCCCCGGTCGCCGTGGGAGAGCCCTGCGCGCGGCTGCTGGAGGACGCGGCCCGCAAGCTGACCGCCCTGTCCGCGCTGCCCCATCCCGTGCACCCCGACCGTGAACGGCCGCTTCCCGTACCGGACTCCACCGCCCCGCTCAGCGAACTCCGCCGCGACCTGCTCGCCCACGCGGATGGCCGCCGCACGGCCCGCGACCTGGCCTTCCGCACCGGCCGCGGCGTCTACACGGTCACGGTCGAGGTCTCCCGCATGCTCACCGAGGGCCTCCTGCGATGCCCGCCGGAACCCGCGCCCATCGCGGTCCGCGTGCCGCCGGAGGGCATTCACGGCCGCACTCCGCCGGCCCCCGCACCACCGCCACCGGAACCCCCGGAGCCGGTCACCCTCCCCCGTCGCAGACCGAACGGCTTCTTCCGCCTCCGAAACGGATCCCCGAAGTGACCGAACCGACCAGACGCCTACCGAACTGTGAAAAGAAATACGGGAGTTGAGTACATGGATCACGAAGCCCTCGCGCTGGAGATGCGCGGCCTGCGGGAGCAGGTGACCGGTATCACCGATACCGCGGTCGCGGCGGCGGACGGACTGCTGATCGCGGCCGACACCGCCGACACTATCGACCCGGAGGGCCTCGCCGCGCTCGCCGCGGCAGGACTCGGGCTCGCCCGCCGCACCGCACAGGCGACCTCACGCGGCGCGCTGCGCCAGACGGTGACGTACGGCAGCCACGGCTGTGCCGCCTTCTACGCCGTCGGGGACACCGCGCTGATGGTCGTCCTGGGCGACGAGGGCATGGACGTCGACCGGCTGCACCGGGCGACCGCACCCGCACTGGATCGCATCGGTTCGATCCTCAGGCACAAGACGGCAGAAGGAGTTTGAAGGGATGGCGACGAAGCGTATGACCACCGGTTTCTCGGACCAGGTGATGGGCCTGGTCAAAGCACTCCGCACCGACGCGCCCGACTGCGTGGCCTCGGGCGTCGTGGACATGTCGACTGGCATGCTGCTGTCGTACGAGACCATCGACAACCATCCGCCCGAGGTACTGGACCTGCTGGCGGGCGCGACGCTCGACCTGTTCCAGGGGCGCACGGTCGTGATGATCGAGGACGTCTTCAAGGAGCGCCGCGGCATCCAGAGCGACAACCACTTCTTCCAGGAGATCCTGGTCAACAGTGAGAACCTCACGCACCTGTTCGTGCGCATGAACGAGCAGCAGGACGTCGTCGCCGTCGTCGTCTGCCGCAAGTCGGTCAACGTGGGCATGCTGTTCGCCCAGGTGCGGCGGGTGGTACGGGAGTACAGCCTGTGAAAGACGGCAGGCCCCTCCCCGCGCCGGGGAGGGGCCTGGACGAAGGGCTCACTACTCGGTGCGCAGCCCGTCCGGCCGCATCAGCCGCAGCAGCGGCGGCAGGCTGAGCAGCGTCACGGCGAGGACGACCGCCGCGCCGATGCCCGTCATCGACAGCACGCTCGCCCAGTCCACGCTCACCGTGGTGCCGGTCATCTTCAGCAGCACCGCGCCCAGCGTCAGCCCGACCACCGAGGCGAGCAGCAGGCCCAGCGCGATCGGGATCGCCGTCTGCCACAGCACCGACAGGCTCAGCGTGCGGCGCCGGGTGCCGAAGGCCACCAGCGACGACAGCAGCTTCTTGCGCTCGCGCAACTGCTCCAGCTGCGACACCAGCAGACTCGCGCCGATCAGCAACAGGACACAGGTGGCGCCCACGAACAGCCCGGTGCGGATGGACCGGAACTGCAGCGACTGCTTGGTGGACGTCAGCGTGAACACGTCCGCCAGCGGATCCAGCCGGGCGGCGGTGTTGCGTGCGTACTCGTCGGCGTCCGCCACCGACCGGTCCAGCGAGAGGTACACCTTCTGGCTCAGGCCGGCCGTCGCGGCCGCGGGCAGCGCGCCCGAGGTGATGAGCAGTCCGCCGCGCTCGTAACCCGTGGGGTCCTGGCGCTGGGCCGCCGTCTTCACCCCGGAGGGCACCTTCCAGGCCGCCGTGTGACTGCTCGATCCGCTGTAGGCCGGGTCGAAGTACAGGGTGCGGCCCGGCGCGATCAGCTTCTTGGTGTCGCCGCCGTACTGGTCGCCGACGATGCGGAAGATGTCGCCGTTGCGGCAGGACGTCAGCCGGGCCACCTCGCCCAGCTGCGCGCAGCTGCCGACGGCCACCTCCAGCTCGTTGTCCGGGTTCTTCGGCCCGTCCCCGACCGAGCCGAGCGAGA
Source organism: Streptomyces sp. NPDC050534 (assembly GCF_044457745.1). Classification (NCBI taxonomy): domain Bacteria; kingdom Bacillati; phylum Actinomycetota; class Actinomycetes; order Kitasatosporales; family Streptomycetaceae; genus Streptomyces; species Streptomyces sp. NPDC050534. The sequence continues at coordinate 219,033 of NZ_JBITHF010000004.1, forward strand.
GCGCCGTCACCCGGCGCACCCCCTCGGTCGCGGCGAGCTTGTGGTCCACCTGGGACAGCGGGACGTCGCCGCGCACCGAGATCTCCATCTGCGCCCGGTCGAGGTCGTTCTTCGTCCACTTCGTGTAGTCGTGCTCGACCCCGGCGAACAGCATCTGGAGCGCGACCGCGCCGGCCACCGCGACCGCGATGCCGTTGACCATCCGGGCGGCCGAGCCGCTGCTCAACTGAAGCCTGCGCACCGCCAGTTGCCAGGAGACCGGACCCGAGTTCAGCCGGGCCACCACGGCCTCGACGATCCACGGCAGCAGCGCGGTGACGCCGACCAGCAGCAGCACGGTGCCGCCGATCACCATCCACTGGTTGAAGTTCCCGTTGTCGTTGCCCTGGCCGACCATCGGGTACAGCAGCGCGAGCCCGGCCAGCGGCAGCAGCAGCCGCCACCACAGCCGGCGGCGCGGCGGCTTCGCCGTACGGACCACGCCGAGCGGCTCGATGACCACCCCCCGCAGCGCGAAGAGCGTGACGAGGACGGCCGCGGCGGGCACCGCGACGGCCACGACCAGGACCAGGGCCGGCGACGGGTTGAGGTCGCTCGGGAAGACGCTGATGTCCCGCACCTCCAGCGAGGCCGCCAGCTGACGTCCCGTGAGGAAGAAGACGGTGCCGAGGACGAGTCCGAGCAGCGCCCCGGCCAGCGCCTCGCCGCCCGCGATCCTGCGGGCCATCCGGCCGTCGGCGCCGACGAGCCGCAGCGCCGCGAGCCGGCGGTCGCGGCGTTCGCCGCCGAAGCGGACGGCCGCGGCGATGAACACACCGACGGGCAGCAGCAGCACCACGAAGATGATCGTGACGAGCAGGATCAGGGTCGGGTCCAGGCCGTCCTGCTGGTGTCCGGGGGAGGGCCCGAAGTAGTGGATGCGCTCGATGCTGCCGCCGGCCAGATGGTGCTCCAGGCCCAAGGCGCCCGCGTAGTAGGCGAGTTCGCCGGGCCCGACGAGTCCCCGGTCGGCGATGGTGCCCACCGCGCGGTAGGGGATGCGCTCGCGCAGCAGCTTGCCTGAGCCGGACGCGAGCAGCTTCTTCAGCGCGGGCGAGACGACCATCTCGCCGTTCGCCGGGAACTTCGCGACGCCCGGCGGCAGCGGCGCCTTCGCCCCCTCCTGCTGGAGGAGCCGGCCGCGTACGTCCGCGCCGTGGAAGGTCGTGTCGGTGGAGGCGACGATCAGCGTGTCGTCGGCCTTCGGCAGCACCTTCCCGCTGTAGGTGAAGTCGTCCCGGGCGCTGCCCCGCTCGTCCCGCGCGGACAGCGCGCTCGGAATGGCGGTCGTCAGCAGCAGCAGCGCCACCCCGAGCCCGACGCCGACCGCGGTCAGCAGGGCCCGGGTCCAGCCCTCACGTCCGCCGGCGAAGGCGAACCGCATGCCCATGGCCAGATCGTCGGCCCACTGCCGCGCCTTCATACCGCGCGCTCCATGTCCCGCGACTTTCCGTCGCGTACGACGATCTCGCGGTCCGAGTACGCGGCCACCCGGGCCTCGTGCGTGACGAGGACGACGGCCGCGTTGGTGGACCGGGCGGCGTCCGTGAGCAGGTCCATCACGCGCTCGCCGTTGAGCGAGTCCAGCGCGCCGGTCGGCTCGTCCGCGAACAGCACCCGCGGGCTGGTGACCAGCGCCCGGGCGACGGCGACGCGCTGCCCCTGACCGCCGGAGACCTCACCGGGACGCTTCTTGCGCAGGTCGTCGACCTCCAGCCGCTCCATCCAGGTCAGCGCGGTCCGCTCGGCCTCCTTGCGGGACGTGCCGTTCAGCCGGAGCGGCAGGGCGACGTTCTCGACGCAGGTCAACTCCGGTACGAGCTGGCCGAACTGGAAGACGAAACCGAACTCGGAGCGCCGCAGGGCGCTGCGCGCGGCGTCGCTCATGGTCGCCATCTCACGGCCGTTGTAGGTGATCGAGCCCGCGTCGGGCGTCACGATCCCGGCGAGGCAGTGCAGCAGCGTCGACTTGCCGGACCCGGAGGGCCCCATCACGGCGACGACCTCGCCGGGGTGGATGGAGAACTCGGCGCCGTCCAGCGCGGTGGTCGGCCCGTACGTCTTGCGCAGATTCTCGGCCGCGAGCAGGGAGCCGGGAGGCGGAGTCACTTGGTCACCACCTCCGCGAGCTTGTCGAGGCGCGCGGCGGTCAGTTCAAGCCAGCGCAGGTCGGCCTCGAGGTGGAACAGGGCGTGGTCGCAGATGAGCTGGTCGGCCAGGTCGCCCTTGCGCTTGCGGTCGGTCAGGATGCGCATCATCCGCAGGTGCTCGGAGCGCTGCATGTCGAGGATGTCGGACGCGTCGCGGTGGGTGAGCAGCGCGAGGACGACCTTGGTGTAGAGCGTGGAGTGCAGGTACGGCTCGGGCGCCTCCGGCGTCGCGAGCCAGCGCTCCACGTCGGTGATCCCGGCGTCGGTGATCGCGTACCGCTTGCGCTCGGGACCGCCGCCCGCCTCGATTCCGTCGACCTCCACGAGCCCGTTCTTCAGCAGGCGGGACATCGTCGAGTAGACCTGGCCGTAGTGCAGCGGCCGGTCGTGACCGAACTTCTCGTCGAAGGCCCGCTTGAGGTCGTAACCGTGGCGTGGCCCGGACTCCAGGAGTCCTAGAAGGGTGTGACCGATGGACATGCGGAGCACTCTACACACGGTGTATACGCCTGATGTATACGCGGAGTGTGTAGATCATGGCGGGGCGTGCGGCCCCGCAGGTGGGGGCCGATTGTCACAGCTTTGTCACAGGGTTCTCAGGGCTTCGGGCCGGTGGGCGGCCGCCCCCGGCGCGGGATCGGCCGCGCCTCCCCGGGCAGCCGCCCCGCCTCCGCCAGCGCCCGGCGCAGCAGGAACTCGATCTGGGCGTTGGCGGACCGGAGCTCGTCCCCGGCCCACCGCGCCAGCGCCTCGTACACCGAGGGATCCAGCCGCAGCAGCACCTGCTTGCGCTGCTGCGGCCGGCGCTCGGGCGAGGGCTCCTCGGACGATGCCATTACTGGTAGAGGGTCCCGGTGTTGAGGACGGGCTGCGGAGCCCGGTCGCCGCACAGCACCACCATCAGGTTGGACACCATCGCCGCCTTGCGCTCGTTGTCCAGCTCCACGATGTCCCGCTCGGTGATCCGCGCGAGGGCCGCCTCGACCATGCCCACCGCTCCGTCCACGATCTGCCGCCGGGCCGCCACGACCGCTCCGGCCTGCTGGCGCTGGAGCATCGCCGAGGCGATCTCGGGAGCGTAGGCGAGATGCGTGAACCGCGACTCGATGATCTGCACGCCGGCCGCCTCCACGCGCGCGTGCAGTTCGACGGCGAGCTTCTCGGTGATCTCCTCGGCGTTGCCGCGCAGCGAGAGCCCGCCCTCGTCGTGGGCGTCGTAGGGGTACTCGATGGCGATGTGCCGGACCGCGGCCTCCGTCTGCGTGGCCACGAACTCGAGGTAGTTGTCCACCTCGAACGTCGCCTGCGCGGTGTCCCGCACCTTCCAGACCACGACCGCGGCGAGCTCGATCGGGTTGCCGTAGGCGTCGTTGACCTTGAGGACGGCGGTCTCGTGGTTGCGGACGCGGGTCGAGATCTTGGTGCGCGAGGTGAAGGGGTTCACCCAGCGCAGGCCGTCCTGGCGGATCGTGCCCCGATAGCGCCCGAAGAGCTGGACCACCCGGGCCTCGCCCGGCGCCACGGTGTTGAGCCCGCGCAGCGAGATGACCGCGGCTATGAGGACGAAGACGCCGCCGACGGCGAAGCCCGGGTTGACCGAGCCGGCCGCGAACAGGGCGATGGCCACCAGCACCCCGAGCAGCCCGAGCAGCAGCGCGAGCGCGCCGCCGATGCTGTGCGCGGCGAACTCCCGCACCCGCGGGGCGGGCATCTCCGGGACGTCGGCGGCTGGTGCGGAATCTTGTGCGGACATGAAGGGCCCCCGTGCTCGTGGTGCGCTTGGTGTAAGCGCTGGTCTATCCAAGTGATATCACTTTACCCCGCAGAGCAACCCTCCACCCCCCTCAGTCGTCGGTTCCGGTGGGGCGGGTGCTGATTCTCACGTCCGCAAAAGGCCGGATCGACGGACCTTCGTCACATGTCACGGTGTTAGCTTCTTGAGCTGACTTGAGCGGCGAACCTGTGTGACGTGTGAGCACACATGAACGAAGCGGAGCGGATCGGACCAATGGGACGAGCGGAAGACAGACGAGCGCGGCAGCGCGGTGGCCGCCGCGCGGCGCCCACGCGCTCGTCCACGGCGACCATGGCCTCGTCGGCCCAGGAGTCCGTCACGGTCGTCGGAGGACGGGCCGCGGCCCGCCGGGCGGCTCAGGGCCGGGGCCGGCCCAAGGGCAAGGCGGGCAAGGACGACCGGAGCTTCATACGCCGGATGTTCACGTGGAAGAAGATCGTCGGGACCTTCTTCGGGCTGTGCCTGCTCGGCATGGGCGCGTTCGTCGCGCTGTACATGATGATCGGGATACCCAAGGGCAACGCCGACGCCACGCTCCAGAGCAACGTCTACAAGTACAAAGACGGCTCGCTGATGACCCGCGACGGCCAGCGCAACCGCGAGATCGTGGACCTGGCCAAGGTGCCCAAGGGCGTCCAGCGCACCTTCGTCGCCGCCGAGAACAAGACGTTCTACAAGGACAACGGGGTCGATCTGAAGGGCACGGCCCGCGGTCTGCTCAACACGCTCTCCGGCAAGGGCGCCCAGGGTGGTTCGACCATCACCCAGCAGTACGTCAAGAACTACTACCTGACGCAGAACCAGACCGTCTCGCGCAAGCTGAAGGAACTGGTCATCTCGCTGAAGCTGGACCGCACCAAGTCCAAGGACTACATCCTCGCCGGCTACATCAACACCAGCTACTACGGCCGCGGCGCCTACGGCATCCAGGCCGCTGCGCAGGCCTACTACCGCGTGGACGCCCAGGACCTGGACGTCGCGCAGGGCGCCTATCTCGCCGCGCTGCTGCAGGCGCCGAACCAGTACGACTGGGCGATCGCCACGGACACCGGCAAGAAGCTGGTGCAGGCCCGCTGGAACTACGTCCTCGACAACATGGTCGAGGAGGGCTGGCTGGACAAGGGCAAGCGCGCCGAAATGAAGTTCCCGGTGCCCAAGGCGCCGAAGGCGGCTCCCGGCATGGGCGGCCAGACCGGCTACCTGGTGGACGCGGCCAACAGCCAGCTCGCCAAGCAGCTGGTCGCGCAGGGCACCGCCGACAACATCAACGACGCGGAGAACCTGGTCAAGGCCGGCGGCTGGACCATCACGCTCAACATCGACAAGAAGAAGCAGGTCGCGCTGGAGAAGGCCGCCAAGTCGCAGCTGACCAGCAAGCTCGACCCCAAGAAGCGCTCGGTCGACGCGGACATCCAGGCCGGCGCCGTCTCCGTGAACCCGAAGAACGGCGCGGTCGTCGCGATGTACGGCGGTCAGGACTACTACAAGCACTTCCGCAACAACGCGACCCGCACGGACTACCAGCCCGCCTCGACCTTCAAGCCGGTCATCCTCGCCGCGGCCCTGGACGAGGGCGCCCAGACGCAGACCGGGAAGCCGATCGCCGCGAACACCATCTACGACGGCACCAGCAGGCGCCCGGTCGTCGACCACGGCACCAAGGTCGGCTTCGCGCCCCAGAACGAGGACGACACCGACTACGGCGACATCAGCGTCCAGACGGCGATGAACAAGTCCGTCAACTCCGTCTTCGCGCAGATGGGCGTCGACGTCGGCATGGACAAGGTGCTCAAGGTCGGCAGCGCCCTCGGCATGGACACCGGCGACCTCAGGGCGGTCCCCGCGCAGACCCTCGGCACCATGGGCGCGAGCCCCCTCCAGATGGCCGGGGTCTACGCGACCCTCGACAACCACGGCAGGAAGGTCACGCCGACCATCCTCAAGTCGGTCGAGAACAGCCGGCACCAGGTCACCCTGCCGAAGCCGGTCGGCGCTCAGGTCGTCAGCCGCGAGGCCGCCGACACGGTCACCTCGGTGCTGACGGGCGTGGTCGACGACGGTACGGCCAAGGTGTCGGTGCGGGACAACGCCGACCGGGACGGCCGGAAGGTCGCCGGCAAGACCGGTACGTCCGACGAGAACCGCTCGGCCTGGTTCACCGGCTACACGCCCGACCTGGTCACCTCGGTCGGCCTGTTCGGCGAGGCGAAGAAGAACGGCGCGCAGGTCTCGATGTACAAGGCCGGCGGCTTCCCCCGCGTCAACGGCGGTGGCTTCCCGGCGCAGATCTGGGCGGCGTACACCTTCGGTGTCTCCGCCACGGGCCTGAAGTTCGACCTGGACACCACGCAGGGCGCGGCGGTCCAGCCGACCTACACGCCGACGCCCACCCTGACGCCGAGCGGAACGCCGTCCAAGACGCCGACGAGCGAGCCCCCGACGTCGCAGTCCCCGTCGCAGACGCCGAGCCGGACGCCGACGCAGACCCCGACGCAGACGCCCACCCAGACGCCGACCCAGACCCCGACCGGGACGCCGACGACCGGCGGTGTCCCGAATCCGCTGAATCCGAACGGGAATCAGTAGGCGGCAGACGGTGAAAGGGCGCCCGGCATCGTGCCGGGCGCCCTTGTCGCGTGTACGACTCCGCGTGTACGACTCCGCGCGTACGTCTGCTAGATCCGGTTCAGCTCGAACCAGACCACCTTCCCGGTGCTCAGCCGCGTCGCCCCCCACCGCCGGGCCAGCTTGTTCACCAGGTACAGCCCGCGGCCGCCCTCGTCGGTGGCCCGTGCCTGCCTCAGCCGCGGCAGCTGCGGCACGTCGTCGCCGACCTCGCAGCGCAGCACGTCGGTGCGCAGCAGACGCAGCGTGACCGGACGGGACGCGTAGCGCACGGCGTTCGTCACGACCTCGCTGACGAGCAGCTCCACGGAATCGCTGAGGTCCTCCATGCCCCAGCGGGACAGCGCGCGCCGGGCGAGCCTGCGGGCCCGGCCGGGAGCGGCGTCCTCGGGCTCCAGGAACCAGTACGCCACGTCGCTGGGCGCGATCCCGTCGAAGCGGGCGGCCAGCAGCGCGATGTCGTCGTCCCGGTCGCCGGGGCCGAGCATGTCGAGCACCTCGTCGCACAGGGCCTCGAGCGGCGGCGGGTGGTCGGGGCCGGTCAGCTGCGCGGTGGCGGCGAGCTTCTCGCGCAGCTGCTCTATGCCGGTCCACACGTCCCGCAGGCGCGACTCGACCAGCCCGTCGGTGTAGAGCAGCAGGGTCGCTCCGGCGGGCGCGTCCAGTTCCACGGCCTCGAAGTCGACTCCGCCCACGCCGATCGGCGCCCCGGGCGGCACCCGCAACACCTCGGCGCGGCCGCCCAGGTGCAGCAGGACCGGCGGCGGATGGCCCGCGTTGGCGATGGTGATGCGGTGCGAGACCGGGTCGTAGACGGCGTAGAGGCAGGTCGCCATGCGGTCGGTGCCGAGGCGCTGCGCCTGCTCGTCGAGGTGGTGCAGGACCTCCTGCGGGGGCAGGTCGAGTCCGGCCAGGGTCTGCGCCGTCGTGCGCAGCTGGCCCATGATCGCGGCGGAGGTCATGGAGTGCCCCATGACGTCGCCGACGACGAGGGCCACACGGCTGCCCGGCAGTGGGATGGCGTCGTACCAGTCGCCGCCCACGCGCGCGGTCTCGGCGGCGGGCAGGTAGCGGGACGCGAGGCGCACGCCGGTGGGCCGCGGCAGCGTCTCCGGGAGCATGGTGCGCTGGAGCTCGTCGGCGATGTACGCCTCGCGGCCGTAGAGCACCGCCTTGTCGATGCCGAGCGCGCTGTGGGTGGCGAGCTGGGCGGCGACCAGGAGGTCGTCGGCCTCGAAGGGGATGCGCTCCGGGCGGCGCAGGAAGAGCGCGGCGCCGATCACGCGGCGCCGGCCGCGCAGCGGGGCGAGGATCGCGCGCTGCCCGCCGGGCACCAGGAACTCGCCCGTGTCACCGAGGAGTTCGGGCAGCGCGGCGCGGGCGGCGGGCGCGTCCGTGAAGACCGGGCGCACCCCGCGCAGCACCTCCGCGAGCGCGCTGCCCGGCCGGACCTCGCAGATCTCGGAGCCGACCGCGTCGAGCCCCGTCATCTCCGGCGGCTCGGGCTGGAGCGCCGGCGAGAAACCGCTCTCGGTGTCGCGCTCCGCCGGGATCCGGTCGGTGCGCCTCAGGCGCAGCAGGAGCGGGCCGGTGGGCCGCTCGTCGCCTACGGGCAGCGGGTCGCGCAGATAGACGAGGATCGCGTCGGAGAAGGTCGGCACGGTCGCCCGGCAGAGCCCCATGACGATCTCGTCGAGGTCGATGCCGCGGGCGATCCGCCGCGTGGCGGCACCCACGAAGCGCAGCCGGTCGCCGTCCCGCCGCATGGGCGTGGGACGCCCGGGCGTCAGCCCCTGCCCGGTACGGCGTTCCTGACCACCGCCGTCCTGTGTGCGGCCCGGCTCGGCGCCTGGCTGGTCCGGGACGGCCTCGGGGCGCGGGCGGTGGTCCCCCTCGCTCGGCTTCGCTCGCGCGGGAGGTGTCCCCATCGGGTCCTCGGCGGCGGGCTGCGAGTGTTCGGGGCCGGTGGTGTCGGAGGGAGGCGAGGCCGGTTCCTTTCCCTTGCCGCACGGCGTGGCCGTGCCCGGCGTCGAAGGCGTCTCCCCGGTCCGGGCCTGTGCCGGTAAGGCGGCCGCGGGCGAGACCGGCGCCGGGGTGTGCAGGAGCGCCCCGCGGGGGTCCGCCGCGGGGTCGGCGCCCGGCTGTGGGCGCTCGAAGGACATGGGGTGCTCCGTCACGCGTGTCGAATCCGTCCGTCCGGGGCTGCGCCTGGCGTGCGCAGTTCGTCCCGCAGGAATGCCGATACCCGGAATACATGTCCCTGGAACGGAATTCCCGCGTGGTCAGAGGCTGTTCCTGTGCCGCGGGCACACCGGCTGCGGCTCGCGGGGCGCGCCCCGCGGATGTTGCCCTCGTACCCCTCGCTCACGTCCTGCCGCCCCTCGGTGACGATCGGTCAAGCCCAGCGCATTCTCCAGGAGTTGCTACTGCGCACCCTTGCGGAGGACGATCCTACGGTTGCGGACCGGGGGCGCATCAAGGGTCTCATGTGGACACGTGCGCGGGCGTACGGTCCCAGTCCTTTGGCAAAGACGGTACCGCCCAGGACGGATCCGGGCGCCAGTGCTGCCAGCCGTCGCTGAACGGCGGGCCCCAGGCGCGGATCACCTCCACAGCGGAGCGCCCCGCCTCCCGCACCTGCTCGGCGACCGCGGGGGCCATCAGGCCGTCCCACTGGGCCTGCGCGAACTCGTCCTCGTCCCGCCAGTGCCAACTGCGGTCCGGGTGCACGGAGATGTCGAGGAAGTGATCCTCGGAGTCGACCCCGCCGTCCCAACGCGCGAGCGGCGTCTCGAGGTTGACGTACCAGTTCTTGAACAGCCAGCCCGGCTCCCAGAACAGCCAGACCGACCAGGGTTCGCCGGGCCGGGCCAGCTTCAGCACGCCGGTGCCGAACCAGCGGTCGTACTGGACGGCGCGGGGCTTGGTGTAACGCGTCTCGAGCGGCTCGCCGTGCACCGGTGTGCCGTCGGCCAGCACGGGCTTCACGCACTCGGTGCCAGGCGCCAGCCAGACGGCGAGCAGGTCGGCGTCGTCCCGGGCGACGGTGACGGGGCGGGCGATGTGGAAGCGCGCGCCGCCGTTCTCCCGGTACCGCCACAGGATCTGTGTCCCGGGGGCCCAGAAGCTCGTTCCTCCACCTGCCGCCAGGTCCGCTCCCACCGCTCCGCCCTCTGCCATGAACAGATATTAGGTGCCACAGGCATACGACGCTGCGGCGCGCGTCACGGTTCGCGCCGCGGCGGCAGAACGTCACGGGTGCGTCATCCGCAGGACATCCAGCGCCTCGTCGAGCTGCTGCTCCGTGAGGTCGCCGCGGTCCACGTACCCGCTCTCCAGGACCACCTGGCGGATGGTCTTCCGCTCGGCGAGCGCCTTCTTGGCGACCTTGGCGGCCTCCTCGTAGCCGATGTACTTGTTCAGCGGGGTGACCACGGACGGCGACGACTCGGCGTACTCGCGCGCCCGCTCCCGGTTCGCGGTGATCCCGTCCACGGTCCGGTCGGCGAGCAGCCGGGAGACGTTCGCGAGCAGCCGCACCGACTCCAGGACGTTCTTGGCGATGACCGGCAGCATCACGTTGAGCTCGAAGTTGCCGGCGGCGCCCGCGGTGGCCACGGTCGCGTCGTTCCCGGCGACCTGGGCGGCGACCATGAGCACGGCCTCGGGGATCACCGGGTTGACCTTGCCCGGCATGATCGACGAACCCGGCTGCAGATCCGGCAGGTTGATCTCCGCGAGCCCGGTCCGCGGACCGGACGACATCCACCGCAGATCGTTGGCGATCTTGGTCAGTCCTACGGCGATCGTCCTGAGCTGCCCGCTGGTCTCGACGATGCCGTCCCGCGCGCCCTGCGCCTCGAAGTGGTCGCGGGCCTCGGTCAGGGGCAGGCCGGTGACCCGGGCGACCTCCTCGATGACGGCGGCTGAGAACCCGGGCGGGGTGTTGATGCCGGTGCCCACGGCGGTGCCGCCGAGGGGCAGTTCGGCGAGGCGGGGGAGCGAGGCGTACAGCCGCTCGACGCCGTACCGCACCTGGGCCGCGTATCCGCCGAACTCCTGCCCCAGCGTCACGGGCGTGGCGTCCATCAGATGCGTCCGCCCCGACTTCACGACGTCGGCGAACTCCGCCGACTTCCGCTCCAGGGCGCCGGCCAGGTGCTCAAGGGCCGGGATCAGGTCGCGCGTGACGGCGCCGGTGGCGGCGATGTGGATGGAGGAGGGGAAGACGTCGTTGGACGACTGCGAGGCGTTGACGTGGTCGTTGGGGTGGACGTCCCGGCCGAGCCGCTCGCTCGCGAGCGTGGCGACGACCTCGTTGGTGTTCATGTTGGACGAGGTGCCGGAACCGGTCTGGAAGACGTCGATCGGGAACTGCCCGTCCCAGTCCCCGCGGGCGACCTCCTCGGCCGCCTCCTGGATCGCCTCGGCGACGTCCTTGTCGAGCACCCCCAGCCGCGCGTTCACCTTGGCGGCGGCACCCTTGATGCGCGCCAGCGCCTCGATGTGCGCGCGTTCGATGCGCTGCCCGGAGATCGGGAAGTTCTCGACGGCACGCTGGGTCTGGGCCCGCCACTTGGCGTCCGCCGGAACCCGGACCTCGCCCATGGAGTCGTGCTCGATGCGGTATTCGCTCATGTCCGGTACAGCGGTCGACGGGCCCCGGATGTTCCGGACCCTGCGCCGATCGCGGGATCGGCGCAGGGCCCGGCAGGCTCACGCGAGCCCGGGCCCCCGCACCGGAATGCTCGTGAACGTGGGCTGCGGCGCCGGGTCCTGGAAGAAGTCGTTGCCCTTGTCGTCGACCACGATGAACGCCGGGAAGTCCTCGACCTGGATCTTCCAGACGGCCTCCATGCCGAGCTCCTCGTACTCGACGACCTCGACCTTCTTGATGCAGTCCTGGGCGAGGCGGGCGGCGGGCCCGCCGATGGAGCCGAGGTAGAAGCCGCCGTGCGCCTCGCACGCGCCGGTGACCTGCTGGGAGCGGTTGCCCTTGGCCAGCATGACCTTGGAGCCGCCCGCGGCCTGGAACTGCTCGACGTAGGAGTCCATTCGGCCGGCCGTCGTGGGACCGAAGGAACCGGACGCGTAGCCCTCGGGGGTCTTCGCGGGACCCGCGTAGTAGACCGGGTGGTCCTTGAGGTACTGCGGCATCTCCTCGCCCGCGTCCAGTCGCTCCTTGATCTTGGCGTGCGCGATGTCACGGGCCACGACCAGCGGCCCGCTGAGCGAGAGCCGGGTCTTCACCGGGTACTTCGTCAGCTCGGCGAGGATGTCGTCCATCGGCTGGTTGAGGTCGATCCTGACGACGTCCGACGACTCGGCGAGGTGCTCGTCGGTGGTCTCGGGCAGGAACCGCGCCGGGTCCGTCTCCAGCTGCTCCAGGAAGACGCCCTCGGCGGTGATCTTCGCGACGGCCTGGCGGTCGGCCGAGCAGGACACGGCGATGGCGACGGGGCAGGAGGCGCCGTGCCGCGGCAGGCGCACCACGCGCACGTCGTGGCAGAAGTACTTGCCGCCGAACTGCGCGCCGATGCCGATCTTCTGCGTCAGCTCGAAGACCTTCTGCTCCAGGTCCTTGTCCCGGAAGCCGTGGCCGAGCTCCGAGCCCTCGGCCGGGATCTCGTCCAGGTAGTGCGCGGAGGCGTACTTGGCGGTCTTCAGCGCGTACTCGGCGGACGTGCCGCCGACGACGATCGCCAGGTGGTACGGCGGGCAGGCGGCCGTGCCCAGCGAACGGATCTTCTCCTCCAGGAACTTCATCATGGAGGACTCGTTCAGGACGGCCTTCGTCTCCTGGTACAGGAAGGACTTGTTGGCGGAGCCGCCGCCCTTCGCCATGAACAGGAACTTGTAGGCGCCGCCGTCGGTGGCGTACAGCTCGATCTGGGCCGGCAGGTTCGAGCCGGTGTTCTTCTCCTCCCACATGGTGAGCGGAGCCATCTGCGAGTACCGCAGGTTGAGGTTGTGGTAGGCGTCGTAGATGCCCCGGCTCAGGGCCTCCTCGTCGCCGCCCTGGGTGAGGACGTTCTGCCCGCGCTTGCCCATGACGATCGCGGTGCCGGTGTCCTGGCACATGGGCAGCACGCCCGCGGCCGCGATGTTCGCGTTCTTCAGCAGGTCCAGGGCCACGAACTTGTCGTTGCCCGACGCCTCGGGGTCGTCGATGATGCGGCGCAGCTGCGCCAGGTGGGCCGGGCGCAGATAGTGCTGGATGTCGTGGATGGCCTCCTCGGCCAGCTTGCGCAGCGCCTCCGGCTCCACCTTGAGGAACGTCCGCCCGTCGGCCTCGAAGGTGGAGACACCCTCGGAGGTCACCAGCCGGTAGGGGGTGGTGTCCTCTCCCATGGGGAGCAGATCGGTGTACGCGAACTCAGGCATCGCAGCCCATTCCTCACTCGGCAGACGGTCGCCCGCCGCCATTGGCGGGCCTCACCAGCGTAGGACCTGTCCAGGACCGGACGCTTGTGAGGTGAGGCTCAGTTGCTCGTCCACAGGCCTAGTCGCGATCTATCGCGTTTCGGTACGCTGCTGCCGTGGACCTTCAGAAGCAGGACCTTCACCCGCGCGCCGAACCCGCACCCGCGCCGGCCGAGCTGCGCGCCTCGGACGCCGACCGCGACCGTATCGCCGACATCCTGCGTGACGCCCTCGCCGAGGGCCGGCTGACCGCCGAGGAGCACGCCGAGCGGGTGGAGGGCGTCCTCGCCGCCAAGACGGTCGGCGAACTGGAGGTCTTCATACGGGACCTGCCGGCCGCCCACCAGCGCCGCGCGGCACCGTCCTTCGCCGCGGCCCCGAACCGCCCCACCGCGGGCGCGATCCCGGCCGACCCGGACGACAACGTTGTGGCGGTGTTCAGCAGCGCCGTCCGCAAGGGCCGCTGGCGTGCCGGACGCCGTATCCACGCGTACGCGATCTTCGGCAGCGTGGAGATCGACCTCAGCGAGGCGCTCTTCGAGTACCAGCAGGTCGTGATCAAGACGGTCTCGGTCTTCGGCAACGTCGAGATCCGCGTCCCGGAGAACGTGTCGCTGCGCGGCACCGGCGGCGGTGTCCTCGGCAACTTCGAGGTGGACACCCTCGACTCGGCGGAACCGGACGCCCCGGTCGTCTACGTCGACGGATGGGCCGTCCTCGGCAACGTCGAGGCGCGGCCGAAGCGCGGCAGGCTCGTCGCCGACATCCTGGACCGTGTTCAGCGCAAGGTCGACAAGAATTTGCGCAAACATCTGGATCGTTGACGTTTGCTAATCCGGCCGTGCCGGAAGGGAATTGGTCCACCCGCGGCCGGACCGCGACAGCCCTCACGGGTACCCGAAATCCAGCGGTTCGGAACTCAGTGCATAGGCACGCGCACAGCGGGTAGGCCTTGCTGCATCGTCTCTCGCTCGCGAAGCCGTCGTCAGGAGTAGACCGTGCTGCAACCGCCGCATTCGTCCCTGCAGGTAGCTGCTGTTCCGGCCCAGCGGGTGCCAGTGCGGGACAGGGACCAAGACGCTCCATGGCACACCGAAGCGGTGTGCCGGCGCGACGAGGCAGGCCTGTTCTTCGCCCCCTCAAAAGAACCCACCGCCGCCAGGCTCTCGCGCGAGGAGGCCGCCAAACGCGTCTGTGCCCGCTGCCCCGTGATGGTCGAGTGCCGCGAGCACGCGCTCCTGCAACCTGAGCCCTACGGAGTCTGGGGCGGCCTCACGGCGGCCGAGCGCCGCGTGGTGCTGGCCCGTCGCCGCCGTCGCGAGATGGAACTCCAGAAAGCGGCCAGGCCCGCACGCATAGCGCAGGCCGGATAACCGCGGCGAGCAACAGAAAGGGCGCCCCCTTCCGCACCAGGGGGCGCCCGATTCTCGTTGCTCGCCGAACCGGTTCGGTGAACGGTTTCCGGCCTATTTGGCGCGGTCGAAATCAATCGCGCTGTAGGCCCGCAGCTTGCTCAGCCGGTGCTCGGAGTCGATTCGGCGCACCGTCCCCGACTTCGACCGCATCACGATCGAGTCGGTCGTCGCGGTCTCCGAGCGGTACCGCACACCGCGCAGCAGCTCGCCGTCGGTGATTCCCGTCGCGACGAAGAAGACGTTCTCGCCGGAGACGAGGTCGTCGGTCATCAGCACCCGGTCCAGGTCGTGGCCCGCGTCGAGGGCCCGCACCCGCTCCTCGTCGTCCTTCGGCCACAGCTTGCCCTGGATCGTCCCGCCCAGGCACTTCACCGCGCAGGCCGAGATGATCCCCTCGGGCGTGCCGCCGATACCGAGCAGCATGTCGACGCCGGTGCCCTCGCGCAGCGCGTAGATCGAACCGGCCACGTCACCGTCGGAGATCAGCTTGATCCGCGCTCCGGCCTCCCGGATCTCCTTGATGATCCCCTCGTGCCGGGGGCGGTCGAGGATGACGACGGTGACGTCCTCGGGCGTCGAGCGCTTGGCCTTGGCGACCCGGCGGATGTTCACCGACACCGGGGCGTTGATGTCGACGAAGTCGGCCGCCTCGGGCCCGGTGACCAGCTTGTCCATGTAGAACACGGCGGACGGGTCGAACATCGAGCCGCGGTCGGCGGCGGCCAGCACGGCGATGGCGTTCGGCATGCCCTTGGCCGTCAGCGTGGTGCCGTCGATCGGGTCGACGGCGATGTCGCACTCGGGCCCGGTCCCGTCACCGACCTGCTCCCCGTTGAAGAGCATCGGGGCCTCGTCCTTCTCGCCCTCGCCGATCACCACCACGCCGTTCATCGACACGGTGGAGACAAGGCTCCGCATGGCGCGGACCGCGGCACCGTCGGCGCCGTTCTTGTCGCCCCGCCCGACCCAGCGGCCCGCGGCCATCGCGGCTGCTTCGGTCACCCGGACGAGCTCCAGGGCGAGGTTACGGTCGGGGGCTTCGCGCGGTACTTCGAGTTCGGACGGCAAGTGATGATGCTCGGTCATCGAGGCGCACCTTTCTGATACGACGACGGCCGGATGAGGGTTCGATCCTCGACTCTATCGTCAGTCCGACAAAATGAGCAGGGGACCCCACGGATGAGCGGACCGGGCACCTGCGACGATAGGGGGCGTGGCAGGTTCGAACGGCAGGCAGAAGACGGTCCGGGACATGATTCTCTCCCTGGGCATCATCGGGATCGCGGCGGCAGTCATCTACGTCTTCATCCCGCACGACGACTCGGCACCGGACACCAAACCGGTCGACTACCGCGTCGAGCTGCTCACGGCGCGGCGCGCCGCGGCCTACCCGGTCGCCGCCCCCGAGGGGCTGCCCAAGACGTGGAAGGCGACCTCCGTCCGCTTCCAGGGGGCCGACTTCGACTCCTGGCATCTCGGCTTCCGCACCCCCGACGGCCAGTACGTGCAGATCGAGCAGTCGACTCAGAAGCCCGCGGAGTTCATCGACGAGGCTAGCCAGGGCGCCCACGCGACGAAGGCCACCCAGAAGATCGACGGCCGGACCTGGACGCACTACACCGGCGGCCGCTACGACGCCCTCGTGCTTCCGGGCAAGGGCTCGACGACGGTGGTCGCGGGCACCGGCTCCTTCGAGCAGCTGACGCAGATGGCCGGGGCGCTGAAGCTGGCGAAGTCGTAGCCACCGGCGCATGACGGAGGCCCCCGGCGGTGACGCCGGGGGCCTCCGTCATGCGCGGGGCGGCTCAGACCGTGGTGACGACCTCGTCGAACTCCAGGCGCGGGGAGCGCGGGAACCAGGCGTCCTCGCCCGGCTTGCCGATGTTGACCACCATCAGCGGGGTGTGGTCGTCGTCGAGGAACTCCTTGCGGACGCCCTCGAAGTCGAGACCGGTCATCGGGCCGGCGGCGAGACCGGCGGCCCGGACGCCGATGATGAAGTAGGCGGCCTGCAGCGTGGCGTTCAGGGCGGCGCTGCCCTCGCGGACCGCGCGGTCGCCGAAGAAGGCGTCCTTGGCCTGCGGGAAGTGCGGGAAGAGGGCCGGCAGCTCCTCGTGGAACTCGTTGTCCGCGGAGAGGATCGCGACCAGCGGGGCGGTGGCGGTCTTCTTCTGGTTGCCCTCGGCCATGTGCTGCACCAGGCGCTCGCGGGCCTCCGCGGAGCGGACCAGCGTGACCCGCAGCGGGGACTGGTTCATGGAGGTCGGGCCGTACTTGACCAGGTCGTAGATCGCCTGCAGCTGCGCGTCGGTCACCGGCTCGTCGGTGAAGGTGTTCGCGGTGCGGGCCTCACGGAACAGCAGGTCCTGGGCGGCGGAGTCAAGAACGAGAGACATGGCTGAACTTCCTTGGTAACGGCGTCCGGTTCCCAACCGGACCGCGGTCCGGTTAAGCTGACAGGCATGACCGTACGGCAATGAAGTTCAAGGTTCAACAAAAAACAGGGCGTAGTGATCCGCTTCACAGCAGACCACCGCCGGGACGGCTACTCGCCGCCCGACTCCCCGTCCTCTTGCTCCTCGGCCAGCGCCGCGTCGAGCCGGGCCCGCGCGCCGTCCAGCCAGCGCCGGCACACCTTGGCCAGTTCCTCGCCCCGCTCCCAGAGCGCGAGGGACTCCTCGAGCGTCGTGCCGCCGGCCTCGAGCCGCCGTACGACCTCGATCAGCTCGTCCCGCGCCTGCTCGTAGCCGAGCGCCTCTTGCGCCACCTTGCTGGTCATCCACCCACCCTATGCGTCGACTCGTACGGAGAACTCACCCTCGGAGACCCGCGCCCGCAGCGTCTCCTCCGCCGTCACCTCGGCGGGGTCGCGGACCACGTGGCCGTCCTCCTTCTGCAGCACGGCGTACCCACGCTTCAGGGTGGCGGCGGGGGAGAGGGCCACCACGCGCGCGTGCGTGTGCGTCAGCTCGGAGTCGGCGCGGTCCAGGAGATGCCTCAGCGTGCGCCGCGAGCGGTCGGTCAGCGCGGCGACGTGATCGGCCCGCTCGTCGACCATCCGGTGCGGGTCCTCCATCGAGGGCCGGGCCAGCGCGTGGGCGAGCCCGCGCTCCTCGCGCTCGACAAGCGCCTCCACGCACCGCCGGGCCCGGTCCCGCAGCAGCCGCACGCGCTCGTACTCCTCGCCCACGTCCGGTACGACCTTCTTGGCGGCGTCGGTCGGGGTGGAGGCACGCAGGTCGGCGACGTAGTCCAGGAGTGGGTTGTCGGGCTCGTGGCCGATCGCCGAGACGACCGGCGTGCGGCACCCGGCGACGGCGCGCACCAGCTGCTCGTCGGAGAAGGGCAGCAGATCCTCCACGCTGCCGCCGCCGCGCGCGACGACGATCACGTCCACCTCGCCGAGCTCGTCGAGCTCCTTCACCGCCTGCACGACCTGCGGGACGGCGTGCACGCCCTGCACGGCGACGTTGCGCACCTCGAAGCGGACGGCGGGCCAGCGGTGCCGGGCGTTCTCCAGGACGTCCCGCTCGGCGGCCGAGGCGCGGCCGCAGACCAGCCCGATGAGCTGGGGCAGGAAGGGCAGGGCCTTCTTCCGCTCGGGGGCGAACAGCCCCTCGGCGGCCAGGGACTTCTTCAACTGCTCCAGCCGGGCGAGGAGTTCACCGATCCCGACGGGCTTTATCTCGGTGGCCCGCAGGGAGAGCTGCCCCCGGGGGGCGTACCACTCCGGCTTCGCGTGGACGACGACCCGCGCGCCCTCGCTGACGACGTCGGCGACGGCGTCGAACACCTGCCGGTAGCAGGTGACGCTGATGGAGATGTCGTGCGAGGGGTCCCGCAGCGTCAGGAAGACGACCCCGGCACCGGGCCGCCGCGACAGCTGGGTGATCTGCCCCTCGACCCAGACGGCCCCCAGCCGGTCGATCCACCCTCCGATGAGCCGCGAGACCTCACCGACGGGCAGGGGGGCTTCCGCGGACGTATTGAGAGCCATGCCGCGAGAGTAACGGCCCTGACCGACAACGCAGGGACGGCGTCGACCGGTCCGTCCCGGCAACGCCGGCTGGTGTCAGTCGGTCCGTTCGGTGGGCGAGGTGGGCGAGGTGGGCGAGGTGGGCGCGGTGGGCCGGCGCCCGCGCTGCACCACCAGCACGACGAGTCCGGTCGCCAGCCACCCGGCGCCCACCGCCTGCGCCGCCCCCGACGCCTCCACGATCACCGCGACCGTGATCGCCGCACCGAGCACCGGGATCGCCACATGCCGCCACCAGCTCACCGGGCCCCCGGCCCGCCGCACCGCGAACCAGCCCACCACGCTCGCGTGCAGCAGCGTGAACGCCGTCAGCGCGCCGATGTCGACCACCGACACCAGGCGGTCCATCCCGTCGTCCCGCCGGGCCGCCCACACCGCCGCGACGAGCGTGATCACCGCCGCGCACAGCAGCGCCACCCGCGGGAGCCCGGAGTCGGTCCGGGCCAGCGCCCGCGGCAGCCTCCGGTCCCGCCCCATGGCGAACAGCAGCCGCCCGGCCGCCGCCTGCCCGGCCAGCGCCGCGAACGCCGCCCCGATCGCCTTGCTCACCGCCACCAGGTCGTGCAGCCACGTACCGACCGAGGCGTCCACGGCGTCGTAGAACGCGGACCCCTGCTTCCCGGGATCGGCGGCCAGCTGCGCCGACGTCGTCGGCTCCAGCAGCGCCACCAGGTACGTCTGCGCGATGAACAGCACACCCGCGAGCGCGAGGCAGAACAGCAGGGCCCGCGCGACCTTCTGCGAGCCACCGGTGACTTCCTCGGCGAAGGTGGCGATCGCGTCGAAGCCCAGGTACGAGAGCACCGCCACGGAGACCGCGCCGATCACCGCGGACAGCGCGAACGACCCCTGAGTGCCGTCCCCGGACAACGGTGACCACCAGCCCCGCGCCGCGCCGTGCTGCCCCAGCACCACCAGCGCCGACACGATGAACACCAGCAGGACCACGACCTCCATGGCCAGCACCAGGAAGCCGGCCCGGGCCGCGGCGCGCACGCCCCACAGGTTCAGCGCCGTCGTGACGGCGACGGCGAGCGCCGTCCACACCCAGCGCGACACCTCCGGCACCAGGGAGTTCATCGCGATCCCGGAGAAGAGATAGGCGACCGCCGGGATCAGCAGATAGTCCAGCATCGCCATCCAGCCGGCGACGAAGCCCGCCTCCCTGCCGAGCGCCGCGCGCGCGTAGGCGAACACGGACCCCGCCTGGGGGACCACGCGCACCATCTGCGCGTAGCTGAACGCGGTGAACGCCATCGCGACCGTGGCGACGACGTAGACGAGCGCGACGGCCCCGTGCGACTTCGCGTCCAGGGTGCCGAACACGCCGACGGGCGCCATGGGGGCGATGAAAAGCAGGCCGTAGACGACCAGATCCCGCAGGCCGAGGCTGCGCCGCAGTTCATGCCCCTCGCCGATGGTCCGTGCCGCCGTGCCGGTCCCGGACATGCCGCCTCCGCCAGTGCCTCGTCCGCCGTCTCGTGCCCCACCCCTCCCACTCCACGGCCAGTCTCCCCAAGGACGCGATCTTTGACCCGCCGAACGTGGCCCTACGATGGACGTATGACTGCTTCGCCTGGCCGCCGTGTCCTGCTCGCCGCCCCCCGGGGCTACTGCGCGGGTGTGGACCGCGCCGTGATCGCCGTCGAGAAAGCCCTGGAGCAGTACGGGGCTCCGGTGTACGTACGGCACGAGATCGTCCACAACAAGTACGTCGTGCAGACCCTGGAGAAGAAGGGCGCGATCTTCGTCGAGCGGACCGAGGAGGTCCCGGAGGGGAACATCGTGATGTTCTCCGCGCACGGCGTCGCCCCCGTCGTCCACGAGGAGGCCGAGCGCGGCAGGCTCGCCACCATCGACGCGACCTGCCCGCTGGTCACCAAGGTCCACAAGGAAGCCGTCCGCTTCGCCAATGACGACTACGACATCCTCCTGATCGGGCACGAGGGCCACGAGGAGGTCATCGGCACCTCCGGCGAGGCCCCCGACCACATCACGCTGGTCGACGGCCCCGAGGACGTCGCCAAGGTCGAGGTCCGCGACCCCTCCAAGGTCGTCTGGCTCTCCCAGACCACGCTCTCCGTCGACGAGACCATGGAGACCGTCGACGCGCTCAAGGAGAAGTTCCCGCAGCTGATCTCCCCGCCCAGCGACGACATCTGCTACGCCACGCAGAACCGCCAGCTCGCCGTGAAGCAGATGGGCGCCGAGGCCGAGCTGGTGATCGTCGTCGGCTCCCGCAACTCCTCCAACTCCAAGCGCCTGGTCGAGGTCGCCAAGCTCGCCGGCGCGCGCGAGGCGTACCTGGTGGACTTCGCCGACGAGATCGACGAGGCATGGCTGGAGGGTGTCTCCACGGTCGGCGTCACCTCCGGCGCCTCCGTCCCGGAGGTCCTGGTCGAGCAGGTCCTGGAGTGGCTGTCCGGGCGCGGCTTCGAGGACGTGGAGATCGTCAAGGCGGCCGAGGAGTCCATCACCTTCTCGCTGCCCAAGGAGCTCCGCCGCGACCTGCGCGAGGAGGCGGCGTCGCTGATCGCGGAGCGGACGGGGTCCTCGCGAGAGTGACGGTCAGTCGTCCGTCGTAACGTAGGGCCATGCAGATCTTCGGTGTGGACATCGGTGGGTCCGGGATCAAGGGCGCCCCGGTGGACCTGGACAAGGGCGACCTGGCGGAGGAGCGCTTCAAGGTGCTCACCCCGCATCCGTCGACTCCCGACAGCGTGGCGGACGGGGTGCGGGAGGTCGTCGGGCACTTCGGCTGGCAGGGCCCGGTCGGCCTCACCTTCCCCGGCGTGGTCACGGGCGGCGCCACCGTCCGTACGGCGGCGAACGTCGACAAGGGCTGGGTGGACACCGACGCGCGCGCGTTGTTCAGCGAGCGTCTCGGCGGCCTGCCGGTGACGGTCGTCAACGACGCGGACGCGGCGGGCGTCGCCGAGATGCACTTCGGCGCGGGCAAGGACCGCGCCGGCACGGTCATCCTGCTGACCTTCGGCACCGGCATCGGCAGCGCCGTGTTCATCGACGGCAAGCTCGTCCCCAACACCGAGCTGGGCCACCTCGAGCTCGGCGGCCACGACGCGGAGAAGCGCGCCTCCAGCAAGGCCAAGGACGACGGCGAGCTGACGTGGGAGCACTGGGCGCACCGCGTGCAGAAGTACCTCGCCCACGTCGAGATGCTCTTCTCGCCCGAACTGATCGTCGTCGGCGGCGGCGTCAGCCGTAAGTCCCACAAGTTCCTGCCCTTCATCGAGGGCATCAAGGCCGAGATCGTCCCGGCCCAGCTCCAGAACAACGCGGGCATCGTGGGGGCGGCGATGCGGGCGGGGGAGAGCTAGAGGGCGTCTGACAACCCCTTGGCCCCGCCCTCAGTGCGCGGGCGGGCGGCGCCGGTCGGCCCGCCTGCGCATCAGGCTGACCTTCCGCACGGTCGCGACCGCGCCCGAGACGAACGTCCCCGCGTACAGCCACAGGGCCTGCGTCGCCAGCGCCGTCACCAGTCCCATCAGCCGGCCGGACAGCCCTCCGTCGCCGTCCGCCACGGGCAGCAGGCCCACCGCGAAGGCGATCGGCACGACGACGGGCGGGGACGCCAGGTCGCCCTTGCGCACCCAGAGCGCGGTCAGCAGGCAGACGGGCAGGAACAGCACGCCGTACACCGTCGGCGACGCCCCGAGCAGCAGCCGGTCGAGGCAGCCGAGCACGAACATCAGCGCCCCGCAGAACAGGCCGCCGCCGAGTCCGGTCAACCGCGGATTGGGCATCCGCCGCACCCGCCGCACGGCCTCGGCCAGCGGCGGAACGGGCCTTCGCACACCCGCCGGGCGGTCCGCGGGACGGGCGGTCGGGGAGCGCTGCGCGGCGGGCCGCACACCGTCGCCGGTGCCGCCGCCCGCACCGCCGCTGCCGCCGCGCTTCGCCTGTGGGGGCAGCGGGGGCCTGCCGCGTTGCGTTCCGTTGCGCGGGGGTGGCGTCCTGTGTTGCTCCACCGGACCAACTTAGGTCGGCTTATGTGCCGAATCGCCCTTCAGACACGCCGATGGGAAGAGCTTGGCCATGCGTTCGACGGGGCGCCGGGGCGGGTGACGGTACGCCGTAGACTGGTGGATCGGCCCGCCCCCGCAACGAAGAAGGACCGGGCCCGCAGCCCCAGTCCCCTTGATGTCTCTCACGTACGGGAAGTCGCAACGTGTCGCTCACGATCGGAATCGTCGGTCTGCCGAATGTCGGCAAGTCGACCCTTTTCAACGCCCTGACCAAGAACGACGTGCTCGCGGCCAACTACCCGTTCGCCACGATCGAGCCCAATGTGGGCGTGGTCGGCGTCCCCGACGCCCGGCTGGCCAAATTGGCCGAAATCTTCGCCTCGCAGCGGGTCCTCCCGGCGACCGTCGACTTCGTCGACATCGCGGGCATCGTGCGCGGCGCCTCCGAGGGCGAGGGCCTGGGCAACAAGTTCCTCGCGAACATCCGTGAGTCCGACGCGATCTGCCAGGTCATCCGCGCCTTCAAGGACGAGAACGTCGTGCACGTCGACGGCAAGGTCTCGCCGAAGGACGACATCGAGACGATCAACACCGAGCTGATCCTCGCCGACCTCCAGACCGTCGAGAAGGTCCTGCCCCGGCTCCAGAAGGAGTCGCGGATCAAGAAGGACATCGCGCCCAAGGTCAAGGCGGTCGAGGAGGCCAAGGAGATCCTGGAGAAGGGCGACACGCTGTTCTCGGCGGGCATCGTCCAGGGCTCCGGCAACGAGGAGCTCCTGCACGACCTGCACCTGCTCACCACCAAGCCCTTCCTCTACGTCTTCAACGTCGACGAGGACGAGCTGGTCGACGAGGAGTTCAAGAACGAGCAGCGCGCCCTGGTCGCCCCCGCCGAGGCCATCTTCCTGAACGCCAAGCTGGAGGCCGACCTCGCCGAGCTCGACGAGGACGAGGCGCTCGAACTGCTCCAGTCCGTCGGCCAGGACGAGCCGGGCCTCGCCACCCTCGCGCACGTGGGCTTCCGCACCCTCGGCCTGCAGACGTATCTGACGGCCGGCCCCAAGGAATCCCGCGCCTGGACCATCAAGAAGGGCGCCACCGCCCCCGAGGCCGCCGGCGTCATCCACACCGACTTCCAGAAGGGCTTCATCAAGGCGGAGGTCATCTCCTTCGGCGACCTGGTGGAGACCGGCTCGGTCGCCGAGGCCCGCGCGAAGGGCAAGGCGCGGATGGAGGGCAAGGACTACGTCATGCAGGACGGCGACGTCGTGGAGTTCAGGTTCAACGTCTGAGTTCCCCCTCCGCCACCTTTCGGCACGCCTGGGTGTAGGCCCGCACCAGTGGCCTGCGGTCGTCCTTCCGCCAGGCCAGGACGTAGCGGCCGGGTGCGATTCCGTGGACCGGTCGTGTCACCACGCCGCCCAGGGTGATCAGCGGGACGTTGCCCGCGGCCACCAGGCACACGCCGAGGCCCGCGACCAGGGCCTCGTACGTCTCCTCCGTGCTCGCGACCTCCGCGCCGATACGCGGCGGGCGGCCGGCGCGCTCCTCCAGGGCGAGCCAGTGGTCCCGCAGCGGACCGGTTGCCGCGGGCAGGGCGAGGAAGGGCTCGTCGGCGAGGTCCGTGAAGTCGATCCGGGGGCGGCCGGCGAGCGGGTGGGACTCCGGGAGGGCCACGTGGCGGGGTTCCTCGGCGACCACCGTCCAGGCGTAGCGGTCCTGGTCCGGCAGGGGCAGCCAGACGAAGGCCACGTCCGCGTCGCCGTCCGCCAGGCCCGCGGTCGGGTCCTCCCAGCTCACCTGGCGCAGCCGGACCGCGGCCTCGGGGTGCGCGGCCGTGAAGCGGGAGCGGATCGCGGGCAGCAGCCCGCCGCGGCCGGGGCTGGTGCTCATGCCCACCACCAGCGTGCTGCGCAGCGCGGTTCGCGCCTCCTCCATCGCCGACGCACCCCGCGCCCAGGCGTCCAGCACCTTCCGGGCGTGCGGCAGCAGCGTGGTCCCGGCCGCGGTGAGCGCCACGCCGTGCCGGTCGCGGCGCAGCAGCTCGACGCCCAACTGCCGCTCCAGCGCCCGGATCTGCTTGCTCAGCGCGGGCTGCGAGACGTACAGCCGCTCGGCCGCGCGCGTGAAGTGCAGTTCCTCGGCGACCGTGACGAAGTACCGCAGGTCCCGCACATGGACGTCCGTCGTCATAACCATCGGTTGTCACCGTAGGTCTTGGACGGGCGGCGGTCCACGGGAGCAGCCTGGTTCACGAGCGACGAGGACAGACGCGGAAAGACGCGGAAAGCTGCTCCGAGCGCTCCTACGGAGGCTGGGTGTCATGAACAAGGTGTGGCTGATCACCGGTGCGAGCAGCGGATTCGGGCGGGCCATCGCGGAGGCGGCCGTCGCCGCCGGCGATGTCGTGGTGGGCGCCGCCCGGCGGCCCGAGGGGCTGGACGACCTCGTGGCCGCCCATCCCGACCAGGTGGAGGCGCTGCGGCTGGACGTCGCCGACGTCGCTGCCGCAGAGCCGGCCGTGCGGGACGTGATCGCGCGGCACGGGCGGATCGACGTCCTGGTCAACAACGCGGGCCGTACGCATGTCGGCGCCTTCGAGGAGACCACCGACGCCGAGCTGCGCGACCTGTTCGACGTGCATGTCTTCGGGCCCGCGGCCCTCACGCGCGCGGTGCTGCCGCACATGCGCGAGCGGCGCTCGGGCGCGATCGTGCAGATGAGCAGCATGGGAGGGCAGATGTCCTTCGCGGGGTTCTCGGCGTACAGCGGAACCAAGTTCGCGCTGGAGGGCCTGTCGGAGGGGCTCGCCGACGAGGTGCGGGACTTCGGCATCAAGGTGCTGATCGTGGAGCCGGGCTCCTTCCGGACGGCCCTGTTCGACAACAGCCGTGCGGGGGTGAGCGCGGACAGCGGTGTGTACGGCGGTGTGAGCCGGACCCGCGCCGTCGTCGCCGGTGGCGACGGCACCCAGGGCGGCGACCCCGCCAAGGCCGCGGCCCTGGTCCTCGCCGCCCTGGACGCCGAGGAGACGCCGTTGCACCTGCCGCTCGGCGAGGACGGCGTCGAGGCGGTCCTCGGCAAGCTCGACCGGGTGCGCACGGAGATCGCCGCCTGGGAGAAGCGCACGCGCGCCACGGCCATCGGCGACTGAGACGCCACCCGCCGTCGTGTACTGAGACGCCGCCCGCCGTCGGCGACCGAGATGCCACCCGCCGTCGGCGACCGAGACGCCACCCGCCTTCGGCGACCGAGACGCCACCCGCCGTCGGCGACCGAGACGCCACCCGCCGTCGGCGACCGAGATGCCACCCGCCGTCGGCGACCGAGATGCCACCCGCCTTCGGCGACCGAGACACCACCCGCCTTCGGCGACCGAACGGGCCGTCCGCCACCGGTCCCGTTGTCGTACCCCGGTGCCAAGATGTGCGTACCGGGACGGACGGAGCGGGAGGGGTGGCATGGCGCAGGCGGGGGAGGTGCGGGAGCCGCCCGTGGGGCGGCGGGCCCGGGAGCTGTGCACGCAGGGCACGCGGCTGTACGACGCCGCCCGCACCGTGCTCGCCGATCACGCCCGCGCCCTCGAGGCCGTCCGCTCCGCCCTGGCCCCGCTCCGGGACGAACTCGTCGTCAAGGAACTGGAGTCCATCCCGATCGGCCGGCTCAAGGACGCCACCGAGGGCCGGCTGCGCCTCGCGGCCGTCGAGGCGGCCGGGCTCTCCTCGGTGCGCGCGGTGTACGAGGCGAGCCGTTACGAGCTCCGGCAGATCCCCGGCGTCGGCGCACAGACCGCCGACCAGGCGCTGGCCGCGGCACGGCAGATCGCCCGGGCGGTGGAGGAGACGGTCACCGTACGGATCGACGTCGACCGGCCCGAACCCCGCGCCACCGCTCTGGTCGTCGCGCTGCACCGGCTGGTCGAGGCCGGGCCCGAACTGCGCCGTGCCGTGGACACCGCGGAGCAACTCGACCGGAAACTGGGCGAGTTGCTGCCCGCCGCCCGGCCGGCCACCGGCCGGCTGCGGCTCGCGCTCACCGGGCGGCACCGCAAGGAGGCCGCCCTCGCGGCGACGGCGGAGCTGCGCGCGCTGATCTCCGAGGCGCAGGACAGGGGCACCCGGCTCCAGCTGACGCAGGCCGCCACCGACCTGCTGCGCCATCCGGCCTCCGACATCGAGGCATGGGTCGACTTCGAGCTGCGCTCCGCCGAGTACTACAGCCAGCTCGCCGAGGTCTCCGAGCACCGTACGGACGAGGCGGCCGCCGAGGGCTTCCTGCCCTCCGAGGTGGCCGAGCGGGTGCACGCCCAGCCGCTCGACGACACCCACCGCCGGGTCTCGCTGCGCGGCTACCAGTCCTTCGGCGCCCGCTTCGCGCTCGCCCAGCGCCGGGTCGTCCTCGGTGACGAGATGGGGCTCGGCAAGACCGTCCAGGCCATCGCCGCGCTCGCCCACCTCGCGGCCGACGGGCACACCCACTTCCTGGTCGTGTGTCCGGCCGGCGTGCTGATCAACTGGACGCGGGAGATCCGCTCCCGCAGCGTCCTGCGCGCGGTGCCGGTGCACGGCCCCGACCGGCAGGAGGCGTACGCCGACTGGCGCGAGCGCGGTGGCGTCGCCCTCACCACGTTCGACCTGCTGCACACGCTCCCCGCGCCGGACGGCACCGTGCCGGGCATGCTCGTCGTCGACGAGGCGCACTACGTGAAGAACCCCGTCACCCGCCGAGCCCGCTCGATCGCGAGCTGGACCGAGTCCTGCGACCGCGTCCTGTTCCTCACCGGCACCCCGATGGAGAACCGGGTCGAGGAGTTCCGCGCCCTGATCCGCCACCTGCGGCCGGAGCTGGTCCCCGAGATCCGCGACAGCGACGCCGTCGCGGGCCCGCACGCCTTCCGCAGATCGGTCGCGCCCGCCTATCTGCGCCGCAACCAGCAGGACGTGCTCACCGAACTGCCCGCGCTGCTCCAGGTCGACGAGTGGGAGGAGCTCGGCGCCGCGGACCAGGACGCCTACCGCACGGCGGTCGCCGAGGGGAACTTCATGGCGATGCGCCGGGCCGCCTACGCCGACCCGGAGAAGTCCGCCAAGCTGCAGCGGCTGCGCGAACTGGTCGAGGAGGCCGCGGAGAACGGCCTGAAGGTGGTCGTCTTCTCGTACTTCCGCGACGTCCTCACCACGGTTCGGCTCGCCCTGGGCGACGAGGTCTTCGGGCCGATATCCGGCTCCGTCACGGCGGCCCGGCGCCAGCGGCTGGTCGACGACTTCACGGCCGCCGAAGGGCACGCCGTGCTGCTGTCGCAGATCGAGGCCGGCGGCGTCGGCCTCAACCTCCAGGCCGCGTCCGTGGTCATCCTGTGCGAACCGCAGGTCAAACCCACCCTGGAACACCAGGCCGTGGCCCGCGCCCATCGCATGGGCCAGGTCCGCCCGGTCCAGGTGCACCGCCTCCTCGCCACCGACAGCGTCGACGAACGCCTGCTGCGCATCCTGGAGAACAAGGACCGCCTCTTCGACGCCTACGCCCGCCGCAGCGACATCGCGGACGCCACCCCGGACGCGATCGACGTCTCGGACGGCGGCATCGCGCGGCGCATCGTGGAGGAGGAGCAGCGCAGGCTGGCGGGTGCCGGGGACACGGCTGCGGATTCCTGACCGGCCCGCCGTGTGGCCAGGCCGTTCACCGCGGACCACGGCTTTCGCGATCACCGTTCCGCGCCCGCTCACCGCACGCTTACCATGCGCCCAGTCGTACGCCGGTTCAGTACGTCAGTGTCCGAAGCAGGAGCACGGTGCCCGTGTCCATACCCCCGCCGCCTGGACCCCACCAGCCCGAGGAGCCCCAAGGGCCGTACCCGCAGGGCCCGTTCCCGCCGTATCCGCAGGGCCCCCACGGCACTCCCGGACCGTATCCGTACCAGCCCTGGGGCCAGGGCTGCAGCCCGTTCAGCCGGCCGCGCCCCGGTCAACGGCGTCGCCATCGCCTCCCTGGTCCTCGGCATCCTCTGCTTCGTCCCGGCCGTCGGGCTGGTGCTCGGCGTCATCGCGCTCGCCCAGATCAGGAAGAGGGGCGGCCAGGGCAAGGGCATGGCCGTCGCGGGTTCGGTCCTCTCCACCGTCGGGCTCGCGCTGTGGGCTCTGGCGCTCGCCGGCGGCGTCCACTTCTCCACCTGGTCCGGCGTCAAGAACGCCGCGGGCGACCACGGCAGCGCCTACTCCCTCACCGAGGGCGACTGCTTCGACGCCCCGAGCAGATCCCTTGAGGGCACGGCCTACGACGTCGACAAGGTGCTCTGCGAGAAGCAGCACGACGGCGAGGTGTTCGCCGTCTTCCGCATGACGGGCGGCTCCGCCTACCCCGGCGACGGCAAGGTCACGGACATCGCCGACGCCCGGTGCTACGGACTGCGCTACGGCTACGCCATGGACGCCTGGGCGGTCCCGGACTACGTCGACGTGTACTACATGACGCCGACCCGGGACAGCTGGGGATTCGGCGACCGCGAGGTGACCTGCCTGTTCGGCAACACGGACGAGACGGCCGGCCTCACGGGTTCGCTGCGCAACGACGAGCGGAGCCTGAGCGACGACCAGGTTGCCTATCTCAAGGCCGTCGACGTGGAGAACGCCGCCCTGGACCGGCAGCCCGTGGACAGCCCCGACGACGACCTCCAGGGCAGCCGCGAGTGGGCCGGGCAGATGTCGGCCGCGCTCGCCAGGGAGACCCGGCTGCTGCGCGCCCACGCGTGGCCGGCCGGCGCCGGGAAGCCGGTCGCCGAAGTCGCCGCGAAGGTGGCGGCGGGCCGAAAGGAGTGGGCCCTGGCCGCGAAGGCGGCCGACGCGGACAGCTTCTACGCGCACTACGACCGCGCCATGGTGCTCGCGGACCCCGACACCTCCGTCACCGCACGCAAGGCTCTGGGCCTGGCCACGACCCCGCCCGTGGCGGGCGAGGGGAGCGGCGGGCGGGACGACGGAGGCGACGGTTCGGGACTCGATGTGTGATCGCCGCCATAGTGGGGAGAAAGTGCCTGCGTAAAGCCCTCCGCACACACATGTCACTACATCGAGTGATTCTCTGGCCTTCGCTTGCACCGCCGAACCCACGGTTGCCACGCTGTTGCTGTCTGTACAACCTGATGGGAGCGGCCAGTGACATTCGGTGAGCAGCCGGCGTACCTGCGCGTCGCGGGTGATCTCCGCCAGAAGATCGTCAATGGCTCGCTGCCGCCGCACACCCGTCTCCCGTCCCAGGCCAGGATCCGCCAGGAGTACGGCGTCTCGGACACCGTCGCGCTGGAGGCGCGCAAGGTACTGATGGCGGAGGGCCTGGTCGAGGGCCGCTCCGGTTCGGGCACGTACGTCCGCGAGCGCCCCGTGCCCCGCAGCGTCGCCCGCTCCGGGTACCGCCCGGCCGGCGGGGCCACGCCCTTCCGCCAGGAGCAGGCCGACGGCGACGGGCGCGGCACCTGGGAGTCGAGCAGCGCCCAGACCGAGGCGGGCGCGTCGGTCGCCGAGCGGCTCTCCATCAAGCCCGGCGACCGCGTGATGTGCACGCGGTACGTCTTCCGGGAGGCCGGCGAGGCGATGATGCTCTCCACCTCCTGGGAGCCCCTCGCGGTCACCGGCCGCACCCCCGTCATGCTCCCCGAGGAGGGCCCGCTCGGCGGCATGGGCGTCGTCGAGCGCATGGCGGCGATCGACGTGATCGTGGACAACGTCACCGAGGAGGTCGGCGCCCGTCCCGGCCTCGCCGAGGAGCTCCACGCCCTGGGCGGCGTCCCCGGTCATGTCGTCCTGGTCGTCCAGCGGACGTTCTTCGCCTCGGGCCGTCCCGTCGAGACCGCGGACGTCGTCGTCCCCGCCGACCGCTACCGCGTCGCGTACCACCTCCCAGTGAAGTAGCGCACACCCTTTCGGCAGCGAGCCCGGGCGCCCCCGCGCCGTGCCTCCCGCCGGGCGCCCTCGGAGTGCGCCCGTCCGCCGGTGGAATCTGGCCGTTCTCGCAGGTCGCTCCCGCCCATGTCCGACATGCCCCTGACCGGATGCGTCGTCGTCTCCGCGCGGCGCACTCACCGTCGTGCGCCCCCCGTGGCCTGGCCGGTTGCGTACCTCCTTGTAAGAAGTCGTATTCGCTGCGTAAAGGTTAGGCGTAGGCTCAGGCATATGCGGATTGCGGTTTCCTTATCGGGTGGGGCACGGCACGAACCGCGGGCGGGATGCGGTCGAGCCGGGACGGGAAGGGGCGGTGGGGCGTGATGAACGACGGCACGATCACTCTTCCCTGGCTCGTCATACGGCAGGACGACAACGGCAATCGCTACCGCGTGGGCAGGTACGCGACCAGGGCCGAGGCCCAGAAGATCGCGGACAGCCTCGACGGCCGCGAACACAAGCAGCTGTACTGGGTCGAGCGCGTCGGTCAGAACGGCGACGCCTCCCGCAACTGACCGGCCCGGCCACGGCGCCGCGCACGGGCTCCGTGGTCCCGTAGGCTCCCGCGCATGACGGAACGGATCGTGGTCGTGGGGGCCGCCCTCTTCGACGACGGCCGCCTGCTCGCCGCGCGCCGGAGCGCGCCCGCCGAGCTGGCCGGCCGCTGGGAGCTGCCCGGCGGCAAGGTGGAGCCCGGTGAGACTCCCGAGGCGGCCCTGGTACGCGAGTTGCGCGAGGAACTCGGCGTCGACTCCGAGACCGTCGAGCGGATCCCGGGGGAGTGGCCCCTGAGGTCTCCGTACGTCCTTCAGGTGTGGACGGCCCGGCTGCAGCCCGGCTCCGCCGGTCCCCGGCCTCTCCAGGACCACGACGAACTGCGCTGGCTCGCCCCGGACGAGATCTGGGACGTGGACTGGCTGGACCAGGACGTGGCCGCGGTGCGCGAGTCGAGTGCGAAGCTCGACGCCGGCACCCGCTGAGCGCCCCTTCCTACGCCGTTCGTGCCACAGTGCGCCGCGCTGGACGATACTGACCGCCGGATATCGGGTATGTGGCCATTAACCCCACGAAACCGGACATGGGCGGGCTTGGCTGGGAAGTGATCGGCGTGATCGACACCGAAGGCGGCTGCGCCGAGTGGAGCTTCCCCGCGGAACCGGGTGCGGTCGGCAAGGCCCGCGCCGCGGTCCGCGCCCAGCTGCACGTCTGGGAGCTCGACGTCCTCGGCGATCTCGCCGCCCTGCTCGTCAGCGAGCTGGTGACCAACTCCCTGCGGCACGCCACCGGACCCATCGGCGTGCGCCTCGTACGCCCCGCGGACCTGGAGGACGTGCTGCTCGTGGAGGTCTCCGACCCGCTCCCCGACCCGCCGCGCGAACGCGTCGCCCGGCCCGAGGACGAAAGCGGACGCGGACTTCAACTGGTCGCCCTCGCCTCGCGCCGCTGGGGTACCCGGCCCGGTGAGGCGGGCAAGACGGTGTGGTTCGAGCTCGCCGTGCCGGGCTGAGAGGAGCCCGGGAACGGGTTCCGCCCGGGCGCTGTACGAACGGCCGGGATCCGTCCGCGGGGGCTGTACGCGGGCCGTTGGCCTGTCCGGTCGATGGTTCAGGCCAGTGGCAGGGTGCGACGAGAGTGATTCGACGAGGTGTTGGCTGGTTAGAAGACTGGAAGTGTTGTCGCAGCCGGGACCGAAAACCGTCGGGACCGTGCTGTGATCGTGAACACCGTGTTGTGCGGCGCCGTAGTGCTGGATACTGCGGGCAGCCGCCCCCGGTGACCGATGCCGGACGCGGTGAGCTGGAGGGGACGGTTCGCGTGAGCGAGATACCAGCGAAGGCCACGGAGTCCGAGGACCCGTCGGACGGCGCGAGGGCGGAGGCCGCGGGTGAGACCGCGGCCGGCGCGCCGGGCGGTACGACGGGTGGCGCGGGCGTGCCCGCCCGCGGGGAGCTCTCGGTGCCCCGCACGGGGAGCCGGGACACCGGCCTCGGTGACGACGTGCCCGCCGGTGACGCCATCTGGCAGAGCAGCCCGCCCGGCTCCATGTACGACTACATCAAGGTCGCGTCCTTCTCCATCGGCCCCGACGGGCTCGTCGACCAGTGGAGCCTGCGCGCCGAGCAGCTCTTCGGGATCCCCGCCGGGCGCGCGGTCGGCATGGACCCCATCGAGGCGTTCATCGACCCCGACCTGCGCGAACAGGGCCAGCGCAAGATGGCGGAGATCCTCGACGGCCGGGAGTGGACCGGCGTCGTGCCGTTCCGTACGCCCGAGACGGCCGAGGAGGGCGGCGGCCAGGAGGCCCTCGCCGAGGTCTATGTCATGCCGACGCGGACCGAGGACGGGGAGAGGGCCGCCGTCTGCATCGTGGTCGACGTCCGCACCCTGCGCCGCATCGAGACCGACCTCGCCGCCTCGCAGTCGATATTCGGCCAATCTCCGTTCGGCTTCCTGCTGATCGACCCCGATCTGCGCATCCGCCGCGCCAACCAGCAGTTCGCCAGCACCTTCGGCGGCACGCCCGACGACCATCGCGGCCGCGGTGTCCACGACTATCTGCGCAGCCCGGAGGCCGAGCGGGTCTCTGCGACCCTGCGCCGGGTCCTGGAGACCGGCGACTCCATCACGGACATGCACGTCACGGGCTTCGTGCCGGGCTCGAACGAACGCCGTCACTGGTCCATCAACCTTTACCGCGTGCACAGCGGCTCCGGCCGCCCCATCGGCATCGCGTGGCTCGGAACCGACATCACCTCCCGTCGGGCGGCCGCCCGTGAGGCCGCCGCCGCGCGGCGCAATCTCGCCCTTCTGAACGAGGCCGGCGCCCGCATCGGCAACTCCCTCGACCTGGAGACCACGGCCCGCGAACTCCTCGACGTCGTCGTCCCGGGCTTCTGCGACCTCGCGACGGTCGACCTCTACCAGGGGCTGCTCGCGGGCGACGAGACGCCGCCCGGGCTCGCCGACGGCAGCGCGGAGCTGCGCCGGGTCGCGTTCGCCAGCGCGGTCTCCGACGCGCCCTTCGTGGGCGGGGGCGCGCCCGTCGCCGTGGGCGCCGTCCATCACTACCCCTTCAACTCCCCTTGTGCGGACGCCTTGCGCACCGCCCGGACCCAGCTCGTGCCGGCCGAGGAGGGCGGTCTCGTCCAGTCCACCCTGGCCGTGCCGATGGTCGCCCACGACACCGTCGTAGGACTGGCGCAGTTCGCCCGGACCAAGGGCAGCGAGCCGTTCGGGGACCGGGACCGGGATCTGGCGGTGGAGCTCGCGGCGCGGGCGGCCGTGTGCATCGACAACGCGCGGCTGTACCGGCGCGAGCACGAACGGGCGCTGATCCTGCAGCGGTCGCTCCTCCCGCCGGGCGACCCGGTGGCCTCCGGCCTCGACATCGCCTGCCGCTATCTGCCCGGCGCCTCCTCCGCGGACCGCCCGAGCGAGGTCGGCGGCGACTGGTTCGACGTGATCGAACTGCCCGGGCACCGTACGGCGCTGGTGGTCGGGGACGTGATGGGCCGCGGGCTGCGGGCCGCGGTGGCGATGGGTGAACTCCGTTCCGCGGTGCGGACGCTCGCCCTGCTCGACCTCGAACCGGCGGAGGTGCTGAGCGCGCTGGACGAGATCGCCCGCGGTCTCGGCGCCCCGGGGGGCGTCCAGCAGGCGACCCGGTCGGCCCGCCGCCCCCGCGAGGCGGACCTCTCCGAGGTGTACCTCGCGACCTGTGTCTACGCGGTCTACGACTCCGTCACCCGCCGCTGCACCTTCGCCAACGCCGGGCATCTGCCGCCCGTGCTGGTCGAACCCGGCGAGGACGCGCTGATGCTGGACGTGCCGCCCGGGATGCCGCTCGGCGTCGGAGGCGAGCCCTTCGAGGAGGTCGAGGTCGAACTACCCGAAGGCGCCCTGCTCGCGCTCTACACGGATGGACTGGTCGAAAGCCGCGATCACCCCCTGGACGAGGGTCTCCAGGCCTTCGTGGGGGCGCTCACGGACCCGACCCGCCCCCTCGAGGACGTCTGCGACCACGTCCTCAACACCCTCGACACCCACCACGGCGAGGACGACATCGCGCTGCTGATGGCCCGGGTCCAGGGGCTGCCCACCGATTCGGTCGGCGACTGGACGCTGCCGCGCGAGCCGCGCAGCGTGGGCAGGGCCCGCGAGTACGCCCGCGGCCAGCTGCTGTCGTGGGACCTCGAACCCCTGGTCGACACCACGGAGTTGCTGGTCAGCGAGCTGGTCACCAACGCCCTGCGCTACGGCGAGGGCGAGATCAGACTCCGCCTCCTCCTCGACCGCACCCTGGTCTGCGAGGTCTGGGACTCCGGCCTCGTCCAGCCCCGCCGCCGCCGCGCCCGGGACACGGACGAGGGCGGCCGCGGCCTCCAGCTCGTCGGCCTCCTCAGCGCGGCCTGGGGCTCCCGCCGCACCCCCCGCGGCAAGACCGTCTGGTTCGAACTCCCGCTGCCGGACGGGGAGACGGGGCTGGCGGATCCGGCGGAGGCCCTGCTGAGCCTGTTCTAGGAGTGCGTGCCAGGGGGTGTCACCCGGCGGGCGCGGGTGCGCGGCCCGCCGAAGCTCGCGGGCGGGCCGCCGTCGGGGCCACCCCCCAACAGGATCCCGCCGACGACGGCTCCGGCGGCGCCGCTCGCATGCTCGGCCGCGCCGGCGATCGGGTTGCCGTAGAGCCGGACGTCCCGCTCGGCCAGCGCGAGGGCCTGGCGGGCCAGGGTGGCGGCGGCCTGCGGGTCGGGCGGATCCGTGGTGAGCAGCCGTTGTGCCTCGGCCAGCCGGGTGCGGGCCACGCTGCCCAGGGCGCCCCGGTGCGCCGCGACGAAGCCGTCCGCGAGGGCGACGGCGCTGCGCGCGGCGAGCAGTGCCCCGGCCGGCAGCGCGCCGGCCCGCCCGGTCGCCACGGGCGCGAGCGCCTCCGTGATCTTCCGCAGGGCGTCGAGAGGGTCGTACGGCCCGGCGGTCACCTCGTTCCGTACGGCGGCCAGGACGAGGTCGGCGTGCGCGCCGAGGGCGTGCAACTCGCCGGAGGGGAGGGCCGAGTCCGACGTCCTGGCGGCAGCGAGTTCCGCCTCCGCGCCGGTCAGCGCGGCCGGCACCAGCTCCGCAGCCGCCGTCAGATCCGCGGCGAGCCGTTCGACGCAGGTCACGAGCACGGCGGCCTGGGCGGTCGCGCCCTCGGCGGCGCGCAGATGGATCGCCGCGCCCTCGCCGTCCCCCAAGTCGCCCCGCTGGCGGGCCTGGTTGAACCTGACCGTGGCGAACACCAGGCGGTCCTTGGCCTGTTCGACGTGACCGGTGACGGCGGCGGTCGCGGCAGGGCCGTACCTTCCGGTGGCGTCGGCCAGCGTCGTCTCCGCGGCCGCGGTGCGCCCGGTGAGTTCACGGAACCGGGTCTCGGCCGGCTCCAGCGCCGTGTCCGGGCCGC
Source organism: Streptomyces sp. NPDC050534 (assembly GCF_044457745.1). Classification (NCBI taxonomy): domain Bacteria; kingdom Bacillati; phylum Actinomycetota; class Actinomycetes; order Kitasatosporales; family Streptomycetaceae; genus Streptomyces; species Streptomyces sp. NPDC050534. The sequence goes on from NZ_JBITHF010000004.1 coordinate 254,873, forward strand.
CCCGCGCGGGCGCCCGCAGCAGGTCGAAGGCGGGGGCCTCCGCGTCCAGCCGCCGCCCCGCCTCGTGGCACCGCCCGACGATCCCCGCGAGCGCGTGCCGCCGGGACGTCTCGTCCTCCGGGACCCCCTCGTCGTACTGCTGCCGTATCCGGAAGGCCGCCGCCAGCTCGGCTCCGGCGTCCCGCACGGCCAGGGCGAAGGGTTCCACGGCGTCGGCCCCGCACTGCGCCTCGGCGAAGCCGAGCTCCTCCCGGCTGGTGCGGACGCAGTCGTCCGCCTCGACCAGTGCCGCCCGCGCGCGTTCGTCGTCCTCGGAGAGCGGCCCCGCGGCAGCACCGGCGGGAGCGACGGCGCCGACCGGCGACGTGCGGGTCAGGGCCCGGGTCCGGGTACGCCGGGCGTGGCGCACGTACGCGTATCCCGCGAGCGCGCCCACCACGGCCACCGCCACCAGCGGCAGCACCAGATCGGTGGCCGACGTCTCGTCCCGCTGCGCCGCGGCGGCGCTCGGGGCGGACGGGGCCGCGCGGGTGGCCGGAACCGGCACGTCGTGGTTGATCGTCATCCACGGCAACACCAGCCACACGACCCCGGCGATGCCACCCACCAGGGCGTGCGCGACCCGCACGGATATCTGGGAGGCGGCCTGCCGAGGCCGGCCCCGGATCAAGGGTGACGTCACATTTCGGAGCGTATGAGCAGGAATGCGGGCGCGCGACCGGGATACGTCCGGGGTGGGACAGGGGTGACTCGGGGGGACGGATGAGCGGGCACGCGGACGGCGGAGGGGGAACGGAGATGGAGCCGACGGCGGAGACGGCGGGACAGCCGGTCACGGAGGAGGAGACGGCCGCCGAGACGAGGACGGACACCGGGCCCCGCGATCCCGCGGCCGCACGCAAGGCGAAGCGGCGCCGCAGACTCAGACGCACCGCACTCGCCCTGGTCCTCGTGCTCCTCCTCCCGGTCCTCGCCGCCGAGCTGGCCCTGCGTCTGAACTACAACGGAGACCCGGCGGCCGGTACGCACACCAGGAACCGTGACGCGATCTGGCTCGGCCACGCCTGGGTCGACGGCCGCAGGACCGACGCGGACGTCACGGCCCTCGCGCACCGTCTGAAGGACACCGGCATCCGCGACCTGTACGTGCACGCCGGCCCTCTGGAACACGACGGCACCCTGCCCAAGTCGGCGTACCCCAAGGCGCGTTGGTTCATCGCCGCCGTCCACCGCGCGGCCCCCGGCATCCGCGTCCAGGCCTGGCTGGGCGACGTGCTCGCGAGCGAGGGACCCGACGGCCTGCGCCTGGAGCGGTCCGCGACGAGGGCCGCCGTGGTCGCCTCCACCCGCCAGATCCTCGCCACCGGCTTCGACGGCGCCCACTTCGACCTCGAACCCCTGCACTCCGGCGACCGCGACTACCTGGCCCTTCTCGACGCCCTGCACAAGGTCACCGCGGCCGCCGGCGTCCCGCTGTCCGTCGCGGCCCACCAGATCGACCCGCTCCCCGCCTTCCACTCGATCTGGGGCACGCTCACCGGCCACCCCAAGTGGTGGTCGCAGGCGTACTTCGGGCGGGTGGCGCGCCGCGTCGACCAGATCGCCGTGATGTCGTACGACACCATGCAGCCGCTGCAGAGCCTGTACGGCGGCTACGTCGCCCAGCAGACCTCGCTCGCCCTGGAGGTCACCCCGAGGTCGACGGACCTCCTCATGGGCCTGCCCTTCTACCACGAGAACCGCTTCGGCCACTGGGCGCACGCCGAGACGGTCCCGGCCGCCGTCCACGGCGTCCGCCTCGGCCTCTCCCGCACGGACGCCGGCCGCGCGAACTTCGGCGTGGCCCTGTACGTCGACTTCGCGGCCACGGAAGGGGACTGGACGGCCTACCGGGAGGGATGGGTGGGCTGAGGAGAGCCCCAGCCCCCGCGGATCCCGCTACAGCCCCCGCGGATCCCGCTACGAAGTCCGCCTCCTGATCTTCGACCCCAGCCATACCAGCGGGTCGTACTTGCGGTCGACCGCCCGTTCCTTCAGGGGGATCAGGGCGTTGTCCGTGATCTTGATGCCCTCGGGGCAGACCTCCGTGCAGCACTTGGTGATGTTGCAGTAGCCGAGGCCGTGTTCGTCCTGCGCGGCCTTCTTGCGGTCCAGGCCGGCGTCGGAGGCGGCGTCCAGGGGGTGCATGTCGAGTTCGGCGACGCGCATGAGGAAGCGCGGGCCGGCGAAGGCCGGTTTGTTCTCCTCGTGATCGCGGACGACATGGCAGGTGTCCTGGCACAGGAAGCACTCGATGCACTTGCGGAACTCCTGCGAGCGGTCCACGTCCTCCTGCATCATCCGGTACTCACCGGGGGCGAGTTCGGCCGGCGGCACGAAGGCCGGGACCTCGCGCGCCTTCTGGTAGTTGAAGCCGACGTCGGTGACGAGGTCGCGGACGACCGGGAAGGCGCGCAGCGGGGTGACCGTGATGGTCTCCTCCTGCGTGAACACCGACATGCGCGTCATGCACATCAGCCGCGGCCGCCCGTTGATCTCCGCCGAGCACGAACCGCACTTGCCCGCCTTGCAGTTCCAGCGCACGGCGAGGTCGGGGGTCTGGGTGGCCTGGAGGCGGTGGATGATGTCCAGCACCACCTCGCCGTCGTTGACTTCGACCTTGAAGTCCTCCAGGCCGCCGCCCTTCGGATCACCCCGCCACACCTTGAAGCGGGCCTCGTAGCTGCTCACTCGTACAGCTCCTCTTCGGCGAGGTACTTGACCAGCTCCTCCTTGTCGAAGAGAGCGAGCAGGTCGGAGCGGATGGGGTCGGTGGTCTCGCGGGTGAGGGTGATCTGACCGCGGACGGGGTCCGTGGCCGCCAAGCCGCCCGTGGGGTCGGTCAGTTGGCACAGCAGGTTGATGTTGCGCCACGTGCGTTCCATCGTCGGGTGGTCCTCGCGGGTGTGGCCGCCGCGCGACTCGGTGCGCTCCAGCGCGGCCCGCGCCACGCACTCGCTGACCAGCAGCATGTTCCGCAGGTCCAGCGCGAGATGCCAGCCGGGGTTGAACTGGCGGTGCCCCTCGACGCCGGCCCGGCGGGCCCGTACCCGAAGATCCGCCAGCTTTTCCAGTGCCTGCTCCATCTCGCCCTCGCGGCGGATGATGCCGACGAGGTCGTTCATGGTCTGCTGGAGCTCCTGGTGCAGGGTGTACGGGTTCTCCGGCGGGCGGCCGTCGTCCTCGCCGGGAGCGGGGCCCTCGGCGGAGAAGGGGCGCAGTGCCTCCGCCGCCGCCGCGTCGACCTGGACCTCGTCCACCGGCGGGCGCCCGCCCGCCAGGCCTGTCGCGTACTCGGCCGCGTGCCAGCCCGCCCGGCGCCCGAACACCAGCAGGTCGGAAAGGGAGTTGCCGCCCAGCCGGTTCGAGCCGTGCATGCCGCCCGCGACCTCGCCCGCGGCGAACAGGCCCGGCACCCCGCGCGCCGCCGCCGAGTCGGAGTCGACCGCGATGCCGCCCATCACGTAGTGGCAGGTCGGGCCGACCTCCATCGCCTCCGCCGTGATGTCCACGTCCGCCAGCTCCTTGAACTGGTGGTACATGGACGGCAGCCGGCGCTTGATGATCTCGGCGGGCATACGCGTCGACACGTCGAGGAACACCCCGCCGTGCGGGGAGCCGCGGCCCGCCTTCACCTCGGAGTTGATCGCCCGGGCGACCTCGTCACGGGGGAGCAGCTCGGGAGGACGCCGGTTGTTGTCCGGGTCCTCGTACCAGCGGTCCGCCTCCTCCTCCGACTCCGCGTACTTCTCCTTGAAGACGTCGGGGATGTAGTCGAACATGAACCGCTTGTCCTCGGAGTTGCGCAGCACCCCGCCGTCGCCGCGGACGGACTCCGTGACGAGGATGCCCTTCACCGACGGCGGCCAGACCATGCCGGTCGGGTGGAACTGCACGAACTCCATGTTCAGCAGCGGCGCTCCGGCGAGCAGCGCGAGCGAGTGCCCGTCGCCCGTGTACTCCCACGAGTTCGAGGTCACCTTGAAGGACTTGCCGATGCCCCCGGTCGCGATCACGACGGAGGGGGCCTCCAGCACCATGAAGCGGCCGCTCTCCCGCTCGTAGGCGAAGACACCCGAGACGCGCGAGCCGTCCTTGAGGATCCGGGTGACCGTGCACTCCTGGAAGACCTTCAGGCGCGACTCGTAGTCACCGGTCTCCTTCTTGTCCTCCTGCTGGAGCGAGACGATCTTCTGCTGGAGCGTGCGGATCAGCTCCAGGCCGGTGCGGTCGCCGACGTGCGCCAGGCGCGGGTACTCGTGGCCGCCGAAGTTGCGCTGGGAGATCCGGCCGTCCTTCGTGCGGTCGAAGAGCGCGCCCCAGGTCTCCAGTTCCCACACCCGCTGCGGCGCCTCCTGGGCGTGCAGCTCGGCCATCCGCCACTGGTTGAGGAACTTGCCGCCGCGCATGGTGTCGCGGAAGTGGACCTGCCAGCTGTCGTGCTCGTTGACGTTGGCCATGGCCGCGGCGATGCCGCCCTCGGCCATCACCGTATGAGCCTTGCCGAACAGGGATTTGCAGATGACTGCCGTACGTGCTCCTCGTTCGCGCGCCTCGATAGCGGCACGCAGTCCGGCGCCCCCGGCACCGACCACGACCACGTCCCACTCCTGGCGGTCGACCACGGACATCAAAAGGCCCCACTCACTAGAAGAATCGCGGATCGTCGAAAGCGCCCGAGGCGAGGAGATAGACGTAGAAGTCGGCGACCGCCACGCTCACCAACGACGCCCAGGCGAGGAGCATGTGACGGGCATTCAGTCTCCCGACGAACTGCCAGGCCTTGTAGCGCACGGGATGTTTGGAGAAGTGCTTGAGCTTGCCGCCCACGATGTGCCGGCAGGAGTGGCAGGAGATCGTGTACGCCCAGATCAGCGTGATGTTGATCAGGAACACGACGGTGCCGAGGCCCATGTGGCCCCAGTTCTCGTCCGTGTCGCGGAAGGACAGCACCGTGTCGTACGTCAGCACGAGGGCGACCAGAATCGCCGCGTAGAAGAAGTACCGGTGGATGTTCTGCAGGATCAGCGGGAAGCGCGTCTCGCCGGTGTACTTCTTGTGCGGCTCGGCCACCGCGCAGGCCGGCGGGGACGCCCAGAAGCCCCGGTAGTAGGCCTTGCGGTAGTAGTAGCAGGTCAGGCGGAAGCCCAGCGGGAAGATCAGGATGATGATCGCCGGGGAGATGGCCCACCAGCTGCCGAAGAGATCGGCGTTGGGCCCCGAGGGCATGTGCTGGCAGTTCTGCGCCAGACAGGGCGAGTAGAACGGGGAGACATACGGCGCCGAGTAGTAGTCCGCGTTCGCGAAGGCCCGCCATGTCGAGTACACGATGAAGGCCAGCAGACCGGCCGCGGTGGCGGCGGGGGCCAGCCACCAGCGGTCGGTGCGCAGATGCGGGGCGTCGATTGCGGCGCGCGTACCGGTCCGTACGCCGCCGCTGTTCAGATGTGGTTCCGTACCAGTGGCCAACTCATGACTCCGGTCGGTGTCGGGGGGCGCTCAGTGGTGGTCTCCGTGGCGCGCACCCAGTCCCTCGTCGTCCGTGTCGACCCACAGTGAGTCGTCGTACGGGGTGTCGGGGATGGTGACGAGCTCGGGCTTGCGTGGTGCGGCCGGAGTCGACGCCACCGCGCGCAGGAGCGCGACGCTCTCCCGCAGGTGATCGGCGTCGGCGCGGACGCGGCGCATGTCCAGCCCGCCACTGCCCAGCTGCTTCTCCAGGCGGCCCACGGACCGGGACAGGTCGTCCAGGCAGCGCTGCATTGTCGTCAGGTCGTCTTGCACGGACATGACGTGACCTCACTTCCATGGGCCGTCCGGCCCCAGGTGGCAACGTTCGCGCGCCTGCGAGTGTTGCGCGTCACACCTGCCGGTGGGAAGGGATGTGCAGCGATTGGCGGATTGCACGCCTCCATGTGCACGCCCGCATGCGCTCTGTATGCGCCCCCGGCGCACGTTGCGCCGCACGAGTGAGCTTCCCCGCGCCCGCCGCCGTGTCGCCGCCGGGAGGCGAACCCTTTCCTCTTCAGTGGGTCTGTAGATCTGATCAACTCCAAAATACCGCCAAATGTGATCAGACCCCCACCCGTGTCACCCGCGGGAGCGGCTCCCCGGAGGTAGGAAGAGATGTCCCACGACGGCGTCGGACCCAAGCCCGTCCGTCCCAGCGCAGCGCTGCGATCGGCCGCCTTCCTCGCCGCGGGCGCGCTCGCCGTGTCCGCGCTCACCGGTTGCAGCGCCGAGGACCCGGCGGGCAAGCCGCTCGCGGGTCCGGACGTCGCGCCCGCCGCCCGCGCCGTGATCGCCGACGGCGGCACGCTGCGCTGGGCCGTGGACGACGTGCCGGAGACGCTGAACACCTTCCAGTCGGACGCCGACGCCGCTACCGGCCGGATCGCGCAGGCCGTCCTGCCGTCGATGTACCGGCTGGACCGCAAGGGGCGGCCGGTTCGCGACGCCGACTATCTGGAGTCCGCCAAGGTCGTCAAGACCGAGCCCAAGCAGGTCGTGGTCTACAAGCTCAACCAGCAGGCCGTGTGGAGCGACGGCCGGGAGATCGGCGCCGCCGACTTCGCCGCCCAGTGGCGCGCCCTGTCCGGCAAGGACAGCGCGTACTGGACCGCCCGCAACGCCGGCTACGACCGCATCGAGAAGATCGAGCGCGGCGCCAACGACCTCGAGGTCAAGGTCACCTTCGCGAAGCCGTACGCCGACTGGCAGTCGCTCTTCACGCCGCTGTACCCCAAGGACGTCATGGGGACGCCGGACGCCTTCAACGACGGCGCGCGCCGCAAGCTCAAGGTCACCGCCGGACCCTTCTCCCTCAAGCAGGTCGACACCAAGAACGAGCAGGTCACCCTGGTCCGCAACCCGCGCTGGTGGGGCCGGCCCGCCAAGCTCGACGAGATCGACCTGAAGGCCGTGCCGCTCGACAAGCGGGCCGACGCGCTGGCCGACGGGAAGCTCGACCTGGCCGAGATCGACCCGTCCGACGCCGGCCGCTTCACCCTGGCCGGCCGCGCCAACGGCACCGGCACCCCGCTCATGGGCCCCGGTTCCCGGCGCACCCCCGCCAAGGCCCTGCAGGGCTTCGCCGTCCGCAAGTCGCTGGAACCCGCCTACACCCAGCTCGCCCTCAACGGCTCCGAGGGCCCCCTCGCGGACGAGCGCGTCCGCCGGGCCGTGGCCCGCTCCCTGGACCGTGTGTCGCTCGCCGAGACCGTGCTCAAGCCGCTCGGGCTGCCCGCGGTGCCCGTCGGCAGCCACCTCGCCCTGTCCGGGCAGGCCGTCTACGCCGACAACAGCGGCGCGCTCGGCGGCGAGGACACCGCGAAGGCGCAGGCGCTGCTCGCGGACGCCGGCTGGGTGCGCGGCGGACCGGTCGCGGAGGAGAAGAAGAAGGCCGACAAGGCCGCCGGCGCCGCGGGCAAGAAGTCCGACGACGAGTCCGAGGGCGACGACGGCACGTACATCGTCGGCGAGGACGACAAGGACGACAAGAACGGGGACAGCCGCGGCGGGGACGACAAGGACCCCAGGGACCACGCGAGGAAGCAGGAGAACGGGAAGGGGAGCGAGGAGGGCGGCAAGCACCTCGCCGACGGCAGGCAGTACGCCGGACAGCAGGGCGGTGCCCCCGGCGCCTACGCCCCCAAGGGCACCGCCGCCCCGGCGGGCGTCGCGGCCGGCCCGCTGGCCAAGAACGGCAAGCCGCTCACCCTGCGCTTCGTGCTCCCCTCGGGAACCGGCTCGGAGGTCCTGAGCACCGTCGCCGACCGGATCGGCCGCATGCTCCAGAGGGTCGGCATCACCACGCAGATCACGAAGGTCTCCGACGACAGCTACTTCAAGGACCACATCGCGTCCGGCCAGTTCGACCTCGCCCTGTACTCCTGGCCGTCCTCCGCCTTCCCCGCGACCGACGCACGGCCGGTCTACGCCAAGCCGGTCCCGGCCGCCGACGGCTCCCTCGACGTCGAGCAGAACTACACCCGCATCGGCACCGACCAGGTCGACCAGCTCTTCGACCAGGCCGCGGGCACGCTGGACGGCAGCGAGAGCCGCTCCCTGCTCCGCAAGGCCGACTCCCGCATCTGGGCCGGCGCCGCCTCCATCCCGCTCTACCAGCGCCCCCAGCTCACGGCCGCGAAGAAGGGCCTGGTGAACGCGGGCTCGTTCGGGTTCCAGACGCCCGTCTACGAGGACATGGGCTTCCTCAAGAAGGGGGCCAGGCCCGCGCCGGCCCCGTCCGGCCACTGAGCCCCGCGGCCCTGCGAAAGCCACCTCGGCCGGGGCCACGTACCATGGGGTAAGGCCGTGGCGTGTCCAGCCCGGCAGGGCCCGCGTCACACGGACGTACGCGAACGGCCTTCCTCACACTCCAGGAGTACGCCTTCATGGCCACGCGCCACGACATCCGCAATGTCGCCATCGTCGCCCACGTCGACCACGGCAAGACCACCATCGTCGACGGCATGCTCAAGCAGGCCGGTGCCTTCGCCGCCCACCAGCTCGAGGGCGTCGACGACCGCATGATGGACTCGAACGACCTGGAGCGTGAGAAGGGCATCACGATCCTCGCCAAGAACACGGCGGTGAAGTACCACCCGAAGGACGGGGGGGACGTCATCACCATCAACATCATCGACACTCCCGGCCACGCCGACTTCGGCGGTGAGGTCGAGCGCGGTCTGTCGATGGTCGACGGCGTCGTGCTGCTGGTGGACGCCTCCGAGGGCCCGCTGCCGCAGACCCGTTTCGTGCTGCGCAAGGCGCTCCAGCAGCGCCTGCCCGTCATCCTGTGCATCAACAAGACGGACCGCCCGGACTCCCGTATCGACGAGGTCGTCAACGAGACCTACGACCTCTTCCTCGACCTGGACGCGGACGAGGAGCAGATCGAGTTCCCGATCGTCTACGCCTGCGGCCGTGACGGCATCGCCTCGCTGACCAAGCCGGAGAACGGCACCGTGCCGGCCGACTCCACCAGCCTGGAGCCGTTCTTCTCCACGATCCTGGAGCACATCCCGGCCCCGACCTACGACGAGGAAGCGCCGCTCCAGGCCCACGTCACCAACCTCGACGCGGACAACTTCCTCGGCCGTATCGCGCTGCTCCGCGTCGAGCAGGGCGAGCTGCGCAAGGGCCAGACCGTGGCCTGGATCAAGCGCGACGGCAGCGTCGCCAACGTCCGCATCTCCGAGCTGATGATGACCGAGGCGCTCACCCGCAAGCCCGCCGAGAAGGCGGGCCCGGGCGACATCTGCGCCGTCGCCGGTATCCCGGACATCATGATCGGTGAGACCCTCGCCGACCCGGAGAACCCGATCCCGCTGCCGCTGATCACGGTGGACGAGCCGGCCATCTCCATGACCATCGGCACCAACACCTCGCCGATGGTGGGCCGCGGCGGCACCGGCAAGGGCGCCGACGCCAAGGCCGCGGTCAAGGACCGCAAGGTCACCGCACGCCAGGTGAAGGACCGGCTCGACCGCGAGCTGGTCGGCAACGTCTCGCTGCGGGTGCTGGAGACCGAGCGTCCGGACGCCTGGGAGGTCCAGGGCCGTGGTGAGCTGGCGCTCGCCATCCTGGTCGAGACCATGCGCCGGGAGGGCTACGAGCTCACCGTCGGCAAGCCCCAGGTCGTCACCAAGGACGTCGAGGGCAAGGTCTACGAGCCCGTCGAGCGCATGACGATCGACGTGCCCGAGGAGCACATGGGCGCCGTCACCCAGCTCATGGGTGTCCGCAAGGGCCGGATGGACAACATGTCCAACCACGGCTCGGGCTGGGTCCGCATGGAGTTCGTGGTGCCCTCGCGCGGTCTCATCGGCTTCCGTACCGAGTTCCTGACGCAGACCCGCGGCACCGGCATCGGCCACTCCATCCACGAGGGCCACGAGCCCTGGTTCGGCACGCTGACGACCCGCAACAACGGCTCCCTGGTGGCCGACCGCTCCGGTGCCGTCACCGCGTTCGCGATGACGAACCTGCAGGAGCGCGGCGTGCTCTTCGTGGATCCGGGCACCGAGGTGTACGAGGGCATGATCGTCGGCGAGAACTCCCGCGCCGACGACATGGACGTCAACATCACCAAGGAGAAGAAGCTCACCAACATGCGGTCCTCGACGGCCGACGTGTCGGAGTCGATCGTGCCGCCGCGCAAGCTGTCGCTGGAGCAGTCGCTGGAGTTCTGCCGCGACGACGAGTGCGTCGAGGTGACTCCGGAGGCGGTCCGTATCCGCAAGGTGAACCTGGACGCCCGTGAGCGCGCCCGCGCCGCGAGCCGCGCCAAGCACGGCTGATTTCAGACGGGTTGAAGCCCGGTCGCCCCAAGTGTGGGGGCGGCCGGGCTTTTTGCAACCGGTTTTCGGGCCTACGCCGTCCGGTATGCGGACCGGTACGCCCGATAGCCATGTAACACGCCCGTTTCGTGGCCTTCTCCCACCGAACAGTTTGTCCGAGTTTTGGAAGATGTACGCGCCAGCTGTGACTGAATTGAGATTTACAGACGGTGGTCGGCCCCTTGCTCATGGCAGATAGTTAGCCGCGTAGCTCGGGTCAATGGGTCTGGCGCTGTGGGGCAGCGCCCGACTCGCGAGCACCCGGGGGTGCCTGACCTTCCGTCAGGGGTGTCGGAGGGCAGAAACGTACCCCCGCCTGTTGGTGGACACGTGGAGTCATGAGGAGGAGCCCCATGTGCGGTGTCACAAGGGTCAGGTGGTTCGGTTCGTCGCTTCCGGCTGTGTGATCAGGTCCTGGAACTACGCGCGTTCCCCTGGGGGTTCGCGCGTCCTCGCGGTAACAGGAACCTCTCACACCCACACCTGTGAAATGGGCGAACTGTGACAAGTCCTATCGACGTCGAGGGCGGCGGCGGCACGTCGGTCGTGGTAGACGGAGCAACGCAGCCCCCTGCGGTACTCGAGGCCAAGGAACTTCAGGGCCGCTCTCCCGGCCAGTTGATGTGGATCCGCTTCAAGCGCGACCGAACAGGCGTGATTTCGGCCGCTGTTGTGGCCTTCTTCTTCCTGATCGCGGCGGCGGCCCCACTGATCGCGAAGCTCTACGGCAAGAACCCCTACACCGTGTACGCGGACGAGCGCCCCGAGCTCTTCGACAGCGCCGGTGTGCCGGTGCAGCCCAACGGCGGTATCAGCAGCGAGTTCTGGTTCGGCCTCGAGCCCGGCAACGGCTACGACGTCTTCACCAAGCTCCTCTACGGCATCCGCACCTCGCTGATGATCTCCCTCGCCGTCACGGTCGCCACCGTCCTCACCGGCATCCTCCTCGGTGTGACGGCCGGTTATCTCGGCGGCAGGGCCGACTTCTTCATCAGCCGGGTCATCGACTTCCTGCTCGCCTTCCCGGCGCAGCTGTTCTTCATCGCCAGCATGCCGGTCGTGGTGTCGCTGTTCGTCAGCCCGACCGACGAGACACCGGTCTACGTCCGGGTGGTCGCGCTGATCATGGTGCAGTGGTTCCTGGGCTGGATGAGCCTCGGACGCATCCTGCGCGGCACCACACTCGCCCTGCGCGAGCGGGAGTTCATCGAGGCGGCCCGGGTGAGCGGAGCACCGCCCTGGCGCATCATCCGCAGGGAGATCCTGCCGAACGTGGTCACCCCGATCCTCGTCCAGAGCACCTACATGCTGCCCAACTTCGTGACGGCCGAGGCCGGTCTGTCCTTCCTCGGCGTGGGCATCGTCGAACCGACGCCCGACTGGGGCCAGATGTTCTCCAAGGCCTCGACCGAACTCGTGATGCAGAACGACATCACCTACATGTTCTTCCCCGGCATCTCGATGATCATCTTCATCGTGGCCTTCAACCTGCTCGGGGACTCGGTCAGGGACGCCTTCGACCCCAAGACGGCGCGCTGACCTACGGATTGGGCGTCCTCGCCCGGATACCGGATGGCACTTCCTTCGCACTGGTGACACACAGATGGGTGGAAACTGAGTGATGAGTAAGGGCGGACGCCACGCATACGCCGCACTCTCAGTGCTTGCGACCGGCGCACTCGTGCTGACCGGTTGCAGCAAGGGCGGCAGCGACTCGGGTGACAACAAGAAGGCGGACAAGGAGAACGCGCAGCGCCAGCAGGCGTCCATCAAGTTCGGTGACGCCGCCGACTCGCAGGGGCCGGCGGCCGCGGTGCCGGGCGCCAAGACCGGCGGCACCATCACCGTGCCGCAGCGCGACAGCATCGCCCACCTGGACCCGGGCCAGATCTACGTCTCGAACGAGAGCCAGCTCGCGCAGCTCTACCACAGAGGGCTGACCGGCTTCAAAGCCACCAGCAACGACGGCAAGCAACACGAGGTCGTCGGTGACCTCGCCACCGACGCCGGTACCACCACCGACGGCGGCAAGACCTGGAAGTACACGCTGAAGGACGGCGTCAAGTGGGAGGACGGGTCGCCGATCACGTCCAAGGACGTCCGTCAGTCCGTCGAGCGCCTCTTCGCGCCCTTCATCAACACCGGCCCGTCCTATCTTCAGCAGTGGCTGGCGAACACGCCGGGCGCCGACTACCGCAAGCTGCTGCCGGACGGCCCGTACAAGGGCAAGCACCTGCCGAGCAGCGTGCTGGAGACGCCGGACGACAAGACCATCATCTTCCACTTCAAGACGGCGCACCCCGACCTGCCGTACGCGCTCGGCATGGTGGGCTACGCGATGGTCTCCCAGAAGGGCGACACCAAGGAGCGTTACGACAAGAAGCCGGTGACGAGCGGCCCGTACAAGATCCAGTCGTTCAAGTCCGGCAAGTCGATGGTGCTCGTCAAGAACACCAACTGGGACCCGAAGACGGACCCGCTGCGGCACCAGTACGTCGACCAGTTCAACATCACGTTCAACCAGCAGTTCGAGGACTCCACCAAGGCGCTGCTCGCGGACGGCAGCGCTGACCAGACCTCGGTCAGCTTCCAGAACTCGGTCGACGCGGGCAACCTGTCCAAGGTGCTCAGCGACCCGAAGATGAAGTCCCGTACGGTCAAGGGCTACCAGCCGTTCGTGGGCCAGATGAACATCAACCTGAGCCACCCGGCGATGAAGGACAAGAAGGTCCGCGAGGCCATCGCCTACGCCCTGCCCGTCTCGCCGTTCCAGCGGGCCTACGGCGGCTCCGACGCGATGGACATCCCGGGCGGCATCATCAGCCCGACCGTCAGCGGCTACGACCCGAACTTCGACCCGTGGGGCAAGAAGGCGAAGCCCGCAGGCGACCCGGTCAAGGCGAAGGCACTCCTCAAGGAGGCCGGCAAGGTCGGCATGAAGCTGACCTTCGGCTACATCAACTCCCAGGAGGGCCAGGCCTATTCGACCGCCATGGCGGCGGGCCTGAAGAAGGCCGGCTTCGACGTCCAGCGCCAGGAGATCCCCGCCGAGTCGTACTACGACCAGGTCAGCAAGATCAAGAACAACTACGACATCTTCAACTCGAACTGGGGAGCCGACTGGCCCTCCGCCTCGACCGTGATCCCGCCGAGCTTCGACGGCCGGCAGATCGCCGACGGCGCGTCGAACTACTCGCAGCTCAACGACCCGAAGGTGAACAGCGAGATCGACCGCATCAACAAGATCACCGACCCGGTCAAGGCCGCGGCCGAGTGGGAGAAGCTCGACAAGTACATCGTGAAGGACATCATCAACATCGTCCCGACCGGTTACTTCAAGCAGGTCCAGATCGCCGGTTCCAAGATCGGTGGCCTCGCCTACGACGACATCATCGCCGGCATCGACCCGCGTCGCGTCTACGTCAAGTAACCCCCGCCCGACCCGGTGTCCGGCGCGCTCACCCGCCTCGTGCGGCGCGCGCCGGGCACCCCCCGGTCCGCTGACGCCTGAGAGCTGCCACTGCCATGCTGCGCTTCCTCGTCCGCCGGTCGCTCGGCGCCCTCGTCATCCTCTTCCTGCTGAGTATCGTCGCGTTCCTGCTGTTCTTCGGCATGCCCCGCGACCCGGCGCTCCTGATGTGCGGCAAGGGATGCACACCTGCCAACATCGAGAACATCCACCATGTGCTCGGCCTCGACAAGTCGATCCCCGAGCAGTACTGGATCTTCCTGCACAACCTCGTGGCGGGGAGCGACGGATTCGCCCAAGGGCCCTGCCCCGCACCCTGCTTCGGGTACTCGTACCACACCAACGAGGAGGTCTGGAACACGCTGATGGACCGGCTGCCCACCACCCTCTCGCTCACGCTGGGCGGCGCCATCTGCTTCCTGATCCTCGGTCTCGGCACCGGCCTGATCGCCGCCTGGAAGCGCGGCACGCTGGTCGACAAGACGTTCACGGCCGGGGCGATGGTCATCAGCTCGATGCAGATCTACTTCCTCGGCCCGCTCCTCCTGGCCGTCCTCGTCTACCAGACCCACGTCTTCGACAAGCCCGTCTACAACCCCTTCTCGGACGATCCGGTCGCCTGGTTCACGGGGCTGATCGTGCCGTGGGTGGTGCTGTCCACGATCTTCGCCTCGCAGTACACCCGTATGGCACGCTCGTCGATGATCGAGCAGCTCCAGGAAGAGCATGTGCGCACCGCACGCGCCAAGGGCATGTCGCGGCGCTACGTCTTCTTCCGCTACGCCTGGCGCGGCTCCCTGATCCCCATCATCACCATCTTCGGCATCGACCTGGGCTCGCTGCTCGGCGGCGCCATCATCACCGAGTACACCTTCGGCCTTCCGGGTCTCGGGCGGCTCGCGGTGGAGGCGGTGCAGTTCAGCGATCTGCCGCTGCTGCTCGGCGTGATGCTGTTCTCGGCCACCATGATCCTGCTCTGCAACATCGTCGTCGACGCCGCGTACGCCTGGATCGATCCGCGCGTGCGGCTCGCCTAGGCCGGGTAGGAGGAGACTGTCGTGACCACTGTGACCAAGGAAGCAGGGGCTCCCGTACCGGCCGACGCGGGAGCCTTCCTCTCGGTGCGGGACCTGCATGTCAGCTTCAAGACCGAGGACGGCGTGGTGAAGGCCGTCGACGGCCTCTCCTTCGACCTGGAACGCGGCAGGACGCTCGGCATCGTGGGCGAGTCCGGCTCCGGCAAGTCCGTCACCAACCTGACCGTCCTCGGGCTGCACAACCCGATGTTCACCACCGTCGAGGGCGAGATCCTCCTGGAGGGACGGGAGTTGACGACGGCGCGGGAGTCGGAGCTGGAGAAGCTGCGCGGCAACAAGGTCGCCATGATCTTCCAGGACCCGCTCACCGCCCTGTCGCCGTACTACACGGTGGGCCGGCAGATCGCCGAGCCCTTCATGAAGCACACCGGGGCCTCGAAGAAGGCCGCCTGGGAGCGGGCCGTGGAGATGCTCGGCAAGGTGGGCATCCCCAACCCCAAGGAGCGGGCGAAGGACTACCCGCACCAGTTCTCCGGCGGTATGCGCCAGCGCGCGATGATCGCCATGGCGCTGGTCTGCGACCCGGACCTGCTGATCGCCGACGAGCCGACGACCGCGCTGGACGTGACGGTCCAGGCCCAGATCCTCGATCTGCTCAAGAGCCTCCAGCAGGAGTTCGGCTCGGCGATCATCTTCATCACGCACGACCTCGGGGTCATCGCCGACATGGCCGACGACATCATGGTGATGTACGCGGGCGGCGCGGTGGAGCGCGGCACGACCAGAGAGGTGCTGCGTGCCCCGCAACACCCGTACACCTGGGGTCTGTTGAACTCCATGCCCCGGCTGGACTCGGATCTCGCCGCCCCGCTCGCGCCGATCCCCGGCGCCCCGCCCTCCCTGCTGAACCCGCCGTCCGGCTGCCGGTTCCACCCGCGCTGCACATTCCAGGACCGCGTCGGCGGGAACCGTTGTGTCACCGAACGTCCGCTGCTGGGCCCGGACCGCGACTCCGCGTGCCACCTGACGGCGGAGCAGAAGCACACCATCTTCGTCGAAGAGATCAGGCCCCGTCTGGGCTAGGAGGAGACGGCATGACAGAGGACCTCGTCCTCCCAGCTCCGCGGGAGACGGCCGGCGGGCCGGAAGGGGAGCCGCTGCTCGAAGTCAGCGGGCTCACCAAGCACTTCCCGGTCAAGGGCGGCTTCCCGATCCGGCGCACCATCGGTGCCGTGCAGGCGGTCGACGGCATCGACCTGGCCGTGCACGTAGGCGAGAGCTTCGGCCTGGTCGGTGAGTCCGGCTGCGGCAAGTCGACGACCGGCCGGCTGATCACGCGGCTGCTGGAGCCGACCGCGGGCAAGATCTCCTACCGCGGGCAGGAGATCACCCACGCGAGCCGCAAGCAGCTGGCGCCGATCCGCTCCGAGATCCAGATGATCTTCCAGGACCCGTATTCGTCGCTGAACCCGCGCCAGACGGTCGGCAAGATCATCGCCGGCCCGATGGAGATCAACGGCGTCAACCCGGCGGGCGGCCGCGAGAAGCGTGTGCGTGAGCTGCTGGAGATCGTGGGCCTCAACCCCGAGCACTACAACCGCTTCCCGCACGAGTTCTCCGGCGGTCAGCGCCAGCGTATCGGCGTGGCAAGGGCGTTGGCCCTGGAGCCGAAGCTCATCGTGGCCGACGAGCCCGTCTCCGCCCTGGACGTCTCCATCCAGGCGCAGGTCGTCAACCTGCTCCAGGAGGTCCAGCAGGAGCTGGGCATCGCGTTCCTCTTCATCGCCCACGACCTCGCCGTCGTACGCCACTTCTCGCACCGCGTGGCCGTGATGTACCTCGGAAAGATCATCGAGGTCGGCGACCGCACGTCCATCTACACCCGGCCCCGCCACCCCTACACCCATGCCCTGCTCTCGGCCGTTCCCGAGGTGAGCCTCTCCGCGGACCAGGAGGAGGCCCAGCGCGAGCGCATCCGCCTGGCCGGCGATGTCCCGTCGCCCATCTCCCCGCCCTCCGGCTGCCGCTTCCGCACCCGTTGCTGGAAGGCGCAGGACAAGTGCGCGACCGAGGAGCCGCCGCTGGTCCGGCTGTCCGGCAACCACGACGGGCACCTGACGGCCTGCCACTTCCCGGAGGAGCCGACGATCGAGGCGCGGGAAGAGGACATCGTTCTGGACCCGGCGCTGGTGGCGCTCGAGGAGGACGATTAGCCCTCCGGGCGGTGCGGGGTTTTGAGGGCGTTGATGAAGGGAGCGAAGGCGCCGACCCGGACGGTGAGGATGCTGCCGGCCGGGTTCTTGGAGTCGCGGATGGCTATGTGGGTGTGGTGGGGCGCGATCTCCACGCAGGCGTTGCCGTCGCCGCTTCCGGAGTACGAGGACTTCTGCCAGTTGTCGGGGGTGACCATCGGGTGCCTCACAGCTCTTTCGTCAGCCTGTGGATGAGGTCACGCGACCGCTCGGGTTCGAGTGACACCGTCTCCACTCTACGGAAGAGTGTTCGGAAGACACCGAGTTGAGCCTCGGAGTCGATGAAGAGCGAACCGTGAGGGCCGTCGCGTACGACGGTGTCCAATCTCGGGACGGTGCCGCCCGCGTACACCATGGCAGCTGTGATGTCGGCGAACTCCTCCAGTGCGAAGGGGATCACGCGCACGGTGATGTGGTCCGCCTCGGAGAGCTCCAGGATGCGGACGAGTTGAGCCCGTGAGGTGGCGCGGCCGCCGACCTTGATGCGCAGTGCCGCCTCGTGGACCACGGCCTTGTACGGGGTCGCCTCCTTCTCGACGATGGCGCGCCGTTGCATCCGGTGCCGGACGCGCAGCTCCAGTTCGTCTGCCGGGAGTTCCGGAACGCGGCGCGAGAACAGTGTCCGGGCGTAGTCCTCGGTCTGAAGGAGGCCGGGAACGTGCAGGAAGTCCACGTCCCACCGGTAGGCGGCGTGGTGCTCCAGCTCGGACAGGTCCAGGAACGACGTGGGGAGCAGGCCGCGGTACTCCTCCCACCAGCCGCGAGTCCGGTCTGTTGCCATCGCCACCAGAGCGTCGAGCAACTCTCCGTCCGAACACGCGTAGTTGGCGGCCAGTCGGCGCAGCCGCTTCTCACTCACGCCGGTGAGGGCGGATTCGACCTGGTTGATCTGCGTGGAGCTGACTCCGAGCAGTACCGCTGCCTCCCGGCCCGTCAGGCCGGCCGCGGCACGAAGTCTGCGCAGTTCGATCCCCAGGCGCATCTGGCGCGCCGTTGGATCGCGCCTCAACCCGGCCATCCACTTCTCCTCGGTTCAACGCGCCTGCGGGCGCGACTCGTTCGGGGTCAGGTTACGCGACCGGATTGCTAGACCTGGAAATGCAGGTCTACTGTCAGTGATGTGCCGAACACGCCGTGAAAGCATCCCGCGCTGTCGAGGCTCTCCGAAACCCCCACGAACCAAACGGAGTTGACGCATGCTCGAAATCGAATCCGAACCCTGGGAGTACTCCCTCTACATCCCGCACGATCCCCGCGCCGTCACCGTCTGTCGCCGGACCCTTCGGCTGATCCTCACGATGCACGGACTCATCGGGCTCGTGGACGTCGCTGAGCTGCTCGCGACGGAGTTGGTCTGCAATGCCGTACGCCATACCAAGGGGCCCGCCGCGCTACGGGTCCGGTGGGCCGCCGGGGTGCTGCGGATCGGGGCCTGGGACGCCGACCCCGAACCCCCCGAGCCGCCGCAGGCGTTGGAGCGGCTCGCGGAGGCGGAGGCAGGGCGAGGGCTGGCGCTGATCCGGGCGTGCGCCGACGCGTGGGGGTGGCAGCCGCTGTCCAGGCACGGAAACCGGGGGAAGTACGTGTGGTGCGAACTGGCCGCCGCGTAACCGGTATTCGATTGACGCGTGTGTTCGACGATGTAACGGTGAACCCGCGCCACCAAAGAGGCGCTTCGTGCATCACCTCCCCGCTGACCACGGGGAGAACAGAGGGGGAACAAGTGCTTCACCACACTGCCGTCAAGGCAGCGCTGTCCGGTGCTGCCGTCATATCGGCTCTGCTGATCCCGGCAGCCGGTTCCGCGTCCGCCGCGGCGCCCGCGTCCGGGCAGACCGTCACACCACGGGCCACCAGCTATGACGCCAAGTGCAGGAGCCACAGCCGTACCTACGTCCTGAAGAAGTACTACCGCCAGGTGCCCGTCGGCCCGCCCACCTTCATCACCCTGCGCTGCGGCACCAGCACCTGGGGCTGGAAGCACATCAAGGCGCGGCACGGCTGGAACAGCACGATGGACCGGAAGATCAGCGCCGCCATCGGAACCGGGGACCCCAACGGCCGCGGCGGTTACTCCACCTACGCCAATCAGTGCCCGCGCATCGAGAAGTTCCGCACCATCATCGGTACCCCGGGCGGGCACAACGACCTCCTGACCGCCTACAAGGTGGACCAGCCGGCCGTCGCCGGCGCCGCCCGCTGCTGAACACGGTGCCCGGGTGCGGGCCGAGGTGAAAGGGTGGTTGACCCCTGTGGAGGAACAGACGCCGGCCGAGCAGGCCCTGAGCCGCTCGTACGTCACCGCTGACGGACTCCGGTTCGACGTCGCCGGAATGACGGTCGAGCACCGTCCGGACCGCACCGCGACGCTGACGTACCGGCTGACCGTGCGCCGCCCGGACCACCCGGACGAACGCTGGGTCGTCGCCCTCCCCTGGGACGACAAGTCCTTTGTGGATGTGCTCACTTCGCCCGCGCCCCCGCCCGACCGGCTGCTGCAGCTCGTGCACCTCGTCCACGCCCATCTCGAGGAATGGTGGGACACGAAGGGACACAACCGGCAGTCGGCAAAGATGGGACGGCGACTCAGCTGACCCGTCCGCCCACGCACCACCTCGCGGACGTAGGGTGCTTGGCCGTGACAGCTTCTTCGAGCGGGGCGCCCTTGTGGCGCGACGGGCTGTTCGTGATGCTCGCCGGCGCCCGTGTCATCTCCGTCCTGGGCAACGGATTCGCGCGGGTGGCGCTCGCGTTCGCGGTACTGGCGCTTCCGGGGGGCGACGGGGGCCGGCTGTCGCTGGTGGTGGCCTGCCAGGCCCTGCCGCAGCTGGTGTTCATCCTCGCCGGCGGCGTCGTCGCGGACCGGATGTCACGGTCGAGGCTGATGGCCCTGGCCGACGTCCTGGGGGCCGGGGCGTACGGCGGCCTGGCCGCCATGGTGCTGACCGGCCACGCGCCCCTGGTGGCACTGTGCGTGCTCGCGGCCGTGGCAGGCTCGGCGACGGCCCTGTTCGCGCCCGCGATGGACGGCCTGCCGCCCCTGATCGTGCCGGCCGACCGGCTGCAGCGCGCCAACGGCCTGCTGCGGATGGGCACCAACAGCTCCCTGCTGCTGGGCCTCACCCTCTCCGGCGTCACGGTGGCGTTCGTCGGCGCCGGCTGGGCCCTCGCGATCAACGCCGCCTCCTTCGTGGTCAGCGCCGCGCTGACGTCCCGCCTCGGTGTGACCGCGGCACCGCGGAAGAAGGCGTCCGGATGGGCCGATCTGCGCGAGGGCTGGCAGGAGTTCTCCTCCCGGCAGTGGCTGTGGGTCGTGGTCGTCCAGTACGCGATCGTGGTCGCCGCGCTCAACGCCAACGTCGGGGTGCTGGGCCCGCTGACGGCCCAGCAGCATCTGGGCGGGGCGCGGGCCTGGTCCGTCATCGTGGGCGCGCAGGCCCTGGGCACCATCGCCGGCGCGGGACTCGCCGCCCGCGTGCGGGTGCAACGGCCCATGCTGGTGGCCGTGTTGTGCACGTTCCCCGCCGCCGTGCCCGTCGCGCTGCTCTGCGCCCGGGCGCCCGTATGGCTGATCGCGGCGGCCATGTTCTGCGCCGGCATCACCAGCGACGTCTTCGGCGTCCTGTGGGCCACCACCATCCAGCGCCAGGTCCCCGAGCACGCCCTGTCCCGCGTCAGTTCCTACGACTGGTTCGGCTCCCTCACCCTGGCTCCGCTCGGCCTGCTCGTGGCGGGGCCGGTCGCCCAGGCCGTGGGCACGGGCCGGGCCCTCGCGGGCTGCGCCGCCCTGATCGTCCTGGCCACCAGCGCGGCCCTGCTCTCGCCCCAGGTACGCACGCTCGGCACGCAGAGGGCACCTTCCAGGGCCGTAGAGGCGCCGTCGGCCGCCCCCGAGCACCAGACGGGTACCTGACAGCGTCAGGGCGGAGAAAGGCCCACGCGGCGCGAGCGCGGCGTGGGCCTTCGTCCCCGGGAAGCGGACGTTCGGGGCTCGGGTCAATGGGCCTTTTGAAGGTCCGTTCCGAAAGAGGGCGGCTGACGAAAGGGGTGTGTCAGACCGCCGCCTCGGGGTCCTTGGAGAGAACGGCGGCTACGGTCTCCGCCGTCTCGGGGTAGTGGCACGCGGTCAGGTGGCCGGGCTTGTTGCCCTCGACCTGGACCAGCGGCGGAGCCTCGCTCGCGCACTTGTCCGTCGCCTTCCAGCAGCGGGTGCGGAAGCGGCAGCCGGAGGGCGGGCTGATGGGGGAGGGGACGTCGCCGACGAGCCGGATGCGCTCGCGGGCCGGCGTGTCGTCCGCCGTGGCCTCGGGGACGGCGGACAGCAGGGCCCGCGTGTAGGGGTGGCGCGGGTTGCCGTACAGGTCGTCGCGGTCCGCGATCTCGACGATCTTGCCGAGGTACATGACCGCCACGCGGTGCGAGAAGTGGCGTACGACGGCGAGGTCGTGGGCGATGAAGACGAAGGCGATGCCCAGCTCCTGCTGCACCTTCTGGAGCAGGTTGACGACCTGCGCCTGGATGGAGACGTCCAGGGCGGAGACGGGCTCGTCGGCCACGATGAGCTTCGGCTCCAGGGCCAACGCCCGTGCCACGCCGATGCGCTGGCGCTGGCCGCCGGAGAACTCGTGCGGGAAGCGGTTGTAGTGCTCGGGGTTGAGGCCCACGATCTCCAGCAGCTCACGCACACGCTTCTCGCGGCCACCGGCGGGGTTGACGCCGTTGATCTCCATCGGGCCGGCGATGATCTTGCCGACCGTCTGGCGCGGGTTCAGCGACGCGTACGGGTCCTGGAAGATCATCTGGATCTCGGAGCGGATCGGCGCCAGCTGCTTGCGGCTCGCGTGGGTGATCTCCTGCCCGCGGTAGGAGATCTTGCCCGCGGTCGGCTCCAGCAGCCGCGTGATCAGCCGGCCGGTCGTCGACTTGCCGCAGCCGGACTCGCCGACCAGGCCGAGGCTCTCGCCCGCGGCCACCTGGAAGTCCAGGCCGTCGACGGCCTGCACTGCGCCGACCGTGCGCGGGAACGGGAAGCCGCCCCTGATCGGGAAGTGTTTGGTCAGCCCGGAGACGTCCAGGAGGGGGGTGGCGTTGCTCATGATCGTGAAATCCCGTCTCGTGTCCGTCAGTTGTGCCGCGACGCGGCGAATTCGGCGAAGAACTCCTCGCGCTGCTCGAGCGAGAGGTGGCAGGCCGAACCCCGGCCGTCGACCACGTCGAGCAGCGGCCGCTCGGTGGAGCACAGACCGTCCGCGACCTTCTCGGTGAAGGTGCAGCGCGGGTGGAAGCGGCAGCCGGACGGGGGGTTGAGCAGCGACGGCGGCGAGCCCGGGATCGGGTTCAGCGGCACGTCGACCGAGCCCTCGAGGCTCGGCATCGAGGTCATCAGGCCCAGCGTGTACGGGTGCTGCGGCCTGCGCAGCACCTCCTGCTTGGTACCGCGCTCCACGCACCGGCCGCCGTACATGACCAGTACGTCGTCCGCGATGTCGGCGATGACGCCGAGGTCGTGGGTGATGAAGATGATCGCGGTGCCGAACTCCTGCTGGAGGTCCTTGAGCAGGTCCATGATCTGGGCCTGGACGGTCACGTCGAGAGCGGTCGTCGGCTCGTCGGCGATCAGCAGCTCGGGGTCGCAGACCAGCGCCATGGCGATCATCGCGCGCTGGCGCATACCGCCGGAGAACTGGTGCGGGTAGTCGTCAACCCGGACGTCCGGCTGGGGGATCCCGACCCGCCGCAGCATCTCGATCGCCCGCGCCCGGGCCTCCTTCTTGGAGGCGCCGGTGTGCTTGCGGTACGTCTCGCCGATCTGGGTGCCGATGGTGTGGTACGGCGACAGCGAGGCCAGCGCGTCCTGGAAGATCATCGACATCTTGTTGCCGCGCAGCCGCTCGAGCTCGCGCTCGGTGGCCGTGAGCAGGTCCTTGCCGTCGAGCAGGATCTCGCCGTCGATCGTCGTACGGGCGGGGTCGTGCAGGCCGAGGATCGACAGGTTGGTGACGGACTTGCCGGAACCCGACTCGCCCACGATGCCGAGCGTCTTGCCCTTGGCCAGGTCGAAGGAGAGGCCGTCGACGGCCTTGACGATGCCGTCCTCGGTGGAGAAGTGGACCTTCAGGTCCCTGACGGAGAGGAAGATCTGCTGGTCGGTGCTCGTCACTGGGACGCTCCAGGGGTGATGCGGGGGGTCGGGGGCAGGGCGGCGGAGGTCAGGCGAGCCGGATCCGCGGGTCGATGAGGGCGTAGACGGCGTCGACGATGATGTTGAAGAACACGATCGCGCCGGCCGACAGCACGGTGACGCCGAGCAGCATGGGCAGGTCGCTCTTGTCCACGGACGAGAGCGCCAGCCGGCCGACACCCTGGAGGCTGAAGACGGACTCGGTGATGATCGCGCCACCGATGAGGGTGGCGAGGTCGATGCCGAAGATGGTGACGATCGGGCCCATGGCGCCGCGCCAGGCGAACCGGAAGAAGACGTTGCGGCGGGACAGGCCCTTGGCCCGGGCCGTGCGGACGTAGTCCTCGCTGAGCGTCTCGACCAGCTGGGAGCGCGTCATACGGGTGTAGTTCGCGGTCCAGATCAGGGACAGCACCAGCCAGGGCAGCATCAGGCCGGAGGCCCAGCCGACGGGGTCGTCCGTCAGAGGCGTGTAGGAGGGGTTGTCCAGGATGTCGAGCTTGGCGACGAGAAGGTACATCGCGAGGTAGCCGACGAAGTAGATCTGCATCGAGGAGGCGACCAGCGAGGCCGAACTGGCCACCTTGTCCTGCCACTTGCCCTGCTTGACGGCGGCCATCATGCCGGTGCCGATGCCGAAGACCAGGAAGACGACGGCGGAGCCGAAGGCGAGCGAGAGCGTCAGCGGCAGCCGGTCCAGGATGGTGCCGAGCACCGGCTGGCGGTTGGCGAACGAGTAGCCCAGGCACGGGGCGTTGCAGTGGCCGAAGCCTGCGTAGTCGCGTCCGACGAAGACGCCCTTGAGCCATTCCCAGTACTGGACCGGGATCGGGTGGTCGATGCCCAGGTTGTGCCGGATCTGCGCCAGCATGTCGGGCGTGCAGTTCTTGCCGCAGGACATCGTGGCCGGGTCACGCGGAACGGCGTAGAAGAGCCAGAAGGTGACGGCGCTGATGATCAGGAGGATGACCAGCGCGCCGAGAACTCGGCGGACAAGGAAGCGGGGCATGAGGGCGTGACTTTCCGGACGGGGCGCCGTCGCCGGGGAGAGGAGGGGGGTGGGCCACCGCGGGGGCGGCCGTCGCAACGGCCGCCCCCGGTCGGCTTACTTCTTGACGTACAGCTTGCAGAGCGCGACGCAGGTGTTGCCGGCGTCGTACACCACGTTGCCGACCTTGGATCCGTACATCCAGTTACGGATGGAGTGGTAGTCCGGGACGACCGCCGCGAGCTCCATGATCTGCTTGTCGATGGCGCCCCAGGCCTTGTTGGCGGCCTTGGTGTCCGCGATCGTGGAGGCCTGGTCGATCGCCTTGTTCACGGTCGGGTCGTTCAGCTGGGCGTAGTTGCTGCGGCCGTCGCCGATGTTCTTGCCGCTCCAGCAGGGGAAGAAGACCGAGTAGCCGTTCGGCCAGTCCGGGCTCCAGCCGGCGGCGAACAGGTCGTAGCCGTTGTCGATCTTGCCGATCTGGGTGTAGAAGGTCGTCTTGTCGACCTGCTTGTTGACGACCTTGAAGCCCGCCGCCTCCAGCGCGTTCTTGATCGCGACGGCCTGCTTCACCGCGTTGTCCGACTGCTGGTAGGCGATGACCAGCTTCTGGCCGACCTTGCCGGCCTCCTTCAGCAGGGCCTTGGCCTTCGCCGGGTCGCCACCGGGCTTCGTCTCCACGCCGTAGAGGTCGAAGTGCTCGTAGCCGGGGGTGACGGGGCTGAGGATGGTGGAGGCCAGTTCGCTGGTGGCCTTGCCGCCGCGGATGGTCTGCAGCTGCTGGTGCGGCCAGGCCCAGTTGATGGCCTGACGGACCTTGACGTCCTTGATCCGGGTCATGTTGATCGGCCAGTAGTAGGTGACCGTGTCGACCTGGGTGAGGACGCGCTTCTTCAGCGTGGCGTTGGTGAGCACCTGCTGGGTGCGCTCCGGAGCGACCTCGTTGAAGATCGACATCGTGTACTGGTCGTTGCCCTTGTCCGCGATGTAGCGGTCGGTGGAGGCGACGGTCTCGTAGCCGAACTGGAAGAGGTACTTGTCCGGGTAGGCGTTGCGCATCGCGTCCGTCTTCGGGTCCCAGTGCTCGTTGCGCACGTAGGTCAGCGACTTGCCGATCTTGCGGTCGCCGATCTTGTAGGGACCGAGGGCGTACGGACGCTTGTCGTACTGCTCCTTGGTGTCGTGCTTCTTCGGCACCAGGCCGTAACCCGGCATGCCGAGCGTGTAGTTGAAGTCGGCACGCGCCTCGGTGAGGTGGAACGTGATGGTCTTGCCGTCGATCTCGATGGAGTCGAGGCTCTTGCCGCTGTAGGGGCCCTTGTACTTGTCGCCGCCGACCAGCCACTGCTGGACGTAGCGGGGACCCTCGGTGACGAAGGAGGCGAAGAGGCGCTCGAAGGTGTGGCGGACGTCGTCCATGGAGAGGTCGGCGCCGTCCTCCCACTTGACGCCGTCCTTGATCGTGAACGACCAGGTCTTGCCGCCGTCCTTCATGGTGCCGGCGTCGGTGGCGACGTCGCCGACCAGCGTGCAGCCGCCCTTGTCGTCGATCTTGTAGCCGGTGAGGCCGCGCAGGATCGGACGGGTGATGGCGCCCTCGGTCGAGACGTAGATCTGGGCCGGGTCCAGGTGGTCCATGTCGAACTGGTCGAGCGAGTAGATCGTGCCGCCCTTGACCGCACCCGGGACCTCCGGCGCGGGGCCGGTGGAGTCGGCCTTGGTGCCGACCGGGATGTTCATGGTCTTGGCACCGGAGACCGAGGGCACCTTGTCGTTCGACGAGCTGCCGCCCCCGCTGCCGCCGCAGGCGCTCAGCACGGTGGTGCCGGCCGCGGCCACACCGGTGGCTATCAGGAAGTTTCTGCGGGAAAAGGACATGCTGGGCCTGCCTCTTGTGTGAGTCGTGACGAACGGGACCGGCCGGGCGGCGGACCGGCCGGGACGGGGAGCTTGGGGTTACCGCCTGGACTTCGGGTCGAGCGCGTCGCGCACCGAGTCACCGAGCAGGTTGAAGGCGAGGACGAAGATCACCATCGACAGGCCCGGGAAGAGCATGAAGGTGAAGTCCTCGGTGTAGAACTGGGCGCCGCGAGCGATCATGACGCCCCAGTCCGGGGTCGGGTCGATCATGCCGACGCCGAGGAAGGAGAGACCGGCCTCCGAGGTCACGTAGAGGGGGAGGAGCAGTGTGAACTGGATGATGATCGGCGTCCACAGGTTGGGCAGCAGCTCCTTGAACACGATGCGCATCGGGGACGCGCCCGTGATCTTCGCTGCCTCGATGAACTCCCGTTCACGCAGGCCGAGTACCTGGCCGCGCAGCAGGCGGGCGATCGACGACCAGCCGAAGAAGGACAGGACGATGATCAGCGCGAAGGCTCGCAGCGAGGTGGGGATGTTGTCGTCGGGGGCGACGAAGAAGCCGAAGACGACCGGCATGAAGGCGATGAAGAACAGCGTCGAGGGGAACGACAGCAGGATGTCGATGACCCGGCCGACGAAGTAGTCGACCTTGCCCCCCAGATAGCCCGCCGTGACGCCGATGAGGACGCCGAGGACCGTGGTGAGCACGGCGGCGGCAGCGGCGATGCCCAGCGAGTTGCGGATGGCGTACAGCAGGAACGTGAAGACGTCCCGCCCGAGCTGGGGCTCGATGCCGAACCAGAAGTCCGAGCTCATGCCGCCGTTGGGGCCGGCCGGGTAGGAGAACGCGTTCAGCAGGTTCGGGTTCTGGCTGGCGTACGTCGTGTACGGGTCTTTGCCGTAGAGCTTGGCTATCAGTGGCGCGGCCACCGCGATCACTATGAAGAAGATCACGATGTAGGCGGATATAACACCCGTCCGGTCGCGCTTGAAGCGAGTCCAGGCCAGACGCCCGGGTGAACGGCTCTCGCTGCCCTTAGGGGTGGAGGGCGAAGGTGACGTCTCGACGCTTGCGTCGGTCACCTCGAGCGGTGCGGCCGCCGATGGAGTTGGGGGGGTCATGGTGCTCCTGGCCCAGGAGGAGGTCTGAGTGACTCCGCAGGGCGCTCCCCTACGGGCTACGCCGGACTTTTTCAACGCAATTCGTTCAAGGTCAATAAATTCTCACTCGACTTGGGCTTAGCTTTGCTTTCTTTGCCTGCCCTTGACCGATCTGTAGCTACGCGTGTAGTGCCTTGTAATCGATCCGTGTCCAGAAACGGGCCAACTACGCGAAACGGGCAAGGAGTTCGATATGCGGATGCCTCCGTATCGAAATCCGTACATCTCCTCGTAACAATCCAACGGTTCGGCATCGGATCACGAAGATCCATTGCGCGATTCAGGGGAGATCCATCGCCGGAACGGGGTCCGCGCGCGCCCATCCGGATGGTGTGGGCCGCCGAAGATCCACTGATGGGTCCGTGCGTGTGCGGTGTATTCCTTTTGAGTTGATATTGCCGGTAACGGACTGGCAGTCATGAGGAGGCACACGATGCGTGGAGCCACGCACGCCAAATGGGCCGCGGGCGCGGCGGCGGTCGCACTCGCCGCGACGGCCTGCGGGGGCGGCGGCAGCGACAACGGCGGCGGCAGTGGTGGCGGCGGTGCTGTGCTCAGTTCCTCCTGGGGAGACCCGCAGAACCCGCTGGAGCCGTCCAACACCAACGAGGTGCAGGGCGGCAAGGTCCTCGACATGATCTTCCGCGGGCTCAAGCGGTACGACCCCAAGACCGGCGCGGCCAAGGACATGCTCGCCGAGAAGATCGACACCACGGACTCGAAGAACTTCACCATCACCGTCAAGAGCGGCTGGAAGTTCAGCAACGGCGAAGCCGTGACCGCCAAGTCCTTCGTGGACGCCTGGAACTACGGCGCCAGCCTGAAGAACAACCAGAAGAACGCGTACTTCTTCGGCTACATCGAGGGCTACGACAAGGTCCACCCCGAAACCGGCACGCAGACCGCCGACACGCTCTCCGGGCTGAAGGTCACCGGCAACCTCACCTTCACGGTCAAGCTCACCCAGAAGTTCTCGACGTTCCCGGACACCCTCGGGTACGTGGCCTTCGCGCCGCTGCCGCAGGCTTTCTTCAGCGACCACGCCTCCTGGATCGCGAAGCCGATCGGCAACGGGCCGTACACGGTGCAGTCGTACACCAAGGGCTCGAAGATGTCCCTCAGGAAGTGGGACGCCTACCCCGGCACGGACAAGGCGCAGAACGGGGGCGTGGACCTCAAGGTCTACACCGACAACAACACCGCCTACACCGACCTCATCGCCGGCAACCTCGACCTGGTCGACGACGTGCCCGCCGCCCAGCTGAAGAACGTCAAGAGCGACCTCGGCGGCCGGTATCTGAACACCCCGGCCGGCATCATCCAGACGCTCGCCTTCCCGTTCTACGACAAGAACTGGAACACGAGCGGCTCGCAGAAGGTCCGCAAGGGCCTGTCCATGGCGATCAACCGCCAGCAGATCACCGACACGATCTTCCAGAAGACCCGCACGCCGGCCACCGACTGGACCTCGCCGGTGCTCGGCACGAAGGGCGGGTTCCAGGACGGGCTGTGCGGGGACGGGTGCGACTACAACCCCTCCGAGGCCAAGAAGCTGGTCCAGGAGGGCGGCGGGCTGCCGGGCGGCCAGGTCAAGATCAGCTACAACGCGGACACCGGCTCGCACAAGGAGTGGGTCGACGCCGTCTGCAACTCCATCAACAACGCGCTCGGCAACGACAAGGCCTGCGTCGGCAACCCGGTCGGCACCTTCGCCGACTTCCGCAACCAGATCACCCAGAAGAAGATGTCGGGTCCGTTCCGGGCGGGGTGGCAGATGGACTACCCCCTGATCCAGAACTTCCTGCAGCCGCTCTACTACACCAACGCCTCCTCCAACGACGGCCACTGGTCCAACAAGGACTTCGACAACCTCGTGAACCAGGCCAACGGCGAGACCGACACCGCCAAGGCGATCTCGCTGTTCCAGAACGCCGAGAAGGTTGTACGGGACAACATGGCCGCCATCCCGCTCTGGTACCAGAACGGCAGCGCCGGCTGGTCCGACCGGCTCTCCAACGTCGCCCTGAACCCCTTCAGCGTCCCGGTCTACAACGAGATCAAGGTCGGCTGAGCCGCCATGGGCAGGTACGTGGTCCGGCGTCTGATCCAGATGATCCCGGTGTTCATCGGGGCCACGATGCTGATCTTCCTGATGGTCAACGTGATGGGCGACCCCATCGCGGGCCTGTGCGGCGAGCGGCAGTGCGACCCGGCCACGGCCGCCCAGCTGAAGAAGGAGTTCGGGCTGGACAAGCCCGTATGGCAGCAATACCTGATGTACATGGGGAACGTCTTCACCGGAGACTTCGGCACCGCGTTCAACGGGCAGAAGGTCACCGAGCTGATGGCGACGGCGTTCCCCGTGACCATCCGGCTCACCATCGTGGCGATCCTCTTCGAGATCGTCATCGGCATCACGCTGGGGGTGATCACGGGGCTCAAGCGCGGGCGCCCCGTCGACACCTCGGTGCTGCTGCTCACCCTCGTCGTCATCTCCGTCCCCACCTTCGTCACCGGCCTGCTCCTGCAGCTCCTGCTCGGCGTCGAGTGGGGCTGGATCAAACCGTCGGTCTCCCCGGACGCGAACTTCGGCGAGCTGATCGTGCCGGGCCTGGTCCTGGCCTCCGTCTCGCTCGCCTACGTGACCCGGCTGACGCGGACCTCCATCGCGGAGAACCGGCGCTCCGACTACGTCCGCACGGCCATCGCCAAGGGGCTGCCGCGGCGGCGGGTGATCGTCCGGCACCTGCTGCGCAACTCCCTGATCCCCGTGGTGACCTTCATCGGCACGGACATCGGTGCGCTGATGGGCGGCGCGATCGTCACCGAGCGGATCTTCAACATCCACGGCGTCGGCTACCAGCTCTACCAGGGCATCCTGCGGCAGAACACGCAGACCGTCGTGGGTTTCGTGACCGTCCTCGTCCTCGTCTTCCTGGTGGCCAACCTGCTCGTCGACCTGCTGTACGCCGTACTCGACCCGAGGATCCGCTATGCCTGAGCAGTACGAGTCCGAGGGCGTCATCTCCTCCGCGGGCACGGGCGGCGCGATGGACCTCGCGGTGACCGAGGCGGAGACGCTGGAGCGGACGCCCGGGGGACCGGAGGGCACGGGCCCCGCGGGCAAGCCGCGCTCCCTGTGGTCCGACGCCTGGCGGGACCTGCGCCGCAATCCCGTCTTCATCCTCTCGGGGCTGGTGATCCTCTTCCTGGTCGTCATCTCCATCTGGCCGTCGCTGATCACCTCCGGCAACCCCCTCAAATGCGACCTCGCCAAGGCCCAGGAGGGCTCGCAGCCCGGCCATCCCTTCGGCTACGACGGCCAGGGCTGCGACGTCTACACGCGCACGGTGTACGGGACCCGCGTCTCCATCAGCGTCGGCGTCCTGGCCACGCTCGGCGTCGCACTCCTCGGCTCGATCCTGGGCGGGCTGGCCGGGTTCTTCGGCGGGGGCTGGGACTC
Organism: Streptomyces sp. NPDC050534; assembly: GCF_044457745.1. Classification (NCBI taxonomy): domain Bacteria; kingdom Bacillati; phylum Actinomycetota; class Actinomycetes; order Kitasatosporales; family Streptomycetaceae; genus Streptomyces; species Streptomyces sp. NPDC050534. The sequence continues at coordinate 285,669 of NZ_JBITHF010000004.1, forward strand.
GCTGACGTCCCGGATCACCGACATCTTCTTCGCGATCCCGGTCGTGCTCGGCGGTCTCGTCCTGCTCTCCGTGGTGACCAGCAACACCATCTGGCCGGTCGTCGGGTTCATCGTGCTGCTCGGGTGGACGCAGGTCTACCGCATCGCCCGCGGCTCGGTCATCACCGCCAAACAGAACGACTACGTCCAGGCCGCCCGCGCCCTCGGCGCCTCCAACTCCCGCATCCTGCTACGGCACATCACGCCCAACGCCGTGGCCCCGGTGATCGTGGTGGCGACCATCGCGCTCGGCACCTACATCGCCCTGGAGGCGACCCTGTCCTACCTCGGCGTCGGCCTCAAACCCCCCACGGTCAGCTGGGGCATCGACATCTCCGCCGCCTCCCCCTACATCCGCAACGCCCCCCACATGCTCCTGTGGCCGGCCGGCGCCCTCGCCGTCACGGTCCTCGCCTTCATCATGCTGGGCGACGCGGTGCGGGACGCTCTCGATCCGAAGCTGAGGTGATGGCGTTGCTGCTCGAAGTGCGGGATCTGCAGGTGGAGTTCCAAACCCGGGACGGAGTGGCCAAGGCCGTCAACGGGGTGGGCTACAGCGTGGACGCGGGGGAGACGCTCGCGGTGCTCGGGGAGTCCGGGTCGGGGAAGTCCGTCTCCGCACAGGCGGTCATGGGCATCCTCGACGTCCCGCCCGGGAAGATCACCGGCGGCGAGATCCTCTTCCAGGGCAGGGACCTGCTGAAGCTCAAGGAGGACGAGCGGCGGAAGGTCCGCGGGGCCGAGATGGCCATGATCTTCCAGGACGCGCTGTCCTCCCTCAACCCCGTGCTCTCCGTGGGCGACCAGCTCGGCGAGATGTTCGTCGTGCACCGGGGGATGTCGAAGAAGGACGCGCGGAACAGGGCCGTGGAGCTGATGGAGCGGGTGCGCATCCCGGCGGCCAGGGAACGCGTCAAGGACTACCCGCACCAGTTCAGCGGCGGCATGCGCCAGCGCATCATGATCGCGATGGCCCTCGCCCTGGAGCCCGCCCTCATCATCGCCGACGAGCCCACCACCGCCCTCGACGTGACCGTCCAGGCCCAGGTCATGGACCTGCTCGCCGAGTTGCAGCGCGAGTACAACATGGGGCTCATCCTCATCACCCACGACCTCGGCGTGGTCGCCGACGTCGCCGACAAGATCGCCGTGATGTACGCGGGCCGGATCGTCGAGTCGGCCCCCGTGCACGACATCTACAAGGCCCCCGCGCACCCGTACACCAGGGGCCTGCTGGAGTCGATCCCGCGCCTGGACCAGAAGGGCGAGGAGCTCTACGCCATCAAGGGCCTGCCGCCCAACCTCATGAACATCCCGCCCGGCTGCGCCTTCAACCCCCGCTGCCCGATGGCCCAGGACGTGTGCCGTACCGACGTACCGCCCCTGTACGAGGTGGACGGTCAGGATTCGGCCCGGCGCAGTGCCTGCCACTTCTGGAGGGAGTGCCTGAATGGCTGAGCCCATTCTTCAGGTCAGCGGGCTGGTCAAGCACTATCCGCTCACCCAGGGGATTCTTTTCAAGAAGCAGGTCGGGTCCGTGAAGGCCGTCGACGGCGTGGACTTCGAACTCGGCCGCGGCGAGACCCTCGGCATCGTCGGCGAGTCCGGCTGCGGCAAGTCGACGGTCGCCAAGATGCTGGTCAACCTGGAGAAGCCGACGGCCGGTCAGATCCATTACAAGGGCGAGGACATCGCCCGGCTCTCCGGCAAGGCGCTGCGCTCCGTACGGCGCAACATCCAGATGGTCTTCCAGGACCCGTACACCTCGCTCAACCCCCGTATGACGGTCGGCGACATCGTCGGAGAGCCGTACGAGATCCACCCCGAGGTGGCCCCCAAGGGCGACCGGCGGGCCAAGGTCCAGGAGCTGCTGGACGTCGTGGGCCTCAACCCCGAGTACATCAACCGCTATCCGCACCAGTTCTCCGGCGGTCAGCGCCAACGCATCGGCATCGCACGCGGGTTGGCCCTGCGCCCGGAGATCATCGTCGCCGACGAGCCGGTCTCCGCGCTCGACGTCTCCGTCCAGGCCCAGGTGATCAACCTCCTCGACCGGCTGCAGAGCGAGTTCGAGCTGAGCTACGTCTTCATCGCGCACGACCTGTCGATCGTCCGGCACATCTCGGACCGGGTCGGGGTGATGTACCTGGGCCGGATCGTGGAGACCGGCCGGGACAGCGAGATCTACGACCACCCGACGCACCCGTACACCCAGGCGCTGCTGTCCGCCGTCCCCGTGCCCGACCCGGTGGCGCGCGAACACCGGGAGCGGATCATCCTGGCGGGCGACGTGCCGTCACCCACGAACGTCCCCTCCGGCTGCCGCTTCCGCACCCGCTGCTGGAAGGCGCAGGAGCGGTGCGCGCTGGAGGTGCCGGAGCTCGCGGTACCCGCCGTGTTCCGGTACGAGACCGGTCCTACCGCCCACGACTCGGCCTGCCACTTCGCGGAGGAGAAGCAGGTCGTGCCGCCCGAGGAGCCTGAGCAGGAAGAGCAGGAGCAGGAGGAGGAAGAGGAGTAACACGCAGGCAACTTGGCCGACCCGCCTCCGATATACGGACGCGTCAGTCTGTGGAGCGTACGGCCGTGCGGGTGCCGTAAGCGGGCCGGGGCGCGCCATGTCGCCCCGGCCCGCTGCCTTGCTAGGACAGGCCCAACGACCGCCGCAGGAAGTCCAGTTGCAGCAGCAGCAGATTCTCGGCGACCGACTCCTGCGGGGTCATGTGCGTGACGCCGGACAGCGGCAGCACCTCGTGCGGGCGGCCGGCCGCGAGCAGGGCCGAGGACAGCCGCAGGGAGTGGGCGACCACCACGTTGTCGTCGGCGAAGCCGTGGATGACCATCATCGGGCGGTGCGGCTCGGCGGCGTCCACCAGACCGGCGTCGTCGATCAGCGAGTTGCGTCGGTAGACCTCCGGCTGCTCGTCCGGGTGGCCGAGGTAGCGCTCCTGGTAGTGGGTGTCGTACAGGCGCAGATCGGTGACGGGTGCCCCCACCACGGCCGCGTGGAAGACGTCCGGGCGGCGCAGCGCCCCGAGCGCTGCCAGATAGCCGCCGAAGGACCAGCCCCGGATGGCGACCCGGTCCAGATCGAGGGGGAAGTCGCCGGCGAGGGCCCGCAGCGCGTCCACCTGGTCCTCCAGGACGACCGCCGCGAGGTCGTCGCGGACCGCCTTCTCCCAGGCCGGTGAGCGGCCCGGGGTGCCCCGGCCGTCGGCGACCACGACCGCGAAGCCCTGGTCGGCGAACCACTGGGACGTCAGGTGCGGATTGTGCGCGGCGACCACCCGCTGGCCGTGCGGACCGCCGTAGGGATCCATGAGGACGGGCAGCGGGGTCCGGCCGTCGTGGTCACGGGGGAGCAACACGGCGCACGGGATGCGCCGTGCGCCCCCTTCGGTGAAGGTCACGCGCGGGGACATACCGGGATCTTCGGCGTACGAGGTGACGGTCGCCGTCTTACCCCGGCCTTCGGCCGGGGAGACCCCCATCTCCCTTCGGCCGCCGTCGCGCAGCACCCGCACCCGGCTGCCCGGCCGGTCGACCGAGGCGGACACCAGCACGGTCACGCCTCCGGCGCGTACGGCCGCGTGCACACCGGGCTCCTGCGAGACGCGCTCCAGGCCGAGCTCGTTGACGCGATAGACGTGCACCTCGCCGATCTCGGGGGCGTCCGCCTCGGCGCCCGCCGACGCGGAGACCAGCACGTCGTGCGGCCCCACGTCCAGCACGGCACGAACGTGCAACTGCGGTCCGGTCAGCGGGCGTTCACCCACCGCGAGGACCCGTGCGCCGCCCTCGTCGGCGATCCGCACGAGGTTTCCCGACGGGCTCCAGCAGGGCACCCCGGGGAAAAGATCAAGCCAAACTCGATCTTCGTCCGCGTGCACCAGCCGGGTCTCGCCCGTCTCCGGGGACACGGCCAGGAACAGCTGACTGCGCTGGTCGCGCGCCTGTACGAGCAGCAGTGGCGCACCCGCGTCCGACCAGTGCACATGCGCCAGATACGGATAGCGCGCCCGGTCCCAGACGACCTCGGTGCGCTCCCCGTCGAGGCCGATCACGAAGAGCCGTACGTCCGCGTTGGCGGTGCCCGCCGCCGGGTAGGGCACGTGCTGTGGATCACGCTCGGGCCGTGCCGGGTCGGAGATCCACCAGCGCCGTACGGGCGTGTCGTCCACGCGCGCGACGAGCAGGCGCTCCGAGTCCGGTGACCACCAGAAGCCCCGGGAGCGGCCCATCTCCTCGGCCGCGATGAACTCGGCCAGCCCGTAGGTGACGTCGGCCGACTCCGGCTCCGCGAGTGCCCGCTCGTCCTTGCCCTCGGTGCTCACGACCCGTAGCGCACGGTGCGCGACGTAGGCGACGTGCCGGCCGTCGGGAGAGGGGCGCGGGTCGATCACCGGCCCCGCGGCGGGGAGTTCACGTGCCGTACCGGCCCGCAGCTCGGCCGCGAAAAGCCGCCCTGACAAGGCGAAAGACGCCAACTCCACGGCCGCGTCGGTGGCGTAGCCGACGATCCCGGCGCCGCCCTCACGGCTGCGTTCGCGGCGCGCCCGCTCCTCGGGCGGCAGGTCCTCGTCGGCGCCGCCCAGCAGGGCGCGCGGGTCGGCCGCCACGCGCTCCTGGCCCTGCGCCGGGTCGAGGACCCACAGGGAACTCGCCCTGTCGGTACCGGAGGTGGAGCGCAGGAACACGACTCGCGCGCCGTCGGGCGCCACGGTGAAAGCACGCGGCGCACCGAGCGTGAAGCGCTGGGTGCGTGCGTGCCGGCGGGGGAAGGAATCGGACCTCGTCGTCATGCTCCGACCATATTGGCCATGCGCCCCCTTGTGCGGCCGTGCGCCGATCGATGCGCGCGCCCGGATAGTTATGATCACTGGCGCATGGTGGGTATGAACCTGCTGGTTGTTGCGTGGATTTATCTGCCCCCCCAAGTCCGATCCCCCACTGCTGGGACCTTTGGAGGTGAACCGCCGTGGCACTCTCGATTTCGGCGGTGGTGCTGCTGGCGATCGTCGTCTTCCTCCTGATCAAGAAGTCAGGACTGAAGGCGGGGCATGCCATCGTCTGCATGCTGCTCGGGTTCTACCTCGCGTCCTCGACCATCGCTCCCACCATCAACGAGCTGACGACGAACATCGCCGGGATGATCGGCAGCATCAAGTTCTGACGGGCGGTCCGCGAGCGGGCGGGTGAGCGGGGGCCGGGGCCCATGGCCTCGTAGGGTGGGCCCATGACGGAACAGCCCTCCCGGCGTCTGCTGCTGGTGCACGCGCACCCGGACGACGAGTCGATCAACAACGGCGCGACCATGGCCGCCTACGCGGCCGGGGGTTCTCGCGTCACCCTGGTCACCTGCACCCTCGGCGAGCGCGGCGAGGTCATCTCGCCGGAGCTGCGGCATCTCACCGGCCCGGCACTGGGCGAGTACCGGCTGCGCGAGCTCACCGAGGCCATGGGCGCGCTCGGCGTCGAGGACTTCCGTCTGCTCGGCGGCGCGGGGCGCTACGGCGACTCCGGGATGATGGGCCTGGCCGACAACGACGACCCGCACTGCTTCTGGCAGGCGGACGTCGACGAGGCGGCCGGGCACCTCGTCGAGGTGATCCTCGAGGTGCGTCCCCAGGTCCTCGTCACCTACGACGACAACGGCGGCTACGGCCACCCCGATCACATCCAGGCCCACCGCGTCGCCATGCGCGCCGCCGAACTGGCCGCCCAGGCGGGCTGGGACATCCCCAAGGTGTACTGGAACCGGGTGCCCGAGTCCGCCGCGGAAGAGGCATTCGCCCGGCTCGCGGACGAACTGCCCGCTCTGCCCTTCTCCAAGGCCGCCGTCATCGACGACGTACCGGGTGTCGTGCCCGACGACCGCGTCACCGCGGAGATCGACGGCGGCGCGCACGCCGCCGCCAAGGCCGCCGCGATGCGGGCGCACGCCACGCAGATCGAGGTCGCGGAGGGCTACTTCGCCCTCTCCAACGAGCTGGCCCAGCCCCTGTTCACCACCGAGTACTACGAGTTGGTGCGCGGCGAGGCCGGTGCGGCGCGGGAGAGCGACCTGTTCGCCGGGCTCGCGGCCGGTGCCGGCGCGGGGGAGGCGTCATGAACGAGCGCGGTTCGCTGCTCACCCAGCCTCTGCAGCCGCCCTCCGCCGGGCGGATCCTGCTGTACGTGGGCCTCTTCGTGCTCGGCCTCGTCGTCGGCGTCGCCGGTTCGCTCATGCAGGGCGCATGGTTCCCGGGCGGGCTGCTGCTCGCCCTCGCCGGCGAGGCGGGGGCCTGCCTCGGCGGCGGACTGGCCGCCCGCGGCCGGGGCGGGGCGATCGCGCCCGCCGCCGGCTGGCTGATCGCCGTCATCCTGCTCACCGCCAGCAGGCCCGAGGGTGACTTCCTCTTCGGCGCGGGAGGCGGCTCGTACCTCTTCCTGCTCGGTGGCATGGCCGTGGCTGTGATCTGCGCCACCCTTGGTCAGGGGTGGCAACCAGGGGGCCGTGACGTCCGACTTGGGAAGTGACGTACCAGTTCGCCATCAACCGCGCGTGCGAGTCCCGTGTGGGTTTCCCCGGCGGTCATGGGATACACGCCAGAAGTGGCCAGTATGGTGGTGCGCGCCGCCGAGCCGCCCGTGAGGTTGTGTCGGGCGGTGGAGCCAACCGGGAGAACCTGCCTTGAGTCGTGAAACTGACACTCCGTCCTCCGGGCCCAACGGGCGCGGCGGAGCCGCATACCCGTCGGGTACGCCGCCGTACGGGACGCCCATGGCTTCCGACGCCGGTACGGACGCGGGCCGAGCGGCCGCGCAGCCGGAGGAGCGTAAGACCGAGACCACGCTGACGACCCGGATCCGGATCAACATCCCCGGGTCGCGGCCCATTCCGCCGGTCGTCGTGCGTACGCCCGTCACGGACGCCGGGTCCCCCGGGGAGACCGGGGAGACCGAGGCTCCGGCGCCGCCGCAGGCGACCCAGCCCATGGGTACCGTCGAGGCTCCGGCCGAGCCCGGACCGCCCGCCGAGGAGAAGACCAGCGACTGGTTCGCGCCGCGCAAGTCCGGCGCGCCCAAGGGCGGTCAGGGCGGCGGCGGGACCAACGGGGCGGGTCTGCCGGGTGGTTCGGGTGCGCCCGCCGCACCGGGTGCGCCGGGCCCGGGTGCCGGGGCTCCCGGCGCCGGTGCCGCTCCCGGCGCTCCGCGTCCGGGCACCGGCCGTCCCGGCGGCGTCGTCGGCTCCATGAGCGTGCCGGGCGCCTCTCGCCCCGGCGGGACGAACGGCGCCGGCCTCCCCGGAGCGACCGGCGGGCCGGTGGCCCCCGGGCACGGCGGCGGCACCGGTTCCTTCGACGTCACCGAGGCGCTGGCCGCGGGACCGCTCGGCGCGCGTCCCGGCGGCGGCGAGCCGCGCCGTGACGACCTGCCGTACTTCGCGGACGGCGACCGCGGCGCCCAGGGCGGGCCGAACGGGCAGGACCCCTACGGCGCTCCGGGCGGCGCGAGCGGCTTCAACGGCCCGAACGGCCACGGCGGCCCGGACGGCGGTCAGGGACCCGCGGGCCCGACCGGTGGGCCGGTCACCGGCGACGCCCACCTGGCCCCGCCCCCCGGCGGCATGGGCGGCCCGCACGGCGCCGGTCTCGGCCCCGGTGGCGGCCTCAGCGACGACACCGCGATCCTCACCCCGCAGAAGCCGGCCCCCGAACCGGGTGTGCAGGGGTACCCGGCGCCCGACAACGTCTCGGGACAGACCGTCAAAAGCGGCATTCCGGTCGTACCGCCGGGCTCCAACTCACCGTTCGGCCACGGCGCCCCGGGCGAGGCCCCGCTGCCGCACACGCCCCCGAGGCTCCCGGAGCCGGTGGCGCAGAACGTGCCGTCCGCCTCCGCCCCCAAGAAAAAGAAGAAGGGGCGCAACAAGCTGGTGCTGGTCGGCACCGGTGTGGTCGTCGTCGCCGGTCTGGCCTACGGTGCCGGGCTGCTGATGAACCACTCCGACGTGCCGAAGGGCACCACCGTGCTCGGCGTGGACATCGGCGGCGGCACGCGTGACGACGCCGTCAAGAAGCTCGACGAGGCGTTCGGCGGCAATGTGAACAAGCCGCTGAAGCTGTCGGTCGGCGGCAAGACGGTCTCGCTCAAGCCCGACCAGGCCGGGCTCCAGCTGGACGAGCAGGCCACGGTTGCCGCTGCCGCGGAAAGCGACTACAACCCGATCTCCGTCATCGGCTCCCTCTTCGGCAACCACCGTGTCGTCGACCCGGTCATGCCCGTCGACGAGGAGAAGCTGGCCGCCGCGCTGACCACCACGTCGGGCGGCTCCGGCTCGATGGTCGAGGGCTCGATCCAGTTCAAGTCCGGCAAGGCCGTCCCGATATACGGCAAGCCGGGCAAGGGCATCGCCGTCACCCAGTCCACCGAGGCCGTGAAGACGGCCTACCGCACCCAGGTGGAGACCGGCTCGGCCGCGCCCGTGCAGGTCGCGACGACCACGCAGCAGCCGACGGTGTCCAAGGCCGAGGTCGACCGGGAGATGAAGGCGTTCGCGGAGCCCGCGATGTCGGGGCTCGTCACGGTCAAGACGGACACGGGTGTCTCGCTGCTGATGAGCCCGCAGAAGTCCCTGTGGAAGTTCCTCAGGGTCCAGGCCGTCAACGGCAAGCTCGTCGACAAGCCGGACCTCACCGCGCTCAAGCAGCTCTACGGCGGCCAGTTCGACGGAGTCCTGATCACCCGGGGCACCGGCAAGAAGACGGCCGTCACCCCCGAGGACGTCTACGGCGCCCTGCGCCAGGCCCTGCTGCGCACGACGAACCGGGTCGGGATCATCCAGACGAACCCGAGCTGACACCGGCTCCGAGAGGGGGCACCCGGCACACGCCGGGTGCCCCCTTCGCCGTGGGCGGCGTATGACATCTGTCATCCGGCAGTCAGGACCGCCGACACTGCCGTGATCAAGGTCCGTCCGGACACGATGGATCACATGACGACGACAGTGACAGCGACCGCCGCGCCCGTGGTCGGGTTCGAGCAGGTGAGCAAGGCGTACGGAAGTGTCCGGGCCGTGGACGGGCTGACGCTCGCGCTGCACCCGGGGGAGACCGTGGCGCTGCTGGGGCCCAACGGGGCCGGCAAGTCGACCACGCTCGATCTGCTGCTCGGGCTGAAGAACGCCGACAGCGGCGCGGTCCGCGTCTTCGGCACCAGCCCCCGCGAGGCCATCGTGGCGGGGCGCGTGGGCGCCATGCTGCAGAGCGGCGGGCTGATGGACGAGGTCACGGTCGCCGAGCTGGTGAAGCTCGCCTGCGACCTGCACCCGAAGCCGTACAAGGCGGCCGACGTCCTCGCCCGCGCCGGAATCGCCAAGATCGCCGACCGCAAGGTCAACAAGCTCTCCGGCGGCCAGGCCCAGCGCGTCCGCTTCGCCCTCGCCACCGCCGGCGACAGCGACCTGATCGTCCTGGACGAGCCCACCACCGGGATGGACGTCTCCGCCCGCCAGGCCTTCTGGGCCACCATGCGCGAGCAGGCCGACCAGGGCCGCACCGTGCTGTTCGCGACCCACTACCTCGAGGAGGCCGACGCGATCGCCGACCGGGTGCTCGTCCTGCACCGGGGACGGCTCCTCGCCGACGGCACCGCCGCCGAGATCAAGGCGAAGGCCGGCGCGCGGAGGGTGGCCTTCGACCTGGAGGGGACGATCGACGAAGCCCCGCTGCGGAGCCTCCCGTTCCTCACCTCCGTCGACATCTCCGGGCAGACCGTCCGGATCCAGTCCACCGACGCCGACGCGACCGTGCACGCGCTCTACGGCCTCGGCGTCTACCCCCGCAACCTCGAAGTCGCCGGCCTCGGTCTGGAGCAGGCCTTCGTCGCCATCACCACCGCCGAGGAGTCCAAGCAGTCATGAACAGCCTGATCAAGCTGGAGCTCACCCGGGCCCTGCGCAACCGCAAGTTCCTGTTCTTCTCGGTGATCTACCCGTCGGTGATCTTCCTGCTCGTCGCCAACCAGTCGGGCAACGTCCAGGGCACCGGCCTGAGCGTCGCGAAGTACGTCATGGTCTCCATGGCCTCCTTCGGCGCCCTGACCGCCGTCCTCATGGGCAACAGCGAGCGCATCGCCAAGGAGCGGGAGAACGGCTGGGTACGGCAGCTGCGCCTGACCACGCTGCCCGGGCGCGGCTACGTCCTCGCCAAGACCGCCAGCGCCGCCGTGGTCAGCCTGCCCTCCATCGTGGTCGTCTTCCTGGTCGCCGCCGCCGTCAAGGACGTACGCCTGGACGCCTGGCAGTGGCTCGCCCTCACCGGCGCGATCTGGGCCGGCAGCCTGGTCTTCGCCGCCCTCGGCGTCGCCATCGGCTACATCGCCTCCGGGGACGCCGTCCGCCCGATCACGATGATCACCTACTTCGGCCTGTCGATCCTCGGTGGCCTGTGGTTCCCCTCCACCACCTTCCCGCAGTGGCTCCAGGACATCGCGAAGTGGCTGCCCACGCACGCGTACGCTGCCCTCGGACAGGCCATCGAGCAGAGCCGGGCCCCGCACACCAAGGACGTCGCCATCCTCGTCGTCTTCTTCCTGCTCTTCGCGGGCGGCGCGGCGTGGCTGTACCGGAAGGACACGCTGAAGGCGTGAGCGCGATGACGGAAGACGAGCTGCCCGAGGAATGCCGGGCCGAGAACGCGATCCGGGTGGGCCAGCCGCCCCGGGACCGGGGCGAGGCCATGCGCAAGCTGGTCTGGATCCTGCCCTGGCTGATCTTCCTCGGGGCCCCGGTTCAGGACCTGACCTCGGGCGGGCACCCGGCGGCCGTGACGGCGGCCGGGTGGCTGGCCCTGGTGTCCTTCACCGGCGTCTACCTGACGCTGGTGTTCCGGAACATGGGCCGGCCGTTCTCCGGCCGCAGCGTCGTCGCCCTGGTGGTGTTCCTCGGCACGCTCGCCGTCGTCCTGAGCCTCAGCCTCGGCTACCAGTGGATCGGCCTGTTCGTCTACGTCTCCGTCGCCTGCGGCGCCACGCTCCCGATCCGGGCGGCGTACTGGGCGATCGGGCTGAACTCCCTCGCGATGGTCTCGGTGGGCCTGACCGAGAGCAAGTTCGACTGGAGCCTGGTCCTGGTGGTCGTCCTCCTGGGCTTCGCCATGACCGGCGTCAAGCAACTGGTGCGCACGACCGTCGAGTTGCGCAAGGCCCGCGCCACCGTCGCCCAACTGGCCGCCAACGAGGAGCGGTTGCGCCTCGCCCGCGACCTGCACGACCTGCTCGGCCACTCGCTGTCGCTGATCACGCTGAAGAGCGAGCTCGCGGGCCGGATGCTCCCCGACCACCCCGACAAGGCGGCCCAGCAGGTCGCCGACATCGAACAGGTCAGCCGCCAGGCCCTGGTGGACGTCCGCGAGGCCGTCACCGGCTACCGCCGCCCGCGCCTGTCCGCCGAGCTCGCGGGCGCGCAGGTCGCCCTCACGGCGGCCGGCATCATCGCCGACGTACCCGACGAACCGGACCTCTCCGGCGTCCCCGAGGAGAGCGAGTCGGCCCTGGCCTGGGCGCTGCGCGAGGCGATCACCAACGTCGTACGGCACAGCGGCGCCGGGCGCTGCACCGTGGAGGTGCTCAAGCGGCAGACCCTGGACGGGCACATGCTCGAACTCTCCGTCGAGGACGACGGCTCCGGCGGTTCCGGCAGGAGCCCGGGCAACGGCCTCACGGGTCTGACCGAACGGCTGGAGAAGGCGGGCGGCACCCTGGAGGCGGCCGGCACCAAGCGCGGTTTCCGGCTGGTCGCCCGCGCGCCCGCGGGCTTCCCGCCGGCCGTAGGATCCGGTGCATGAGCCCTACGATCAAGGTCCTCCTCGCCGAGGACCAGTCGATGGTCCGCGAGGCCCTGGCCGCCCTCCTCGGGCTCGAGGACGACATCGAGGTCGTGGCCCAAGTGGCGCGCGGCGACGCGGTGCTGGCGGCCGTGCGCGAGCACGACGTGGACGTGGCCCTGCTCGACATCGAGATGCCGGGCTGCACCGGCATCGAGGCGGCGGCCCAGGTGCACAAGGCGCTGCCCGCGGTGAAGCTGGTCGTCCTCACCACCTTCGGCCGCCCCGGCTACCTCCGCAGCGCCATGGAGGCGGGCGCCGACGCCTTCCTGGTCAAGGACGCCCCGGCCGCCCAACTCGCCGAAGCGGTACGCAAGGTGCTGGCGGGAGAGCGGGTCATCGACCCCACCCTCGCCGCCGCGGCACTCGCCGAGGGCGCCAACCCCCTCACCGACCGCGAACGCGAGATCCTCCGCGCGGCGGCCGACGGCTCCACCAACGCCGAACTGGCGGCAGCCCTGCACCTCTCCCAGGGCACGGTCCGCAACTACCTCTCGACGGCGATCCAGAAACTGGCCGTACGAAATCGGGCGGAGGCGGTACGGATCGCGAGAGAAAAGGGCTGGCTCTGAACGCCATTCACCGCCGCACCCTCAGGGACGCGGGGAAGTGCGCGACCAACCACGACGCACGTGGAGCCGCGCAATCACAGAGCCTCCTACGGCGAAGAGGCGCCCTCAGTTGAGCCTGGCCCGAGCCGCCCGAGCCTGCCCCCGCACCCGCTCCGCCGCCCCCTCATCCACGGCACTGATCAACTCCGCGTACTCCTCCAACTCCACGGCCCCATCGACGAAGTCCCCCCGCTGCACGAGCAGATGGGCCCGCTCGTACCGCAGCCGCGCCGGATGCGAGGGCAGCAGCAGCGACAGCTCCACCGCCCACAGCGCCACGTCCGACCGCTCGGGCCGGGCGGCGGCCCACGCGCGGACGTTGTTCAGGATGCGCGACACCACCTCCAGCGGCGCCGCGGGCGCCAGCATCGACCGGTCCAGCGGAGCCCCCGTCGCCCCGGCCACCAGCACCTCCGCGTCGCCCCCGCCGAGCACCCGCCCCCCGTCGAAGGGATCGACGAGCACCTGCGCGTCCTCGGGGCCGAACCCGACGACGAAGTGCCCCGGCAGGGCGACCCCGTACACCGGCGCCCCCGCCCGCCGCGCGACCTCCACCCACACCACCGACAGCAGGATCGGCAGCCCGCGGCGCCGCCGCAGCACCTCGTGCAGCAGCGAGGACTCCAGGCGCTGATAGTCGGCGGGGGCGCCGCGGAAGCCCTCCCGCGCGCCCAGCAGATGGTGCAGCGCCGTCGCCCAGGACATCGGGCCGCCGGGCCGGAACGGCAGCTGCCCCGCCAGCCGGTCCAGCTCCATCTGCGCGGCGTCGATGCCCGCCTCGTCCAGCGTCCCGTCCGCCTCGGCGCCCACCAGCAGACAGAGCAACGACAGATCCGGCCGCTCGGACCGCGCCTCCTCGGCGAACCGCCGCCGCAGCTCGGCGGACCGCTCGGGCGAAGGGGGGTAGGGGGGACGCATAGCAGGCTCGTGCCCTCTCACGGCGATCGCTACGACTGGCCGCTGCCGGGAGCCGCCGGTTCCCGGTAGTGGTGGTACGCGTGGTGCGCGGCGAAGCCCATCCCGGCGTACAGCGCCCGCGCTCCCGCGTTGTCCTGCTCGACCTGGAGCCAGGCGGCCGAGGCACCCTCGTCCAGCGCGCGCCGGGCCAGCGCCGACATGACGGTGGTGGCCAGCCCGCGCCGCCGCATCGCCGGATCCACCTCGACGGCGGCGAAGGACGCCCACCGCCCGTCCACCACGCACCGCCCGATCGCGGCGGGGGCGCCGTCACCGGGGACGGTCGCGAACCACACCGAGGGCCCTCCTCCGAGCACCCTCAGCGCCACCTCGCTCACACCCTTGCGCTGATAGCGCGCGAGCCACGCCTCGTCGGCCTCCCGGGACAGCACGACGCCCGCGCCCTCGGCCCGGTCGGCGACCGGCGCGAGCGCCCCGGTCCACACCTCCGCGCTCACCTCGCGCACCCATCCGCGCCGCTCCAGCTCCGCGCACAGAACCTCCTGCGTGCCCTCGGCGCCGGTCGCGGTCTGGACATAGGCGGGCAGCCCGCGCTCGCCGTACCAGCGCCGTACGGCGCTCAGCGCCTCGTCCAGCGGCAGGCCCGGGTCGCCCAGCGGCAGCACCGAATTGGCACGCCGGGTGAACCCGGACGCGGCCCGCAGCTCCCACTCGCCGAGCCGTTCGCTCTCCACCGGCCGCCACGCGCGCGAGGCGACCCGGGCGAGCTCCTCGTAGGAGGCCGCGGGGCCGCGGCGCCGCGCCGGGGCCGAGGGGACCACCTTCCCCGCGACCAGCGCGGATTCCGCGATGCGGACGCTTTCACCGTTCTTCCGTGTGATCAGCAGCACACCGTCGTTCCATGATGTGAGAACACCCACCGTGTCGGTGAACTTCTCCTCCGGGACCGATGATTCGATCAAGCACCGGACGGAGACCCGTTTCCCCACGTCAGCAGCGGTGATTCGGACCTCGAGACGTCCTTTGGCCGAGATTTCCACAGGTCGGTTCACCCCTCCTGTTCGGATCATGCCCAAGAACGGAGATACTAGGGGCGGGCATCGACGACGCCGCGCTCCCGCGCGCCAGGCGGCGGAGCCTACGGAGGCCCGCCAGCGCCCAATCGAGGAGGAACGACAGCGTGACCTACGTCATCGCGCAGCCTTGTGTCGACGTCAAGGACAAGGCGTGCATCGAGGAGTGCCCGGTCGACTGCATCTACGAGGGCCAGCGGTCCTTGTACATCCACCCGGACGAATGCGTCGACTGCGGTGCCTGTGAGCCGGTCTGCCCGGTCGAGGCGATCTTCTACGAGGACGACACTCCGGAGGAGTGGAAGGACTACTACAAGGCGAACGTCGAGTTCTTCGACGAGCTCGGCTCGCCCGGCGGCGCCAGCAAGCTGGGACTGATCGAGCGCGACCACCCCTTCGTCGCCGCGCTGCCGCCGCAGAACCAGTAAGAGCGGCCCGTAACCGACGCGCCGCCTCGGTCCCGTACGGCCGGATCGCCATGATCGCCGTACGGGGCCGAGGCGTTTGCCGTGCGAGGGCCTTTGCCGTACCAGAAAGTGAGCCAGAAACCGTGTCCGCAGTCTCAGACCGCCTGCCCACCTTCCCCTGGGACAAGCTGGAGCCGTACAAGAAGACGGCCGCCGCGCACCCGGACGGCATCGTCGACCTCTCCGTCGGCACCCCGGTCGACCCGGTCCCCGAACTGGTCCAGAAGGCGCTGATCGACGCGGCGGACTCCCCGGGCTACCCGACGGTCTGGGGCACCCCGGCGCTGCGCGACGCGATCACCGGCTGGGTCGAGCGCAGGCTCGGCGCCCGCGGCGTCACCCACCGGCACGTCCTGCCCGTCGTCGGCTCCAAGGAACTGGTCGCCTGGCTCCCCACGCAGCTGGGCCTCGGCCCCGGCGACCGGGTCGCGTACCCGCGGCTGGCGTACCCGACGTACGAGGTCGGCGCCCGCCTGGCCCGCGCGGAGTACGAGGCCTACGACGACCCCACCGAGCTGAACCCCGAGGGGCTGAAGCTCCTCTGGCTCAACTCGCCCTCCAACCCCACCGGCAGGGTCCTGCCCAAGGAGGAGCTGACCCGGATCGTCGCCTGGGCCCGCGAGCACGGCGTCCTGGTCTTCTCCGACGAGTGCTACCTGGAGCTCGGCTGGGAGGCCGATCCCGTCTCGGTGCTGCACCCGGACGTCAGCGGCGGCTCCCACGAGGGCATCGTGGCCGTCCACTCCCTCTCCAAGCGCTCCAACCTGGCGGGCTACCGCGCGGCCTTCCTGGCCGGTGACCCGGCCGTCCTCGGCCCCCTGCTGGAGATCCGCAAGCACGGCGGCATGATGACGCCGGCGCCCACGCAGGCGGCCGTGGTGGCGGCCCTGGGCGACGACGGCCATGTCCGCGAGCAGCGGGAGCGGTACGCGGCCCGCCGCACGGCCCTGCGCGCGGCGCTGGAGAAGCACGGCTTCCGCATCGAGCACAGCGAGGCCAGCCTCTACCTGTGGGCGACGCGGGACGAGTCCTGCTGGGACACCGTGGCCCACCTGGCCGGACTCGGCATCCTGGTCGCGCCGGGCGACTTCTACGGCCCGGCGGGCGAGCGGTTCGTCCGGGTGGCGCTGACGGCGACGGACGAGCGGGTACGGGCGGCCGCGGAGCGCCTGTGACCGCCGACGCGGTCCAGCGGCGGCCGTAGGAACGCCGAAGGGGCCCGGGAGAGATCCCGGGCCCCTTCGCCGTACGGAGTGCTCAGCCGCCGATCGGCAGGCCCTTCACCGGCAGGGTGGCGGGGGCCGGCAGGCCGCCCTTGGTCAGCGAGTCGGTCGGCAGGCCGCCGCCCTTGGTCGCGGACTGCGTGGTGACACCGACGATCTCGCCGACGGAGCCCGCAGCGCTGCCCGCGGCCTTCTGCGCGGCCGGGGCGGCCTTCTTGGCCACGCTGCCACCGGTCTTGCCCGCGTTCGGCACCGCCTTCTTGACCGCGTTGGCGCCCGCGGCGCCCGCGATCCCGGTGACGTTCTGCGCCGCGCCGTCGACGGTGTTGCCGACGTTTGCCCCGTCCAGCGCGGTCAGGCCACCGACGTTCGGGGTGGCGGGCAGCTGGGGGGCCGCGCTTGCCGCGCTCGCCGCGCCGGCCGCGCCGACCCCGGCAGCCGCTCCCGCTGCGACGAGCAGCGCGGCACGGGCGATCCGACGGGTCAGGGGGAGGGACATGGTGCTCCTTCGATGGAGGTTGATCGTCCGGGCTCGGACGCAGTAGTTACCGCTCGAAGGGCTCGAAGGTTGCGGCGCCCAAACGTAAAGAGTTGGCAATGCGTCGCATTATCGGCTGCGGATAAAAACGGGCAAAATGCGCACGGTCCGAAAGTCTGCGGAATCCTTACGCCCCTTTGTTTTCAAGGGCTTTTACGGAAGCTGGGGTGAGGGCGCGAAAACCTGCCCACTTCCGGGCCCGCGTATGCCGCACCTAACCCGTGCGGATGAAGGCTCGTACTACTGAGCAGTGACGATGCGTACCGCGCCGGCGGTCCGCTGCGCGCCCCGGGCGCCCTCGGCGGCGACCGGGAGCCACCGGCTGTCGGTGTTCCCGGCGGTCCACTCCCGCCCGCCGTACTGGACCCGTTCGATGTGCAGCGCCGAGGAGTTGGCCACGGCCCAGTGGGCGAGCTGCCAGCCGCGCCGCCGGACGTCGCGGCCCTTGGCGGGGCTCCCGTCGGCGTCGACGGGGAGCGTCACGGTCCGCGCGCCCGGGGTCGAGGTGGGCACCGGGGTGGAGGTGGATCCCACCTCCACCCCGGCCGGCTGGAGCACGTCCCGCCCGAAGTCCCGTACCAGCGCGGCCCGCACGCCGTCCGGGCCGCTCGCCTGCGTCGCGGCCGGACGGCCGTCGCAGGTCAGCGTGGCGGCCGAGTTGCCGGTGAGGGCCGCGGAGAGCAGCGCGGCGTCCGGCTCGTGCTTGGCGTACGCCTCCGGGAAGCCGCTGCGCTGGACGCGCTGCGCGGCCACCGTGAGCGGCAGCTTCTTGTAGTCGTGCACCTTGGCCAGGTGCTCGTAGAAGACGCCCGCCGCGTACGTCGGGTCCAGGATCTGCTGCTCGGTGCCCCAGCCCTGCGAGGGCCGCTGCTGGAACAGGCCGAGCGAATCGCGGTCGCCGTGCTCGATGTTGCGCAGGCCCGACTCCTGGAGCGCGGTGGCGAGCGCGATGGTCACCGCCCGCTCGGGCATGCGGCGTCCGGTGCCCACGGCGGCGATGGTCGCCGCGTTCACCGCCTGCTCCGGCGTGAAGTCGTACGACGCCTTGTCGTCCCCGCCCGACACGACCCGGCAGCCCGGCGCGCCTCTGCCTCCGGTGACGTACTGCACCGCGAGGTAGCCCGCGAGCGCGAGGAGAACCACGAGGGCCGCTCCGAATCGGAAGAGGCGGCCTCGGCGTTTGAGAGAGGGAGACGGCTCTGGCACGCCGTCCAAGGTAGCGGAGGCCGCCGTGGCCCATGCGCCCGATGGGGGCAGTGGGGCCGCGTGGTGGCGGGTTAGGGTCGACGGCATGGCCGACACCGCACTTGACCTCACCCTGGACGCCGCCGAGCTCACCGCGCGGCTCGTCGACCTCCCCTCCGAGAGCGGCACGGAGAAGCCTCTCGCCGACGCGATCGAGGCCGCCCTGCGCGCCCTTCCCCATCTGACGGTCGAGCGGTACGGCAACAACGTCGTCGCGCGCACGGACCTGGGCCGGCCGGAGCGGGTCGTCCTGGCCGGGCACATCGACACGGTGCCGATCGCCGGCAACGTCCCCTCGCGGCTGGACGCGGACGGCGTCCTGTGGGGCTGCGGCACGTGCGACATGAAGTCGGGAGTGGCGGTCCAGCTGCGCATCGCGGCGACGGTGCCGGCCCCCAACCGGGACCTGACCTTCGTCTTCTACGACAATGAAGAGGTGGCGGCGGAGCTCAACGGCCTCAAGCACGTCGCCGAGGCCCGCCCCGACTGGCTCCAGGGCGACTTCGCGGTGCTGCTGGAGCCGTCGGACGGCGAGGTCGAGGGCGGCTGCCAGGGCACCCTCAGGGTCCTGCTGCGGACGCGGGGGGAGCGGGCGCACTCGGCGCGCAGCTGGATGGGTTCCAACGCGATCCACGCGGCCGCGCCCATCCTGGCCCGCCTCGCCTCGTACGAACCCCGCTACCCGGTGATCGACGGCCTGGAGTACCGGGAAGGCCTGAACGCGGTGGGCATCTCGGGCGGCGTGGCGGGCAACGTGATCCCCGACGAGTGCGTGGTGACGGTCAACTTCCGCTACGCGCCCGACCGCACGGAGGAGGAGGCGATCGCCCACGTCCGCGAGGTCTTCGCGGACTGCGGCGTGCAGGAGTTCGTGGTGGACGACCACAGCGGCGCCGCCCTGCCGGGCCTGAGCCACCCGGCCGCGGCGGCCTTCATCGAGGCCGTGGGCGGAACCCCGCAGCCCAAGTACGGCTGGACGGACGTGTCGCGCTTCTCCTCCCTCGGCATCCCCGCGGTCAACTACGGCCCCGGAAACCCGCACTTGGCGCACAAGCGGGACGAAAGGGTCGAAACGGCGAAAATCCTGGCCGGTGAGGAGCGCCTGCGGGCGTGGCTGACCGCCTGACGCGGTGACCGTCCCGCCGAGGCCGCTGCACCCCGGACACGCCCGCGTCCCCCGTCCGTAACCCGCGTAGATCTACGCTGAGGTGGAAACACCCCGCAAGCGGAGGGAGCGCACATGGCCACCGGGAACCCAGAGGGCAAGAAGGTGCCGCCGGACGAGCAGCGCCTGGGTCCGGTCCTCCGCAGGCGCGGACAGGTCACGGCGAGCACCACGGACCAGCGGCTGCTCGACGCCGGCGGTCCGTCGGACTGGGTGCACACCGACCCCTGGCGCGTCCTGCGCATCCAGTCGGAGTTCATCGAGGGCTTCGGCACGCTGGCCGAACTCCCGCCCGCGATCAGCGTCTTCGGCTCGGCGCGCACCATGGCGGACTCGCCGGAGTACGAGGCGGGCGTACGCCTCGGACGCGGCCTGGTGGAGGCGGGCTGGGCGGTGATCACGGGCGGCGGCCCCGGAGCCATGGAGGCGGCCAACAAGGGCGCCGTGGAGGCGAAGGGCATCTCGGTCGGCCTGGGCATCGAGCTGCCCTTCGAGCAGGGCCTGAACCCCTACGTCGACATCGGCCTGAACTTCCGCTACTTCTTCGTCCGCAAGATGATGTTCGTCAAGTACGCGCAGGGCTTCGTGGTCCTCCCCGGCGGCCTCGGCACCCTGGACGAACTCTTCGAGGCGCTGACCCTCGTCCAGACCCAGAAGGTCACCCGCTTCCCGATCGTCCTGTTCGGCAGCGAGTACTGGGGCGGACTCGTCGACTGGCTCAAGAACACGCTGATCGCCCAGGGCAAGGCCGCGGAGAAGGACCTGCTGCTGTTCCACGTCACGGACGACGTGGACGAGGCGGTCGCCCTGGTGTCCAAGGAAGCCGCCCGGTAGCGGCGGCCTAAGCGAGTCCCCGGCGGGCGACCGCCGGGGGCCGGTGGCCCGCGATCGTCGCCACCATGTCGAGCACCTGCCGGGTCTCGGCGACCTCGTGCACGCGGTACACCTGCGCCCCGAGCCACGCCGAGACGGCGGTGGTCGCGAGCGTCCCCACCACCCGCTCCTTGACGGGCTTGTCCAGGGTCTCGCCAACGAAGTCCTTGTTGGACAGGGACACCAGCACCGGCCACCCCGTCGCGACCATCTCGCCGAGGCGCCGGGTCGCCTCCAGGCTGTGCCGCGTGTTCTTCCCGAAGTCGTGCCCGGGATCGATCAGCACGGACTCCCGGGGCACGCCCAGTGCCACGGCCCGCTCGGCCAGAGCGAGCGTCACCTCCAGGATGTCCGCCATGACGTCGTCGTACGTCACCCGGTGCGGCCGGGTCCGCGGCTCGGCACCGCCCGCGTGCGTGCACACCAGCCCGGCGCCGTGGCGCGCGGCGACCTCGGCGAGAGCGGGGTCGACACCGCCCCACGCGTCGTTCAGCAGATCGGCCCCGGCCGCGCACACGGCCTCGCCGACCTCGGCCCGCCAGGTGTCCACGCTGATGACGACGTCGGGGAAGCGCCGCCGGACCTCCGCGACGAAGCCCACCGTCCGCCGCGCCTCCTCCTCGGCGGTCACCTCCTCGCCCGGGCCGGCCTTGACCCCGCCGATGTCGATGATGGCGGCGCCCTCGGCCACCGCCTGCTCCACGCGCGCGAGGGCGGGCTCGTCCCGGAAGGTCGCCCCCTGGTCGTAGAAGGAGTCCGGGGTCCGGTTCACGATCGCCATGATCACCGGCTCGTGGGGCCCGAACTCGCGCCTGCCCAGCCTGAGCATCCCCTGTGACCTCTCCTAGTACGTCCTGGGTGTTCCTGCCTTTCGGCCGCCTGCGACCCTAACTGTCAGACTCGCATGGCACGATCGGACCCTGACACTTTCTGCCTTCCGAGCACCGAGCGTGGGGACCACAGCGATGGTTATGTTCTTGTTCCTGGTCGTCGCTCTCGCCGTCGTGGTCGCCGCGGTGACCCTCGCCGTGGTGGGCGGCGGCGAAGGCCGGGGCCCGCTGCCCGAGGTGGCCCCCGAGCGGCTCCAGGACCCGCTGCCGCCGGACCGCCCGGTCGGCCGCGCCGACGTCGACGCCCTGCGCTTCCCGCTCGCCGCCCGCGGCTACCGCATGTCGGACGTCGACGACGCCCTCAACCGCCTCGGCGCCGAGCTCGCCGAGCGCGACGCCCGCATCTCCGACCTGGAGTCCGCGCTGGCGGGCGCCCGGGCCGCCGCCCACCACGTCTCCATGGACAAGCCGGTCCACGGCCAGGAGGAGCAGCAGTGAGCGACGGCACCGCCACCGCCGGGCCGGACGGCGCCCTGCGCTGCCCGTGGGCCCTGTCCACCGAGGACTACGTGGCGTACCACGACGAGGAGTGGGGCCGCCCGGTCCACGGCGACGACGCCCTCTACGAACGCCTGAGCCTGGAGGCCTTCCAGTCCGGCCTGTCCTGGATCACCATCCTGCGCCGCCGCCCGGGATTCCGCGCGGCCTTCGCCGACTTCAGGATCGAGAAGGTCGCCGCCTTCACGGACGGGGACCGCGAGCGCCTGCTCGTGGACGCGGGCATCATCCGCAACCGCGCCAAGATCGACGCGACCCTCGCCAACGCACGCGCGCTCGCCGACTGGGCGCCGGGCGAACTGGACGAGCTGATCTGGTCCCACGCGCCCGCGCCCGGCCGCCCGGCCCCGAAGACACTCGCCGACGTCCCCGCGGTCACACCGGAGTCGACGGCGCTGTCCAAGACCCTGAAGAAGAGGGGCCTGCGCTTCGTCGGCCCGACGACGGCGTACGCGCTGATGCAGGCGTGCGGCCTGGTCGACGACCACCTGGAAAGCTGCGTGGCACGCCGGCCCTGAGTGCTTCGGCGCGGGTCAGCGGCCCAGGTACTTGGGCTTCTCCTTGTTGACGAAGGCCTGCACGGCGATCGCGTGGTCCTCCGACGACCCCGCCCGGGTCTGGAGCTCGTCCTCCTTGTCCAGCGTCTCGGACAGCGAGTGGGACAGCCCGTACGCGACCGCCTCCTTGATCGCCCCGTAGGCGACCGTCGGCCCCTCGGCGAGCGCCCGCGCCACCTTCTCCGCCTCGGCCCGCAGCTCGGCGGCCGGCACCAGACGGTTCGCCACGCCGAGTTCGTACGCCTCCTGGGCCTTGATGCCGCGCGGGAAGAGCAGCAGGTCGGCGGCGCGGCCGGGGCCCACCACCCGCGGCAGCGTCCACGAGATCCCCGAGTCGGCCGTCAGCGCCACCCCGGCGAACGACGTGTTGAAGGCGGCGGTGTCGGCCACGACCCGGTAGTCCGCGGCCAGTGCGAAGCCGAACCCCGCCCCCGCCGCGACCCCGTTCACCCCGGCCACCACCGGCTTCGGCATCCCGGCGATCGCCCGCACGATCGGGTTGTAGTGCTCCTTCACCGTGCTCATCGTCTGCCCGGAGCCCGTCTCCCGGTCCTGCATCAGCAGCCCGATGTGCTCCTTGAGGTCCTGGCCGACGCAGAACGCGCGGTCACCGGCGGCGGTCAGCAGCACCGCGCGCACCGCGTCGTCCCCGGCCGCGGAGCTGACCGCCTCCCGCAGGGCGACCTTGGTCGCGATGTTCAGCGCGTTCATCGCCTCGGGGCGGTTGAGCGTGATCGTCGCGAGCCCGTCGCTCACCTCGTAGAGCACGGTGTCGGCCATGGTGTGTCCCCTCCGCTGTCGCGGTTCAGGCGTACCGGCCGGTACGCCCCTGTCCGTAGGACAGCATGGCGGAGAGACACCGGAGCGGACGTGTGACCTGCGTCAAAGAATTATCGACGATTTCCGGTCGGCGGAAGTCGATGCGGTGGCGCAGTATCGCAGTCACATCGCCGAATTGAGTGGTTTTGCTCGCGCGCGTTGCCCAAGCGATGCCGACTGATGTTGGTCATCGGGTCCTGAGATGCGGGATAATGGCTTGGAAGCAATGTGTTCGATGCCGTTGTCGCGTGTCCCAGTCCCACGCTGTGGCCCGCGCGTGCCCTCCCGGGCCGTCGGCTTTGACGATGAGCTGGTTTCAGGAAGGGGAACGAGCATGGCGGCCATGAAGCCGCGAACGGGCGATGGCCCGCTCGAGGTGACCAAGGAGGGGCGGGGCATCGTCATGCGCGTTCCGCTCGAAGGCGGCGGTCGGCTCGTCGTCGAGCTGACCCCTGACGAGGCCGACGCGCTCGGCGACGCCCTCAAGAAGGTCGTCGGCTGACGCGGAAGCGACCATACCCCTTCAGTCGCCCCGGCACCCAAGTGGTGCCGGGGCTGCTGTTTTCCCGGGTTCGGAGCTCGTTCACAGAGCGCCTTACTGGTCCTGTACAGGCCGTTTGACCGCGCACAGCAGCCCGTCGCCCACCGGCAGCAGGGACGGCAGCAGCTCCTGGCTCTCACGCACCGCGCGCAGCAGCTCCCGCAGCCGCAGCACCTCCGACGGCTGCGGTCCCGAACCCACCGTGCGGCCGTTCGCGAAGACCCCCTCGAAGACGACGAGGCCGCCCGGGCGCAGCAGGCGCAACGATTCAGCGAGGTACTCCATGACCTCCTGCCGGTCGCCGTCGCAGAAGACGAGGTCGTAGCCGGCGTCCGCGAGCCGGGGCAGGACGTCCAGGGCGCGGCCCGGGATGAAACGGGCGCGGTTGCTGGCGAAACCGGAGGCCCGGAAGGCCTGGCGGGCGAACTGCTGGTGCTCGGGCTCGGGATCCACCGTGGTCAGTACCCCGTCCGGGCGCATGCCGTGCAGCAGATGGATGCCGGACACGCCCGTACCGGTGCCGATCTCGGCGACCGCTTTGGCGTCGACGGAGGCCGCAAGCAACCGCAGCGCGAAGCCCGTGCCGGGCGCCACCGAGCGAAGCCCCGCATCGCGGGCCCGGTCGCGGGCCCAGAGCAGCACCTCGTCCTCGGCGACGTAGGCGTCGGAGAACGCCCAGCTCGTCTGCCGGTTGCCGGTAATGACCCTCTCCTGTCCCCGTGGTTGCCTCGGCGTGACTGTATCCGTTGGGCCCGGGAACCCGCAGATGGGACCGGGCGTTAATAGGGGTACGGACTACGCCGGGGGGACACAGTTGGATCACGATGAGGGGCAGGCCCCGGAGCAACTGCAGACGCAGGGGTCCGAGGGGCGGCGACCCAGATCAAATTCTCGTAAAACCGCTTATCCGGAGCTAACGGGCGAGGTGGCTATGGTAGGGGCTCCACTGGACACCACCAGAGCCGACAGGGGAGGTGCGGCTGCGCCTGGGGACCGGACGGGGGTGCTGCGGCGCTTCCTCGGATCAGCAGGCAGGCCGAAATCCGTGAACGACACCGCTGCTGACCACAGCCACGCCGCTGACCAGGCCCAGACCGCGACTTTCTCCACCGACGCGGACGGGCAGGCGTGGACTCCGCCCACCTGGGAGGAGATCGTCAGCACCCACAGCGGTCGCGTCTACCGGCTGGCCTACCGCCTGACCGGTAACCAGCACGACGCCGAGGACCTCACGCAGGAGGTCTTCGTCCGTGTCTTCCGCTCCCTGTCGACGTACACGCCGGGCACCTTCGAGGGCTGGCTGCACCGCATCACCACCAACCTCTTCCTCGACATGGTCCGCCGCAAGCAGCGCATCCGCTTCGACGCGCTGGGCGAGGACGCCGCGGAGCGGCTGCCCAGCCGGGAGCCGTCGCCGCAGCAGGTCTTCAACGACGCGCACTTCGACGCGGACGTCCAGCAGGCCCTCGACACCCTCGCGCCCGAGTTCCGGGCCGCCGTCGTGCTGTGCGACATCGAAGGACTGTCCTACGAGGAGATCGCCGCGACCCTCGGCGTCAAGCTCGGCACGGTCCGCTCCCGTATCCACCGCGGCCGTTCGCAGCTGCGCAAGGCCCTCGCGCATCGTGCGCCCCAGGCCCGGACGAAGGAGCGGCGCTCCTTCGCCCGTGTGCCCGCCCTGGGAGGAGGGGGCGCGACCGCGTGAGCGAATCACGACCGAGCCCCGCCGAGAGGCGGCTGGCCGAACAGCACCTGGGAGACCGACTCTCCGCCCTGGTGGACGGAGAGCTCGGTCATGAGACGCGTGAGCGGGTCCTCGCCCACCTGGCCACCTGTGCCCGGTGCAAGGCGGAGGCGGACGCGCAGCGACAGCTGAAGAACGTCTTCGCCGAGGCGGCTCCGCCGCCGCCCTCCGAGAGCTTCCTGGCCCGGCTTCAGGGGCTTCCCGGGGGAGGTGACCCGGACGGCGGTGGCTCGCCGTTCGGCGGGGGAGGAATCCCCGGACGGCCTGGCGTCACCGGGGTCTTCGGCCTGAAGCGGGGTGAGCGCTTCGAGTTCGGCTACGTCCCCGCCTCCTCCCCACACGCCCCGATACTGCCGCCCTCCGCGGACCGCGGCTTCCGTATCCACGACGTCAGCCGGCACGAGTCCGAGCGCTCCGCCTCGCGCGGGATGCGGTTCGCGTTCGTCGCCGCGGGCGCCGTCTCGCTCGCCGCGATCGCGCTGGGCGGCGTCACGACGGGCACGCCCACCGACACCGCGGACGCCCGTGGCACGGGCGCGGGCAGCAACGTCACTCCGGCGCGTACGCAGGGGACGGGCGCCGCGACGGCCCCCGAGAACCAGCGGCGCCGTGGCACCGCCCCGCTGCTCGCACAGGGCCGCCAGTCGCTGAACGACGTCCCGGCGGCCCCGACCGCGGTCTCGGCTCCGCTGCTGCCCGGCGCGGAGAACCAGACCGGCGCGGTACAGGCCCGGCAGCAGACGGTGCACACGCTGACCACTCCCGTGATGGCCGGCGCCGCCGTGATGTCCCCGCTGATACGGCCGCTCGAGGCGACCCCGCCGTTCACCCTGACCTCGTGGTCCAAGACCCCCGAGGTCTCCTCTCCCGGCCTGCTCGCCGCACCCGTCCCCGACTCGACTTCCGCTTCTTCCTCCCCCCGCACCTCACGCTGACCGGTCTCTGCGGCACGGCCTGCGAACCTGGTTGAATCCAGGGTGGACCGTGTCCGCGGCAGCAAGCCGCGCGCGGAGTCGACAACTGAGGCCATGGCCGACGAGCCGTGCCGTGCTGTGGCCAGCTGTGGGGAGAGCATGAACGAGGGGAAGCCCACGAAGCCGAAGTGGTGGAGCCTGCCGCGCCGGGAGGGCTCTGTGGGGGAGGCGGAGGGGGTCCCGTCCGACGGCGGTGACTACGAGCTGAGCGGGCCGCAGGAGGCCGGCAGCGGCCGTGTGCCCATGCCCGACGGCGACTTCGAGCTGGCGCGACCGGCGGGCGCCGACGGCGAAACCGTGTCCGACGGCGAAACCGCGTCCGTGCCCGACGTGCCCGACGGTGACTTCGAGCTGCGGCGCCCCGAGGACGAGGCAGGCGGCGCGCCCGCCGGCGAGGGCGACTTCGAGCTGGACGCCCCCGCGGCGACGCCCGCCCCCGCGGCGACGCCCGCCCCCGCGGCGACGCCCGCCGCCGAGCGCCCCAGGCCCCTGCACGACCCGGACCCCTACAGCACCCCGCCGTACGGCGAGCCCGGCCCCTGGGCGCCCGCTCCGCCGGTACAGCACCCGGCGGCGGCCCCACCCGCGCAGGACACCGCGATACCGGCGCCGCAGCCCCACACCCTGCCCGCCCCCGAGGCTCCCGCTCCGGCTGCTCCCGCTCCCGCCCACCCCTCCACCCCCTGGCACAACTACGACCCCTGGTCGTCCACTCCCCTCCAGCAGACCGGCGCGGCCGTGGAGGGCAAGGACAGGCGGCGCAGGCGGGTCCGGCGGGCCCTCGTCACCGGCGCCGTGGCCCTCGCGCTCGTGTCCGGCGGCGTCGGCGGTGTCATCGGTTCCTATCTCGAGCGCAACGGCGGTGTGGGGGCCGTCGAGCTGCCGCAGGCGGGCAAGGAGCCCGCGGGGCGGGCTCCGGACAGCGTCGCCGGGATCGCCGCGCGGGCCCTGCCCAGCGTGGTCACCCTGCATGTGTCCGGCGTCCAGGAGTCCGGCACCGGGACGGGCTTCGTGCTCGACGCGCAGGGCCACATCCTCACCAACAACCACGTCGTGGAACCGGCCGCCGGATCCGCCGGCCAGATATCGGTGACCTTCAACAGCGGGGACACGGCGAGGGCCACCGTCGTCGGCCGGGACAGCGGCTACGACCTCGCCGTCGTCAAGGTCAGCAATGTGCGCGGGCTGAAGCCCATGCCGCTCGGCAACTCCGACAACGTTCAGGTCGGCGACCCCGTCGTCGCCATCGGCGCCCCCTTCGACCTGGAGGGCACGGTCACCTCGGGCATCATCAGCGCCAAGGAACGCCCCATCACGGCGGGCGGCGACAGCACCGGCGGAAGTGACGTCTCGTACGTCGACGCCCTGCAGACCGACGCGCCGATCAACCCCGGCAACTCCGGCGGCCCCCTGCTCGACACCCGGGCCCGGGTCATCGGCATCAACTCCGCCATCCGGTCCGCCGACGACGGCTCGGACTCGGGCAGCGGGCAGGCCGGTTCCATCGGGCTCGGCTTCGCCATACCGGTCAACCAGGCCAAGCGCGTCGCCGAGGAACTGATCAACACCGGCAAGGCGACCCACCCGGTCATCGGCGTCACCCTCGACATGGACTACACCGGCGACGGCGCCCGCGTCGGGACGAAGGCCGGGAGCGGCGGTCCCGCCGTCACGCGGGGCGGCCCCGGCGACAAGGCCGGCATCAAGGCGGGGGACGTCATCACCGCGGTGGACGGCCAGCGCGTGCACTCCGGGGAGGAACTGATCGTCAAGACCCGCGCCCACCGCCCCGGCGACCGTCTGGAGCTGACCGTCCGCCGCGACGGCAAGGAGAGGAAGATCTCGCTGGTCCTCGGGTCCTCCGTGGGCAGCTGAGGGCCGCACCCGGGCCCCCACAAGGCAAACAACCCCCAAAACCCCCACGCGACCCCACTCGGAACGCCCGGGACAGTACCGGTCGTACGGGATCGCCGGGTACCGTGGATCCGGCCCGGACCACGGAAGACCCGCACAGACCACCGAGGGCCGAGGACCGAGGGACTCGCAAGGAGCTTCAGGTGTTCAATGACATAGGACCGCTCGAGCTGGTGACGCTCGTTGTCCTTGCTGTGCTCGTCTTCGGTCCGGACAAGCTCCCGAAGGTCATCCAGGACGTGATGCGGACGATCCGCAAGATCCGGGAGTTCTCGGAGAGCGCCAAGCACGACATCCGTTCGGAGCTCGGCCCGGAGTTCAAGGACTTCGAGTTCGAGGACCTCAACCCCAAGACGTTCATCCGCAAGCAGATGGACAGCGACGAGCTGGGGCTCAAGGAGATCCGCAACGGCTTCGACCTCAAGAAGGAGATGGCCGAGGTCACGGACGCGGTGCACAGCCGTGAGACCGACGCGCCGTCCTCCTCGTCCGGCTCCTCGTCCGCCGGCTCCTCCTCCGGCGCCCGCGTCGACATGACGAAGAAGCCCGAAGAGGACGACCGCCCGCCTTTCGACGCGGACGCCACCTGAGCCGCAGGCCCGCGCCGCCGAGCGGCGCCGGGCCGCGCTCCGGTGCTGTTCACGCGCGTGCCCACCTGCGCCGTACGTGATGCGTTTCATACTCCGCGGCACCTGCGCACGGCCGGATCCCACCCCTCGGTGCGACCCACGCGCCGGGCGATTTCCCTGCTGTGCTCAGTGGGGTGGCTATGCTGCCGAGTTGTTGTGCGGACCGGACGAGTACGCCCGAAGGGGGGCGGGCCGCTCCGGTTCGACGAGAACGAGGAGGCGTCCGGGCACATGGAGACGACGAGTCAGGCAGTCGCGCAGGCGCCGGCCGCGGAGGGCGGACAACAGCTCCCCACGGCCCGGCGCACGGTCGACGGCTACCTGCTGGCGCCCTTCCCGTGGTACGGCCTCGATGAGGCCTTCACGGGTCCGCGCTGGCTGATGCAGGTCGGGACGGCGGCCGACGGTGCCGTCGAGCACGGTTCGATCGGGCACGGCGACGAGCCCTCCGTGAAGAACGAGTTCGCGGTCGGCTCGGCCGACGAGCCGCGGGAGAAGTTCGCGGTCGTGGTGACGGTCGCGGCGAGCCCCGTACGGCGCAGTGCCGACGGCACGGGGCTGCTGGAGGCCACGTCGGTCTCCTCGGCTGCCTGGCTGGCCGGTGTGGGGCTGCTGTCCTTCACCTGGCCCGGTCAGATGGACCACTCCCTGCGGGACGACTGGCTGGAGCAGCAGACGGAGACCGCGTGGGCGCTGGCCGACGACCTGTCGGGCCCCGAGTGGTCGACGCTCTCCCTGCCCGTGGACGGCGTTCCCACGCCGTTCCACTACCGGGAGTCCGAGTTCGGCTGGGTCCTCGCCGGATCCACGCCGCAAGGGGTGCACCTGGGGGCGTACGGAAGAGGCATGAGCGCGTACGGCCTCGCCTTCGCCGTGGTCAAGGACATCAAGACGTACGCATGACGAAGGGGCGCCGCGCGGATGCGGCGCCCCTTCGCTTCAGTGCTCCGTGCGGGCTCAGAACTTGTTCTTCGGCGTGATCCCCAGGGACATGCCCGACAGGCCCCGCTGGCGCCCGCCCAGCTTGCCCGCGATGGCGCGCAGGGCCGCGGCCGCCGGGGAGTCCGGGTCGCTCAGGACCACGGGCCGGCCCTCGTCGCCGCCCTCGCGGAGGCGGACGTCGATCGGGATGGCGCCGAGGACGGGGACCGTCGCACCCGTCGTACGGGTCAGGCCGTCCGCCACCGTCTGGCCGCCGCCGGTGCCGAAGACGTCGACCATCTCGCCGCAGTGCGGGCAGGGCAGGCCGGACATGTTCTCGACGACGCCCACGATCTTCTGGTGGGTCTGCACGGCGATGGAGCCCGCGCGCTCGGCGACCTCGGCCGCCGCCTGCTGGGGCGTGGTGACGATCAGGATCTCCGCGTTCGGGACCAGCTGGGCGACGGAGATGGCGATGTCGCCGGTGCCGGGCGGGAGGTCGAGCAGCAGGATGTCCAGATCGCCCCAGTAGACGTCCGCCAGGAACTGCTGGAGCGCGCGGTGCAGCATCGGGCCGCGCCAGACCACCGGGGCGTTGCCCGGGGTGAACATGCCGATCGAGATGACCTTCACGCCGTTGGCCGAAGGCGGCATGATCATGTTCTCGACCTGGGTGGGGCGGCCGTCCGCGCCGAGCATGCGCGGCACGCTGTGGCCGTAGATGTCGGCGTCGACGACACCGACCTTCAGCCCGTCGGCCGCCATCGCCGCCGCCAGGTTCACCGTCACCGAGGACTTGCCGACGCCGCCCTTGCCGGACGCGACCGCGTAGACACGGGTGAGGGAGCCGGGCTTGGCGAAGGGGACCTCGCGCTCGGCGGTGCCGCCGCGCAGGGCGTTCGCCAGCTCCTTGCGCTGCTCGTCGCTCATGACGTCGAGCGAGACGTCGACGCGGGTGACGCCTTCGACCCGGGAGACCGCCTCCGTCACGCGCTGCGTGATCGTCTCGCGCATCGGGCAGCCGGAGACCGTCAGGTACACGGTGACCGCGACCGTCCCGTCCGCGGCGATGTCCACCGACTTCACCATCCCGAGCTCGGTGATGGGTCGGTTGATCTCGGGGTCGTTCACCGTCGCCAGTGCCTCGCGCACCGCGTCTTCGCTAGCCATAGGACGATGGTACGGCGCCGCACAAGGGCCCCGGGATGCCTGTCACCGGTCGCCTACGTCACGTCCGCGCGACCGTTCTGCCGGGAATACGGCGTGCTCGCGGTGGCCGTTCTGCCGCACCTCCAGCTCCTTGACCATGTCCTGGAGCTCGGAGCGGATCCAGTCGCGGGTGGCGACCTCGCCCAGGCCGATGCGCAGGGCGGCGATCTCGCGGGTCAGGTACTCGGTGTCCGCGATGGAGCGCTCGTTCTGCTTGCGGTCCTGTTCGAGGTTGACCCGGTCGCGGTCGTCCTGCCGGTTCTGCGCGAGCAGGATCAGCGGGGCCGCGTAGGAGGCCTGGAGGGACAGCATCAAGGTCAGGAAGATGAACGGGTAGTTGTCGAAACGCAGGGCGTGCGGCGCGAACACGTTCCACACCACCCACAGGATGATGACGACCGTCATCCAGACGATGAAGCGTCCCGTGCCGAGGAAGCGCGCGATGCGCTCCGACAGCCGCCCGAAGGCCTCCGGGTCCCACTCGGGGATCAGCCGGCGCCGCGGCGCGCGCGGCTGGTCCAGACGGACACGCGGCCGGGTCGCGGCCGTCGCCCCGGCCGGTGTGCGCTCGCGCGTGCTCTCCCGCTCAGGCGTCATGAGCGCCCACCCCCTCGTCCTCGTCCTGGTCCTCGTCCAGATGGAACTCCGTCTCCCGCCAGTCGTCGGGCAGCATGTGGTCCAGTACGTCGTCCACGGTCACCGCGCCCAGCAGCGCCCCGGACTCGTCGACCACGGGCGCCGCCACCATGTCGTACGCGGCGAAGAACCCGGCGACCACGGGCAGCGTGGAATCGGGGTCGAGGGTCTGCAGATCGTCGTCGATGATCGAGCTGACCAGTGTGTACGGCGGGTCGCGCAGCAGGCGCTGGAAGTGCACCGTGCCGAGGTACTTGCCGGTCGGCGTCTCGTCGGGCGGCCGGCAGACATAGACCTGGGCGGCGAGGGCGGGGGAGAGGTCGCGGTTGCGGACGCGGGCGAGCGCGTCGGCGACCGTGGAGTCCGGCCGCAGCACGATCGGCTCGGTCGTCATGAGGCCGCCCGCCGTGTGCTCCTCGTAGGCCATCAGGCGCCGCATGTCCGCCGCGTCGGAGGGCTGCATCAGGCTCAGCAGCCGCTCCTTGTCCTCCTCGGGGAGCTCGGCGAGCAGGTCGGCCGCGTCGTCCGGGTCCATGGCCTCCAGGACGTCGGCGGCGCGCTCCTCCTTCAGCTTGCCGAGGATCTCGATCTGGTCGTCCTCGGGGAGCTCCTCGAGCACGTCGGCCAGACGGTCGTCGTCGAGCGCGGCGGCCACCTCGGCGCGGCGCTTGGGGGACAGGTGGTGCAGCACGTTGGCGAGGTCCGCGGGGCGCAGCTGCTCGAAGGTGGCGAGCAGGCTCTCGGCGCCCTGTCCGTGCTCCTCCAGGGAGAAGCCGGTGACGGCGGACCACTCCACCGTCAGCGCCTCGCCCTTGGCCCGCCGGAAGGCGCTGCTCTTCCTGCCCTTGCGGACGAAGACGCGGTCGACCTCCCAGTCCCGCCGGGCCGGCAGATGATGCACGGACAGGTCGAGGACGGTGACCTCCTCGCCGGTCTCGACGAGCGTGACCCTGCGGTCCAGGAGCTCGCCGAAGGCGAGGCGTTCGGTGGGCCGTTGCTCGAAGCGCCGGACGTTGAGCACGCCGGTGGCGATGACCTGGCCGGACTCGATGCTGGTCACCCTGGTCATCTGCAGGAAGATGCGGCGCCGGGTGGGCAGTTCGACGACCAGCCCGAGCACGCGCGGAGGCCGCCGGCCGACGCGCAGCATGACGACGACATCGCGGACGCGGCCCACCTGGTCGCCGTTGGGGTCGAAGACGGCGACACCGGCGAGGTGCGAGACGAAGATCCTGGGGGCGCCCGCTGCCATGGGCTGCGCTCCTTTGCTTGCGGGGTGTTTCGCAGTGCTTGTTTCCTGCTGTGATTTCTTTCCGGATTGCCCGCTCAGGTGGGCTTCAGGCTAGCCCGTACCGATTGGATCCGCCCTGGTGGGACGTCCGGACGGACTCCTTCCGCGGGGCCGTCGGGCCCCGGGTACGCTGCGGTACGCCGCTCACGTCCCACGACCGAAAGGCAGCCCCTTCTGTGACTGCGATTGCCCTGGGCCGTACGCGCCGGACCACGCTGCTGGGAGCGATGTGCGCACTGGTCGTGGCGGGGACGGGCATGCTGGCGGGCTGCAGCGACGATCCCGACGCGGGCACCAACGGGGTCGGCAAGCTGCCGGCCGCCGAGATCCAGTCGAAGACCCGCGCGGCCGCCGCCGCGGCCGAGGCCGTGCACCTCTCAGGAAACGTCGTCACCAACGGCCGTACGTACAAGCTCGACATGCGCCTGAAGTCGGAGGGCGCCACCGGATCGGTCACCTCGAACGGGGTGGCCTTCGGGCTGCTGCGGATCGGTGAGCAGCTGTATCTGAAGGCGGGCTCCGGCTTCTGGAACCACGCGGACGGCGACTCCGGCAAGGCGTCCGTCAGCAAGCTCGACGGCAAGTACGTGAAGGTGCCGCAGCGCGACCCGGCGTACCGGAAGTTCAGCGGTTTCACGGACATGGACGTCCTCCTCGGGGGTCTGCTCACCTTGCACGGCTCGCTCGCGACGGACGGGCATCACGAGCAGTCGGGTACCCGCACCATTCGCATCACCGGCGACAAGGGCTCCGGCGGCACCCTCGACGTCTCTCTTCAGGGCAAGCCCTATCCGCTCCGGCTGGAGCGGGCGGGCGGCGCGGGCACGATCGCCTTCTCGTCCTGGGGCGAGGACTTCGCCCTGAACGAGCCGAAGAAGACCGAGACGGTGGACTACGGCAAGCAGTTGCCGACGTCCTGACGTCCTACCGGCGTTTCCTCTTCCTCAGCAGCAGCCGGGGCAGCCCCGCGGGGATCGGCCGGCGGGTGGTGGCGGGCGTCGGCAACGGTGCCTCGGCCAGATCGCCGTCGGGCAACTCCGTTGTCGCCCCGGCGGGTTCCAGGCGCAGCACCCGGCATTCGCGGGACCAGCGCTCGGTCATCGCCTCGCCGTCGGGGGCGTTGAGCCGCTTGCCCTTCAGCTCGGCGACCGTGGCCGCCCACTCCTCGGACCCGGGTGCCAGCTCGACGACCTTCGCCGGCCAGGTCACCAGTCGGCCGCCCTTGTCCTTGCTGCGGACCGTGACCTCGGCGCCGGCCCCGTCGGCCAGCCCCGGCAGCGGCTGCTCGCCCGGTCCGTCGCCGACCAGACACGCGGCTCCCCCGTGCCACACGTGCCACAGCGCACGGGCCGGGACGCCTGGACCGGCCACCCAGACGAGGCCGGACTTCTTGGTGGCCTCCTCGACGAGGGCCTGGTCGAGCAGCTCGCTTGTCATGGGCTCAGCCTATCCAGGCGCTCTCAGAGCCAGCCGTTGCGCTTCAGCGTGCGGTGGATGCCGAGACAGATGCAGACGGTGATGCCCATGATCACCGGGTAGCCGTACTTCGCGTGCAGTTCCGGCATGTACTTGAAGTTCATGCCGTAGACCCCGCACACCATCGTCGGTACGGCGATGATGGCGGCCCAGGACGTGATCTTGCGCATGTCCTCGTTCTGCGCCACGGACGCCTGCGCGAGGTTGGCCTGGAGGATCGAGTTGAGCAGCTCGTCGAAGCCGACGACCTGCTCCTGGACGCGGACGAGGTGGTCGGCGACGTCCCGGAAGTACTTCTGGATGTCGGGGTCGATCAGCCGCATCGGCCGCTCGCTGAGCAGCTGCATGGGGCGCAGCAGCGGCGAGACGGCGCGCTTGAACTCCAGCACCTCGCGCTTGAGCTGGTAGATGCGCGCCGAGTCCACACCCCGTGAGACACCGCCCCGGCGGCCCGGCGAGAACACCTCGGTCTCGACCTCGTCGATGTCGTCCTGGACGGCGTCGGCGACCGCGATGTAGCCGTCGACGACGTGGTCGGCGATCGCGTGCAGCACCGCGGAGGGGCCCTTGGCGAGCAGCTCGGGGTCGTCCTGGAGCCGGTGCCGCAGGGCGCGCAGCGAGCCCTGGCCGCCGTGCCGGACGGTGATGAAGAAGTCCTGTCCGGTGAAGCACATGACCTCGCCGGTCTCGACGACCTCGCTGTTGGCGGTGAGCTGGTCGTGCTCGACGTAGTGGATGGTCTTGAAGACGGTGAAGAGGGTGTCGTCGTAGCGCTCCAGCTTGGGTCGCTGGTGGGCCTGGACGGCGTCCTCCACGGCCAGCGGGTGCAGGCCGAACTCGCCGGCGATCCCGGAGAATTCGGCCTCGGTCGGCTCGTGCAGGCCGATCCAGACGAAGCCGCCGTCGCGCCGCACCAGGCGCATCGCCTCGTGCGGGGTCAGGGACCTGCCGCTGTCCACGCGGGCACCGTCCCGGTAGACGGCGCAGTCGACGACGGCGGAGGGGGTGGAGGGGTCGCGAGTCGTGTCGTAGGCACCGGCGTCCTTGCGTACCGAGACGCGGGACGGCCGGACCGCGGCGCGCAGGTCACGGATCATCGACATGGCTGGCTCCTTCGTGTCGAGCGACGAAAGGCGCCGACGACGGCTGGAACTGCCCGGAATGGGGACGTCCTGACGTCAGGTGTTTGGCACGTCCACAAAGCGGGGAGCACCGCACCGTCGCGGTGGCGGACTTCGCTGCTGATTCAGATCAGACAGATCAGGCAAAACGAAACGAAGTGCTCTTCCGCATGAAGACGTGAGCGTGAAAGGCGGCGGTCGGCCGGAGCCAGATCAGCTGTATCAGCGGCGGGAAGAGCGAGTGGTACTGCACGGGTGACTTCGATCCATGACAGCCCCACCTCCTCCGGCCGGTCCCTCGTAAGGGACGTTCCATTCCCGTCAGGGAGTCTCACAGGCGTCGGGGCCCGATGCGACTCCCCCAGTGCCTGCACGGCCTGGGCGGTGCCCCCATCTGCGTGTTGCCCCGAACGACGCGGGCAAGACTATCAGCAGCCCAATGTGTCAAGGCGCCGCTTTGCCCTGCACTGACGAGTTCTATGCTCGCCGCATGGTTGATGTTCTTCCTCTGGTCGAGGCCCGGCTGCGCGGCGCGCTGGGCGAACCGGACGCCCGCGCGGCCGTCACGTTCCTCGGCACCGACCGCATCGAGGTGCTCCGTTTCCACGAGGGCGACATCGTCCGCTACGCCACCCTCGGCATGTCCGCGCAGCCGATGAGCGACCCCACGGCGGTGCTCGCCGACCCGCTCAGGGGCCCGCGCGCCGAGCTGGTCCTCTCGGTGCGCGGCGGCCACGCCGACACCGACAAGGCGCTGCGCCCGCTCGCCGTGCTCGCCGCCTCCCCGCAGGTCGAGGGTGTGGTCGTGGCGCCCGGCGCCTCGCTCGACGTCGGTGAACCCCTGTGGCCCGGCGCACCGTTCAGCTCCGTGCTGGTCGCCGAGCCGGGCGGCCTGGTCGAGGACCTCGAACTCGACGAGCCGCTCGAGCCGGTCCGCTTCCTGCCGCTGCTCCCGATGACGTCGAACGAGGCCGCCTGGAAGCGCGTGCACGGCGCCCAGGCCCTTCAGGAGCGCTGGCTGACGAACGGGACGGACCTCAGGGATCCGTCCCGCAGGTCCGTCCCGCTGGACTGAGGCCAAGGTGAGCAAGCTCACCAACCGGTGGCCGGGAGGCGTCAGTTGGCGAACACCGTGACGCTGTCCTCGGCGGCGTGCCGCGGCTCCAGCTCTTCGGTTTCGTGCGTGAGGGCGTTCCGCCGTACGAACACGACGACCGCGCCCAGCACGGCGGTGACCGCCGCGACCACGAACGGGACGTGGATGTCGGTCCACTCCTCGATCTTCGGTGCGAAGTACGGCGCGGCCGCGGCCGCGAACCAGCGCACGAAGTTGTAGCCGGCGCTCGCCACCGGCCGGGGCGCGTCCGAGACGCCGAGCGCCAGCTCCGTGTAGACGGTGTTGTTCACGCCGATGAAGGCGCCCGACAGGATCGTGCAGACGACGGCCGTGGTGTGGCTGCCGTAGCCGAGGACGAGGACGTCCGCCGCGAGCAGCACCAGCGAGCCGCCGAGCACCTTCAGCGAGCCGAAGCGCCGCTGCAGGCGCGGGGCCACGAGCACGGAGAAGACGGCGAGCAGCAGGCCCCAGGCGAAGAACACGGCCCCCGACCTGTACGGCGTCATGTCCAGCACGAACGGCGTGAAGGCCAGCACGGTGAAGAACGTGTAGTTGTAGAAGAACGCCGAGACCGCCGTCGAGGCCAGGCCGCCGTGGCCGAGCGCCCGGAGGGGATCGAGCGGCGAGGTCTTCCGGGCCGGCTTCGGCTGCTCCTTCAGGAACGCCGTGATGCACAGGAAGCCGACCGCCATCAGGAAGGCGGTGCCGAAGAAGGGGTAGCGCCAGCTCTGGTTGCCGAGCAGCGCGCCCACCAGCGGGCCGCACGCCATGCCGAGGCCGAGTGCGGACTCGTACAGCAGGATCGCGGCGGCGCTGCCGCCCGCCGCCGCGCCGACGATGACCGCGAGGGCCGTCGAGACGAAGAGCGCGTTGCCGAGGCCCCAGCCCGCGCGGAAGCCGACGAGTTCGGCGACCGAGTCCGAGGTGCCCGCGAGACCCGCGAAGACCACGACGAAGGCGAGGCCGAGCAGCAGTGTCCTGCGGCCGCCGATACGGCTGGAGACGAAGCCGGTGATCAGCATCGCGACGGCGGTGATCAGGAAGTACGAGGTGAAGAGCAGGGAGACCTGGCCGGCCGTCGCGTCCAGGCCCTTGGCGATGGACGGCAGGATCGGGTCGACGAGTCCGATGCCCATGAACGCCACGACGGACGCGCCCGCCGTCGCCCACACGGCCTTCGGCTGCCGCAGGATGCCGCCCGCTCCCGCTTCGAAGGGGTCGTCCATGCTTCCTCCACTCTCGTTCAAGATTAGTTGGTATATGCACACAGTAAGTTAGGGCGGCTAATTAATGCAAGATGCATCTAGTCCTGTCCCATGAGGCTTCCCATGAGGCGTCCCGTGAAGGGTTCCGTCCGGACGGGTGATCGTCCTTGACGTGACGGTGCGCGGGTAGGACCGTGGGGCCCTATGAGGGGCGAACCCAGTTGCCCGAAGTGTGGTGGCCGGGTCAGGGCTCCCGGACTCTTCGCCGATTCCTGGCAGTGCGATGTGCACGGCACCGTGCATCCGGTGCAGCCCGTGATCCCGCCCAGCGTCGAGGCCCTCAGCGTGGTGGTCCACCGCACGCAGGTCCCGGTGTGGATGCCGTGGCCCCTGCCGGTCGGCTGGCTCTTCACGGGAGTGGCGTGCGCGGGCGACGACCGGCACGGCGGCCGGGCCACCGCGGTGGCGTGCTCGGGGCCGGGGCCGCTCGGCGGCATAGGGGAGCTGATCCTGGTCGCCGAGGAGCTCGGCGTCGGACTCGGCGCGCGGTACGCGGGCATCGACGGCCCGGACCCGGGGCCGTACATGAACGTCGAGAAGCCGCCCCAGGCCAAGGTGCTGGCCGGCGGCCGCCCCACCCCTCTCTGGCACGTCACCGACAGCCCCGACGACCGTGCCGTCTTCGCGGGCGAGGCGCGGGGGCTGTGGCTGTGGGCGGTCGTGTGGCCCGAGCAGTCGGGGCTGCTGATGTACGACGAGCTGGTGCTGACGGATCTGCGGGATGCGGGGGCGGAAGTCGATCTCGTGCCGTGCGGGGCGCTTTCGCCCAGGCTGTTGGAACCCTGAGGGAAGCCTGGAGGGGTCACCTCCCGGGCCTGTAGGGGTCACCTCCCCGGTACGGGTGTGACAAGGGACCGGGAAAATCCGGTTATCCTTGAGCGTCCTCATCCGTCCGTCGTCGCCTGGAGTCCGCGTGGTGCGCATCGATCTGCACGCCCACTCCACCGCCTCCGACGGCACGGACACGCCCGCCGAGCTGGTGCGGAACGCCGCCGCTGCCGGGCTGGACGTCGTCGCGCTGACCGATCACGACTCCACCCGCGGGCACGCCGAGGCGATCGCCGCGCTGCCCGAGGGGCTCACGCTCGTCACCGGCGCCGAGCTGTCCTGCCGTGTCGACGGCGTCTCCATGCACATGCTCGCCTACCTCTTCGACCCCGAGGAGCCGGCGCTGCTCGCCGAGCGCGAGCTG
This sequence comes from Streptomyces sp. NPDC050534, assembly GCF_044457745.1. Classification (NCBI taxonomy): domain Bacteria; kingdom Bacillati; phylum Actinomycetota; class Actinomycetes; order Kitasatosporales; family Streptomycetaceae; genus Streptomyces; species Streptomyces sp. NPDC050534. The sequence continues at coordinate 324,482 of NZ_JBITHF010000004.1, forward strand.
GTGCGGGACGACCGGGTGCCGCGGGCCCAGGGCATGGTCGCCAGGCTGAACGCGCTGGGCGTGCCGGTCACTTGGGACCAGGTGCGGCGGATCGCCGGCGACGGCTCGGTCGGGCGTCCGCATGTCGCGACCGCCCTCGTCGAGCTCGGCGTCGTACCGACCGTGAACGACGCGTTCACCCAGGACTGGCTGTCCGACGGGGGCCGGGCCTTCGTCGAGAAGCACGAGACGGACCCCTTCGAAGCCATCCGGCTGGTCAAGGCCGCGGGCGGGGTCACCGTCTTCGCGCACCCGGGCGCCAGCAAGCGCGGTCGTACGGTGCCCGAGTCCGCGATCGCCGAGATGGCCGTCGCCGGGCTCGACGGCATCGAGGTCGACCACATGGACCACGACGAGGAGACGCGGGCACGGCTGCGGGGACTCGCGAAGGAACTGGGGCTGCTGACCACCGGGTCCAGCGACTACCACGGCAGCCGCAAGACGTGCGTGCTCGGCGAGTACGTCACGGATCCCGAGGTGTACGGGGAGATCGTGCGGCGGGCGACCGGAGCGTTCCCGGTGCCGGGGACCGGCGGGGCCTGACTCCTCCCTCGCCCCCTCTCACCGTCCATTTCCCCTCACCGCAAGGCCAGTTGCTCACCCATGTTCGACCTCGCCGTCTTCGGCTCCCTCTTCCTGACCCTGTTCGTCATCATGGATCCCCCCGGGATCACCCCGATCTTCCTCGCGCTGACCGCCGGACGCCCCGGCAAGGTGCAGAAGCGGATGGCCTTCCAGGCCGTCTGCGTCGCCGGCGGCGTGATCACCGTCTTCGGGCTGCTCGGGCACCAGATCCTCGACTACCTGCACGTCTCCGTGCCCGCCCTGATGATCGCGGGCGGTCTGCTGCTCCTGCTCATCGCCCTCGACCTGCTGACCGGCAAGAACGAGGAGCCGAAGCAGACCAAGGACGTCAACGTGGCGCTCGTGCCGCTGGGCATGCCGCTGCTGGCCGGCCCGGGTGCGATCGTCTCCGTCATCCTCGCCGTGCAGAAGGCCGACAGCTTTGCCATGCAGGCGTCGGTGTGGGCGGCGATCCTCGCCATCCATGTCGTGCTGTGGCTGGTGATGCGCTACTCGCTGCTGATCATCCGGGTCATCAAGGACGGCGGTGTGGTCCTGGTGACGCGGCTCGCGGGCATGATGCTCTCCGCGATCGCCGTGCAGCAGATCATCAACGGCATCACACAGGTGATCAAGGGCGCCTGAGCGCACCCCGGACCCCGGGCCCCGCGCCTGGTAAACGCGAAGCCCCCATACGCGAAGCCCCCGCTCGGCGTCGGTGCCGGGCGGGGGCTTCGAAGATTGCGCGGTGATCCGCGTCGGTCAGGTGGTTATACGGCCGCACTCTCGGCGGGCCGGATCCAGAGTCGCTGTCCTATGGCTGCGGCCTGCTGGACGATCCGGTCGACGGAGGCGGCGTCTACGACGGTGCTGTCCACGGTCGTGCCGTTGACCTCGTCGAGTCGCATGATTTCGAAGCGCATGCCTCTCCCTTCGTCGCGCTGCCATCTGATTCAGTCAACCGTTACCGCGTTACAAACATTCCCTACGCTAAATAAATTTTTCGAACGGCTAACTACTGACCGGTAAGGAACAGGTCACGAGACCGACCGGGACCGGTTGTGTTCGCAGCGTGACCGCCGGGACAATGGAGGCGATGAACGACGACCTCGAGGCCCTCACCGCCCGTATCGACCGCACGAACGAGCTGCTGCAGCGCATGCTCGCCGAGGTGGCCAAGACGCCCTCGACCCATGCGATCTTCGTCGACGCGGGATACCTGTACGCGGCCGCGGGGCGCCTCGTCGCCGGCACGGAGGACCGCCGGGCGTTCGACCTCGACGCGGAAGGGCTGATCGAGGCGCTCATCGACAAGGCCCGCACGATCTTCGCGGACAGCCGGCTGCTGCGGGTCTACTGGTACGACGGCGCGCGACGCCGTATCCACACCATCGAGCAGCAGTCGATCGCCGAACTCCCGGACGTGAAGGTCCGGCTGGGCAATCTCAACGCCAACAACCAGCAGAAGGGCGTCGATTCGCTGATCAGGTCGGACCTGGAGTCGCTGGCCAGACACCGCGCGATCAGCGACGCGGCCCTGCTCGGCGGCGACGAGGACCTGGTGTCGGCGGTCGAGGCGGCGCAGGGATACGGCGCGCGGGTGCACCTGTGGGGTATCGAGGCCCCCGAGGGACGCAACCAGGCGGAGCCCCTGCTCTGGGAGGTCGACAGCCAGCGGACCCTCGACCTCGACTTCTTCAAGCCGTTCGTGGCCCGGCGCACCACTGCCGCCTACGAGGCCACCGCCGCCCGGCCCACCCGCGAGAACGTCCGCTTCGTCGGCGCGCAGATCGCAGCGAAGTGGCTGGCCGCCCGGGGCCGGGAGTCGCTGGTCGAACTGCTGCCCGGCCACCCCTATCTGCCGGGCTCGGTCGACCAGGACCTGCTGGTGGAGGCGGAGGGCCTGCTCCAGTACTCGCTGCGCGGACAGGCCGACCTGCGGCGGGCGTTGCGGGACGGGTTCTGGGAGCACCTGCAGGCGCAGTACTAGACCCTGGTGCCGGAGTGGCGCCGTCGCCCGGAGGGCGGCCGCGCGGCAGACCCCACTTCTGACGGCAGGCCCTAGCTGCCGGGGGCGCTGCGGTCCCAGAAGTCGGCGAAGGCGCGGGCCGTCTCGAGGGGCTGGTCCGTGTTGGGGGAGTGCTCGGCGCCCTGGACGACCGTGCGGTGCGCGCGCAGGCGCAGCGCCATGTCGTCGAGCAGAGGCACCGGCCAGGTGTCGTCGCTGGAACCCGACAGCACGTGGAACGGCAGCGGCAGGGCGGCCAGCTCGGCCACGCGGTCCGGTTCCGTGCACAACTGGCGCCCCGTGGCGATGAGTTGGGCCGGCTTGTTGCCGAGCCAGCGGCGGCGCAGATCCTCCCCGTCGCCGAGCCCGGCGTCCAGATCCCCGGTCTCGGTCTCCTCGGGCGGCTCCATGGCCTGGATCGCCTCCCACACCTCGGCCATGCCCATCACGGCGAGCGCGTCCCGGAGCAGCTTCACGCGCTGCTGCTGGGAGACGGAGATCTGTGCCGGTCCGGAGGCCATCAGAGTGAGAGACCGGAAGGGGGCGTGGTCCAGCAGGGCCGCGGCCCGCGCGATCTGCCCGCCGAGGGAGTGCCCGACGAGGTGCACGGGGGTGCCGAGGGCGGCGGCCTGGGCGAGCACGTCCCGCGCCAACTCACCCTGCGCGTAAGCCGATTCGTCGTGCTCGGGCCCGTCGGACTGGTACTGCCCGCGCCCGTCCACCGCGACGGTCCGGTAGCCGCGCGCCCCGAGTTCCTCGTGCAGCGGGTTGAAGTCCTCCTTGCTGCCGGTGAACCCGGGCAGCAGCAGCGCGGTCCCCCGGGGCGCGGCGCCGTCCGCCACGGGCGAGTCGACGACGGCGAATTCCCCGCGCGCGGTGCGCAGCGAGTACGCGCGGGCGCCCGGGGGCGGAGTGAAGGACGGAGGCCTGCTCATGGAGTGAGGTTATCCGGAGAGGGTGTCGTGGGGGCGGCCGGGCGGGGGCGGGCGGAGTCCTGGCGCCCGAATGCCGACGGCCCGGCCCACACGAGGTGGGCCGGGCCGTCGGTCGAGTGAGCGGTCAGCTCTCCGCGGGCTCCGCGGCGGCCGTGGCCTTCCGCGTGCGACGCGTCCTGGGCTTCGCCTCGGCCGCGTCGGCGGTGACCTCGGCGACTGCCGTGGTCTTGCGGGCGCGGGTGGTCCGGGGCTTGGCCGCGGGCTCGTCGGTCGCCTGAGCCGGGATCTCGGCGGCGGCGGCCGTCTTGCGGGTGCGGCGCGGCTTGGCCTCGGCGGCCTCGGCCGTGTCGACCGCGGCGGTCGCAGCCTTACGCGTACGGCGGGGCTTGACCTCCTCGGCGGCTTCCGGGGCGGCGGCGGCCGTCTTGCGGGTGCGCCGCGGCTTGGCCTCGGCGCCCTCCGCCGTGTCCACGGCGGCCTCGGCGGCCTTGCGCGTACGGCGCGGCTTGGCCTCGGCGGTGTCCACGGCGGCCTCGGCGGTGGTGGCCGCCTTGCGCGCACGACGGGGCTTCGCCTCGACGGCCTCGGCGGCCTCCGGGGCGGCGGCCGCCTTACGGGTCCGGCGCGGCTTGGTCTCCACGGCCTCGGCCGTGTCCACAGCGGTCTCCGCCGCGGCGGTGGCCTTGCGGGTCCGCGTACGGGGCTTCGCCTCGGGCTCGTCGGCGACCTGCGCCGGGATCTCGGTGGCGGCGGCCGTCTTGCGGGTGCGGCGCGGCTTGGCCTCGGCTGCCTCGGCGGTGTCGACCGCGGCTTCGGCGGTGGTGGCCGCCTTGCGCGTACGGCGGGGCTTCGCCTCGGCTGCCTCGGCGGTGTCGACCGCCGTCTCCGCGGCGGCCGTCGCCTTGCGGGTGCGGCGGCGCGGCTTGGCGGCGGGTGCCTCGGTGTCCGCGGTCGCCGGGGCTTCCGCGACGGCCGGGGTCTCCACGACCTCCGCGGCCTGCTCGGCAACCGTCTCCACGGCCGCCGTGCCCTCCGCGGACTTACGGGTGCGCCGGCGGCGCGGCTTCTCCGGAGCCTCGGGGGCGTCCAGGGCAGGGCCCTCCGCCGTCACGACGGCGGCCTGCGCGGCCTCGGGCGCGGCGGCCGTGACCGGCACCGGCTCGGACGCGGCACCGCCGCGGGTGCGGCGACGGCGGCGCAGGGCGCGGGAGCCGGTCTCCTCGGACGACGCGGTCTCCACCACGGCCTCCGGTGCGGCGCTCGCGTCCATCGGCGTACCGCCGCGGGTGCGGCGACGGCGGCGCGGCGTACGCTCCGAAGGCTCACGGTCACGCTCGGCGGGCCGGGACTCGGCCCGGTCGTTCCGGTCACCTCGTCCGCCTCGGCCGTTCCGGCTGCCGCGACCGCGGCCGCCGGTCTCGCCGAGGTCCTCCAGCTCCTCCGCCTCGAGCCCCGCCCGCGTGCGCTCGGCGCGCGGCAGGACACCCTTGGTGCCCGCGGGGATGTTGAGTTCCTCGAAGAGGTGCGGGGACGTGGAGTACGTCTCCGGCGGGTCGTTGAAGTTGAGCTCCAGCGCCTTGTTGATCAGCTGCCAGCGCGGGATGTCGTCCCAGTCGACGAGCGTGATCGCGATGCCCTTGGCGCCCGCGCGGCCGGTGCGGCCGATGCGGTGCAGGTACGTCTTCTCCTCTTCGGGAGACTGGTAGTTGACGACGTGCGTCACGCCCTCGACGTCGATGCCGCGGGCGGCGACGTCGGTGCAGACGAGGACGTCCACCTTGCCGTTGCGGAAGGCGCGCAGCGCCTGCTCACGGGCGCCCTGGCCGAGGTCGCCGTGGACCGCGCCGGCCGCGAAGCCGCGCTGCTTGAGCTGGTCGGCCAGGTCGGCCGCGGTGCGCTTCGTACGGCAGAAGACCATGACCAGTCCCCGGCCCTCGGCCTGCAGAATGCGCGCGACCATCTCGGGCTTGTCCATGTTGTGCGCGCGGTACACGTGCTGCGAGGTGTTCGCGACCGTCTTGCCCTCGTCGTCCGGCGCCGCGGCGCGGATGTGCGTGGGCTGCGACATGTAGCGGCGCGCGAGTCCGATGACGGCGCCCGGCATGGTCGCCGAGAACAGCATGGTCTGGCGCCGGACCGGCAGCATGTTGATGATCTTCTCGACGTCGGGCAGGAAGCCCAGGTCGAGCATCTCGTCGGCCTCGTCGAGGACCAGGGACTTCACATGCGCGAGGTTGAGCTTCTTCTGGCCCGCGAGGTCCAGGAGCCGGCCCGGGGTGCCGACGATCACGTCGACGCCCTTCTTCAGGGCCTCGACCTGGGGCTCGTAGGCCCGGCCGCCGTAGATCGCGGTGACGCGTACGTTGCGCACCTTGCCCGCGGTCAGCAGGTCGTTGGTGACCTGCTGGCACAGCTCGCGCGTGGGGACGACGACGAGCGCCTGCGGGGTGTCGGTGAGGTCCTCGGGCTTCGCGCGGCCCGCCTCCACGTCCGCGGGGACGGTGACGCGCTCGAGGAGCGGGAGGCCGAAGCCCAGCGTCTTGCCGGTGCCGGTCTTGGCCTGGCCGATGACGTCCGTGCCGGAAAGGGCGACGGGGAGGGTCATCTCCTGGATGGGGAAGGGGGTGATGATGCCGACGGCTTCGAGGGCCTCGGCGGTCTCAGGAAGGATTCCGAGATCTCTGAACGTGGTAGTCAGGGTGCTGCCTCTTCTGTGTACGCGGTGCGAGGCGAGCGCGGGGGTCGTAGACGGACCGTGCCGGGGACGTCGGCTGCCTTACGATCTTGCCGTAGGGCACGGGACCTCTGCCGACGCTCTAGCGCTCGTACCGCTGAGGTGTCCCTCCGGCCGTCGTACGCAATGTGCCGTACGGACTGGGAGGGCTGTCGGGTCGGAGCCGATCGGGCCACCGACCGGGCATCCTCATACGTGCGGCCCGTCGACTACTCGGCAGGCGCATTACCACCATACCCCGGAATCCCGCACACACGATGGCCGATTTGGTCACGTAGCCGTCGTCACACTGATTGACCAGGGACTTCCGTAGGTCGGCAAGCGGACTATTGTGCGCTTCATGACGACGTCTGACAACACCTCTGACGCACCCTCCGAGCACACCGGAGTCGCCGCCCAGGACTGGGCGAAGGCCGCCGCCGACCCGCAGTACCGGGCCGCGGTCGTCGATCTCCTCGGTGCGCTCGCGTACGGCGAGCTCGCGGCGTTCGAGCGGCTCGCCGAGGACGCCAAGCTGGCGCCGACGCTGGCCGACAAGGCGGAGCTGGCGAAGATGGCGTCGGCGGAGTTCCACCACTTCGAGAGACTGCGGGACCGGCTCACGGAGATCGGCGAGGAGCCCACGCACGCGATGGAGCCGTTCGTCGCCGCGCTGGACGGCTTCCACCGGCAGACGGCGCCCTCGGACTGGCTGGAGGGGCTCGTCAAGGCGTACGTCGGCGACTCGATCGCCAGCGACTTCTACCGGGAGGTCGCGGCCCGGCTGGACACGGACTCGCGTGAGCTCGTGCTGGCCGTGCTGGACGACACCGGGCACGCCGGCTTCGCCGTGGAGAAGGTGCGCGCCGCGATCGACGCCGACCCGCGCGTGGGTGGCCGTCTCGCTCTGTGGGCCCGCCGTCTCATGGGTGAGGCGCTGTCGCAGTCCCAGCGCGTGGTCGCGGACCGGGACGCGCTGTCCACCATGCTCGTGGGCGGTGTCGCGGACGGGTTCGACCTCGCCGAGGTCGGCCGGATGTTCTCCCGGATCACCGAGGCGCACACGAAGCGGATGGCCGCTCTCGGGCTCGCCGCCTAGCGCCTAGCCGCCGCTTCCGCGGTCGTCCCGGTCGGTCCGGCCTTTCCGGTCGTCCCGGTCGGTCCGGTCGTCCCGGTCGGTCCGGTCGGTTCGGCCTTCCCAGTCGTTCCGGCCTTCCCGGTCGGTCCGCCCGTCCTGTCGTTTCCCTTCGAGATCACGCCGGCGCCGAGCGCCGGCGGAGTCTCCCTGCCGGGCGCACCAGCAGGGAGAGAGAAGCGGCGGACACGATCGCCGCGCCGAGCAGATTCAGCAGGACGTTGCCGGGGTCGAAGGCGCTGTGGGTGACGAAGGCGCCGAACAGGGCTCCCGCGGCGCCCGTCGCCAGCACGAGGGAACGGGCGGGCAGGCGGTGGGCCAGCCGATGGTTCGCAGCCCACGCCAGCACCAGACCGAGCAGCGCGGAGCCGAGCGCTTCGATCAACAACATGGGGCCCTCCCACGGCCAGACTGCGCGTCACGGTCGTAGCCCGTCATACCCGTGACCTGCGGAATGCAATCCTCCTCTGTGCGCCCCTTGTGCTCCATATGTGAAGAGAAGAATCTTGGACGAACGAGAGGGGCCCGGCGGGCCACCACCCCCGGGCCCCCCGCCGGCTACGGGGCTTACAACCCGCCCCAGCCCACCATGCGGGGGGCGGGCGCGCCCAGCGCGACGGAGGCGCGGCGCCCCCCCGGGGCGGGGGCCATGC
>NZ_JBITHF010000004.1:332538-630817 GCF_044457745.1 Streptomyces sp. NPDC050534
TCTTTGGGTTTCTCGGGCTTTCTCTCGACCGGAGGGGGGCCCCCTGGGTCCCCAAATCGTTCTATTACTTTGTTCGGCCGGGGGGGGGGGGGCCGCCCCCCCCCCCCCCCGGGGCCCCTCTCGTGATCCGGTGATTACAGCGCGCCGAAGCCCACCTTGCGGGGGGCGGGCTCGCCGAGCTCGACGTAGGCGAGGCGCCCCGCCGGGACGAGGACCTTGCGGCCGTGCTCGTCCACGAGGGTCAGCAGCTGCGCCTTTCCGGCCAGCGCCTCGGCCACGATGCGCTCGACCTCCTCGGCGCTCTGACCGCTCTCCAGAACGATCTCGCGGGGCGCGTGCTGCACGCCGATCTTGACCTCCACGGCTATGTCCCTCCGACGGTCAGTGAAGTGCGCGACCTTTACGCGCCGTACCCTGCACACATTAGCCCGGTGAGGGGACGCGCACGCTCCGCCCCCGAACGCCAAGAGCGAACACGGGACGGGAACACGTGCCCGTCACGGCGCCGTCAGTGGTGCTGTTCGCTGCCGTGCAGCGGGAAGCCCGCGATGCCGCGCCAGGCCAGCGAGGCCAGCAGCTGCACCGCCTGGTCGCGCGGCACGCTGCGGTCGCTGTGCAGCCACGAGCGGGCCACCACCTGGGCGAGGCCGCCGAGCCCGGAGGCCAGCAGCATCGACTCCGCGCGCGACAGGCCGGTGTCCTCGGCGATGACGTCGCAGATGGCCTCCGCGCACTCGTTCGTGACCTTGTCGACGCGCTCGCGCACCGCGGGCTCGTTCGTCAGGTCCGACTCGAAGACCAGGCGGAAGGCGCCGCCGTCGTCCTCGACGTACGCGAAGTAGGCGTCCATGGTCGCGCGGACGCGCTGCTTGTTGTCGGTCGTCGACGCGAGCGCGCTGCGCACCGCCCCGATCAGTGACTCGCAGTGCTGGTCCAGCAGCGCGAGGTAGAGGTCGAGCTTGCCCGGGAAGTGCTGGTAGAGCACCGGCTTGCTGACGCCGGCGCGCTCGGCGATGTCGTCCATGGCGGCCGCGTGGTAACCCTGCGCCACGAAGACTTCCTGGGCGGCTCCCAGCAGCTGATTCCGTCGGGCACGTCGCGGCAGGCGCGTGCCCCGCGGGCGTGCCGCCTCTGTCTGCTCGATGGCTGTCACGCCGCCTCCCAATTTCGTCCACATGCGGTGTGCGCCGCGCCGCCATCGTACTTTTCGGTAACCCGGGTGTGCGCGGTGCGAGCGCAGAATTTCACGGACCGGACGGCGACGAAAGCCGTCCAGGCCGTTTCAAACCGGATCGAAGCGGGCAGCGAATCGCCTCGTTCCAGCTCAGCGGCACCCTCCGGTGCTTCCGTGCGCCCCCGTCAGCGGTAGTCGTCCTCGTCGTCGGGGACGACGCGGCGCTGCTCGACGATGTCGGCCTCGTTCGCAGTGGCCGGGTCCACGTCCTCGAGCGGGTCGTCGCGGTCCGCCGCCAGGTCGGCGGACTGCTCCGCCGCGTCGTTCTCGGGTGCCTCGACGTCGATCTCCCGAGGTTCCTGTGCGCCGTCGTCCTCGAACGTCTCGGGGTCGGTGGGGTCTACGGCCATGATGGTGGGCTCCCTTCCTACGAACGTGCCTGAGTGAAGCAGGTGCCACAGCGGGTGCCCTCGATACGAGCCTAGGAGACACCGGATCCGGATGCTATGCGGTGTACGCGCAATCTGTGACGGCGAACACATGAGCCACTACGTGATCGTCTCGTAACATTGCCGCATGTCTTCGACCGAGCTGCCGTCCGTTCCGGCGACCACCGTGCTCCCGAAGGTGACGCCCGTCAGGGTTGCGGAGGGCGAGCGGCTCAGGTCGGTCGGGCTGCCGGGCATCACGCTGACGGTGCGGTCGAGACCACCGGTGCGCGAGGGCCTGCCGCCCGCGCTCTGCGTCCACGGACTCGGGGGCTCCTCGCAGAACTGGTCGGCGCTGATGCAGGAGCTCGAGAGCGTCGTCGACGGCGAGGCCGTCGACCTGCCGGGCTTCGGCGACTCGCCGCCGCCGGACGACGGCGACTACTCGATCACCGGGCACGCGCGCGCGGTGATCCGTTTTCTCGAGGCGTCCGGGCGCGGGCCCGTGCATCTGCTCGGCAACTCGCTCGGCGGCGCCGTCACCACGCGCGTCGCGGCCCTGCGGCCCGACCTCGTGCGGACGCTGACGCTGGTGTCGCCGGCGCTGCCCGAACTCCTCGTCCAGCGCAGCGCGGTGCCGACCGCGCTGCTGGCACTGCCGGGAGTGGCCGGCCTTTTCACCCGGTACACCGGCGGATGGACCGCGGAGGAGCGCGTCCGCGGCGTGCTGGCGCTCTGCTACGGCGATCCCGGACAGGTGTCGCCGGAGGGTTTCCGCAACGCCGTGGAGGAGATGGAGCGGCGGATGCAACTGCCGTATCTCTGGGACGCGATGACGCGTTCCGCGCGCGGCATCGTCAACGCCTACACCCTGGGTGGCCAGCACGGGCTGTGGCGCCAGGCGGAGCGTGTCCTGGCCCCGACTCTGCTCGTCTACGGCGGCCGGGACCAGCTCGTCGGCTTCCGCATGGCCCGCAAGGCGGCCCGCACCTTCCGCGACTCGCGCCTGCTCACCCTGCCGGACGCGGGGCACGTGGCGATGATGGAGTACCCCGGCACGGTCGCCCGCGCCGTCTGCGAACTCCTGTCCGAGCGGGGCGAGTTGGTTGATACCCTTCGATCCGTCGAGTCGGCCGTTGACGCCGGGACCGCCGCGAAGAGCGCGGGGAGCTGAGGGGCGACGTGGGACGTCACAGCCGCCGCGGGGCCGATGCCGCGAAGGGCGACGCCAAGGACGCGGGTCATGGAGCGCCGGGGAGGGCGGACGGTACGCCCGCGCGCGGGGTGCCGCGTCTCCCTGACGGCACACCCGCGCGCGGGGTGCCGCGTCTCCCTGACGGCACACCCGCGCGCGGGGTGCCGCAGTTCCCCACGCCCGCGCGTGGGGCGCCGCAGTTCCCTGACGGCACACCCCCGCACGGCATGCCCCGTCCCGTCGACGGCACGCCCGCCCACGGCACCCCCCGAGTCCGCGGCGGTCACCCCGAGCAGCGTGAAGCCGGCGGTGGATGGGGTGAGTTGAGGCAGTCCGGGGCGACCATTCCGCGCCAGCGCAAGGCACCCCCCGGCGGGCCGCGGCAGGAGTACGTCGACGCCTTCGACGAGGACGCCGACGTCTTCACGTCCCGCGGCGGCGGGTCCGCGCACGCCTCGGACCCGTACGCCTCCGTCACCGAATGGGACCACGGCCCGGTCGTCGGCGTCCCCTCCGAGGCCGACGAGGACGCGCCGCCGACCGGTGTGCCGGCGCAGTCCAGGGGCGGCAAGGGGCGGACGTTCACCGGTATCGCGGCCGCCGCCGTCACCACCGTGCTGGCCGTCGTCGTGGCCGGCCAGGTCGCGAACGGCCGCGACGACAGCGGCATCGGGACGCGGTCGGCCACCGGCCAGGCGCGGGACGCCCGGGACCCGGGCGCGTCGCCGTCCGCCTCGCCGAGCGTGGCGACGCTGACGTACGCGCAGGCCATGGGGAAGACGTATCCGCTCAGCGCCACGCTCAAGGGGTCGGGGAAGTTCGCCGCGGTCCCCGGGGGCGCCAAGGCGCCCGGCAAGGGCCAGAAGTACACCTACCGCGTGGACGTGGAGCAGGGGCTCGGGCTCGACGGCGAACTCTTCGCCCAGGCCGTTCAGACGACGCTCAACGACAACCGGAGCTGGGCCCACGACGGCGCCCGCACCTTCGAGCGCGTCGACTCCGGCAAGCCCGACTTCGTGATCACCCTCGCCAGCCCGGGGACCACGGCCAAGTGGTGCGCCAAGTCCGGCCTCGACACCACCGAGGACAACGTCTCCTGCGACTCGGCCTCCACCGAGCGAGTGATGATCAACGCCTACAGATGGGCCCAGGGGTCGAAGACCTACGGTGATCAAATTCACGCCTACCGGCAGATGCTGATCAACCACGAGGTCGGCCACCGCCTCGGCCACGGCCATGTGACCTGCACCAAGAACGGCCAGCTCGCGCCGGTGATGCAGCAGCAGACCAAGTTCCTCGACCACGACGGGATCCACTGTCTGCCCAACCCCTGGCCCTATCCCAGGAGTTGACGGGCGTCTCCGACGTCACGTTGACATGCGCAGAAAGTTGATTCATATTTCTGGGCATGTCGACCGATCACGCCTCCGCACGCGCCGCCATCGAGCTGGCGCTCATCGGCGTGACCGCGCTCTGCGTGGCCGACATCCTCTGTCGCTGACGCCCGCCCCCGGGCGTTCGCGTCGCGATCTCCTTCTCCTGCCCTGACACGGCCTTGTGCCGTGCCCCGGCGGCCGCTTTCGACGACCTGGCGCCCAGGCAGACGTCTGCCCACTTCTGTCTCACTCCTCGTCATTCCGTCTCATCATTCGAGAGGTCGTCATTCCGATGCGCCAACCGTCCGTCACAGCGCGCCGCGTGGCCGCGGCATCCGTAGGCCTGGTTCTGGCAGCGGGCGCCGCCGCCTGCGGGCCGAAGGACAACGATGCCAAGGGCGCCGGCGGCGACTCCACGCCCCACAAGGGCGGCACCCTCACGGTCCTCAACTCCGAGGCCCAGACGGACTTCGACCCCGCGCGCCTGTACACCTCCGGCGGCGGCAACGTCCCGTCCCTGGTCTTCCGTACGCTCACCACCCGCAACCGCGAGAACGGCGCTGCCGGCGCCAAGGTCGTCCCGGACCTCGCCACCGACACCGGGCGCCCCAGCAAGAACGCGACCGTGTGGACGTACACCCTGAAGAAGGGCCTCAAGTACGAGGACGGCACCCCGATCACGTCCGCCGACATCAAGTACGGCATCGAGCGCTCCTTCGCCGCCGAACTGTCCGGCGGCGCCCCCTACTTGAGGGACTGGCTGGTCGGCGCGGCCGGCTACCAGGGGCCGTACAAGGACAAGAAGGGCCTGTCGGCGATCGAGACGCCGGACAGCCGGACCATCGTCTTCCGTCTGAACAAGCCCGAGGGCGAGTTCCCGTACCTGGCCACGCAGACGCAGTTCACGCCCGTTCCGAAGAGCAAGGACACGGGCACCAGGTACGAGGAGCACCCGGTCTCGTCCGGCCCGTACAAGGTCGTCAGGAACGAGAACGACGGTGAGCACCTGGTCCTGGAACGCAACACGTACTGGTCGGCCGCCACGGACGCCGAGCGCAAGGCCTACCCGGACAAGGTCGACGTACGGTCCGGGCTGGACTCCTCGGTGATCAACCAGCGGCTGTCCGCGTCCCAGGGCGCGGACGCCTCCGCCGTCACGACGGACACCAACCTCGGCCCCGCCGAGCTCGCCAAGGTGACGGGTGACGAGGAGCTGGCCGTCCGCGTCGGCACGGGCCACTTCGGCTACACGAACTACATAGCTTTCAACCCGACGGTCAAGCCGTTCAACAACATCAAGGTGCGGCAGGCGATCTCCTGCGCCGTCGACCGGTCGTCCGTGATCAACGCGGCGGGCGGTTCCGCGCTGGCCGAGTCGGCCACCACCTTCCTGCCGAACCAGAAGTCCTTCGGCTACACGCCCTACGACCTCTTCCCGGCGGGCGGGACGGGCAATGCCGCCAAGGCCAAGGCGCTGCTCGCCGAGGCGGGATACAAGAACGGCCTCACCGTCACGCTGACCCACTCCAACGCCAAGGACTTCGAGACCAGCCCCGAGATCGCGACCGCGATCCAGGACGCGCTCAAGAAGGCCGGCATCACGGTCAAGCTGCAGGGCCTGGAGGACAACGACTACCGGGACAAGATCCACGGCGTGAAGACCGAGCCCGGCTTCTTCCTCGCCCACTGGGGTGCCGACTGGCCCTCCGGCGGTCCCTTCCTCGCCCCGATCTTCGACGGCCGGCAGATCGTCAAGGACGGCGCGAACTTCAACAACGGCCTGTTGAACGACAAGTCGGTCAATGACGAGATTGACGCGATCAACAAGTTGACCGATCTTGACGCGGCCGCCAAGAGGTGGGGTGCACTGGACAAGAAGATCGGCGAGCAGGCCCTGACCGTGCCGCTGTTCCACCCCGTCTACAAGCGCCTGGTCGGCAGCGACATCAAGAACGTCGTGATCAGCGACTGGACCGGCGTGCTGGACATCTCGCAGGTCGCGGTGAAGTAGCGCCGTGAGCGAAGCACTTGTCGCCACCCAGGTCCCCGAGGTGTCCGCCTCGGGGGCCTCGGGGGCCGTTCAGTTCTGGCGGCGGCTGCGCACGCAGCGCGCCGCCCTCGTCGCGGCGTCCGTCGTCGCGCTGCTCGTCCTGGTCGCGCTCGCCGCGCCGCTGCTCACCGCCCTCGAGGGCCAGGACCCGACCACGTACCACCCCTCGCTCGTCGACTCCGCGCGCGGGGGCGTGCCGATCGGCTCCATCGGGGGCGTCGGCGCGGACCACTGGCTGGGCGTCGAACCGCAGACCGGGCGCGACCTGTTCGCCCGGCTCGTCTACGGGGCGAGGGTCTCCCTGGGCGTCGCGCTGGCGGCGACCGTGATCCAGGTCTTCCTGGGCGTGGTGATCGGGATCGCGTCCGCGATCGGCGCCGGATGGGTTGATCAACTGTTGAGCCGGCTCACGGACGTCTTCGTCGCCATGCCTTTGATGATCATGTCGTTGGCGCTGCTCGCGATCGTCCCGTCGAGCTTCCCGCGGCCCGTCCTGGTCACGCTGGTCATCGGGTTCATCGCCTGGGGCAACATCGCGAAGATCGTGCGGGCCCAGACGCTCACCCTGAAGGGGCTCGACTACGTCTCCGCGGCCCGGCTCAGCGGCTGGGGCACCTGGCGCATCGCCCGCAGGGAGCTGCTGCCCGGGCTCGCCGCGCCGGTCATCACCTACGCCGCGATCCTCATGCCGGTCAACATCGGCATCGAGGCCGCCCTGTCGTTCCTCGGCGTCGGCGTGAAGCCGCCGACGCCGTCCTGGGGGCAGATGCTCACCGCCGCCGACGTCTGGTACCAGGCGGCCCCGCAGTACCTGCTGCTCCCGGCGGGCGCCCTGTTCGTCACGGTGCTCGCACTGACCGTCCTCGGCGACGGCGTCCGCATCGCCCTCGACCCCCGCGCCGCCTCCCGGCTGAGCGTCGGAACAGGCCGCAAGCGCGAGGCCAGGGCGGGCGCGAAGGAGGGGTCCGCATGAACGGCTTCGGAGGCTTCCTGGTCCGGCGCTCCCTCGCCACCGTCCTGACCCTGCTGGCCATCTCGGTCATCGTCTACGTCGTCTTCTACGCCACCCCCGGCAACGTCGCCCAGATCACCTGCGGCCCGCGCTGCTCCCCGGAGCAGGTGCACCAGGTGGCGCAGCAACTCAGGCTCGACGACCCGTTGTACGTGCGCTACTGGCACTTCCTGCACGGCCTGTTCGCCGGCCAGGACTACTCCACGGGCACCTCGGTGGAGCACTGCCCGGCCCCCTGCCTGGGGCTCTCGTACCAGACCGACCGCCAGGTGATGGACATCATCCTGACCAAGCTCCCGGTGAGCCTCTCGCTCGTCCTCGGCGCGATGGTTCTGTGGCTGGTCCTCGGCGTCGGCACCGGGGTGCTCTCCGCGTGGCGGCGCGGCCGGTTCACCGAGCGGGTGCTGACCGCCCTCACCCTGGCGGGCTGGGCCACCCCGGTCTTCGTCATCGGCCTGGTGCTGATGATCGTCGTCTGCGGCGAACTTCAGCTGCTGCCCTTCCCGCAGTACGTGAAGTTCACCGACGACCCCGAGCAGTGGGCCTGGAACCTGCTGCTGCCCTGGCTCTCGCTCGCCCTCGTCGAGGCCGCCGCGTTCGCCCGGCTGACCAGGGCGTCGATGCTGGAGACGCTGGCCGAGGACCACATCCGCACCTTCCGGGCCTACGGCGTCGCCGAGCGGACGATCGTGGGACGGCACGCGCTGCGGGGCGCCCTGGCGCCCGTGATCGCGCTGAACGCCAACAACGTCGGCTCGGCGATCGGCGGAGCCGTCCTCACCGAGACCCTCTTCGGACTGCCCGGCATCGGACAGGAACTGGTCCACGCGGTCGACATGGTCGACCTGCCCGTCGTCGTCGGCATGGTCCTGGTCATCGGCTTCTTCGTGGTCCTCGCCAACGCCGTCGCGGACGTGCTGTACGCGGTGGCCGACCGACGGGTGGTACTGACGTGAGTCTCGTCCCAGTCACCGATCTGGTCCAAGTCACCGGTCTGACCGTCGAGTTCGGCGATCTGAGGGCGGTCGACGGTCTGTCGTTCGCCCTGGCGCAGGGCGGCGCCCTGGCCCTGGTCGGCGAGTCAGGCTCCGGCAAGTCCACGGTTGCCGCGTCCCTGTTGGGCCTGCACCGCGGCACGGGCGCGCGCCTCGGCGGCTCGATCGAGGTCGCCGGTACCGACGTACGCCGGGCGTCCGACGACGAGTTGCGGCGGCTGCGCGGCGGGAAGGCCGCGATGGTCTTCCAGGACCCGCTGTCGTCCCTCGATCCGTACTACGCGATCGGCGACCAGATCGCCGAGGTGTACCGCGTGCACACGCGCGCCTCACGGCGAGCGGCACGCGCGCGTGCGGTGGAGGTGCTCGACCGGGTGGGGATTCCGGACGCACGGCGGCGCTCCCGCTTTCGGCCGCACGAGTTCAGCGGCGGCATGCGCCAGCGCGCGCTCATCGCGATGGCGCTCGCGTGCGAGCCCGCCCTGCTGATCGCCGACGAGCCGACCACCGCGCTCGACGTCACCGTGCAGGCCCAGATCCTCGACCTGCTGCACACGCTGCGCGAGGAGACCGGCATGGGGCTGCTGCTCGTCACGCACGACGTGGGCGTGGCCGCGGAGAGCGCCGACGAGGTGCTGGTCATGCGGCACGGGCGCGTGGTGGAACACGGGCCGGCCGGCACCGTGCTGGCGTCGCCCGCCGAGCCGTACACACGCGAACTCCTCGGTGCCGTCCCGCGTGTGGACGCGCCGCGCGCCCCCTCGCGGACGTCCGGCGAGGTCGTGCTGGAGGCGAGGGGCCTGCGGCGTGACTTCGGGCGCGGCACGCGCGCGTTCACGGCCGTGGACGACGTGTCACTGACGATCCACCGCGGCGAGACCCTCGGCGTCGTCGGCGAGAGCGGCAGTGGCAAGACGACGCTCGGCCGGATGCTGGTCGGGCTGCTGGAGCCGACGTCGGGCGAGGTTCTGCACGACGGGCACGCGCGCGTGGGCGTCCGCCCTGCCGTCCAGATGGTCTTCCAGGACCCCGTCTCCTCCCTCAACCCCCGCCGCCGTGTGGGCGAGTCGATAGCCGACCCGCTCCGCGCCCGGGGGGAACCTGACGAGAAGCGCATCCGGGGGCGCGTGACGGAACTGCTGGAGCGCGTGGGACTCGAAGGGGCGCACTTCGACCGCTACCCGCACGAGTTCAGCGGCGGACAGCGCCAGCGCATCGGTATCGCGCGGGCGCTCGCGGCCGAACCGCGCGTCATCGTCTGCGACGAGCCCGTCTCCGCGCTGGACGTGACCACACAGGCCCAGGTGGTGGCTCTGCTCGGCGAACTCCAGCGCGAACTCGGCCTGGCGCTCGTCTTCGTCGCGCACGACCTCGCCGTCGTCCGTCAGGTCAGCGACCGGGTCGCGGTGATGCGCCGCGGCCGGATCGTGGAGTGCGGCCCCGCCGACGAGGTGTACGACAACCCGCAGGACCCGTACACCAAGGAGCTCCTGGCCGCCGTACCGGCACTCGACCCGCAGGTCGCCGCGAGCCGCAGGGCCGCACGGCGAGAGCCTGCCGCTGCCTGACGGAACGTGACTGCATGATCTCTTAGCGCGATCGAACGCGAACCGCACAGGAAAGTTACGACCGTTCACCCCTTTTGGTGGTGCGACGGACAACCGTCCGTCGCGCCACCGCCTTGTCCGCATACGTTCTTCCCGCTGCGAGCCGCCGGGTCAACGGCGGCTCTCCATACGGGAGATCGGGGGTGCGCTCGTGCGCATCGGACTGCTTACGGAGGGTGGCTATCCGTATGTGAGCGGTGACGCCAGGCTCTGGTGCGACCGGCTCGTGCGCGGGCTCGGGCAGCACGAGTTCGACATCTACGCGCTCAGCCGCACCGAGCGGCAGGAGAGCGAGGGCTGGGTCCCGCTGCCGCCGCAGGTCGCACTGGTGCGTACGGCGCCGATGTGGACGGCCGAGGACGGCGGAGCCGGGTACGGGCGGCGGGCCCGCCGGCGGTTCGCCGAGTGCTACGGCGAGCTGGCGGCCGCGCTGTGCGCGGGGAACGCCGGGGACCCTGCCGAGGCTCTCGGAGAGCACATTCCGGCCGCCGAGGCGGACCGTTTCGGCAGCGCGCTGTACGGGCTGGCCGAACTCGCCCGTGAGAGCGGCGGGCTGGTGGGAGCGCTCCGCTCCGAGACCGCCGTACGCGCCCTGGAGCGCGCCTGTCGCGCACCCGGCGCACTGCGGGCGGCGCGTGAGGCGCGTGTGCCGGATCTGCTCGCCGTCGCGGCGCACCTCGAACGCGCTCTGCGCCCCCTGTCGTTGGACTGGTACGAGGACGACGGACTCGGCTCGGTCGACCTGTGCCACGCGACGTCCGGCGGCCCCGCCGCCCTCCCCGGGCTGCTCGCCCGCCACTTCCACGGCGTACCCCTGCTGGTGACCGAGTACGGCGTCCGGCTGCGCACGCACTACCTCGCCGCCACGGACGCGCCGCCCGCCGTGCGCTCCCTGCTCGCCGCCTTCCACGGCAGGCTCGCCATCGAGATCTACGACCGGGCCGCGGTCATCACGCCCGGCAACGCGCACGCCCGCCGCTGGCAGGAACGCTGCGGCGCCGACCGCGCCAAGCTCCGCACGGTCTACCCGGGCATGGACGCCGCGCGCTTCGCCGAGGTGGGCGAGTCCGCCGAGAGCGCCGACCCCGACGCGCTGGTCTGGGTGGGCCGGGTCGAGCCCGCCAAGGACCTGATCTCGCTGCTGCACGCCTTCGCGGAGGTCCGCAAGGAGGAGCCGACGGCGCGGCTGCGGATCGTCGGCGCCCCGGCCGGTCCCGAGGGCGAGGCCTATCTCGGGCACTGCCGGGCGCTGGCCGCGCAGCTCTTCCCCGACGAGGCCGAGGGGCGGCACTCGGTCGGCGACAACCCCGTCTCCTTCGAGGAGATCGGCGGCCCGGAGCTGCCGACCCTCGCCGAGGCGTACGCCGCCGGCGGTGTGACCGTGCTCTCCAGCGTCGTCGAGGGCTTCCCGATCAGCCTGGTCGAGGCGATGTTCTGCGGTCGCGCCACGGTGTCCACGGACGTCGGCGCGGTGGTGGAGGTCATCGGCGGCACGGGGCTCGTCGTGCCCCCGCGCAACCCGCGAGCGCTCGCCGAGGCATGTCTGGCGCTGTTGCGTGACCCCGAGCGCCGGGAGCGCCTGGGTGCCGCCGCACGCGCGCGTGCGCTCGAACTGTTCACCGTCGAGCAGAACACCACGGCATTTCACGGCATTTACCTGGAGATCGTCTCGCACACCCCGGTGCGCCGGGTCGTCCTCGACGAGACCGGGGAACCGCTGCCCTTCGCCGCCCCCGCCGAGGCCCATGTCCCCGGACGCTGGACCGACCCGGCCGCGCGCGTGGTGGCCCGCGGCGGCCCCGGCTGGGCGACGGACGTCCCCGTGCGCGTCGGGTCCTCGACACCGGCCACGGAGGGGGCGCGATGAGCGGGCTCGGCGAACTCGACAGGCCCGGCGTGCCGGGCGGCGCGGAGGCGTGGGACGAGCGCTCGCAGGGGTGGACCGCGGTGGAGACGGAGGCACCGGACGACGCGGCCGGCCCCCACCCGCAGCCCCCTGGCCGCCTGCCGAAGCTCCGGCGTACCGCCGCCGACCCCGTGAAGACGCTGATGCACCGGCACCGCGAATTGTGCGAACGGGCCGTGGACCCCCTGGAGATCGCGGCGGGCCTGGAGGCCCACGGCGTCACCGACCGGACCGCGGCCCGCTTCCGCCACCGGGACGTGTTCTCCCTCGCGGAGGAGATGTACGCGCGCGCCGCCCACGACGAGGAGACGGCACCGCACTCCACGGCCCTGGCGGCCCCGCGGGCGCGCCCCGCCTGGATCGTGCTCACCCTGCTGCCCGGAGCCCTGTGCGCCGCGACCGTCGCCGCCCTCCACCTCACGTACGGACGGACCCGCACGACCGCGGTCGCCGTCGGTGTCCTCGCGGCGGCCCTCGCCCTGCGCTCGGCCCTCTCGCGCGGCCCTCTCGGCGCCACGGACCGCACACCCCCGGGATCAACGCAGAGCGCCTCCGCCGGCCGGATGTGGACGTGCTGGCTCGTGGCCTACGCCCTCCTCGGCGACGGCCTCCTGCGCGTGGCCGTCGCCGGTGGCCCCGACGGCCCGCCCACCGTCAGTGCCGACGGCCCCTGGCCGCTGGCCACGGCCCCCGTTCTGGCGCTCGCCCTGGCCTGCGCCCCCGCCGCCTGGTGCGCGCATCTCTTCGCCGTGTGCACCCGCCGCAGACTGGGCGCCAGCCGCGGTCTGGAGGAGTTCACCGCCTCCGCCCGCCCGCTGATGCTCGGTACGTTCGCCCTGTTCCTGTCCTCCCTGACGGCTCTCAGCGCCCTGTGCGGCGCGGTCCTGGGCGAGAGCGCGGCCTACGCCCAGACCGTCACCCTGGGCGCCCTGCTGTTCCTCGCCCGCCTCCTCACCGCGCACGGCTTCTCCCACGCCCCCGCGTTCGTCGTCACGGCCACGGCGACCGCGGAGGCGACCGCCCTGGCATCGGTCTTCGCGGCCCGTCTGCCCGGGTGCGGCTTCCTCGCCACCCCCGTGGAGACCGTCGCCGACGCCTGGGGCGCCGGCAGCGTCCCTGCCCTCGCCTGCGCGGCGGCCGCGCTGACCCTGCTGATCCACGCGGCCCGCACGCTCGCCCGGGCCTCCGCCCACGCACCCGCGGACCGGCCGTGCTGACGCCGCAGCCGTCCCCGGTGCGCCCGGGCGCGTCGCCCGCACCCCGGCCCACGCCGGCCCCGAACCCGCCGCAGGCGCCAGGACCCGCCGCCCCAGGCAACCGCTTCATTCCCTCCGAAGGAGAACCCGAGATGATCACCTCCCGATCCGACGCCTCGGCCCCGGGAGCCGTCCGATGAGAGTCCTGCTGATCGGAGCCAACGGCTACCTGGGCCGCTTCGTCGCGGACCGCCTGCTCGCCGACCCGGCCGTCCAGCTCACCGCGCTCGGCCGCGGCGACGACGCCGACGTCCGCTTCGACCTCGCGTCCGGCAGTCCCGGTGCCCTCACCCGCTTCCTCGACGCGGTCCACCCCGGTGTCGTCATCAACTGCGCCGGCGCCACCCGGGGCGGCGCCCGGGATCTGACCCGCCACAACACCGTCGCCGTGGCCACCGTCTGCGAAGCCCTGCGCCGCAGCGGCTGTGACGCCCGGCTGGTGCAGATCGGCTGCAGTGCGGAGTACGGCCCCAGCCAGCCCGGCTCGTCCACGGCCGAGGACGCCGTGCCCCGCCCCGGTGGCCCGTACGGCGTGAGCAAACTCGCCGCCACCGAACTCGTCCTGGGTTCCGGCCTGGACGCTGTCGTCCTGCGGGTCTTCTCGCCGGCCGGTCCGGGCACCCCCGCGGGCTCGCCGCTCGGCCGGCTCGCCGAGGCCATGCGCCGCGCCATGCAGTCCGGCGACGGCGAGCTCAAGCTCGGCGGCCTCGGCGTCCAGCGCGACTTCGTCGACGTACGCGACGTGGCCCGTGCCGTGCACGCCGCCTCGCTCTCCGCCGCGCAGGGCGTCATCAACATCGGCTCGGGCCGCGCCGTCCGGCTGCGCGACGCCGCCGCCGTGCTCGCCCGCGTCGCCGGATACGGCGGCGCCCTCCACGAACTCGACGGCCCGCCCGGCCCGCTGCGGCCGACCGTCGGCCACCAGCGCTCCGACCCGGACCACGCTGCCCCGATGGCGTACCCGTACCCGGACGGCTGCGGCAGCTGGCAGCAGGCCGACGTGCGCACCGCACGCGACCGGCTCGGCTGGCGGCCGAGGATCAACCTCGAGGAGTCCCTCGCCGACATCTGGATGGAGGCGGCATGCCGTATGTGACCAGCACCAGAGCGGGAAACGCGAGCACCGACGTCCGCACCGGGTTCGGCATCCCCGGTTACGCGCACCCCCTCGTCGCGCCCACCGAGTGGGGCGAACTCACCCGTCCCGGGACCCCCTTGCACTGGGTCGTGCTCAACGTGGCCGACGGCCCCGGCACCCGCCCCGATCCGCACTGCCTGGAGGCGGCCGGACGGCTGCGGAACATGGGCGTGCGGGTCCTCGGCCACCTCGGGTGCGCGTCCGGGGCCCGGACCTTCGGCGAGGTGATCTCCGACGCGCACCGCCACATCGACTGGTACCAGGTCGACGGCTTCCTCCTGGACCGCTGCCCGACCGACGGCGTCTCGCTCCCCGAGATCCGCCGCACCGTCACCACGCTCCGCGCGCTCTGTGAAGACGCTCACATCGTCCTCGGCCACGGCACCCACCCGCACCCCGGCTACCTCGAGTGCGCCGACCAGCTGGTCACCTTCTGCGGCCCCTGGAGCGACTACCGGTGGTCGCAGGTGGCGGAGTGGACGGCGGAGCATCCGCCCGAGCGCTTCTGCCACTTCGTCCACGGAGTGCCCCTGCCGCATCTGGAGGAGGCGCTGCGTATCGCGCGCTGGCAGGGCGCCGCGACGATCTACTTCACCGACCGCACGGACCAGGGCGGCCGCAGCGACCCGTGGGAGGCCATGCCCGGCTACTGGGACGACATCGTCTCGCGGATCGGAACGGGTGTCTCGGAATGAAAAAGGCCGTGGCAATGTTGCAGGGAGAACACCCGTAGTGATTGACCGACCAACGGAGTCCCCGTGTCGCTGCCACCCCTGGTCGAGCCGGCTGATGAGCTCACCGTAGACGAGGTTCGCAGGTACTCCCGCCACCTGATCATCCCCGACGTCGGGATGGACGGGCAGAAGCGGCTGAAGAACGCCAAGGTGCTCTGTGTGGGCGCCGGCGGCCTGGGCTCGCCGGCGCTGATGTACATGGCTGCCGCGGGCGTCGGCACCCTCGGCATCGTGGAGTTCGACGAGGTCGACGAGTCGAACCTGCAGCGCCAGATCATCCACAGCCAGGCCGACATCGGCCGCTCCAAGGCCGAGTCCGCCCGTGACACCGTCAAGGGCATCAACCCGTACGTCAACGTGATCCTTCACGAGGAGCGGCTCGAGGCCGACAACGTGATGGACATCTTCAGCCAGTACGACCTGATCGTCGACGGCACGGACAACTTCGCGACGCGCTACCTGGTCAACGACGCCTGCGTGCTGCTGAACAAGCCGTACGTCTGGGGTTCGATCTACCGCTTCGACGGTCAGGCCTCGGTGTTCTGGTCCGAGCACGGCCCGTGCTACCGCTGCCTCTACCCGGAGCCCCCGCCGCCGGGCATGGTCCCCTCCTGCGCCGAGGGCGGCGTGCTGGGCGTGCTGTGCGCGTCCATCGGCTCCATCCAGGTCAACGAGGCCATCAAGGTGCTCGCGGGCATCGGTGAGCCGCTGGTCGGCCGCCTGATGATCTACGACGCCCTCGAGATGCAGTACCGCCAGGTCAAGGTCCGCAAGGACCCCGACTGCGCGGTCTGCGGCGAGAACCCGACCGTCACCGAGCTCATCGACTACGAGGCCTTCTGCGGTGTCGTGTCCGAGGAGGCCCAGGCGGCGGCCGCCGACTCGACGATCACTCCCAAGCAGCTCAAGGAGTGGATCGACGACGGCGAGAACATCGAGATCATCGACGTCCGCGAGATCAACGAGTACGAGATCGTCAGCATTCCGGGCGCCAAGCTGATCCCGAAGAACGAGTTCCTCATGGGCACCGCCCTGGAGAGCCTCCCGCAGGACAAGAAGATCGTCCTGCACTGCAAGACGGGTGTCCGCAGTGCGGAAGTCCTCGCGGTCCTGAAGTCCGCGGGCTTCTCCGACGCCGTGCACGTCGGCGGCGGCGTGATCGGCTGGGTCAACCAGATCGAGCCGGACAAGCCGGTCTACTAGGCCGCACCGGTCCACGAGGCGCAAGCCTTTCCGGGAGGGGCTCGGCACCACTGGTGCCGGGCCCCTTTCCGCTGTCCCCGCTAGGAGGCGCAGACCTTGCCGTCCTTCGGCACGGTCCCCTTCAGCAGATACGCGTCCACGGTCGAGTCGACGCAG
Source organism: Streptomyces sp. NPDC050534 (assembly GCF_044457745.1). Taxonomy (NCBI): domain Bacteria; kingdom Bacillati; phylum Actinomycetota; class Actinomycetes; order Kitasatosporales; family Streptomycetaceae; genus Streptomyces; species Streptomyces sp. NPDC050534. Next base: position 348,769 of record NZ_JBITHF010000004.1, read on the forward strand.
TCGCTCCCGCTTCCGTACGCACCGTGCCCCTCGCCCTTCCAGGTGAGCTCGACACCGACGCCCTTGCCCAGCTCGTCGGTCATCTTCCGGGCGCCCTCGTACGGCGTCGCCGGGTCGCCGGTGTTGCCGACCACCAGGATCGGCGCCGCACCGGGCGCGCTCACCTCCGGAGTGTCGAACTGCCCGGCCACCGGCCAGTTGTGACACCAGCCCGCCGTGTCCCAGCCGAGGAAGTCCCCGAACACGGGCGAGATCTTCTCGAACGCCGGGAGCCTCTTCTTCGTCTCCTCGGCGGTCGGCCGCTCCTTGTCGTCCAGGCACGATATGACCCGTTGCGAGTGGGTCGTCGTGGCGTAGTGCCCCGAGGCGTCGCGTTCGTTGTAACCGTCGGCGAGTGCCAGCAGCTCGGAACCGTCGCCCTGCTCCGCCGCGTTCAGGGCGCTGGTCAGGGTCGGCCAGCCCTCCTTGCTGTAGAGGGGCAGGACGATGCCGGTGAGGGCGAGCGACTGCGTCAGCCTTCGCCCGGAGGAGGTCGGCAGAGGCTTCGCGTCGAGCCCCTGCACCAGGTCCGCGATCTTCCGGGTGCCCTGCTTCGGGTCCTGGCCGGTGGACTTGAGGTAGTCGTCCAGGGCGCGCTGGAAGCCCCTGGTCTGGTTCTTCGCCTGGCCCACGGTGTCGGCGCTCGGATCGACGACGGCGTCGAGGATCAACCGCCCCACCTTCTTGGGGAACAAGTGGGCGTAGACGCCGCCGAGTTCGGTGCCGTACGAGATGCCGAAGTAGTGCATCTTCGTGTCGCCCAGCACCTGGCGCATCAGGTCCATGTCGCGCGCGGTGTCCGTCGTCGACACGTGCGCGAGCAGCTTTCCGGCGGCCTTCTCACAGCCCTGGCCGAAGTTCACGGCGTCCTGGAAGTACGTCTTCTCCTCGGCCGGGGTGTCCGGTGTGGCGTCCACGTCCTCGGCGGCCTGGATGGTCTTGTCGCTGCGGCAGCGCACGCCCTCGCTGGCGGCGACCCCGCGCGGGTCCCAGCTCACCAGGTCGTAGTGCTCGCGCAGCGCGGACACCGTGGGGGCGTACGTGGGCATCATGGACACGCCCGAGCCGCCGGGGCCGCCGAAGTTGAACAGGAGCGAGCCGATGCGCTTGCCGCCGTTCGCCTTGGCGCGGATGAGCGCGAGCCCGATCGTGTCGCCCTCGGGCTTCGACCAGTCCAAGGGCGCCTTGAGCGTCGCGCACTGCCAGTCGCTGCCCGGCGCGGGGGAGCCGGCAGTGGCCTTGCAGGGGCCCCAGGCGAGCTTCTGCCCGGTCAGTGAGGAGGGCAGTGCGGCGGTCGTCCCGGAGGAGCGGGACGGTGGCGTCGGAGGTGGGGTCGACCTCGCACTGTCCTTGCCGTCGTCGGACGACGAGCCGCTGCTGCAGCCGCCCACCAGGAGCGCCGCGGCGGCGCCCAGAGCCGCCCACCGTACGAGTCGTGCCATGTGCCTTCCCCCCTCGTGGGCCGTCCGCGTCGTGCAGCAAACGGCGGTCAGGCCATGGTAGGCGGATCAAGCCAAACCTGCCGGAGCGTGTGGATAACGTTCTGACCTGCAAGTTTCCCCGACGTTCGCTCGTGTCTCAGGAGCAGACGGTCCCTGCCTTCGGCACCTTCCCGTTCAGCAGATAGCCGTTGACCGCGGCCTGCACGCACTTGTTCTTGCTGTCGTACGAGCCGTGCCCCTGCCCCTTGTACGTCAGCTCGACGCCGACACCCGGGCCGAGTGAGTCCACCATCTTCTTCGCGCCCTCGTAGGGCGTGGCCGGGTCGCCGGTGTTGCCCACGACGAGGATCGGCGCGGCGCCCGGTGCGCTCACGTCGGGGTGGTCGGCGGCACCCGGAACGGCCCAGTCGGTGCAGCTGACCATGGACCAGGCCAGGAAGTCGCCGAACAGCGGCGAGGCCGACCGGAACTCGGGCAGCTTCTGCTGCACGAAGCCCGGGTTGTAGCGGGCCTTGTCGTCGGCGCAGTTGATGGCGACGTTGGCGGCGGCGATGTTGCTGTACCCGCCGTTCTCGTTGCGCCCGTTCAGCGAGTCGGACAGCGCCAGCAGAATCCGGCCGTCGCCCTGGTAGGCCTGCACCAGGCCCTCGGTGAGGTACTGCCAGAAGTCCTTCGAGTACAGCGCCTGCGCGATGCCGTTGGTCGCGGCGGTCTGCGTCAGCCGGCGGGGGAAGATGCCGGAGATCGGTTTGCTGTCGAGGTCCTTCAGCAGCTTGGCGATGCGGTCCTTCACGTCCTGTGCGGTGTTGCCGACCGGGCATTCCGTGGTCTTGGAGGTGCAGTCCTCGGCGAAGTTGTCGAGCGCGAGCTGGAAGCCCTTCGCCTGCCCGAGCGAGCTCTGCTCGGCGTCCTGCGTCGGGTCCACGACCGCGTCGAAGACGGCGCGGCCCACCTTCTTCGGGAACAAGTGGGCGTAGACGCCGCCGAGTTCGGTGCCGTACGAGATGCCGAAGTAGTACAGCTTGTCGTCGCCGAGGACCTGCCGCATCAGATCCATGTCGCGGGCCGCGTCGGTGGTGCGCAGGTGCGGCAGCACCTTCTCGGAGTTCTTCTCGCAGGCCGCGTTGAACTCCTTGGTGTTGTCCACGTAATCGGTGCGCTCACGGGCGTCGTCCGGGGTCGCGTCCTGCTGGAAGTACGCGTCGAGCTGCTGGTCGTCCTCGCACTTCACGGGAGCGCTGCGGCCGACTCCGCGCGGGTCGAAGCTGACCAGGTCGTAACGGGTGCGCAGGGTCGCGTAGTCCTGGCCGAAGGAGGGCAGCGTGGTGACGCCCGAGCCGCCCGGCCCGCCGAAGTTGAAGACCAGCGAGCCGATGCGCCTGCTCTGCGCGCCGCTCGCCTTCGCCCGGATCAGCGCGAGGCCGATCGTGTCGCCCTTGGGCTTGTTCCAGTCCAGGGGCGCCTTCATCGTGGCGCACTGCCAGGTGCCGCCGTGCGGCAGGGGTGAGGGCGAGTCACCGCCGCCCTCCGCGGTGGACGGCGCCGGGCAGTCCTTCCAGTCGAGCTTCTGCGCCGACAGATTCCCACCGCCGCTGGAGCCGTTGTCGGTGCAGGCCGCCAGCACGGAGCACAGCAGCACGGTGGAGACGGCCACGGCGACGGCGCGCGAGCGGGATGGCTTCGGCATGGGTCCATCCTGCTGCGGCGCGGGGCCGGGCGCTCGGGGCACGGGCCGTACGAGGTACACGCGCGTACAGCCGTCGTACGAGAAGGCGGTCGTACTAGAGCGAGCCCTTGCGCGTGAGGTGGTTGAAGGCCAGCCAGCCCGGCAGCACCGGCAGCCACAGGGTCAGCAGCCGGAACAGCAGGACGGCCGGGGCCGCGACCTCCTTGGGCAGGCCCACGGCGATCAGCCCGACCGTCAGGGTCGCCTCCACCGCGCCCACGCCGCCCGGGGTCGGGGCCGCGGACCCGAGCGCGTTGCCGGCGAGGAACACGACGGCGACGCTGGCGATGCTGAGCGAGGCCCCCTGGGTACCGAAGGCGCGGATCGAGGCGTCCAGACACATCACGAAGCAGGCGGTCAGCAGCAGGGTGCCGCCGATGCCGCTGACGAGCTTCTGCGGCCGCTGCAGCACGTCCAGCATGCGCGGTACGACACCGGCGAAGAGCGATCGCACGCGCGTGGCGACGAATTTCCGCAGGAACGGCACCGAGGTGACCACCAGGACGAGCACCGCCACGGTCAGCAGGCCCGCGATGACCGTCCGGGACGGCGACAGCGACGGCGTCTTCTCGGTACCGGTCAGATAGCCGAACGACAGCAGCATCACGATGTGGCAGCCGAGGCCGAAGAGCTGGGAGCCGCCGACACTCGCCACCGCGAGACCCGGACGCACCCCCGAGCGCTGCAGGAAGCGGGTGTTGAGGGCCACGCCGCCCACCGCGGCGGGGGCGACGATCTTGACGAACGAACCGGCGACCTGCGCGGCCACGGCCCGCGGGAACGGCACGCGCTCGGGCACGAACCCCAGCAGCGCCATCGCGGCCGCGAAGTAGCTGCACGCCGAGAACGCCACGGCCGCCAGGACCCAGCCCCACTGCGCGTTCGCGACCAGGGGACCGAACTCGATGTGGGTGAGCTGCGTCAGCAGGAAGTAGGCACCGATGGCGCCGGCGATGAAACTGATCAGGGTGCGCGGCCGCACCCGCTCCAGACGGGCGGGCTCGACCGGTGCCTGCGGCCTGATCAGCAGCACCTGGTTGCGGATCTGGGCGAGCAGATCCTCCTCGCGCGCCTCGTCCAGCGCCTCGTCGAGAGCCCGCTTCTCCGCCCGCTGCTCCGCGCGTACGGCCTTCTTGTCGGGCTTCTCGGCCACGACGGCCTCGCCGTCCTCCGAGGCCTCCTCCAGCCGGGCCTGCTTGAGCTGCCGGGAAGCCTCCAGGACCGCGTCGCGCTCGCGCTGGGCCCGCTCGCGGGCCAGTCTGCGCAGGGTCGCGCGCGAGGTGCGGCTGAGCGCGATGGGCTGGAGCATCGGCAGACAGTCGGCCACGGCGTCCGGGCCGAGCACGCCCACTGCCGACGCCACCGCGCGCTCGGCGCCCACCCGCAGTCCCAGCGTCACCAGGAGCTGCGAGATGTCCATGCGCAGCAGCAGGTCGCCGGCCGCGATCTCGCCGACGCGCAGATCGGTGATGATCACCGTGCCGGAACGATCCACCAGAATCGCGTCGCCCACCAGCCGCCGGTGCGCGATGCGGCGCGACTGCAGGGCCCGCACCTGATGCCAGGTGTCGTGCAGCAACTCGTCGGTGATCTCGTCGTCGGGCAGGTTGTCCAGGGTGCGCCCGCCGGTGTGCTCGTAGACGAGCATCACGGCGTCGGGGCCGAGCTCCGAGGTCGCGATCAGCTTGGGCGCGTTGGCGCCGGCCGCGATCGCCGCGTACGCGAGCAGGGCCTCCTGCTCGAGCGCCTGGCGCAGCGACTGGAGGCTGCTGCGGGTGGCGAAGCCGCGCAGCGTCAGATTGCGCCACGCGCGGTAGAAGAAGCCCTGCGCCTGCTGCTCGCGGTCGACCACCGTCACGTCCAGCGGCGGGCCGTCCTCCAGGGTGACGAAGTAGCGCCGGCCGCGGTCGCCGGTCTCCGGCGTCTCCGGCACTTCCTCGCGCGAGGCGGTCACCGGGCGGAAGCCGACGTGCCGCAGGCCCGCCATCAGGGTGCGTCCCGTGGGACGGACGTTGGGCGAGCCGACCGCGTAGAGCGTCCCGTAGGCCACGGTCCAGCCGATCAGGATCGTCAGGATGATCGAGAACGGTGTCGTGTAGCCCGTGACGAGCATCGAGAACGCGTCGAGAAGCAGCACGATCCACAGCACGGCGCGCCAGCGCGGCCGCCGGGACATGCCGACCGCCGTCATGTACGCGATGACCGGCGCGAGATAGCCGTGCACCGGGTCGGTGAGGGCGTGGATGTCGCCGGGGGAGGGCTGGGTGAGCGCCTCCTGGATCGAGCCGGGGGCGGCCTTGGCGACCCACAGGTCCGTGGCGAGTGTCACTCCGTGGGCGAGGACCGCCGCGAGCACGCCGTCGGCGATGCGCAGCCCGTCGCGCTTGATCAGCCGCTCGATCGCGAAGGCGACCGGCACGAGCAGGATCGCGATGCTGGAGGCCAGGCCCGCGATCTTGATGAGCAGGTCGGGCGCCTGGCCGGTGCCCTTGTTGATGTCCTGTTCGAGACCCGAGGTGGTGCCGTGCGCGAACGCGGCGATCGCGAGCAGCACGGCGACGGCCAGCACGCCCACCAGCAGGCGCATCAGGTCCGACGGGCGGTGCACGCGCGCGGGGAGCAGCGGTTCGTCGCCCTCGACCTCGTCGATGTGCACTTCGTCGAGGAAGTCGTCCTTGCTCTTGTTCGGGTCCTTCGGCGCGGTGCCCTTGTCTCCCTTGTCTCCCGAAGCGGCTGTCCTGCCTCCGGATCCGGAGGCGGTGCCGCTGTCCGGGCGCGACGAAGCGTCAGAGGTGCTCTCCGCGTCCTCTGGGTGCGCACCCTGCTGCTTCATCGTCTCTTCTTGATCTCGTATCACCAGTCACCGCCCGCATGATGGTGGCATGCCCCACCGACACGCGGGGGTGTCAGGGTGCACATGCGGGGGCGCACAGTCTGCCGGAAGCGCCGCCCCGGGGCGAGACGTACGCACAGTCGCGACGACGTCACGCTGTCGGTGGCATGGGGCAGGATGAGCCGGATGAGTGAGGAGAGCCTTCCGTACGACGCCCGCCCGGAGCCCCCGGACGCGCTCCCGGAGTACGCCGAGCGCGTCCTGGAGGTCGCCGAACTGATCCCGCCCGGACGTGTCATGACATATGGCGACGTTGCCGAATGGCTGGAGGAGGGCGGCCCGCGCCAGGTCGGCCGTGTGATGGCCCTCTACGGCGGAGCCGTTCCCTGGTGGCGCGTCGTGCGCGCGGACGGGGTGCTGCTGCCGGGCCACGAACTGCGGGCCCTCGACCACTACCGCACCGAGGGCACACCCCTGAAGGAGGCCGGCAGGGCCGCCGAGGGCCACCTCCCGCGCCTCGACATGAGGCGCGCGCGGTGGGACGGCGGCGGACGCGCGGAGGGTCACACCTGACAGCTTCCGCCATACGGCGGGCCCGCGTGTGACCCGTGATCCGTACGGGGGAACCAGGGCACGTTTGTGGCATGCCGTACGTTCGTGGGTCGAGGGGCCCGTGGGCCGCGAGTGCCGACAGGGAAGAAGAGGAAGCCCTGCTTCCGCACCATCCGTCGGCGTAGCGTCGCCTGCACCAGTCCCCCTCACCCCCCGACCACCGTCCTGCACGCACGGTGGTCCGACAACCAGCACAACCACCAGGACCGGCGAACCACGTGAGCTCCTCTTCCTCCACCAGGCGCCTACCGCACGCACAGGTGCGGCAGGGGAACAGTGGCGCTTACCGGCTGGTGCGTACCCCGCAGATCCGGCCGGATCCCCCTCGTCTTGACGCGTCACAGCGCTCGGTGGTTGACCACGGTGCCGGCCCGCTCCTCGTTCTCGCAGGTCCGGGCACCGGCAAGACCACCACGCTCGTCGAGGCCGTGGCATCGCGTATCGCCCGTGGCGGGGACCCCGAGCGCATGCTGGTGCTGACGTTCAGCCGCAAGGCGGCCGTCGAACTGCGCGACCGCATGGCCCTGCGCATAGGGGCGGCGCGTGCGCCCCAGGCGACCACCTTCCACTCGTACTGCTACGCCCTGGTCCGCTCCCACCAGGACAGCGACCTGTTCGTCGAGCCGCTGCGGCTGCTGTCCGGCGCCGAGCAGGACGTGACGGTCCGCGAGCTGCTCACCGGCCAGACCGACCTGGAGCGGCTCGGCCTCGCGCACGTGCGCTGGCCCGACGACCTACGCGCCTGCCTGACCACCCGCGGCTTCGCCGACGAGGTCCGCGCGGTGCTCGCCCGCAGCCGTGAACTGGGCCTGGACCCGGGGGCACTGGACGCCTTCGCCCGCCGCATCGGCCGCCCCGACTGGCGTGCCGCGGCCGCATTCCTCGCCGAGTACCTCGACGTGCTCGACCTCCAGGGCGTGCTCGACTACGCGGAACTGGTCCACCGCGCCGTCCTCCTCGCCCGCCGCCCCGAGGTCGCGGAACAGCTCGCCGCGCGGTACGACGCGGTCTTCGTGGACGAGTACCAGGACACGGACCCCGCCCAGGTACGGCTGCTGCACGCGCTCGCCGGCGACGGCCGCACCCTCGTCGCCTTCGGCGACCCCGACCAGTCGATCTACGCGTTCCGCGGAGCGGACGTGGGCGGCATCCTGGAGTTCCCGGGCGCCTTCCCGCGCGCGGACGGCCGCACGGCCCCCGTCGAGGTCCTGCGCACCTCGCGCCGCTCCGGCGCCGCGCTGCTCGCCGCGACCCGGCTGCTCACCCGGCGCATGCCGCTGACCCGCCTGCCGGCCGAGAAGGTACGCGCGCACCGCGAGCTCGCCCCGGTACGGGACGGCGGCCGCGTCGAGGTGTACACGTACCCCACGCCTGGCACGGAGCTGGACAACATCGCCGACATCCTGCGCCGGGCACATCTGGAGGACGGCGTCCCGTGGCGCGAGATGGCCGTCCTGGTGCGCGCCGGATCCCGCACCATCCCGACGGTCCGCCGCGCACTCACCGCGGCCGGCGTCCCCCTCGACATAGACGGCGACGACCTGCCGCTGCGGCATGAGCCGGCGGTGGCGCCACTGCTGACGGCGCTACGGGCGGTGGCCGCGGCGGCGGCGACTTCCGAGGCGGGGCCGTCCGAGCCGGTGTCTTCCGAGCTCGTGTCTTCCGAGGCGGCGCCCTCCGAGGGCGAGGGGGAGCCAGATGCGGGAGAAGCCCCGCCCGCGGACCGGACCGTGTCGTGGCTCGGCACCGAAACGGCCCTCACCCTGCTCGCCTCGCCCCTCGCCGGCATGGACGCCGCCGACCTGCGCCGCCTCGGACGGGCCCTGCGCGACGAGGAGCGGGCCGCGGGCAACCCCCTGCCGCCGCCCTCGGACGAGCTCCTCGCGCGGGCGCTGGCCGAACCGGAGCGCCTCGCCGTCCACGACCCCACGTACGCGCGTGGCGCCCAGCGGCTCGGCGCGCTGCTGCGCAGGGCCCGCGAGCGCCTCGCCCACGGAGGCACGGCCGAAGAGGCGCTGTGGGACCTGTGGGAGGGCACGCCGTGGCCGGTCCGCCTGGAGCGGTCCGCGCGTCGCGGCGGTGCGGCAGGACGCAATGCCGACCGCGATCTGGACGCGGTGTGCGCGCTGTTCGCGACCGCCGCGCGCGCGGAGGAGCGCACCGGCGGCCGGGGTGCCCTCAACTTCCTGGAGGAGATCGAGGCCGAGGACATCGCCGCCGACACCCTCACGCGGCGTGCCGTACGTCCCGACGCCGTACGCCTGATGACCGCGCACCGCTCCAAGGGCCTGGAGTGGCGGCTGGTCGTCGTCGCCGGTGTCCAGGAGGGCCTGTGGCCCGACTTGCGCCGCCGCGGCTCGCTCCTGGAGGCCGACCGCATCGGCCGCGACGGACTCGCCGAACCGCTCACCCCCGGCGCGCTGCTGGCGGAGGAGCGCCGTCTGTTCTACGTGGCCGCCACGCGCGCGCGTGAACGGCTCGTCGTCACCGCCGTGAAGGCCCCCGCCGACGACGGCGACCAGCCCTCCCGCTTCCTCACCGAACTCGGCGTCGAACCCAGGGACGTCACCGGCCGCCCGCGCCGTCCCCTGTCCGTCGCCGCGCTCGTGGCCGAACTGCGCGCCACGACGGTCGACCCGCGCGTCTCGGACACCCTCAGGGAGGCCGCCGCCCACCGGCTGGCCCGGCTCGCCGCGCTCGCCGACGAGGACGGCCGCCCACTGGTGCCGTCGGCCCATCCCTACCGCTGGTGGGGCATGTTCGAGCCGACCGAGAGCAAAGTGCCGCTGCGCGACCGCGACCAGCCCGTCGTGCTCTCCGGAAGCGCCCTCGACCAGCTCGCCAACACCTGTGCCCTGCAGTGGTTCCTGGGCCGCGAGGTGAAGGCCGACGCACCCGCGACGACCGCCCAGGGCTTCGGCAACGTGGTGCACGTCCTCGCCGACGAGGTCGCCTCCGGACACACCCCGGCCGACCTCGCCGTCCTCATGGAACGCCTGGATTCCGTGTGGAACGCGCTCGCCTTCGACGCGCCCTGGAAGTCGGCGCAGGAGAAGGAGAACGCGCGCGTGGCTCTCGAACGCTTCCTGCAGTGGCACGTCATGGACCGCACCGGCCGCACCCCGGTGGCCAGCGAGCACGGCTTCGACGTCACCCTCGGGGCGGGCGACTACGAGGTCCGCATCCGCGGCTCCATGGACCGCGTCGAGGCCGACGGCGAGGGCCGCGCCTACGTCGTCGACTTCAAGACCGGCAAACAGTCGCCCACCGCGCGCGAGGTGGAACGCCATCCCCAGCTCGCCGTCTACCAGCTCGCCGTCCGTGAGGGCGCCGTCGACGACGCCTTCGACGGAGCGCGCCCCGAGCCCGGAGGTGCCGAACTGGTGCAGCTGCGCCAGGGCGCCGCCCAGCGCGACGGCGGCGAGACCCTGCCCAAGGTGCAGGCGCAGGAACCGCTGGAGGGGGAGTGGGTCGGCGAACTGCTCGCCACCGCCGCCGGCAAGGTCCTCGACGAACGCTTCACGCCGACCGCCGGACAGCACTGCGCGCACTGCGCGTTCCAGGCGTCCTGCAGCGCCCGGCCCGAGGGGCGGCACGTGGTCGAGTGACGCGGGTGATCCATCACACCACGCATGCTGACCTGCGCTTCTCTTCGATCCGGGGCCGATCGGGACTTCACTGTCAGTGGCCGCCGCTAGCCTCTCTGACGTGCCACCGCGTATCACCGATCCCGATCAGCTCAAGGAGCTCCTCGGGATCCCGTTCACCCCCGAGCAGACGGCCTGCATCATCGCGCCGCCCGCTCCGCAGGTGATCGTGGCCGGTGCCGGGTCGGGCAAGACGACGGTGATGGCGGCGCGCGTGGTGTGGCTGGTCGGCACCGGCCAGGTCGCCCCGGAACAGGTCCTCGGCCTCACCTTCACCAACAAGGCGGCGGGCGAACTCGCCGAGCGCGTCCGCAAGGCGCTGGTCAAGGCGGGCGTCACCGACCCGGACGTCATCGACCCCGACAACCCGCCGGGCGAGCCGGTGATCTCGACGTACCACGCCTTCGCGGGCCGTCTGCTGACCGACCACGGCCTGCGCATCGGCCTCGAGCCGACCTCCCGCCTGCTCGCGGACGCGACCCGCTACCAGCTCGCCGCGCGCGTGCTGCGCGAGGCACCGGGCCCCTACCCGGCGCTCACCCGCTCCTTCGCGGACCTGGTCAGCGACCTGCTCACGCTCGACGCCGAACTCTCCGAACACCTCGTGGGACCGGGCGAGCTGCGTGCGTACGACAGCGAACTGCTGCGTGTCCTGGAGAACGTCAAGCTGGGCAACGACGCCCTGCGGCAGGTCCCCAAGGCGGCCGCCGCCCGCCGCGACCTCGCCGAGCTCGTCGTCCGCTACCGCGCCGCGAAACGCGAACGGGACCTGCTCGACTTCGGCGACCAGATCGCCCTGTCCGCGCAGCTCGCCCGGATTCCCGAGGTCGGCCGCATCCTGCGTGACGAGTTCCGCGTGGTCCTCCTCGACGAGTACCAGGACACGTCGGTGGCCCAACGCATCCTCCTGGCGGGCCTGTTCGGGGGCGGCACGGGCCATCCGGTCACCGCCGTCGGCGACCCCTGCCAGGCCATCTACGGCTGGCGCGGCGCATCCGTCGCGAACCTGGACGACTTCCCGCAGCACTTCGCGCACCCCGACGGCCGGCCCGCCGCCCGGCAGGCGCTCAGCGAGAACCGCCGCAGCGGCGGCCGCCTCCTCGACCTGGCCAACGGCCTCGCGGAGCCGCTGCGCGCCATGCACGCGGGCGTGGAGGCGCTGCGCCCCGCCCCCGGCGCCGAACGCGACGGCACGGTGCGCTGCGCGCTGCTGACCACCCATGCCGAGGAGATCGAGTGGCTCGCCGACTCCGTGGCCCACCTGGTGAACACCGGGAAGGCGCCCGGTGAGATCGCCGTCCTGTGCCGCACGGCCACCGACTTCGCGGAGATCCAGGGCGCGCTCGTCGCCCGGGACGTCCCCGTCGAGGTGGTCGGTCTGTCCGGGCTGCTGCACCTGCCCGAGATCGCCGACCTGGTCGCCGTCTGCGAGGTCCTCCAGGACCCGGGTGCCAACGCCTCCCTGGTCCGCCTGCTGACCGGCCCACGCTGGCGCATCGGCCCGCGCGACCTCGCGCTCCTGGGGCGGCGCGCGCGGCTCCTCGTCGCCCACGCGCGCGTGGAGGACGACGACCGGGACCGCCGGCTCGCCGAGGCCGTCGAGGGGATCGACCCCTCGGAGGTGACCTCGCTCGCGGACGCCCTCGACACCTTCCTGGAGATGCCGCTCGACACCGGGCACGAGGACGACGGGCTGCCCTTCTCGCCGGACGCGCGCGTGCGGTTCGCACGGTTGGCGGCCGAACTGCGTGACCTGCGCCGGTCGTTGTCCGACCCGCTGATGGACGTCCTGCACCGCGTCCTCGCCGTCACCGGTCTCGAGGTGGAGTTGTCGGCGTCCCCGCACGCCCTGGCCGCACGCCGCCGCGAGACCCTCTCCAACTTCCTCGACACAGCAGCATCGTTCGCGGCCGGCGACGGAGAGGCCACCCTGCTCGCCTTCCTGGCCTTCCTGCGCACGGCCGCCCAGTACGAGAAGGGCCTCGACAACGCCCTGCCCGGCGGCGAGAACACCGTGAAGGTCCTCACCGCCCACAAGTCCAAGGGCCTCGAATGGGACGTCGTGGCCGTTCCCGGGCTGGTCACCGGCACTTTCCCCAGCACCCGGGGCCGCGAGCGGTGGACCGCCCAGGGCAAGGTGCTGCCGCACGAGCTGCGCGGCGACGCCGCCACCCTCCCCGACGTCGGCAGCTGGGACTCCCGGGGCCTGAAGGGCTTTCAGGAAGCGATGAAGGAGCACCAGCACACCGAGGAACTGCGCCTCGGCTACGTCACCTTCACCCGCCCCCGCTCCCTGCTCCTCGGCTCCGGCCACTGGTGGGGGCCCACCCAGAAGAAGCCCCGCGGTCCCTCCGACTTCCTCCAGGCCCTGTACGAGCACTGCGAGGCCGGGTACGGCGAGATCGAGGCATGGGCGGACGAGCCGGCCGAGGACGAGGAGAACCCGGCCCTGCACACGGCGAGTGCCGAGCAGGCCTGGCCCCTGCCCCTGGACGAGGCGTCGCTCACCCGGCGCCGGGCGGCGGCCGAGACGGTCCTCGCCCACCTGGAAGACCTGGCCTCGCACGAGGAGGGCCACCCCGCGGCCACGCACGACCCGGCCAACCACGGGGACCCCGACTGGCCGCCGCCCCCGGACGACGACGAACCGCCGTACGGCGACGTACCGCCGGACGACGAGGACCCGTTCGCGGACGAGGACGCCTTCGCGGACTACGACCCCTTCGTGCAGGAGGAGGTCCTCGCGGACGGGAACCCGTCCGACTGGGACGACGGCTGGGCCACCGCCCGCCCGACGGTCCCGCACCAGGCGTCGCCCCCGGAAAGCCCCGGACACCGGGGGAGCGCGCGCCCGCACCAGGCGCGCGGACCCGCCCGCCTCACCCCGGAGGAGGCCCGCACTCTCGCCTCCTGGGACCGCGACCTCGACGCCCTCACCGGTGAGCTCCTGCGCGCGCGGGAGGCCGTCACGGACGTCCCCCTCCCCGCGTCGCTCAGCGCGTCCCAGGTGCTGCGCCTGGCCGCCGACCCCGACGGTTTCGCGCAGGAACTCGCGCGCCCCATGCCGCGCCCTCCGCAACCCGCCGCACGCCGGGGCACCCGGTTCCACGCCTGGGTCGAGGCACGCTTCGAGGAGCTGACCCTGCCCGTGCTGGAACCGGAGGAGCTGCCCGGCACCGAGGCCGAGATCGCCGACGAACGCGACCTGGAGGCGCTCAAGGACGCCTTCGAACGCACCGAGTACGCCCACCGCACGCCCCACCGCGTGGAGGCGTCCTTCCAGCTCGCCATCGCCGGCCGCGTGGTCCGGGGCCGCATCGACGCCGTCTACAAGGAGGGCGACGGCGACCGGGCGACGTACGAGATCGTCGACTGGAAGACCAGCCGGACCCGCTCCGCCGATCCCCTCCAGCTCGCCCTGTACCGGCTCGCCTGGGCCGAGCAGCAGGGCGTTCCCCTGGAGACCGTCAACGCGGCGTTCGTCTACGTACGCACGGGTGAGGTTGTACGACCGGACGACCTGCCGGACCGGTCCGCACTGGAGCGGCTGCTGCTCGAGGACCCGGCCGCGCAAGCAAACTGTGAGGAACCGCCCAACGAGGATGTCCGTGGGGGCCGATAGGCTCGTGACCATGAGCCAGCCCGTTGACAGTGCCGTCAGCGCCGTCCGTACGTACATCGAGCAGCACCGCGTCGCCTTCCTCGACGACCTCGCCGAGTGGCTGCGCATTCCGTCCGTGTCGGCCCAGCCCGATCACGCGCCCGACGTGCGCCGCAGCGCCGACTGGCTCGCCGCCAAACTCCAGGAGACCGGCTTCACGACCGCGGAGGTCTGGGACACTCCGGGCGCCCCCGCCGTCTTCGCCGAGTGGCCCTCCGCCGACCCCGAGGCGCCCACCGTCCTCGTCTACGGCCACCACGACGTGCAGCCCGCCGCCCGCGAGGACGGCTGGGACACCGACCCCTTCGAGCCCGTCGTCCGTGAGAATCGTCTCCACGCGCGCGGCGCCGCCGATGACAAGGGGCAGGTGTTCTTCCACACACTCGGCGTCCGTGCCCACCTCGCCGCCACCGGCCGCAGCGCCCCCGCGGTCAGCCTCAAGCTGCTGATCGAGGGCGAGGAGGAGTCCGGCTCCCCGCATTTCCGCGCCCTGGTCGAGCAGCACGCGGACCGGCTCGCCGCCGACGCCGTGATCGTCTCCGACACCGGCATGTGGTCCGAGGACACCCCCACGGTGTGCACGGGCATGCGCGGCCTCGCCGAGTGCGAGATCCACTTCCACGGCCCGGACCAGGACATCCACTCCGGTTCCTTCGGCGGCGCCGTCCCCAATCCGGCCACCGCCGCGGCCCGCCTCGTCGCCGCCCTGCACGACGAGCACGCACGCGTGGCGGTCCCCGGCTTCTACGACGGCATCGTCGAACTCACCGACGCCGAGCGCGCGCTCTTCGCCGAGCTGCCCTTCGACGAGCGGCAGTGGCTGCGCACCGCCAAGTCGTACGCCGGCCACGGCGAGGCCGGGCACACCATCCTGGAGCGCGTCTGGGCCCGCCCCACGGCCGAGGTGAACGGCATCGGCGGCGGCTACCAGGGCCCGGGCAGCAAGACGATCATCCCGTCCTCGGCGGTGGTGAAGCTCTCCTTCCGGCTGGTCGCCGGCCAGGACCCCGACCACATCGAGAAGGCCGTCCGCGCGTGGGCCGCCGAGCAGGTGCCCGACGGCATCCGGCACGAGATCACCTTCGGCGCGGCCACGCGCCCGTGCCTGACGCCGCTGGACCACCCGGCTCTGCAGTCCGTGGTGCGGGCGATGGGCCGCGCCTTCGGCCAGAAGATCCGCTTCACGCGCGAGGGAGGTTCCGGACCGGCCGCCGACCTCCAGGAAGTCCTCGGTGCGCCCGTGCTCTTCCTGGGCATCTCCGTCCCGTCCGACGGCTGGCACGCCCCGAACGAGAAGGTCGAGCTCGACCTTCTCCTCAAAGGCGTCGAGACCAGCGCGTACCTGTGGGGCGACCTCGCCGAGACCTGGCGCCATGCGCCCTGAGCGCCCCGAGCCGTCCGGAGGGGGATCGAGCGAGGGGCACACTGAAGAAGCCGCCCCCGCACCGCCCGCCCCCGCACCGCCCGGCCCGACCGGGTCGGGTCACCCCGTGACGCACGTCCCGCCGAACCGCCCGCCGAAACAATCCGTTCCACCGGGGGAGTTGGAAGCACCCGTGACCACCAGGACCGACCACATCGCCGACCGCCCCATCTCGCTCACCGCCCCCAGCGGCATCGACCGCGCGGCCCACCACCGGCTCGACGAGGCATGGCTGGCGGCGGCCTGGAGCCACCCCACGACCCGCTGCTTCGTGGTCTCCGGCGGCCAGGTCCTCATCGACGAGACGGCTGACGGCCGCACCGAACTCGTCATGACCCCCTCCTTCGAAGCCCCCCTGACCGAGGCACACCGCTACTTCCTGGGCACCGACGAGGACGGCGTCAGCTACTTCGCGCTCCAGAAGGACGGGCTGCCCGGCCGTATCGATCAGTCCGCGCGCCCCGCGGGCCTGCGCGAGGCCGGTCTGCTGCTGTCGCCGCGCGACGCGGGCCTGATGGTGCACGCGGTCGGCCTGGAGAACTGGCAGCGCACCCACCGTTTCTGCTCCCGCTGCGGCGAGCGCACGGTCATCGCCGCGGCCGGCCACATCCGCCGCTGTCCCGCCTGCGGTGCCGAGCACTACCCGCGCACCGACCCGGCCGTGATCATGGCCGTCACCGACCAGGACGACCGCATCCTGCTCGGCCGCCAGGTGCACTGGCCCGAGGGCCGCTTCTCGACCCTCGCCGGCTTCGTCGAGCCCGGCGAGTCCATCGAGCAGTCGGTGCGCCGCGAGGTCTTCGAGGAGGTGGGCGTCATCGTCGGCGACGTCGAGTACGTCGCCAGTCAGCCCTGGCCCTTCCCGTCCAGCCTCATGCTCGGCTTCATGGCGCACGCCACCTCGATCGACATCACCGTCGACGGCGACGAGATCCACGAGGCCCGCTGGTTCTCCCGGGACGAGCTCGGCGCCGCCTTCGAGGCCGGCGAGGTCCTGCCTCCCTACGGCATCTCCATCGCGGCCCGGCTGATCGAGATGTGGTACGGCAAGCCGCTGCCGACGCGAAGCTTCGTCTGAGCCGGACGAACGAGCCGGACGAACGAGCCGGACGTAACGCGGGAAGGCGGCTCCTGAGTTGCCTCAGGAGCCGCCTTCCGGCGAATGTGCGGAGCGCCTACGCGCCGATCTTCTGCTTGACCTGCGCCAGCGACGGGTTGGTCAGCGTCGATCCGTCCGGGAACAGCACGGTCGGGACCGTCTGGTTTCCGCCATTCGCCTTCTCGACGAAGGCCGCGGAGTCCGGGTCCTGCTCGATGTTGATCTCGTCGTACGTGATGCCCTCGCGGTCCATCTGGCTCTTCAGCCGGCGGCAGTAGCCGCACCACGTGGTGCTGTACATCGTCACAGTGCCCGGCATGTCTCTCGTGCTCCTTGGCGGCTAGGGGATCGGTGCTCGCAGTGGGAGGAACGTACTTGAAAGCGCCACCATTCCCCCGGGCGGTACCCCGCCGGACGTGACGCCTGCCGCATTAGTACGACTGCGGGTGCCTGCCTGTGGACAACCGCCGCACTCGTCTCCGGCGACCTGGCAGCATGGCCGTGTGACAGCAGCAACGCACTCCACGCTCTTCCCGCAGGTACCGGACTCGGCCGACGCGGTGCTCGAAGGGCTCGACCCCGAGCAGCGCGAGGTGGCCACCGCCCTGCGCGGCCCGGTGTGCGTACTGGCGGGCGCCGGCACGGGCAAGACCCGGGCGATCACGCACCGGATCGCCTACGGGGTGCGCGCCGGGATCCTCCAGCCCTCCACCGTGCTGGCCGTCACGTTCACCAACCGCGCGGCCGGCGAGATGCGTGGCCGGCTGCGCCAGCTCGGTGCGTCCGGCGTCCAGGCCCGCACCTTCCACTCGGCCGCCCTGCGCCAGCTCCAGTACTTCTGGCCGAAAGCCGTCGGCGGTTCCATGCCCCGGCTCGTCGACCGCAAGATCCAGCTCGTCGCCGACGCGGCCGCCGCCTGCCGTATCCGCCTCGACCGGGGCGAGCTGCGGGACGTCACGGCCGAGATCGAGTGGTCCAAGGTCACCCAGACCGTCCCCGCCGACTACGCGCCCGCCGCCGCCAAGGCCGGCCGTGAGTCCCCCCGCGACCCGGCCGAGATCGCCCAGCTCTATTCCGTCTACGAGGACCTCAAGCGCGATCGCTCCGTCATCGACTTCGAGGACGTCCTGCTCCTGACCGTCGCCGTCCTCCAGGACCGGCACGACATCGCCGACCAGGTCCGCGCCCAGTACCAGCACTTCGTGGTCGACGAGTACCAGGACGTCAGCCCCCTCCAGCAGCGCCTGCTGGACCTGTGGCTCGGCGAGCGGGACAACCTGTGCGTGGTCGGCGACGCCAGCCAGACCATCTACTCCTTCACCGGAGCAACCCCGGACC
Organism: Streptomyces sp. NPDC050534; assembly: GCF_044457745.1. Lineage (NCBI taxonomy): Bacteria > Bacillati > Actinomycetota > Actinomycetes > Kitasatosporales > Streptomycetaceae > Streptomyces > Streptomyces sp. NPDC050534. The sequence goes on from NZ_JBITHF010000004.1 coordinate 366,589, forward strand.
ATCTGCTCGACTTCCGCACCCGCCATCCCGGTGCCACCGTCGTCAAGCTGGTCCGCGACTACCGCTCCACCCCTCAGGTCGTCCATCTCGCCAACGGCCTTCTCGCCCAGGCCCACGGCCGCGCCGCCGACCACCGCCTGGAGCTGATCTCCCAGCGGGAAGCGGGCCCCGAGCCCGTCTACACCGAGTACACGGACGAGCCCGCGGAGGCCGAGGGCGCCGCGCACCGCATCCGTGAGCTCATGGACGCGGGCGTCCAGGCCGGCGAGATCGCCATCCTCTTCCGTACGAACTCCCAGTCCGAGACCTACGAGCAGGCTCTGGCCGACGCCGGAGTCCCCTACCAGCTGCGCGGCGCCGAGCGGTTCTTCGACCGCCCCGAGGTGCGCAAGGCGGGCGTCGCGCTGCGCGGCGCGGCCCGCTTCGGAGGCAACGACTCCCTCCTCGACGACGCCGTCGACCTCCCCTCCCAGGTGCGCGCCGTGCTGTCCGGCGAGGGCTGGACGTCCGAGCCTCCGGCCGGCTCCGGGGCGGTGCGCGAGCGCTGGGAGTCGCTCGCCGCCCTCGTGAACCTCGCGCACGACTTCGCCGCCGCCACACCGCGTGCCACCCTCGCCGACCTCGTCGCGGAGCTGGACGAGCGGGCGAACGCGCAGCACGCCCCGACCGTGCAGGGCGTCACCCTCGCCTCCCTGCACTCGGCCAAGGGCCTCGAGTGGGACGTCGTCTTCCTGGTCGGTGTCGCCGAGGGCATGATGCCGATCACCTACGCGAAGACCGACGAGCAGATCGAGGAGGAACGCCGCCTCCTCTACGTGGGCGTCACCCGGGCCCGGCAGCGCCTGCACGTCTCCTGGTCGCTGTCCCGCTCGCCCGGTGGCCGCCCCAACCGCAGGCCCAGCCGGTTCCTGGACGGGCTGCGCCCGGGTTCCACCGGCGCCGCCGGCCGCGCCGTCGCGGGTGGCGCGGGAGGAGTGGAGCGCGGCTTCACGAGAGCACCGGCCGCCGTGCCGCGGCGAAGGGAGCGCACCCCGGCGCGCTGCCGGGTGTGCGGGCGCACGCTCACCGACGCGGGCGAGATGAAGCTGATGCGTTGCGAGGACTGCCCCTCCGACATGGACGAGGGGCTCTACGAGCGATTGCGCGAATGGCGCGCGGTCCAGGCGGAGCGCAGCGGGCAGCCTGCCTTCTGCGTCTTCACCGACAAGACACTGATGGCGATCGCCGAGGCCGTCCCCGACGACGAGCGCGAACTGGCGCGGATTCCCGGGGTCGGCATGCGCAAGCTCACCCGTTACGGGCCCGAGGTCCTGGCCCTCTGCGCCGGCCGCGAGCTCGCGGAAGACGACGAACGCGACTGATTCAAACTCGTCGAAAAAATAGTTTGCGCATGCCCCAGCAATCCCCATAGGTTCTTGTCCACGGGGACGGAGGCCTTCTCGGAGGCCCCGATTCCGTGTTCTACTTGCATTTCCGCCGGACTGGTTCATCCCAGTCCCCCGAGACGCCGAGAGGAGGCGATTGAAGTGATCAGCATCAGCAACAGCTCCGTCAGCACCGCCAAACTGACCGATCGCTCGGTCGTCTCCGCGTGCATGCTCGGCGTTTCCCACCAGGGCACCGTTCTGTCCGGCATTCCTGCCGCCGGTCCGGCGTCCGCCCCCGTGTCTCTCGCGGGCCTTCCCGTCCGTGAGCGCAATGAGCGACCGATCAAGGCACTGGAAGCAGTAGCGGCACAGGCACAGGCCTATGCCTTTACGGCGGCCGGTGCCGGAAGCCGGAAGCAGACGACGCAGCACCACCTGATGTGGGCCTTCCGTGGGCCAGATCCCTGGAGTGATCCAGCCTGATCATTGATCAGGCCGGCGCCTTCAGGGCCGCGGAACCCCATCCGGGATCCGCGGCCCTTCTGTTTGTCCCTCACCAGGGGACGACGGAGCGAAGGGGCCCCGGGACAAGAAAAGAACCCGGTACCAGCCGACCACCGGCCCAACAGGGCCGGAACGACCAGACGAGGAAGACCGACCGTGCATCTCGAAGCGCACGCCCCGTCCGTCCCGCCTTCAGACGCGATCCCCAAGCCCGGCCCCACGGAGGACTCCACCTTGATCCCGCTCACCGCGCTCACCGCGCTCGACGACGCCATCGAGAACCTCGGTGTACCCGTCCCGTGCCGCTCGAACGACCCGGAGGTCTTCTTCGCCGAGACGCCGGCCGACGTCGAGTACGCCAAAGCCCTCTGCCGCACCTGCCCGCTGATCGAGGCCTGCCTCGCCGGCGCCAAGGAGCGGCGTGAGCCCTGGGGCGTCTGGGGTGGCGAGCTGTTCGTCCAGGGCGTCGTCGTCGCCCGGAAGCGGCCGCGTGGCCGCCCGCGCAAGAACCCGGTCACGGCATGAACACCGCAGGCACGATCGACCGTCCCCTCACGAACGACCCCAAGAAGCAGGCCCCGATGAAGCCGTCCACCAACGAGCCCACCGGCTCCGCGATCGAAGATTTCACCACCACCGGCGTGACCGGCTCGCGCCAGAACAGGACCCGAGAGATGCAACTCATCCCAGAAGCCCTGGCTCGTGCGCATATGCACGACCGGCTGCATGAGGCCGAGCGGGAACGCCGGGCCGTGAGCCTGGCGGTCGCCCGCCGGATGCAGCGCCGGGCCGAGCGCGCCTCGCGCCGCGCTCGCCGTGCGCTGGCCGCGGCTGTCATGCAGTAATCGACTACACCTGAAGCGGTGGCCTCTCCCCACGGGGGAGGCGAAAGCTCCTCGCGGGGGCCGGTCCGTCCGAACGGACCGGCCCCCGCGGCGTGTTCAGGCGGCGCGGATCACGCCTCCACGGCTTCGCCTTCGTCCTCGTCCTCCTCCACGACGAAGCCCGGCAGCCACTCCTCCAGCTCCTCGCGCAGCCGCACCGTCGCGCCCAGCTGGCACAGCACGCCGATCGTGCTCAGCGTCACCCGGTGGATCAGGAGGTAGGCCGGCGGCAGGTTCAGCTGCTTGCCCAGCTGGTAGGCGGGGGAGCGGACGTCGGCGATACGGGCCGCCTGGCTGCGCATCCAGCCGCGGGTGAACGTGAACTCGTCGGCCCTGGCCGGTTCGATGATCGGCAGCAGGTAGTCGAGGACGGCGCTCGGGTCCAGCTCTATGGACTCCTTGACGAAGCCCTCCGCGCAGAGGAGCTCGTAGACGGCCTCCGCGTCGCCGTCGATCGTCATGCGCAGGGAGTCGCCGATGGGGGTCGGCAGCCCGCCCGGAAGGCGGTCGACCGTGCCGAAGTCCAGGACGCCCAGACGCCAGTCGTCCTCTCCCTCCGGTCCGCCGGGCAGCAGACGGAAGTTGCCCGGGTGGGGGTCGGCGTGCAGCAGTCCGGTCCGGGCCGGACCCGAGAAGAGGAAGAGGGCCAGGAGCTGACCGGCCCGGTCCCGCTGCTCCTGGGTACCGTCCGAGATGATCTCCGACAGCGGGACGCCGTCGATCCATTCGGTGATCAGCACCTGGTCGCACTGGTGGACCACGCCCGGCACCACGACGTCCGGGTCGTCCGCGAACTCCTCGGCGTGGATCTGCTGGGCCTGGGCCTCCAGGCCGTAGTCCAGCTCCTCCGAGACCCGGTCCCTGAGCTCGGCGATCAGGGGCTTGATGTCCATGCCCGGGATGAGCGGACCCAACAGACGGGCGAAACGGCTCAATTGGTTCAAGTCGGACAGGAGGGCCTCGCCGGCTCCCGGGTACTGCACCTTGACCGCCACCTCGCGGCCGTCGTGCCACACCCCGCGGTGCACCTGCCCGATCGAGGCCGCCGCGGCGGGCTTGTCCTCGAACTCGAGGAAGAGCTCGGCCCAGTCCTCGCCGAGCCGCTCACCGAGCACCCGGTGCACGGTGCTGGTCGGCATCGGCGGCGCCGCCTCCTGGAGCCGCGTCAGTGCCGCGCGGTAGGGGCCGGCGATCTCCTCGGGCAGCGCGGACTCGAAGACGGACAGCGCCTGGCCGAACTTCATGGCGCCGCCCTTGAGCTCGCCGAGCACCTTGAACAGCTGCTCCGCCGTGCGCTGTTGCAGCTCGCGGCCGACGATCTCCGCGGACTCGCCGACGATCCGCTTACCGAGTCCCCAGGTCGCCCGCCCGGCGAAGCCGAGCGGGAGCGCGGCGAGCTTGGCGGTCCGGGTGACCGCCTTGCGCGGAAGATCAGACATGCGCCCTCCAAGTCCGTGCCGGCCGCACCGCGTCTGCCTCACGGCACAACTTCTTCGGCGACCGTTGCCTCTCCATTGTCCCGTGTGACTCCTCGTCCTTTGAGGTGTGTTCTCCCTTACCTTTCTCCGCCGCACCGCAGGAGCATGCCGGATGCGCCCGGACCGGCCGTGCGTGCCAGGTCAGACCTGGGAAGGAAACTTCCCAGCGCGCGCCTGCGCTCGTCGGTACCTGGTCGTCCAGGAAGGAGAGCGCGTGTGCCGCCGCGAACCCTGCGACTGCTGTGGCCAGAGTCACATCGCAGGCCCGCGCCGGACGCGGCGGCCCCGAACGCCACTGTGCCACGAGGCGGGGCCAGGCCGGATCCCGGTCGGTGCGCGCCTCGTGCAGACAGCCTGCGCAACCCGTCTCGCCGGGCAGTACGAGGGGGCCGACGACGCCGGTCGCCTCCACGACGCCGGCGTAGAGATGCGGCGTGCCCGAGGCGATGAGCGGTTCCGCGGTGGACGGTGCGGGTGCGTGCACGGCGACATCGTCCCGCGGGGCCAGGATCACCAGGGAGAACCCCGGCTCGCCGTCCGCGAGCGGAGTCCCGCGGTGGCGACGCGGCCGGCGGTACGGAGCGGACCGGCGTACGGCCTGCCGGGCGGCCTCGTCCCTGCGATCGCCGACGGATCCGGCCGGCAGTCCGCCGGGTGTCACGTCCTCCGCCTCGACCCGGCCGACGTCCCGCACGTCGACCTCCCCGATTCCGGCGGCCGCCAGCAGCGAGGCCAGCGTGGTGCCCACCCGGCCCGCGCCCCGCACCTGCACGCGCAGTGAGCGGCGCGCGGCCAGCCGCCGCATCGACTCGCCGGGTCCGGTGGTGACCAGTGACAGCGAGGCGAGGTCCGGACGCAGCCGGGCCATGGCCTCCTCCTTGCCGCGCAGCTCGTCCGCGTCCGGTCCGCCGCCCCTGGCGTCGTCCAGGAGGCCCGCCCGGGCCAGCCGCCGCACCAGTGCGTCGACATGGCCGTCGGGCAGATCCATCCGGCGCCCCTCCTCGCGCAGGAGGGGCAGCCCGCGGGTGCCGTTGAGCAGGTCGAGAAAGCTGCCCGTCGCCGTGTCCATCGGGCCGAGCGTGAGCGCATGCGCCGGTGCCATCCCGAACTGCACAGTGTTGAGGTCGCGCCAGCCCCGCCGGAGCGCGGGCTTCATCGCCGGAGCAACCGGAGCAATCGGAACCTCTGCGTCCATCACATCCATGACAGGCCCCCGTAAGCCTTCGTAGAACATTCCCGTCCGTGGAGCCCGGTCGTGGCTTCCCCGGCGAGAACCAGCATGCCCAAACCGGGTGACAGCCGTCGAAAGTTGTCCACAACCTGCGAGCATTCGTCGTACAAATCAAACGCCTGGTGGGCGATCGGCACGGAACCGTCCCGGAGTCGGGACTTCCCCCATGTGCAACAGGTAACGTCGGGGCGTGCCCGCCGACCCACTGCACAGCGCCGGAACGCCACAGCGCAGTACGACGAGCCAGCCGCCGAGCGGCTCGGGGGCGAGCGCGATCGAGGTCCGCAGGAGCGCCCGTCGACGCAGGACGGTCTCCGCGTACCGCGAGGGCGATCGCACCGTTGTACTCATCCCTGCCCGGATGTCCGAGGCGGAGGAGCAGCGCTGGGTGACCGTCATGCTCGACAAGCTGGCCGCCCAGGAGAGCAAACGGGTCCTGGGCGACGACGAGCTGGCCGAGCGCGCCGAGCGGCTGTCGGCCCAGTACTTCGACGGACGCGCCCGGCCCACCTCGGTGCGCTGGGTCACCAACCAGAACACGCGCTGGGGCTCGTGCACCCCGTCCGAGGGCAGCATCCGGCTCTCGCACCGGCTGCAGGGCATGCCCGAATACGTCGTCGACTACGTGCTCGTCCACGAACTGGCGCATCTGCTCGTCCCCGGGCACGGACCCCGCTTCTGGCGCCTCCTGGAGGCCTATCCCCGCACCGAGCGTGCCCGGGGCTACCTCGAAGGCGTGGTCGCCGCCGAACGCCTGCCGCATCTGCCGGGCGTCCGCGGGGAGTGAGGGCCGGTCCCGCCGGGAGTGAGAGCCGCTCCCACAGGGGGCGGCCGTTGTGTACCGGCTCTGTACCGACTTCTTCCGGTGTCCGAGTTTGCCGTTAGCCTGGCGCGACGCACTTACATTCGGGATGGGGGACGGTCGTTACGCATGGCCAGGGAATTCCAACGCGGCCACAAGGCCAGGATCAGTGACCTCACCGCGGGCACCGATCTGTACGTAGGCGTGCAGATCAGCGGCCCCGGACTGACCTTCGACATCAGCTGCTTCGGTCTCGACGCCGAGGAACGGCTCTCCGACGACCGCTACTTCGTCTTCTTCAACCAGCCGAAGTCGCCCGAGGAGTCCATTCAGCTCCTGGGCGCCCAGGCCGGGGACACGGAGTCCTTCCGGGTCACGCTCGACAGGATCCCGGCGCAGATCCAGAAGCTGTCGTTCACCGCGACCCTCGACGGCGCCGGCCAGATGTCGCAGATCGCTCCCGGACACATCCGCATCGTCGCAGGCGGCGAGGAGGTGGCCCGGTACTCCTTCAACGGCTCGGAGTTCTCCACCGAACGGGCCGTGATGCTGGGCGACTTCTACCTGAAGGACGTGTGGCGCTTCGCCGCCGTCGGACAGGGCTTCGACGGCGGCCTCGACGCGCTGCTGAAGAACTTCGGCGGCGAGGTCGCCGAGGAGGAGCAGCCCGCGGCGCCCGCCCCGCAGCAGGCGCAGAGCGGCGCCACGCCCGGCTTCGCCCCGCCCGCGTTCGGCGCCCCCTCCGCCCCGGCCCCCGCCCCGGCCGCTCCGGCTCCGCAGGGTTTCGCGCCGCCCCCGGGACACACCCCGCCGCCGGCACCGGCGCCCGCCGCGGCCCCGAACGTCCACGCCGCGCCCACGATCATCGCGCCGATGACCCCGCCCGGCGGCGCCCCGGTGCCGCCCCCCGGCCCGGCGCCCACCCCGTACGGCCAGCCGCCCCAGCAGCAGCCGTACGGCCAGCCCGGAGCTCCGGCCGCCCCGCCGCCGCCCGGCAACGGCCAGCCCCAGGCACCGCACGCGCCCCAGGCCCCGACCCCGCCGCCCGGATACGGCCAGCCGGCCCCGCCGCCCGGCTACGGCCAGCAGCCGCCCTTCGGGCAGGTCCCGGCGCAGCAGGGTTACGGCGTTCCGCAGGGCGCTCCCCAGGGCGGCGCCGGAGTGACCGCCGCGCTGTCGAAATTCAAGGAGACGCCCACCGGGCAGCGCTGGACGCAGCAGAACAAGAAGCTCGTCCGCGTCGACCTGGGCATCGGCGGCCATCCCGTGCTCGCCCGGCAGGGCAGCATGGTGCTCTACCAGGGCAAGGTCGACTTCGGCTACAAGGGCGCCGGGTTCGCCGGCCGCATCGTCGGCAACGCCACCGGCCAGGAGATGCAGCTGATGCGCTGCACCGGCCAGGGCCAGGTGTTCCTCGCCGAGAGCTCCACCCACCTGCACCCCATCGAGCTCCAGGGCGACGCGATCTGCGTCTCCGCGGAGAACGTCCTCGCCTTCGACGAGAGCCTCCAGTACGAGGTCCGCCGGATCGAGGGACACGGCATCCCCGGGGGCGCGCTGTTCACGATGCAGTTCCAGGGGACCGGCACGATCGTCGTCAAGACACACGGCACGCCCGTGGTCCTGCCGGTCACGCCGACCACCTTCGCCGACTGCAACGCCGTCGTGGCCTGGTCGGCGGCCGCCCAGGTGATCGTCTCCAGCCAGGTCCGCATGCGCCGCAACGCCTACCCGGGCGACACCGGCGAGAGCGTCAACCTCCAGTTCCGGGCCGCCCCCGGGAACTTCGTCGTCGTCCAGCCCTACGAGGTCTGAGGGAGCCCGTCATGAACCAGCCGCTCGCGGGCTACGCCCCCGCACCCGTCACCGCGCGCATGGAGAACCACGGCAACAACATGCTGAAGGTCGCCATGCAGACCGGGAACGACCTCCTCGCGCGCGTGGGGTCGATGGTCGCCTACGAAGGCTTCATCCAGTACGAGCCCAACCCGCCGGCCGTGCGGCAGATCGCCCGCGACTGGATCACCGGCGAGGGCGCGCCCCTGATGAAGTGCTCCGGCGACGGACTGCTCTACCTCGCCGACTACGGCGCCGACGTCGTCGTGGTGAACCTCAACGGCGACGGCATCTCCGTCAACGCCACCAACCTGCTCGCCTTCGACGCGTCCCTCAGCTGGGGCGTCGAGCGGGTCAAGGGGCTCGCCAAGTTCGCCGGCCAGGGCCTGTGGAACACCAAGATCTCGGGGCAGGGCTGGGTCGCGCTGACCTCCCGGGGCAAGCCGATCGTCGTCGACTGCGGCGGCGGTGAGGACGAGACCTACGTCGACCCGGACGCGCTCGTCGCCTGGTCCCCGAACCTCAAGGTGAAGGGCAAGCGCAGCTTCAAGGCGCAGTCGCTGATCGGCCGCGGCAGCGGCGAGGCCTACCAGATGGCCTTCTCCGGTCAGGGCATCGTCGTCGTCCAGCCCAGCGAGGACAGCACCGACCGCCTGCGGTTCCGGGGCTGAGGGGGAGCCAGAAACACCATGCAGAGTCCGCTTTTCGCCTTCAACGACTCGCAGTCCCAGGAGCGCTACAGCCTGCAGAACAAGCAGATGCTGCGGGTCACGCTCCAGGGCCACGACGACATCCTGGCCCGCAAGGGCACCATGGTCGCCTACCAGGGGCTCGTCGAGTTCGACGCCGAGTACCAGAGCACCCAGCAGGCGTACGCGCGTGCGGCCACCGGCGAGGGCCTCAGCCTGATGCGCTGCCACGGGCAGGGCACGGTCTTCTTCGCCAACCTGGCCCAGCACATCCATGTGGTGGACGTGGAGCAGGACGGCCTCACGGTCGACAGCAGCTACGTGCTCGCGATGGACTCCTCGCTGCACCACGAGGTGATCGCCGTCGACAGCCAGTACGGCATCTCCGGTTCCGGGAAGTACCAGCTGAACATCACCGGCCGCGGCCAGGTCGCCCTGATGACCTCCGGTGCGCCGCTGATGATGCAGGTGACGCCCGACAAGTACGTCAACTGCGACGCCGACGCGATCGTCGCCTGGTCGACGGGCCTGCGGGTGCAGATGCAGGCCCAGACGCACTCCTCCGGGGTGTGGCGGCGCCGGGGCAACACCGGTGAGGGCTGGGAGCTCAGCTTCATGGGCAGCGGTTTCGCGCTCGTCCAGCCGAGCGAGCTGCTGCCGCCGCAGAACGCCCAGATCGGTTCGGGCCTCTCCGCGCAGTACGGCATGGGGCAGCACGGAGCGCGGGCGCAGAACCAGGGGAACGTCTGGAGCTGAGCGTTCGGAAAGCAAACGTAAGGGGCGCCCGCAGATGCGGGCGCCCCTTACGTTGTGCCGGCGGTTCACAGGCGCGCGCGGGTCGCCTCCAGCAGCCGTACGACCGACTCGTCCGCCACGTCCGCCACCTCGCCGTAGCCGAACCAGCGCAGGTCCAGCGACTCGTCGCTGATCTCCTGGACGGCGTCCGGCGGCGCCACCACGGCGTACTGCACGTCGAAGTGCCAGTGGCAGGGCGCCGGGATGGGATGGCGGTCCAGGCGGACCGGGCCGCCCGGCAGCAGCGTCAGGCCCGCGATGCCTGACTCCTCGGTGGCCTCGCGCAGTGCCGCCGCCGCAAGGGAGGTGTCCTCCGGCTCGCAGTGGCCGCCCATCTGGAGCCACATCCGCAGCTTCTTGTGGAGGGTCAGCAGGACCCGGCCCCGCTCCGGGTCGACCACCAGGGCGCTCGCCGTGACGTGTCCCGCGTGGCAGGACTTCCACAGGCCGTCCGGACGGGCCGCCAAGTGGTCCAGGTACGCCTGGCGCAGCTCTTCCTGGCCCTCGTACCCCTTCAGGACGAGGACCGCGTCGTCGTACAGGCTCACTCGGTGTCGTCGCCCTTGGTGTCGTCGTCCTTGGTCTCGTCCTTGGTCTCGTCCTTGCTCAGGTTCGGCTTCTCCGCGGAGCCGCCGGCCGCCTCGCCGAGCATCTTGTCGAGCTCGGAGAAGTCCAGCTGCTCCCGGTGCACGAAGCCGTCCGGGTCGTCCAGATCGGAGGCCGTCGGCAGCATGTCCGGGTGGGCCCACAGGGCGTCCCGGCCGTCGACTCCGCGCGCGTCCGTGAGCGAGGCCCACAGGCGGGAGGCGTCACGCAGGCGGCGCGGGCGCAGTTCCAAGCCGATCAGCGTGGCGAACGTCTGCTCTGCCGGACCGCCCGTCGCGCGGCGGCGGCGCAGTGTCTCGCGCAGCGCGTCGGCGGACGACAGACGCGGCTTCGCGGCCGCGTGGACCACCGCGTCCACCCAGCCCTCGACGAGCGCCAGAGCCGTTTCCAGACGGGCCAGGGCCGCCTTCTGCTCCGGCGTGTCCTCCGGCTGGAACATGCCCTGCTGGAGAGCGTCCTGCAGTTGCTCGGGGTTCTGCGGGTCGAACTGGCCGACCACGTCCTCCAGCTTGGCCGTGTCGACCTTGATCCCGCGCGCGTACCCCTCGACTGCGCCGAACAGGTGGGAGCGCAGCCACGGCACGTGCGCGAAGAGGCGCTGGTGCGCGGCCTCGCGCAGGGCGAGGTACAGCTGCACCTCCTCCTGCGGAACGCCCAGGTCCTTGCCGAACGCCTCGATGTTCACCGGCAGCAGCGCGGCCTTGCCGGCCGGGCCGAGCGGCAGGCCGATGTCGGTGGAGCCGACGACCTCGCCCGCGAGCACGCCGACGGCCTGCCCGATCTGCGTGCCGAACATCGCGCCGCCCATGGAGCGCATCATGCCGATCAGCGGGCCGGCCATGGCCTGCATCTCCTCCGGCAGGACGTCGCCCATCGCCGCGCCGACGCGCTCGGCGACCGGGTCGACGAGCTCCTGCCACGCGGGCAGGGTCGCCTCCACCCACTCCGCGCGGGACCACGCCACCGCGGAGCCGGCGCCGGACGGCAGCGACGTCGCGTCGTCCAGCCACAGGTCCGCCAGACGGACGGCCTCCTGGACCGCGGTGCGCTCGGCGGGGCCGATGCTCGAGTCCTTGGTGCCGTCAGGGGTGCCCTGGGAGACCGTCTGGCGGGCGATCTGCTTGGCCATGTCCCAGTTCACCGGGCCGCCCTCGTACGAGAGCATCTGGCCCAGCTGCTGGAAGGCGGCGCCCAGGTCGTTGGGGTTCAGCGATCCGAACATGGCAGCGAGCGGATTGTCCGCGCCGGGGCCGCCAAAGCCGCCCGCGCCGGGCAGCCCGCCAAAACCGAACGGGTTGGCCGGGCCCTGACCACCACCGCTCTCCTGGTCCTTCTTCTTGCCCTCGTCGCCGTCTTCCGGCTCCTCCGGCGGAAGGCCGAATCCGAATGGGGTGTCACTCACGGGATTCCTCGGCTGGTAAGGCCGCCGGTTGTCTCCGACGGCACGACTGCCCGATAACACCACCCAGCGTAGACACCATGGGCGGTTCGGGCCTCGGTGCTTCGCCGACTCTTGGCCTGCGGCAGGATGGATGCCACCTGGTACGGACGCGTCACACGCGTTCTTACTGAAGACAACCGCTGGAGACGCCCGGTGAGTTCCCCAGATCCGCAGGTTCGCGCAGCGCGAAACGAGTCAACCCCGCCGACGGTGCGCGGGCCCGTCGTCGCGGTCACCGGAGCCGCGTCCGGCATCGGCGCCCTGCTGACCGAACGTCTGGTCGCCTCGGACGAGATCAAGCAGGTCATCGCCATCGACGAGCGGCGCGGCGAGTGCGAGGCGGCGCAGTGGCACATCCTGGACGTGCGGGATCCGGCCATCGCGGACAAGCTGCGGGGCGCGGACGTCGTGGTGCACCTGGCGCTCGACCTGGATCTGGAGACCGACGCGGCCGCCCGTACGGCCTACAACGTGCGCGGGACGCAGACCGTGCTGACCGCCGCGGCCGCGGCCGGGATCCACCGGGTCGTCCTGTGCACCTCTGCGATGGTCTACGGGGCGCTGCCGGACAACGAGCTGCCGCTGTCCGAGGACGCCGAGCTGCGGGCGACGGCCGAGGCCACCGGCGTCGGCGACCTGCTGGAGATCGAGCGGCTCGCGCGGCGTGCCCCCCGAGCGCACCCGGGGCTCAACGTCAGCGTCGTACGGCCCGCGGTGCTGGTCGGAGGCACGGACACCGCACTGACCAGGTACTTCGAGTCGCCCCGGCTGCTGGTGGTCGCCGATTCGCGGCCGGCCTGGCAGTTCTGCCACGTCGAGGATCTGTGCAGCGCCCTGGAGTACGTCGTCCTGGAGAAGGCCGAAGGGGAACTCGCGGTCGGCTGTGACGGATGGCTGGAGCAGGAGGAGGTCGAGGAGCTCAGCGGGATCCGGCGGATGGAGCTGCCGTCCGCGGTGGCCCTCGGGGCGGCCGCCCGGCTGCACCGGATCGGGCTGACGCCGTCCCCGGCCGGCGACCTGGCGTACACGATGTACCCCTGGGTCGTGAGCGGAAGCCGGCTGCACGACGCGGGCTGGCGCCCCCGGTGGACCAACGAGGAGGTGCTCGCGGAACTCCTGGGGGAGGTCTCCGGGCGGCACACCGTCGCCGGACGCCGCCTCGGACGCAAGGACGCGACGGCGGCGGGCGCGGCGGGCGCGACGGTGGCTCTGCTGGGCGCGGCGGCGGTGGTGCGCCGGGCGCGGAAGGCGCGGCGCCGCATCTGAGGGCGGCCTGCCTGGCGCGCCCTTTCCGACGTGCCCTTTCAGGCGCCCTCTGCAGCCGCCCCTGTAGAACACTCCAAGCCTCCACGCACGCGTGCCGGTCGAATCGTCTATTCCGTGGTGTCAGCGGCGTGCGGCACGATGGGGGTATGGCACCCACGAACGACCATCCCGGCGAGCACGCTGCGCAGGAGCCCATCAAGCTGATCGCCGTCCGGGAGACCGCGCTCTCGCTGGACGAGGTCTTCACGGCCGTCGGGGACGAGGCGGCCGGCGGGATCGCCCTGTTCGTGGGCACCGTGCGGAACCACGACGGGGGCACGGACGTAGATCAGCTCGGCTATTCGTGCCACCCCAGTGCCGAGGCCGAGATGCGGCGGATCGCCGAGAAGGTCGTCGCCGAGTACCCGGTGCGGGCGCTGGCCGCCGTGCACCGGATCGGTGACCTGGGCGTGGGGGACCTCGCCGTCGTCGTCGCCGTGTCGTGCCCGCACCGGGCCGAGGCCTTCGACGCCTGCCGGAAGCTGATCGACGACCTCAAGCACGAGGTGCCCATCTGGAAGCACCAGACCTTCTCCGACGGCACCGAGGAGTGGGTGGGGGCCTGCTGAACACCCTTGTGCCGTCCTCGGGTTGCGTAACCGCACCCCTGCCGTGAGCGTTGTCAGTGCGGATGGTTAATCTGCTGATCAGTCGGTTCGCGCGGTCGCTCACCGGGGTTGGGAGGTCGGCATGGGTGCGCTTCTTTGGTTGCTGATCCCGCTGTTCGCTGCGATCGGGGCCGGGCTGTGGGGCAGTTGGGCCGGCCGGACGCGCAAGCAGCGCAACGACGGTCCCGAGCTCACCGGGTATGCCCGGTTCCGAGAGGCCATGGAGCGGTCGGACTCCGGTACGTGAGACGACAGTGGTGGGGCTGACGGTCCGCTGACAGGGCCGTCCCGTACTGTCTTGGCATGCCACGCCGCACCGCGACGATGCTCGCCTCCACCCTGATGCTGATCGCGCTCCTGTGCGCGGGAGTGTTCATCCCCGTGCCGTACTCGGAGATGTCCCCGGGACCGACGGTGAACACGCTCGGGAACCACGACGGCGAGCCGGTGCTGCAGATCTCCGGGCGCAAGACCTATCCGACCAGCGGCAACCTGAACATGACCACCGTGCGGGTCACCAGCGCCGACTACCGGATGAACCTCGTCGAGGCCGTCTACGGATGGCTCGCCCACGACAGCAAGGTCGTCCCGCACGAGACGCTGTACCCGGACGGCAAGACCGAGGAGCAGTCGACGCAGGAGAACGCCGAGGAGTTCAGCCAGTCCCAGGAGAGCGCCAAGGTCGCCGCCCTGAAGGAGCTGCACGTCCCGGTGAAGACCTGGGTGATCGTCTCGGCGGTGGTCAAGGGCTCCCCGGCGCAGGGCAAGCTGCACGCCGGTGACGTCGTCAAGGCCGTGGACGGCACGGCCGTGAAGCAGCCGGACGACGTCGCCAAGCTGGTGACCAAGCACAAGCCCGGCCAGGACGTCGTGTTCACCGTCGTGCCCGCCAAGGAGCAGGCCGCCGCCGAGAAGCAGAACAAGACGGCGACCAGCACGCGGAAGATCAAGATCACTACCACGACCTCCGACGACAAGGGCAAGAAGCGCGCCATCGTCGGGATCTCGGCCGGGACGGACCACACGTTCCCGTTCAGCATCGACATCAAGCTCGCCGACGTCGGCGGGCCGAGCGCCGGCCTGATGTTCTCGCTCGGCCTCTACGACAAGCTCACGCCCGGCAGCCTGACCGGCGGCAAGTTCGTGGCCGGCACCGGGACGATCGACGACGACGGCAAGGTCGGCCCGATCGGCGGCATCCAGATGAAGACGGTCGGCGCGCGCGACAAGGGCGCGCAGTACTTCCTGACGCCGGCCGACAACTGCTCGGCCGCTGCCAAGGACACCCCCGGCGGACTCACCCTGATCAAGGTGAACACCATCGACGATGCCCTCGGCGCGCTGAAGGACCTCCGCGCGGGCAAGACGTCCGACCTGCCGAAGTGCACGGCAAAGTAGGACGCCGCCGGGCTGTCCGCTACTCCTCGAAGGTCGCCGCCAGGGCCTGCGCCAGACCCGGCACCAGCTCGGAGCCCGTGAGGACCTCCGTCGGTGCGTCCTTCTCGCGCAGACGCAGGGCCGAGTCGCGGGCACCGTCGCGCAGCACCGCGACCGTCATGCGGACCTCCTGGCGCTCCGGGTGGTCCGCCACCCACTTGGCCAGTCCGGCCTCGTCGAGGTTCTCGGGAACCTGGGCCTCGGCGGACGGCGGCAGCATCAGCCGCTCCACCGTGAGCGCGCAGCCGGCCACCGCGTCGGGCCAGGCGATCGTGGCGAGGAACTCGTCCAGCGGCTTCCCAGCCGGGATCTCGTCCTGCTCGATCGGGGTGAGACCACCGGCCTCGGTGCCGTCCTCCAGGCCGAGCTGGGCCGCGAGGGCGGGTTCCTGGGACCGCAGCCGAGCGGTGTCTACGAGGGCGAAGAGGCGGGCGGGCTGGTCCCAGCCGAGGCCGGAGGTGTACTCGTCGATCTCGAGGACGGCCCGGGTGAGCGGGTTCGCTGCCATGGGAGTGTTGGACATGGTCACAATCCTGCCTCGTTCATGGCCGGAATCGGGAACCGAGTAAACGGTGAGTAAGTTGCATAGGTGTGGGCCCACGATCACGGGGGGCCACGGCAGACCCGTGAAGACGCGGGCCTGACGTATCGACAGCGAACTTCGAGGTGCGCACCTTGGCTTTCCAGATGCCGGACCGCGGCGGAGGCCCGACAGGGCCGCGGATCAGAGTGGGCCGCCCGTCCCGGCGTGTCCGGACCCTGCTCATGACACTGGGCGTGCTGGCCGTCCTCGGCATGGCGTTCACCATGTTCGCGGGGTTCTGGACCGAATGGCTCTGGTACCGCTCCGTGAAGTACTCGTCCGTCTTCACCACCACGCTGTGGACCAAGATCGGGCTGTTCTTCGTCTTCGGCCTGCTGATGGCGCTGGCGGTCGGCTTCAACATCTGGCTGGCGCACCGCATGCGGCCGCCGCTGAGCGCGATGTCGATGGAGCAGCAGAGCCTGGACCGCTACCGGATGGGCATCGCGCCGTACAAGACCTGGCTGCTGCTCGGAATCACCGCCCTGGTGGGACTGATCGCCGGTGCCTCGGCATCGAGCCAGTGGCGCACCTGGCTGATGTGGGTCAACGGCGTGCCCTTCCACCAGAAGGACCCGCAGTTCCACCTCGACGTCTCGTTCTACGCCTTCGACCTGCCCTGGTACCGCTTCCTGCTGGGCTTCGGCTTCGCGGCGGCGATCCTGTCCCTGATCGCCGCCGCAGTCACGCACTACCTGTACGGCGGGCTCAGGATCACCTCCCCGGGCGCGCGTGCCACCGCCGCCGCGACAGGACATCTGTCGGTGCTGATCGGCTTCTTCGTCGCCCTGAAGGCGGTCGCGTACTGGCTCGACCGGTACGGCCTCGCGGTGAAGTCCAGCGACTTCAAGGCGACGGACAACTGGACGGGCCTGCGATACGTCGACGCGAACGCCTACCTGCCGGCGAAGACGATCCTGTTCTGCATCGCCGTCATCTGCGCGCTGCTGTTCTTCGCGACCCTGTGGCGGCGCACCTGGCAGCTGCCCGTCATCGGCTTCGGCCTGATGGTGCTCTCGGCGATCCTGATCGGCGGGCTCTACCCGGCGATCGTCCAGAAGTTCCAGGTCCAGCCCAACGAGCAGGCCAAGGAAGCGCCGTACGTCGAGAAGAACCTCAAGGCGACGCGTGAGGCGTACGGCATCGACGGCGCCAAGGTGACGGACTACTCGGGGACGAGCAAGACCAAGGACAAGTCCACGCTGCGCGACGACGTCGACTCCACGGCGAGCATCCGCATCCTGGACCCGAACATCGTCTCGCCCACGTTCCAGCAGCTCCAGCAGATCAGGAACTACTACGCGTTCCCGACCAACCTGGACGTCGACCGGTACACCAAGGACGGCAAGGACCAGGACACGGTCATCGGTCTGCGCGAGCTGAACCTCAACGGCATTCCGAAGAACAACTGGATCAACGACCACTTCCGCTACACCCACGGCTACGGGGTGGTTGCCGCCAAGGGCACCGACGCAGACGCCAACGGCCAGCCGGTCTTCACTGAGTACGACCTGCCGTCCAGGGGCACCCTGGGGACCTACGAACAGCAGGTCTACTACGGCGAGAAGACCACCACGTACTCGATCGTCGGCGGTCCCCAGAAGGAGATCGACTACTCCGACGACAGCGGTGAGAAGACCACCAGCTACAGGGGCAAGAGCGGGGTCAACCTCGCCAACCCGATCAACCGGGCGGCGTACGCGGTGGCGTTCAACGAGCCGCAGATCCTCTACTCCGGTGCGATCGGCGAGGGTTCGCGCATCCTGTACAACCGCACGCCGAAGGAGCGCGTCGAGGCGGTGGCGCCCTGGCTGACCATCGACGGCGACGCCTATCCGGCGGTGGTCAACCACCGCATCCAGTGGATCGTCGACGCGTACACGACGACGAACGGTTACCCGTACGCGTCCCGTACGACCCTCGGTGACACGACGGCCGACTCGCTGACCGCGAACAACAACTCGCGCGCGGTGGTGGCCCAGCAGAACCAGGTCAACTACATCCGCAACTCGGTCAAGGCGACCGTCGACGCGTACACCGGTGAGGTCAAGCTCTACCAGTGGGACACCAAGGACCCGGTGCTCAAGACCTGGATGAAGGCATTCCCGAACACGGTGAAGCCCAGGACCGCGATCTCCCCCGACCTGATGGCCCATCTCCGGTATCCGCAGGACCTGTTCAAGGTCCAGCGCGAGCTGCTGACGCGCTACCACGTCACCAACCCGACCACCTTCCTCAGCGGCAGCGAGGTGTGGCAGGTGCCGGACGACCCGACCAACAAGTCGGGCAGCGCGGTACCGCCGTACTACCTGAGCATGAAGATGCCCGACCAGTCGTCGCAGGCGTTCTCGCTGACGACGACGTTCACACCCAACGGCCGGGACAACCTCAGCGCGTTCATGACGATCGACGCCGAGGCGGGAAGCAGTGACTACGGCAAGATCAGAGTCCTGAAACTGCCGACGAGTACGACGGTCGACGGACCCAAACAGGTCCAGAGCCAGTTCAACTCCGAACAGGACATCGCCGAGTCCATCAAGCTCCTCAAGGGCGGCGACTCCGACATCGAGTACGGCAACCTGCTGACGGTGCCGCTCGACGGAGGACTGCTCTACGTGGAGCCGGTCTACGTACGCGGTGGTGGACTGAAGTACCCGCTGCTGCGCAAGGTGCTCGTCAGCTACGGCGACAAGACGGCCTTCGAGAACACCCTCGACGAGGCCCTCAACAAGGTCTTCGGAGCGGAGAGTTCGACCCCGCCGTCGTCGGACCAGGGGAACAACCCACCGCCGACGTCCAGCAACCCGACGGTCCAGCAAGCGCTGAACGACGCCCAGAAGGCGTTCGACGCCGGCCAGGAGGCCCTGAAGAAGGGTGACTGGCAGGCGTACGGGAAGGCGCAGAAGGATCTGCAGGACGCGCTGCAGAGGGCTGAGGACGCGCAGTCCAAGGCTGACAAGACAACAGGTGGCAGCAGCGCCAAGCCGACCTCCGGCGCCAAGCCCACCAGCAGCGCCAAGCCGAGCGGCAGCCCGAAACCGAGCGGCAGTCCCAGCGGGTAGCCGGCCGCCGCTGATCAAGTCCGCCCCGCGTCGTGGTACGGTTGGCACACAACGACGCGGGGTGGAGCAGCTCGGTAGCTCGCTGGGCTCATAACCCAGAGGTCGCAGGTTCAAATCCTGTCCCCGCTACTGAAGTCGAAGGCCCGGATCCATCAGGATCCGGGCCTTCGTGGTGTGCGAACGCATGTGCCGGTGCGAGGGACGGCCGTGCCCTCTCGGGGAGTTGGGCGATCTGTGTTTGACTTGTCTCTCTGTGGGCATGTCGACAAAACGCTGAAGTGACCTCACTGGCTGCGGTATACCAGGTGTACCCGGGTTGCAGGTGGTGCGACGATGGACGTTATGGGGGACAAGGCAACTCTGTTCGAGACAGGGCGATTTGTGCAGCCTTCCGAACCGGACGAAGCCGGGGAGGTGGCTGAGGAGGCCGTCGAGGAACTTCGCCGGCGGCTCGCCGCCGAGACCGGCGACGTCGAGGCGATGAGCGTCCTCGGGGCCATGCTGCTGCGCCGCGGTGATCTCGACGGAGCCGAGCCCCAGTTGCGTGCTGCCACGGCGGCGGGAGACCGTGCCGCCGCCAACAACCTGGGAGTCCTCCTCCACCAGCGCGGGTACGCCGACGAGGCCGCCGGCTGGTGGCGGATCGCCGCCGTCGCCGGATCCGCCGCGGCCGCGCACGCGCTGGGGCGCCACCACCGTGAGCGCGGGGACGAGCCGGCCGCCGAGTACTGGCTGCGCCAGTCCGCCGAGCAGGGCCACGCCCTGGGCGCCTACGCGCTGGCCGATCTGCTGGAGCACCGCGGGGACGCCGGGGCCGAGGAGTGGATGCGGACCGCCGCCGAGCACGGGCACCGTGAGGCGGCGTACCGGCTGGCGCGCGCGATCGATCGCCGTGCGGCGCTCGAGGGCGAGAGCGGGGGTGACAACGGTGTCGAACTGCTGGCCGAGGCCGAGCAGTTCTACCGGCAGGCCGCCGCGCGCGGACACCGGCGGGCCGCGCTGCACCTCGGCGCGATCCTGGAGCGACGCGGCGAGCTCAAGGAGGCCGGCCGCTGGTATCTGACGTCCGCCAAGGACGGCGAGGCGCGCGCCGCCTGCGCGCTCGGCTTCCTGCTGCGGGACGCCGGCGACACCGAGAGCGCCGCCGTGTGGTGGCTCAGGGCCGCCCAGGACGGCGACGGCAACGCCGCCAACGCGCTCGGCGCGCTGCACGCCGAGCGCGGCGAGACGCAGACCGCCGAGCGCTGGTACCGGGCGGCGATGGACGCCGGGGACGACAACGGCGCGTACAACCTCGGGCTGCTCTGCGCCGACCAGGGGCGGACCGCGCAGGCCGAGCAGTGGTACCGCCGGGCCGCGTACGCCGGGCACCGCGAGGCGGCCAACGCGCTCGCGATCCTGCTGCTGCAGGGCGGGGACACCGCCGGCGCCGAGCCGTGGTTCTCCAAGGCCGCCGAGGCCGGGAGCGTGGACGCCGCGTTCAACCTGGGCATCCTGCACGCCGGGCGCAGCACCGAGGAGGACGCCGCGGCCGCGCTCCGGTGGTACGAGCGCGCCGCGGCCGCCGGGCACACGGAGGCGGCGCTCCAGGTCGGCATCGCGCGGCTGCGGGACGGCGACGAGCACGCGGCGGAGCGGCATCTGCGGTGTGCGGCGGGCGGCGGCAGTGCGGAGGCCGCGTACCGGCTGGCGACGGTCCTGGACGCCCGCCGGCCGCCCGAGCCCGCGCACGAGCTGGGGGAGCCCGCGCACGAGCGGACCGAGTGCGAGGAGTGGTACGAGCGGGCGGCCTCGCAGGGCCACCGGCGTGCGCAGGTGCGGGTCGGCATGCTCGCCGCGGCCCGCGGGGACGTGGTGGAGGCCGCCCGCTGGTACCGGGAGGCGGCCGAGGCCGGGTCCCGCAACGGCGCCTTCAACCTGGGCCTGCTGCTGGCCCGCGAGGGCAGCGAGCCCGAGGCCGCCGTGTGGTGGACCCGGGCCGCCGACGCCGGTCACGGACGGGCGGCGCTCCGCCTGGCCCTCGTCTACGCGCGTCGGGGTGAGCTGGCCGAGGGGCAGCGCTGGGCGGACCGCGCGGTCACGCTGGGGCCGGCGGAGGTGTCGCAGCGTGCGGCCCGGCTGCGGGACGCGCTGCGCGAGGAGCTGTCGGCGTAGCCCTCACCGGTGCTGCGGGCAGCCCCTTGACGTGCGGTTTTGGCGTGCGGTCCAAAGGATTTGCCTCTGGTCGCGTCCTTGACGTAACGTTGCGTTCGTCGACGCGGGGTGGAGCAGCTCGGTAGCTCGCTGGGCTCATAACCCAGAGGTCGCAGGTTCAAATCCTGTCCCCGCTACTGAAGGCCGAGGGCCGGAATCCAGAAATGGATTCCGGCCCTCGGTGCGTCTGTGGTCGACGGCGTCCAACACCATGGGCAACGGAGAGCCCCGGCACCTCAAGGGGTGCCGGGGCTCCGGTGAAGTTCCGTGATCGGGCTCAGGCCGCCGCGCAGTCCGGGCAGACGCCGCGGTACGTCACCTCGACGTCCGAGACCGCGAAGCCGAAGCGCTCCGAGTCGGGGAGGTCGGCGAGCGGGTTGCCGCCGGGGTGGACGTCGCGGATCGCGCCGCAGCGGGCGCAGACCAGGTGGTGGTGCGGCCGGTGCGCGTTCGGGTCGTACCGCTTGGCGCGCTTGTCGGTGGAGACCTCGAGGACCTCGCCGAGGGTGACCAGCTCGCCCAGCGTGTTGTAGACGGTCGCCCTGGAGATCTCGGGCAGCTTGGCGACGGCCCGGGTGTGAACCTCGTCGGCCGTCAGGTGAACGTGATCGCCGTCGAGGACCTCGGCCACGACGCGCCGCTGCGCGGTCATGCGCCATCCGCGTCCGCGCAGCCGATCCAGAAGGTCGCTCATGAGGCCCAGCCTAACAGCAGGGGGACCATTTTCCGAACAGGTGTGACTTTGGATCTCTGCTCGACTTGGACTGAGTCCAACCTGTTCGAGGGTCCCCCTGCCTGCTCAGGCGGGCACGTGCTGCCGGACCGGTGCCCAGCAGCGGATGATGTCGCGGACGGAGACGATTCCGGCGGGCTCGCCGCCGTCGAGGACGATGAGGTGGCGGAATCCGCCGTGGGCCATGGCGCGGGCCGCCTCCTCCAGCGTCCAGGACGGGGCGGCGAAGACGACGTCGGTGGTGGTGTGGGCGTGGGCGCGTTCGGTGTCGGGGTCCTGGCCGAGGCCGACGGAGTTGAGGATGTCCCGTTCGGTGAGGATCCCGATGCCGCCGGCGTCGGGGTCGAGGACCACGGCCGCGCCGACCCTACGGGCGGACATCAGGGCGGCGGCCTGGCGGAGGGTGTGGGCAGGGCCGATGGTGAGGACCACCGTGCTCATGGCGTCGCGGACGAGCATGGACTGGAGCCACCTCCTAGGGAATCCCCGGTGACCGGCGGATACCGGTCTCCCGGTCCGCTAGTTCAGGAATTCACAAGTTCACAAGAGTGGGGACTCTCAGAGTCGCAGGTAAAGCGTGGGTCAACAAGAGGGCGCGTGCGTCCAGTTCAGGGCGCGCGGAGTGACCTCGTGCTTCTCAGTAGCGCTGGTTGAGATGCCCCAGCAACTCGTCGTGCAGCAGGCCGTTCGATGCTGCCGCGTCCCCGCTGTGCGGGCCCGGCCGGCCGTCGAGGCCGGTGAAGGTGCCGCCCGCCTCGGTGACGACGATGGCGTTGGCTGCCATGTCCCAGAGGGAGAGTTCCGGTTCGGCGCAGATGTCGATCGAGCCCTCGGCGACCATCATGTAGGGCCAGAAGTCGCCGTACGCGCGCGTGCGCCACACCTCGCGGGACAGGTCCAGGAAGCCGCCGAGCCGGCCCTGGTCCTCCCAGCCGGTCAGGGAGGAGTACGCGAAGGAGGCGTCCGTCAGCTTCGAGACGCGGGAGACGTGCAGGCGGGAGGCCGAGGAGAGGCTGCGGCCGGAGAACGCGCCGTGCCCCTTCGCGGCCCACCAGCGGCGGCCCAGCGCCGGGGCGGAGACCACGCCGACGACCGGCTGGAAACCGGTCTCGCCCGCCTCCATCAGGGAGATCAGGGTGGCCCACACCGGCACACCGCGGACGTAGTTCTTGGTGCCGTCGATGGGATCGACCACCCACCGGCGTGGGCCGGTGCCCTCCAGGCCGTACTCCTCGCCGAGGACCGCGTCGCGTGGGCGGGCGCGCTGGAGCTGGCCGCGGATGAGTTCTTCCGCCGCCTTGTCCGCCTCGCTCACCGGGGTCATGTCCGGCTTCGTCTCGACCTTGAGGTCGAGGGCCTTGAAGCGGTTCATGGTGGTCGCGTCCGCGGCGTCGGCGAGGACGTGGGCGAAGCGGAGGTCGTCGAGGTAGTCCGGCATGGAACGAACGCTATCCACCGAGGTTGGGACGGGGCCAGCGGCCCCCGCTTACGTTTTGGCGGCACATCGTCGGCATCCCCGCGGCATCTCGCGGGCACACAGTGGCCGAAGGGCGCCCCCCGTGCGCGCTCGCGAACCCTTGACAGTGCCCCCGGGCGCGTCAAATCTGGGCGCAGAGCTGCTCGCCCCAGGGAGGCGAAGATGCCTGCAGCGCGGGAATCCCTACTGGACGCCGCGTACGCGGCGCTCGCACGCCGGCCGTGGTCCGCCGTGCGGATGGTCGACGTCGCCGCGGTGGCGGGAGTGTCCCGCCAGACGCTCTACAACGAGTTCGGCAGCAAGGAAGGTCTCGCCCGGGCCCTGGTCAGAAGGGAGGCGGACGCGTATCTCGCCGGAGTCGAGCGCGCGCTCGCCACACACGGTGACGCCCGGGAGCGGCTGACCGCGACCGCCGAGTGGACCGCCTTCACCGCCCGCGACAACGCACTGGTACGGGCCATGCTGACCGGCTGCTGGAGCGAGCGCCTGCCCTCGCCGACGCTCTCCGCGGTCCCGTCCTCCTCGGCGGTGCCGGCGCAGCGGCGGGCGGACGGCCCGCTGCCGTCGCCCGGCGACTTCGTGGCGATGGTCCGCGACCGGGCCGTGGCCGTGCTGTCGGGGCCCGGGGCGCTGAAGTCGGACACCGCGGAACTGGCCCGCTCCTGCGAGCTGGTGATGCGGATCGCCCTGTCCTGCGTGGCGGCCCCACCGGGCGAGGGGGGCGTCGGGGACCTGGTCCGCACGGCGCTGCCCCGGCCGCAGGCGGTGTGACGGGGCGTTCCTAGTGCGCCGAGCCCGACAGCTGCAGGCCGATCACGCCCACGATGACCAGGCTGATCGAGACGAGCTTGAGGGTGGAGACCAGGTCGCCCAGGAAGATCATGCCGTAGATCGCGGTGCCGGCCGCGCCGATGCCGGTCCACACGGCGTAGGCGGGGCCGACGTCGAGCTTCCGCAGGGACAGGGTCAGCAGACCGAAGCTGCCGAGCGCGAATATGCAGAACGCGATCGTGGGCCACAGCCGTGTGAACCCGTGCGAGAGCTTGAGGCACACGGCGAAACCGGTCTCGAGCAACCCGGCCACCACCACCAGCAGCCACGCCATGTGCTGTCCTCCCGTATGTCCGGCTCGGTGCGATTATGCACTTACCGGGCTCGCGCACTCACAAACACCGCTGAGATCAGTCGCCTTGCCGAGGCTCAGTCGCCGTCCGTCCGCTCACGGGTCGACAGCAGTCGCCGCAGGGAGTAGAGGCGGGCCGGGTCGGCGTGTCCGTCGGCCACCCACTGGTCCAGCGCGCAGTCCGGCTCGTCGTGACTGCACGCACGCGGGCAGCCCTCGGTGCCGGGCTCCAGGTCGGGGAAGGCCTTGATGACCCGGGACGGGTCCACGTGGTGCAGGCCGAAGGAGCGCACGCCAGGGGTGTCGACGACCCAGCCCGCACTGTCCGGCAAGGGGATCGCGCGTGCCGAGGTGGTGGTGTGCCGGCCGCGGCCCGTGACGGCGTTGACGATGCCGGTACTGCGTCGCCGTTCCTGCGCGACGAGCGCGTTGACCAGGGTCGTCTTGCCCACGCCCGAGTGCCCGACGAACGCCGTCATCTTGCCGTCCAGCTGCTTGCGGACGCGTTCCACCGCCGCGCCGCTCTCCAGTTCCTCACGGCTCGTCACGACGTACGGCACGCCCAACGCCCCGTACATCTCCAGGAGTTCGTCGGGCGAGGCGAGATCGGACTTGGTGAGGACGAGCAGCGGGTCGAGACCGCCGTCGTACGCCGCCACCAGACAGCGGTCGATCAGGCGCGGGCGCGGCTCCGGGTCGGCGAGGGCGGTGACGATGGCGAGCTGGTCGGCGTTGGCGACGACGACGCGCTCGTAGGGATCGTCGTCGTCCGCGGTGCGCCGCAGGACCGAGGTGCGCGGCTCGATGCGGACGATACGGGCGAGGGTGTCCTTGGCCCCGGACAGGTCGCCGACGATGGCCACCCGGTCGCCGACCACCGCGGCCTTGCGGCCCAGCTCGCGGGCCTTCATCGCCGTGACCACGCGGTCCTCGACGAGACAGGTGAGGCGGCCCCGGTCGACGGTGACGACCAGGCCCTTCACTGCCTCCTCGTGCTTGGGCCGGATGTTGGTACGCGGCCGGTTGCCCTTGCGGTTGGGGCGGCTGCGGATGTCGTCCTCGTCGGTGTGCTTGCCGTAGCGGCGCATGTCCGTAACGCCCCTACGCCCCGAGCATTCCGGTCCACATTTCGGGAAATTCCGGCAGGGTCTTCGCCGTCGTCGCCACGTTCTCGATCTGCACGCCCTCGACCGCGAGGCCGATGATCGCGCCGGCGGTCGCCATGCGGTGGTCCTCGTAGGTGTGGAAGATGCCGCCGTGCAGGCGGCGCGGGCGGATCTGCAGGCCGTCGGCGGTCTCGGTGACGTCGCCGCCGAGCTCGTTGATCTCCTTGGTGAGCGCGGCCAGGCGGTCCGTCTCGTGCAGCCGCAGATGAGCCACGCCCCGCAGGGTGGAGGGGGAGTCCGCGAGGGCCGCGACGGCAGCGATGCCCGGGGTCAGCTCGCCCACCTCGCCCAGGTCCACATCGATACCGTGAACGGCACCCGAACCGGTGAACTCCAGTCCGTACTCGGTGAGTTCGCAGGAACCGCCCATTTCGGTGAAGATCTCCCGCAGCGTGTCGCCGGGCTGCGTGGTGCGGGCCGGCCAGTCGGGGATCACGACCTTGCCGCCGGTCACCAGCGCGGCGGCCAGGAAGGGCTGGGCGTTGGACAGGTCGGGCTCGATGGTCAGGTCCCGGCCGAGCAGCGCGCCCGGCGTCACCCGCCACACGTTCGGCTCGCCGCCCGACTCCGGCGTGTCCACCTGGGCGCCGACCGCGCGCAGCATGTCGACGGTCATGCGGATGTGGGGGAGCGAGGGCAGGGAGGAGCCGGTGTGGCGGACCTCGACGCCCTGGTTGAAGCGCGGGCCGGAGAGCAGGAGGGCGCTCACGAACTGGGACGAGGAGGACGCGTCGATCTCCACCGGGCCGCCGTCCAGCGCCCCGCCGCCGTGCACCGTGAGCGGCAGCGCGCCACGGCCGTCGTCGTCGATACGGGCGCCGAGCACGCGCAGGGCGTCGATCACGCCGTGCAGGGGGCGCTCGTAGGACCTCGGGTCGCCGTCGAAGCGGACGGGGCCGTCCGCGAGCGCGGCGACCGGGGGCAGGAAGCGCATGACCGTGCCGGCGTTGCCGACGTCGACCGTGGCCGGGCCGCGCAGGCCGGTGGGCAGCACACGCCAGGTCTCGCCCGTGCCGTCGGGGCCCACGCCCTCGACGATGTCGACGCCCATGGTGCGCAGGGCGCCGGCCATCAGCAGGGTGTCGCGGGAGCGGAGGGGACGGCGCAGCCAGCCCGGCTCGCTCGCCAGGGCGGCAAGGACGAGGGCGCGGTTGGTGACCGACTTGGACCCCGGTACGTGGACCGTCGCGTCGACGGCTCCGCTCGCGTGGGGGGCGGGCCAGAGGGCGGTACGTGCGTCTTGTGGGGCCATGGGCCCACTTTATAAGGAGGCGGTGCATCCGGTGCGGCGCCGTTGGGGCTGGTCACACCTCGAGCAGCCAGCGTCCCCCGCCTATCAGCGAGCACAGCGACACCGCGTGGAAGAGGAAGAGCCACAGCCCGGCCGGTACGTGTGTCAGGCGCGAAAGCTGGTCCGCGTCCGAGTCGCCCGCACCCCCACGGCTGCGCTTCGCCTGGAGCTCGAACGCCGGACGGACGCCACCCACCAGCAGGAACCAGACGACCGCGTACGCGAACGCAGCCTGCACCTGGGGGCCGGCCAGCCAGGACACCAGGAGGAAGGTGCCGCCGGCGATGACCACGGTCAGGGCGCCGTACGCGTTGCGGATCATCACCAGCATCGCCACGAGCAGCGCGGTCGCCAGCCACAGGAGCAGCGTGATGTGGCCGGCGGCGAGCAGGGCGGCGCCGCCCAGGCCGAGGAGCGGGGGAGCGGTGTAGCCGGCGGCCGCGGTGAGGATCATGCCCAGGCCGTGCGGCTTGCCGCGGCTCAGGGTGAGGCCGCTGGTGTCCGAGTGCAGCCGTATGCCCGTGAGCTGACGGCCGGTGAGCAGCGCCGTCAGGCCGTGGCCGCCCTCGTGCGCGATGGTGATGGCGTTGCGTGAGAGGCGCCAGACGTTGTGCGGGACGGTCACGGCGAGCGCAGCGACCAGCGTCGCGATCACCACCCACAGGTCGGGGTCGGGCTGGGTGCCGAAGACCCGGTCCCAGAGGGAGGCGAGTGAGGAGGCGGTGCTGTCCATCAGTGGCTTTGGCTCCCGTAGCTCTCGGCGGATCTGGCAGTGTGGCACGTATGTGCGGACGGTATGCAGCGAGTCGTAGGCCAGAGGATCTCGCAGGAATCTTTGAGATCGAGAAGTGGGAGCCCGAGGAGACCCTGGCGCCCGACTACAACGTGGCCCCGACCAAGGAGGTCTACGCCGTTCTCGACCGCCCTCTTAAGGACGTGGACGAACCGCGGCCGGTTCGCCAGCTCCGCAAGCTCAAGTGGGGGCTGGTGCCGAGCTGGTCGAAGACGCCCGAGGGCGGCGCCCGGATGATCAACGCCCGTGCGGAGACCGTCCACGAGAAGCCGTCGTACAAGCGGGCCTTCTCCTCCCGCCGCTGCATCATCCCCGCCGACGGCTACTACGAGTGGGTCACCGGCACGCAGGAGCGCGACCTGGAGGTGGAGGGGAAGACGAAGCGGCCGCGCAAGCAGCCCTACTTCGTGCTGCCCGCCGACGGCTCGGTCTTCGCGATGGCCGGGCTGTACGAGTTCTGGCGGGACAAGACCCTGCCGGACGACCACCCGCAGGCCTGGTGGGTGACCTGCTCGGTCATCACCACGGAGGCGGAGACGAGCCCGCTCGCCGTGTCCCCGGCCGAGGGACCGCACACGCTGGCCGAGATCCACCCCCGGATGCCGCTGATGCTCACCGCGGACCGCTGGGACTCCTGGCTCGACCCCTCCCGCACCGACGTCGACGGCCTGCGCGAGCTGCTGGCCCCGCCGCCGCCCGGCCTGATGCGCGCCTACCCGGTGTCCACCGCCGTCAGCAACGTCCGCAACAACGGCCCCGAGCTGCTGAAGGAGCTGGAAGGGCCGGAAGAGGGCACACTCTTCTGACGTGACGACCTCTTATGACGTGACGACCGAGATCATGGGCACGGAGGCGGGGGACGCCCGCATCACCTGGCATCCGGCCCGGCAGGCACGGCTCGTGCTGGCCGTGAGCCACGGCGCGGGCGGCGGCATCGAGGCGCGGGACCTGCGGGCGCTCGCCCAGGTGCTGCCCCGGCACGGCGTGACCGTCGCCCTCGTGGAGCAGCCCTGGCGGGTGGCCGGCAAGAAGGTCGCGACGCCGCCGAAGACCCTGGACACCGGCTGGCGCGGCATCTGGCCCGCGCTGGCCCGCCCCGGCCTGCCGGTGGTCTCCGGCGGACGCAGCGCCGGCGCCCGCGTCGCCTGCCGTACGGCCACCGAACTCGGCGCGCACGCCGTCCTCGCCCTCAGCTTCCCGCTGCACCCGCCGGGCCGCCCGGAGAAGTCCCGCGCCGGGGAACTGCTCGGCTCCGGGGTGCCCACCCTGGTCGTCCAGGGCGGGAACGACCCCTTCGGAAAGCCGGAGGAGTTCCCCGCCGGGACCTACGAGCTGACCGAGGTGCCCTACGGCGATCACGGCTTCGCGGTGCCGAAGAAGGCGTCGGTCACCCAGGACGACGCCGTGGCCATCATCACGGACGCGGTCGCCGAGTGGACCGGGTCACTGCTGTGACGGCCCGGGAATGTTGCGGCCCGGAGCTCTGTTGTGCCCGACAGAAGTGCTGAAACACCAGCACCGACGTCTTCGGAGAGGAAGTCAGCCGCATGGGTTCGACCGCATGTCCGAGCCGCGGCAGCCGCACTGACCTGGACTGGACGGTGCTGACTGCGGCCAAGACCACCCCTATTCGAGGGGCGGGCGGGACGGGTCGTCGTCTATCCTCCGATTCTGGTGGGACCGGTTTCGGCTCCGCCCGGAATCTTGAGGAGGTGGGTCCGGTCACTGGGACCGACGCAGGGACCGACAACGGCCAGGCGGAGCAGCCCGAGGGCCAGGGCATCAGCGCGGAGTCGACCTCGGAGCGCAGCGCGCGCTTCGAGCGGGACGCGCTCGAATTCCTCGACCAGATGTACTCGGCCGCGCTGCGCATGACGCGTAACCCGGCTGATGCCGAGGACCTGGTGCAGGAGACGTACGCCAAGGCGTACGCGTCCTTCCACCAGTTCCGCGAGGGCACCAACCTCAAGGCGTGGCTGTACCGGATCCTCACCAACACGTTCATCAACTCGTACCGCAAGAAGCAGCGTGAACCCCAGCGCTCCGCGGCCGAGGAGATCGAGGACTGGCAGCTCGCCCGCGCCGAGTCGCACATGTCGACGGGTCTGCGCTCCGCGGAGTCGCAGGCGCTCGACCATCTGCCGGACTCGGACGTGAAGGAAGCGCTCCAGGCGATCCCCGAGGAATTCCGCATCGCCGTCTACCTCGCCGACGTAGAGGGCTTTGCGTACAAGGAGATCGCGGACATCATGGGGACACCCATCGGTACGGTGATGTCCCGGCTGCACCGGGGCCGCCGTCAACTGCGCGGCATGCTCGAGGACTACGCCCGTGAGCGCGGGCTCGTCCCGGCCGGCGCCGGAGAGTCGAACGAAGCGAAAGGCTCGGGCTCATGAGCTGCGGAGAGCCGCACGAGACGGACTGCAGTGAAGTCCTCGATCATCTCTACGAGTTCCTCGACAGTGAGATGCCGGAAGTCGATCGCGACAAGTTCAAGCAGCACTTCAAGGAGTGCTCGCCGTGTCTCGAGAAGTACGGCCTCGAGCAGGCCGTGAAGAAGCTCGTGAAGCGGTGCTGCGGACATGACGACGTGCCGACGGACCTGAGGTCCAAGGTCATGGGGCGGATCGATCTGATCCGCTCCGGCCAGGCGGTCCCCGAGCACGACATCACCGCGAGCCCGCAGGAGTCCTGAACTCCCGCCCGGGGCACGGAACTCCCGCCGGGCGCGCCTGGAACGGGCTGCCGTCACTCGAACGTGCTAATCCACCGTTCCCGGCCCCGCGGCCCCCTGCAGCCCCTCTACGCTCCTCAGCCTGAGCAGCATCGGCCGGCGGAGGGGCGTGATGGAGGCGGTTCCGGCACGGGCACGTGCGTACGTGGCCTGCACGGTCCTGGGCGCCCTGCTGTGCCTGCTGCCGCTGCCCGCCACGCACACACCCTGGTGGGCGGTCGCACTGCTGGCCGCGCTCTACGCCTGCTGCGAGCAGGCCGCCGCCCGCTGGCGCTTCGCCGGAACGTTCTACCCCGTGCTCCTCGCCGGGGCCTTCCTGCTGCCCCCGCCGGCCGCCGCCCTGGTCGCGCTGCCGGGGGCGCTGCTTTCCCGGGTCCACCAGCGGCCGCGGCAGGCGCGCCGGATCTGGCGGGCCGCCCAGCTCGTCCTCGGTGTCTGGGCGGCGAGCCGGGTGCACTGGTCACTGGGCGGGCGGGACGCGGTCGTGGCCTCCGACTTCCCGTACGTGCTGGTGCCCGCCGGTGCCGCCGTGCTCACGTTCTCC
The DNA here is from genome assembly GCF_044457745.1 of Streptomyces sp. NPDC050534. Lineage (NCBI taxonomy): Bacteria > Bacillati > Actinomycetota > Actinomycetes > Kitasatosporales > Streptomycetaceae > Streptomyces > Streptomyces sp. NPDC050534. The sequence goes on from NZ_JBITHF010000004.1 coordinate 397,271, forward strand.
CTGGTGCTGACCGCCCTGGACGGCGGGATCCGCGCGCTCGCCGAGGGCGTGCCGCTGCGCCGGGCCTGGCGCGGACTGTTCGCGCGCTCCCTCGCGCCGGTCGCCGTGCACGGGCTCGCCGGGCTGATGATGGCCGTCCTGTGGCGCAGCCCGTACGGCCCCGTCGCCGCGCTGCTCGTGCTGCTCCCGATGTGCGTGTCCTGGTGGGCCTTCGCGCAGTACCACCGCGAGCGCGCCGCCCACCAGGCGACGATCCGCGCGCTCGTACAGGCCGTCGACATCAAGGACGAGTACACCCGCGGCCACAGCGAGCGCGTCGGCCAGGCGTCGATGATGATCGCGCGTGAACTCGGCCTGGACGACGGGCGCACCGAGGTGCTGCGGTTCGCCGGAATCCTGCACGACGTGGGCAAACTCGGCGTCCCCACACGGCTGTTGCGCAAGGACGGACCGCTGACTCCCGAGGAGCGGCGGGTGATCGAGCTGCACCCCGAGTACGGCCACGAGATGGTGCGCGGAATCGGTTTTCTGGGTGAGGCCCGCGCCGCCGTCCTGCACCATCACGAGCGGCTGGACGGCAGCGGCTACCCGTACGGGCTGGTGGGCGTCCAGATCCCGGAGTCGGCGCGGGTGGTGGCCGTGGCGGACGCCTTCGACGCCATGACGTCCACGCGCTCCTACCGGCGGGCCCGGCCCGTGCCGGTCGCTCTGGAGGAGCTTCAGCGGTGCGCGGGCTCGCAGTTCGACCCGCGGATGGTCACCGCACTGGTGCGGGCGCTCGGCCGCCACGGCTGGCACCCGGCGGTCACCGCACAGGAGCAGCCGCCCGTCCCGGCACCGGCGGCGCCCGTCGCCGACCGCCCGAGAGCCCACCGATGAGCCGCCGTCCACCGCTGACGGTCCTCATCCACACCGCCGCCGCCCTCCTCGCCGCGGGCTCCCTCGCCGTCACCTGCCGGACGGGCCTCCAGGAGCGCCCCACCGCGCTCGCCTTCGGCGTGCTCGTGACCGTCGGGGAGCTCAGCCGCTGGACCGGCGCCCGGGTCCGGGAGGCCGCACCGCTCGGGGCCGCCGGGGCCCTGTCGTACGCGCTGCTCGGAGAGGACGCCGGGCGGCCCACCCACCACGGCGTCACCCAGGTCGTCGCCGTCGTCCTCGCGGCCGCCCTGCTCGGCAGCGTGCCGCACGTCGCACGCGGGCAGGGGCCCGTGCTCGACCACCTCGCACGGCGCGTCCTCACCGTCGGGTTCGCCGCCGTGTGCTTCCAACCCCTCTACAGCCGGGGCGTGTTCGACGCCTGGCACGGTCCGGCGTACGCGCTGCTGCTCCTGGCCCTGCTCGCCCTCACCGCGCTGTGCGACGCCGTGCTCGCCGCCGCGCTGGCGCACGCCCGGACCGAATGGCCCTTCGGCCCGCTGCTGCGTGACGAACTGCACGCCCTCCTCGGCATCGGCTCGGCGGTGTGCGCCACGGGCGCGGTGATGGCGCTGGCGGTCGCGGTCGCCGGGCTGTGGGCGCTGCCCGTGTTCTCCCTGCCGCTGCTGCTCACCCAGCTGTCCTTCCGCCGGTACGCCGCCGTGCGGACCACCAACCGGCAGACCATCGCCTCCCTCGCCCGCGCCACCGAGATCGCCGGGTACACCCCCGCGGGGCACGCCCGGCGGGTGGCGGGCCTCAGCCGAGCCGTCGGCCGGGACCTCGGGCTCACCCGGCCCGAGCTGACCGTGCTGGAGTACGCGGCCCTGATGCACGACATCGGCCAGCTCAGCCTGGTCGACCCGGTACCGGCGGGCGCCACCGCGCTGCTGCCCACGGCCGAGCAGCGGCGGATCGCCCTGCTCGGCGGGGCGGTCGTGCGCCAGACCGGGGTCGACGCGGCGGTCGCCGTGGTCGTCGAGCGGCAGGCCGACCCCTACCGGGAGCAGCCCGTCGCCGCCCGGATCGTGCGGGCCGTGAACGCCTACGAGGAGAAGGCGCGCGACGCCGGGCCCGGCGGCCCCCTCACGGCCCTGGAGGAACTGCGGCTCGCCACGGCGGAGGAGTACGCGCCCGAAGTGGTGGAATCGCTCGCCCGGGTCCTCGCAAGAGACAGTCTGACCTTGCCTTCGGCTGGGTAACCCATGGGTAATGAGCGGCCTTCCAGCCGTACGTGGTTGGATGCGAATGAGAGGGTGTTGGGGGGCAGCACTAGCCAGCCCACTCCAAGGAACTGGCAGGCGGGAATCGTGAGGATCTTCGGCAAGGGACGGCACCGGCCCTCCGCCTCCTGGCGGCAGGCCACAGACCGCGCGTTCACCCTGATCGGCGATGGCCGGTACGAGGACGCGGGCGCGCTGCTGACACGTGCCGCCGACCTGGAGCCCTGGCTGTCGGAGTCCTGGTTCAACCTCGCCCTGCTGCACAAGTTCCGGCACGACTGGGAGCAGGCGCGCGCGGCCGGTCTGCGTGCCGTCGCGCTGCTGGACCGGGAGACCGGGGCGCCCGACTGGTGGAACGTCGGTATCGCCGCCACCGCCCTCCAGGACTGGCCGCTGGCCCGGCGGGCCTGGCAGGCGTACGGGCTTCAGGCGCCGGGCGCGGGCACCTCGGCCGGTGAGCCGGTGGGCATGGACCTGGGCAGCGCGGCCGTACGGCTGTCCCCCGAGGGGGAGGCCGAGGTGGTGTGGGGCCGGCGCCTCGACCCCGCCCGGATCGAGGTGCTGTCCATTCCGCTGCCGTCCTCCGGGCGGCGCTGGGGCGAGGTCGTGCTGCACGACGGGGTGCCGCACGGCGAGCGGACCACCGCGGCCGGGCACTCGTACCCGGTCTTCGACGAGATCGAGCTGTGGGCGCCCTCGCCGGTGCCGACCTGGGTGGTGCTGCTGGAGGCCGCCACGGAGGCGGACCGGGACGCCCTGGAGCAGCTCGCGGCCGACGCGGGCTTCGCGGCCGAGGACTGGTCGTCGTCGGTGCGCCTGCTGTGCCGTATGTGTTCGGAGTCCCGTATGCCCTCGGACGAGGGTGACGGTGAGCATCTCGACCCGCACGACCACAGCGAGCCGGGGCATCCGGGGCCGCTGGGGCACCGGACGGACGGGCAGCTGTGGGTGCCGGAGCGGGAGTGCGGCGTGGCCGCGCCGGCCGCGCTGGTGCGGGGGTTGCTGGACGGGTGGGTCGCCGACAGCCCCGACTCCCGGGACTGGCGGGATCTCGAGGAGGTCTGCTGACGCCGTTGCCGGGTGCCGGTTTCGTCGTGGCTGGTCGCGCAGTTCCCCGCGCCCCCGGAGGGGCGCGTCCCCCGTACCCTGTATCAGCATCACACCCCGGTTTTCAGGAAGGCATACGTCGGTCATGGCGCAGCAGGACACCGATCAGCAGCACGCGGGCGTGCTCCCCGTGGACGACGAGGGCTTCGTCATCGACTCCCAGGAGACCGAGGAGCGCGAGGCCGCCTGGCGCGAGCGGGGCACGTCGCGGCCGATCACGGTCGTCGGCAACCCGGTGCTGCACAAGGAGTGCAGGGACGTCACGGAGTTCGGCCCCGAGCTGGAGCAGCTGGTCGCGGACATGTTCGCCTCACAGCGCACCGCCGAGGGCGTGGGCCTGGCCGCCAACCAGATCGGCGTCGACCTGAAGGTCTTCGTCTACGACTGCGGCGACGACGAGGGCCTGCGGCACGTCGGTGTCGTCTGCAACCCCAAGCTGGTCGACCTGCCCGCCGAGAAGCGCCGGCTGGACGACAGCAACGAGGGCTGCCTGTCCGTGCCGACGGCGTACGCGCCGCTGGCCCGCCCGGACTACGCCGAGGTGACCGGGCAGGACGAGAAGGGCAACCCGATCAAGGTCCGCGGCACCGGCTACTTCGCCCGGTGCCTCCAGCACGAGACCGACCACCTCTACGGCTACCTCTACATCGACCGCCTCTCCAAGCGTGAACGCAAGGACGCGCTGCGGCAGATGGCCGAGAACGAGCCCCGCTACCCCGTGGTCGCGAACGACTGACGCCGTCAGGCGGCCGCCTCGGGGCCCCTGAACGTGCGCCGGTAGGCGTTCGGTGTGGTGCCGATCGCCTGGACGAACTGGTGGCGCAGCGCCGCCGCGTTGCCGAACCCGGCCCGCCAGGCGATGGCGTCCACCGTCTCGTCCGTCCCCTCCAGCAACCGCTGGGCCAGCAGCACCCGTTGCCGCAGGATCCAGCGGTACGGAGTGGTGCCCGTCTCCTGCTGGAAGCGGCGGGCGAAGGTGCGCGGCGACATGTGGGCGCGCGCGGCGAGCTGCTCGACGGTGACCTCCTCGTCGAGATGCCGCTCCATCCACACCAGCACCTCGGCGACGGTGTCGCCGTGCGACCGGGGCAGCGGCCGCTCGATGTACTGGGCCTGCCCGCCGTCGCGGTGCGGCGGCACCACCATGCGCCGGGCGATCTTGTTGGCGACCTCCGGGCCCTGCTCCTTGCGCACGATGTGCAGACAGGCGTCGATGCCGGCGGCGGTGCCCGCGGAGGTGATCACCGGGTCCTCGTCGACGTACAGGACGTCGGGCTCGACGGTCAGCCGCGGATACGCCAGGGCCAGCTGGTCGGCGTCGTGCCAGTGCACGGCGCAGCGGCGGTCGTCCAGCAGCCCGGCCGCGGCGAGCACGAAGACGCCGGAGCAGACGCTGAGCACCCGGGCGCCGCGCCCGACCCCGCGACGCAGCGCCTCGAGCAGCTCGGGCGGGAACTCCCGGCTTCCGTAGCGGGCGCCGGCCGGCACGGCGATCAGATCCGCCTCCTCCAGCCGCTCCAGGCCGTGCGCGATGTTCATGGAGAAGCCCGCGCGCGTGTTCAGCAGCGGCCCCTCGGCCGAGGCGACCGCGAAGTCGTACACGGGCAGTCCGTCGTCGCTGCGATCGATGCCGAACACCTCGCAGACGACGGCCAGTTCGAAGGGATTCACGCCGTCCAGGACGACGGCGGCGACGTTCTGCAGCATCTCTCCAGTGTGCCTCGTTCGTGGCAGTAAATCGAGGGTCTACGGCAGTCCTGCCACTGTTTGTAAGGAGCTAACGGCGCGACAGTGGTGTCTATGGATACGGCACACATCGAAGGACTGATCGGAATGCTGACCGTTCTCGGAATCCTCGTCCTGATGGTTCTCCCGTCGGTGATCGGCATCGCGCGCGACCGTCGTATCGACCGGCAGCTCCGTGAGGCCGGGCGAGGGCGCCGCGAGCCGGAGGTGCTCGGGCCGACCGGGCGATCCGCCCGCGCTCAGCGCTACCTCACGACCACGGTGACCCACCACTCCTGAAGACCCAGGCACGAGACCCGGCCGGTCTGCGCGGCACACAGGGGCCGTGTGGACTCGAGCCGGGTCCTGCCTGCCGAGACGGCCTTGTAGGCGGCGCTCGCGTCACCGGGCTGGAGGACGAAGCCGCTGTTGGCGGCCTGAAGCCCCGAGCCCTTGACGGCGACCGGCTTCCAGGGCCGCTTGGCGGTGCCGTCGAGGCTGATGCGGATCGTCTCGCCCACGGCCAGGCACACGGTGCGGCCGCTGTCGTGGGCGGTGAGCGTGGACGCCACGGCACATCCCGTGGGACTGCCCGTCGGGCGGGTGGACGCACTCGTCGTGGGGGTGGGGGAGGACGACACGCTGCTGCTGCCGCCCTTGCCGCTGTCGGACTGGCCGCCGCAGCCGGCCAGGACGAGAGCGAGCGCGGCGAGTGCCAGGGTCGTGTGGGGGATCGTTCGGCGCATGGGGGCCTCCTCTTCCCTCTGACGTGTCACCGGCCCGCCCGGATCCACGCCCGTTCCACGCCGGAGCCCCGGCCGCGAAGGCGGCGGCCGGGGCCCGGGGTGTGACGTCGGTCAGCTGGTCGTCAGTGCCGTGTCGTCGACGACGAAGCTGGTCTGCAGGGAGGAGTCCTCGACACCGCTGAACTTCACGGTGACGGTGGACCCGGCGAGCGAGGACAGGTCGAAGGACTTCTGGGCGTACCCGGAGGCGGCGTTGACGTTGGAGTACGTCGCCAGGGTCTTCGATCCGGCGGTGACCGTCAGCTTGTCGTAGGCAGTGCTGCCGGTCTCCGACGTGTCGATGTGCAGGTAGAAGGTGAAGGTCGCCTTGCAGCCGGTGGGTACGGTCACCGACTGGGACAGGGTGTCGGTGTGGGTGCTGCCGTAGCCGTCCATCCAGGCGTAGTACGAACCGCCGTGCGCGGCCTCACCGGTGTCGTTGGTGATGACCCCGCTGGACGCGGTCCAGCCGGTGTTGCCCGACTCGAAGCCCTGGTTGCCCAGAAGCTGGGCCGAGGTGCAGGTGCCGCCACCGGAGCCGACCGTCCAGGTGAAGGAGGTCGAACCCGAGGCGCCCGTGCTGTCCTTCGCGGTGACGGTGACCTGGTAGGTGCCCGCGGTGGACGCCGTACCGGAGATCAGGCCGGTCGAGCTGTTGATGGACAGCCCGGTCGGCAGGCCGGTGGCGCTGTAGGTGAGCGCGGCGCCCGCGCTGTCGGACGCGCTGATCTGCAGGCTCGCCGAGCTGCCGGTCGCCGTGGACTGGCTGCCCGGGTTGGTGACGGTCACCGTGTTGCCGGAGCTGGTGCCGGTGGCGAAGGCGGTGGTGCCGTTGGGGGTGCCCCAGCCGGTCGGGCCGTCGTAGCCGGTGGCCGCGGTGCAGAAGTACGACGGGGAGCAGGAGCCGTTGTTGCCGCTGGTCACGTCGTACAGGTTGCCGGTGTGGCTGTAGGGGTACTTCGCCGGGTAGTCGCTGGAGCCCGGGGTGCCGGCCAGCGCGTAGACGCCGGCGATGATCGGCGACGAGGCGCTCGTACCGCCGTAGACCGCCCAGCCGGAGCCGCCGTAGGTGTCGTAGACCGCCACGCCGGTGGCCGGGTCGGCGACCGCGGAGACGTCGGCCTCCATGCGCTTGCTGCACCCGGTGTCGGTCTGCCAGCTCGGCTTGGGGTCGTACGCGGAGCAGCCGGAGCCGGTGCCCTCGGTGCTGCTCGTCTTCCACACGGACTCGGTCCAGCCGCGGGAGTTGGAGGAGGTGGAGAGCGCGGTGCCGCCGACGGCGGTCACGTACTGCGAGGTAGCCGGGTACTCGGCACCGTAGGCGGAGTCACCGGAGGAGACGGTGATCGCGACGCCCGGGTGCTTGAAGTACGAGGTGTCCTCGCTGGTCTGCGAGGAGGACTCGCTGCCGCCCCAGCTGTTGGAGACGAACTTGGCACCGAGCGACACGGCCTCGTTCTCGGCGATGCCGAGGTCGGTGTCGTTCGCGGAGTTCGCCTCGACCAGCATGATGCTGCAGTTCGGGCAGACCGCGCTGACCATGTCGATGTCCAGCGCCTCCTCGCCCGCCCAGCCGGTGTCGTTGGTCGGCAGCGAGGTGGTGGAGCCGGTCTGGCTGACCTGCTTGAAGCAGCCGTTGGCCTTGGTGCAGGAGGACAGGCCGTACTGCGAGCGGTAGGTCGCCAGGTCCGACTCGGCGTTGGGGTCGTTGTAGGCGTCGACGACGGCGACCGTCAGGCCGGATCCGCCTGTTGAAGGCAGGTTGTAGGCGCTGTGCAGGTTGGCCGGGCCGAGGCCGGAGGGCGCCGCCGCGGCGAGCGCGGAGGCCAGCCGCTGCTTGATGTCGGTGCGGCGCTGGGCGAAGCAGGACGCGTGACCGGGCTGCGCGGTGGCGCACAGGTGGGCGGTCGGCACCTTCTGGCCGGCCGTGCCGGTCGGGTGGAAGGTCTGCCGGTCGGGGGAGGTGAGGGCCTTCGCGTTCTGTGTGACGGGGGAGGGGTGCGAGACCGCGGGCGCCGCGTGTGCCGGTGCCGCGACGAGTCCGGCGAGACCGAGGGCGAGGGCGGGTATGACGGTGGTCAGGAGTCTTCGCAGGCTCCGTCTGGGCTTTTCACGCATGGGGGTACTGCCTCCGTCGTTGGAGTGGGGTTCTCGACGCTGATGGCAGGCCAGTGACGCGCGTAGCGGCGGCGGTGTCGTCGCGGGCATGACACTTTTGACGGCGAGAACGTAGTCCCGGTTCGGGAGGCTGAACCAGAGCGGCCCCGATAACTTTGCCGCTCCATAGAAGGTCCATGGACGGCCCATGGATGCTCCATGGGCCGTCCCGGAAGGTGACGTCAGAAGTCCTCGTCGAGGTCGACCGTGCCCTCCACGGCCACCTGGTACGCCGACGGGCGCCGCTCGAAGAAGTTGGTCAGCTCCTGCACGCCCTGCAACTCCATGAAGGAGAAGGGGTTCTCGCTGCCGTACACCGGGGCGAAGCCGAGGCGGGTCAGGCGCTGGTCGGCGACGCACTCGAGGTACTGGCGCATCGATTCGGTGTTCATGCCGGGCAGGCCGTCACCGCACAGGTCGCGGGCGAACTGCAGCTCGCCCTCGACGGCCTCGCGCAGCATGTCCGTCACCTGCTGCTGGAGCCCGTCGTCGAAGAGCTCCGGCTCCTCCTTGCGCACGGTGTCGACCACGTCGAAGGCGAAGGACATGTGCATCGTCTCGTCGCGGAACACCCAGTTGGTGCCGGTGGCGAGGCCGTGCAGCAGGCCGCGGCTGCGGAACCAGTACACGTAGGCGAAGGCGCCGTAGAAGAACAGGCCCTCGATGCACGCGGCGAAGCAGATGAGGTTGAGCAGGAAGCGGCGGCGGTCGGCCTTCGACTCCAGGCGGTCCAGCTTCTCCACCGAGTCCATCCACTTGAAGCAGAACCCGGCCTTCTCGCGGATGGAGGGGATGTTCTCCACCGCCGCGAAGGCCGCCGTGCGGTCCTCCGGGTCGGGGAGGTAGGTGTCCAGGAGCGTCAGATAGAACTGGACGTGCACGGCCTCCTCGAAGAGCTGGCGGCTCAGGTAGAGCCGCGCCTCGGGGGAGTTGATGTGCTTGTACAGCGTCAGCACCAGGTTGTTCGCCACGATCGAGTCGCCCGTCGCGAAGAAGGCGACCAGCCGGCCGATCAGATGCTGCTCGGCGGGACTGAGCTTGGCCAGGTCGGCCACGTCCGAGTGGAGGTCGACCTCCTCCACGGTCCAGGTGTTCTTGATGGCGTCCCGGTAGCGCTCGTAGAAGTCCGGGTAGCGCATCGGGCGCAGAGTCAGCTCGAAGCCGGGGTCGAGCAGGTTCTTGTTCTGGGTCGTCATTACTGGCAGGCCTCGCAGGACTCGGGGTTTTCCAGGGAGCAGGCGACCGCCTCGGGGTCGGCGGCCTGCTGGACGGGGACGGCGGCGCGGGCCGCGCGGGCGATGCGGGTCGCCGGGCGCGAGCGCAGGTAGTACGTCGTCTTCAGACCCTGTTTCCAGGCGTACGCGTACATCGAGGAGAGCTTGCCGATGGTCGGCGTCTCCAGGAAGAGGTTCAGGGACTGGGACTGGTCCAGGTACGGGGTGCGCGCCGCGGCCATGTCGATCAGGCCGCGCTGCGGAATCTCCCACGCCGTGCGGTACAGGCGCCGTACCTCCTCCGGGATCCAGGCGAAGTCCTGCACCGAGCCGCTGGCCTCGCGCAGCGCCTCGCGGCTGCGGGCGTCCCAGACGCCGAGTTCCTTCAGGTCGTTGACCAAGTACGAGTTCACCTGGAGGAATTCGCCGGACAGGGTCTCGCGCTTGAAGAGGTTCGACACCTGCGGCTCGATGCACTCGTACACGCCGGCGATGGACGCGATGGTGGCGGTCGGCGCGATGGCGAGGAGCAGGGAGTTGCGCAGGCCGACGGCGGCGACACGGTCCCGCAGCGCCGCCCAGCGCTCCGGCCAGGCCGGCTCCACGCCGTAGTGGTCGGGGTGCAGGACGCCGCGGGCCGTACGGGTCTGCTCCCAGGCCGGCAGCCGTCCGTTGCGCTCGGCGAGGTCGGCGGACGCCTCGTACGCGGCGAGCATGATGCGCTCGGCGATACGGGTGGACAGGGCCTTGGCCTCGGGGGAGTCGAAGGGCAGCCGCAGCTTGAAGAAGACGTCCTGCAGGCCCATCGCGCCGAGCCCGACGGGGCGCCAGCGCGCATTGGAGCGGCCCGCCTGCTCGGTCGGGTAGAAGTTGATGTCGACCACGCGGTCCAGGAAGGTGACCGCCGTGCGGACGGTCTCGTCCAGCCGCTCCCAGTCCAGGTCACCGCCTTGGACGAAGGCGCCGAGGTTCACCGAGCCCAGGTTGCAGACCGCTGTCTCGCCGTCGTCCGTGACTTCCAGGATCTCCGTGCAGAGATTGGAGGAGTGGACGACGCGGCCCGGCTCGGCCGTCTGGTTGGCGGTGCGGTTGGCGGCGTCCTTGAAGGTCATCCAGCCGTTGCCGGTCTGGGCCAGGGTGCGCATCATCCGGCCGTAGAGCTCGCGGGCCGGCACGGTCCTGCGGGCCAGGCCCTCGGCCTCCGCCCGGCGGTACGCCGCGTCGAACTCCTCGCCCCACAGGTCGACCAGCTCCGGCACGTCCGCCGGGGAGAACAGCGACCACTCGGCGTCGGCGTCGACCCGGCGCATGAACTCGTCCGGGATCCAGTGCGCGAGGTTCAGGTTGTGCGTACGGCGGGCGTCCTCACCGGTGTTGTCGCGCAGCTCCAGGAACTCCTCGATGTCGGAGTGCCAGGTCTCCAGGTAGACCGCGGCCGCGCCCTTGCGCCGGCCGCCCTGGTTCACGGCGGCGACCGAGGCGTCCAGGGTCTTCAGGAACGGGACGATGCCGTTGGAGTGCCCGTTGGTGCCGCGGATCAGTGAACCCCGCGAGCGGATACGGGAGTACGACAGCCCGATGCCGCCGGCGTGCTTGGAGAGACGGGCGACCTGGTGGTAGCGGTCGTAGATGGAGTCCAGCTCGTCCTTGGGGGAGTCGAGGAGGTAGCAGGACGACATCTGGGGGTGCCGCGTACCGGAGTTGAAGAGCGTCGGGGAGGAGGGGAGGTAGTCGAGGCGGCTCATCAGGCCGTAGAGCGCGGCGACTTCACCGACGGAGCGCACGGTGTCGTCCTCGGCGAGGCCGGCCGCCACCCGCAGCATGAAGAACTGCGGCGTCTCGATCACCTTGCGGGTGATGGGGTGCCGCAGGAGGTAGCGGCTGTACAGGGTGCGCAGGCCGAAGTAGCCGAATCGGTCGTCCCCTTGAGGGTCCACGAGCGCGTCGAGACGGGCGGCGTGCAGACGGGCGAACTCCGCCGTGCGGTCGGCGATGAGACCTTCGCGGTGCCCGACGGCGACCGACCCGGTGAAGCACGTGACGCCTTGCGAGGCGGCCTCCGCGGCGATGGAGACCGTCAGCAGCCGCGCGGCCAGCCGCGAGTAGGCGGGGTCCTCCGAGATGAGGCCGGCGGCCGCCTCCGTGGCCAGCTCGCGCAGTTCCGTCTCGTCCGCCCGCGCCGAGCGTCCGCGCAACGCGGCGGCGGCGACCCGGCCGGGGTCGGCGTCGGGGAGGTCGGCGGTCAGCTCGGTCAGGGTCCGCAGCAGTGCGGCACCGGGACCGTCGGCGGCGGCCGCTGTCGCAGACGGGGTCGCTGAAGCCGGTTCGGCTGGCGCGATGGTCACGTGGGGCTCTCCCTCGCTCGGCACGGGGGCCTTGCGGAGGGCGGGGGCAGCCACGAGCGCACGACGGCGCCGCGTCCACCGGCCCACTCCACGAGGCCCGGACGTCGAAGCACCCGGGCCACGGTGGCCGGGCGCACTGTCGACAGGTCCTCGGACTGACGCCCATACGTGTGCGAACACGCATGAGTACACCGTTGCGGGACAGTTCCGGATTCGCACCGGATTCCCCTGCGGCGACAGCGAGCATGAGCATACATCTTGTGCCGGGTGTGAGAAGCACCCCCATATGTTGTGTCGCGGTGATCTCGGAGCGTCAACTCATGGGTGAGGAGCGTGAAGTCGCAGCCGGGGACCGGCTGCCGGTCCCGCTCCGGAACGCGGACCCTCCGGGGTACGGCAACGGGCCGCCGGGTTTCCCCGGCGGCCCGTTGAACAGCGCACCTGCTAGCGCGACTCCGCCGCCGTCGCGGGCGGCAGTTCCACCTGCACGCCCGGGGCGCCGGCGTCCACGGTGTAGTCGTCCGCCGCGGTCTCGTCGATGCCCTCCGGGGCCTTCACGGCCTTGAGGACGAAGGTCAGGACCACCGTCACCACCACGTTCATGACGAACGCGGTCAGGCCGATGTAGCCGATCTCGCCGATCCCGGGGATCTCCTTCGCCGAGCCGCCGAAGTGCTTCTGGGTCGGCGAGGCGACACCGTACGCGGCGACGGTGCCGTAGATCATGCCGACCGCCCAGCCGCCGAGCAGCGCCCAGCGGTGGAACCAGCGGGTGAACAGGCCGCCGACCAGGGACGGGAAGGTCTGCAGGATCCAGATGCCGCCCAGGAGCTGGAAGTTGATGGCGACCGTCTTGTCCATGGTGAGGACGAAGACCAGCGCGCCGACCTTCACCAGCAGCGACACGATCTTGGAGACCTGGGCCTCCTGCTTCGGTGTGGCGTCCGGTTTGATGAAGTCCCGGTAGATGTTGCGGGTGAAGAGGTTCGCGGCCGCGATCGACATGATCGCCGCCGGCACCAGCGCGCCGATGCCGATGGCCGCGAAGGCCACACCCGCGAACCAGTCGGGGAACATGTTCTCGAACAGCTGCGGGATCGCCAGCTGCCCGTTGGTGACCTTGACGCCGGCCGCGATCGCCATGAAGCCCAGCAGCGCCAGCAGACCCAGCATCAGGGAGTACAGCGGCAGGATCGTGGTGTTGCGTCGGATCACCTCACGGCTGCGCGAGGACAGCGTCGCGGTGATCGAGTGCGGGTACATGAAGAGCGCCAGCGCGGAGCCCAACGCCAGCGTGGCGTACGTCCATTGACCCGCCTCCGGCGGCACGAGCGCACCGCGCGGCTTGCCGGTCGCCGGGTTGGTCTGCGCGAACGCCGCGCCCGCCTTCGCGAAGATGTCGTCGAAGCCGCCGAGCTTGATCGGGATGTAGATGATCGCCACCGCGATGACGATGTAGATCAGCGCGTCCTTCACGAACGCGATCAGGGCGGGGGCCCGCAGACCCGAGGAGTAGGTGTACGCCGCGAGGACACCGAACGCGATCAGCAGCGGCAGGTCCTTCACGAACCAGTTCGTGTTGTCGCCGCCGCCGACTCCCATCACGTCCAGTACGGCCTGGATGCCGACCAGTTGGAGCGCGATGTACGGCATGGTCGCGAGGATGCCGGTGACCGCGACGGCCAGCGACAGGCCCTTCGAGCCGAAGCGGCCGCGCACGAAGTCCGAGGTCGTCACGTACCCGTGCCGGTGGGAGACCGACCACAGGCGGGGCAGGAACGTGAAGATCAGCGGGTAGACCAGGATGGTGTACGGCACCGCGAAGAAGCCGGCCGCGCCCGCCGCGTAGATCGCCGCGGGTACGGCGACGAACGTGTACGCCGTGTAGAGGTCACCGCCGAGCAGGAACCAGGTGACCCAGGTGCCGAACGACCGGCCGCCCAGGCCCCATTCGTCGAGGGAGTGCTCGTTCTCGGCCTTGCGCCAGCGTGCCGCCAGGAAGCCCATGGCCGTCACGGCCACGAAGAAGAAGATGAAGACGCCGAGCGCGACGCCGTTCACGCCGTCCTTCATTCCGACGCACCGCCCTTCTGCGAGGCACGGGCGCGCTGGTCACGCTGCCACAGCTGATACGCCGTCATCGTCAGCGCGGTGGAGATCAGCACCCAGAGCATCTGGTACCAGTAGAAGAACGGGATGCCGATGAACTCCGGATCGGACTTGGAGTACGAGCCGACCCAGAGCATCGCGACGAACGGTGCGATCAGGCAGATGGCGATGACCACACGCATCGGGGTCACCACCGGCGGTCTTACTTCGGGCACTTCGGACATCGTGCGGCTCCGTCCCCTCGCGTTCACCTGTGATCACCTGTGTAATGCGCAGGCAATCTAGGTCACCGTGTCCCGGAAGCGGAAGACCCCGTCCGCATATCGGTATATCGATTCAGTGAAGGCCCGGTCGCGGGTGGACAGTTCCCGGTACTGCGAGCGGACAGGCCCTAGTCCTGGGGGCGCTTGAGGCGTGCGACGAACTTGTAGCGGTCGCCGCGGTACACCGAGCGCACCCACTCCACCGGCTGCCCGTTCCGGTCCAGCGAGTGGCGGGAGAGCATCAGCATCGGCAGCCCCACGTCGGTGCCGAGCAGGCCGGCCTCGCGCGGGGTGGCCAGCGAGGTCTCGATGGTCTCCTCGGCCTCGGCGAGATGGACGTCGTAGACCTCGGCGAGGGCGGTGTAGAGAGAGGTGTACTTGACCAGTGACCGGCGCAGGGCGGGGAAGCGCTTGGCGCTGAGGTGGGTCGTCTCGATCGCCATCGGCTCGGCGTTGGCCATGCGCAGGCGCTCGATGCGCAGCACCCGGCCGCCCGCCGTGATGTCGAGGAGCTCGGCGAGGCGGTCGTCGGCCGTGATGTAGCCGATGTCCAGCAGCTGGGAGGTCGGCTCCAGGCCCTGGGCGCGCATGTCCTCGGTGTACGAGGTGAGTTGCAGCGCCTGCGAGACCTTGGGCTTGGCCACGAAGGTGCCCTTGCCCTGGATCCGCTCCAGCCGGCCCTCGACCACCAGCTCCTGGAGGGCCTGGCGCACCGTGGTGCGGGAGGTGTCGAACTCGGCGGCCAGGGTGCGCTCGGGCGGCACCGGGGTGCCGGGCGACTGCGTCTCCGTCATCTCGAGCAGGTGCTTCTTCAGGCGGTAGTACTTGGGCACGCGCGCGGTACGGACACTCGCTCCACCCTCGTTCTCCGCACTGCTGACCTCGGTGCTCATGCTCTGCCTTCCCGGCTCCGGATGCGGGTCACTTCGTGATCCCTTCTGTATACCGGCGCCGTCTCTTTTGGTCTAGTCCACAGGTCAAATGGTCTAGCGGAAGAGAGTACTCCGGCATCGGTGTTTTCGCTGCCTTCTTACTTAAAGGTTCTTGCATATGTAGGTCGCATAACGGCTGGTCAGAGGCGTTTCAAGCACCCTTGACAGGTCTTCTGGTCTGGTCCAAGCTCCCCCTACTGGTCTACACCATTGGTTCAGGTCCCGGCCTGGGGGGCGGGAGGTGTGGGCATCCCTGAGGAGGGTGGCGTGAAGCGCAAGCTCATAGCCGCGATCGGTATCGCGGGCATGATGGTCTCCATCGCGGCGTGCGGTGGCAACGACGACAAAGGCTCTTCCAGCAGCGGCGCGGACGCCAAGGAGCTGACCGTCTGGCTCACCGTGGACGCCCAGAACAACTGGCCGGACCTGGTGAAGTCCGCCGACGCCGCGGTGAAGAAGAAGCACCCCGGCATCAAGATCAACCACGAGTACTACGGCTGGCCGGACAAGAACACCAAGCTCGACGCGGTCCTCGCCACCGACAAGGCCCCCGACGTGGTCGAGATGGGCAACACCGAGATGCTGGGCTACATGGTCAAGGGCGCCTTCGCGCCCGTCGACCCGGCGAAGTTCACCAACTCCTCCGCCTGGCTGGACGGCCTCAAGGCCTCCGTGACGTACGACGGCAAGACCTACGGTGTCCCGTACTACGCGGGCGGCCGTGTCGGCAACTGGCGCAAGGACGTCTTCGCCTCGGCCGGCGTGAAGACCCCGCCGAAGACGTACGCCGAGCTCACCGCCGCCCTGGACAAGGTGCAGAAGAAGGAGGGCGACAAGTTCTCCGCCTGGTACCAGCCCACCCGTGACTGGTACGCGGCCATGTCCTTCGTCTACGACGCCGGCGGCTCCATCGCCAAGGAGGACGGCGGCCAGTGGAAGGCCAACCTGTCCTCGCCGGAGTCCATCAAGGGCCTCACCGAGTTCAAGAACGTCGTCGACAAGTACATGCACGGCGACAAGACCAAGGACGAGTCGGACCGTTACATCGTCTACGGCCAGGGCAAGTCCGGCATGATCTTCGGCGCGGCCTGGGAGGGCGCGACCTCCGCCGACCCGAAGAACGACAAGACCGGCAAGCTCAAGAACAACCTCGAGAACTTCGTGATGCCGGGTCCGTCCGGCAAGAACATGCCCGTCTTCCTGGGCGGTTCGGACCTCGCCGTCCCGGTGAAGTCCAAGGCGCAGGCCGTCGCCGCCGAGTGGATCAACGCCTTCACCGGTCCCTCCGGCCAGAAGGCCCTGATGGCCAAGGGCAACCTGCCCAACAACAAGACGGACCTCGCGTCCCTGAAGAACGACCCGGCCACCGTGGTCCCGGCCACCGCCGCCGAGTCCAACTGGTTCGTCCCGATGGCCCCCGGCTGGGGTCAGGTCGAGAAGGCCCAGGTCCTGCAGACGATGCTGCAGAACATCGGCACCGGCAAGAAGTCGGTCGAGGCCGCCGCGAAGGAGGCGGACACCGCGATCGACAAGGTCATCAACACCAAGTGACCTTCGCAGCAGGGCCCCGTACGGCCTCGACGGCCGGGGGCCCTGCTTCCCGTACGACATACGGGCTCCGCTTTCGTACGACCTGAGGGACCGCTGAGGAGCGCGCCATGAGTGCCGCAGACACGACCACCCCCGCCAAGGTGCCGCCGCCGCGGCAGGCGCCACCACCGCCGGTCGCGAAGAACCCACGCAGAGCCCGGACCTCGGGCGGCGCGGCCACGCCGTGGCTGCTGCTCGCGCCCTGCCTGCTGGTCCTCGCCCTGGTGATGGCGTATCCGCTCTTCCGGCTGGTCACGCTCTCCTTCCAGAACTTCGGCCAGTCCCAGCTGTGGGGCTTCAAGCCCGCCGAGTGGGTCGGCTTCGACAACTTCTCCAAGGTGCTGGGCGACAGCGAGTTCTGGACCGTGGTCCTGCGGACCATCGTCTTCGCGGCCGGCTGCGTGATCCTCACGATGGTCCTCGGCATGCTCGTCGCCCTGCTGCTGCAGAAGGTGTCCGGCTGGGTGAAGACGATGATCAACATCGTGCTGATCGCCAGCTGGGGCATGCCGGTCATCGTGGCCACGACGGTCTTCAAGTGGCTCTTCGACTCTGACTACGGCGTCCTCAACGCGGTGCTGAGCAAGCTCCCCGGCGTCGACATGGTCGGCCACAACTGGTTCGCGAGCGGGCCCCAGGGGCTGGCCGTGATCATGCTGCTCGTGGTGTGGGGCGCCGTGCCCTTCGTCGTCATCACGCTCAGCGCGGGCCTCACGCAGGTCCCGAAGGAGCTGGAGGAGGCGGCGCGGCTCGACGGCGCGGGCGCCCTGGGCGTCTTCCGCTATGTCACCCTGCCCATCCTGAAGCCGATCATCGTGATGCTCACGACCCTGTCGGTGATCTGGGACATGGGCGTCTTCCCGCAGGTCTTCGTGATGCGCGGCGGCCACCCGGAGCCCGAGTTCCAGATCCTCAACACCTATTCCTACGACCGGGCGTTCGTGGTCAACGACTACGCCCAGGGCTCGGCGATCGCCCTGCTGACCGTGCTGCTGCTGCTCGGTGTCGTCGCCGTCTACATGCGTCAGATGCTGAAGATCGGAGAGGTCGAATGACCGGCATGAGCGCCGCCACCACGGGCGGCAGCGCCGTCACCACGGCCGGCCGGCGTCGCGGAACGTCCCGGCTCGGCTGGAACCTGCTCGGTCTCCTCGTCTTCCTGGTCGCCGGCTTCCCGCTCTACTGGATGCTCAACACGGCCTTCAAGCCGGCGAAGGACGCCATCGACCCGGACCCGAGCCTGTTCCCGACCGGGTTCACGCTCGACAACTTCCGCCGGGCACTGGACATCGCGGACTTCTGGGGCCCGGTCGGCCGCAGCCTCATCGTGTCGCTCGCGGTCGTCGTGATCGGCATGATCGTCGGCGTGCTGGCCGCCCTCGCCATCTCCCGGTTCGCCTTCCGCGGCCGCAAGGTGGTCATCGTCGGCATCCTGGCGGTGCAGATGGTCCCGCTGGTCGCCATGATCATCCCGGTCTTCCTGCTGCTGAACGACCTGGAGCAGTACGACAAGCTCACGGGCCTGATCATCACGTACCTGACCTTCATCCTCCCCTTCACGGTGTGGACGCTGCGCGGCTTCATCGTCAACATCCCCAAGGAGCTGGAGGAGGCGGCGATGGTCGACGGGTGCAGCCGCACCAGCGCCTTCATCCGCGTGGTCTTCCCGCTGCTCGCCCCCGGCATGGTCGCCACCTCGGTCTACGCCTTCATCCAGGCCTGGAACGAGTACCTCTACGCCCTCATGCTGCTCAGCCAGAAGCACCAGACCGCGACCGTCTGGCTCGGCAACTTCACCACCAAGCACGGCACCGAATACGCCCCGATGATGGCGGGAGCCACGATGATGGCCGTGCCGATCGTCGTGCTGTTCCTCCTCGTCCAGCGCAAGATGGCCGCGGGGCTGACCGCGGGCGCAGTGAAGGGATAACGCCACCCGATGACGACATTCGCCAGCGGCACCGACACCCTCACACGGGACGCGCTGACCATCCTCCAGCCCGGGTTCACCGGGACCACCGCCCCCGACTGGGTGCTGCGCCGCCTCGGCGAGGGGCTCGCCTCGGTCGGCCTGTTCGGCCGCAACATCGCCACGCCCGAGCAAGTGGCCGCCCTGACCGCGCAGTTGCGGGCCGAACGGGACGACGTCCTGGTCGCCATCGACGAGGAGGGCGGGGACGTGACCCGCCTCGAGGTGCGGACCGGCTCCTCCTTCCCCGGCAACAACGCGCTGGGCGCGGTGGACGACGTGGAGCTCACCCGCGAGGTGGCCGCCGAGCTCGGCCGCCGCCTGGCCGCCTGCGGGGTGAACCTCAACTGGGCCCCGTCGGCCGACGTGAACTCCAACCCCGAGAACCCGGTGATCGGTGTCCGCTCCTTCGGCGCCGACACCGACCTGGTCGCCCGGCACACCGCCGCCTACGTCACCGGCCTGCAGTCCGCCGGCGTCGCCGCCTGCACCAAGCACTTCCCGGGCCACGGCGACACGGCCGTCGACTCCCACGACGCGCTGCCGCGGATCGACGTGGCAGCCTCGGTGCTCGACGCCCGCGACCTGACCCCCTTCCGCGCCGCCATCGCCGCGGGCAGCCGCGCCGTGATGAGCGCGCACATCCTCGTCCCCGCCCTGGACCCGGACCGCCCGGCGACGCTGTCGCCCCGCGCGCTCACCGGACTGCTCCGCGGCGAACTCGGCTACGACGGCCTCATCGTCACCGACGGCATGGAGATGAAGGCCATCGCGAGCACGTACGGCATCGAGCGGGGCAGCGTCCTCGCCGTGGCCGCCGGCGCCGACGCGATCTGCGTGGGCGGCGGCCTCTCCGACGAGGAGACGGTACGGCGCCTGCGCGACGCCCTCGTCTCGGCGGTGCGCGCCGGCGAACTCCCCGAGGAGCGCCTCGCGGACGCCGCCGCACGCGTACGGTCCCTGGCCCGCTGGACCGCGGAGGCGGCGAAGACCGACCCGGACCGCACCCCCGACGACGAGGTGGGCCTGCGCGCGGCCCGCCGCGCCGTGAAGGTGACCGCGGCCGGGCACTTCACCCCGCTCACCGAGCCGCCCTACGTCGCCGCCCTCACCCCCGCCGCCAACTTCGCGGTCGGCGACCAGACCCCCTGGGGCGTCGCGGCGGAACTCTTCCGCCTCCTCCCCGGCACCGAGACCGGCAGCTTCTCCGGCGAGGACGCGGGGAGCGCGGCCCTGGCCGCGGCCGGCTCCCGCCGCATCGTGGCCGTGGTCCGCGACGAGCACCGCCACCCCTGGATGGCGACCGCCCTCGACACCCTGCTGGCGGCCCGGCCCGACACCGTGGTGGTCGAGATGGGTCTCCCGCAGGCCGCTCCCCGGGGCGCCCTGCACATCGCCACCCACGGCGCCGCCCGCGTCTGCGGCCGGGCGGCGGCGGAGGTCATCGCGGGCATCGGCTGAATCGACCGCCTGGGCCGCTCGCCCGCGGGCGGCCGCGCGGAGGCAGTGCAGACGGAAGGCGCCGGACCCGGCGACGGGCCCGGCGCCTTCGCGCGTGCGGCGAGCGTGAGCGGCTCAGATCCCCTGCCACGCCGGCTTGTCGGCGAACGTGTGCCGGAAGTAGTCCGCCAGCTTCAGCTTGGACGCGGCCCCTTCGTCGACCACGACCGTCGCATGCGGGTGCAGCTGCAGCGCGGAGGCCGGGCACACCGCGGCCACCGGCCCCTCCACGGTCGCGGCGACCGCGTCCGCCTTGCCCTCACCCGTCGCCAGCAGCACCAGGTGCCGGGCCTCCAGGATCGTCCCGATGCCCTGCGTGATGACGTGATGCGGCACCTGCTCGATGTCGCCGCCGAAGAAGCGCGCGTTGTCGATCCGCGTCTGCTCGGTCAGCGTCTTGATCCGGGTCCGCGAGGCCAGCGACGAACACGGCTCGTTGAACCCGATGTGCCCGTCGGTCCCGATCCCGAGCAGCTGAAGATCCACCCCGCCGGCCCCGGCCAGCGCCTTGTCGTACGCCTCGCACGCCCCCTGCACGTCCGCGGCCGTCCCGTCGGGACCCATGAACGCGTCCATCCCGATCCCGAGCGGCTCCAGCACCTCGCGCCCGAGCACCGAACGGTAGGACTCAGGATGCTCGGCCGGCAGGCCCACGTACTCGTCGAGCTGGGCGATCCGCGCCCGCGAGACGTCCACGGCACCGGAGCTCACCTTGGCCGCCAGCGCCTCGTAGACGGGCAGCGGGGTGGAGCCCGTGGCCACTCCGAGCAGCGCGTCGGGCCTGCGGCTCAGGAGCTGCGCCATGGCCTCGGCGATGAGCTCGCCGCCCGACTTGGCGTCCGGAACGATGACAACTTCCACGCTGGGCCTGCCGATCTGAAGGGCTGTGTGGTTTAGACCAATCTAACAGAATCGGCCCCCTCGCCCCAGGGGTGGACAACCGCCGCTCCTTCCCCGCGGGCGGCCAGGAGGACATCGCCATTCCATGGGAAGGACAGGCATCATTCGCGCCGGGGGAGTGGAATGGGGCGCGGTGCCGCCGCGCCGTGGTACCCGCTCGGCAAGCCGCGAGATCCAGGAGGAACCCACCATGACCGCCACGACGCCGGCCCCGGCACCGGACCCCCGGCACGACGCCCCCGGCCGGATCATGGCCCGTGAGATGGCCGAGCAGCCCGCCGTGCTGCGCCGCCTTCTCGACGAGGGCGCCCCCGCAATCCGGGAGGTGGCCCGGGACATCGCCGCCCGCAAGCCCCGCTTCGTCCTGCTGACCGCCCGCGGCACCTCCGACAACGCCGCCCTCTACGCCAAGTACCTCCTGGAGATCCGCCTCGGCCTGCCCTGCGGTCTCTCGTCGATGTCCACCACCACGGCGTACGGCGCCCGCCCCGACCTCACCGACGTCCTGGTGATCACCGTCAGCCAGTCCGGCGGCTCCCCGGACCTGGTGGCCTCGACCCGCGCCGCCCGCGAGGCCGGAGCGATCACCCTCGCCGTGACCAACAACCCCGACTCACCGCTGGCCGGCGTCTCCGAGTACCACGTCGACATCATGGCCGGGCCGGAGAAGGCCCTCCCCGCGACCAAGACCTACACGGCCTCCCTCCTCGCCCTGTACCTCTTCGTCGAAGGGCTGCGCGGCGGCGACGGCGGTGCCGCGAAGGTGCTGCCGGGCCTCGCCGAGCAGCTGCTCGGCCGTCAGGACGAGGTCCGCGCCCTCGCCGCCCGCTACCGCTTCGCCGAACGCATGGTCATCACCTCCCGCGGCTACGGCTACCCCACGGCGAAGGAGGCCGCCCTCAAGCTCATGGAGACCAGCTACATCCCCGCCCTCTCCTACTCGGGCGCGGACCTCCTGCACGGCCCGCTCGCCATGGTCGACAACGTCTCACCGGTCATCGCGGTCGTCACCGACGGCAGGGGCGGCGAGGCCCTCCAGCCCGTCCTCGACCGGCTGCGCGGGCGCGGGGCCGACCTGTTCGTCGTCGGCCCCCGGAGCCAGGTCGAGCAGGCCTCCGCCGGCTTCGTCCTGCCCACCGAGGGCGTGGCCGAGGAGGTCCAGCCGATCCTGGAGATCATCCCGCTGCAACTCCTCGCCCACGAGATCACCATCGCCCGGGGCCAGGACCCGGACGCGCCGCGCGCACTGGCGAAGGTGACGGAGACGCACTGAACCATTTCTCTAGCACCCGCTATACAATTCGCCCCATGGTGGGCAGCGAGGAGACCAGGACGAAGGCCGGCGCAGCGTCCAGGCCGCGCGGCCGTCCCCGGTCCTTCGACCGCGGGACCGCGCTGGAGAAGGCGCTCATGGCCTTCTGGGAGCACGGGTACGAGGCGACCTCGGTCTCCGGCCTCACCCGCGTCATGGGCATCGGCGCACCGAGTCTGTACGCGGCCTTCGGCGACAAGCGGGCCCTGTTCGAGGAGGTCGTGACCTCGTACTGCGCGCGCTACGGCTCCTTCGCCCACCGGGCCCTCGCCGAGGAGCCCACCGCCCGCGCGGCCGTCGAGCGGATGCTGCGCGAGGCCGCCGCCCAGTACACGGCCCCCGGCCGTCCGCGCGGCTGCCTCGTCGTCCACGCCGCCACGAACTGCACGAGTCCCGAGGTCGAGGCGTCCCTGCGCGAGCGGCGCAACGCCGACATCGCCGCCTTCGAGAGTCGTACAAGGGCGGGCATCGCCGCGGGGGAGCTGCCGGCCGGCACGAACGCCGCCGCACTCGCCCGGCACACGGGCGCGGTCATGCAGGGCATGTCCCAGCAGGCACGCGACGGCGCGAGCCGCGCGGAACTCGAGGCGCTCGCCGAAATTGCCATGGCCATCTGGCCGCGCACATGAACCCACAAGGGTTAGGCTGCGTGCTGGATGCCAGGGCGTCCTGGTAGTCGCAGCGGCCGCAGAACGACAACAACAAACAGCCTTCAACGCATGGACACACAGAGTGGTCTAGTCCACAATTGCGTTGAAGCACTTGAGTCCAGCGTGCGAAGCAAGCGAGCTTCCGTCCTCCCCGCACAGGAGGACGGACGGAGGAACCGGAGCTCTCTGCCCTGACTGCCCCGGGTCCTCATCCTTCGGCCGACCGGGACCGCACACCCCACGGCCGATGTTGCTCCGGGCTGCGGTGCCGGGAGGGTTGAGGGTCCCTCCCAGGCGCCGCGGCCCGCGGGTGTCTTCGGGGGAGCGCATATTTCGGAGCCGTACAAACCGCCAGGTACGCTCGCACACGTGCCCTCCATGAACGAACTGGTCCGCCAGCACACCGCACTCGACGACTCCGACCTCGAGTGGCTCCATCTGCTGGTCTCGGAGTGGCAGCTGCTGTCCGACCTCTCCT
This sequence comes from Streptomyces sp. NPDC050534, assembly GCF_044457745.1. NCBI lineage: Bacteria > Bacillati > Actinomycetota > Actinomycetes > Kitasatosporales > Streptomycetaceae > Streptomyces > Streptomyces sp. NPDC050534. The sequence continues at coordinate 420,445 of NZ_JBITHF010000004.1, forward strand.
TCGCCGACCTCGTCCTGTGGGTCCCCACCCGCGACGGCACCCGGTACGTCTCGGTCGCCCAGATGCGCCCCAACACCGGCCCCACCTCGTATCAGGACGACATGGTCGGCCACCTCGTCCCGCGCGGCCGCCGCCCCATGCTGGACGCGGCGCTCGACGAGGGCCGCATCGTGCGCGAGGGCGATCCGGAGTGGCGCGAGGAGGTCCCGGTCCGGGTCGAGTCGATCCCCGTACGACGGGAGGGCCGCGTCCTCGGCGTCATCGCGCGCAACACCAACCTGCTCACGGTGCGCACCCCGAGCCGCCTCGAACTGACCTATCTGCAGAGCGCCTCGGACCTGGCGCAGATGATCGCGGCCGGCTCCTTCCCGTTCCCCGACCAGCAGATGGACATGGACGCCGCGCCGCGCGTCGGTGACGGCCTGATCCGGCTCGACGCGGACGGCATCGTCCAGTACGCCTCCCCGAACGGGCTCTCCGCCTACCACCGCATGGGCCTCGCCTCCGACCTGGTCGGACAGCACCTCGGCAAGACCACCGCCGAACTCGCCCCGACCCGCGGCCCGGTGGACGAGGCGCTCGCCAAGGTGGCCAGCGGCTGGGCGCCGCGCGAGTTCGAGATCGAGGCGCACGACGGGGTCATCCAGTTCCGCGCGATCCCGCTCAAGCCCAAGGGCACGCGCATCGGTTCGCTGGTCCTGCTCCGCGACGTCACCGAACTGCGCCGCCGCGAGCGCGAGTTGATCACCAAGGACGCGACCATCCGGGAGATCCACCACCGGGTGAAGAACAACCTCCAGACGGTCGCCGCGCTGTTGCGTCTGCAGGCCCGGCGCATCGAGTCCGACCGCGGCCGGGAGGCTCTCGAAGAAGCGGTCCGCCGGGTCGGATCGATCGCGATCGTGCACGAGACGCTCTCCCAGAACCTGGACGAGCGCGTGGAGTTCGACGACATCGCCGACCGCGTCCTGGCGATGGTCGCCGAGATCTCCCCGGGCAAGGTCACCGGCCGGCGCAGCGGACGCTTCGGCATCCTGGACGCCGAGGTGGCCACCCCGCTGTCGATGGTCCTGACGGAGGTTCTGCAGAACGCCCTCGAACACGGCTTCCGCGAGGGGGACACCGGTACGGTCGAGGTCTCGGCGGTCCGCGGCGGCACCTCGAAGGAGGCCCGCCTCCTGGTCACCGTCCAGGACGACGGCGTCGGTCTCCCCGAGGGCTTCGACCCGCACACCTCGGGCAACCTGGGTCTGCAGATCGTACGGACCCTGGTGGAAGGGGAGTTGGGCGGCACGTTCGACATGGTCCCGGCGCCGGAGCGCGGCACCCGGGTGATCCTGGACGTGCCGGTGCAGGCGGACAAGTAGACCGCCGCGTACGGACGTTCCCGCCCCGGCGGTGCACAGCAAGAAGCCCCGGACCATGAGGTCCGGGGCTGAAATGCTCGTTGCCAGCTTGTGCTGCGCATCGGGGGTACTGCGCGCTGCGGCTCGGGGGCGGGAGATGCGTACTCGCTGTACGCGCCGCCAAGCTCAGGCTGTCGCGGGGCGGGTGTGTCAGGCAGAAGCCTGACGGGCCCGGTTGCGGGCGGCACGGCGCTTCATCGCGCGACGCTCGTCCTCGCTGAGACCACCCCAGACGCCGGAGTCCTGACCGGACTCGAGCGCCCACTGCAGACACTGATCCATAACGGGGCAGCGACGGCAGACGGCCTTGGCTTCCTCGATCTGCAGCAGCGCAGGACCGGTGTTGCCGATGGGGAAGAAGAGCTCGGGGTCTTCCTCGCGGCAAACGGCGTTGTGACGCCAGTCCATGGCTGCTACCTCTCCTTGGTATTACATGCGGGTTGCTTGTGAATGTGAACGCTTTCACGAATCCCTCAACAAGTGAAGGGCCTACCGCCGAGTCTCCCCGGTGTGGTCCTTTGATGTGAAGAGGGGTTCCGGTGGCCTGTGGACGCTGGTGTTGCGGGCTGTCCCGACCGCCACGTAGAGACTCGCAAACCTCAGCGGCGGATACAACCCCTTCCGGAAAGTTTTTTTTGATTCCTCGGTGTCGACTAGGTCACAGCCGTACTTCCATGGGGTGGATCCTGGCCTAAACGTTCGAGTGAAAGGACTTCAGCCCTTTCTGCTCACACAATCACACGCAGTGCACGGCGTACGCCTGTGAACGTCACGCTCGTACGCAGTCCCAGGTGGTCGCCGTCCATCTGAAGGGGTAGAGGCGCCTTCGAATGCAAGGTGAACTGGTCCAGGTCGTGCAGCGACACGGTGTGCTTTCCATGAGCGCCGCGTTCGGGGGACGAAGTGAGCAACTGGGTCGCATACCGGGCAACCGAGACGGTCGACATACGGTTGAGACCGAGTACGTCGAGCCCGGTGTCGAACGAAGCCTTAGGCGCCGCGTACACCGGACGATTGCCCAGATACGTCCAGGGCGAGGTGTTGCAGATTATGGAGAGCACCAGATCGTTCACCGGGTCCTGGCCCGGCCGCTCCAGCGTGATGGTGCCGTGCCGGCGGTGCGGTTCCTGAAGGAACTGCTGTACGACCTGGCGGAGGTAAAGGGCGTGCGTGGACTTCTTGCCCTGCTCCCGCTGCTGCTCGACCCGGCCGACCACGCCCGCGTCGAAGCCGAGCCCCGCGCAGAAGGTGAACCAGCGGGCCGGCACCGCCTCGTCCTCGGTGCCCGGGGTGCCCGCGGCGATGCCCATGCCGACGGTGCGTTCGCTGCCCTCCCGCAGTGCGTCCAGCAGTGCGCCGGTCGCGTCGACGGCGTCGTTGGGCAGGCCCAGGGCGCGGGCGAAGACATTGGTGGAGCCGCCGGGGACCACGGCGAGGCGGGGGAGGCGCTCCGGGTCGGGGCCGTTGTGGAGCAGGCCGTTGACCACCTCGTTCACCGTGCCGTCGCCGCCGAGGGCCACGACCAGGTCGATGTCGTCGCTCTCCGCCGCCTGCCGGCCGAGGTCGCGCGCGTGGCCGCGGTACTCCGTCATGACCACCTCGAGCTTCATCTCGCTCGCGAGCGCGTGGATCAGAACGTCGCGCCTACGTGCGCTTGTGGTGGTTGCAGCTGGATTGACCACGAGAAGTGCACGCATGAAGGGCAGCGTACCTACTGGGAAGTACCGGGCACAGGGCGAGGTAGGGATCAGGTAAGAGGTGAGGGCGTGAGGCTCACCACGGGGTGCCCGCTCAACCTCGCCCCGGGGGCCCGCGCCCCCGGGGCTACCCTTCTGAGGTGACCAGTGAGAAGACCCCCGCCACCGAGGAAGAGGCCGGTCCCCGCCCGCGCCGCCTGACGTATGCCGCGGCGCTCGCCGGGCTGGAGGGGTTCGCGCTGGTCGCGGGGGGCGTCTGGATGCTCGTCGAGGGACTGGCCGGCAACCCGGACGACCGTCGGTCCGCCGTCACCGGCGGCATCACGCTCGTCGTTCTCGCCCTGCTGCCGCTGCTGGCCGCCCGGGGACTGCTCGCCCGGCGCAGCTGGAGCCGCGGCCCCGCCGTCATCACCCAGATCATGGCGCTGCCGGTGGCCTACAACCTGCTGCAGGCCGACAGCGTGGCCATCCCGGCGGGCATCGCGATCGCGGTCGTCGCCGTCATCGCGCTCGTCCTGCTGATCAATCCCGCCACGACCCAGGCCCTCGGGATCCGGGGCCCGGGCCGCGCGCAGGACGGCAAGCGGTAGTCTCGCTTCTCGCCGGAGCTCTACTCCTCCACCAGAAGCTTCTCGCGCAGCTGGGCCAGGGTGCGGGCCAGCAGCCGGGAGACGTGCATCTGCGAGATGCCGACCTCCTGGGCGATCTGCGACTGGGTCATGTTGCCGAAGAAACGCAGCAGCAGGATGCGCTTCTCCCGGGGCGGAAGGTCTTCCAGGAGCGGCTTGAGCGACTCCCGGTACTCCACCCCCTCCAGGGCCTCGTCCTCGGCGCCGAGCGTGTCCGCGACCGCCGGTGACTCGTCGTCGGTGTCGGGGACGTCCAGCGACAGGGTGGAGTAGGCGTTGGCCGACTCCAGGCCCTCCAGGACCTCCTCCTCCGAGATCGCCAGCTTCTCGGCGAGCTCGTGGACCGTGGGGGAGCGGCCGTGCTGCTGGGAGAGCTCGGCGGTCGCCGTGGTGAGCGCGAGGCGCAGCTCCTGCAGGCGCCGCGGCACCCGCACCGCCCAGCCCTTGTCACGGAAGTGGCGCTTGATCTCGCCGACGACCGTCGGGGTCGCGTACGTGGAGAACTCCACGCCGCGCTCCGGGTCGAAGCGGTCGACCGACTTGATCAGACCGATGGTGGCGACCTGGGTGAGGTCGTCCAGCGGCTCGCCGCGGTTGCGGAAACGGCGCGCCAGGTGCTCGACGAGCGGCAGGTGCATGCGGACCAGCTTGTTGCGCAGCTCCGCGTACTCCGCGCTGCCGTCCTTCAGCATGCGCAGCTCGACGAACATCGCGCGGGCACCGCTGCGGTCCTGCGCGTCGTGCTGTGTGGCCTGCTGCACGCTCGGCTGGTCCTGGCCGTCGCCCTCGGCGTTTCGCTCGTGCTCGCTCATCGTCCCGCCCGTCGCCCTTCTCCGAGCCCTCGCCCCTGCTCGGACCGGGGTGACCCCGTGCTGCCCGGCCGGAGGCGTGCTCTGCACGGCACCTTCGCGTTCCCGCTGCGCGTCCTGCGGGAAGCCGGGTGCCGCGGAGTCTTCCTCCGGATGCGGCCGGGCCTGCTCGGGGATGCCGTCGATCCCGTCGGTGCCGCCGGCGGCGTCCCGCACGCGTCGGGACCCGCCTGTGCCCTCGGCCGGCAGCTCTCGTGTGCCGCGCTCTTCGTCACGCACCGGCCCGTCCCCTGTCCTCACGCCGGCCCGGGTCCCGCGCCGCGCTGTTTGTAGAGGCTGATCGAAACGGTTTTGTCCTCATCCACGGCCGAGGAGACCTTGCCCGCGAGCGCGGACAGGACGGTCCAGGCGAAGGTGTCCCGCGAGGGAGCATGGCCGTCCGTGGTCGGGGCCGAGACGGTGACCTCGAGCGAGTCGTCGACGAGCCGGAAGACGCAGCTGAGCACCGAGCCGGGCACGGCCTGCTGGAGCAGGATCGCGCAGGCCTCGTCCACCGCGATGCGAAGGTCCTCGATCTCGTCGAGGGTGAAGTCCAAGCGCGCCGCGAGACCGGCAGTCGCCGTACGCAGCACCGACAGGTAGGCACCCGCAGCCGGCAGCCGGACTTCCACGAAGTCCTGGGTCGCGGGCTCGCCTGCGATCTGGGACACCCTCACCTCCAAGGTGGTACAAGCTAATCGGGGCCGAGGGTCGCCCCCCGGGATAACGCGATGTGTGGTTCAGCGGTGACGCTATCGCGCTCTCAAGTTTCCTGTCCCCGGGACCCCAACCCCTTGCCGTCACTCACAGTAAAACTGTGGATACGCTCCGTGTCTAGAGGTCTGCGGCTCCAAATGGGAAGAACGCGCGCCGGGTTGACGTACCCAGACGTCAGACGGTCGAACCGTCCGGCTCGTGGGACGCGCCCCGGTCGTCCAGGGTCACACGAGAACGTGGTCCACGAAGCACCAACGCCAGTTCTCACCGGGCTCGAAGGTCTGCATGATCGGATGGCCCGTGTCCTTGTGGTGGATCGTTGCATGCCGGTTCGGTGAGGAATCGCAGCAGGCGACATGGCCGCAGGTGAGGCACAACCGCAGCTGGACCGGGTGGGTGCCGTCGCGCAGGCACTCCTCGCACGTCTCGCTGAGCGGACCGGGTCGCGGGTCGGGCAGCGCGTCGGCATGCGTGCACTGTTTCATGATTGCCAGATTACGACGGGTGTGCGGGGGACCGCGCGGAAAAACGAGGGCGGGCGAGGACGATGGACGTGATGCCACTGCTGTTGCTGGTGGCGGGCAGCACCGCGATCGCCGCGGTCGCCCGGCGCACCCCGGTGCCGGCCCCGCTGCTGCTCGTGGCGGTGGGGCTCGCCGTCTCCTACGTGCCAGGGGTGCCGGACTACACCCTGGACCCGGAGATCGTGCTGCCCCTGGTGCTGCCGCCGCTGCTGCACAAGGAGGCCGTCGAGAGCTCGTACCTAGATCTGCGGGCCACGGTGCGGCCGGTGGCGCTGCTGTCGGTGGGGTACGTGCTGTTCGCGACCTTCGTCGTGGGCTGGATCGCCTATCTCGTCGTCCCCGGACTGCCGCTGACCGCGGCGCTCGTGCTCGGCGCCGTGGTGGCGCCGACGGACGCGGTCGCGGCGGCGGCCGTCGCCCGCCGGGTGGGGCTGCCGTCCCGGATCACCACCATCCTCCAGGGCGAGTCGCTGCTGAACGACGCCACCGCGATCACCGCCTACCGGGTGGCCCTCGCGGCCGCCGTCGGCGAGGGTGCCTCCTGGATCGGCGGGATCGGCGAGTTCCTGCTGGCGGCGGTCGGCGGCGTCGTGGTCGGACTGGTGCTGATGGCGCCGATCCACTGGCTGCGCACCCACATCAAGGAAGCGCTGCTCCAGAACACCATGTCCCTGCTGATCCCGTTCGTCGCCTACGCCGTCGCCGAGCAGGTGCACGCCTCCGGTGTCCTCGCGGTCGTGGTCGTCGCCCTCTACATCGGACACCGCGCGTGGGAGGTCGACTTCGCCACCCGACTCCAGGAGGAGGCGGTGTGGAAGGTGGTCGCCTTCGTCCTGGAGTCCGCGGTCTTCGCGCTCATCGGCCTTCAGCTGCCGGTCGTCCTCAAGGGGCTCGGCGAGTACAAGGGCGTCGACGCCGTCTGGTACGCGCTGGTCGTCTTCCTCGTGGTCGTGGTGAGCCGGTTCGTCTGGGTGTATCCGGGCACCTTCGTCCCCCGCATGCTCTCCGCGCGGATCAGGGAACGCGAGGACAACCCCACCTGGAGAGGGCCTGTCGTCATGTCCTGGGCCGCCATGCGGGGCGTCGTCTCACTCGCCATCGCCTTCTCGATCCCGCTGACCGTGCACGGCGGCGGCCCCTTCCCGCAGCGCAACCTCATCCTCTTCCTGACCTTCACGACCGTGATCGGCACCCTGGTGGTGCAGGGGCTCACCCTGGCCCCGCTGATCCGCCTGCTGAAGTTCCCCGGCCGGGACGTGCAGGCCGAGACCCTCGCGGAGGCCAACGCCCAGGCCCAGGCCTCCCGCGTCGCCGAGCGGCGCCTGGACGAGCTCCTCGCGGACGAGCGCAACGCCATCCCGCCGCCGCTGGCCGACCGCCTGCGCCAGGTCCTGGAGCGCCGCCGCAACGCCGTCTGGGAACGCCTGGGGCAGACCAACCCGGTCACCGGTGAATCCGTCGACGACACCTACCGCCGGCTGTCCCGGGAGATGATCGGCGCCGAGCGCGCGATGTTCGTGAGACTGCGGGACGGCCGCTACATCGACGACGAGATGCTGCGGACGCTGCTGCGCCGGCTGGACCTGGAGGAGGCGGCGGCCTACCGGGAGACGGCGCAGGGCTGAGCCGTGTCGGCCTGCGGGGAGCGCGGACGGGCGGCGGCGGTCTACGGAAAGGGCCGCCCGGTGATCACGGCCGCCACCGCCGTCCCGCGAGGGAACGCGCCCTCTTCCGCGAGGGCGACAAGTCCGTACAGCAACTTGGCGACATAAAGACGTTCGACCGGGAGGCCGTGACGGTTCTCGAAGTCCTCGGCGAACGCGTCGAGCCCGGCGGAGGTGCGGGCGTAACCGCCGAAGTGGAAGCGGTCGTCGAGGGCCCACTCGCCGCGCCGGCCGCCGAACGCCCGCTGCTGGAGCTCTGCCGTGTCGGCGGCCAGGAAGCCGCCCTTGAGGACGGGTATGCCGAGCGCGCGCTGACCGGGGGCCAGCCCCGCGGCCAGCCCGGCCAGCGTGCCGCCGGTGCCGCAGGCCAGCGCGACGACGTCCGCGCGGCCGCGCAGCTCCTCGCCCAGGGCCCGGCAGCCCCGTACGGCTTCGGTGTTGCTGCCGCCCTCCGGGACGACGTAGGCGTCCTCGGCGCCGGCCGCGCGCAGCACGCGCGCGAGGACGTCCGGTTCGGTCTTGCGGCGGTACGTGGACCTGTCGACGAAGTGCAGCCGCATGCCGTCGGCCGCGCACCGGGCCAGGGACGGGTTGAGGGGGCGGCCGGCCAGCTCCTGGCCGCGGACCACGCCCACCGTGGGCAGCCCGAGCAGGCGGCCCGCGGCGGCCGCGGCGCGCAGGTGGTTGGAGTAGGCGCCGCCGAAGGTGAGAACCGTACGGCCGTGCGCGGCGGCCAGGTTGGGCGCGAGCTTGCGCCACTTGTTGCCGATCAGCTCCGGGTGGATGAGATCGTCGCGCTTGAGCAGCAGGCGCAGGCCGCGGCGGGCGAAGCGGTCGTCCTCGGCCTCCCGCAGAGGTGAGGGCAGCCGAGGACCCAGGGCGGCGAGGTCGGGGGCGTCGGGGCTGCTCACGGCAGCATTGTCACGCCCCGACCGGCGCCTTCGCACACCGCGCCCCGGCTACTTCAGCCGATCCCGCACCCGCTCGCGCAGCCAGGCCATCGTGAACCCGCGCGGATCCACCTTCCCCGGCTGCCACTCCAGATGGCCGATCACCGACCGTTCCGTCCACCCGTGGTGCCTGCACAGCGCCGCGGCCGCCTGCTCGATGGCCGTCAGCTGGGCCGCGGGCCAGGGGTCCTCGCCGTTGCCGAGGTTCTCGCACTCGAAGCCGTAGAAGTAGCGGTTGCCGTCGGTGTTCGCCTCGTTGTCCGGCGGGAGCGCCTTCTCGGCGATCACCGCGCGCAGCACGTCGTCGTCGCCGAGGCCGGCGTGGTTGGCGCGGCCGTAGCCGACCAGGTGGATTCTGCCGTCCTTGGTGATCACGCCGTGGCACAGCGGGCCGGGCAGGTCGGCGTAGCCGTCCCTGCACAGCTCGACGGTGCGGTCGCTGCCGCTCGTCACGGTGTGATGGATCATGACGCCGTGCACCGGGCCCCACGGGCCCCTCTCGTTGCGATTGTGATGCTCCCAGTCGCCGACCCCGACGACCGTGAGGCCCTCCGCCCGCAGGGCGGCCAGGAAACTTCCTGCGGACATGGGTGTGGCCATGACCGCCTCCTTCATGCTGTGCCGACGGCCGCCCGACGCGACCCTCCGTGCTCGGGGTTGTACCGACAGTGAGCACTCGGTCACACATCGTCGCGATCCGGAGGGGCCGGATCCGGCCACCTCGCGCATGCGGTCGTCGGACAGGAGCCCCATTTGTGCCCAGCCGCGCGAAGATCCAACCCCGCTCGATCGTGTAATGGCACCGGCACGCTCCGTGATGGAAGGCTGGTCCGTGCAAGTCGCGATGCACGGCGCCGTCCGCGTCGCCGCAAGACCGGGAGGGCAATTCTCATATGTCGGTAGGCGAAGAGGTCCGTTCGGAACAGGGCAAGCCGCAGCAGAGCCTCGGCACGGCCGCCGCACGGAACCTGGCCACCACCACCAAGTCCGCGCCCCAGATGCAGGAGATCAGCTCGCGCTGGCTGCTGCGGATGCTGCCGTGGGTCAACGTCCAGGGCGGTACGTACCGGGTCAACCGGCGACTGACCTACGCCGTGGGGGACGGCCGCATCACGTTCGTGAAGACCGGTGACCGCGTCGAGGTCATCCCGGCCGAACTCGGCGAACTCCCCGCACTGCGGTCGTACGAGGACGAGGAGGTGCTCGCCGAGCTGGCCCAGCGCTGCCGCCAGCAGGAGTTCGCGCCCGGTTCCGTGATCGCCTCGTTCGGGAGCCGGTCCGACGAGGTCCACCTGCTGGCGCACGGCAGGGTCGAGAAGATCGGCACGGGCCCCTACGGCGACGACGCGGTGCTCGGCGTGCTCGCCGACGGCTCCTACTTCGGCGACGCCTCGCTGCTCGACCCGGAAGCCATCTGGGAGTACACGGCCCGCGCGGACACCGCGTGCACGGTGCTGAGCCTGTCCCGTCAGGACCTCGAGCAGGTCGCGGAGCGCTCCGACTCCCTGCGCGAGCACCTCCAGGAGCTGCGCGCGATCCCCGAGCAGCGCACCAACAAGTACGGCGAGAAGGTCGTCGACCTCGCCGCGGGCCACAGCGGCGAGCCGGACATCCCGCACACCTTCGTCGACTACGAGGCGAGGCCCCGCGAGTACGAACTGAGCATCGCCCAGACCGTGCTGCGCATCCACTCACGCGTGGCCGACCTGTACAACCAGCCGATGAACCAGACCGAGCAGCAACTCCGGCTCACCGTGGAGGCGTTGAAGGAGCGCCAGGAGCACGAGCTGGTCAACAACCGCGAGTTCGGCATGCTGCACAACTGCGAATACGACCAGCGGCTCCAGCCGCACGACGGCGTGCCCAGCCCCGACGACCTGGACGAGCTGCTCAGCCGGCGCCGCGGCACCAAGATGCTGCTCGCCCACCCGCGCGCGATCTCCGCGATCGGCCGCGAGCTGAACAAGCGCGGACTCGTCCCCGAGACCCTGGAGGTGGCGGGCAACCGCATCCCGACGTGGCGCGGTGTGCCGATCTACCCGTGCAACAAGATCCCGGTCTCCGAGGCTCGTACGACCTCCATCATCGCCATGCGTACCGGCGAGGCCGAGCAGGGCGTCATCGGGCTCCAGCAGGCCGGTCTCCCGGACGAGATCGAGCCGAGCCTGTCCGTGCGCTTCATGGGTATCAATGAGCAGGCGATCATCAAGTACCTGGTGACGGCGTACTACTCGGCCGCGGTCCTGGTGCCGGACGCGCTCGGCGTCCTGGAGAACGTCGAGATCGGCCGCTGGAGGTGACGTTTCGGCACCTGGAGGCCGTGTCCGGGCCCACCGGCGTGGGTAGATCCCGGTCGTATGCGCCCAGCCGGAGCGGAACTGCCACCGTCCGCGAACTGACCGAGGGAGATCCCATGGCCGAGTTCCTCACGGAGGCGAAACAGCACGTCCCGGCCGCGCAGCCGCTCGACGGGCACGAGGCGGCCGTGATCCTTGAGCGCACCCGGGCGTCCGTCGACCCCGAACTGCGCGCCGCCATCGCCTCGTTGCCCGGCTCCATGCGCCGGATCGCGCTCTACCACTTCGGCTGGGAGCACGCGGACGGCACCCCGGCCGCGGGCAACGCGGGCAAGGCGATCCGCCCCGCGCTCGTCCTCACCGCGGCCGCCGCGCTCGGTGGGCCGGCGGCGCGCGAGGCTGCCGTCAGGGCGGCCGCGGCGGTGGAGCTGGTGCACAACTTCACGCTGCTGCACGACGACGTGATGGACCGGGACACCACCCGCCGCCACCGGCCCACCGCGTGGACGGTGTTCGGTGACGCCGACGCGATCCTCGCCGGGGACGCCCTGCAGGCCCTGGCCCTCGGGATGCTCGCCGAGGACCCGCACCCGGCGTCCTCTCCGGCCGCCGCCCGGATCGCGGCCTGCGTCGTCGAGCTGTGCGCGGGTCAGCACTCGGACACGGCGATGGAGCGGCGCGGCCCGGGCGAGGTCACCCTCGACGAGGTGCTCACCATGGCCGAGGCCAAGACGGGCGCGCTGATCGGATGCGCCTGCGCGCTGGGCGGGCTGTACGCGGGAGCGTCGCGTGAGGACGTCGAGGCGCTGGACGCGTTCGGCCGCCAGGCCGGTCTCGCCTTCCAGCTCATCGACGACGTCATCGGCATATGGGGCGATCCGCACCGCACCGGGAAACCCGCCGGCGCGGACCTGGCGGCCCGCAAGAAGTCCCTGCCGGTGGTCGCCGCGCTCACCTCGGGCACCCCGGCGGCCTCCGAACTGGCCGAGCTGTATGCGATGCCGTACGAGAAGGAGGACGAGGAGGAGATCGCGCGCACGGCGCTCGCCGTAGAGCAGGCCGGCGGACGTGACTGGGCGCAGATGCAGGCCGCCGACCGGATGGCCCGCGCGATGGGCGAGCTGTCCCGGGTGGTGGCCGACCCGGCGGAGGCGGGCGGGCTGCTCGCGCTGCTGGAGTTCGTGACACGGCGCAGCAGCTGACCGCGACACCCCGAACCCCGGAGCCCGCCGGGGCCGTGCGGCTCCTGACCCCGCACGGCCCCGTGGCTCCGGCCCGGCGGGTCCCGCACATCCCCACGGTGTGCGGGGCCCGCCCCTTCGGCTTGCCGGCCGCACGGTCCCGTATAGGCTCAACAGCCGTACGGCCAAGGTCGGTTGAGGTGGAGGGACGGGGCATGGGCGTGGCGATCCGCACGGCGGACGAGGGGGACCGGGAGCTGGTCGTGCGGCTGCTGGACGAGGCGTTCCAGGACGATCCGGTCAGCGGCTGGGTCTTTCCCGGGGACGAGTACCGCCGTACGACGCACCACCGGCTGATGGCCGCGTTCACCGCGATCGTGCTGGAGGAGGGCCGGATCGACGTCACCGAGGACGGCAGCGCGTGCGCGCTGTGGCTGTCCGTGCCCGCCGAGGAGCACGGTGGCGAGGACGACGGGTTCGCACAGCTCCGGGAAGCCGTCGACCCCGGGAACGAGCGCATCGAGCTGATAGGGCGGCTGACGGCGGAGGCCCACCCGGCCGGGCGCGCCCACGAGTACCTGTGGATGATCGGCGTGACGCCGGAACGGCAGGGCGAGGGACTGGGCACGAAGCTCGTCCGGCACGTCCTCGACCGCTGCGACCGCGAGGGCCTGCCCGCCTATCTGGAGGCCAGCAACGCCCGCAGCCGGGCACTGTACGAGCGCCTCGGCTTCGATCTCGCCGACCGCCCCCTCGACCTCCCCGACGGCCCGCAGATGTGGCCGATGTGGCGCGACCCGCGCGGCTGACCAGGGTCGGCGCACCCTCGGCGACGGCGTGCTCGTCCGTACGGACGCGCGCGGGCGCCGACCGTCCTACGCTGAGGGCATGGGCAGCTCAGAACACCACTGTCCGGTGTGCGGACAGCCCGTGGAGAGCGTAGTCAGGCGCCACAAGACGCTGGGCGTGTGGGTCCCGCGCTGGGTGGCGGGCCCATGCCGCAATCCCGAGTGCGAGGCCCACGTTTCCGATTGCGAGGCGCGCGGCCACGAGGGCGTAGGCGAGGAGCCCGGAGAGACGGCCGCGCCGCAACCCTGAACCCCGCCCCCGGAATTCTCCGAACCCGGTGTCGAGAATCCCGGCCCGGCTCCGACGTCCCGTGTGAGAGCCGCCCGCCACGGGCGGCGAGAGCCGAAGGAGCGGAACGATGAAGTACCTGGTCATGGTGCAGGGCTCGCAGGCGGACTACGAGGCCATGCAGGGCAAGGGCAACGAGCACTCCCCGGCCTGGACCCAGGAGGAGGTCCAGGCCATGTACGCCTTCATGGGCGCGCTCAACGACGACCTCGCCGAGTCCGGCGAGATGGTCGACGGGCAGGGCCTGACCGAGCCGGCGAAGACCCGGTTCGTCGGCCTGGGCGAGGACGGCAGGAGCGTGATCACGGACGGCCCGTACAGCGAGACCAAGGAACTGCTGGCCGGCTACTGGGTCCTGGACTGCGCGAGCCTGGAGCGCGTCACCGAGATCGCCGAGCGCGTCCTGCAGTGCCCCCAGCCAGCCGGGGCGCCCACCTACCCGGTGGTGATCCGGCCCATCGACAGCATCTCCGCGGACGTGTGAGTCCGTCCCGGCGTCCGAGCACCCCCATGGACACGCCCACCGAGGTCGAGGACCTGCTGCGCCTGCACGCGCCGCAGGTCCTCGGCGCGCTGGTGCGGCGCTACGGCCACTTCGACGCCGCCGAGGACGCCGTACAGGAGGCGTTGCTGGCGGCGGCCGCGCAGTGGCCCGCGGCGGGCCTGCCGGACAACCCGCGCGGCTGGCTGATCAAGGTGGCCGCGCGGCGGCTGACCGACGCGCTGCGGTCGGAGGAGGCGCGGCGGGCGCGGGAAGAGCGCGCGGCGGCGCTCACCGAGCGGCTCGCGACCGGGCAGGACCGCGCGCCGCGCGAGGACGACACCCTCACGCTCCTGTTCCTGTGCTGCCATCCCGACCTCGCCCCGCCCGCCCGGATCGCGCTCACCCTGCGCGCGGTCGGGGGCCTGACGACCGCGGAGATCGCCCGCGCGTACCTGGTCCCCGAGGCGACCATGGCGCAGCGGATCAGCCGGGCCAAACAGAAGCTGCGGGGCGTGCGTTTCGGGCGCCCGGACCACTGGGAGATCCGGCTGCCCGCCGTCCTGCACACCCTCTACCTGATCTTCAACGAGGGCTACACGGCGACGTCCGGCGCGAGCCTGCAGCGCCGTGAACTGGCGGGCGAGGCCGTCCGGTTGACCCGTGGCGTCCACCGGCTGCTGCCCGGTGACGGCGAGGTGGCCGGTCTGCTGGCCCTGATGCTGCTCACCGACGCCCGCCGCGACGCCCGCACCGGCGCGCACGGCGAACTCGTGCCCCTCGACGAGCAGGACCGCTCCCGCTGGGACAAGGCGGCGATCGAGGAGGGCGTCGCGCTGGTCACGGGGGCGCTGTCCCGGTGCGTCGCGGGCCCCTACCAGGTGCGGGCCGCCATCGCCGCCCTGCACGACGAGGCGCCGTCCGCGGCCGAGACCGACTGGCTGCAGATCCTCGGCCTCTACGAGGTGCTGGTCCGTCAGGTCCCGGGCCCCGTCGAACGCCTCAACCGCGCCGTGGCCCTCGCCATGGTGGACGGACCGCGGGCCGGGCTCGCCGAACTGGATCTGCTGGGCCCGGAGCCGGGCCACCGCCTCGACGCGGCCCGCGGCCATCTCCTGGAGCGCGCGGGCGACTTGGCCGGGGCCCGCCGCGCCTACGAGTCGGCGGCCGCGCAGACACTGAGCCTGCCCGAACAGCGCTATCTGCGCGGGCGGGCGGCCCGGTTGGACGAATGACGCGTGGCGCCGCGCGTGCTCAGGCGGCACGCTCCATGAACCGCAGCATGTTCCCCGCCGGATCGCGGAAGGCGCAGTCCCGGACGCCGTACGGCATGTCCGTCGGCTCCTGGATCACCTCGGCGCCCGATTCCCGGACGCGGGCGAAGAGGGCGTCGCAGTCCTCGGTGGTGAAGTTGACCCCCCGCAGCATGCCCTTGGCCAGCAGCTGCTCCATCGCGGCCCGGTCGGCGGGGGAGAGGTCGGGGTTGGCCGCGGGCGGCTCCAGGACGATCGACACGTCCGGCTGCAGCGGCGACCCGACGGTCACCCACCGCATCCCCTCGTACTTGACGTCGTTGCGGATCTCCAGGCCAAGGACGTCGCAGTAGAAGGCGACGGCCTTGTCGTGGTCGTCGACGGCGATGAAACAGTTGCTCAGTCTCAGGTCCATGAGTCCAACCTAAGGTCGTCAGGGGTGCTACGCCCGTCTCGGGCGCGTGTACGCCCGCGCCACGCAGGGCGGGATCTCCGCACTCTCCTCGTGCGAGCGGGCCCGGTAGGAGCTCGGTGTCTCGCCCACCAGCTCCGTGAAGCGGGCGCTGAAGGAGCCGAGGGAGGTGCAGCCCACCGCCATGCAGACCTCCGTCACGGTCATGTCGCCGCGGCGCAGCAGGGCCTTGGCGCGTTCGACCCGGCGGGTCATGAGATAGCCGTACGGGGTCTCGCCGTAGGCATCTCGGAAGCTGCGCTGGAAGTGGCCCGGCGACATCAGGGCGGTGCGGGCGAGGGCGGCTATGTCGAGCGGCTCGGCGTACTCCCGGTCCATGCGGTCGCGCGCCTGGCGCAGGCGTACCAGATCCTCACGGTTCACCACGTCAGCATCGCACGGTGCTCACCGGCCGGGTGCCGCGACCTGGCACGCGCTTCGCCTCGCGTTCGCCTGCCGTATGAAAGCGCTTGTTCCCCTAATGGAATGGACCACATCACGTTCCTCGTTGCGGTCGTGATCGTCACGGCTCTCGCTTTCGACTTCACCAACGGATTCCACGACACCGCGAACGCGATGGCCACGTCCATCGCCACCGGAGCGCTCACACCGAAGGTCGCGGTGCTCATCAGCGGCGTGCTGAACATCGTCGGCGCGTTCCTGTCCACCGAGGTCGCCAGGACGATCTCCGGCGGCATCGTGGACGACACGCTCGTCTCCCCGGCGATGATCTTCGCGGGGCTGATCGGGGCGATCCTGTGGAACCTGCTCACCTGGCTGGTCGGTCTGCCGTCCAGTTCCTCGCACGCCCTGTTCGGCGGGCTGATCGGCGCCGTGTGGGTCGGCGCGGGCTCCGACGCCGTGCACTTCGACAAGGTTGTCGAGAAGATCCTGATCCCCGCCGTCGCCTCGCCGGTCGTGGCCGGCGTCGCCGCCCTGATCGCCACCTACGTCGCCTACAGGCTCACCGCCCGCGCCCGGAGGGAGCCCGTCAGCAAGGGCTTCCGGTTCGGCCAGATCGGCTCCGCCTCGCTGGTCTCGCTCGCCCACGGCACCAACGACGCGCAGAAGACCATGGGCATCATCACGCTGACCCTGATCTCGGCGGGCGCCCTCGACCACGACGCCGGCCCGCCGGTGTGGGTGATCGCCACCGCCGGTCTCGCCATCGGCCTCGGCACCTACATCGGCGGCTGGCGCATCATCCGCACGATGGGCAAGGGCCTCACCGAGATCCAGTCCCCGCAGGGCTTCGCCGCCGAGACGGCCTCCACGGCCGTCATCCTCACCTCCGCGCACCTCGGCTTCGCCCTGTCCACCACGCAGGTCGCCTCCGGCTCGATCCTCGGCGCGGGCCTCGGCCGGCGGCTGGCGGAGGTCCGCTGGGGCGTTGCCGGACGCATGGCCGCCGCCTGGCTGATCACGCTGCCCTGCGCCGCGCTGGTCGGCGGCATCTCGGCGAGCGTCGTCAAGCACGGCGGCACCTTCGGCATCGTCGTGGTCGCACTGGTGGGCGCCGCGGTCGCCGCGGGCATCGTCCTGCTCTCGCGCCGCAACCCCGTCCACGCCGACAACGTCAACGACCACCACGAGGTGGCCGTCAGCGCCACGCCGGCCCCCGTCGGCACGGCCGCCTGAGTCAGGAGAGAGAGTCATGGATCTGGACTGGAGTGCACTGGGCAAGGTGACCGCGGTGAGCATCGGGGTCACGGTCGCCGTGGTCGTCGTCTTCGCCCTCGGCGTCCTCGGCCTCGCCCGCCACGAGGGCGCGCGCGAGGACGGAGGCGGCGCGTCGTCGCTCGGCAGGGCGCAGGCGGGCCTGTGCTTCCTGGCCTGCGCGGCCGTGGTGGTGTACGGCATCTGTCTGATCGTGCCGCAGTTCCACTGACCGATCGACCGACCGAGCTGTTGAGGAGGACTGGATGACGACGCCGGACCTGCTGTCCGAACGGGCCGACCTGACGGTCGACTACAGCGACCCCGACGAGCCCGTACTCATCCGCCCCGACGGGTCCCCGGTCGACACCTGGCGGGAGAACTACCCGTACGGCCACCGGATGGAGCGCAAGGAGTACGAGTGGCACAAGCGGCTCCAGCAGATCGAGCTGCTGAAGCTGCAGACCTGGGTCAAGGAGACGGGGCGCCGGATCGTCATCGTCTTCGAGGGACGGGACGCGGCCGGCAAGGGCGGCACCATCAAGCGGTTCACGGAGCACCTCAACCCGCGTGGCGCACGGGTGGTGGCGCTGGTGAAGCCGACCGAGCGCGAGAGCGGCCAGTGGTACTTCCAGCGGTACGTGGAGCATCTGCCGACCGCGGGCGAGATCGTGATGTTCGACCGCTCCTGGTACAACCGGGCCGGCGTCGAACGGGTCATGGGCTTCTGCTCGGACGACGAGTACCGGCGCTTCATGCGCCAGGCGCCGGCGTTCGAGCGGATGCTCGTGGACGACGGCGTCGACCTGGTGAAGTTCTGGTTCTCGGTCTCCCAGGGCGAGCAGCGCACCCGCTTCACCATCCGCCAGGTCGACCCCGTACGGCAGTGGAAGCTCAGCCCCATGGACCTCGCGTCCCTGGAGCGCTGGGACGACTACACCGCCGCGAAGGTCGCCATGTTCCGCGAACGGACACCGAGCACGCGCCCTGGACGGTGGTGAAGAGCAACGACAAGAAGCGGGCCCGCGTCGAGGCCATGCGCAGCGTCCTGGCCCGCTTCGACTACAGCGACAAGGACGAGGAGGTCGTCGGCAGCCCCGACCCCAGGATCGTGGGCGCGGCGGCCGGCCTCCTGGAGGCGGGCGAGGACGACGACGGCCGCCGGACGAGCTGAAGGGGCCCGGCCGGTCTTCCGGCCGGGCCCCTTCATGCCAGGTCGGTGACCTGCGGGGATCGTCCCTGTAGGTCACCGACCCGGCCTTTTCTCGATGGGTGGCGACGGGTCGCGACGGTCGAGGACGAACCGGCGGGGCGAGGGTCGGAGCCGCGTCGACGGCGGTGCGGCTCCGGCCACTTCCGGCCATGTCTGGCCTGGGAGCCGGCACCAGGAGCGAAGGTGGCCGGGCCGCCGAATCGCCGTATCGCCGACCGAGGCGGAGTCAGGGGGTGCTCTCGCCGTTGACCTCCAGGCGCAGCCGGCGGGTCAGTACGTCCCGGGCGACGTCCAGGAGCGGTCGGTCGTGGCTGAAGGCGTAGCCGCGCAGCCGGATCAGGGCGTGGTCGCAGTCGGTGTCCAGCGCGTCGGCGAGCATGCCGGTGGCCTGATGTACCTCGGCGAAGTGGAGACCGGGGTCGTCGATGAGCGGAGTGTGGGGCAGGTCGGCGTGGGCGGCGGTGGTGATGGCGATCTGGGCGAGGGTGTCGGCCAGGCTGAAGGCGTCGGTGAGCTGGTCGGTGGTCATCGGTCCGGGTCGGGTCCGATGACCGGTGAGCGCGCCGAGCGCGATGACCCCGATGCGCAGGGGGAAGGAGAACACCGCGCGTACGCCCAGCGCCTCGATGGCGCCGGACAGGGACGGCCAGCGGACGGTGGCGAACGTGGCGGTGTCGGCCACGTCGGGCAGCAGCATCAGGGCTCCGTGGCGAGCGGCGTCCAGGCTGGGGCCTTGGCCCTGGACTTGCTGCAGATCCTCCAGCGCGAGCGTGCGCTCGCCGAAGGACTGCACCAGTTCGGTTCGGTCGCCGGGTGAGAGGAGCAGACCGAGGCCGTCCAGGCCCAGCATGTCGGCGCAGGCTGAGAGGGGCAGCGGTGCCAGGCCGGGGCCGGTGTGTGAGCTGAGGGCGCGCAGGTAGTCGGCCATCACCGGATGGGTCACCGCAACCGCCCCCTTCCCGGCGCCACGCAGTTCAGACGAGGACCGACCCACCAGCCAGGGCAGATAGGGCGGGTCTTCACCGATCACGCCGCGGGAGGAGCGATGCGTCGGCCGTGCCCTGCAGCACCTGGCGAGCGATCTCGGTGAGCCGCGTCCGGTGATCGCGCGCATGGCGGCGCATGAGGGTGAACGCCTCCTCGACACCGATGCCACGGCGGTTGGCCAGGTAGCCCTTGGCCTGCTCAATGATGACCCGGCTGTCCAGGGCGGCCTGCAGCTGCGCTGTCACGGTCATCTGCTCACTCACCGCCCTCTGCTGAAGCACGCCGATCGTCGCGGTGTCGGCCAGCGCCTGACCGAGCCGCAGCTGGGAGTCGTCCAGGGGGCCGGGGCGGTCCCGGAAGAGATTGAGGGCCCCGATCACCTGGTCGTGCAGCCGGAGTGGAGCAGCCACGACCGAGGTGAAGCCGGCCTCCACGGCCCGCGGCGCGAACCGAGGCCAGCGCATCGTGGCTGCTTTGGTCGCCAGCGGTACGTCGGGGATCTGCTTCTTGGTCCGGACGCAGTCACGGCAGGGACCCTCGTCCCACTCGATGCTGGCCAGTTCCAGCCGGCGGGTGCGCTCGTCCGAGGCCGCGGCGTCCACCAGCTGGCCGCCGGGAGTGGCCAGCAGGACCCCGGCCGCCGAGACCTCCAACAGGCTCACACAGTGTTCGGCGAGCGAATGGAGGAAGTTGATGACGTCGAAGTCCTGCACCAATGTGTCGGCGAGGTCGACGAATGCCGCCGCCAGCTGCTCCTCGCGCGGCAGTTCAGTCATGCCCCACTCACCTCCGGCAGTGATCCGGGGGCAACCTTCCCACAAGCCGCTGCCTCCTGCTGTCACCCATTCTCGTCCGCTCGGGGCGACGTCTGCCAGGGCACGTGGCCAAGTGCCCTGGGCGGTCAAGAGGCGGATCTCGACCGCCGGCGCGCCGAGGGCTTCCCTCTCGGGCTTGTACTCGGTGACGCGCAGAACGTTGTTCGGCGTACTCCGCGAGTCGCTGATCCGCGAGGGCCGCGCACGCTTACCAGAGGGAGCAGCTGACTGGATGCTCGACACCCGTCAGTGGCCGGGCACCGCGACCCGTTGGACGCCTCTGGGCACGCTGCGGGGCGGCACGGCCCTTTTTCGGGGGACAGGCGTCCGTGTATCCCTGGTCAGGCGCTCAAAGGGCCCTGGCCGGCGGCATTCCAGCGCCTGTGGGCCCATGCGTGCGCGATTCCGGCGAGTTCGCTGGGAGTAGTCTCGTGGACGCCGAGGGCATTGCGTGCGCAGGCGGTCATGCCGGTGCCGTTCTCGGTGAACAACAATGCCGGGCCGGTCGGACTGTGCCCGGGGGCAGGTTCACGTCATGGAACCGACTGCCGATCGTTCCGCGCGACTTTCCTCACCGCTGCCAGTGCGGCTTTCGCTGGCCCCGTACGAAGGCGTCCCGGGCGGACTCGACGGAGCATGGTGGCCCTACTCCCGCGATCTCGTCGAAGAACTGCCCCTTCTGGTGGAAGCGATGGACGGGGTGGGCACCATCACCAGAGTCATTCTGGGGATCCAGCTGTGGCCCCGTATCCCGCACCAGATCGCCGTCGGCAGGGGTTATGTGACCGCCGGGTGGTCGGTGACCGGCCAGGAGCAAAACGTGATCTCGCTCTGCTCCTATCGTGACGGGTTCCGCACCCTCCTCGTCATTCCGCCCACGGCGGCGGCCGACACCGCCGACTGGCTGATGAACTCGCCCGTTCCGGTCGACGGCAGCCGCACCGCCACCGAACTGCTTGCCATTGCGGCGGCTCGGTCGTCGGCCACATCCGCTGATGATCCACTGTGATCAGATCCACTGTGATCAGGAAGCAGATGTCAGGCCGTCCGGTCTGCCGGGCGGTGACCCGGCGGACCGGCCCTTTCAGCCGGCCTCGGCTCGCTCCGCGTGGGCGTTGGTGTGAGCGAGGCGGCAGGACTGCCGGTCTGGATGATGGCGCCGTCGAAGGCGAGCCGCCCGACGATGGCCGCGCAGACGGATCACGTTCGAGACGTACGCGAAGAAGTGCGGGAGTCACTCATCGCCGGCGAGGCTGGTGACCGCGTCACCGACAACGCGCTACGGCTCCACCTCGTCCCGGCGCTCGGCTCCCCGCCATGGCGGGGATACGCCGCAACGACCTCCGGGTGCTCTCCAAGAGCCCGTCCGGAGCCGCTCGGCCCCGGCAGCGTGCGCACCGTCTACGACGTCCTCGTGCGCCTCATGACCGCAGCCGTCGAGGACAAGGTCATCGCGGCCAGTCCGTGCCGCCGGATCACCCTCCCGCCCATGCCGGACGAGGAGGTCGCCCCGCCCACGGTGTTCACGATGGAGTAGGGAGGGTCGTTCAACGACCGCCGTTGGAAGACGGAGTGGGACTGCGCCCGCAACGCTCCAAGCAGCGGAGAACGAGTCACCGCGCGCGAGGGCCGCAAGCCCGTCGAGCTGCCGTACATGGTGACCCACGACCTGCGCCACTTCTTCGCCGCTGCCGTCATCACGCTGCGGATCTACGCCCACCTGTGGCCGGGCGAAGAAGACCGCACCCGGACCGTCATGGACGCCGTACTCGGCGGCCTGCGGACCGGGTGCGGACCGGAAGACCAAACGACCAAGGAAATCGCAGGTCAAACGGTGATCGAAGATCAAGCCTTCTTGGTCTCCCAGAAGATCTTGTCGATCTGGGCGATGTAGTCCAGGGCCTTCTGGCCCGTGGCCGGGTCGGTCGATCCCTTGGCGGCCGAGAGGGCCTTCAGGGCGTCGTTGACCAGCTGGTGCAGCTCCGGGTACTTCTCGAAGTGCGGGGGCTTGAAGTAGTCGCTCCACAGCACGGAGACGTGGTGCTTCGCGAGCTCGGCACGCTGCTCCTTGATGACGGTGGCACGCGCCTGGAAGTGCGGGTCGTCGTTGCCGGCCATCTTCTCCTGAATGGCCTTCACGGACTCCGCCTCGATGCGGGCCTGGGCCGGGTCGTACACGCCGCAGGGCAGGTCGCAGTGCGCGCTGACCTTGACCTTGGGGGCAAACAGGCGGGAAAGCATGAAGCGTTCCTTCCTCGTGATCGTCTTCTCAGGTGCGACATTACTCCCTGGAGGAGCCGAATTCGCGAGTGCCCCCATGGGCTTAGGACAAAAGTCCGGGGTCAGACTGAGACTGGTGGAGGAACGTACCGGGGAGGTGCCGGGTATGCCGGAGCTGTCGCAGGAGATCGAGCGTGGGCGGGCGCTGCTGCCCTTCGGGACGGCCGAGGTGACCGGGCCGTCCATGGTGCCCACGCTCCACCACGGGGACCGCCTCGTGGTGCACTACGGGGCCCGGATCAGGCCCGGGGACGTGGTCATTCTGCGCCATCCCTTCCAGCAGGACCTGCTCGTCGTCAAGCGCGCGGCGGAGTACCGGGACGGCGGCTGGTGGGTGCTCGGCGACAACTCCTACGCAGGCGGTGACAGCACGGACTACGGGACCGTGCCCGAGGACCTGGTGCTGGGCAAGGTCCGCTTTCGATACCGGCCCCTCAAGGGCGATCAGCGCTCGCCGTTCGCGCTCGCCCGCTGGGTGCTGTCGGCCGCCAGGCCCGTACTGCCGGACCGGTCCGCCTCCAGGCGCTTGCGGGCGCGGTAGGCGGCCACGTTGGCGCGGGTCGCGCAGCGGTCGGAGCAGTAACGGCGGGAGCGGTTGGTCGAGGTGTCCAGGTATGCGTTGCGGCACGGAGCCGCCTCGCACAGGCCGAGACGGTCGACGCCGTACTCCGTCAGATGGAAGGCCAGACCCATCGCCGCGATGGCCGCGAAGCCCGCGGTGGCGTTCGACGGGTGGTCCGCCAGGTGCATGTGCCACAGCGGGCGGCCGTCGTCGTCCCGGTGGTCGTGCCCCGAGATCTGCGGGCTCACCGGGAACTCCAGCAGCAGCGAGTTGAGCAGGTCCACCGCCAGCGTCTCGTCCCCCTTGTCCGCCGCCTCGAACACGGACCTCAGCCGCGCCCGGACCGAACGGAACCGCGTCACGTCGGCGTCGGTGGCGCGCCGGGCCGCCGACTGGTTGGCGCCGAACAGTTCGCGGACGGCCTCGACCGAGGTCAGGGAGTCCTTGCCCCGGGCCGGCTCCTCGCTGTTGACGAGACGTACGGCGTAGTCCGAGTAATAGGCCAGTTCCACTTGTAGTCCTTACGGAGGCGCTCTATGGTCGTGTGCGGGAGGAGGTAACAGCTGCCTACGCTCCCAGGGTATTACGCATGGGTGGAGAAGAGGGGATTCCATGACCACGACGACCGGAACCGGTACGACGGGTACGGACTGGCAGGCCTGGCAGGAGAGCTGGGACCGGCAGCAGGAGTGGTACATGCCGGACCGCGAGCAGCGGTTCGACATCATGCTCGACATGGTCGAGGCCTGCGTCGGTTCCGAGCCGCGCGTCCTGGACCTCGCCTGCGGCACCGGCAGCATCACGGCGCGGCTGCTGCGCCGTTTCCCGAAGGCCACCAGCACCGGGATCGACCTCGACCCCGCACTGCTGGCCATCGCCCGCGGCACCTTCGAGGACGACGACCGGGTCACCTTCGTCGAGGCCGACCTCAAGGACCCGGCCTGGCCGGCGCGGCTGCCGTACGAGACGTACGACGCGGTCCTCACCGCCACGGCCCTCCACTGGCTGCACAGCGACCCCCTGGCCGCCCTCTACGGCCGCATCGAGGCCCTCGTCCGCCACGGCGGCGTCTTCATGAACGCCGACCACATGATCGACGAGACCACCCCCCGGATCAACGCGGCCGAGCGTGTCCAGCGCCACGCCCGCATGGATCAGGCCATGCGCGACGGCGCCCTCGACTGGGCGGAGTGGTGGCAGCTCGCCGCGAAGGACCCCGCCCTCGCCGGCCCGACGGCCCGCCGCTTCGAGATCTACGGCGACCACGCTGACGGCGACATGCCGTCGGCGCAGTGGCACGCGCGCGTGCTGCTGGAGCACGGTTTCGGCGAGGCGCGGCCGGTGTGGTGCTCGCCGTCGGACACGTTGCTGCTGGCGCTGAAGTAGATGATCCATGTCACGGCGCGGCCCGCAACGAGATGGCCGTAGTGATCATCCTCCCGGGTGTTCAGGCGGCCTATGGGCTGCGCTCACTCACAGGAGGAAAGGCCACGCACGTCGGGCACCCGTACGCGATCGTCTCCATGGGGAAGGACCACCCGAAGTGCAAGATCCGCATCACGGCGATCACCACGGGCGAGAAGATCGTCTCCAAGAAGGTCTACCCCTGCCCGAAGGGGAAAGTGGTCAACAAGCGCTACGACGCCGAGGACTTCCACGGTAAGGGGCAGTTCACGACCTTCGTGTACCTGTAGTGACCCGAAATGGCGGATGCCGCCCACCCCGGCCGGGGTGGGCGGCATCCGCCATTTCGGGCAGTCCTCAGAGCACCTTGGACAGGAATGACTGCGTTCGCTCGTGCTGCGGATTGGTCAGGACGTCGCGCGGGTTGCCGGACTCGACCACCACGCCGCCGTCCATGAAGACCAGGCTGTCGCCGACCTCGCGGGCGAAGCCCATCTCGTGGGTGACGACGATCATCGTCATGCCGGACTCGGCGAGGTCGCGCATGACGTCCAGGACGTCGCCGACCAGCTCCGGGTCGAGGGCCGAGGTCGGCTCGTCGAAGAGCATCAGCTTCGGGTCCATGGCGAGCGCCCGGGCGATGGCCACGCGCTGCTGCTGGCCGCCGGAGAGCTGCGAGGGGTAGCTGGCGGCCTTGTCGGCGAGCCCCACACGCTCCAGCAGCTGCTGGGCGCGCTCCCTGGCCTGGGCCTTGTTGATGCCCTTGACCTGCACCGGCGCCTCCATGACGTTTTCCAGCGCCGTCATGTGCGGGAACAGGTTGAAGCGCTGGAAGACCATGCCGATGTCCCGGCGCTTGACCGAGACCTCGCTGTCCTTGAGCTCGTACAGCTTGTCGCCCCGCTGCTGGTAGCCGACGAGCTCGCCGTCGACGTACAGGCGGCCGGCGTTGATCTTCTCCAGGTGGTTGATGCACCGGAGGAAGGTCGACTTGCCGGAGCCGGAGGGACCGATGAGGCAGAACACCTCGCCGGACTTGACCTCCAGATCGATGCCCTGGAGGACCTCGAGGGCACCGAACGACTTGTGGACGCCCTCGGCCTTGACCATCGGGATGCCGGCGTCGCGCACGGTCGTGTCCGACTTGCTCAGCTTGCCGGTCATGCCGTGACCCCCTTCCGGCTGAACACGGGCGCCAGGTTGGACTTGATCCGCTGCCACGGCGTGGGCGGCAGACTGCGGCTGGAGCCGCGTGCGTAGTACCGCTCGATGTAGTACTGCCCGACGCTCAGGACCGAGGTGAGGATCAGGTACCAGGCCGCGGCCAGGAACAGCATCTCCACCGGGGCGCCGGAGGTCTGGCCGATGTCCTGGGCGTAGCGCAGGAGCTCGTAGTACTGGACCGCCGAGACCAGCGACGTGGTCTTCAGCATGTTGATGACCTCGTTGCCCGTGGGCGGCACGATCACGCGCATCGCCTGCGGGATGATGATGCGCCGCAGGGTCTTGCCGTGGCTCATGCCGAGCGCGTGCGAGGCCTCGGTCTGGCCCTCGTCGACCGAGAGCAGGCCGGCGCGGCAGATCTCCGCCATGTACGCGGCCTCGTTGAGGCCGAGGCCGAGCAGCGCCGTCAGGAACGGCGTCATGAAGTCCGACCAGTAGTTCTTGTAGATCGGCCCGAGGTTGACGTACTCGAAGACCAGACCCAGGTTGAACCAGACGAACAGCTGGACCAGGACCGGTGTACCGCGGAAGAACCAGATGTAGAACCAGGCGATGGACGAGGTCACCGGGTTCTTCGACAGGCGCATGACGGCGAGCACGATGCCGCCGGCGATGCCGATCACCATCGACACCACCGTCAGGAGCATCGTCTGGCCGACGCCCTTGAGGATGCGGTTGTCGAAGAAGTAGTTCGGGACGGCGCCCCAGTTGATCTTGCCTTGGCTGAATGCGTAGATGATCGCGACCAGTACGGCGATCGCGATCACGGCGGAGATGTACCGGCCGTAGTGCCGGACCGGGATGGCCTTGATGGCCTCCGCCCCGGCCGGGGGAGTGCCCCCGGTCCCCGTCGTCTTCTCGGTGTCTGCAGTCACGGGTGTTGCCTTTCAGTGGCCGCGGGCCGCGGTCACTTGCCGCCGTTGATCGCGGAGGCCTTCACGGCACCGGCGGCGACGCCCCACTTCTGGATGATCTTGTCGTACTCGCCGTTCTTGATGATGGCGTCCATCGCGGCCTGGAGAGCGTCGCGCAGCTGGGTGTTGCCCTTGGCGACCGCGATGCCGTACGGGGCGGCCTCGACCTGCTCGCCGACGATCTGGAAGTCCTTGCCGCCACCGGAGGTCTTCACGGCGTACGCGGCGACCGGGAAGTCGGAGGAGCCGGCCTGGGCACCGCCCGCGCGGACACGGGTCTGGGCCTGCTGGTCGTTGTCGAAGGACTCGATGGCGAGCTTCTTGCCGGCCGGGCACTTCTTGGCCTCGGCCTTGGCGAGGTCCTCGGAGACCGTGCCGCGCTGCACCGCGATCTTCTTGCCGCAAAGGTCGGCCCAGGTCTTGATGCCCTGGTCGTTGCCCTTCTTGGTGTAGATCGAGACACCGGCGTTGAAGTAGTCGACGAAGTCGACGCCCTCGCCGACCTTCTTGCCGGTGGTGGAGTCGATGCCCTGCTGGCGGTCCTTGGTGTCGGTCATCGCGGACATGGCGATGTCGTAGCGCTTGGAGCGCAGACCGGTGATCAGGGTGTCGAAGGTGCCGTTCTCGAAGTCGAACTTCACGCCGAGCTGCTTGCCCATGGCGGCGGCGAGGTCGGGGTCGATGCCGACCGTCTGGCCGGAGCTGTCCTTGAACTCGACCGGCGCGTACGCGATGTCCGAGCCGACCTTGACCACGCCCTTGTCGCGGATCGACGCGGGCAGCTTGCTCGCCAGCGGGGCCGAACTCGCCGCGGCGCTGCTGCTGCCGCCGCTGTTCTTGTTCTTGGTCTGGTCACCGCAGCCGGTGAGGATCAGGGTGCCTGCGACCGCGATCGCACCGACCGCTGCCAGACGGGTGCGTGCGGCGGTCGAACGACGGGTGGAGCTTGCGGCCATTTTGGGTTCCTCCGGCGGAAGGGTGGAGTTGCCGATGGGTCGACGAGAACACACACCATCGGGTGTCGCGACCTCGTGTGTTTACGGCATCTTGCCATTCGGACTCATCCGTTCAGGGGGCCAGCCATGTCAAAATCGGATAACGGGTGACCCCCGAACCGCCTCAGGTCGGTACAACATGACCGGACCATCTGCGGGAATCCGGCGTTCCGGCCGGAAGATCTTCGCCGTATCTCAGGATTCGGGAACACACCCCGAGGTGTTGATCACTGTTCGACCGCTGGTCAAGGGTTCGTCGCGGACGTGTCCCTCTATTTCGTGACGATTCTTGTCACCGAGACGTGACCTTCCGGCCCCCGGATGTGACCTTCCACTTAATGGGCTCGTCCTCGGTACGGTCCGTCCGGTAAGAAGGTTCTTTACACCCCTCATCCGGGGCTCGGGGCGCGTGTGCGGCGCGCCCGTCGCGTATGACCCGTACGCATCAACAGATCGGGCATACGCGGTCCCGCCCACCCCTCACCAGGAGTGGCCACCCTCAACCAATGAAGATCTAAGGGGTAAGACAAAGTGGCAGCGGAGATCGTCAATCCTCGCAGCGACAACAGTACGGATCAGGACGGGGCTGAGCCCCTCGATTCCTTCGATTCGGTGTTCGCGCTGCACCGCGGCGGCAAGATGGCTGTGCAGGCCACCGTGCCGGTCCGTGACAAGGACGACCTGTCCCTCGCGTACACACCCGGCGTCGCGCGGGTGTGCACCGCGATCGCCGAGCAGCCTGCGCTCGTCCACGACTACACGTGGAAGTCGTCCGTCGTGGCCGTCGTCACGGACGGCACGGCGGTGCTCGGACTCGGGGACATCGGCCCCGAGGCCTCCCTTCCGGTGATGGAGGGCAAGGCGATTCTGTTCAAGCAGTTCGGCGGCGTCGACGCGGTGCCGATCGCGCTCGCGTGCACGGACGTCGACGAGATCGTCGAGACGGTCGTGCGCCTCGCCCCGTCCTTCGGTGGCGTCAACCTGGAGGACATCTCGGCACCCCGGTGCTTCGAGATCGAGCGCAAGCTGCAGGAGCGGCTCGACATCCCGGTCTTCCACGACGACCAGCACGGCACGGCGGTCGTGACGCTCGCCGCGCTGCGCAACGCCGCGCGGCTGAGCGGGCGGGCCATCGGGGACCTGCGAGCCGTCATCTCGGGCGCCGGTGCGGCCGGTGTCGCGATCGCCAAGATGCTGATCGAGGCCGGCATCGGCGACGTGGCCGTCGCCGACCGCAAGGGCGTCGTCTCGGCGGACCGCGAGGACCTGACGCCGGTCAAGCGTGAGGTCGCCTCCTTCACCAACAAGGCCGGTATCACCGGGTCGCTGGAGGCGGCTCTGGAGGGCGCGGACGTCTTCATCGGCGTCTCCGGCGGCACGGTCGCGGAGAAGGCCGTCGCCTCGATGGCCGAGGGCGCGTTCGTCTTCGCCATGGCCAACCCGAACCCCGAGGTGCACCCGGACGTCGCGCACAAGTACGCGGCGGTCGTGGCGACCGGCCGTTCGGACTTCCCGAACCAGATCAACAACGTGCTGGCGTTCCCGGGCATCTTCGCGGGCGCGCTGCAGGTGCGTGCCTCCCGGATCACCGAGGGCATGAAGATCGCGGCCGCGGAGGCGCTGGCCGGGGTCGTCGGGGACGACCTCGCCGCGGACTACGTCATCCCCTCGCCCTTCGACGAGCGGGTCGCTCCGGCCGTCACGGCGGCTGTCGCCGCCGCGGCCCGGGCGGAAGGCGTCGCGCGGCGCTGACGTGCCGTCCGCTTGATGGCCCCGTCCTTTCGGCGGGGCCATTTCTTTACCCACCCGCCCACCCGTTCAGGTGACCGAACGAGCACGTCACCTTGGCAAGAGGGCGTGTGTCACAGCGCGCTGTTGTTCCGTCGGCTGCAAACGCCACCTATCGTCAACGTCATGTTCGCCGTCTACGCCGCCCGAATCGACCGCGACCAGCCGCTGAGCGGCCTCGAGTTGGGGGAGCGTCCCGCTCCCGAGGCCCGTCCCGGCTGGAGCACCGTCAACGTCAGGGCCGCCTCCCTCAACCACCATGACCTCTGGTCGCTTCGGGGCGTCGGCCTCCCGGAGGACCGGCTGCCGATGATCCTCGGCTGTGACGCCGCCGGCGTCGACGAGGACGGCAACGAGGTCGTGCTGCACTCCGTGATCGGGCAGAGCGGTCACGGCGTGGGCCCCAAGGAGCCTCGCTCCATCCTCACGGAGCGCTACCAGGGCACCTTCGCCGAGCAGGTCGCGGTGCCGACCTGGAACGTCCTGCCCAAGCCCAAGGAGCTTTCCTTCGAGGAGGCCGCCTGTCTGCCCACGGCGTGGCTGACGGCGTACCGCATGCTCTTCACCAACGCGGGCGTGCGGCCGGGCGACTCGGTCCTCGTCCAGGGCGCGGGCGGCGGTGTCGCCACGGCCGCGATCGTGCTCGGCAAGGCGGCGGGGCTGCGGGTCTTCGCCACCAGCCGCGACGAGGCCAAGCGCAAGCGGGCGCTCGAACTGGGCGCCGTCGAGGCGGTGGAGTCCGGCGCCCGGCTGCCGCAGCGCGTCGACGCCGTCATCGAGACCGTCGGCGCCGCCACCTGGTCCCACTCGGTGAAGTCGCTGAAGCCCGGCGGCACGCTCGTCATCTCGGGTGCGACGAGCGGTGACCGGCCCTCGCACGCCGAACTCACCCGCGTCTTCTTCCTGGAACTCAAGATCGTCGGTTCCACGATGGGCACCAAGGACGAGCTGGAGGACCTGCTCTCCTTCTGCGCCGCCACGGGCGTCCGCCCCGTCATCGACGAGGTGCTGCCGATGGACCGGGCGCGCGAGGGCTTCGAACGGATGGAGTCGGGCGGGCAGTTCGGCAAGATCGTGCTCACCAACGGCTGACGTTCTCCCTCTCCCCGGTTTTCTCGGGTTTTCTCTCTAGCCTTCTCCGGGCGGCGGGTTCGGGTTTCCGAGCCCGCCGTTCGCGTTTCCGCGGGCGTCATTGTCAACCGGGGTTGACGGATGCGGACTGTCAACGTAAGTTGACAGCATGACCGAAGCGACAGACCTCGCCGAGCGCGCCGGTGACCGTGATCCACGGATCGGACTGCGTGCCGTCGCCGCACTGCGCCGGCTGCTGGAGCAGCTGGAGTCGGTACAGGTGCGCAGCGCGCGCAACCAGGGCTGGTCGTGGCAGGAGATCGCCGCGGAACTCGGGGTCAGCAGGCAGGCCGTGCACAAGAAGTACGGGAGGCATTGATGTTCGAGCGGTTCACGAAGGACGCCCGCGAGGTGGTGCAGGGGGCGGTCGGGCAGGCCGAGCGGGCGGGGGCGCCGTGTGTCGAAGCCGAGCACATGCTGCTCGCGCTGCTCGAACGTGAGGGCAGCCGCGCGTCGTTCGCCCTGGCCTCGCTCGGGCTGGCCGGTGAGCGCAAGGAGTCTGTACGGGAGGCCGTCGCCGAGGCGCGGCGGCGGGCCGGGCTCTCGCAGGCCGACGCCGACGCCCTCGCCGGACTGGGGATCGACGTGTCGGA
This sequence comes from Streptomyces sp. NPDC050534, assembly GCF_044457745.1. Lineage (NCBI taxonomy): Bacteria > Bacillati > Actinomycetota > Actinomycetes > Kitasatosporales > Streptomycetaceae > Streptomyces > Streptomyces sp. NPDC050534. The sequence goes on from NZ_JBITHF010000004.1 coordinate 451,242, forward strand.
GATCGTCGCCCGGGTCGAGGAGGTGCACGGCGTGGGCGCGATGTCCGGCGACCGCAAGGACAAGGGCTGGTGGCCGGGCCGCCGCACCTTCGGCCGCAGCGCCAAACAGGTCCTCGAGAGGTCGCTGCACACCGCCGTCGCCCACGGTGACCGCCACATCGGCGACGAGCACGTCCTCCTGGCCCTGACCGATCGCCCCGGCGTCCCCGCCGAGGTCCTCGCCGGCCACGGGGTGACCCACGAGTCGCTGATCCGCCTCCTGTACGGCGACGGGCAGGCCAAGGCGGGCTGAGCGGGCGGGCCGCTCGGCCGTGCCGGTGCCTGCCCTGCCGACTGCCTGTCCTGCCGACTCAGACCTTGGGCCGGCGCAGTATCGCGCCGATGTGTGCCGCCGCCGTCGAGAGATGGCCGCGCGCATCGCGCAACTGCTCGTCGGTTACGCCGTGGTCGCGGGCCGCGTCGCGGATGTCGTCCCGGAAGCGGTCGAGCAGGCGGTCGAGGTCGCGGGCGGCGTCGCCGCTGGACTCCTCGTGCGCCCAGGCCGGTTCGTACCCGGCGGGGAAGTCCTCCGGGGTGGACGAGTACTCCGGCCGCGGCGCCGAGGCGCCCGTGCCGCCCCGTCCGAACCCGAAGTCCTTGCCGAACTCCTTGCCGAAGTCCTTCCCGAACTCCCCGAACTCCTTGGCCAGTTCGGTCAGGCCCTCGCGCACCCCCGTCGGCCAGTCACCGCGCGCGAAGTGGTCCTGCACCTGTTCCTGCACCCGCCGGCCGATGCGCTGCAGCTCCTCCTGCGCCTGCGCCCGGGCCCGCTCCTGAGCCTCCTTGGCCTGGCGGCGGGCCCGCTGGGCCTCCTCGCGGGAGCGGCGGCTCTCGTCCTTGGCGCGCCGGGCCTGCTCCTTCCACTCCTGCTTCACGCGCCGCATCTCCTCCTTCGCGGCGCGCCACGACTCCTTGTCGGCGTAGTCCGCGAAGTCGCCGAGGGGGCTGTCCTTCTCGCCGCGCCCCGTGGTGCCGCCACGGCGCGCCTCGCTGGCCGCGGCCCGCATCTCGCGCCGCAGATCACCCGCGGCTCCCCGCACATCGGCCTGGATCTCGGCGGCGAGCTCCGCGACCGACTCGCGGATCTCCAGCTCCAGGTCGGCCAGTTCACCGCTGCGGTCGGCCAGTTCGGCGCGGCCGGCGTCCGTGATGGCGTACACCTTGCGGCCGCCCTCGGTGGTGTGGGTGACCAGGCCCTCGGCCTCCAGTTTGGACAGCCGGGGGTAGACGGTGCCCGCCGACGGTGCGTACAGCCCCTGGAAGCGCTCCTCGAGGAGGCGGATCACCTCGTAACCGTGGCGTGGGGCCTCGTCCAGCAGCTTCAGCAGGTAGAGGCGGAGGCGGCCGTGGGCGAAGACGGGGGGCATGTCAGAGCACCTTCTTGTCGGTCGTGCCGTCGGCCGGGGCGTCGGTCGGACCGTCGCCCGCGCCGGAACCGGAATTGTCCCCCGAGTCGCCGTGCGGTTCGTCCGCCGGGGTGCTCGCCGGACCGGCCGCGGTGGCGGTGTCCTGCTCCGGCGGCCGTATGTCCTCGCCCGGGACGTCCTCCGGGCCGGTGCTCTCGGGGCCGGTGTCCTCGGGCTCCACGTCCCAGACGTCGTCCTCGGCCGGGGGCCTGCGCAGCAGGGCGATCGAGCCGGAGACCGTCGTCGCCTTCAGGGTGCCGTTGCCCGCGCCGAGCCGGCCGGTGATCCGCTTGGCGCCCCACTGGCCGCCGACCCGCAGATCCTCGAAGGCGTTGGAGACCGTGCCGCTCGCGGTGTTCGCCTCCACCTCCGCGTCCACCGGGTGGGGCAGCCGGATGGCGATCTCGCCCGAGACGCTGGTCAGGTTGATGTCGGTCGGGCGGCCTGCCGGATCGAGATCGACGATCATCGAGCCGCTCACGGAGTCCGCCTTGACGGACGAACCGGCCTCGACGACCGTCAGATCGCCCGAGACGGAGTTGAACCGCAGATCCCCGCTGAGGGCCTGCGCCTCCACGTTCCCCGAGACGGTGTCCGCGCGGACCCGGCCGGTCAGCCGCACCAGCGTGGTGTCGCCGGTGACGCCCTTGACCTCCGCGCTCCCCTCCAGCCCGGAGACCACGGCCGTGGCGCCGACGACGCCCACCTCGACGCGGGTGTCGGCCGGGACGGCGAGGGAGACGACGGTGCTGCGCCGCCAGCCCTTGCGGTCGAGCCACTTGAGGAAGCCCTTCCAGGGCAGGTCGTCGTAGGCCACGGTGAGGATGCCGCCCAGCTGGGTCACATGGAGGGGCGGGCCTTCGATCTGGGTGACTTCGAGGCGGGCGGAACCTTCGTCCGTCCCCACCACGTTCACCGTTCCGTTGACGATGCGTACGTGGAGTTCGCGCACGGGCTCGTCGAACGTCAGCTTCCTGGGTTCCGTGACGGACCACTCGGACATGGTGCAGACCTCCCCGTCGCAACGCGCCATATCGCGTCTCCTGCAATTCACGATATATCGCGGACCGGGAAAGTCAAGACACCCGTTCTGGTGACCCGTGACTCCCCGAAAATGACCAAGGAGCGGAATCGCCCTAGTTTGTGAGCATGTCGACGGAAGTCCCCGGCACCGGTCCGGCCGGTCCCACCGGTCCCTCGCCCGGCGCCCTGCTGCTCTGCCGGGCGGTGCCCGAATCCGTCGCCCTCGCGGCCCGTCTGCTGAGCGAGCCGATGCTGCTCACCGGCGCGGGCGACACCTGGAGCGTCCTGGTCCCCGAGGGCAGGCCATGGCGGGACGGCGGCGAACCCGTCGACCGCGTCCTGACCGGCTGGGCCACCGCGCTCGCCGTCGGCGCCCCCTGGCCCGTACTCGCGCTGTGGTGGGACGCCGACCGCGCCGGCTACACCCTCGCCTCCGGTTTCCGCCGTCCCGTCGGCTACGTCTGGCTCGCGAACGGCACCCCGGCCGGCGAGGACGAGGCGATGCGCACGTTCGCGGCCCGTCTGGGCCTGGACCCGGTGCTGGACGTGCAGGCCCTGGACGACCTGACGGAGGCCGACCCCGGCGCCGACGCCTCCGCGCGCCTGCGTGCCCTGCTCGCGGTCCTCACGCGCGCGGGAGTCTCCCTGCCCGCCGGCCTCGCCCCCGGCGAGCCCGCCGACCGCCTCCGCGAGTTTGCCGGTGCCCGTCCGGACACCCGCGCCGTCGAACGCCCCGGCTGGCCCGAGGCGGTCCGCACGGGACTGGACGCCCTCGACGGCAGCCGCCTCGCCCCCTGGATGCCCTGGTCCGGCACCTCGCGGTCGCGCGCCCTGACCCTCGCCCAGGTCGCCACGGGTCTTCCCCTCACGGTGTGGGGCGTACGCAGGCGCAGCGCGGGCCGGATCGTGGCGGGGCTGTTGTTGCTGGGGCAGGGGATGGCGGGGGTGGCGTACGAGCTGATGAGGCCGCGCGACTGACGCCGGGTGGTGAGGACCGTGTCCGGCCTCCGCCGTCGTCTGCTTAGGCTTGTGTCCGGACCCCGACGTACGGATGCAGCAGGAGAAACCCCATGTACTTCACCGACCGCGGTATCGAGGAGCTGGAGAAGCGGCGCGGCGAGGAAGAGGTCACCTTCGAGTGGCTCGCCGAGCAGCTGCGGACGTTCGTCGACCTGAACCCGGACTTCGAGGTGCCGGTCGAGCGGCTGGCGACGTGGCTGGCCCGGCTGGACGACGAGGACGACGAGTAGTCCGCGGAACGCCGAGGGCCCGGCACCGAGTCGAAGAACTCGGTGCCGGGCCCTCGCGGTTGCCCTGAGGCCGGGGCCTACGCCTCGAACACCTCACGCACCAGCTGCTCCTGCTCGGCCTGGTGCCGCTTCGCGGAACCGACCGCCGGCGAAGAGCCGTGCGGGCGCGAGATGCGCCGCAGCCGCTCGCCGTGCGGAATGTCCGCGCCGACCGCGAGGTCCAGGTGGTCGATCAGGTTGAGGGCGATGAACGGCCAGGGACCCTGGTTCGCCGGCTCCTCCTGGGCCCACAGGTACTTCTCGACGTTCGGGTACTTGGCGATCTCCGCCTGCAGCTCGGCGCCCGGCAGCGGGTAGAGCCGCTCGACGCGGACGATCGCGATGTCCGTGGCGCCGCGCTTGGTGCGCTCGGCCTCCAGGTCGTAGTACAGCTTGCCCGACACGAAGACGACCTTGCGGACCGCGGCCGGGTCGACCGACGAGTCGCCGATGACCGGGCGGAACTGACCCGACGTGAACTCCTCCGTCTTCGACGCGGCGGCCTTCAGGCGCAGCATCGACTTCGGGGTGAAGACCACCAGCGGCTTGTGGTGCGGGTTGTGCACCTGCCACCGCAGGAGGTGGAAGTAGTTCGACGGCAGGGTCGGCATCGCGACCGTCATGTTGTTCTGGGCGCAGAGCTGGAGGAAGCGCTCGACGCGGGCCGAGGAGTGGTCCGGGCCCTGGCCCTCGTAGCCGTGCGGGAGCAGGAGCGTGACGCCGGACGTCTGGCCCCACTTCTGCTCGGCTGCCGAGATGTACTCGTCGACCACCGTCTGCGCGCCGTTGACGAAGTCGCCGAACTGCGCCTCCCACATCACGAGCGCGTCGGGGCGGGCCAGCGAGTAGCCGTACTCGAAGCCCATGACCGCGTACTCGGAGAGCAGGGAGTCGTAGACGTTGTAGCGGGACTGCTCCTCGGCGAGGTACTGGAGCGGGGTGAAGTCCTCGCCCGTCTCACGGTCGATGAGGACCGCGTGGCGCTGGCCGAAGGTGCCACGGCGCGAGTCCTGGCCGGACAGCCGGACCGGGGTGCCCTCCAGCAGCAGCGAGCCGATGGCGAGGGTCTCGCCCATGCCCCAGTCGATCGTGCCGTCCTCGACCATCGACGCCCGGCGCTGCAGCTGCGGCAGCAGACGCGGGTGGACGTGGAAGTGGTCGGGGATGTTGACCTGGGACTCGGCGATCCGCTTCACGACCTCCGAGGTGATCGCGGTGGTCACCGGCACCGGGAACTCGGCCTGCGGGTCCGACACCGGGGAGACGCCCGGCTGGGACGTGGCCTCGCGGACCTCGGTGAAGACCTTCTCCAGCTGGCCCTGGTAGTCCTGGAGGGCCTGCTCGGCCTCTTCCAGGGTGATGTCGCCGCGACCGATCAGGGACTCGGTGTAGAGCTTGCGCACCGAGCGCTTCTTGTCGATCAGGTCGTACATCAGCGGCTGGGTGAAGGCCGGGTTGTCGGACTCGTTGTGACCGCGGCGGCGGTAGCAGATGAGGTCGATCACCACGTCCTTGTTGAACGCCTGGCGGAACTCGAAGGCGAGCCGCGCGACGCGGACCACGGCCTCCGGGTCGTCGCCGTTCACGTGGAAGATCGGGGCCTCGATCATGCGGGCCACGTCGGTCGCGTACATCGACGAACGCGAGGACTCCGGGGCGGCGGTGAAGCCGACCTGGTTGTTGATGACGATGTGGACCGTGCCGCCCGTGCGGTAGCCGCGCAGCTGCGACATGTTCAGGGTCTCGGCCACCACGCCCTGGCCCGCGAAGGCCGCGTCGCCGTGCAGGGCGACCGGCAGGACGGTGAAGTCCGTGCCGCCCTTGTTGATGATGTCCTGCTTGGCGCGGACGATGCCCTCGATGACCGGGTCGACCGTCTCCAGGTGGGAGGGGTTGGCGGCCAGCGAGACCTTGATCTGCTCGCCGTCCAGGCCGGTGAAGGTGCCCTGGGCGCCCAGGTGGTACTTCACGTCGCCGGAGCCGTGCATCGACTTCGGGTCGAGGTTGCCCTCGAACTCGCGGAAGATCTGGGCGTACGACTTGCCGACGATGTTGGCCAGCACGTTCAGCCGGCCGCGGTGGGCCATGCCGATGACCACCTCGTCCAGGCGGGACTCCGCAGCGCTGTCGAGGACCGCGTCCAGCAGCGGGATGACGGACTCGCCGCCCTCCAGGGAGAAGCGCTTCTGGCCGACGTACTTCGTCTGCAGGAAGGTCTCGAAGGCCTCCGCGGCGTTCAGCCGGCGCAGGATGCGCAGTTGCTCCTCGCGCTCCGGCTTGGAGTGCGGGCGCTCCACGCGGTCCTGGATCCACTTGCGCTGCTTGGGGTCCTGGATGTGCATGAACTCGATGCCGATGGTGCGGCAGTACGAGTCGCGCAGCACGCCGAGGATGTCGCGCAGCTTCATCAGGGACTTGCCGGAGAAGCCGCCGACGGCGAACTCGCGCTCCAGGTCCCACAGCGTGAGGCCGTGCTCGGTGATGTCCAGGTCGGGGTGCTTGCGCTGGCGGTACTCCAGCGGGTCGGTGTCGGCCATGACGTGGCCGCGGACCCGGTAGGAGTGGATCAGCTCGAAGACCCGGGCGGCCTTGGTGACGTCGTCGTCGTGCGAGGCGTCGATGTCCTTGAGCCAGCGGACCGGCTCGTAGGGGATGCGCAGGGCCTCGAAGATCTCGTCGTAGAAGCCGCTCTCGCCGAGCAGCAGGTTCGCGACCTGGCGCAGGAACTCGCCGGAGGCGGCGCCCTGGATGACCCGGTGGTCGTAGGTCGACGTGAGGGTCATGACCTTGGAGACACCGAGCTTGTTGAGGGTGTCCTGGCTGGTGCCCTGGAACTCGGCCGGGTAGTCCATGGAGCCGACGCCCATGATCACCGACTGGCCGGGCATCAGGCGCGGGACCGAGTGGACGGTGCCGAGGCCGCCGGGGTTGGTCAGGGAGACCGTCACGCCGGAGAAGTCGTCCATCGTCAGCTTGCCCTCGCGGGCGCGGCGGACGATGTCCTCATAGGCCTGCCAGAACTCGAAGAAGTTCAGCGTCTCGGCCTTCTTGATGGCCGCGACGACGAGCTGGCGGTCGCCGTTGGGCTTCACCAGGTCGATGGCGAGGCCGAGGTTGACGTGCTCCGGCTTGACCAGGGTCGGCTTGCCGTCCTTCTCCGCGAAGGAGTGGTTCATCGTCGGCATGGCCTTGATGGCCTGCACCATCGCGTAGCCGATCAGGTGCGTGAAGGAGATCTTCCCGCCCCGGGCGCGCTTCAGGTGGTTGTTGATGACGATGCGGTTGTCGAACAGCAGCTTCACCGGGACCGCGCGCACGGACGTGGCCGTGGGCAGCTCCAGCGAGGCGTTCATGTTCTTCGCCACGGCGGCGGAGGGGCCGCGCAGGGTCACCAGCTCGGGGCCGCCGGCGGACGCCGTCGCGGGCTCGGCCTTGGCCGCCGGCCTGGCGGCGGCGGGCTTGGCCGGAGCCGGGGCAGGTGCCTTCGCGGCGGCCGGCTGCGCGGGTGCGGGAGCCGCGGCCGCGGGCTTCGGGGCCGCGGGGGCCGGCGCGGGAGCCGGAGCCGCGGGTGCGGCCGGGGCCGGAGCGGCGGGCGCGGGCGCCGGGGCGGTGGTCCCTGCGGCCCCCGCGGCCGCAGTACCCGCCGGAGCCGAGGCCGCAGCCCCGGGCTTGTAGTCGGCGAAGAAGTCCCACCAGGCTCGGTCTACCGAATTCGGGTCCTGGAGGTACTGCTGATAGATCTCGTCGACGAGCCACTCGTTGGGACCGAACGCGGCCGCGGGGTTCTTGCCCGCTTGGTCGGCGTCGGTCGAGATGCTCGAGTTACTGGGGGACTGTGGCGACACGGCGGCAACCGCCCTCTTCCGCTTCACAAGGTGATGGACAGCGGGAATTAAGGCTACGCCCCCAAGACCCCTAAGGTCAGGCCGGGCCGGTTCATCGTCGTGTAAGTCACACCGGAAACCGTGTTTCGGGCCTGGAAATGGCGGGAAACAAGCGGGGTTCCGCTTCGAAACAAGGGGGATGGCAAACGCCTGAGTAGGCCCGTCGCGCCCGGTCTGCGGGGCGTGTGCCTGATCACACGTGTCCGTCAGCGCGGACGCTCGTGGATCTTGGGGCTCCGGTTCGGACCTTACGTCAACTCAGAACGGATGTCTCTCCCGGAAGAGTGACACGAATCCGGCAACCCCGTTCCGATTCGGCCACGCCGATCCCGCCACCGTGCAGGTCGACGGCCCAGCGCGCGATCGCAAGACCGAGTCCCGTACCGCCGTCGCCGCCCTGACCGTTGGACGCGCCCGCGCTGCCGCGGTTGAACCGCTCGAAGACGCGGTGCCATTCCGAGCGGGGAATGCCGGGGCCCTCGTCGAGCACCTCCAGCTCCAGCGACTCGGGCTGCTGGCCGCGCCGCGCCCGCACGGTCACCCGGCCGTGCGGCGGGCTGTGCTTGACCGCGTTGTCGATGAGATTTGCCACTACCTGGTGGATCCGCTCGGGGTCCGCGTGCGCCGTCAGCTCCGGCGGGGAGACGTCGAGGTGCAGATGGACGTCCGTACGCGTGTGGGTGCCGGAGCCGGAGGCGATGCCCGCGCGCGCGGGCACGGCCATGTTGGCCTCCTTGAGCACGCCCGACAGGTACGGCCACACCTCGAAGCGGCGGCGGCGCAGCGGTACGACGCCGTTGTCCAGCCGGGAGAGGTCCAGCAGCGTCTCCACGAGCCGGCCGAGCCGCTCGGTCTGCTTCAGCGCCGTGCGCATGGTCTCGGGGTCGGCGGGCGAGACGCCGTCCACGATGTTCTCCAGGACCGCCCTCAGGCCCGCGATCGGGGTGCGCAGCTCGTGCGAGACGTTCGCCACCAGCTCCTTGCGCTGCCGCTCCTGGGCCTCCAGGTCGTCGGCCATGCGGTTGATCGTCTGCGCCAGGTCGCCCAGTTCGTCGCGGCGGTTCTCGCGCACCCGGCGGGTGTAGTCGCCGTGCGAGATGGCGCGGGCGACGGCGTTCATGTCGTCCAGCGGTGCGGTGAGGGAGTGGGCCACGAACTGCGTGATGAGCAGGGTGGCGACCATCGAGAAGACGGTGATGAAGCGCAGCTCCGTCGCCGTGCGCATCGCGATCATCATCAGCCCGGTGGTGATGAGGACCGCGATGACGACCAGTGCGCCCAGCTTCGTCTTGATCGAGAACGGGCGCAGACCGCCCCAGGGCTCCCCGGGGCTTCTCCGTGCGGCCGGCCCGCCGCTCATGGCGTCGGGGTCTCCAGCGCGTAGCCCACGCCGTGCACCGTGCGGATCCGCTCGGCGCCGATCTTCCGGCGCAGCGCCTTGATGTGGCTGTCGACGGTGCGGGTGCCCGAGGCGTCCGCCCAGTCCCACACCTCGGCCAGCAGCTGCTCACGGGAGAGCACCGCGCGCGGGGTGTTCGCCAGGCACACCAGCAGGTCGAACTCGGTGGGCGTGAGGTGCACGTCCTCCGAGTGCACGCGCACCCGGCGCTGCGCGTGGTCGATCTCCAGCTCGCCGAGGCGCAGGATGCCGCTCCTCGGTGTCGCCGCCGCCAGCGCGGCGCGCTCCACCCGGCGCAGCAGCACGTGCACGCGTGCGGCCAGCTCCCGCATGGAGAACGGCTTGGTCATGTAGTCGTCGGCACCGACCCCGAGCCCGACCAGCATGTCGGTCTCGTCGTCGCGCGCGGTGAGCATCAGCACCGGCACCGGACGGGCGGCCTGCACGCGCCGGCAGACCTCCAGACCGTCGAAGCCGGGCAGCATGATGTCGAGGATCAGCAGGTCGGGCTGCCAGGCCTCGGCGGTGTCGACGGCGGCCGGGCCGTCGCCCGCGGTCTGCACGAGGAAGCCCTCGGCGCGCAGGCGGGTCGCGATGGCTTCGACGATGGTCGGGTCGTCCTCGACCACCAGGACCCGGCGCTGTGCGCCCGGCGTCGCCGTCGTGCCGTTGTGGGATGTGTGGGTCTGCTCCATCGCCCGCCCCTGAGTTGCTTTCCGGAATGCGTGGGGTCATTCCTTCTGACTGGCTTTGCCTGCGCATGCTTGCGATTGACGCTTGAATGATCCGCGCCAGAGAAGCAGAGTACGGGGAGTCACCGTCCCGCGGCTATCCAGGTCGGACGGCGATGTGGACGACGTCCGGAACGCCCCGGGCAACCGGGATCTCTTCGGTACGCACCCGCTGGAACCCGGCATTCCACAAGGTTTCTTCGAAATCCGGAGAGGGTTGTGCCGACCAGACGGCCAGGATGCCGTCCGGCTTCAACACCCTTGCGCAGCTTGTGAGTCCGGCCGGCGAGTAGAGGCCCTCGTTGCCCTCGGTGACGGTCCAGTCGGGGCCGTTGTCGATGTCCAGGCACAGGGCGTCGTACGTGGCGGATGTCTCATTCACGAACGTGATCAGATCCGCCTCGACGATCTCCGTGCGCCGGTCGGCGACGGCCTGCGCCGAAAGGGCGGCGAGGGGCCCGTCGCGGTGCCAGTCGACGATGGCGCGCTCGCGTTCCACGACCGTGATCGCCCCCCAGTACGGGTCGGCCGCCGCGTGTGCGAGCGAGAACCCCACACCGAGCCCGCCGATCAGCACGTGTGGCCGCGGGCGGGGGCCCAGGGCGTCGCGCGCGGCGTCCACGAGCAGCCGCTCCGAGCGGCCGTCCGAGGTGTCCATCAGGAAGCAGCCGTTGGCGATGATCTGCAGCAACGCGCCGTGCCGGCGCAGCACGACCTCGCCGTACGGGCCCTCGCGACGGTCCAGGACCACAGGGGTGTCGTAGGTGGCGGTCATGGTGCCATCCTGCCCGAACCGGGGGTCGCGGCCAGGGGAATTTCCTGGAGGCCGCGGGGTCGCGGGGCCGGTGCGGCGCGCGCCTCGCGCGGGCCGCCGTCCGTGCCTACGCTCGAAGCACCGGGAGGCCCGCGAGGCCGGCGAGAAGTGCGTGGTGGCTGCCATGGCCGCGAATTACCCGTTCGTGGGACGCGAGGACGTGCTGGGCGAGCTGCGGGCCGCCCTGGAACGCGCCGCGTCCGGCCGGGGCGGACTCGTGACGCTCACCGGACCCGCCGGCGCGGGCAAGACCCGTACCGCCGAGGAGGCCGCCGCGCACGCGGACGCGTTCCGCACCCGGTGGACGTGGTGCCCGCCGCAGACGGCCGGGCGCGCCTTCCGCCCGTGGTCGCGGCTGCTGCGGGAGCTGGTCGCCGACGACGTGCGCTGCGGGCGGCTGGTGACCGCCTCGCCGCCGCTGCGGGCCCTGGTGGCCGGGTCGGCCCCGGCCGTCCCGCGCGGAACCGACCCGGAGACGGCACGGCTGCGGCTCGCGGGCGACGTGGCCGAAGTGCTGGCCACGGCCGCCCTGCGCGGGCCGCTGCTCCTCGTACTGGACGACGTGCACGCCGCCGACGCGTCCTCGCTGCGGCTGCTGCTGGAGACCGCCGACGCGGCCCGCACCTGCGGGGTGCTGCTCCTTGCGACGGCCCGTGACGACGACACGGCCTGGCAACAGGGCGCGGGCGCCGGACGCGGCTGGGCCCGTGCGCAACTGCTGCGCCGGGGGCGGTCGCTGCCGCTCGGGCCGCTGCCCGAGCGGGACGTCGCGGCGCTGGTGGAGGCGGCGACGGGGGCGGCACCCGCGCCGGACGCGCTGTCTTCGCTGGTACGGCGGACGGGCGGCGACGCGTTCTTCGTCACCGAGCTGCTGCGCCGCGGCAGTTGGGACGGCACCGGCCGCTCCTCGGTCGCCGTCCGGGACGCCGTACGCGACCGGCTGGAGGACCTCACGCCGCGGGCCGCGCGGGTGCTGGACGTGGCTGCAGTCCTCGGCACCCGCTTTCGGCTGGACGTGCTCGCGGAGACCGCGGAGGTGCCGCTGGGCGAGGTGCGCGCGCTGCTCGGCGAGGCCGCCGGGGCCGGACTGCTGGCCGAGGCGGGGGCAGACCGCGGCTCCTTCCGGCACGATCTGCTCCGCGACGCGGTCCACGACACCCTCGCCCCCGCCGAACGCACCGCCCTGCACCGCGCCGCAGCCCAGGTCCTGGCCGGCTACGCCCGCCGCGGCCGCGACACCGCTCCCGCGGAGGTCGCACACCACCTCCTGCTCTCCGGCCCCGAACACGCGGGGGAGGCCGCGCGGTTCGCGCGCGAGGCGGCGGTCCGGGCGGAGGGGCTGTGCGCGTTCGAGGACGCGGCCCGGTGGTACGAGCGGGAGGCGGAGGCGTGGGCCACGGCAGGGGAGGCGGGGAGCGGGGACGAAGGGACGCCCGCGCCCCCCGCCGTACGCGTCGGGATCGCCGAGGCGCTGCTCGGGCTCGGTTCCGCCCGGCTCGGGGCCGGGGAGCGCGAGGCCGCGCGGGAGGCGTTGCTCGCGGCCGCCGGGCTGGCGCGGGAGGCCGGGCGGGAGGATCTGCTGGCGCGGGCCGCGCTGGGGCTCGGCACCGGGGCGGTGGGGTTCGAGGTCGATCTGGAGGACCGTGAGCAGCTCGATCTGCTGACCGAGGCGCGCGCCGCGCTCGCCGCCGAGCCCCGGCATGCCGCCCTGCGTGCCGCCGTCACCGCGCGGTTGTCCCTCGCGGCCGGGCTCGTGGAACCGGAGAAGCACCGGATCGCGCTCGCCGAGGAGGCCGTCCGCACCGCGCGCGAGACAGGCGACCCCGCGACGATCGGCCCGGCGCTGGCCGCACTGTGCGACGCACGGCCCGGCCCCGACCACTGCCGGGACCGCCTCGCCTGGACCGGGCAGATCGTGACGACCGCCCGCGACCTGCGCGACCCGGTGCTCGAACTCCTCGGCCGGCGGCTGCGGCTGGTCGCCCTGATGGAGACGGGCGCGTTCGCCGAGGCCGACGCGGAGGCAGCGGCGTACGAGACGTCCGTGCGCCCGCTCAGACGACCCCTGTACGCCTGGTACGTGCCGCTGTGGCGCGGCACGCGCGCGTTGATGGAGGGCCGCTACGACGACTGCGCGGCCGCGCTCGACGAGGTGGAGGAGCTGGGCCGCAGGGCCGGCAGCGGCAACGCGGGCCTGCTCGCCGTCACCCAGCGCTGGTGCCTGTACGCCGACACGGGCGACACGGCCGGCGTGGAACGGGTGCGGTCCGCCGCGTCCGTCCTGGAGCGGTCCCCGATGCTGTGGCCGCGCGTCTCGCTCGCCCTCGTGGCGGCGCAGTCCGGTCGCCCCGACGAGGCCGCCCGCCGCCTCTCGGCCGTCGCACCCCGGCTCGGCGGGGCGCCCCGCGACAGCGAGTGGCTCCCGATGGTGGCGCAGGCCGCGGAGACGGTGGCCGCCGTGGGCTCCCACCCCTGCGCGTCCCATCTCTACGACCTGCTCGTCCCCTACGCCGGCCTGTTCGCGGTGGAGGGCATCGGCGCGGCGGTACGCGGCCCGGTCGACCGCCATCTCGCCCTGCTGGCGGCGGCCCTCGGGGACCCGCACCGCACCCGCGAGCACCGGGAGCGGGCGCTGCGGGCCGCCGAAGCGGCGGGCGCGGTGGCGCTGACGGAGCGCATCGCGGCGGAGACCGCGGCCCTGACGGAGCGCATCGCGGCGGAGACCGCGGACGAGGGGCGCGCGGGCACAGGCGTCACGGGGTCCGCGCCCCTGCCGCGCCCGCCCGCTGCCGACACCTCTCTCTTCCGCCGCGAAGGCCCCCTCTGGCATCTCCGCTACGCCGGCCGCGACGTACGGCTCCCGGACAGCAAGGGCCTGCACGACATCGCCGTCCTCCTCGCCCGTCCCGGCACACCGGTACCCGCCGTCGAGCTGGCGGTGCCGGACGCCACCGGCCAGGACGCCGGGGCGTTGCGTGCCCAGGGCGACACCGGCGAGGTCGTCGACGCCACCGCCCGGGCCGCCTACCGGCGCCGGCTGCGGGAGCTGGAGGAGGAGGCCCGGGACGCCGACGAGGCCGGGGACGCCGGGCGCTCGGAGCGGATCGCCGTGGAACGGGACGCGCTCGTCGGGCAGCTCGCGGCCGCGTACGGCATCGGGGGCCGGGTGCGCCGCACCGGCTCGCACGCCGAACGGGCCCGTACCGCCGTCACCGCCCGCATCCGGGCCGCGGTGCGGCGCGTCACCGACGTCCACCCCGAACTCGGCCGCCACCTCGCGACGGCCCTGCGCACCGGCACCCTCTGCGTCTACGAGCCCGAACAGCCGCCCGGGTGGCGGCTGTGAGGCCACGCCTCACACCGTGCCGCCCGATCTCACGCCTTCTGAGTGAAGCGCCGAGGCGCAAGGCTCCGAGGGAAGGCAGGACACCATGCCGCGCACCACCAAGGCCGAGGCCGAGCTCAAGGTCGACGAGCCCGTCATCGAGGGACGCTACGCCGAGATCGGCCCGTACACGGTCTCCTACGAGACCACGAAGCAGGACATGGACCCCGCCCCGCTCTTCCGGGGCCTGCCCGACGACCGCTGCCAGTGCCCGCACTGGGGCCAGGTCCTCTCCGGCCGGATCGTGTTCCGGTACGCCGACCACGACGAGGTCTTCAACGCCGGCGACGCCTACTACGGCGCACCCGGCCACCTCCCGCTCGTCTTCGCCGGCACCGAGGTCGTCGAGTTCAGCCCCACCGCGGAGCTGAACCGCACGATGGAGGTCGTCGGACGCAACCTCGCGGGGGCGACGTCATGACCACCGGGACCGACACCCGGATCGGGCAACTCGCGGGTCTCTTCGTGCGGTTCCTGGAGTCCAACACCGCCCCCGAGGGGCTGTTCACGGACGACGTCCTCCTCGACCTGACCCTCCCGCAGTGGCGGCTGCAGACCCGGGGGCGCGACGAGCTCGTCGCCCTGCGCCGGCGCAGCCACCCCGCCCGCGGCACGGTGCCCCGGCACCGTGTGGACCCCACTCCCACCGGGTTCGTGATGGAGTTCGAGGAGTCCTGGGTGGACGGGCAAGGCACCTGGTACTGCAGGGAGTTGATGCGCGCCGAGCTGCGTGACGGCGCCATCGGCGAGGCGTCGTTGTACTGCACCGGCGACTGGGACCAGGCGACTCGCGCGGCCCACGCAAGGGAGGTGACCCTCCTCAGGCCGTGAGCCGCCTCCGGACACCCGGGCAGCCGGACGCGACAGAAGCTTGAGAGGTTGCTGTGAATCGGCTCCCGCGTGGTGTCGGTCACAGACAGAGGCCCCTGTGGTTGCGAAGGGTGGTGCGCGACGGAAGGAGCGCCTCACCGTGGAACCCACCGCGACGGCCGGAACGGACCCCTCGGCCGCGCCCCTTCCCGATGTATCCGAACTCCTGGACGGGATGCCGCGTCAGCGCGGCGGGCCGAACCTCGCCGGCACCGTCGCGCCCGCCCCGTTCGCCCGGGTCCTGAGCCGCCCCTGGCGCCTCCTGCCGACGCCCGCCGGCACCCCGTTCACCTTCGGCTACGCGGCCGTCCTGGCCCTGACCTCCCTGCTCGGCACGTACGCCTCCGCCTCTCTCGTGCAGTCCCTGCAGCAGGCGTCCAGCACCGATGTGGCGCACCTGATGAAGTCACCCGCCCTGGTGCTGCTGGCGAGCGCGCTGTGGGTGGCGGGCGGGCTCGTCTCGCCGTACGTCTTCTGCTTCCTGCTCGTCCTGACCGCGCTGGAGCGGCGGATAGGCGGGGCGCGCACGGCGGTCGTCTTCCTGGCCGGGCACGTCCTCGCCACCGTCGCGACCGAGGGCACCGTCGGCCTCGCGGTCCTGGTGGGCCACCTCCCCGACAGCTCCCTGCACCGCCTCGACTACGGCATCAGCTTCGGCGTCGCCGCCAGCGTGGGCGCCCTCGCGGGACTGCTCAGGCCGTGGCTGCGCTGGCCGGTGCTGGCCCTGTTCGGCGGCATGCTGGTGCAGAGCCTGCTCGAGTTCACCGACCCGATGACGAGCTGGGGCCATCTGATCTCGCTGGCGATAGGCGTCGCGACCTGGCCGCTGATCAGGCGCTGGCACCGGGAGTCGTAGGCTCTCCTGCCCCCTTGTGATCGCTGACAGCGAACGGTACGGACACCCGGGAACAACGGCGGAGCCCCACGCATTGAGTCGGCATAACTCAACTTGACTGCCGAAGGGGAGATCATGGCTTCGACGTCCACTTCGCTCACTCTGCCCGTACTGCCGCTCGACGACGAGGTAGTGCTCCCCGGCATGGTGGTACCGCTGGACCTGAACGACGCCGACGTACGCGCCGCGGTGGAGGCCGCCCAGGCCGCCGCCCGGTCCGAACCGGGAAAGCCGAAGGTCCTGCTCGTTCCACGGGTCGACGGCACCTACCCGAGCACCGGCGTGCTCGGCACGGTCGAGCAGGTCGGCCGGCTGGCCGACGGTGACCCGGGCGCACTGATCCGCGGCCGCGGCCGCGTGCAGATCGGTGCCGGCACCACCGGGCCGGGTGCGGCGCTGTGGGTCGAGGGGACGAGGATCGACGAGAGCGTGCCCGAGCCGCTGCCCGGTCACGTCACCGAACTGGTCAAGGAGTACAAGGCCCTCGCCACCGCCTGGCTGCGCAAGCGCGGCGCCTGGCAGGTCGTGGACCGTGTGCAGGCCATCGACGACGTGTCCCAGCTGGCCGACAACTCCGGCTACTCGCCCTTCCTGACCACCGACCAGAAGATCGAACTGCTGGAGACGGCCGACCCGGTCGCCCGTCTCAAGCTCGCCACCCAGCAGCTGCGCGACCACCTGGCCGAGCAGGACGTGGCCGAGACCATCGCCAAGGACGTCCAGGAGGGCGTCGACAAGCAGCAGCGGGAGTTCCTGCTGCGCCGTCAGCTGGAGGCCGTGCGCAAGGAACTGCGCGAGCTGAACGGCGACGGCAAGGACTCGGCCGAGGAGTCCGACGACTACCGCGCCCGGGTCGAGGCCGCCGACCTGCCGGAGAGCGTCCGGGAGGCCGCCCTCAAGGAGGTCGACAAGCTCGAGCGCTCCAGCGACCAGTCGCCCGAGGGCTCCTGGATCCGCACCTGGCTGGACACGGTCCTCGAACTGCCCTGGAACGAGCGGACCGAGGACGCGTACGACATCCAGGGCGCCAAGGCCGTCCTGGACGCCGAGCACTCCGGCCTGGAGGACGTGAAGGAGCGGATCACCGAGTACCTGGCGGTGCGCAAGCGCCGTACCGACCGCGGTCTCGGCGTCATCGGCGGCCGGCGCGGCGGAGCCGTCCTGGCCCTCGTCGGCCCGCCCGGCGTCGGCAAGACCTCGCTCGGCGAGTCGGTCGCGCACGCCATGGGCCGCAAGTTCGTCCGCGTCGCCCTCGGCGGCGTCCGCGACGAGGCCGAGATCCGCGGCCACCGCCGTACGTACGTGGGCGCGCTGCCCGGCCGGATCGTGCGCGCGATCAAGGAGGCCGGTTCGATGAACCCGGTCGTCCTGCTCGACGAGATCGACAAGGTGGGGTCCGACTTCCGGGGCGACCCGGCGGCCGCCCTCCTGGAGGTCCTGGACCCGGCGCAGAACCACACCTTCCGCGACCACTACCTCGAGGTCGAGCTCGATCTGTCGGACGTGGTGTTCCTGGCCACGGCGAACGTCCTGGAGGCAATCCCGGAAGCCCTCCTCGACCGTATGGAACTCGTGCGCCTGGACGGATACACCGAGGACGAGAAGGTCGTCATCGCCCGCGACCACCTGCTCCCGCGCCAGCTGGAGCGGGCGGGCCTGGACAAGGACGAGGTGACCCTGGACGAGAGCGCCCTGCGCAAGCTCGCCGGCGAGTACACGCGCGAGGCGGGTGTGCGCACCCTGGAGCGTTCGATCGCCCGGCTGCTCCGCAAGGTCGCGGCGCAGCACGAACTGGGCGACCGGGAGCTGCCGTTCACCATCACGGACGCAGACCTGCGCGCCCTGATCGGACGGCCGCACCACGTCCCGGAGGCCGCGCAGGACCCGGCGGAGCGCCGTACGGCGGTCCCGGGCGTGGCGACGGGCCTCGCGGTGACCGGCGCCGGCGGTGACGTCCTCTTCGTGGAGGCCTCGCTCGCCGACCCGGAGACGGGCGCGGCGGGCCTGACCCTCACCGGTCAGCTGGGCGACGTGATGAAGGAGTCGGCGCAGATCGCGCTGAGCTTCCTGCGTAGCCACGGCGCCGAGCTGGAGCTGCCGGTCGCGGACCTGAAGGACCGCGGTGTGCACATCCACTTCCCGGCGGGCGCGGTCCCGAAGGACGGGCCGAGTGCCGGCGTCACGATGACGACGGCGCTGGCGTCGCTGCTGTCGGGCCGGCTGGTCCGTACGGACGTGGCCATGACCGGCGAGGTCTCGCTGACCGGCCGGGTGCTGCCGATCGGCGGCGTGAAGCAGAAGCTGCTCGCCGCGCACCGCGCCGGGGTGACGACCGTGATCATCCCCAAGCGCAACGAGGCCGACCTGGACGACGTCCCGGCCGAGGTGCTGGACAAGCTCGACGTCCACGCCGTGACCGACGTCCGCCAGGTCCTGGAGCTGGCGCTCGCGGCCGCCACGAGCGAGGCGGCGCCGGAGGTTCCGGTGGCGGCGTGACGGACGGCACCGGATGAGGGAAGGCCCGGGTCCCGTGAGGAGGCCCGGGCCTTCTTCTCGCGCCGGCCGTCCGGCCGTGCGTCAGCCGTTGGCGAGGGCGACGACCCGGTCGAGGGCGCCGTTGAACTTGTCGTGATCGCCGACGGTCGGCCCGGACGAGGTGTACTGCCACATCGTGTAGTAGCCCCAGCCGGCCGGCAGCGTCCCCACGGTCGACGCGTACCGGGCGATCCACAGCGGGTTGGCGGCCGCGAAGCCGCCGTAGTTGCCGGTGCAGTCGGTCCACCAGCTGGTGGCCGTGTAGATCACGGCGTCCCGTCCCGTGCGGGACTTGTAGGTGTTCAGGAAGTCGGCGATCCAGCTGACCATCGCGCTCGCCGACTTGCCGTAGCACTCGGCGCCGTAGGGGTTCCACTCGATGTCGAGGACGCCGGGGAGGGTCTTGCCGTCCTTGGACCAGCCGCCGCCGTGGTCGACGAAGTAGTTGGCCTGGGTAGCGCCGCTGGTGGTGTCAGGGGTGGCGAAGTGGTACGCGCCGCGGATCATGCCGACGTTGTACGAGCCGTTGTACTGCTGGGCGAAGTAGGGGTTCGTGTAGTACGTGCCTTCGGTCGCCTTGGTGTACGCCCACTTGACCCCGCTGCTCCACAGGGTCGACCAGGCGACGTTGCCCTGGTAGCCGGAGACGTCGACGCCCTCGGTCTGGGTGGCGACGGTGGAGGCGGGGGCGGAGCCGCTGCCGTCGTGGGCGGCGACACCCATGCCCATGCGGGCCGAGCCGCGGGCGGGGGTGTCCGCCGCGGAGGCGGGGACGGCGGGGACGGCGAAGGCGAGCGAGAGGGCGGCGAGCAGGAGCCCGGCGAGCAAGGGGCGCCGGGGGTGTACCGATCCGGGTCTGTGCACGGGCATGGCGTGCCTCCGAGAGGTCGGTGATGCTCTGTGGGGGAGGGCGCCCGTGCGGCGGGAGGGCCGTACGGGGCCGGTGCCCGGCCATCGGGAGCAATGGCGTGGGCATGTCAGTCGGTGCCTGGTATCGAAGCTACGCACGTAGAAGAGCGCGTGGAAGAGGGGTCGGAGGCTGCCGTTGGTCTAGCCCTGCGAAATACTTGGGGAGCTGCGGCAATGACGGGGTTTGGCGGAAACTTTCAGGTTCAGGAAAACCGAGGCAGGGACTGACGTGCACGAAAGCGAAAACGGGGACGAGCGCCGGCTCCCGGCTCAAACGTCACCGAGTGGTGCAGACCAGGAATACCTGTCTCTGGAACGCGAGTTGACGATCCTGTTCCGGCGCGCCCGCGCCAACCAGGGGGAGATGGCCCGCGAGGTCCACCCCGATCTGGAGTCGGCGGCGTACGGCCTGCTGATCCGCCTCGACGAGTGCGGCCGCCAGCGCGCCACGGAACTCGCCGCCTACATCGGCGTCGGCAAGGCCACCATGTCCCGCCAGCTGCGCGCCCTGGAGGACCTCGGCCTGGTCGCCCGCGAACCCGACCCCGCCGACGGCCGCGCCTGGCTGGTCCACCTCACGGCCGAGGGCCACGAGCGCGTCCGCAAGGTCCGCGACGCCCGCCGGGCCCGCTACGTCAGCCAGCTCAACCACTGGAACCGCCACGAGGTCGCGGAACTCGCGCGCCTGCTGGGCCAGTTGAACCGGGGCATGGAGAAGTAGCGAACGGGGCGCGAGCCCTTTGGTGGTGCCGTCGCGCGGGTCACGGTCGGCTGGGGACGATCGCCGTGCGCGGCCGTTAGGGCTCGAAGTCCCTCGGGTCTCCGCTTGGGTCTCCGCCCCGTCGCGGCCCGGCCGCTGGGGTGTGACCGCTCGGGTCGCGACGCCCGCCGCAGGCGCCCGGCTCACAGTCCCACCAGCACCACCGTCGCGTCGTCATGCGTCTTGCTGCGCCGCAGGAACACCCGTTCCGTGTCGGTGGTCTCCAGGGTGCGGACCCGTCGGACCAGGGCGCGGGCGCCCTCCTTGTGCAGGAGGCGGAAGCAGTCCTCCCAGGTGCCCTCGTGGAACTTCTCCACCCAGCGCGTGGCGCCGTCGGTGAGGGCCGCGAGGGCGCGTACCTCCCGGCGGGGGAGCGTGCCCGTGACCGCGCGGTCCGCGACCGCCGGATCCGCCGCCGCCGTGAAGAAGCCGCCCTCCTTGTTGCGGACCGTCGAGTCCACGATCGCGTCCGTGGCCAGGGACGAGCGCGGGAGGCGGGACAGGCGGTCGTCCAGCACCGCCGTCACCGAGCCTTCCGACGACTCCAGGAGCAGCGCGGAGTCCGACAGAACCAGGTACTCGACGGCCTCCGTCCCCCAGCGCGCCACAACCACCGTTGCCTGAGGGGTGCGTGGGTGAGAAAGGTCACAAGTGGCGGCATGTGCTGCGGCTGTGCGGGCGATGGCGCGGGAAAGCACCTCGGACAGTGGAACATCCGGGAGGGAAAGGGTCAGTTCGGTCAGCGCCCCGCCCAGCCGCGCGATGTACCAGGGAACGGAATGCAGACAACCCGTCCCGCCGCGCGGAGGCGTCACCCCGTCCAGTACGACGACGGCGCCGCCCTGGCCGGAAGCGGGCAGCGCGACAGCCGCGAAGTCCTCGTTGGGGCGGGCCGGATCGCCGGGCTCCGAAACAACTTCCGTATGCATTCGGCCAGTCTGCACGACGTCTTCACAAGGTTCGCAAAAGACCGACACTGGTTGCCGAATGGGTCCACTCGCGCAGGTCAGACGTCTGATTTGAGGTGGAATCCGTTGTTCCGGGAACCCGTGTCGGCGAATATTGCCACCGTCTCGTGCGGACGTCCAACCGGCCCGCCGCGCGCGGCCGCTGCACGCGCCCGTGGAACTTGCTCGCCAACTCCCCTCCGATGTTCACTCCTTCGGGTGGCGGGTCAGGTGATGCTCGGCCACTGCCCACCGGCACTGGGAGGGTCGGGGACCGTACCGAGGGAGCGCCCGGTCGGCAAGAGTTGACGGAGCGTCACCCGGGCCCATGAGTATCACGAGTCAGGAATGCGAGCACCGGTGCAGAAGACGCGGCCTCGTCGCACAGGCAAGCAGACGGACCCCGCAACGGAGGCGGAGCGCACGCCCGGCAGCACCACCACCGGCAAGGGCCGCCCCACGCACGTCCGCAACCGTCTCGTCGTCGCCGTGGCCGTCGTGGCCGCGGCCATCGCCGGGGCAGGACTTCCCTCCGTCTTCGCCGCCTCCGCGCAACTCTCGGACTCCCAGGACCTGGTGACGCTCGCCGGGCAGACCCAGAACGCCCTCGTCCTCGCCCACTCGCTCGCCGACGAGCGGGACGAGGTGACCTCGTACATCGCCGCCGGCCGCCCCAAGTCCAAGGCGCCCGGCGAGCAGGCGAGCGCGCGAGTGGACCGCCAGGTCGAGGAGTTGCTGAACGACCCCGACATCTCCCCGTCCCTCCGCGGCGACCTCGACGGCATCGCGGCCCTGCGCCGCTCCGCGCTCACGGGCAAGAACAGCGCCCTGGAGGCGCACGGCGCGTACTCCACGGCCATCACCGAACTGCACCGGCTCGCCGAGCAGCTGGCGGAGCAGATGCCGCCCCGCGCCGGATCGGGCGCGTACTCGCTCGCCGAGCTGGACTCCGCCGTGCAGCAGTCCGCCGCCGCCCGCGGGCTCCTGGTCGCGGCCCTCAACGTCCCCTCGTCCACCCAGACGGTGATCAGCCCCACCACCGGCCTGCCGGTGCGGACCTCCACCTCCACGGCGGCCGACACCGAACAGCGCGACGCGCTGACCGCCGCCGCCCAGCAGGCCCGCCTGCGCTCCGACGCGGCCCTCGCCGACTTCCGCGACACCGCGCCCAAGTCCGCCCGCGACTCCTACGACTCCACGGTCACCGGCCCCGAGGTCGACTCCGCGGAGAAGTACCTCGGCTCGCTGACCGACCAGCCGACGCTCTCCACCTCCGAACTCGGCACCAGCGCCTCGAAGGCCGACGCCGCGCTCTCCGCCCGTATCGACGCCATGCGCGGCGCGGAGTCCGCCCTCTACGACCGCCGCACCAAGGATCTGGCCCAGCTGCGCGACGACGACGTCAGCGCGCTGGAGCTCCGTATCGCCGTCCTCGGCGTCCTGATGCTGGTCGCCGTCGGCTTCGCCACGGCCATGGCGCGCAGCCTGACCCGCCCGCTGTCCGTCCTGCGCCGCGGCTCCGCCCGCCTCGCCCAGGCGGAGAACCCCGCCGCCGAGGAACCGGTCACCTTCACCGGCCGCAACGACGAGTTCGCCCAGGTCGTGCGCTCCGTCAACGCCCTGCACGCGCACGCCGCCGCCCTGCACGAGCGCATCGCCACCCTGGAGGCCGACCGCAAGCACCTGGTCGGGCAGCGCCAGCGGATGGCCGACGCCCGCGAGGAGCTGCGCTCCGAACTCGCCGGTTCCGCCGCCCAGTTGGAGCGGCTGCGGGAGAGCATCGGCGGCACGTTCGTGAACCTCGCCCTGCGCACCCTCGGCCTGGTCGAGCGTCAGCTGGGCGTCATCGAGGGCCTGGAGGAGCGCGAGCACGACCCGGACCGCCTCGCCACCCTCTTCAAGCTCGACCACTTCGCCACGGTGATGCGCCGGCACAGCGAGAACCTCCTCGTCCTCGCCGGCACCGAGCACGTGCAGCAGAGCGCGCACCCCGTCCCGCTGATCGACGTCGTACGCGCCGCGGTCAGCGAGATCGAGCGCTACGAGCGCGTCCGCATCTCCGTGCTGCCGCCGCACGCGCACATCGCGGGCTTCGCCGCCGACGACCTGTCCCACCTGCTGGCCGAACTGATGGAGAACGCCACCACGTTCTCCCCGCCCGACCGGCCCGTCGAGATCTCCGGCTGGCTCCTGGAGAACGGCGAGGTCATGCTCTCCGTCCAGGACGAGGGCATCGGCATGACCGGCGAGCGCATGACCCGCCTCAACGCCCGCCTCGCCGAGTTCGACCCGGACTCGCCCTACGACCACGAGGGCGAGGAGGGCCTCGGCCTCGGCCTCTACGTCGTCGCCCGCCTCGCCCACCGCCACGGCCTCCGCGTGCAGTTGCGCGAGCAGAAGCAGGGCGGCGTGGCGGCGGTCGTGGTCCTGCAGAAGGCACTGCTGGCGGCGGCCCCCTCGGCCGCGGTCCCGGCCGCGTCCGCACCGGTGTCCGGCTCCGCCCACTCCTTCTCCCTCCCGGGCGCCGACGCCGAGGCCAACTCCAACGAGCTGTACGCCCGCCACACGGCGGCCGACCCGCTGGTCGCCCTGGCGGAGAAGGCCGCACGGCAGGCCGCCGACGCGGAAGCCGACGCGGAGGCCGACGAGCACGCGCCGACCCCGGCCGAGACCACGATGGAGCTGCTGATCCCGCTCCAGCCCACGGACCCGGACCCGTTGCCGCCACCCCAGCCACCGGTACCCGCACCCGCCGAGGCCGAGGCCGAGGCGGAACACCAGCGCACCCCGGACGAAGAAGAACCCGTAACCGCAAAGGGTCTCCCCAAGCGCACACCCAAGATCACCGCGCCGACCGAGACCGCGCCCCAACGCCCCCGCTCCGTCAACGCGGAAGCCCTCCGCAGGAGACTCGGCGGCTTCCGCCAGGGCGCGCAGGCCGGCTACCGCGACGTAGAGGCGGAGATCGCCGAAAGGACGGCCCAGAACGAGGTGCCGACCACCGAAACAGCTGTATCCGAAGAAGCCACGGGGGGCACTGTCGAGGAGGCAAGCAGTTGAGCGCGCCCAGTACCTTCGGACTGAGCAGTGAAGCCCGGAATCTGCACTGGCTGCTGACCAACCTGGTCGAGGAGGTGCCGGGCATCCAGTCGGTCGCGGTGGTCTCCTCCGACGGCCTGCTGCTGCTCTCCTCCGACCCCGGCCGCAACGCCGAGGCCAAGACCGTGGCCCAGCAGCGGCGGTCCGGCCCCCGGGGCTCGGCCGCCGACCTCGCCACCATCGTCTCCGGCATCGGCAGCCTCACCATCGGTGCGGCGAAGCTGATGGACTCCGGCAGGGTGAAGCACACGATGGTCGCGATGGACGAGGGCAGCCTGTTCGTGATGTCGATCAGCGACGGCTCGCTGCTCGGCGTGCACGGCTCCGCGGACTGCGACATGAGCGTGGTGGCGTATCACATGGCGCTCTTCGTCGGCCGCGCCGGCCATGTGCTGACCCCCGAACTCCGCACCGAGCTACGAAAATCCCTCGAGCAGGAGTCCGCCGGGAGCGCCCGATGAGCAGTTCGCCGAAGAAACTCCCCGTCCGCGGCGCCGAGCGCAAGCCGGCCCGCGTACGCCCCTACTCGCTCACCGGCGGCCGTACCCGCTTCGGCCACGTCCTCCTGGTGGAGACGTTCGTGGCCGCGCTGGAGGCCCCCGAGGAGCGCAAGGAACTCACGAACGGCGGCAACGGCGGCCGCGTGATGCCCGAGATGCTGGCCATCGTCGAACTGTGCCGCCGTATGCGCACGGTGGCCGAGATCGCCGCGCTGCTGAAGATGCCGCTCGGCGTGGTCCGCGTGCTGCTCAGCGATCTCGCGGACCAGGGAAAGATCCGTGTGTACGGCACCGGGACCGGTCACGGCACGGGCCGCCCGGACCGCGCTCTGCTGGAAAGGGTGCTGAATGGACTCCGCCGTCTCTGACGCCGCCACCGCCGCCGGCGTCACCCCGCTCGCCGACGAGGACGAGAACCTGCAGTCCTGGCAGACGGACCGCACCCGTGCCCCGATCGCGACGAAGATAGTCGTGGCGGGAGGCTTCGGCGTCGGCAAGACCACGCTGGTCACCGCCGTCTCGGAGATCACGCCCCTGCAGACCGAGGCGCTGATGACCGAGGCGAGCGAGGAGACCGACGACCTCACCTCGACGCCCGGCAAGCTGACCACCACCGTGGCGATGGACTTCGGCCGTCTCACGCTCGACGACGACCTGGTGCTCTACCTGTTCGGCACGCCGGGCCAGCAGCGGTTCTGGTTCATGTGGGACGACCTGGTGCGCGGTGCGATCGGCGCCGTGGTGCTGGCCGACACCCGCCGCCTGAAGGACTGCTTCCCGGCGCTCGACTACTTCGAGAGCTGCGGGCTGCCGTACGTCGTCGCGGTCAACCACTTCGACGGCAGCGAGCTGTTCGAACCGGCGGACGTGCGGGAGGCATTGACGATCCCCGCGCACATACCTGTAATGATCATGGATGCGCGCCGCCGGATCTCGGTGATCGAGACCCTCCTGTCCCTCGTGGGCCACGCGCTCGACGAAACACCCGAGTGAAACCCCGTTAGGAGCCTCACCCGCATGCGGAAGATACTCGTCGTCGGAGCCGGCCAGTCCGGTCTCCAGCTCGCCCTCGGCCTCCAGTCGCACGGGTACGAGGTCACCCTGATGTCGAACCGGACGGCGGACGAGATCCGTTCCGGCCGGGTCATGTCCACGCAGTGCATGTTCCACACGGCGCTGCAGCACGAGCGCGATCTCCAGCTGAACTTCTGGGAGTCCCAGGCCCCGAAGATCGAGGGACTCGGCGTCTCGGTCGCGGCCCCGGGCTCCTGGGGCGAGGGCCCCGCGGCCCGTGCCATCGACTGGGTGGGCAAGCTGGACGGGTACGCGCAGTCGGTCGACCAGCGGGTGAAGATGGCCGGCTGGATGGAGACGTTCGCGCAGCGCGGCGGCCAGCTGGTCATCCACGGCGCGGCGGTCTCCGACCTCGACTACTTCTCCCGTACGTACGACCTGGTGCTGGTGTCGGCGGGCAAGGGCGAGCTGGTGTCCATGTTCGGCCGGGACGCGTCCCGTTCGCCGTACAGCGAGCCGCAGCGGGCCCTGGCGGTGTCGTACGTCCACGGTCTCGGTCCCCGCCCGGAGCACCCGGACTTCCTAGCCGTCCGCTGCAACCTGGTCCCCGGGGTCGGCGAGCTCTTCGTCATGCCGACGCTCACCACCTCCGGCCCGGCGGACATCCTGTTCTGGGAGGGCATACCCGGTGGCCCGCTCGACGTCTTCAACGGCGTCAAGGACCCGGCGGAGCACCTCTCCCTGACCCTGGAACTCATGGAGAAGTTCACGCCCTGGGAGTACGCGCGGGCGACCAAGGTCGAACTGACCGACGCGGGCGGCACGCTGGCCGGCCGCTACGCGCCCACCGTCCGCAACCCCGTCGGCCGGCTCCCCGGCGGCGGCCTGGTGCTCGGCGTCGCGGACGTCGTCGTCGCCAACGACCCGATCACCGGCCAGGGTTCCAACTCGGCCTCCAAGTGCGCGGCCGCGTACCTCGCCTCGATCGTCGAGCACGGCGAGAAGGAGTTCGACGAGAGCTGGATGCAGGCGACGTTCGACCGCTACTGGAACACCGCCCAGCACGTCACCAAGTGGACCAACGCGATGCTCGCCCCGCCGCCGGAGCACATCCTCAACCTCATCGGCGCCGCAGGCCAGCTCCAGCCGGTCGCCGACCGCTTCGCCAACGCCTTCAACGACCCGGCCGACTTCGAGAACTTCTTCTACGAGCCGGACAAGACGGAGGCGTACCTCGCGTCCGTGGCGGGCGCCTAGGGCCTGTCGTTTGGATCAGGACGGCTGAGAGAGACTGCGCTTGCGAGCCGACCCGAGCGGGGTATGGCGCGTGCAGCTGCAAGGCGGAGGAGGAGTCGACGCGGAGCGTCGGCGACTGACGACAACGCGGCAGATGTGCGTGTCATACCCCGCGACGCCGGCATGATCCAAACGACAGGCCCTAGGTGTCGCGCTCGTCCGGACGCAGGGCTCCGAGGATCGGGTAGGTCGCGATCGGGGAGACCTTGATCTTCTCGCCGGTGCGGGGGGCCTGGATGACCATGCCGCGGCCCACGTACATCGCGACGTGGGTGGCCTCGGGGAAGTAGACCACCAGGTCACCGGGGCGCAGCTGCTCGAGGGGAACCCTCGGCAGCTGTGCCCACTGCTCCTGGCTGGTGCGCGGGATCGGGGTGCCCGCCCGGTCCCAGGCCTTCGACGTCAGGCCCGAGCAGTCGTAGGACGCCGGGCCCTCGGCGCCCCACCGGTACGGCTTGCCGAGCTGGCGTACGGCGTAGCGCACCGCGCGGTCGCCCTCCGGTGAGGGCGGCCGGTTGTCGTCCAGCGCTCCGGACGCGACCAGGGTCCGCTGCGCCTTGTCGACCCCGCTCTTCTCCAACTCGCCCAGCGCGGAGATCTGTTCGGGGGTGAGGGAGACGAGCAGCTCCTCGACCTTCTTCAGCCGCCCCTGGACGTCGTCCCGGTCCTTCTTCTGCCGTGCGGCGAGGGAGAGTTGCTGGTCGAGGGCCTTACGGGCGGCACGCGCGAGCGCGCCGGCCCGCTTCTCGGTGCCGGTGAGCCGGCCCACCGTCTCGGCCCGCTCCCGCGCCAGCCGGCCGATCACATGGCCCTGGTCGAGCGCCTGCTGCGGATCGCGGGCGAGCAGCAGCCGTACGTACGGGGAGATGTCGGTGCTGTTCTGGTACTGCTGCCGGGCCAGCCGCCCCGCCGCGCCCCGGCTGTCCTGGAGCGAGAGGCGGACCTTGGCGAGCGCGCCGTCCAGCCGGGCCACCTCGGCGCGCTGCTTCTTCAGCTTCTCCGCGGTGGCGTCGTAGGTCTCGGTGGCCTGCTCGGCCTGCCGGTACAGCTGCTGAAGGTCCGTCAGCTGCTGTGCGACGCCGGCGCCGCCGGGATCGGGCGGGGGCGCGGCCGTGGCGGGCAGCGGCGCGAGGACGCAGCCGGCGGTCACCGCCGCCGTGCACACCAGACGGAGAACCTTTCCTGACACGCCATCACCTCCGGTGCGGGGCAGCCCTTCCGCTCCGCACAGTGAGGTGTTGACGGCCGCGCCGCGGACACGCGCCGGGTGTGCGCGGTTCGGCGCAACCTCGTCACCCGTCGGTGTCGTCCGGCCCGCCGCCCGGCGTGGCGTCCGGCCTGACCTCCGGCTTGGACCACGGCCACTTCGGCCTGTCGACCCTGCCGGTGGGGTCGTACTCGTACTTCCAGCCCTGGGGCAGTCCGAGCCGCCTGCTGTGGCCGCGCTGGACCCGCCGGTAGACGACCATGGTGGGCGGGCCGCCGGCGGCGTCCGGGATCGGGATGCGGTACGTCTTCGGCGGGTGCCCGGTGGGGCCCACGAGGACGGGCAGGACGCGGCCGTCCAGCGGGCCGCCCTCGAACGGGGTGTCTTCGCTCTTCACGGCACCAGTGTCAGACATCCTTCGCCATCGCCTGCACCAGCGCGGCGGTCTGGGCGTCCCGGCCCGCGGTCACCGAGAGCACGGCCACGAACTGGTCGACCAGCCAGTCCCGCAGCTCGTCCAGGGGCGGCTGCTTGTCCTCGTCGAGCCAGATCAGGGACGCAGCCTCGACCGCGGTGATCCACATCCGCACGGTCATGCGCAGCCGCAGGCCGGGGCCGGTGACGCCCAGGTGGCTGAGGATGTGCTCGGCGGCGGCCCGGCGCACGCCGTCCACGATGGCGGTCGTACGGGACGTCTCGACCACGCTGCCGCCCTGGAGCAGCGCGCTGAATCCGGCGTCGTGCTCGTCGACGAACGCCAGATAGCGGTCGAGGGCCCGCGCCAGCCGGGGGAGGAGCGAGCCCTCCCGCGGCTCGTCGAAGCACTTCTCCAGTTCGTCGGCGGCCGACCTGAGCGCCGCCTCGTACAGCTGCTGCTTGCCGCCCGGGAAGTACCGGTACACCAGCGGCCGCGACACCCCGGCCGCCTCCGCCACGTCGTCGAGGGAGACGTCCTCGGGGGCGCGGTGCGCGAAGAGCCCGAGCGCGGAGTCGAGGAGCTGACTGCGTCGCTCCTCGACGCTCAGGCGGCGGTAGGCGGGGGTGGCGGCGGGCGGGGTCATGCCTCGCAGCGTAACCGCCCGCCTGCACGTCTCCTACGCCAGGAGACCGGACGACCTCCACAACCGGCGTCCCACGCCGCGCAGCACCCCGATCTCGTCCAGGAAGTCGGTCAGCCGGCCCGCGCCGGTCTGCATGACCTCCCGCCGGTGCCCGCTCGCCTTCACCTGCGCCATGGCCTCCCGCTTGTCCAGTCCCACGTTCGTGTAGACGTCGGGGTTCACGAAGGCGACGGAGAAGACCCGCGCGAACTCACCGGAGGTGACCCGCGTGAACTCCTGCGACCACCTCGGCGCGGTCATCATCTGCCGCCGCAGCTCCTCGCGGGCGTACCGCACGTGCCGGGCCTCCTCGACCACGTGGATGCGTGTGACGCCGCGGATCAGAGGCTGCACCCGCTCGTCCGGGAAGGTCAGCCGCTGCATCCAGTCGAGGACCTCCTCGCCGAGCAGTGTCGCGGTGAAGGACCCGGGCGTGGTCGAGATCGTCTTGAACAGGCGGCCCAGGTTCTGGTGCGCCCGGGAGACCGGGTACCAGGGGGTGCCGCCGTGCGAGATCAGCCGGGCGAACATCTTCGAGTGCCGGCACTCGTCCTCGATCTCGGTGAGCGCGTACCGCACGTGCGCGCTCGTGGCCGCCTTGTCGTAGATGTGCCGGCACAGCAGCTGCATCAGGATGATCTCGAACCAGATGCCGAGCGAGGCGAGGGCCGCGGCCTCGTGCTGGGAGAGCAGGATCTGCTGCTCCTCGCTCATCCGCTTCCACATCGGGGTGTCGTACAGCGACACCAGCTCCGGCGGCCAGAACCACTTGCCCTCCTCGAAGGGCGCGTCCCAGTCCAGTTCCTTGTCCGGGTCGAAGGAGTGCTTGGCGGAGGAGGCGAGGAGCCGCTCGGCCACCTGTTCGCGGTCCTTGAGCGCTCCGAGTGCGTCGCGCAGCCCTTCCAGCGCGTCCGCTTCCGTCAGGATCGTCATGGTTCATCCACCTTGTTACCGGGGGTCACGTCCTCCATCGGTTATGAGACTGCTTGTCAGCAAGCTCGTCAATCCCCTGTGCGCGACTTGTTGACCCCGCGTCTACCACGTGTGAGCCTGCGGGCATGCCGACTTTCGACCTGTACGCCATGGATCCCGGTGACCCCCACTGGCAGGTACCTGCGAACGGCGCTGCCCGGTTCAGCTGGGAGTACGACGACGGCCGGGACCGTCTGCTCGCCCTGTACCAGAAGGGCAAGGACAAGCAGTGGGACGGGCAGAAGCGGATCGACTGGGACCTGGAGGTCGACCCGTGCGACCCGCTCGGCACCCCGGACGAGTCGATGTCGCTGTACGGCACCAAGCACTGGGCGAAGCTCACCGAGAAGGACAAGGGCGAGCTGCGCAAGCACTACGCCTCCTGGCAGTTCAGCCAGTTCCTGCACGGCGAGCAGGGCGCGATGGTCTGCGCGGCGCGGATCGTGGAGTCGGTCCCGGACCTGGACGCGAAGTTCTACTCGGCGACCCAGACGATGGACGAGGCGCGGCACGCGGAGATCTACGGCCGCTTCCTGCACGAGAAGGTCGGGATGCTCTACCCGATCAACGACAACCTCCAGTCCCTGCT
Organism: Streptomyces sp. NPDC050534; assembly: GCF_044457745.1. Lineage (NCBI taxonomy): Bacteria > Bacillati > Actinomycetota > Actinomycetes > Kitasatosporales > Streptomycetaceae > Streptomyces > Streptomyces sp. NPDC050534. The sequence goes on from NZ_JBITHF010000004.1 coordinate 481,905, forward strand.
GGGCGACACACTGCGCGACAGCCGCTGGGACATGCCCTACCTCGGCATGCAGGTCCTGATCGAGGGCCTGGCCCTCGCCGCCTTCGGCATGATCAGGGACACCACCGACAAGCCCCTGCCCAAGCAGATCCTCGCCTACGTCATGCAGGACGAGGCCCGGCACGTGGCCTTCGGGCGGATGGCGCTGCGCGACTACTACAAGCAGCTGAGCGACGCCGAACTGCGCGAGCGCGAGGAGTTCGTCATCGAGGGCTGCTACCTGATGCGCGACCGGCTGCGCGGGGTCGAGGTCCTGGAGAACTTCGGCATCCCGAAGGCCGAGGCGGAGGAGTACAGCGAGCAGTCCGAATTCCTCGCGCTGTTCCGCAAGTTGCTCTTCTCCCGCATCGTTCCCTGCGTCAAGGACATCGGCCTGTGGGGCAAGCGCCTGCAGGAGGCGTACGTCGACATGGGCGTCTTCGAACTCGGCGACTCCAACCTGGACCTGCTGATGGCCCAGGACGAGGAGATCGCCGAACAGCTGGACGCGGAACGCTTCGCCGCGGAGGAGCAGGAGCGCGTGGCCGAGGTGACGGACGCGATCGAGGCGGGACGCTAGAGCGGCGGGACGCTAGAGCGGCGGGGCGCCGGCCGGCGGGGCGCTAGACCGAGCAGCCCAGCCCGTCCGGCACCACCGGCACCACCGGCGCCACCGGCACCTCCAGCGCCACCGGCTCCGCGCCCTGCGCCGGGAACGGCGTCCGCAGCGTGAAGGCGTACGGCGTGGGGCCGTTGGCGCGCAGGTGCAGCAGCCGCGCCTCGGCCTCCGCGACCGTCGGGCGGTGCCCGGCCGGCACCCACCACATGGCCACCATCGCCTCCTGGATCCGCTCGAACCACTCGCGCCGACGGGCCAGCATCTCGCGATGGCGGCCCTGGTACATGAACGCGGTCAGTGCGTTCGTGTCCCGCCACACCGACATGTTGATGATCAGCCACTCGTCGCCGAAGACGGCCACATCGGTCGCGTCGCCGCCTTCGCCCTCCAGGCGCCAGACGAAACCGTCCGCGGTGTCGGCATCGGCGTTCACGGGGTCGAGGCTGTCGACGAAGTCCTTCAACTGCGGGGAATCCAGCGGGGCCTTGAGACGGGCGATGTTCACCTGGGCGAGTTCGTATCCGATGGCCGAAGTCATGTACCGAACGTTAGGTCGGGAGCCGGCCGGGCCGTAACCCCCGTCTCATTCCTTGGAGTTCAGCACCGCCTCCATCACACCCCGGGCGATCGGGGCCGCCACCCCGCCCCCGGTGATGTCCCCGCGCTCCGCCGAGCCGTCCTCCACCACCACGGCGACCGCGACCTTCGGATTCTGATCTCCCTCGGCCTGCGCCCACGACACGAACCAGGCGTACGGAATCCCGGCGTTGCCGATACCGTGCTGGGCGGTGCCGGTCTTGCCGCCGACGATCGCGCCGGGGATCGCGGCGTTCGTGCCGGTGCCCTCCGTCACGACGTCCTCCATCAGCTCCTTCATCCGGTCGGCCGTCTCCGGGCGCATCGCGGCGCGTGCGGGACGCGAACCCGCCGTGGCCACCGTCGCGCCCTCGTTCGTGGTCGTCCGCTCCACCAGGTACGGCGAGCGCACCTGCCCGCGGTTCGCCACCGCCGCCGCGACCATCGCCATCTGCAGCGGCGTGGCCCGCGTGTTGTACTGCCCGATCGAGGACAGCGCGAGCTGCGCCCGGTCCATCGAGGTGTCGAACGTGCTCGGCGCCACGGAGAAGGGGATCCGCTGCCGCGTGTCGTTGAAGCCGAAGGCCCGCGCCGTCCTCGCCATGTTCGCCATGCCCACGTCCACGCCGAGCTTCGCGAACACGGTGTTGCAGGACCATTCGAAGGCGTCCCGCAGCGGGGCGTCCCCGCATCCGTCGCCCTCGTTCATCAGGGTGGTCCGGGTGCCCGGCAGCGGATAGGGGTCGGGCGAGTCGGTCGGCTTGTCGAGATCGGTGACGACGCCGGCGTCCAGCGCCGCCGCCGCGGTGACCACCTTGAAGGTCGACCCCGGGGGATACGTCTGCCGCACCGCCCGGTTGAGCATCGGCTTGTCCGGATCGGCGTTCAGCCGCGCCCAGGAGCGGGCCGTCGCCGCGGCGTTCCCCGACAGCGCGCTCGGGTCGTAGGAGGGACTCGACACCAGCGCCAGCACCCGGCCGGTCGCCGGCTCGATCGCCGCCACCGCGCCCTTGCGCCCGTCGAGTCCCTCGTACGCCGCCCGCTGGGCCGCCGGGTCGAGCGTCGTCACGATGTCGCCGCCCCGGCTGCGGGCCCGCGTCAGGCCGTTCACCAGGGGGAACGGCGAGAGCGCCGGGTCGGTGCCGGACAGGACCGAGTCCTTGACGTGCTCCAGCAGGGTCGTGCCGTACACCTGCGAGGCGAAGCCGGTGACGGGTGCGTACAACGGGCCGTCCCGGTACGTCCGTTCGTAGCGGAGCTGCTCGCCGGAGTCCCGGGAGCCGGTGACCGGCTCGCCGCCGACCAGGATGTCGCCGCGCGGCTGGTGGTAACGGGCGATCTGGGAGCGGCGGTTGGCGTGGTTGTCGTCGTAGGAGCGGGCCTTGACGATCTGGATGCGGGCCGCGTTGACCAGGAGCGCGGCCAGCAGGAGGACGCAGAAGAAGCCGGCGTGCCGGATGTGCTTCGTCATCAGGGCACCGCCTGCCCGTCGTACTGGCTGCGTGCCGAGTCGCTCACCCGGATCAGCAGTGCCACGATCGCCCAGTTGGTGACCACCGACGAGCCGCCCTGCGCGAGGAACGGCATCGCCATGCCGGTCAGCGGGATGAGGCCGGTCACCCCGCCCGCGATCACGAACACCTGGAGCGCCACGATCGAGGCCAGCCCGACCGCCAGCAGCCGGCCGAAGGGGTCGCGCAGCGCGAGTCCGGCCCGGAAGCCGCGCTCCACGAGGAGGCCGTAGAGGAGGAAGAGCGCGGACAGGCCCGCCAGGCCCAGCTCCTCGCCGGCCGTCGCGAGGATGAAGTCGGACTTCGCCGCGAAGCCGATGAGAATCCCGTGGCCGAGGCCCAGGCCGGTGCCGAGGGCTCCGCCCGCGGCGAAGGCGAACAGCGACTGGGCGATCTGGTTGGGGCCCTGGCCGGCGTCGATCGACGCGAAGGGGTGCAGCCAGTCCTGGACCCGGCCGTGCACATGCGGCTCCAGCCAGCCGACGGCCACCGCGCCGAGGGCCGCCAGCAGCAGGCCGACGGCGATCCAGCCGATGCGGCCGGTGGCGACGTAGAGCAGGACCACGAACAGGCCGAAGAACAGCAGCGAGGTGCCGAGGTCGCGCTCCAGCACCAGCACGCCGACGCTCAGCAGCCAGATGGCGAGGATCGGGCCGAGCACCCGGCCGGTGGGGAGCTGCAGACGCCGGAACCGCCAGATCTGGCGGCCGGCGTAGGCGAGCGCGTTGCCGTTGGCCGCGAGGTACGCGGCGAAGAAGACCGCCAGCAGCACCTTCGCGAACTCGCCCGGCTGGATGGAGAATCCGGCGATCCGGATCCAGATGCGGGCGCCGTTGACGGCCGGGAAGAGGATCGGGAGCAGCAGCAGGGCGAGGGCGGCGACGACGCAGACGTAGGCGTAGCGCTGGAGCAGCCGGTGGTCGCGGAGCATCAGGACGATCACGGTGAACAGGGTCATGCCCAGCGTGGACCACACGAGCTGGGTGGGGGCCGCGTGGTCGTGCGGGGTTTCCAGGTCGAGCCGGTAGATCAGCACCAGACCGAGACCGTTGAGCAGGACGCCGATGGGCAGCAGCAGCGGATCGGCGTACGGGGCGCGCAGCCGTACCGCGGTGTGCGCGAGGAGCGCGAGCACGCCGAGCCCGGCGCCGTAGCCCGCGGCGCCGGGCGGGACGGTGCCGGTCCTGGCGAGGCCGACGGCGCAGTAGCCGTACACGGAGAGCAGGACGGCGATGACGACGAGGGCGAGTTCGATGCCGCGGCGCCGGGGCAGGCGGACCGCGCGTACGGCGGAACCTGCCTGCTCCCGGGCCGTCAGCACCAGCGCGGCGGAGTCCCGATCGTCTCGATGTAGCGGGCCGAACCCCATGCCCATGTCCCGTCCGTGAGGAGGTACCAGAGGTTGTTGCCCTGCACGCTCTGGCCCGGTGTCTTGCAGAAGATGGAGACCCGCTGGCCGCGGTGGACCACGCGGATCACCTGGCTGCCGCGGTTCGGCGCGCTGCGCAGCAGCAGTTCGCCCGCGGTGACCACGCCTTGGGAGTGGTGCTGGTCGCCGCCCTGGTCGCCGCCCTGGTCCCAGCCGTCGTGCTGGTCCGAACCGGCCGAACCGGCCGAGGAGTCGCCGCCACCGCCGTCCCAGTCGTCGTCCGCGAGCGCCGGCGCGACGGCCACGGAGGTGATGAGAGCGCCGGCGGCGGTGGTTATCGCGACGCGGGTGAGAAGGGTGCGCAGGGACATTGCCGATACCTCCACAAATGGGGGCGAAGCTGACTAACCGCCACGTTAGGAGCAGTGCTGGAGGGTCGCGCGTCGTGGTGGGCCAGTGGAGCGCACCCGTCCCGCGGTCCTACGGGAGCGTCAGCGTCGCGACGGCCCCGCCGTCCACGGCGTTCGCGAACGTCAGCCGCGCACCCAGCACCTCCGCCTGGCCCGCGGCGATGGTCAGCCCGAGCCCGTGCCCCTTCGCGCCGCCCTCGGTGCGGAACCGCTGCGGGCCGTGCTCGAGGAGGTAGTCCGGATACCCGTCGCCGTGGTCCCGTACGGTCACCACCGGCCCGTCGACCGTCAGGGACACGGGCGCGCGTCCGTGCTTGTGGGCGTTCGCGACCAGGTTGCCCAGGACCCGCTCCAGGCGCCGCCGGTCCGTCTCCGCCCGGGCGTCCTTCAGGACGACGACCGAGGTGTCGGTGCCGGACGCGCGCACCACCCGGGCCGCCAGCGCGCCCAGTTGCTCCGCGTCGAGTTCCAGCCGCTCCCGGCCGGTGTCCAGCCGGGAGATCTCCAGCAGGTCCTCGGTGAGCGTGCGCAACGCGGCCACCCGGTCCCGCACCAGCTCCGTCGGCCGCCCCGGCGGCAGCAGCTCGGCCGCCGCGTGCAGCCCGGTCAGCGGGGTGCGCAGCTCGTGCGCCACGTCCGCGGTGAACCGCTGCTCGCTCAGCAGCTTGCCCTGGAGCGAGGCCGCCATGGAGTCCAGCGCGGCGGCGACCGCGGCCACCTCGTCCTGAGGGTGCGTCGGATCCTTCGTCCGGGGATCGTCGACGCGCGCGTCCAGGTCGCCCGCGCTGATCCGCCGGGCCACCTGCGCCGTGGCGTGCAGCCGCCGGGTCACCCGGGTCACCGAGAACGCGCCGATCAGCAGCGTCACCCCGATCGCCAGACCCGACGACCACAGGATCGCCCGGTCGAGCCCGGCGATCGTCCGGGACTGCTGCGCGTAGTCGACCTGGACGGCCAGCGCCCGGTGCCGGTCGGCGGGACCCGCCGCCCACATCGTGGGATGCCCGTGCAGGTCGGAGACCATCGTGCCGCGGTCCCCGGCCACCGCCTTCGCCCGCAGCGCCCTCGGCAGGCCCGGCGGATCGACACCCGTGCCCGGCAGCAGCGTGTCCCCGGCCTCGTACGCCTTCGTCGCGTCCGACAGCCGCGCCAGCGCGAGCCTGCGGGCCTGGCCGACGGTCTGGTTGGTGACCGAGACGTGCACGAGCACGCCGAGCATCGCGGCGAGCGCGCAGCACATCACGGTGATGAAGACGGCCGCCTTCACGGCGAGCGTGCCGGCCCACTGGGGGAGCCCGAGTCCCGTCATGGAGTGGCCGAGGGGGACGCGGAGGAGGGTGCCACGGAGGGCGTCGCCGACGGCTGCGACGGGCGCTCGCGCTTGCCGATGTGCAGCATCTCGTCGTGCGTGAGCAGCATGACCCGCTGATCCGGGTCCCAGGTCCACTGGAACCGGTACTCGTAGTCGGAGAGGTCGGACGGCGCATGGATGATCACGGAGCGCCCGGCCAGCTCGACCCCGCTCACGGCGTCGTTGTTGGACATCACCTGGATCACCCGGCCGCCCTGGACGGTGTAGACGCGCACGGCCGTCTGGGTGCCGGGCAGCAGCCGGAAGCCCAGCGTCAGGTCGGGGCGCCCGTCGCCGGTGATGTCGCGGTAGTACGGCTTGAGCAGGGGGCACCTCGGGTCCGCCGGCTCCTTGCCGCAGTAGGCCATCCGGCGCACCGTGACGCGGTACGGCGCCTTCGAGCCGGCGTAGTCGTCCGGGTGCTGGGCGATCTCCGCCCGCACGAGCGCCGCCGGATCCACCTTGCGCAGGTCGCCGCCGGGGGCCGTCACGCCCTTCATGGTCTCGGCGTCGCCGTTGTCGTACTTCCAGGCCGGGCTGGACGCGGGCGTCAGGCTCGGCCACAGCTTGGCCGGGCTGGTCGCGGTCGCGGCCGGTCCCGCGCCCTTCAGCCCGCCCGCGTCGCCGCAGCCCGACGCCAGCGCGCCGAGTACGGCGACGGCGAGCGCGGTGCGTGCGGCGCGGAAACGGAGCACAGTACTCCTGTGGCTGGTAACGATCGCTGACCCGGCCCACCCTATTCGTCCGGCGAAACGATTACCTCGCTACTCCGCCAGCTCCTCCAGCAGCCGGGCCGTCGGCAGCCCCGCCCGCAGATACTCCACGAACAGCTCGTTGTGCAGCGCCCACGGCGAGCGGCGGGACCGGATCAGCCGGATCGCCTGCTCCGCGGAGTGCCCGCGGCGCACCAGGGCGTGCGCGATCACCAGCCCCGAGCGGTTGTAGCCGTGGTAACAGCGGACGAGGACCTTGCGGCCCTCGTCCAGTGCCTCGCTCGCGGCCTGTGCCAGACGCATCACGCCCGCGAGCTGCGTGCCGTCCAGCGGCCCGTCCGGTATCGCCCAGACGTGGTGCTCCACACCGGGATCGGGCCCGTGTCCGGGCAGTCTCAGCAGGGTCTGCACAAGATCGAACTCGTCCCGTACGACGGCGAACTCCAGATCGCCCGTGCGGTTCCTGAACTGGTGCCCGCCCATCCACAGACCGGGCACGATCTCGCTCCATGGACTGTCCGGAGCCGGTACGTCGGGCTGCTTCCTGCGGGTACGCAACAACGCCTCCCCAAGTCCCCCTCCCAACTCCTCCCAAAGGTAGCCGTCTTCTTGCCTGGGGAGCACCCCGCCTGTTCCCATGGTCAGGGGTGATGGCGCAATGACCGGACTGCGAGTCATACCGTCCTGGCGACACGGCCAGGAGCGGCTCTACGTTTGCCACACGGACGGGCGGAACATCGCCTGGTACGACCGCGAGGCCGCACGGGTCAACCTGCTCAGCGAGGGCGAGGAGGACGGCGTGCTCAAAGCGCTGGGCCCCTTCCTCACCGGCCCGGTGACGGTCGGCCCGCCGCCGGTCCCGACCCCGGCCGAGCTGGCCCGGCTCTCCCTCCACCCGGACGACGACCTGGCGCCCAACCGCCCCGGCGAGGCGCTGCTGATCGCCCTGGACCGGGAACCCGGCCCGGCCCACCGGCTGCGCCCGGACCCGCGCCGCAAGGCGCTGGCGGCGGAGCAGTCGGTCGGCGAGGCCCTGGACGCCCTCGACGGCGCGGGCTGGCACGCCCTGCACTCGGTCCCGCTGCCCGGCGGCGACCGCATCCACCATCTGGCGATCGGCCCGGGCGGTCTGTACGCCGTCCACACGCTGTACGCCCGCAAGCAGCGGGTGACGGTCGCGGACCCCATGGTCACGCTGGGCCGCCGCGAGCCCGAGCCGCTGCTGCGCCGCGTCCGCGCCGACGCGGACCGGGCGGCGTACGCGCTGACGGCTGAGGTCCACCCGGTTTTGGCCCTCACGGAGCCCGCGGACGTCTCGGTCCCGGCCCCGCTCCGCGAGGTCCGCGTGCTGCGCGACACGGACCTCACGGGCCTGAGCCGCCTCGGCGGTGTCCTGAAACCGGCGGACGTGGAGGCGCTGCACGCGATGGCGCGGGACCGGCGGACGTGGAGGCGGGTCTGAGGCGCGTGGGTCTGAGGCGGGTGGGTCTGAGGCGGGTGGGTCTGAGGCGGGTGGGTCTGAGGCGCGTGGGTCTGAGGCGGGTGGGGCTGAGGCGCGTGGCGCTGGCCTGAGTAGATCTGGCCTGACTGGTCCGGCCCGCGTGGGGGCTGATCCGAGTGAGTCCGGCCCGCGTGGGGCCGACCCGGGTCGGGGAAGTGAGCCGGGTCGGGGAAGTGAGCCGGGTCAGGGAAGTGAGCCGGCGCCGTCCGTGTCGAGCAGCGGGGCCAGCAGGTCGCCGTAGTCCTGTACGCGGGGGGCGATGTCCGCGGCCAGGAAGGTGAGCTGGGCCGGTGCCCCGCACGCCTCGACCTCGCTCCAGGTCACCGGTGCGGAGACGGTGGGCTCGCTCCGGGCGCGCAGCGTGTAGGGCGTGGCGGTGGTCTTGCGGGCCGCGTTCTGGCTCCAGTCGACGAACACCTTGCCGGGCCTCAGGCTGCGCGTCATCCGGTGCAGGACGAGCTTGGGCATGGCGCGCTCCGCCTCCACGGCGAGGCCCTTGGCATAGTCGCTGACCTGCTCGGACGGGGTCGGCCGGACGGCGGCGAGCAGATGCAGCCCCTTGGAGCCGGAGGTCTTGGCGTACGACTCGATGCCGTCGGCCGCGAGCCGCTCGCGCAGCCAGAGGGCGACCTGGCAGCAGTCGACGACGTCGGCGGGCGCGCCGGGGTCGAGGTCGAAGACGATCCGGTCGGCGGCCCCCGGATCCCCGGCGACCCACTGATGCGTGTGGAACTCGGTGACGAGGTTGGCCGCCCACATCAGGCTCGGCAGGTCCTGTACGAGCACCATCCGCGCCGGACCCTCCGTGCGCGGCACCTCGGCGGTGGTGACCCAGTCGGGCGTACCCGGGGGCACGTTCTTGGTGAAGAAGACCTGGCCGTCCGGTCCGTCGGGGTACCGCAGGAACGAGACGGGGCGATTCCGCAGGTGGGGCAGCAGGGCCTCGGCGGTGGTGGCGTAGTAGTGCAGCACCTCGCCCTTGGTGAATCCGGTGGCGGGATACAGCACCTTTTCCAGGTTGCTGAGCGCGAGGCGCCTTCCCGCCACCTCCGTGATCGGCGTCATACGATGAGAATCTCATGCAAACCGGCAGGGAATGGTGCAAAAAGAGCGAAAGGGTGCTGCACGTGCGATCCATATGGAACGGCGCCATCTCGTTCGGCCTGGTCAGCATCCCGATCAAGCTCGTCAACGCCACCGAGAACCACTCCATCTCCTTCCGTCAGATCCATGTGGAGGACGGCGGTCGCATCCGCTATCGCAAGTTCTGCGAGCTGGAGGAGAAGGAGGTGAGCGGGGCGGAGATCGGCAAGGGCTACGAGGACGCGGGCGGCACGATCATCCCGATCACGGACGAGGACCTGTCCCACCTGCCGCTGCCCACCGCCAGGACGATCGAGATCGTGGCCTTCGTGCCGGCGGACCGCATCGACCCGCTCCAGATGGACGCGGCGTACTACCTCGCGGCGGGCGGCGCGCCGGCGGCCAAGCCGTACATCCTGCTGCGGGAGGCCCTGAAGCGCAGCCACAAGGTGGCCATCGCGAAGTTCGCCCTACGGGGCAAGGAACGGCTGGGCATGCTGCGGGTGGTCGGTGACGCCATCGCCATGCACGGCCTCCTGTGGCCGGACGAGGTACGCACCCCCGAGGGCGTCGCCCCGGAGACGGACGTCACGGTCAACGCCAAGGAACTCGACCTCGCGGACGCCCTGATGGACACCCTGGGCGAGATCGACCTCGAAGAACTCCACGACGAGTACCGCGAGGCCCTGGAGGAGGTCGTGGCGGCGAAGGCGGCCGGCGAGGCGCCCCCGGAGTCCCCCGAACCGGCCCGGGGCGGCAAGGTCCTCGACCTGATGGCAGCCCTCGAGAACAGCGTCAAGGCCGCCAAGGAATCCCGCGGCGAACCCCCCGCGAAGGATGCCGAAGTCACACGCCTCCCACGCTCGAAGGCGAAGAAGTCGGCCGCCAAGAAGACCGCGGCGAAGAAGACGGCAGCGAAGTCCACACAGAGCACGAAGAAGACGGCAGCGAAAAAGACCGCGGCGAAGAAGACCCCGGCGAAGAAGACGACGTCACGCAAGCGCACGGCGTGAAGCGTGACATCACCTACGACGCTCGAGCTCCTCGCCGCCAGTCTTCGCCATCCGCAACCGACACGCCCACCGGGCCAGCCCGCTAGTGTGCTGACCAGCTGAAAACGTTCCCGTTCCGAGCGAGCTTCGGGGCGCCGGCGCCCCGGCGTCGGGCTCAGGGAGTGGCCCCGCTCCCCTCGGCCCACCGAAACGCCGCGAGGATCCGCTCCGCCGCGAGCGTCGCCGTCAACTCGCCGTCGCGGACCTGCTGTTCGAGGTTCGGTGCGAGGGATCGTACGGAGGGGTCGTTGCGCAGGCGGTCGAGGAGTTCGTCGTGGACCATGGTCCAGGTCCAGTCGACCTGCTGGTCGCGGCGCTTGGTGGCGAGGCGGCCCGTGGTGTCGAGGAGGGTGCGGTGCTGTTCGACGCGCTCCCAGACGGTCTCGAGGCCCGTCGACTCGCGAGCGCTGCAGTGCAGGACCGGCGGCGTCCACGCGGCGTCCTTGCCGTGCATCAGGCGCAACGCACCCGCCAACTCCCGCGCGGCGGCGCGGGCATCGCGCTCGTGCGGCCCGTCCGCCTTGTTGACGGCGATCACGTCGGCCAGTTCCAGGACACCCTTCTTGATGCCCTGCAGCTGGTCGCCCGTGCGCGCCAGCGTCAACAGCAGGAAGGAGTCGACCATGTTGGCGACCGCGGTCTCCGACTGCCCGACACCGACCGTCTCCACCAGGATCACGTCGTAGCCGGCCGCCTCCATCACGACGATCGACTCACGCGTCGCCTTGGCCACCCCGCCCAGCGTTCCGGCCGTGGGGGAGGGCCGGATGAAGGCCGCGGGGTCCACGGCCAGACGTTCCATACGCGTCTTGTCACCGAGGATGGAGCCTCCGGTGCGGGTGGACGACGGGTCCACCGCCAGCACCGCGACCCGGTACCCGAGCCCGGTCAGCATCGTCCCGAACGCGTCGATGAACGTCGACTTCCCGACCCCCGGCACCCCGCTGACCCCGATCCGCCGCGCCTTCCCGCTGTACGGCAGCAGCTCGGTCAGCAACTGCTGTGCCAGCACCCGGTGTTGCGGACGGGTGGACTCGGCGAGCGTGATGGCGCGCGCAACGATCGCACGCTTCCCGTCGAGCACACCCTTCACATACGTGTCGACTTCGATCACAGCTGATGCCCGAGGCCGTCCGCCAGCCGCCGTACGAGATCATGTGCCGCGTCCGGGATCACCGTCCCGGGCGGGAAGACGGCCGCCGCACCCATCTCCAGCAGCGTCGGCACGTCCTGCGGCGGGATCACTCCGCCCACCACGATCATGATGTCCTCGCGCCCCTCCTCGGCGAGTGCGTCGCGCAGCGCCGGCACCAGCGTGAGATGCCCGGCGGCCAGCGACGACACCCCGACGATGTGCACGTCCGCCTCGACGGCCTGACGCGCCACCTCGGCCGGTGTCTGGAACAGCGGGCCGACGTCCACGTCGAAGCCGAGGTCGGCGAACGCGGTCGCGATCACCTTCTGCCCCCGGTCATGGCCGTCCTGGCCCATCTTGGCGACCAGGATGCGCGGGCGGCGCCCCTCGGCCTCCTCGAAGGCGGACACGAGCGTGCGGGTACGGTCCACGGACGGCGACTCCCCGGCTTCGTTGCGGTACACGCCGGTGATGGTACGGATCTGGCTCGCGTGCCGGCCGTACACCTTCTCCAGCGCGTCCGAGATCTCCCCGACGGTGGCCTTGGCCCGGGCGGCGTTCACCGCCAGCTCCAGCAGGTTGCCCTCGCCCCCGGCGGCCCGCGTCAGCGCGTCCAGCGCGTCCTGGCACGCGGTCTCGTCCCGCTCCGCCCGCAGCCGCCGCAGCTTCTCGATCTGCTGCGTCCGTACGGAGGAGTTGTCGACCTTGAGCACGTCGATCTGCTCGTCGCTCTCGACGCGGTACTTGTTGACGCCGATGACGGGCTGCCGCCCGGAGTCGATCCGGGCCTGCGTACGGGCCGCGGCCTCCTCGATGCGCAGCTTGGGGATGCCGGCGTCGATCGCCTTCGCCATGCCACCCGCCGCCTCGACCTCCTGGATGTGCTGCCAGGCGCGGCGGGCGAGGTCGTACGTCAGCTTCTCCACGTAGGCGCTGCCGCCCCACGGGTCGATCGACCGCGTCGTACCCGACTCCTGCTGGATCAGCAGCTGCGTGTTGCGCGCGATGCGGGCCGAGAAGTCGGTGGGCAGCGCGAGCGCCTCGTCGAGCGCGTTGGTGTGCAGTGACTGCGTGTGGCCCTGCGTGGCCGCCATCGCCTCGACGCACGTACGCGTGACGTTGTTGAACACGTCCTGCGCGGTCAGCGACCAGCCCGAGGTCTGCGAATGGGTGCGCAGCGAAAGGGACTTGGTGTTCTTCGGGTCGAACTGCTTCACCAGCTTCGCCCACAGCAGCCGCGCCGCCCGAAGCTTGGCGACCTCCATGAAGAAGTTCATGCCGATCGCCCAGAAGAACGACAGCCGCGGCGCGAACGCGTCCACGTCCAGGCCGGCTTCACGCCCGGCACGGATGTACTCCACCCCGTCGGCGAGCGTGTACGCCAGCTCCAGGTCGGCCGTGGCACCGGCCTCCTGGATGTGATAGCCGGAGATGGAGATGGAGTTGTAGCGCGGCATCCGCTGCGAGGTGAAGGCGAAGATGTCGGAGATGATCCGTATCGACGGCTTCGGCGGATAGATGTAGGTGTTGCGGACCATGAACTCCTTGAGGATGTCGTTCTGGATGGTCCCGGCCAACTTCTCGGGCGCTACGCCCTGTTCCTCCGCGGCGACGATGTACAGCGCCAGCACCGGCAGAACGGCGCCGTTCATCGTCATCGACACGGTCATCCTGTCCAGCGGGATGCCGTCGAAGAGCTGCCGCATGTCGTAGATCGAGTCGATGGCGACACCCGCCATACCGACGTCGCCCGTCACGCGCGGGTGATCGCTGTCGTAACCCCGGTGCGTGGGCAGGTCGAACGCGACCGACAGACCCTTCTGGCCGGCCGCCAGATTGCGCCGGTAGAAGGCGTTGGACTCCTCGGCGGTCGAGAAGCCCGCGTACTGGCGGATGGTCCACGGCTGGTTGACGTACATCGTCGGGTACGGCCCGCGCAGATACGGCGCCATACCCGGGTACGTGCCGAGGAAGTCCAGGCCCTCCAGGTCACGCCCGGTGTACAGCGGCTTGACCGCGATGCCCTCCGGCGTCTCCCACAGCGGCTCGTCCCCGCCCGTCGCCTGCTTGACCGCCGTACGCCACTCCTCGGCGCCGCCGGCGGTGGCCGGGGTCCCCAGCTCGATCCCGGAGAAGTCGGGAATGGAAGGGACGGACATCAGGACACTCCCATGCGGTCGAGGGCGGCGGACAGCACGGCGACGGCGTCGCAGCCCGCGAAGACGTAACTGTCGACATCGGCGTACTGCCCGGGGCGGCCCGCGAGGAACACATGCCTGGCGCCGGCCGACTTGAACTCGCCGGCCACGGTCGCGGCCCGCTCCTCGTACAGCGCGTCGCTGGAGCACAGGCACACCTCGGTGGCGCCGCTCTCCTCGAACGTGCCCTCCGCCACGGCCTCGATACCGCCGGCCTGGAAGAGGTTCGAGGCGAAGGTGAGGCGCGCGGTGTGGGCGGCGGCCGGGCCGAGCGCGGCCAGGAAGATCCGCGGCCGGGACCCGGTGGCGGCGAGGTGGGCGTCCGACCGGGCGCGCAGCGCCTCGTACGCCTCGTCGCGACGGACGCGCGGAAGACCGCCGGACCGGGGCTCGGGAGCGGGCTCCCGTACGACGGCCTGCTCGGCGAGGAACGGGAACTCGCTGACTCCGGTGACGGGTTCGCGCCGCTTGGCGAGCTTGCCGGCACGCGCTTCCCAGGTCGCGGCCAGATCCCGCTCGATCTGCCCGGAACGCAACGCGGCGGCCTGGCCGCCCGCCTGCTCGATCCGCTGGAAGAACTCCCAGCCGGCGTGGGCGAGTTCGTCCGTCAGCCGCTCCACGTACCAGGAGCCGCCCGCCGGGTCGATGACCCGGGCCAGATGCGACTCCTCGATGAGGATCGTCGACGTGTTGCGGGCGATGCGCCGCGCGAACGCGTCGGGCAGGCCGAGCGCGTCGTCGAAGGGCAGCACGGTCACCGCGTCGGCACCACCGACGCCGGCGGCCAGCGTGGCGATCGTCGTCCGCAGCATGTTCACCCAGGGGTCCCGCCGGGTCATCATCACCGGCGAGGTGACGGCATGCTGCACCTGCGCACCGGGCGCCCCGCACACCTCGGTCACCCGCGCCCACAGCCGGCGCGCGGCGCGCAGCTTGGTGATGGTCAGGAACTGGTCGGCGGTGGCGGCGTACCGGAACTCCAGTTGGGCGGTGGCCTGTTCGACGGTCAGCCCGGCCGCGGTCAGCTCGCGCAGACAGGCGACACCGGTGGCGAGCGAACAGCCGAGCTCCTGGGCGGCCGAGCCGCCGGCCTCGTGATAGGGCAGCGCGTCCACGGTCAGGGCGCGGAGCCCCGGGTACCGTTCGGAGCAGAGCTGTGCGAGGGGTACGACGTCGGCGAAGTCGTACGCCCGCCCCGTACGAGCCTCGTGCCCGAGTGGATCGGCACCGAGGCTGCCGCGGACGGCGTCCGCGGAGACACCGCGCTCCTCGTAGATCCGCAGCAACTCACGTGCGGCGGCGGGAACTTCACTTCCCGCGTCGAGAACGACGGGAGCGAGATCGAGATAGACACCGTCGAGAACCCGCCCGAGCTCCGACACCGGGATGCCGCCCTCGCCGAGGACCAGCCAGAGCGAGGTGACGCCGTTCTCCAGATCCGCGAGCACGAGGCCGTCGGCGGCCGTCGTGTGCCGCTGCCGCAAATCCCAGCCGCCGGCGGTGCTGCCCTCGGGCCGACCGCCTCGCACAAACGGGGCGAACCCGGGCATACCGGAATTGGGCGCGGCATCGCGCGCGGTGTAGAGAGGACGGGTACGCAACCCGTCCTCCAGGGCAGTGGACAGAGCATCCTCAGCGGCCGTACCCGAGACGTCCTTGCCCGACTTGCGCAGCACACCCGCCACCAGGTGTTGCCACTGCTCATGGGTTGCGTCAGGGAACTCGGCGGCCAGCGAGAGCCCGTCGTCAGGCAGGACCGTCATGCTCGGATGCTAGGCCAGACGCCCGAAGGAGCAGCAGAGGAAACGGCTGTGAGCTTGTTCTCCTGCGGGTTGTGATGTGGGTCTCCGGGGGTGCCGGGGCGACCGGGGGAGCGGCTGGAGACGGGCGGCGCGGTGTGCAGGGAGGCTGGTTTTGGGACGGCGGCTTGGGACGGCGGTTGCTGCTGCGGCCACCGCGTTGTGATGCGACGGCGTTCACCGGTGCCGCCACCGGGCGTAGTCGTCGCCGGCCCTGAGCGAGCACACCATCGGAGTCCCACGGTCGGTGAACCCGGTCGCGCCCACGGAAGAGCAGAAGGCACCCGGGTGCACGAAGCCGCCCGGGGAAGACGACGGCGTGCGGCTCGGTGGGGACAGCCCGACCTGACGCATGCTGGCGCCGGTGATCACTCCACCCGACACCTGATACGTACCGCTGTAGACCTTGACCGCACCGGAGGTCTGCGTGGCCTCCAGCCTGACCGCCACAGTCGGTCCGGACACCCGGAGTACCTGGAGGCGATCGTGGGCCGTGCCGGCGAAGGCGGCCACGAAGCTGCCGTACGTCGGGCTGAACTGCTTGCCGCCGAGGTTCCAGGCGGTGCGGTAGTGGTGCGCGTTGATGGCGTCGTAGTAGGCCCTGACCACGGCGCCGGGCCCACGTGGCCCCTGTGCGGAGGTCGGCGGGGGAGAGGGGGCTGTCGTGGCTGTGGCTGTGGCTGTGGCTGTGGCCACGGTCGTGGTCACCGACGTCGATGTCGATGTCGACGGGGTGGCGGTCCCTCCGGTGCTCGGCGGGGCGCAGGCGGTGGCAGTGGCGGCAACCACGGTCAGGACCAGGGCGGGGAGAAGCGTTCGGCGCATGGCCATCACCAGCCGACAGTTGTACAGCGTGGACGCGATCGCGCCACCCCTCGACCATCCAGCGGCCCCGGCGGACCGAAGCAGGGGCCGAAAGACCCGCATGCGGTGGCCGTTCGGTCCGGTTGATGAGATGGCCGGGAGTAGCCGCCCGCGGGGGCGCGACGCGTCGTCAAGGCATCGCGCCGTCAAGGCATCGCGCCGGGACGGGGGCGAGAACGCAGAACGCGTGACCGTCTAACGCGTGGCCGTCCAAACGGTCCTTGAGCGCGCCTTCCGGGCCTGCCAGAAGTCGAGGTAGGACAGGGCGATGACCAGCATCGGAATGACGATCCACAGCAGGGCGACACGGAGCCGCCCCTCTGTCAGCGTGGCGACCAGGACCACGGCGAGGGTGCCGACGGCGAAGCCGAAGAACTGACGGTAGGAGCGGAAGCCACCCACCGATGCCGCTCTCAGTGCGTCCGGGTCGTCCTCCTCGGCCAACGCGGCGCGCATCGGATGTCTGTCGCCCTCGCGGCGCGCCTGCTGCCAGGCGAAGAACCAACGGGCGACCACGTACAGAACAAACGTGCCGAGGAAGATCCACCACTCGGCAGGGCCGTCGGGAAGCGAACGCGCCAATGCCATGCACACCGCGTGCCCGGGGCCCCAGGGAATAGACGGTTCCGCATTCAGGCCGTGGCCTGTCGCGGGTGGGCCGGGGAAGCGTCTGTGCTGTTCGGTGCACCAGTCTTGGAGGGGTGGGAGACAGCAGCGCTTCCGGTACACACGCAAAGACCCCGGCCTCAGCGTCTCCGCTGGTGACGGGGTCTTTGGGCACCTCAGAAAGGGTGCCCCCGGCAGGATTCGAACCTGCGCACACGGCTCCGGAGGGCCTTACGGGTTCCGAGGTTCGAGCAGGTCACAGGCCTATGAACCACAGACGGCGCGCGCTTCGTCCACAGGTAGTCCACGGGTGCTTTGTAAGCCGCTCGGCGGACTGGGAAGGGGCCCCGGGGCCAGCAGTGCGGTGTGCGGTTCACTGAAACTCCTACCAGCCTGCGGTGATCGTGCGAGCTGAGCACCCAACATGCTCGCGTTGGTGGCCGCACCTCAACCCTGTCGACTGCATAGGCGGCTGCGTATACAGGGCGGATGGACAGGAAGGGGCATGCCTCCGGAGTGGTGCATGGCGGCAGGAGGGCGGAACGATGTGGTGCCTGTTCTGGCCTTTCTTGCCCGCTAGGCAACATCACGATTGCGGCATGTGCCTCATGTTGTGGAGAGGTCGTGGATATTCTGTGTCCACCGGTTCTTATTCTTGCATCTCTCCGGGCTGAGGGGACTGTTGTGAGGTTCCTCAATTGTCATGCCGTTTGGTTGATGGGAAGTCAGTTGGCGTCGGCAGCAGACTCCGGGCTTCGATCGGCGGAGGGGCCCGGCAGTGATGCGCCAGTAGGCCGCAAGAGCGACGAACAAGCGCCTTTGCCTATCGCGCGAAGGGCTGCATGAGTAGCGTGGGTTGAGCTGGGCGGATGGCGGGGCCGCTGCCGAGGCGGGACGCAAGAGCGTGTCCGCAGCAGCAGACGGGGCGCGCGGCTGTGGGTGGGGAAGCTGGAAAGGTTTGATGGGGTCCGAGTACAAGCAGTGGCACGACGTGCTCTGCGCAGAGTTCTTCGGTGCGGGCAATGCGCTGCGAAGCACCGTCCTGTACGTCGATGCCGAGCTTGAACGGGAGCTGGCCGAACGCATAGGAACGGGCCTTGCCCAGGCTGTCGTCGGCGAACTTAACTGGAGCGATCCGCACAGGCCGCTGCTCAGCCGCATTCAGCGCGAGTGCGAAATGTGGGAGCAAAACGGGAGTGTGGGCCCGCCGCCGAGCCTGCCGGTGCTGGCCCTGTCCGTGCTGGCTGCTACCTGCATGGAGTCCTCTGACGGCATGCTGAGGAGCAACTTCTACGGGCGGTGGAGCCAGCTGTTCGGCGAACAGCCCTCTACCCCTCGAGCCCACAAACTTGTGCACGCGTTTGAGGACGTGGCAGGGATGTGGGAGGAGCTGGACACCTGGCTTGAGGAGACGGGCGGTCTCTACGGCACCAGCACGATCAGCACTGACGAGTACTACTGGAAGATCGGCTTCCCTATCTCGCAGGCGCTGGTGCGCGGCTCTGACCGGCAGATCCTCACCCGGTTTTTCGCCGCCACCCGCTTGCGGCCGCTCAACCCCGACAAGGTTTCCGGACGCGAGTTGCTGCGGCGCCTGCGCGTGTGGACAGCAGGGCGGGACCGGCACCTGTCGCCTCGGCTCATGGATGAGCTTGCCAGCGCCCTGGATACGGGCGACACTCTGATCGCCAGCCTGGTCAAGCGGCTCGCCGATGACTGGGACGGCACCCTCCACGAGCCGGAGCGCGAGCATCGACGCCGCGCCATCGGACTGAGGCTCGTAGTCGCGGACCGGGGCAGGCGCCTGGAATGGCTCGCCGAAGCGGGCGACGGTATCGATGAGACGCGCGTCGCAGTGCCAGGCGGCCGTACGTTCACGCTGTGCAAGGGGTATGGGGACGTATACGAGGGGCTGGAATCGCTGCACCCCTCCTGGCAGCAGCTGGAACACGGTCTGCGCCTTGAGGGGGAGCAGCTGGTCCTTGAGTGGGCACCGCAGGAGGTGCTGCTGCTGCGGCTGCACCCGCACCTAGGGGAGTGGGTGAGTACGGAGTATTTCGAGCCCGGCGAGCAGCACTGGATTCTCGCCGCTGACTCCGCTGTCCGCGCAGTGCGCTCCATGGTCGATGTCCTCGGCGGCCGTACCGTCCGTGAAGCATCGGCGCCGGTACCGGGGTGGAAGCTGATCAAGGGCGTGCGCGCCGTCAACGGGCGTGCCTTCGCGAGCGCCCTCGACCGGGGCGGAGACCACGCACACGTCCTCGAGCCCCAGATCCGGCACCATGCCGTGCTGTCCGGCGGGCTGCGCATCGCCCCTGAGTACCGGGCGGGCGCCGGAGTGGCCGGCCATTTCCTCCGGGGCGGTGCTCCCGACCTCATGTTGCCGGCCAGCGACTCACAGGACGGCCGTGTGGAAGTCGTCCTCGACGGCCGCACTGAGAAGCTGCGCGCCGATCCCCGAGTGCCCTTCCCTCTTTGCCTGATCCCCCTCGATGAGGGAGAGCACCGTGTGGGCACGGCCCACAGCAGCCAGGTCTTCACACTGCACGACGGACTTCACGAGGGCCTGCCGCCGGGCACCGGGACGCTTGGATACCCCTGCGACCGTACTGCCCGGTCTGAGCTGAGCGAAGTAACGGATTCCGAGGCTGCCATCCGTGGGGCTGCTGCGGCAAGAAGTATCAGCCTCCCGCGAAGCGAGCTGCTGCGCTCAAGTGTTCTGGAGGCCGTGCTGCTGGATCCCCACGGCGGTGTGCGCCGGGCCAAGCAACGGTCGGTCCCGGCCTGGATGACTTCCCGTCTGCCCGCTGCAGCACTTGGCCCCTGCCTTGAGATTGAGGTGCCGGACGGCTGCGTCTGGCTGGTCTACCGTACGGCGGCCCGCTGGTCAGTCAGGGCGCTGGTAGCAGCAGCTGACATACCCGCTCCCGCGCCGGCACCCGACGACTACGCCTGGGCATACGCCGTCCTCAGCGCCGCCCAGCGCCTGCAGGTTCCTGCCTGGCGCGACTATGTAGCTGCAGCGGAAGCGATCAGCGGAAGGCGGGGAACCTGATGACCGATACAGGAGCCCTGCTGCTGCGCTGGCTGAGTGAGCAGGGCGCCGGCACGCTGTCTGATGCCAAGCAGGGCATGTGGTGGCTTGCAGCGAAGCACTGTCAGGACATCGAACCGGGATCCCCGGGCCGATGGCTGCGCGACGCCGTCTCCCTGGCCTACATGGATATCGACTGGCGCAATCGGCGCTGGTGCGCGGCCCCTCCAGTCCTGACCCGCCTGCCGCAGGCGCGGGGGCTGGCGGTACTCACCGGGAGCCGGACGGCCGCGTTTGACGCGCGCGTAGCGCAGGCGGTGGAGGATGGATTGCTGGAGCTGTTCCGGGTGCCCAGTGACCGTCCGCCCACGGACATCCCCTTGCCCCCGTCTCTCATCGTCCAATTTGACGACGAAGCAGGGCTTGCAAGCTGGGCGGCCGAGCTCGGCCTCTCCTACACACCGTGCTTCGCGCTACAAGGAGCTGCGCTCTTGCCGCCGTTGAGCCTTGGAGCGCCGACCTCTGCGCCGGAGTTCGGCAAGCCACTGGAACAGTACGATCTCGAGCGCGGCGAATACCGGCTCGTTCCGCGGCCCCAGGGCGATGGGCTGTACCGGCTCAAGCGGCGCGACAGCAAGCGCGTATGCCAGGTTCTGCGCGACGGGCAATGGTACGAGACCAGCCACGAGCAGGGCGTCTACCTCGTGCTGGAGAGCCGGAGCCGGACTGCGGACGTGCTGCGCTGGCGGCCAGAGAAGGATTCCGGGCGTGAGAGGTTCGGGACTCTATTCGTCGACTGGGGATACCCCCTGCCCGACCTGCACCGGCGCGTGGCCGTGATGTGCTGCGGCCTCGCGCCCCGTATCAACGCCCAAGCCAAGAACCTCGCCTACGACAACGTGCCCCACGCCGTAGCCGCCAAGGTTGCACGATCGCTCGGACAGCATCTGGGGGAGAATGATGAGTGACGCCGCTTCGCAGCAGCCTGGCCGGGATGTGGACATCCTCGGTTCGTTCGAGCACTTGAAGGATGCGCTCTTCCGTTACTACAACACGCCGTTCGGGCTTGCTGACGAGCACCTCGAACGCGAGCGTCAGGACCTGTTCGACGTGAACGGCGGAGCCTGGAGGCGTCCTCTGCTGGAGGTCCGCCCGCGCTACGTTCAGATGGACGCGGGCATCGCGGAATCCGTGAAGGCAGCAGGAGCCCACCCTGACCTGGCGGAACTGGTCCAGCTTGGACTGATGCAGGGTGTCCCCTCCCTGTACGAGCACCAGCACCGGGCCCTGGCTGCGGCTGTGCGCGACGGGCGCGACGTCGTCGTCACGGCCGGCACAGGCTCGGGCAAGACAGAGTCGTTCATGCTGCCCATTCTGGCCGACCTCGTCCGCGAGTCGGCCGACTGGCCGACCGCCTCGCCGCCGTCGAACCGCTGGTGGGTTTCTCCCAACGGCGAGTATCAACCCCAGCGGGCAGGCGAGGCCGGCCGGCACGCAGCTGTACGCGCCCTCGTCCTCTATCCCATGAACGCGCTCGTCGACGACCAGATGATGCGCCTGCGCAGGGCGCTAGACAGCGATGACGCCAGGGCATGGCTTGCCCGGTCGCGGCCCGGCCACCGCTTCTACTTCGGCCGCTACACCGGGGCAACGCCCGTGCCCGGTGAGGTCGGTTCGCCGGCTGGCGTCAAGACGTTGCGCAAGGAGTTCGCCGCCACGGAGGAGCGCTCCCGCCAGGCGCAGAAAGCCTCCGGCGACGGCCGGTACTTCATCCCCCGGCTGGATGGCGCGGAGATGCGCTGCCGCTGGGACATGATCCAGGCTCCGCCCGACATCATGATCACGAACTACAGCATGCTCAATGTCATGCTGATGCGCTCGCGCGAGTCGCAGATCTTCGACAAGACGCGCCGCTGGCTGGAGGAGGTGCCCGACGCCCGTTTCACCCTGGTCGTCGACGAGCTCCACATGTACCGGGGCACGGCGGGCACAGAGATTGCTTACCTCCTGCGCAACCTGCGTCACCGCCTCGGCCTGGACCACAGGCCGGACAAGTTCCGTATCCTGGCCGCCTCCGCCTCCCTCGAAGCCCCCCGTGATCTGGACTTCCTGCAGGAGTTCTTCGGCGTCGACCGCAACCGGTTCGTGGTCCTTGGCGGTCAGCTTGTATTGCCGGCGCACACCCGCACCGACATCTCCCATCACGCCGAGGCCTACGCCGCCCTGGACGCGGATCCCGCGCCCGCCGAGGCCGACCAGTTCCTGGCAGATACCGGTGCCGGTGACGCGCTGGTCAACGCCCTGCGTGATGGTGACCGCCTCATCGCCGACTTCGACGACGCTGTTGCCGCTCGCATCTTCCCTGCCGCTGACACCGCCGTGCAGGAGAAGGCGTTGCGCGGAGTCCTCGCCGCACTGCGACGCTCGGCCGATCCCCGGACGCCCAAGCTGCGCGGGCACCTCTTCTTCCGCAACATCCCCGGTGTCTGGGCCTGCTCTGACCCTCAGTGTCCCGACGCTCCGCGTCCGGAAGGTATGGAGAGGACCGTCGGCAAGCTGTACCCGCGCCCCACGTCGCGCTGCAGCTGCGATGCACGCGTGCTGGAACTCCTCTACTGCCAGAACTGCGGAGATCCGTTCCTCGGCGGGTACGCACCAGAATCGGCCTTCCGTAACGCGGCCAAAGGGCGCCCCTTCGAAGCCGGACTGCTTGCGGACCTGCCCGACCTCGACTCACTGCCCGACGCCGCTGCTACGGGGCCGAGCGCGGCCAACTATGTCGTCTACTGGCCGCGGAAGGACGACCCTGCGGTGGAGAAGCTGGAGTGGAACTCCACCTCGGACAAGGGCACGCTGAGCGCCGACTTCGAGTTCAAGCGCAGCAAGTACGACCCGCGCACCGGCATCCTCCGCAACCAGCGTGACCACACCGGCTGGTCCTTCCACAGCAGCGTGCCGCAGCCAAAGAAGGGACGGCCCCGGCTCAAAGCGGAAGACCTCCCCGCGGCACCGACCCAGTGCCCCAACTGCGGTGACAACTGGGAGGTCAGGCAGGTCGGGACGGAGCATTTCAGCCTCAACGACTCGCGCCGCATGCGTACACCAGTCAGGTCCATGCGTACCGGTTTCGAGAAGGTCAACCAGGTGCTGACCACCGGGATCCTCTCCCACCTGCCGAACAGGCAGGCGGTGGTCTTCTCCGACAGCCGTCAGGACGCAGCGAAGCTGTCCGCAGGCCTGGGGCTGCGCCACTACCAGGACCTCCTGCGCCTGCTGCTTGCCGAGGAGGTCGAGGGCCAGGGGGATCCGGCCGCCGACCTCGCAGCCGTATCGGGCTTCTACCGCAAATCCCCTGACAACCCCGTCGACAAGGAGACAGCCAAAGCCGCCCGCGACCGGCTGCGCGCCCGTGACCCGGAGACCTATGACGCCTGGGTGAAGCTCCAGAAAGCATCCGAAAGCCTCGACGATCTTGACGATGATCTCCCCGACCCGGCAGAAGAGGCTGCGCTCTACAGCCGCCTCAGCCGGGTGCCCAGCCTCGACAGCCACGGCAGCGCGGTAGCTGAACGCCTGGTCCAGCTCGGCATCAATCCCGGCGGCCCGAAAGCGTCCCTGCAGCAGACCAGCTACCAGAATGGCTCCCAGCCGCAGCCCTGGACCTCCCTGTACCAGTGGCCCGAGGTCCCTGGCGGCAAGGTACGTGACGAATCCAGCCTGGTCCTGAGCGAACGGCAGGAGCAGCTGCGCCAGGACATCCGCGAAGCCCTGACCAGCGAGCTGCTCAACGGGCTGTTCGGCAGCGCCGGACGGGACTTCGAGTCTCTGGGCCTGGGCTGGCTCACCCTCGCCACCGATCAGGCACCACTCGAAGCCGAGCGGGCCTCCGATGCCGCGCTGGCCCGGGCCAGCCTGCGAGTCCTCGGCCACATGCGCCGTTTCGCAGGACTGCGCAGCCCGGCTGACGAACCGCCGAAGAAGCTGCGGGACTTCTGGGCCAGCGCAGCGGACCACCTGGGGCAGGATCCGGACGACCTCCGCAATACCGTCGAGCGGATCTGGGGCGAGGCAGTCAAGAAATACGTCATTCAGCCTGAGCACGTCGCCTTGCGTCACGGCCGAGCGGTGTCCTGGACCTGCTCCGTCTGCCGGCGACGGCACCTCCACCCCGGCGTCGGGGTGTGCACGAAGTGCCGGCGGCCCCTTCCTGCTGCGCCCGAGCCGTTCGAGGGCACAGACGCCGACTACTACGCCTGGATGGCGCACAGGCAGTTCGGTGATTTCCGCCTCAACGCCGCCGAACTCACCGGCCAGACCGACCGTCTGGACGCCCAGGCCCGCCAGGCCCGCTTCCAAGGCATCTTCCTCGACGGCAAGGAGCACGAGCTCCCCGATACCCTCGACATCCTCTCTGTCACCACCACGATGGAAGCCGGAGTCGACATCGGCCCGCTGGCCGCTGTCCTGATGGCGAACATGCCGCCGACCCGGTTCAACTACCAGCAGCGCGTGGGACGGGCAGGACGGCGCACCTCGCCGGTCGCGCTTGCACTCACCGTGTGCCGCGGCCGCAGCCACGACGAGCACTACTTCCAAGACCCCCAGCGCATCACCAACGATCCGACTCCGCCGCCTTACCTGTCCACGGACATGAAGGACATCTACCAGCGGGTCCTCGCTGCCGAAGTGCTCCGCAGGGCATTCGACGCGGCGCATGGCGCGGCCGGGGACGACACAGGGACCGATCCGACCCGCAACGTCCACGGCCAGTTCGGCCACACTGCAGACTGGCCCGCCGTAAGTGAAGCGGTCAGCGGATGGATCAAGTCGCATGACGCCGAAATCTGCAGTCTCGCCGAAGCCCTCGCCGACCGCACCCGCAGCACCTGGTCCCCGGCTCAGGCGGCGGCATGGGTGGCCCAGGAGCTCGTCAACCGCGTCACCCAGATCGCCGACGAGCCTCGTGGCCACCACGAACTCAGCCAACGGCTGGCGGAGTCAGGCCTGCTGCCGATGTTCGGATTCCCCACCTCAGCCCGCTACCTGTACACCAAGCGCCCTTCCGAGTCCTACCCCTGGCCGCCGAGCGGAGTGGTCGACCGGTCGCTGGACATCGCGATCTCGCAGTTCGCTCCCGGCGCTGAGACGGTCAAGGACGGACAGGTCCACACGGCAGTCGGCGCAGTCGCGTTCGAGCCGACCGGGCGGGCCCCGCGAGCCGTGCAGGAACCGCTCGGGCAGCCTGTCCTCATCGGTATCTGCCGTGCCTGCGGACACCTCGCAGAGGACGTACAGGCGCTGCCGGAACAAGAGGACGCCCCACCGCAGCCCTGCCGCGCCTGCGGAACAGCCGACGGCTCCTACCGTGAGATCGAACTGCGCGAACCGGCCGGCTTCTACTCCGGTAAGGCACGCGACTTCGACGGCAACTTCGCATGGAGGGCCAGGTCGCTCGCCCCCCGCACTGCCGCCGACCTTGAGCACGGCGCACCGCTGAAGATCGAGGCACCTGGCATGGTGGTCCACGCCGGCAAGGGCGAGCGGTACGCAGTCAACGACAACGGCGGCCGACTGTTTCAGTTCTCAAAAGTAAGCCCGACCACACGCTGGTCCGGCGCCTATCTGGAGGCCGGGGCGGCGGATTTGTTCCCATGGCTTGCAAAGGACATCGCCGCCGACGAGGAACCGCTCACCACCGCTATCGGCGCCACACAGCACACGGACCTGTTCCTGCTCGGCCCCCAGGCAAGCGAAATTCCAGCGCTCGGTCTGCGCCTGAACCTCACCTCCGTGCCGCAGAGCACCGGCTTCCCCGACGACCGCTCGGGGCGGCGGGCGGCCTGGTACTCGCTGGCCGCCCTGCTGCGCACCGCCGCGGGCTCGCTCCTGCAGGTGCAGCCCAACGAGATCGCATCCGGCATCCACGGCGCAGGCTCCGGCAGCAGCAAGGCACGCACCTTCGCCTTCCTCTCCGACACCCTGGACAACGGCGCCGGCTACTGCACACACCTCGCCGAACGGGAGGTCTTCGAGCAGCTCATGGCGACTGCCAACAGGATGCTGGCCGGCTTCGCGGACGGTGCGCACGGCCGGGACTGCCGCGGCTCGTGCTACCAGTGCCTGCGCGACTACACGAACATGGCGTACCACAGCCTCCTGGACTGGCGACTGGCCGGGGAACTCCTGGCCATCCTCCAAGGCACAGGCGCCGCCAGCAGCCAGCATGGCCGCCGGGCTGCGGGACTGCTGCGGAACTGGGCGTCCGACTTCCCGCCCGGCGATGCGGAATTCGTGGACGACCTGGGCGGCACCGGCCCTGCGGTTCTCTTCGAAGAGCGGGTCTGGGTCGCGGCCAAGGGCCCGTTCGAGGCAGCCGACGCCACGCTGTCCTCCCCCCGCATCAGCTCTGTGCGCGACGCCGCCGCAGCTGACAGCCGAGACGTTGCGGACGTGGCATTCGTCGACGACTTCCTCCTCGACAAAGCCCCTGCCCGGGTGTCAGCCATGCTCGCTGACTTCGACGGGGTGTAGAAGATCCGCCCCTTGCGGCTTTGGAGCCGCAAGGGGCAACGGAAGCTGAGAGGCAGCACAGCCGCTGCAGCCGCGCGCGCCCGCCGACTGAAGGCTGCTTGTGCCAGGATGATCGGCTAAGGGAGGGTCATGGCCGAGCCGCAGGGGAATATGGACGACCCGGTACTGCTGCAGCGGTTTGCAGCCTGGCTCCAGCCCGGGCCGTCGGCTGAGGACGCGGAGCGCAGCGCCTTCTTCAACGACGGCGTCATCGTGCTGGACACGAACGTCCTGCTGAGCCTGTACGAGTACACCGAGACCTCCAGGAAAGAGGTCCTGTCGGCACTTGAGCAGACCGCAGGACGGCTGTGGATGCCCTACCAGGTCGGCCTTGAGTTCGTCCGCGGCCGCCGCAGCACACTGGAATCCCGCAAAAGGGCTCTCGCTGATGCTGCCTCAGAGGTCAACAAGAAGCTCATGGCAGCCCGCAAAGCGATCGTCGAGGCGAAGAAGGTCGTGTGTACCCAGCTCGACAAGTACGCCCGGGCCCAGCAGGAGATAGCGGGACTCGACGCACTCGTCGCGGATTCCGGCGTCGATGCTCACCTCGACGTCTACCGTCATGAGTTCAAACGTCACCTGGACATGCTCAAAGCCGACCACGGCTTAGCACTGAACTCCGCCGATGCGGAAGACCCCATTCTTAAGCGCATCGCGAAGCTCTACGGGGAAAGTATCGGCGAGCAGCCGGACGACGACATCCTGCGAAAGCGTCTGGAGGAGGCGACCGCCTTCCGGTTCCCGAACAAGATCCCTCCCGGATTCTCCGACTCCGACAAGGACACGCCGCTGAAGTCGGCTGGCGACTTCCTCCTCTGGGAAGAGCTGATCGCGCATGTCCGCCAGTTGCCCCCCAGTGGTCGCCGCGTGTTGTTCGTGTCGAATGACACGAAGGAAGACTGGTACGAGCAGGGCTCCGGCTCAAGCAGCTCCCGTCCGTGGCCGAGCCTTGTCGACGAACTGAGGCGGAGGGCACAAGCAGACTTGAGGATCGAGACACCGCCGTACTTCTTCGGCGGGGTCAGGGAGTTCCTGGACGCTGAGCTCGCCGCGGATACTTACGCGGAGATCGAGCGGGTGTCGGAGGCATTCGAGGCGAAGATCTCGGACACACCGCTGGTGGTCACGGAGGAGACAGCGTCTCACCTAGATCCGCCGGAGGGGTTGGCGCTTGATGCGTTCAATTCAGTGGGGCTCGTCTCTCCGGCCGTGCGTGCGGCTGTGGAGTCGGCGTCGCCGTCCCAACGGTTGTTCCAGTGGTGGCTGATCGGTGTGACAGCTCAGCTCGGGCGGCGGGACGCTGGAGAAGCGGAGCCGTCTGTAAGCATTGCTGCGGCCACACGAAGCAGCAAGCCGCTCTCCCGGGACTGGGTACCCGGTACCGCCCTCTCTCCAGGCGAGTGGCTCCACCGGGATTCATCGTGGATCGCACCGTGGTTCATAGACCTGCTGGACTCCATCCCACAGGCGGACCGCACTATCCTGCGTCGTCTGGCAGCGCAGCAAGCGGAGAGCAACAGGCGCTCCGGAAGCTGACACTTAGTTAGGACTCCGGAGGCCCTTTCGGGAATTGGTATTTGCCCTGTTCATGGGCTTACAGCCGGTCGATGGTGTGCAACCTGTCCACAGGTAGTCCACGTACTCGGGCACGGCGATTCATAGGCGTGAGCGCGGCATTCCTGACCGTCGCATCCGTCTCGTCCACGGCCCGGACTCGATACGATCTGCCTGACCGGAGGAGGCGAACTCACTCATGAAGGCCTGTCGGGCTGATTGACTGCTTGAACCCATGATGGGGGGCGCTCACGCTCCGGCGCAGCACCGCGCTCAAGCATCTCAAGAAGAGGACGGGTCGTGCCAAAACCGTGGATGACGGCTGAGCAGTGGGACAGCATGATGCGGGCCATCACCGAGTCGAAGTACCAGCTGCTGCTGGGTGCTGGCGCCAGCCTGGACTCGGAGGGGCCGCTGGGGCGACTGCCCGGCGGCTGGAACCTTGCTCAGGAGATGGCCACGGCGTTTTCGTTGCCTGGCAATCCGCGCGGCAACCTGCGCCAGGTCTTCTCGATGGCGAGGTCGCGCGTCACGGCGGACGGCCAGGACGTTTTGGCCTACATGGCGGACCGCTTCACCAACTGCACCGCACCATCGTGGTACGCCGACCTAGTCTCCATCCCTTGGCGGTACATCTGGTCGTTGAACATCGATGACTCGGTGGAGAACGCCTACACCAAGCAGTTCACCGACCACTCAGCCAAGGAGCTTGTCTCCGTCTCGTGGACGGACTCTCACCGGGTGCCCTCGGGCCACCAGGCCATCCTCGTCCACCTGCACGGCGTTGCCTGGGCGAAGAAGATAGACGACCTCGTCTTCGACATCTCGTCCTACTTGTACGCGGTCGCCCAGCGCCACCGCTGGCACAGCATCTTCGCCGACAGCTACCTGGAGACGCCCACCATCATCTTGGGCGCCAGCCTCAACGACGAGCTGGACCTGGAGAACGTCCTGGAGAAGGGGCGTGTGGAGGGCAGCTCCGAGCCCTCCGTCATCGTCATGCCGACGATCGACGAATTCGACAAGGAACGCTTCCGTGAGTGGGGTCTTATCCCGGTCGAAGCCACGGCCGAGGAGTTCCTCGCCAGGGTCCGGGCCAGCTGGCCAGATTACTTCCAGCAGGCCGATGTGTCGGCAGACAACCCTAGTCGCATCAACCCCAACGTTCTGAGCTTCCTAAGCCAGTGGCATCCCATTCGCACGGGCGCCGAGTACCGCCTCGACGACCGGCATGACTTCTACGCCGGGCACGAACCCCTATACTCTGACATCTTGCGCGACCTCGACGCACAACGCATTTTCACCGACAGAGTTTTCCGCGAGGCGATCTCGGACGAACAGCAGAAGGTCATCTGCCTGACCGGTTCCGCGTTCACAGGGAAGAGCACAATAGCTTTGCGGGTCGCGAGGAAACTTGTGGAGCAGAACTGGACGCCATATCTACTCGACCCCGAACTACGTCCGTCCCGGGAAGCCACCCTGTGGTGGCTTAGACAGCATCCAAGGACCTTCCTCATTGTAGAAGGCGCTGCCGACTTCGCTGGCGACCTCGCCGATATGGCTCTGTGCGCCAAGGAGCGGGGCATCCCCTTCAAGCTGCTGGCCGTGGAACGGCGTTCGCGCGCCCGGGAGGTGCGCCGTAGCTTTACGGGCGTGGGGTTCGCCGACGCCGAGGTCTCCGACAAGCTGAAGGCTGTGGAGATCGAGGCTCTGATTCGGCAGCTCAAAGAGCACGGACGGCTCGGCATCGTGGCCGACGCAGGCCACGACGAACAGGTCCAGTACTTCACGCAGAAGCACAGCAGGAACCTCTTCTCGGCGATGTCGAACCTAGAGGAGGCCGACGGGTTCCGCATAAGGGTTAAGACAGGCTACTCGCGCCTCAGGAGCGAGACCGAACGAGCGGTTTTCCAGGCTGTTTGCATCACATCCGCCCTCGGATACGGGTTGCCAATGGGCGCTGCGGCATCCGTCTGCGGACTGTCGGCGAGCGAGCTGAACGCCCTGCTGCACTCAGAGTCGGTGCTCGCCGACTTTATCCGCGTCGCAGGGGGCCGCCTCTACCCGCGGCACCGGGCATTTGGGTCATACATGCTGGAGAGTTCCTTCAGCGCGCAGGAGAACTACGACGTCACCCTGAAACTCGCCCAGCACTACGGCGTCCAGATCTCCCCGGCCGCCATCGCGTCGCGCACGCTCG
Source organism: Streptomyces sp. NPDC050534 (assembly GCF_044457745.1). Lineage (NCBI taxonomy): Bacteria > Bacillati > Actinomycetota > Actinomycetes > Kitasatosporales > Streptomycetaceae > Streptomyces > Streptomyces sp. NPDC050534. Next base: position 512,068 of record NZ_JBITHF010000004.1, read on the forward strand.
CCTACCGTATGGTGCGCCAACTCCTCGACCACGAGGTGCTGACTGCGTGGCTGGGGGCGGAACGCCTGGACGCCTGGTACGAGGCACTACAGGAGGCATACGCCTGGAACGCGCGGTATTGGGAGCAGCGTGCTCTTGGGGCGAGTAAGCGAGGCCGGCATGCTCCGGCCAGTTCGTTCGCCCGGCAGGCCATCGCCCAGCACCGTGACGCGTTCGCGCTGAATACGCTGGCCACAGTGCTCTTCCGAAGGTACCTCGCCGAGGACGGGCCAGAGCACAACAGGACGGAGAACCTGCTGGAGGTGGCAGCGTATTTGGAGGAGGCGCGCGCCATGGCCGCCGAGGACTCGGAGTACCCGTACATGACCTTCTTCAAGTACACCCTCAAATGGGCTGATCGGGCCAAGAAAGCAAACGGGTCCATCGACAAGCGTATCCAGCGCCGGTGGAACGACTGGATGCACCTGGTCAGTATCTCCCCGATCACGCGTTCGTCGGAGGTCAGGGACCAGTTGCAGTCATTTCGTAGGAAGTGGCTTATGTTGGCCTAAGGGCCGTCACCTCCCGGTTCGAGTCGGCCCGCGCTCTCCGGCGAGATCGCGGGCTCCGAGTCGAGAGCGGCCCGGCACAGCGTGGCCTGCACGTCCGTGTAGGCGAGCAGGTAGACGACGCGGATGCGCGATGCCGCGTGGGAGCGGAAGTAGCTCACTGTCGCGCCCAGCAAAGTATCCACGGTCTTGCCGAGGTCGCTGTTGCCGCCGCCGGTTCCGAGGAGCGGCAGCACCACCGAGCGCAGCGGCTCGCCAGCGGCGGCCAGTCGGTCCACCTCGGTGAGGACGTTGCGCACGCACCGCTCCAGGTCGATGACCTGCCGGTACCCCGAGCCGGGTTCTCCCTCTACGGCGGCGACATGCAGGATGCGCTGGACCTGGTGGCTCTCCTGCAGCTCTCCTGGCCCCGTGACCAGAACGGATCCCGCCGTCACATGGGAGCGGCCAGCCATGTGCTCGGCCAGCTCCAGGGCGATGGTGTCGTGTACCAGATGGCCCGCAGTATCCCGGCAGCCGCCGTGGTACCGGATCGTCGCGGAGAGGGTGGGTTCGTCGACGCGTGACATCTCCATCCGCGTGTTCTCGGAGTTGACCCACACGTCCGTCCCCAGCACGTTGGCGATGTTCCCGGTGATCATCCCGATGCGATGGCGCCGGTCGCCCTGCAACGGCAGCTCGTACCGGGTGCACTGCAGGACGGGCCGCGGAGTGTCCTCCGCCGGCCGCTGCTGCGACAGTTGCCTGCGCAGCGCGGTGTTCTCCCGGGTCGCCTTCTTCAGCTGCGCCGAGATCTGGTCCAGGGGCCGGGTCTTGTTGAGCCATGTGAACGACGCCAGCAGGAAGAAGGCGGCGAAGCCGGCCGCCCCGCTGATCCCGAAACCCAGGGCCCGGCCCTCGGTCATCGAGTCTGGGAAGGCGGAGAACAGGAAGAGGGCTGCGGCCAGGGAGTACAAAAGGACTACCGGAAGCTGGAGAGAGTACTGCCGCCCGGCTCGGTCTGGCGCGGAGGACCAGATGTGCAGGGCGATGCCGGAGACACAGAGGGCGGCAGTGATGGAAAGCTGCACCGGACTCATCGGCTCCGACTCCTCTTGGTCGCGTCCCTGAACGGTCGATCGTTGTGCGAGGACAGCCCGTCTTGCCTCCGAGCATATGCCTCGTTACGGAGGACCAACTCGGAAGAACATACTCAACTGCCGTAACTACGGCGCCCTTTGCTTATCCGTGGCTCGCACCGGAGATCTGATCGCCATCCATGCTCGTTATCGGCGCGGCTGTGCGCTGCGTCGCTCCGGAAAAGGTCCGCTGCCCCGACCGTTGCACGACCAGCCGCAGGCCCCGCGCGACCGTCCCCAGCACCAACCTGACCAGGAGGCCTGAGGCGGTGGTCCGGGCTGCGGAAAAGGGTCTGGGAAGCCGGCGTCTCAGTACCTGTGGAGGCGTGCCACCCTGCCTCATGGCGAACGCCAAGCATGTGTGCCTGAGGGCGAGCTAGGCGAAGGAAGCCCGGTCCCTCGCGCAACTACCGGCCAGTGTTGGGGCCTCCTGGAGTCACGGTCCAACCCGGCTCCGGAGGGCGGTGCCGCTTGGGTCGACACTGCTGGTCAGAGCGCCCTAGGGCTTTTGGGGAGCACATCCTGTCCACGAATGGTCCGCAGCTTCGGCTCTGGTCGATCGGGCAACGTAGCCAAAGGCGCGGCCTTGATTCACAGCCATCACGGTAATTACTACCATTTCCGGCAATAGGGCTAAAAAGGATGTGAGTGCTCATTTGGCCACTGCGATCGCACTGATCCCTCGGGGCTGCCATCATACGATCATGAGCGTTCAGGACGACCAGCGCGAGAACCAGATGATTGATCGGTTCAATCTCGAAGTCCCGGAAAATCGCAGGAGGTCAGACATTGATGCATACCTGACCGTCGATGGGCAGACCGTTCCCTTTGAACTTAAATCTGCTACGAGTAAGGGTGTTTCGACCGTTCGCGACCTGGGTCCCAATCATTTCGCTAAGTGGAAGAACATTCATTGGCTCTTTGGTGTCTATGACCGCACGGGTACTCGCCTCCTGCACAGCTACTATGGTTCGCCAGATGACATGGCTCCTTGGATCACGGAGAAGGAGAGGTACGTGGGCCCCGACGTCGAGCTGGCTGAACACGCCATGAGGGGCGTCTCGGCTGACTCGGTCATCAATCTCCTTGGCGAGAAAGAGTTCTACACCAAGGAGGAAGCCAAGTGGATTATGAAGAATCAATGGACGGCTGCGCGGTACCTGGAAGCGGCGGACCTGTCAGCGGGTAAGGAGCTCGGTTACTCGTTGGATCGCATGGTAGAGCTCATGCGAGAACGCTGCTATTACGTGATGTCTCGCGGCGCCACTCTGAATAATCCACACATCCCACTATCCTACATTCAGAATATGCCCAAAATCACCACAGAGCCGGCAATCGAACTGCGCCGACTTGTTCGTGACTACTTGGCTAGTTCATGACTACTTAGACAGTACGTCGAGAACAGACGAGGCCATCGCGTAGGCGAGCGGCGGCGGTACCGCGTTACCGATCTGCCCCAGTGCCATATACGTAGCACCCACAAAGGGCCAGTCTTCGGGGAATCCCTGGATGAGAGCGATATCCGGTACGGACAGACGGAAGTGGCCGTTCTTAGCCACGAAGGCGCGCGCTGAAGCGCGGTCTGCGGCCACTCCGTTGGGCCAAATTTGCAAGCTTTCGAACTTGCGTTGGGCCGCTACGCTGTTAAGGATAGACGTCGTATGACGCGGGCCGGTTAGGCTGCTCCGAATGGTCGGTGACAAGTCGTCAATGCCGATGTTCGGCAACCCCAATGCCTCTCGGAGACCCATGCAGCGGCTTCCGCCTGTGATTGATGCATCTCCCCAGTAGTGAGTAGGCTCAGGGGCATGCCAAGCATTAGACATTTTCTTCGTGCGAAAACCGACAAAGAAAACGCGACGCCTGACCTGCGGCACTCCGAAGTCGCTTGCCTGAAGGATCACTTGCTGGATGTGGTAGCTGCCCGACAGTGGCGCCAGAATACTTTCCGATACGTACTGTGAGAACTTGGGACTTGCAAGTGCCGGAACGTTTTCACCGATGAATGCCGCGGGTCGGATTTCCTTGACCGCCCTGACGAATTGTGGCCACATGTCGCGTTCGTCGAGATGACCTTTTTGGCGTCCAGCGTTTGAGAATGGCTGGCACGGAGGTCCTCCATGCAGCAGGTCCACTTCCCCGCGCCACTGCTTGAAGTTGACGCCCCTCACATCACCGTCTTTTTCTCCGCTGAAGACGGCCCATTCGCTACGAGCTTTCCGGAGAGTGTCGCCAGCTTCCGGCATAATCTCGAATGACGCTGTGTGGGCGAAGCCGGCGCGCTCGACTCCCAAGTCGAGTCCTCCGCCGCCACTAAACAAGGAAAGGGCGCTTAGTCCTTGCCCGTCGCGTTGCGGCATAAGATTCAGAGGATGGAAGTTCGGAACGTTGACTTCATGAATCGGATCCGGTCCCTCGCCGGCGAGTGCTGAGCGCCGTGCTTCCCTGGAGTCCCGCGACATCTTGCGGAACTTCTCCCTTTGGGCCTCCGTCAGATCACGAGGCTGATGGAAGGGCGAGGTGCTGGGGATCCTGCTGGGTACGAACGGTCCCGCGGCCTCCTCGGACTGAGTAGGGGGCTCGAAGAGACTGTGCTGCTGGGTGGGACGCTCGGGCATGCGGTGCATCTTACGAGATGCGCGAGTCTTTGTCAGCTGTGTGACTCCAGAGTGCTGTGACCTGCAGTTATATCCTCTCCACGTGAGGGCTATCGAGCTCACGAACCGGGAGCCGGTCCCTAACGGCTTCCTTGACCCGGACGGCCGCCTCGTCCGGATCCTCGTGCTCCCAGATGCGCAGCACAAGCCATCCTGCTTCGGTAAGCCTCAGGTTGGTATCTCGGTCACGCTCCCTGTTGCGCCGTACCTTTTCTTGCCAATATCCGGAGTTTGTCGCTGCGACGGTGTGGTGATCTGGGCAACCATGCCAGAAGCAACCATCGAGGAAGACCGCTACTTTGGCCCGTGTGAAGACAAGGTCTGCTGTGCGCCTCAGAGAGGGCAGCGGGCGAACGGACACTCGATACCTCAGCCCCAACGCGTGCACAGCCCGGCGCAAGGCCAGCTCTGGCCTGGTGTCGCGCGAACGATTGGCTTGCATGGTCGCGCGTGCCGCATCGCTTGAAGCCCAGGAACCCAGTGAACCGCTCACAGCTTCACTGTAGTACGCGCATCGGTCCGCGCGGTGCGGTCGTGCACTTGCGCACGCGCTTAAGGGATGGGCTTCCCTCAGGCCGCCACTGGGTAGTGAGCCGGCGGAGGATCGATTGGGTCGATCGCTCTCCTGAAGTGCCATGCGTAGGTCATGATGCTTGGATGAGCGGCTGGCTTCGAGAGCTATCTAGTCATGGATTTGCAGTGATGGACAGGGGCACTACGACAGACGTTGCTCGACGGCTTGGCCAGCCAAGCGGGCCACAGGTCTTGACGCCACGTGACAGCCTCGAAGGCGATCGCTGGAGTCTTTCGGGAACGTACGGCTTGGGGTCTTTCCCTTGGCATACAGATGGCGCTGTGTCGTCCCACCCTCCAAGGTGGCTTTTGCTTCGCGCCGTTCACGTATCTGGGCGTACATCCACAGAACTCTTGGAACCTAGCCAGGATCTCGTTGCCGGAATGGCCCGGACCGTTTTACGAATCACTAACCGTAGGCAGCAGGTACGTTACTCGCCAGCCGCTATACCTAATGGGGCCCGTTGGCGAGTAAAATGGGATCCGCGCATTTGCATTCCGCGTGGTGCTGTAAGTGTCAATGACATGGAAAGGCAGCGCCCGTCGGCCGTGATCGAGTGGCTGGACCAACGCCTCTTGATCATAGACAACACTCGATTGCTTCATCGGCGCCCTCCCGTTAACGCGAATATGGAGCGAGTCTTGGAGCGAACCTACGTTTGGGGGAATGATGTGGAGTTTCGATAACTTCCTGGGTAAGGCTCAGTTGTACTTCAGTAGAGCCGCCGGGCATCCCCATGCTGAAGACGACGAGGTTGCGCTTTGGATCCTGCTTGGTCTCGAGTTCCTCCTTCGTGCGCCTTTGGCGAGGGTGAATCCGACCTTGCTGGCCGACCCAACGGGCGACTCGATCATGCATGCCGCCGGATATCACACAAAAAATCCAAAATCGATTCAGGCGTCGGGCGTGCTTTCTCGGCTCACTCTAGTGATCCCCGAGTTTGCAGAGAGGGAAAGTGAGGCCAAATTCCTGATCGGGTTGCGGAACGAGGAGTTGCACAGTAGTGAGTCTCCCCTGGCGGCTGATCAGGCTAAATGGCTTCCCCGCTTCATTAGAGTTGCAGACACTCTGTGTGGGCATCTTGGACTTAAAACGGAAGATGTGGTTGGAGCGGATATCGTCGCGCATGGACGAAGCCTTGTCGACGTAGAAGACAAGAAGCTGGCTCACGAAGTTAAGACACGCCTTCAGGCGGCTAAGGAGTTCTTCTCAAGGCTCAGGCCGGACGAAGTGCAGGCTCGAATTAAAGCTGCTGAGAGTCCAGTTGGTCGAGATGCCCTCACGCGACGATATCTCGACTCAGTCTCACCGGGGTCGGGGCAACTTGCCTTCGAGCGAGTTTCTTGCCCTGGCTGTGCAGTTACAGTGCCATTGCGCCTCGAATCTGTTCGGACGACAAAGGAGTGGCTGGAGGGAGATGAGGTAAAAAGCGAAATTGTGTGCATTGCGCGACAGCTTCTCTGTCCAATATGCGAACTTAGCCTTGTGAGCACTGCGGAACTTCGCCTGGCCGACGTTCCCCAACAGTACGTTATTGAGCGGAGTGAGGACTTGCTGGAGCGGTATTCCGGTGGATTCGAGGATGATTACGGGAACGACTAAATGCGGTGTCGTGAGCGTTAGGCGAAGAGGTAGCGAGCGGTACAGCGAATGAGGTCGGTGTAGCGACTTTGGCCGGGAGCTGCTTTGGCGCGAGTGATCATGGCCCCGTAAGCTTCCGGCGCGTCGGGCAGTCTGTGGACCTGCCCGCTAAAGCACGACGTTGGGGCCATGATCTTCGAGGCTCGCGCCAAAGTGGCTGGCTAAAGTCGCGGAGCCGACCGCCCCAGCCACGGCGGGTTTCTCCCCCGCTCATGGCCGCGTCCGCCGTCCGGCCGGTGGCCCGGTGGGTGATCAGCGGGCCGTGCGAACGCCCGCGTATCTGGCAGCGTCGGCCCGCATGCCGCCGCCACCGCGATCCGGCCTCTTGCGGTAACACAAAGCGTCTTTGACCTGTCCCGTTGGGGATCATCGTTCGTTCCCCGTGCCCGTGTTGGAATGTGGCCGCTGCGGGCGGCGACGGGCGGGCGGCGACGTGCGCCGGTGGCGAAGACATGGAGGCGGCGCGGCGGCGACCGGCCGGCGCCGCCGCGCTTGGCGCGGCCCTCGGTTTGATCCGACCTACTGGTGTGGGCAACCGGGTGGAAGGGTGTGACGTGGCCCCGGAGCGTTGAGGTCGAGCTGCTGTTGATCTTTTCCATTCCTGAGGCCGGATCGTGGTGACGGTGGTGTGCTGGCCAGCGCGGTCGTTGATTGGTTGGACGGAGCATGCGGCGGTCGGGTTGGCGATGATCGACAGGCGCCGAATGTCCGCCGTACGAGCGAGCGCGGCGAGCCGTGATGATGTGGAATCTTTCACCCCATCAGGTCTTGGAGCGTCGAGCCTCAGGCTGTCGGTTGCTCGCTCTACTCGGCTACGTTTCCATGCATGACGGTAAGTCCCTACTGCCGAGCGGTGAGCGTCAACGGGCAGACATATGCGGATCCTTCGGAGGATTTGCTCTACGAGCTGATGTATGACTTCGAGCTACCACACAATGGCTACCTGATCGTTGAAGGGTCCGGCGATGATGGCTGGTACGTGGTTGCTGCTCTGCTCGAAGACGGTACGTACGAGGTCAGGTTTCGCGACCCTATGCGTCGCGTATATCGGGTCCAGGCCGGGGCGCGTCTGCCCGAGATCGTCAATGACATGATCGTCTGGATCACGGACACAGCACGCTTTCATACGGCGCGAGCGGCTCAGGCTCAGCATATTTGGCTTGATTGATGTAGGGAAAGTCTGACCGCAAGGCTCTCTTGCAGGGCTCATGCTTGGCTGCTGCCATGTGTGGAGGACACGCATTGGGGGCGCGGGCCGATGAGCGATCTCACGGTGAACCCGTGGAAGCGGCACGGCAAGGATCGGCTGTATGTGAACCTGCCGGACGGGACCACCGTCGCGTGGGCGGATCGGCTGACGAAGGTCATCACGATCAAGGTGGTGAAGTACCGGGATGAGGCCGTGGCGTTGCTGCGCAAGCACCTCGGGGACTCGGTGAGTGTCCGGTCTGAGGAAGCGCGCCCCCGCGCGGCTTCTGAATCGCCGCCTGCGCCACCTCCACGGCAGTCGGCCGATACCAGCCCGCCCCGGCGTCGTCAGCCTGTGGCTCTGCCCGAGCTGACCGTCGCCGATGACCTGGCAGAGAACCGCCCCGGTGCGGTCGTCCTTGAGACGATCGCTGCACGAGGTCCGTCGGCAGTCAAGAGGTTGTGGACTCGGGCGCTGCGGCGGTCTTCGGAGTGGGATAGTTGGTACGTCGGGCTCGAAGGCGAACGCCGTGTGGGTCGGGAGCTGCAACGACTCTCGGCTAGCGGGTGGAAGGTTCTGCATGGCGTGCCCAAGGCCAACGGCGGGGACATCGATCACTTATTGATCGGCCCTGGTGGGGTGTTCACCATCAACACCAAGCACCACCAAAACGCTTCGGTCTGGGTCGGCGACACCATGGCCAAGGTCAACCGTGGTCAGCCGGTCCCGTACGCGGCGGCCAGTCAAGCAGAGGCTACCTATGCCCAAGAGGTGCTGGAACGACACTGTGGGTTTCCCGTTCCCGTCGAACCCGTCCTCGTCTTTGTCGGCGTCGCCACGTTGCAGCGTGCCGTGACGCAGTACACCGTGCGGATCTATCAGGAGCGCGAAGTGTCGGCGCTGGCGCCCCTCTCGGGCAAGCTCACGGATGAGCAGGTCGAGCGGGTTTACGGCGTTGCCCGGCACCGGAGGGCATGGCTGCGTGGGTGAACCGTCTTTTGCTGGCCCATCGCGGCCGGCGGACCAGCAAGACGGGACGCTTCTAGAGGACAGCACTCCGCTCAGCCAAGGCGCGCAGCGGCTCGGGGATACGCGGCTCCGAGAGCTGGATCAAGTCGCGGATGACCTCGCGAGCCAAGTGGTGGTCGTGAATCTGCTCGGGCGCCAACGCCTCGGCCTCCAAGAGCGCGGCTGTAGCCTCACCGACGTGTCGCCGCTGCGCGTGTGCTCGCGCCACGTCAAGCAGGAAACGTGACTGCCGCTCATGCGAGAGACCTGACGCGTCAACCTGCTGGGCTACCTCTAGTGCAAGTCCTGCGTCTCCCAACTCCACGGCTGTGCTTACGGCGTGAATCTCGACATTCGTCGGACCGAACTCCGTGTCGAAGTCGTTGCGATCCCCACCCAAGCGCGCCGCCACTTCGCGCGCTCGCTCGATGTGCTCATGGGTCCGCCCACGATTGCCCTCCCTCGCGTTGATCACTGCGAGGACGAGATTCATAGCGCCGAACAGCGACAGCTCTTCCGGTGGACACGCTGAGGCCTCGGTCCGCGGCCCCATGACGGTTGCAGCAGATTGTGCTGCCTGCTCGGCCTGCTCCATGTGCTGCTGTCGCATGAAGGCGTGCGCCATGCGGAACAGGCTCGAGACAACCTCCAGCGGCTGCCCTGCAAGTTCGGCCGCCTGCAGAGCGCGGTCGGCCGCCACCCATGCGGCATCCGCCTGGTCTTGCCGGGTGAAGCTCGCCGCCGCCACTTGGTAGGTCTTGGCGCGTAGGGCATGGAGCTCTGCGCGTTCGCCTGCCGGCGCGTGACGTACTGCGGTCTCGATACTGGGGAGGAGTTTGGCGAGATGATCGCTCAGCGCCGCGTAGCTCGATGCGTGCACCAGAGTCCATGCCTCGGCTACCTGCTGACGGAACTCGGTAAGCGACGGGGTCGGTTCCGCGGGGGGCTGGTGGAAGAGGCTGCCTAGAGCGGGGTGACCGGTAAGGGCTACCCGGAGGCCGTCGAGATCGTTGCTACTCGTCTGCTCCTCTGGTTCTGCTTCCTGCGCCGGGGCTGCGTCTGGCCGTAGTTCACGCACAGGAGCGTTGAGCGCATCGGCGAGAGCTTGGAGAACTGACAGACGCTCGACGGGCTGTACGCCTCTCTCGACCTGCGAAACCCAGCTCTCAGAGCGGCCCATGGCGGCAGCGAGGTCACTCTGTGACATGCCCGCAGCGCGGCGCAGGTCCTTCACCCTCTGACCGAGGGACTTGGTATCGGAAGCCGTCACTTCTCCGCCCCTGTGGGGTACTTGCCGGCGTACGGCTGAAGGCGGTCAACCTCGGTCTTCTCGACGTACTTGGAGCGCTCGGCGAGAAAGTGACGAGTGTGAGGCTGACGCTCGTGCTCCTCGAAAGCGGCGCGGTCGGCGTAGAGCTCGAAGAAGATCCGCTCATTGGGTGAGCCCTCTACCTCATGGCACGCATAGACCAGCGTGCCGGGCTCGTGTGCTCGGATCCCCGCGGCGGTCTCCTGGATCAGCGCGTCGAACGCCTTGCCCGCACCGTCGCGCAGCGTGAAGCGTACGAATAGCCCATAGTTGGCCATTTCTGCCTCCTTCTCGTCGCACTCAGTGTCGCAGACTCGGAGTTCTCCTACTAGTCACAGTTTTTCTGTTGACCCGCAGTTTTTCTGCGAGTAGCTTCGGGGGTGTCGCACCAACAAGCTGCCCCGGGCCACGTGCCATCCGCCAAGATCACAACGCAGCCCGGGGCCGATCCCAAAAGGGAGACTCCATCATGCGTCAGATCCCCGTCGACACGTCCGCGATGACGGTCATGCTGATCCAGGCTCCGGAGAAGAAGGTCAAGAACCGGGAGACCGGTGAGATCGCCGTCGACAAGCAGTCGGGCCGGGTGCTCTACAACGTCAACGTCGCCGTGATCGTGGACGGCCGTCCCGACGCGGTGACCGTCGTGGTCGCCGAGGACGGCATTCAGCCCGACCTCATGCCCGGCCTGCCGGTCGAGCTGCCCGGGTTGATGGCCCGACCGTGGGAGAACGACTTCGGGCACGGCATCTCCTACCGCGCGATCGCGGTCGCCGCGAAGGAACTCACCCTGGCCGGCTCGAACGGCGAGGCCTGACCGCCATGCGCGCACTGCTGCTGATCGCGTTGGCGGTCCTGGTCGGGCTGGCGCTGCTGCTGCGGTGGCGCCGCCCCGCCTGGTACTGGATGAGCTTCGGTGTCGTCCTGGCCACCCTCAAGGTCCGCCTGCGGTACGCGTCCGTGATGGACGCCTGTGACCTCACCGTCCCCGCCTCCCGGCTCCGGTTGACCCTGGCCCGCTGGTTCAACTGGGAGATCCCGCGCCAGCGCGTGCCCCGGCTGATCTGGATCAGGCCCACGCGGACCGGCCTGCGGCTGCGGATCCGGATGCGGCCCGGACAGGACGCCTTCGACTACTCGGCCGCGGTGGACCGGCTGCGGCACGCCTTCGGCGTCCACCAGGTCACCTCCCGCGAGATCAAACCGGGCACCGTCGAGATCTCCGTGACCGGCTACGACGTCCTCAAGCGGGTGCAGATGCCGGCCCGCACCGACTCCGCCGCGCTACGGATTCCGATCGCCCTGTGTGAGGACGGCTCGGTCCACTACCGCGACTACCGAGAGGTGCCGCACTCCGTCACCCTGGGCGCGGTCGGCTCCGGCAAGTCCGTCACGCAGCGCCGGGTCATCAGGGAACTCGCGCCGCAGCGGGTGGCGTTGGTCGGGATCGACTGCAAGAACGGGGTGGAACTCGCCCCGCTGGCCCGCCGGTTCTCGGGCCTGGCCGACAACGCCGACGATGCCGCCGACCTCCTGGAAGCCCTCGTGGCCCGCATGGAAGGGATCTACCAGACGATCCGGCGTGAACAGCGGATCAGCGCGGACACCCTGGATGCGGAGATCACCGCCGACATCTGGGGCCTGCCTGACCACCTGCGCCCGGTACCCGTGGTCCTGACCATCGACGAGATCGCCGAACTGGCCCTGTTCACCACGACGAAGGAGAAGAAGCGCCGCGAGCGGGCCGTGGTCGCCCTCGTGCGGCTGGCCCAGCTCGGCCGTGCCGCCGGGATCTTCGTCGACATCTACGGGCAGCGCTTCGGCTCCGAACTCGGCGACGGCATCACCATGCTGCGCGCCCAGCTCACCGGCCGGATGTCGCACCGCGTCAACGACGAGACCAGCTCCAAGATGGCCTTCGGCGACGTCTCCCCACACGCGGTCTTCGCCGCCACCCAGATCCGCAACGACCGCCCCGGCATGGCCGTGGTCGGCTACTCCAACGGCGAGTGGACCCGCATCCGCTCCGCCTACACCTCGATGCGGGAAGCCGTGACCGCCTGCAACAGGCACGCGCACCTGACCCCGGACCTTCCCGAACTGGCCCGCTTCCGCCCCCTGGTCGACCTCGCGCCGGTCGAGGCGCCCTCGGTGGCCGAAGCCGCCTGATCACTCCTGCTCCACGGTCGGCGTGACCGCCTTCGCGCCAGGTCCCTACCCGAGCCATGCCCGAAAAGGAGATCACCCGCCATGTGCCCCAAGTGCGAGGACTTCGCCCGCACCGTGGTGATGCTCGGCCAACTCGCCCTCTACGCCGACACGTTCGGCGCCGACCAGAACTTCGTCGACACCGTCGGCCCGTGCCTGGCCGCATCGCTGCCGGAGCCTCCGCCCGGCCTGTTCCCGCCCGGCTACGACCCCACCGACGGCCCCGACTACCCCGGCGAGGGGTGGACGCCGTGACCGCCCCGAAGAAGACCACGACCCGCCGCAAGACGACCCCGGCAAGGCGAAGCCCGAGCCGGTGAAGTGCCCGGACTGCGACGGCCACGGCGAGATCACCGAAGCCGTCAAGGTCGGCACCCGCAAAGGCCGCCTCACCGGCGACCACCAGACCGGCCTGTGCCTCACCTGCCTCGGCACCGGCCAGGCCGCCGACTGAACCCGCCGGGACGGGGCGGCCGGGCACCGCTCCCCGCCCCGTTCCTGGCCCAACCACCTGCGAAGGGAGGTGAAGACCGTGCGCCGCGCTCTGTATCACCTGGTCCTGGTCCAAGCCGTGATCTCCGGTGCCCTGTCCTTCTCCCACCTGCACGACCTCGCCCAGGCCGCCGGGCAGACCGGGTGGAAGGCCTGGGCCTACCCCGTCTCCGTCGACCTGCTCATGGTCGCCGCCTGGCGCCGACTGCGCGCCCAGCGCTCAACGCTGGCCTGGTGCTGGTTCCTGACCGCCCTCACCGCCTCGCTGGGCGCCAACGTCGCCACGGCCGGCTTCCTCGACATGCAACACCCGCCCGCCCTGCTCCGCCTCGGCATCGCCGGCTGGCCCGCACTCGCCTTCCTCGGCGGAACCCTGCTCGCCCACGCCCCCGAACCGCCGCCGGCGCCCCTATCGGAGCCTGTCGCCTCCGACGTGGACGTCGACCGCGCACCGGAGCCGGAGCCCGCCGAGGTCCCTCCGGTCAACGACACCCCGGCTCTCCCCGCCGCCGACCCGGCGCCCGTTGAGCCCGTCCCGGCCGTGCCGGTACCGCCCGCCCTGGTCGCTCACGCCCGCAAGCTCGCCGACGCCCACCACGCCCGCACCGGCCACCCGATCGACGCGGATACCCTGCGCGCCCGCCTCGGCGTCCCCGCCCCCATGGCCGCCGCCATCACCGCCCAACTCACCTGACCAGAAGGGACATTGACCGATGGGACACCGGTTCTTCCTCTTCGAACGCCTCCAGCGCTACGGCCCCGTCGAGATCGGCCGCGCCCTCACCCGGAGTGGCGAAAAGGGCTACCTCGCCGCCTGCACCGCCGACCAGTGCGGCTGGTCCGCCGAATACACCAACTACGGCCCCGCCTGCATGGCGGCAAAGGGACACCGCTGCCAGATCACCAGCAAGTACGAGAACCGACGGAGGTAGCCGTGTCCGTGCCGCTGTGGCTCTTCATCACCTGCCTGGCCGTGGTCGGCGTCAAGACCCTCCGGCCGCCCATGTGGCTCGTGATCGTCCTGCTCGTCGGCGGCTACCTCCTCGCCGACAGCCTGCTCGCCCCGCTCCTCAACCCATTCGTCAAATAACCAGCCCCGGAAGGGAGTTCACTCATGTTCCAGCCGAAGATCCCGGTCATGCCGACGCCCACCCGCGCGGCCGCCCCTCCCGCCGTCGTCGAGCCGGCCAGCGTCGTGCCCGGAACGCAGACCCCGCCGCCCGTCCCGGTGGCACCGGTGCCGTCCCGGCCGGTCGTGCGGCTCTCCCCGGGCACCGTGCTCGCCCTCGTCGGCGGCGGCACGGCTGTGGTCCTGGTCGTCGGCGCCGTCCTCGTCTCGCTGCTGCTCGCGGTCGCCCTCACCGGTGCCTCGGTCGCGGTGTGCACCGTCGTCGTCCGCTCGATCCTCGCGACCGACAGCCGACGCTGACCGGCCCCCGGAGCGGTCTCAACCGCCAAGTCTCGTCCGCTCCGGGCGCCGTCCCCTGTCCGAACCAACGATCCGGAAGGAACCACCATCATGCACGGCCCCACCCCGGCCACGCTCACCCGCACGCGGATCTGCCCGGACTGCGACGGCTTCGCCACCGCCGCCATCACCTCCGGCGTCCGCCACGACGACGGCTCCCGCGTCCTGCTCCGCGTCGACTGCCGTGTCTGCCACGGCACCGGCAGCGTGCCCCTGCGCCCCCGCCTGACCACAGCGGACCTGGAGGTGGCGGCGTGAACACCTTCACTGCCACGGCGCACCTGCAGCCCGACACCCATTCCGTGATCCGTGTCTTCGACGGCGTCGAGCACGCCAGTGGGGCACCGTTCGTCAGCCTCCGGGTCGGCAACGGCGACGTCGACGTCGTCTTCATCGCCGACCTGGGGACGTCCGATGCCCTGCGCGCGCTCGCCGCGGTGGCGACCGAGGCCGCCATGGTTCTGGACACTCTGGCAGGTGCGCGATGACCCGACTCTCCGCGACCTCGCGTGCGACCTCCATCCACCTGTTCTGCGGCGCCGGGGGAGACTCCGACGGCTTCCGCCGGGCCGGCTTCGACGTGGTGCTGGGCGCCAACCACTGGGACCGCGCGGTGGAGACCCATGCCGCGAACTTCCCCGAGGCCGAACACCTCTGCGTGGACCTCGACCACTACGACATGCGCCGCCTGCCCAAGGCCCGCGTCCTGGTCGGCTCCCCGATCTGCACCGAGGGCAGCCCCGCCGACGGCATCCGCCGCCCCAAAGCCGCCCCCAGCGCGGGCCAGCTGGACCTGTTCGAGGACGGCCCGATGGCAGATGCCGCGTGGGAGCGCACCAGGGCGACCGCCTACGACATCCTGCGCGCCACCGAGGTCCACGACTTCGATGCCGTGGTGTGTGAGAACGTGCCCCGCTTCGCCACCGCCTGGCCGCTGTTCGCCTGGTGGCTGCACGGCATGGAGATCCTCGGCTACCGCCACCAGATCGTCTCGGTCACCGCCGCCCACATCGGCGACGACACCAGCAACCCGCGTGCTCCGCAGTGGCGCGACCGTATCTTCATCGTCTTCACCCGGACCACGATGCGCGCCCCGGATCTCGCGGTGCGCCCGCCGGCCTGGTGCCCGGTCTGTGAGCGGGACGTGCTGGCGGTGCAGTCCTGGCGCAACGGCCGCACCATCGGCAAGTACCGCCAGCAGTACGACTTCCGCTGCCCCCACCCGGGCTGCCGCCATCGTCTGGTGGAGCCCTACGTCCGCCCCGCCGCATCCGCGATCAACTGGGCCGATCCCGGGACCCGGATCGGCGATCGCTCCACGAAGGGCATGCGCCCGCTGGCGGCCTCCACCCTGCGCAAGATCCGGCTCGGTCTCGACAAGCACCGCACGCCATCGGTGATCACCGTCAACCACGCCGACACCGGCGACGGACGCGCCTTCCCCGTCCTGAGCGCTCCCTTGCCCACCCGTACCGTGCGCATCGGTGACGGTCTCGCGATCCCGCCGCTGCTGGTCCCGGCCGGTGGCAGCTGGAACACGGATGCCGCCCCGGTCACCGTGCCGATGCGCACCCGCACCACCCGCGACAGCGAAGCGCTCCTGTCGCCCGCCCCGTTCATCACCGAGCACCGCGGCGGCGGCTCCACCACGCGGGCCATCGACGACCCGCTCGCCTCGATCACCGCCGGGGGCAACCACCACGGCCTGGTGATCCCCTACCGCAGGGGCGGACCGACCACCACCGGTAGCCCGCTGCACACCATCGCCACCCGCGAATCCGCCGGAGTCGTCCTGGGCACTGCTACCGACGCCGTCCCGCCACAACTTGCGGTCGACGACTGCTACTTCCGGATGCTCTCGCCGCGCGAGCACCTGCGCGCCCAGCGCTTCACCGACGACTACACCGTCCTCGGACACGGCGGCGAGCAGACCAAACAGGCGGGCAACGCCGTCCCCGCCAACGTCGCCCAGTGGATCGCCACCGCCCTCCTGGAGGTGCTGTGATGACCACTGCCCCGGAGCACGCGGAGGTGCGGGGCCTGACCCTGTGGCAGCCCTGGGCGTCCTGCATCGCCTACGGCACCAAGCGGATCGAGAACCGGCGCTGGGCCACCGACTACCGCGGCTGGCTCCTCCTCCACGCCGACGCCACCCTCGACCCCGCCGCCAAGTACGCGGTCATGGCCCGCCCCTTCCTGAGTCGCCCGCAGCCGACCGGCGCCGTCCTGGGCTGGGCCCTCCTCGACGACTGTCACTCGGACGACGGCATGTGCACCCTGTGGTCCGCCCCCGGACAGTGGCACTGGCACCTCTCCGAGGTTCACCGCCTGGCCCGTCCGGTGTCCTGGCCCGGCGCCCGCGGCCTGTGGACCCCGTCCTCCGATCTGCTGGACCTGGTGCGGGAGGCGGCCCGTGCCTGACCTGCTCACTGACCCGTTCGCGCTCCGTGACCTGCTGCGGGTGGCCTCCGCCCCTGACTTCGAGCGCTGGCAGCACCAGATCCACCGCACCGGCGGCTGCAGCGACCCCGTACACCTGCGCGGCTGGACCACCCGCGTCGACAAGAGCACCGGCGAGGTCCTGCACCGCTACACCACGCACGGGGAACCCGGTGGCCGGCTGCGTATCGCGTGCGGCAACCGTCGTGCCTCGCGCTGCCCGTCCTGCGCCTGGACCTACGCGGGCGACACCTACCACCTGATCCGGGCCGGGCTCGCCGGGGACGACCGCCGCGACATCCCGGCCGCGGTGCGGGATCACCCGCGGGTGTTCGCCACCCTCACCGCCCCGTCGTTCGGTCTCGTCCACAACCGTCCCGACCACGGACGCTGCCGCTGTGGCCGGCGCCACCGCGAGGACGATCCCGCCCTGGGCACCGCCCTGGACCCGGACACCTACGACTATGCGGGCGCGGTGCTGTTCAACAACCACGCCGGTGACCTGTGGCAGCGCTTCACCAACCGGCTCCGCCGCGAGATCGCCGCCCGCGCTGGCCTGACCCAGCGGGAACTGAAGGAGGTCTGCCGCCTTTCGTTCGGCAAGGTCGCCGAGTTCCAGAAACGCGGCGCCATCCACTTCCATGCCGTGATCCGCCTCGACGGACCCGACGGCCCCGAAGATCCCCCGCCCGCCTGGGCGGGCACGGACCTGCTCACCGACGCCATCCACGACGCCGTCCGGCACCCCTACACCCGTCTCGACCTCCCCGCGGCCGGCGAGCAGCCCGCACGCACCTTCCACTGGGGCCGCGAACTCGACGTGCGCCCCGTCAAGGCATTCGGGGACGGCTCCGACCTGACCGAACAGGCCGTCGCCTCCTACGTCGCCAAGTACGCCACCAAGGCCGCCGAGAACACCGGCACCCTCGACCGCCGCATCGCCGAACTCGCCGACCTCGACCGCCACCACGTGCCCGACCACGCCCGCCGCCTCATCGAAGCCTGCAAGCACCTCGACCCGCTCTACCCGGACCGGCGGCTGTGGGCCTGGGCGCACATGCTCGGCTTCCGCGGCCACTTCTCCACCAAGTCCCGCCGCTACTCCACCACCCTCGGCGCACTGCGCCAGACCCGCGCCGACTACCGCGCCGCCCAGGAACGTGCTGCCCTCGGCCTCGACGAGGTCGAGCCGGACACCGTCCTCGTCCTCGCGGACTGGCAGTACGCCGGTCACGGCCACACCCCCGGCGAATCCGCCCTGGCCGCATCGATCGCCCACGACATCCAACTCAACCGAGAAACCGCCCGCGAAGCCTTGCAAGACCAACTCACCCGGGAAGGAGCGTGAACGTGAAAGACGAGATGCTGACCGTTCGGGAGATCTGCAGTGAGCTGAAAGGCATTTCGCGCCGAACCTTCTATCGCTGGCGGGAGTTGGGACAGGCGCCGCAGGCATTCAAGTTGCCCAACGGAGAACTGCGGGTGTGGCGTAGCGATTTCGACGCCTGGCTGGCCGCCCGAGAAAAGGCGACCGCGTGAAGTCACTTGACGTCAAGATTTGGGGTGTCCGGAAGAGGAACACCAAGAAGGCGTCCTACGACGTCAGATGGACCGTTGGCGGAAGTGTCTTCTCCGAGCAATTCCGCACCAAGGGGCTTGCCGATCATTACCGCGCCAAGCTGCTGCGCGCCGCCCATGCGGGCGAAGAGTTCGACACAACAACCGGGCTGCCGGACTCGATGGTCGAGAAGGCAGCCTCGATGACCTGGTACTCCTTCGCCCTGAAGTACCTCGCCATGAAATGGCCGCACGCTGCGCCCAACACACGTGATGGGATCAACGAGGCGTTGACTGCCACAACGATGGCGCTTCTCGACGAGCGCCCGGGGCGGCCGGCTGACGAACTGCTCAGGAAGGCGCTACGTAATTGGGCGTTTGTTCTCCCCGGCCCTGATGACCGCCAGCCACCAACGGAGATCGCGAACACACTGCACTGGGTGGCCAAAGCCTCTCGCCCGCTTTCAGATCTTGCCGACGCCGCGATAGGACTCGCCGTGCTGGACTCATTCAAACTCAAGCTCGACGGAACGGCAGCAGCGGCGGCAACGGTCCGACGGAAACGGCGCACACTCGTCAACGCGGTGCATTACGCGGTAGACCTGGGCGAGTTCAAAGAGAACCCGATCACGATGCTTCGCTGGAAGAAGCCAAAGGTCGTCAAGGAAGTCGACCCCCGGGTGGTGGCCAACCCTGAGCAAGCCCGCGCTCTGCTCGCCGCGGTTTCGTACGTCGGTGGATACAGCCGGGCCCGCGGCCGTAGGTTGGTCGGGCTCTTCGCGTGCATGTACTACGGCGCTCTGCGACCGGCCGAAGTCCTCGGACTCGCCGAAGCAGACCTGAAGCTCCCTGAGAGCGGTTGGGGGACAGCACTGTTGCACCGCACCCGCCCTAGTGTGGGCAGGCAGTGGACCGACTCTGGGCAAACGCACGACGACCGTGGCCTGAAGAACCGGCCTGTGGAGGAGCTCCGGCTCGCACCCATCCCGCCTCAACCGGTCACGATCCTCCGGGAGCACCTAGCCACCTTCGACACCGCACAGGACGGACGCCTGTTCACCAGCGAGCGCGGGGGAGTGGTCGCCTCGTCCTCGTACTACCGCGTGTGGCAAGAAGCGCGGGCGCTGGCGCTCCCGCCGGCCGTAGTCGCCTCCCCGCTGGCCGCCCGACCCTACGACCTTCGGCACTCGGCGCTGTCGACGTGGCTGAACGCCGGCGTGGACCCGACCGAGGTGGCTGAGCGCGCGGGCAACAGCGTCGAGGTCTTGCTGGGCCGCTACGCCAAGTGCATCGACGGTCGCCAGGAGATCGCCAACCGGAAAATCGAAGAGCTGTTGCGCGAGTACGAGTGAGGTTGGCTGCGTCTGCCCTGAGCTCCTGGAGTTCCGGGGCCTCCTCGTGGCCGAGGCACGTCGTGGCACTCTGTGCCTGTGCCCTCTTCCTCCGATGATCTGCCAAGAGTCCTGGCCACATGCTGGCTGTACTGGATGGTCGTACCCACGGGCGACCAAGCGGGGGTCATGGAGACGATGGGGCTTGCCCAGTCTCGTCCCGTGACGTTCGCCGAGGCCGAGGAGATCATCGATGATGACGGCCATGGAGAGTCCGAGAGCAATCCGGATGGCATGTCGCGCGTGTACGTCAGCCCGGAACTCGACGGGTGGACCTTGGTCATCGGCCCGTGGTGCGACCCGTGTGACGCTCAGCGCAGTGATGATGTGCTGCGGTTGTGTCAGGACCTGAGCGTCCGCTACGGGCAGGCCCAGGCGTACTACTACGGGTCGCAGGGCGATGGTTCGGCCTGGCTCGTGGCTCAGGACGGCATCGTGCTGCGGCGCTACTGCGAGACCGGTGAAGCCGAGGACGCCCACCTGACGCTGGGAGAGCCCCTGCCTCTCGAACGGGCTCACCGCGAGCGACTTGGCTTGCCGGCGGTATGGGACGAGGCGACGGAATCAGATGAGGACGAGGACGAATGGAAGTGGGCCGCGTTCCACCTCGCTCCCGAGATCGCTGCGGTTCTGGGCGTCAGCCCGTTCAAGCTGACGGCGGACACGCGTGTTGAGGGTGCCGGGGTCATCGCTCTCACTCCACACGCGGCAGCGGCTCCACCCCAGTCCTCCTGTAGTGGCGTCGCGGTTGAACCGTCCGCCTGATGGCCTTTTGAGGCGCGGCTGTGGACTCCTAGGCGTCGACCCGGTCCATGGCCCACGAGGGTTGGCCTTTTCCGAGGGCTGACCTGCTGCGATGCCTCAAGATCCTGTCCACAAATAGTCCACAGGGCCCGACATAGGGCCGCTCAGAGCGGCATACGGCTGCACACGGCTGCAGATACGCAAAGACCCCGGCCTCAGCGTCTCCGCTGGTGACGGGGTCTTGGGCACCTCATACAGGGTGCCCCCGGCAGGATTCGAACCTGCGCACACGGCTCCGGAGGCCGTTGCTCTATCCCCTGAGCTACGGGGGCGTGTCTGCTGCGCTGTGTGCGCGGCGACGGGTAGAACCCTACCAGCTGATCCGGGGTGTTCATGAACGGGTTTTCCGCGGTGCGAGCAGTGCCAGCACCTCGTTGCCGCGCCCCGGTTGTGCCACCCGTGCGGTCCGTCGTCGCCCTTTCGACGCCGCCCGGTGCGGCACACCCTCCGTCACCCCCGGGGCGTCAGCAGCGCCGCACCCTTTGACCGTCAAGCCATGATCGACCTAACCCTCGAGCCGCCCATCAACCGCTGATCCCCGGAACCGCCGATTCCCGGCCGCCCCTCAACCGTGAACCCCGCGCTCGCCGCTCTGACACCGGCCCACGATCGCCCCAGAACACCGGCCCACTGCCGCCCCTCCCGTACCCCCGCCCCGAACACACGCACGCAGTCGCGCCCCGCATACCCCACAAGCCCGCCTCACCCCCGCCGCAACCAACCCTCACCCACCCCCAACCAGCCCCCCACCGCCAACCAACCCCCACCCCCGTCCCCCGCCCGAGCCAGAAACAGGGAAAAGCCGGACGCGGTGGCCGGTCCCGACCTACTCTCGAGTTGTGCCAGGCGCGTCGGGTCGGGTGCTTGTTGTGGACGACAACAAGGTCATCCGGCAGCTGATCAGGGTCAATCTCGAGCTGGAGGGTTTCGAGGTGGTGACCGCGGCTGACGGTGCCGAGTGTCTGGATGTCGTGCATCAGGTGCGTCCCGACGTGGTGACGCTCGATGTCGTGATGCCCCGGCTTGACGGGCTTCGTACCGCCGCCCGGCTGCGTAGCGACCCCCGGACCCGTGATCTTCCCCTGGCGATCGTCAGTGCCTGCACTTCCTACGAGGTCGACGCCGGGCTGGACGTGGGTGTCGACGCCTTCCTCGCCAAGCCCTTCGAACCTGCCGAACTCGTGCGTCTCGTACGGCAGTTGATCGAGCGGCGGTGCAGCGGCGGGAGCAGGGGAGAGAGCGGTCAGTCCGAGGTCGGGAGCGTGCTCGGCGTCGGGGAGGCCGAGCGGGCCGGGCGCGGCGCCGGCGGCTGACGCCCGCGGCAACTCCGAGAGATCCCTCGGTTGGATTTCCGTCCAGCTAGACCCCCTCCAGGCAGACCCCGTCCACGTAGCCCGCCTTCAGGCAGACCGCGTCCACGTAGCCCCCCTCCAGCTAGACCCCGCCCAGACAGATCCCCAGTCCACATCCCGGACCCTCCCCAAACCGGCTCGCATACCCACCCCCCTCCTCCCATACGCTTGTCCCGTGACCCCCGTCGAGCTGTCCCGCACCGTGCTGCGCGCGGTGCGTCGTGCTGTCGACGGGGGGGAGCTGAGTGTGGCCGTGCCGCAACGGGCCGTCGTCGGGCCGCCGGGTCCCGGAGGGTGTGGTGACTACGCCACCAGCATCGCCCTCCAGCTCGCACGGCCGGCCGGGCAGCCGCCTCTGCGTGTCGCCGAGATCCTGCGGCGGCATCTCGCAGGGACGGACGGTGTCGCCGACGTCGTGGTCACCGGGCCGGGGTTCATCAACATCAGCCTCGATGGGGCGGCGGCCTCCGCGGCCGCCCTGATCCGCGAGATCCTCGACGCCGGACCGGCCTACGGCCACGGCGACTCCCTCGCCGGGCAGGTCGTGGAGCTGCGTATCCCGTACGACGTCCGCGCCGAGGTCGTCGCGGACGCGCTGGTGCGGATCGTCGGCTCGCAAGGGGGGCGCGTCGAGGTCGGCCATCGCGAGCCGGTGAACCTCCGGCCCGTCCCGGCCCCCGACGACCCCGCCCTGCTCGGCCCCGACGCCGCCCGCTGGGCGCTGCTGCACCCCGCCGCCCACGACCGGCCCCGTATCACCGCCGATCACCTGGTCCAGCGCGAGAGCAACCCTCTCTTCCGCGTCCGTTACGCCCACGCCCGCACCCGGGCCCTCAGCCGCAATGCCGCCGATCTGGGCTTCACCCCCGAGCCCGGAGACGTACAGGGAGACCAGCCGCAGGCATGCGTCGCCCCATGCGTCGTCCTCCTCTCCCGCCTCGCCGGCACCCTCGCCGACCACCCCCGCGTCCTGGCCCGTGCGGCAGCACACCGCACGCCCGACAGCCTGGCCCGGCACCTCGTCGACGTCGCCGATGCCGTTCTCGCCGTACTGCCCGCCGTGCTTCCGCGCGGGGACGAGAAACCCTCGGCCGCCCACCGTGCCCGGCTCGCGCTCGCCGAAGCCGCCGGGGCGGTGCTGGCCGGCGGCCTGTCCCTGCTCGGCATCGACGCACCCGATCACCTGTGAACTTGTGAACCTGTGACGCACACAGAAAGCCACCCGAGAACATGAGCCGTTCCGCACACCCCGCCGGGCCCCGTCACGCCGACGTCCTCCCCGAGGGCCACTACTCCGCACCGCCCACCGACCTCAACGTGCTCGACCCGAAGGTCTGGGCCCACACGGTCACCCGCGGCGAGGACGGCGTGGCCACCGTCGGCGGCGTCGACGTCAAGACGCTCGCCGAGCGCCACGGCACCCCGGCCTACATCCTCGACGAGGCCGACTTCCGGGCCCGGGCGCGGGCCTGGCGCAGTGCCTTCGGGTCCGACGCCGACGTCTTCTACGCCGGCAAGGCATTCCTCTCCCGCGCCGTCGTGCGGTGGCTGCACGAGGAGGGGCTCAACCTCGACGTCTGCTCCGGTGGCGAGCTCGCCACCGCGCTCTCCGCCGGCATGCCCGCCGAGCGCATCGCATTCCACGGCAACAACAAGTCCGTCGAGGAGATCCGGCGCGCGGTCGCCGAGGGCGTCGGCCGTATCGTCCTCGACTCCTTCCAGGAGATCGTCCGCGTCGCGCACATCGCGCAGGAGCTCGGCAAGCGGCAGCGGGTGCAGATCCGGATCACGGTCGGGGTCGAGGCGCACACGCACGAGTTCATCGCCACCGCCCACGAGGACCAGAAGTTCGGCATCCCGCTCGCCGGGGGACAGGCCGCCGAGGCCGTGCGGCGGGCGCTGCGGCTCGACGGGCTCGAACTGATCGGGATCCACAGCCACATCGGCTCGCAGATCTTCGACATGTCCGGCTTCGAGGTCGCCGCGCACCGCGTCGTCGGACTGCTCAAGGACATCCGGGACGAGCACGGGGTCGAGCTGCCCGAGATCGACCTGGGCGGCGGCCTGGGCATCGCCTACACCAGCGACGACGACCCCCGCGAGCCGCACGAGATCGCCAAGGCGCTGACCGAGATCGTCACCCGTGAGTGCGAGGCCGCCAGGCTGCAAACCCCGCGGATCTCCGTCGAGCCGGGTCGCGCCATCGTCGGTCCGACCGCCTTCACGCTCTACGAGGTCGGCACCATCAAGCCCCTGGACGGCCTGCGGACGTACGTCTCCGTCGACGGCGGCATGTCGGACAACATCCGCACCGCGCTCTACGACGCCGAGTACAGCGTCGCCCTGCTCTCGCGCATCTCCGACGCCGAGCCGATGCTCGCCCGGGTCGTCGGCAAGCACTGCGAGAGCGGGGACATCGTGGTGAAGGACGCGTTCCTGCCCGCCGACCTGGCACCGGGTGACCTCATCGCGGTGCCGGCGACGGGCGCGTACTGCCGTTCCATGGCGAGCAACTACAACCACGTGCTCCGGCCGCCCGTCGTCGCCGTGAACGACGGCGAGGCCCGCGTCATCGTCCGCCGCGAGACGGAGGAGGACCTGCTGCGCCTCGACGTGGGGTGAGCCGGAGAACGGCAGAAGAAGGGAAAGGGGTGGAAGATCTCCTGTCCGCCACCCCCGTACAAATGAAATCGATGTCTCACGATCCGGACATGGGATAGAAACTCCCGTCCGGTGAGTGAGACTGGTGCAACCGTAGCTGGTATGAGGAAACGAGGTCGGATGATGCGTACGCGTCCGCTGAAGGTGGCGCTGCTGGGCTGTGGGGTCGTCGGCTCAGAGGTGGCGCGCATCATGACGACGCACGCCGACGACCTCGCCGCCCGGATCGGCGCGCCCGTGGAGCTCGCGGGCGTGGCCGTGCGGCGGCCGTCCAAGGTGCGCGAGGGCATCGACGCCTCCCTCGTCACCACCGACGCCACCGCCCTCGTCAAACGCGGCGACATCGACGTCGTGGTCGAGGTCATCGGCGGCATCGAGCCCGCCCGCTCCCTCATCACCACCGCCTTCGAGCACGGCGCCTCCGTCGTCTCCGCGAACAAGGCGCTGCTCGCGCAGGACGGCGCGGCCCTGCACGCCGCCGCGGAGGAGCACGGCAAGGACCTCTACTACGAGGCCGCCGTCGCCGGAGCCATCCCGCTGATCCGTCCGCTGCGCGAGTCCCTCGCGGGCGACAAGGTCAACCGCGTGCTCGGGATCGTCAACGGCACCACCAACTTCATCCTCGACAAGATGGACTCGACGGGGGCCGGCTACCAGGAGGCCCTCGACGAGGCGACCGCCCTGGGATACGCCGAGGCCGACCCGACCGCCGACGTCGAGGGCTTCGACGCCGCCGCCAAGGCCGCGATCCTGGCCGGCATCGCCTTCCACTCGCGGGTGCGCCTCGACGACGTCTACCGCGAGGGCATGACCGAGGTCACCGCCGCCGACTTCCGCTCGGCGACGGAGATGGGCTGCACCATCAAGCTGCTCGCCATCTGCGAGCGGGCCGGGGACGGCCGGTCCGTCACCGCGCGCGTGCATCCCGCGATGATTCCGCTGAGCCACCCGCTCGCCTCCGTGCGCGGCGCCTACAACGCGGTGTTCGTGGAGTCCGACGCCTCCGGGCAGCTCATGTTCTACGGCCCCGGTGCCGGCGGTGCTCCCACCGCCTCCGCCGTGCTCGGCGACCTCGTCGCCGTCTGCCGCAACCGGCTGAGCGGGGCGACGGGGCCCGGCGAGTCGGCGTACGCCGCGCTACCCGTGTCGGGCATGGGCGACGTCGTGACGCGATTCCACATCAGTCTTGACGTCGCCGACAAACCGGGCGTTCTCGCCCAGGTCGCCACCGTGTTCTCCGAGCACGGAGTGTCCATCGATACGGTGCGGCAGCAAGGACGGCAGGACGGGGACGGCGACGCCTCCCTCGTCGTCGTCACCCACCGCGCGTCCGACGCGTCCCTGAGCGGGACGGTCGAGGCGCTGCGCAAGCTCGACACCGTGCGGGGTGTCGCCAGCATCATGCGGGTTGAAGGAGAGTAAGCAGCAATGACCCACCAGTGGCGCGGAATCATCGAGGAGTACCGGGACAGACTGCCCGTCTCCGACACCACTCCGGTCGTGACGCTCCGCGAGGGCGGCACGCCCCTCGTGCCCGCGCAGGTGCTCTCCGAGCGCACGGGCTGCGAGGTCCACCTCAAGGTGGAGGGCGCGAACCCCACCGGGTCCTTCAAGGACCGCGGCATGACCATGGCCATCTCCAAGGCCAAGGAGGAGGGCGCGAAGGCCGTCATCTGCGCCTCCACGGGCAACACCTCGGCGAGCGCCGCCGCGTACGCCGTGCGGGCCGGCATGGTTTCGGCCGTTCTCGTCCCGCAGGGCAAGATCGCGCTCGGCAAGATGGGCCAGGCGCTGGTGCACGGCGCCAAGATCCTCCAGGTGGACGGCAACTTCGACGACTGCCTCACCCTCGCCCGCGCGCTGAGCGAGAACTACCCTGTGGCGCTGGTGAATTCGGTCAACCCGGTGCGCATCGAGGGCCAGAAGACGGCCGCCTTCGAGATCGTCGACATGCTCGGCGACGCGCCCGACATCCACGTCCTCCCGGTCGGCAACGCGGGCAACATCACGGCCTACTGGAAGGGCTACAAGGAGTACGCCGTCGACGGCGTGGCCACGCGCACGCCCCGGATGTGGGGCTTCCAGGCGTCCGGCAGCGCCCCGATCGTGCGCGGCGAGATCGTCAAGGACCCGTCGACCATCGCCACCGCGATCCGCATCGGCAACCCCGCCTCCTGGCAGTTCGCACTGGCCGCGCGGGACGAGTCCGGCGGCTTCATCGACGAGGTGACGGACCGTGAGATCCTGCGCGCCTACCGGCTGTTGGCCGCCCAGGAGGGTGTCTTCGTCGAGCCCGCGTCCGCCGCGTCCGTCGCCGGCCTGCTGAAGGCCGCCGAGCAGGGCAAGGTCGACCCGGGGCAGCGCATCGTGTGCACGGTGACCGGAAACGGCCTGAAGGACCCCGACTGGGCCGTCGCCGGCGCCCCGCAGCCGGTCACCGTCCCGGTCGACGCCGTGGCCGCCGCCGAGCGCCTCGGTCTGGCCTGAGCGGGAACTCCCGCCAAGGGGTGCACAGGGGGCTTACGGCACGCATCGTGCGCCTCCTGTGCGCCCTATGTCGCCACGGAAGCTTCCTTCGGTACGCTGTGCTGAACCCGCCCGCCGCATATGCCTCCGCACATGGAGCATGTGGACGGTGCCGCGCCGCCTCAGCGGTCCGAGGGTCTCCCCGTACGTATCCGATGTCGTATCGAACGTCTTCGACCATCACGCAGCTCTAAGGAGAGTCATCGAGAGATGGCCGGTCCTGCATTCCGCGCCGCAGCCGTAAGGGTGCGTGTCCCCGCCACCAGCGCCAACCTCGGCCCGGGTTTCGACGCCCTGGGGCTCTCGCTCGGGCTCTACGACGACGTGGTCGTCCGGGTGGCCGACACGGGGTTGCACATCGACATCGCGGGCGAGGGCAGCGAGACGCTGCCGCGTGATGAGAAGCACCTGCTCGTACGGTCCCTGCGCACCGCCTTCGACCTGCTCGGCGGGCAGCCGCGCGGCCTGGAGATCGTGTGCGCCAACCGCATTCCGCACGGCCGCGGCCTCGGCTCCTCCTCGGCCGCCATCTGCGCGGGCATCGTCGCCGCGCGCGCCGTGACCATAGGCGGGGAGTCGAAGCTCGACGACACGGCCCTGCTCGAGCTCGCCACCGAGATCGAGGGGCATCCCGACAACGTGGCGGCCTGTCTGCTCGGCGGTTTCACCCTCTCCTGGATGGAGGCGGGTGCCGCGCGTGCGATCAGGATGGACGTCGCCGATTCCATCGTTCCGGTGGTTTTCGTGCCCGGAAAGCCGGTCCTCACCGAGACCGCGCGCGGCCTGCTGCCGCGCACCGTGCCGCACGTCGACGCCGCCACCAACGCGGGCCGTGCGGCCCTGCTCGTCGAGGCCCTCACCCGGCGCCCCGAGCTGCTGCTGCCCGCCACCGAGGACCGTCTCCACCAGGAGTACCGCGCGCCCGCCATGCCGGAGAGCGCCGCACTGGTGGAGCGGCTGCGGGCCGACGGGGTCCCGGCTGTGATCTCCGGCGCGGGACCCACCGTGCTCGCGCTGGCCGACGCGGACAGCGCGGACAAGGTGGCCGATGTGGCAGGTGAGGGCTGGGCCGCGAACCGGCTCGAGCTCGACGCGGAGGGGGCGAGCGTGCTGCCGCTCGCGACCTGACACACGGTTGCCGGATTTCGAGAGGGGGAATGTTTGTTGGATCCGGTAGTGTTAATCTCAAGTCTGCACCCGACCCCACCATGGCGAGGTGCTTCGTGTCCCAGTTCGGGACAGACATTCTTCCGGGAGCCTCCCAAGCCGCACTGTGTTCCGTACGACGTATGCGGGCAGTACCTCGTACGCGAGCACTGAGCGACTTGCCGGGCACGCTCCGGAATCGGTGCGACCGAGCCACGTGACACCGACACTGGGTGCCACGGTCACGGCTCCGGGAAGCGCCATCCCAAGATATTGCCTCCGCCATTTTTGGCGGACCACCGCCCCGGCGCGGTCCAGACAGCAAGGGCCGAAGCCGGAAGCACAACCGGTCGCCGAGCCAGACAGGCCGACGTCCGCTCCAGGGAAGGACCCTTCGTGAGCGACACCACCGATCTGATGGGCGCACGAGTCGAGGAGACTGCTGCCGCGCCCGCCACGGACGCCGCCGCGCCTGCCACCGGTGCAGGCTCCAGGCGACGCCGCGGTACCGGCCTCGACGGCATGGTGCTGGCCGAGCTGCAGCAGGTCGCATCCGGCCTCGGCATCAGGGGCACGGCGCGCATGCGCAAGAGCCAGCTGATCGAGGTCATCAAGGAGGCGCAGGCCGGGGGAGGTGCCGCCGCTCCGGCCAATGCCGAGGCCGCCGCCGAGACCAAGCCCAAGCGCCGCGCCACCTCCAGGTCCCGCACGGGCGATGAGGCCGCCGCGGAGAAGAAGGCGGCCGCGCCGGCCGAGAAGGCCGTCGCCCAGCAGCAGATCGAGATTCCCGGCCAGCCGGCCGGCGGCCCCTCGCGCGATGCCGAGCGGGGCGGAGAGGACGCTCCCGCGGAGCGCCGCCGCCGTCGCGCCACCGCCGAGGCGGGCAGCCCCGAGACGGTCGCCGCCGAGGCGAAGAACGAGCCGAAGGCCGAGACGCCCGCCGCGCAGAACGAGCCCAAGGGCCAGGGACAGAACGACGCCAAGGGCGACGCCGGTGACGGCGACGGCCGTGGCCGCCGTGACCGCCGTGACCGCGACCGCGGCCGGGACCGTGGCGACCGCGGGGACCGTGGCGACCGCCGTGGCAAGGGCGACGACCAGCAGGGCCAGGGCGGCCAGCGCGGCCAGCAGAACCAGCAGCAGGGCGGCGGCCGTCAGGACCGACAGCAGCGCGACAACGGCCCGCAGGACGACGACGACTTCGAGGGCGGCCGCCGTGGCCGTCGCGGCCGCTACCGCGACCGCCGTGGCCGTCGTGGCCGTGACGACATGGCCGCCGGCGAGCCGCAGATCACCGAGGACGACGTCCTGATCCCGGTCGCGGGCATCCTGGACATCCTCGACAACTACGCGTTCATCCGGACCTCCGGCTACCTGCCGGGCCCGAACGACGTGTACGTCTCGCTCGCCCAGGTCCGCAAGAACGGCCTGCGCAAGGGTGACCACGTCACCGGTGCGGTCCGGCAGCCCAAGGAGGGCGAGCGGCGCGAGAAGTTCAACGCGCTGGTCCGCCTCGACTCCGTCAACGGCATGGCGCCCGAACACGGCCGTGGGCGCCCGGAGTTCAACAAGCTGACGCCGCTGTACCCGCAGGACCGGCTCCGTCTGGAGACCGACCCGGGCGTGCTGACGACCCGCATCATCGACCTCGTGTCGCCCATCGGCAAGGGCCAGCGCGGTCTGATCGTGGCCCCGCCGAAGACCGGCAAGACCATGATCATGCAGGCGATCGCCAACGCGATCACGCACAACAACCCCGAGTGCCACCTGATGGTCGTCCTGGTCGACGAGCGTCCGGAAGAGGTCACCGACATGCAGCGGTCGGTCAAGGGCGAGGTCATCTCCTCGACCTTCGACCGCCCGGCCGAGGACCACACCACGGTCGCCGAGCTCGCCATCGAGCGCGCCAAGCGCCTGGTGGAGCTGGGCCACGACGTCGTCGTGCTGCTCGACTCGATCACCCGTCTGGGCCGTGCGTACAACCTCGCCGCCCCGGCCTCCGGCCGCATCCTGTCCGGTGGTGTCGACTCGACCGCCCTGTACCCGCCGAAGCGCTTCTTCGGTGCGGCCCGCAACATCGAGGACGGCGGCTCGCTGACCATCCTCGCCACCGCCCTGGTGGACACCGGGTCCCGCATGGACGAGGTCATCTTCGAGGAGTTCAAGGGCACCGGCAACGCCGAGCTCAAGCTCGACCGCAAGCTCGCCGACAAGCGCATCTTCCCGGCGGTGGACGTGGACGCGTCCGGCACCCGTAAGGAAGAGATCCTGCTCGCCCCCGACGAGCTCGCCATCGTCTGGAAGCTGCGCCGGGTGCTGCACGCCCTCGACCAGCAGCAGGCGGTCGAACTGCTCCTCGACAAGATGAAGCAGACGAAGTCGAACGCCGAGTTCCTGATGCAGATTCAGAAGACGACGCCGACGCCCGGCAACGGCGACTGAGGCGCAGTCTCCAGTCAGTTCCAAGAGTCTCCCAAGAAAGGCCTCCCCCCGTTCACTTCGGTGACGGAGGGAGGCCTTTCGGCGCTGATAGGGAAGGGCGCACTCGCGCGCCCCTCCTGTCACATGTGCCCTGGGGGGAACACTCTTGTCCACACCCCTGTCCGGATCCGGCCGTCACAGACGCCGGATACGGCTCGCCCTGCCCGTCGCCGCCGCCGGTGTCGCCGCGGCCGTCGCCGCCGCGCTGCTGAGCTCGTCGGCGAACGCCGCGACCACCGTGCCGACGCCGAAGACCAAGCCCGCGACCAGCTCCGTTCCGACCGCCGAGCTGAAGCGGCGCATCGCCGGTGCGCTCGCCACCGACGGCACCGCGGGGAAGGCGACGCCGAAGTCGTCCTTCAGCGCGAGCACGACCGGTTCGACCGGCTCGACTGATTCGACCAGTTCCACCAGTTCCACCGGTTCGACCGTGAGCCCGTACGTCATCGGCGGCACCGACACCGCCATCACGTCGGCGCCCTGGATGGCGCAGCTCTGGTACTACGACGACCGGGGCACCACCGACGAGAGCGACGACATCGGGTTCTTCTGCGGCGGCACGGTCGTCTCGCCGACGAAGGTCCTCACCGCGGCGCACTGCACCAAGGACGAGTCCGGCAAGAGCTACAACTGGAAGGCGTACGGCGCCGTCCTGACCGGCACCTCGCAGCTGCCCACCACCGACAGCTCCGGCAACACCGACCTGCACGGCGGCACCGTCTCGCTGCCGCTCAGGCAGTGGACCCACCCGTCGTACAGCCCGACGACGATCAACAACGACATCGGCGTCCTCACCCTCACCGCCCCGGTCAAGGCCACGCCGATCCGGATGACGACGTCCGGCGACACCGCCTCCTACGCGGGCGGCACCAGCGCCAAGCTCTACGGCTGGGGACGCACCAGCTCCACCAGCCAGGACATCTCCGAGACGCTGAAGTCGGCCACGCTGACCATCCACGCCGACACCACCTGCTCCGGCGTCTACGGCAGCGAGTACGTCAAGGGCCACATGATCTGCGCCGGAACGCAGAGCGGCAGCGACAGCGGCACGAAGGCGGCCTGCAACGGCGACTCCGGCGGCCCGCTCGTCGTGAACAACCGCATCGTCGGCGTCGTCTCGTGGGGCGTGACGGACTGCGTGAAGAAGGGCTTCTACAGCGTCTTCTCCAAGGTCAGCACGTACGTGGGCGCCGCCTATGCGAACGTCGACGACGCCAACCTCAGCTACACCGACGGCAAGGCCGACCTGTTCGTGCGCAGCTCCTCCACCAAGGAGGCGTTCGAGAAGGACTCCACGGGCAGCTCGTTCGCCGCGCGCGTGTCCCTGGGCCAGTTCGACGGCTTCAACCTCGTCCTGCAGAGCGACCTGAACCGGGACGGCTACCAGGACCTCGTGCTCCGCCAGAGCTCCACCGGCGACGTCTACTGGCTGCACTACGTGCCCTCGACCGGCTCGTGGTCCAGGACCAAGATGTTCAGCGGCTGGACGACGCGCACCCGCATCGTCACCCCGGGCGACGTCACCGGCGACTACCTGCCCGACGTCCTCTCGGTCGACTCGGCCGGCGCCCTGTGGATCTACCCGGGCAAGGGCAACGGCACCTTCGCCACCCGCGTGAAGGTCGGCACGGGCTGGAACCAGTACAACTCCCTGCGCGGCAAGGGGGACTTCACCGGCGACGGCAAGGCCGACCTGCTCGCCCGCAACAAGAGCACCGGCGACCTGTACCTGTACAAGGGCACCGGCAAGTCGGGCACGGGTGCCTTCTCGGCCCGCATCAAGGTGCGCAGCGCCTGGACCGGCTACAACGCCTTCGACGCGATCGGCGACGTCAGCGGGGACGGCAAGGCCGACTTCCTGGCCCGTACGCCCGGCGGCACGCTGTATCTGTACAAGGGCACCGGTAAGGCCACAAGCGAGATCTTTGCCACAAGAGTCTCGGTCGGCACCGGTTTCCAGTCGTACGACCTCTTCGGCTGAAACCGCAGGTGAGCGCGTTACGCCTGTAAACGTATGTGACGCACTGTGTCCAGACGTCCACCGTGTGGGCACAGTGCGTCGTGCAACCCTTTCTCGGGTTTCTCCGTCTGACCGGATGGAGCGACGATGGTGCGGTACGACCCGTATCGACAGGCCTGTCCCTGGAATCAGGGGGTAACCGACCGGACGAGAACGAGGAGCACATGACCGCCGAGAGCACGCCGGATCCCGGCATACCGGGCGATTCCGGTACCAGCGGCCCGCGCAACAGCGCCAAGGGCCGCCGCCGTAAGCCCCGCAGCAGGCGCCACAAGGGCCTTCTGATCACGGCCTGGACCGCCGCGGGGATCGTCGTGCTGGGTGGCACCGGAGCCGGGTACCTGTACTTCAAGCTCAACGGCAACATCAAGAGCGTCGACATCGACTCGGCCCTCGGCACGTCCCGGCCGACCAAGGTCGACAACGGCTCCGAGAACATCCTCGTGCTCGGCTCGGACTCCCGCGCCGGCGGCAACAAGAAGCTCGGCGGCGGCGCGGACGACGGCAGCGCCCGCTCCGACACCGCGATGATCGTGCACGTGTACAAGGGCCACAAGCGCGCCAGCGTGGTCTCCGTCCCGCGGGACACCATCATCGACCGCCCCGAGTGCACCGACACCCACGGCGGCACCCATCCCGCAGCCCAGGGCGTGATGTTCAACTCCGCCTATTCCACGGGCGGTGCGGCGTGCGCGGTGAAGACCGTCGAGTCCATCACGGACATCCGCATGGACCACTACCTCGAGGTCGACTTCAAGGGCTTCCAGAAGCTCATCGACGAGCTCGGCGGCGTCCCGATCACCACGACCAAGGCCATCGACGACCGCGAGAGCCACCTCGCCCTCAAGGCGGGCGCGCACACCCTCGACGGTGAGCAGGCCCTCGGCCTGGTCCGCACCCGGCACGGCGTCGGCGACGGCTCCGACCTCGGCCGCATCCAGCTCCAGCAGGCCTTCGTCAAGGCGCTGGTCGACCGGGTCAAGCACCTCGGCGTCTTCACCAACCCGAAGAAGCTCTACGACCTCGCCGACACCGCCACCAAGGCCGTGACCGCCGACTCCCACCTGGGGTCGGTGAACTCCCTGATGTCGTTCGCGGGCGGCCTCAAGGGCATCGGCTCCTCGAAGATGACCATGGTCACCATGCCGGTGCAGTACGACCCGGCCAACCGGAACCGTGTCGTCGTGGAGAAGAACAAGGCCGAGCAGGTCTGGACGGCCCTGAGGAACGACCGGGCGATCCCGAAGTCGGCGACCGCCGGGACGGCCACGGGTGACGCGAAGGGCGTCGTCAGCGCCGGCTGAGCGGCACGGCGAGCCTGCCCGAGACCTGCCCGGAATAGAACAGGCGAGCCCCCGGTTTTGGGGGATGGCGCCAGTCCTGGCAGACTGGTACGTCGGCCCCGGTTCACGCCTCCGTATCCCGCGGATGCGACCCGGCGCCCTCCCGAAACTAGGAGACACCTTGAAGCGCGACATCCACCCCGAGTACGTCGAGACGCAGGTCAGCTGCACCTGTGGCGCGTCGTTCACCACCCGCAGCACGATCTCCAGCGGCACCATCCGCGCCGAGGTCTGCTCCGAGTGCCACCCGTTCTACACGGGCAAGCAGAAGATCCTCGACACCGGTGGCCGCGTGGCCCGCTTCGAGGCCCGCTTCGGCAAGGCTGGAGCCGGCTCCAAGAAGTAGCGGGCTTCCATTCGCCGGTCCACGGCCGCGCCCTCCACAGGCGCGCCGGGACCGGCGTTTTTGGTCGTCCGCCTTCCGAATTCCTTTCCGCATTTCAGGAGCCCAAGATGTTCGAGGCCGTCGAGGATCTCGTCGGTGAGCACGCCGACCTGGAGACGAAGCTCGCCGACCCGTCGGTCCACGCCGACCAGGCCAACGCGCGCAAGCTGAACAAGCGCTATGCCGAGCTCACCCCGATCGTCGCCACCTACCGCTCCTGGAAGCAGACCGGCGACGACGTCGAGACCGCGCGTGAACTCGGCGCGGACGACCCGGACTTCGCCGCCGAGGTCAAGGAGCTGGAGAAGCAGCGCGAGGAGCTCACAGAGAAGCTGCGCCTCCTGCTGGTCCCTCGCGACCCCAGCGACGACAAGGACGTGATCCTCGAGATCAAGGCGGGCGCGGGCGGCGACGAGTCGGCGCTGTTCGCCGGCGACCTGCTGCGCATGTACCTGCGCTACGCCGAGCGCGTCGGCTGGAAGACCGAGATCATCGACGCCACCGAGTCCGAGCTGGGCGGCTACAAGGACGTCCAGGTCGCCGTGAAGACCAAGGGCGGCCAGGGCGCCACCGAGCCCGGGCAGGGCGTCTGGGCGCGCCTGAAGTACGAGGGCGGCGTGCACCGTGTGCAGCGTGTGCCGGCGACCGAGTCGCAGGGCCGTATCCACACGTCGGCCGCGGGTGTCCTGGTGACCCCGGAGGCCGAGGAGGTCGACGTGGAGATCAACCCCAACGACCTCCGCATCGACGTCTACCGCTCCTCCGGACCCGGCGGCCAGTCCGTCAACACGACCGACTCCGCCGTGCGCATCACGCACATCCCGACCGGAGTGGTCGCCTCCTGCCAGAACGAGAAGAGCCAGCTGCAGAACAAGGAGCAGGCACTGCGTATCCTGCGCTCCAGGCTGCTCGCAGCGGCGCAGGAGGAGGCGGAGCGGGAGGCCGCCGACGCCCGCCGCAGCCAGGTCCGCACCGTCGACCGCTCCGAGAAGATCCGTACGTACAACTTCCCGGAGAATCGCCTTTCGGACCACCGCGTGGGCTTCAAGGCGTACAACCTTGACCAGGTCCTGGACGGCGACCTCGACGCGGTGATCCAGGCCTGCGTCGACGCGGACTCGGCGGCGAAACTGGCCGCCGCGTAAAGGCCGTACGCACGACCCAGTACGACACGGAGGACTTGCGTGAACCTGCTGCTCGCAGAGGTGGCACAGGCCACCCAGCGGCTGGCCGACGCCGGCGTGCCCTCGCCGCGCAACGACGCGGAGGAGCTCGCCGCGTTCGTGCACGGCGTGAAGCGGGGCGAGCTGCACTCCGTGAAGAACTCGGACTTCGACGCCCGCTACTGGGAGGTCATCGCCCGGCGCGAGCAGCGTGAGCCGCTCCAGCACATCACCGGGCGGGCCTACTTCCGGTACCTCGAACTCCAGGTGGGGCCGGGCGTGTTCGTGCCGCGCCCGGAGACGGAGTCCGTGGTCGGGTGGGCCATAGACGCCGTACGCGCCATGGATGTCGTGGAGCCCTGCATCGTCGACCTGTGCACGGGCTCCGGCGCCATCGCGCTCGCCCTGGCCCAGGAGGTCCCGCGCTCGCGCGTGCACGCCGTGGAGCTGTCCGAGGACGCGCTCCGGTGGACCCGCAAGAACGTGGCCGGCTCCCGGGTCGACCTGCGTCAGGGCAACGCCCTCGAGGCCTTCCACGACCTCGACGGCCAGGTCGACCTGGTCGTCTCCAACCCGCCCTACATCCCGCTGACCGAGTGGGAGTACGTCGCTCCCGAGGCACGGGACTACGATCCCGAACTCGCCCTGTTCTCGGGCGAGGACGGCCTCGAACTCATCCGCGGTCTGGAGCGGACCGCACACCGGCTCCTGCGCCCCGGCGGCGTCGTCGTCATCGAGCACGCCGACACCCAGGGCGGCCAGGTGCCGTGGATCTTCACCGAGGAGCGGGGCTGGGCCGACGCGGCCGACCACCCGGACCTCAACAACCGTCCGCGGTTCGCGACCGCCCGCAAGGCGCTGCCGTGACCGCCCCCCACACCTTTTCCCGGACGTACGTGTACGAGGAGGCCCGCTAGACATGGCTCGGCGATACGACACCAATGACGCGACCGACCGCACGACCGGTCTGCGTGAAGCCGCGTCCGCCGTCCGCCGTGGCGAGCTCGTGGTCCTCCCGACCGACACGGTGTACGGCATCGGTGCGGACGCGTTCTCCTCGGAGGCCGTCGGCGACCTGCTGGAGGCCAAGGGCCGGGGCCGCAACATGCCCTCTCCGGTGCTGATCGGCTCCCCGAACACGCTCCACGGTCTCGTCACGGACTTCTCCGAGATGGCCTGGGAGCTCGTCGACGCCTTCTGGCCGGGCGCGCTCACCCTCGTCGCCAGGCACCAGCCGTCGCTCCAGTGGGACCTGGGCGAGACCCGGGGCACGGTCGCCGTGCGCATGCCGCTGCACCCGGTCGCCATCGAACTGCTGACCGAGGTCGGCCCCATGGCCGTCTCCTCCGCCAACATCACCGGGCACCCGTCGCCGGAGACCTGTGACGCCGCGCAGGAGATGCTCGGCGACTCCGTCTCCGTCTACCTCGACGGCGGCCCGACGCCCGGCAACATCCCGTCCTCCATCGTGGACGTCACCGGCCGCGTGCCGGTGCTGCTGCGTGAGGGCGCACTGTCGCCGGAGGAGCTGCGCAAGGTCGTACCCGACCTCGAGGTGGCCAATTGACAGCCCCTGACGCGGGGCGTGGCATAGGCAACGGGGAACGGGCGACGGAGATCACGACAACGTTTGTCGGGCTTCCACGCGACTGCTTCCGCATCCTCCACGTCAGCACCGGCAACGTGTGCCGCTCGCCCATCACCGAGCGGCTGACCCGGCATCTCGTGACGCAGCGCCTCGGCGTCCTGGGCGGCGCGCTGATCGTGGAGAGCGCGGGCACCTGGGGCCACGAGGGCGCGCCCATGGAGGCCAACGCGGAGCGGGTCCTCGCCGACTTCGGCGCGGACGCCTCCGGCTTCACCGGCCGCGAACTGCTCGACGAGCACGTCATCATGGCCGACCTCGTCCTGACGGCGACCCGCGACCACCGCGGCCAGGTCATCTCCATGGGCCATTCGGCAGGCCTGCGCACGTTCACCCTGAAGGAGTTCACCCGCCTGGTCCGGGCGATCGACCCCGCGACCCTGCCCCCGCTGGAGGACGGCGTGGTCGTCCGTGCCCGGGCCCTGGTCCGCGCGGCGGCCGCTCTACGCGGGTGGCTCCTGGCCCCGACGGCCGAGGCGGACGAGGTGTACGACCCCTACGGCGCGCCGCTGACGTTCTTCCGCTCGATCGGCGACGAGATACACCAGGCACTGGATCCGGTGGTGACGGCGCTGACG
Source organism: Streptomyces sp. NPDC050534 (assembly GCF_044457745.1). Classification (NCBI taxonomy): domain Bacteria; kingdom Bacillati; phylum Actinomycetota; class Actinomycetes; order Kitasatosporales; family Streptomycetaceae; genus Streptomyces; species Streptomyces sp. NPDC050534. The sequence goes on from NZ_JBITHF010000004.1 coordinate 549,771, forward strand.
GGCCTGCCCGCGAGGAGGTAAGCACCGCGCAGCCCAGGGGGACCGGGCCTACATTGGTCGTACGTCATCGTCGACGCCCGGAGTCCACCATGCCGGTCACCCATGCCCCTCAGACCGCCGACGTCCTGCGGCAGCAGGATCCCGAGCTGGCCGAGATCCTGCTCGGGGAGCTCGACCGGCAGTCGACGACGCTCCAGCTCGTGGCCGCGGAGAACTTCACCTCGCCGGCCGTCCTGGCCGCGCTCGGCTCGGCCCTGTCCAACAAGTACGCCGAGGGCTATCCGGGCGCCCGGCACCACGGCGGCTGCGAGATCGTCGACGTGGCCGAACGCGTGGCTGTGGAACGGGCGAAGGCCCTCTTCGGCGCCGAGCACGCCAACGTGCAGTCCCACTCGGGCTCTTCGGCCGTCCTCGCCGCGTACGCCGCCCTGCTGCGCCCCGGCGACACCGTCCTCGCCCTCGGCCTGCCCTACGGCGGTCACCTCACGCACGGCTCGCCCGCCAACTTCTCCGGCCGCTGGTTCGACTTCGTCGGATACGGGGTGGACGCCGAGACCGGGCTCATCGACTACGACCAGGTGCGCACGCTCGCCCTCTCGCACCGGCCGAAGGCGATCGTGTGCGGTTCCATCGCCTACCCGCGGCACATCGACTACGCCCTCTTCCGCGAGGTCGCCGACGAGGTGGGCGCCTATCTGATCGCGGATGCGGCGCACCCCATCGGGCTCGTCGCCGGGGGAGCGGCGCCCAGCCCGGTGCCGTACGCCGACGTCGTCTGCGCCACCACGCACAAGGTCCTGCGCGGCCCGCGTGGCGGAATGATCCTGTGCGGCGCCGAACTCGCGGAGCGGGTCGACCGCGCCGTGTTCCCCTTCACGCAGGGCGGCGCGCAGATGCACTCCATCGCCGCGAAGGCCGTCGCCTTCGGCGAGGCGGCAACACCGGCCTTCGCCGCGTACACCCATCAGGTGGTCGCCAATGCGAGGGTGCTCGCGGCCCGGCTGGCCAAGGAGGGCCTGGTCGTCACCACCGGCGGCACCGACACACACCTGATCACCGCCGACCCGGTACCGCTCGGCACCGACGGACGCACCGCCCGCGGCCGGCTCGCCGCGGCCGGAATGGTGCTCGACTGCTGCGCACTGCCGCACGGCGACGCCCGCGGCCTGCGGCTCGGCACGGCCGCGCTCACCACCCAGGGCATGGGGGAGGAGGAGATGGACCGGATCGCCGCCCTGCTCGCGGAGGTGCTGCGCGGCGAGACCGACAGCACGAAGGCGCGTGACGAGGTGCGCGGGCTGACCGGTAGATTTCAGCCGTACCCCGGTTGAGCGGGGGTACTCGCACTCCGGTAAACCTGGGTGCAGCCTGCGTGCACAGGCACGCGTGCAACCATCGTCGCTACCCGGAAGTCCTCACTCATATGCGTCCGTCGCTAGGGTGTGGGGCTGAGATGGCCAGCGAGACCTGTGGGGAAGCCTGTGCGTGAATACCTGCTGACGCTCTGCATCACGGCCGCGGTGACGTACCTGCTGACAGGCCCGGTACGGAAATTCGCGATCGTGGCCGGAGCCATGCCGGAGATCCGGGCCCGTGACGTGCACCGGGAACCGACTCCGCGCCTCGGCGGTATCGCCATGTTCTTCGGCCTGTGCGCGGGCCTGCTGGTCGCCGACCATCTGACCAACCTCAGTGAGGTCTTCGAGAAGTCGAACGAGCCGCGGGCGCTGCTCTCCGGAGCGGCGCTCATCTGGCTGATCGGCGTCCTGGACGACAAGTTCGAGATCGACGCCCTGATCAAGCTCGGCGGCCAGATGATCGCCGCCGGCGTCATGGTCATGCAAGGTCTGACGATCCTGTGGCTGCCCATCCCGGGCGTCGGCAGCGTGGCGCTCACCCAGTGGCAGGGCACCCTGCTGACGGTGGCGCTCGTCGTCATCACCATCAACGCGGTCAACTTCGTCGACGGCCTCGACGGCCTGGCCTCCGGCATGGTCTGCATCGCGGCCGCGGCGTTCTTCCTGTACGCCTACCGGATCTGGTACTCGTACGGCATCGAGGCGGCCGCACCGGCCACGCTGTTCTCGGCGATCCTCATGGGCATGTGCATCGGCTTCCTGCCGCACAACATGCATCCCGCGCGGATCTTCATGGGCGACTCCGGTTCGATGCTGATCGGCCTGGTGCTGGCCGCGGGTGCGATCTCCATCACGGGCCAGGTCGACCCGGACGCGTTGAAGCTGTTCGTCGGGTCCGAGAAGGCGGCCGTGCACCAGACGGTGCCCGTCTACATCCCGCTGCTGCTGCCGCTGACGATCATCGCGGTGCCGACCGCGGACCTGGTCCTCGCCATCGTGCGGCGCACCTGGCGCGGCCAGTCGCCGTTCGCCGCCGACCGCGGGCATCTGCACCACCGGCTCCTGGAGATCGGCCACTCGCACAGCCGGGCGGTGCTGATCATGTACTTCTGGTCGGCGCTCATCGCGTTCGGCGCGCTCGCCTACTCGGTCAACTCGGCGTCCATGTGGATCGTCCTGGGCATCGTGATCCTCAGCGCGGTGGGCCTCGCCCTGCTCCTGCTGCCGCGCTTCACCCCGCGCACCCCGAGCTGGGCCGAGCACCTCGTCCCGCCGCGCTACCGCCGCGGCGCGGTCACCGAACCCGCGCCCGCGGAGGACGCGGCCGAGGAGGAGCGCGCCCCGGTCGTCGCCGGTGTGGCGGGAGTCAACGGAGCGACGGCTGTGAGTGCCCGTCAGCCCCTGGTGGACCGACGGAACGCCGGTACCTCCCGCTGACTTCCGCAAGGTAAGAATCTGACTAGAGCATTGCCAAGTCGTGGGGGAGTAAAGTGCCCCAATATCAGACAAAGCAGCCCTGATTTTGCACAGACGCGCGCTGTCACTCTCATGTGTGACAGCGGGCACACCAAGTAGGTAAAGACCGCATCAAATAGTTTGTGATAGCGTTCACTACCAGTTGAGTGAAGCGCCGAAAGGCCCTGGCGGAACGGTCCTTTGGCCCGAAGCGCCCACACCTCCTCGCGTTAACCTCTGCACTGCACCGGGTCACCGATCGATGACACCCGGTCACCACGTCTCGACCCCCACTTCCGTTGGAGCCGTCCGCATGCAGCCAAACGACGTCCGGATCCTCCGGGGAGCAGCGATCATCGCCGCCCCCGTGGGAATCGTCGCCACCGTTGTCAGCGCGGTCGTCGCCGGTGAGAAGGGTCTGGTCGGCGGGCTGGTGGCCCTCGCGGTGGTCGCCGGCTTCTTCGGACTCGGCTCCGCCGCGCTGATGCGCCTCACGCAGGACAAGCCGCAGGTGGCGATGACCGCCGGGCTGCTCGTCTACACCGTGCAGATGCTGCTCATCGGCATTTTCGTCATCGCCTTCAGCGACACCACGTTGTTCAACGGCCGGGCCTTCGGTCTCAGCCTGCTGGCCACCGCTCTCGCGTGGGTCGGTGGCCAGGTGAAGCAGAGTCTCACCAGCCGCATGCTCTACGTGGACCCCGTGCCGTCCGTGCCTGCCAAGGAGGCGGACCCGGTCAAGGCGGAGTCCCGTGATGCGGCGTAGGGGGCACGTAAAGGCGATACATGCCTATCTGCTATCGTCCGGAAGCGCTTCCGGTGGGGGTTCCTTCCGCTTCTCGAGCGGGGCAGGACATCGCCTCCACGGTCGCTGGCGTACTCGGACCGGGAGCTGTGATCACAGCACGGAATCCGAGCGGCCGGGCCCTCGGCGGATGCGCCCCACGGACTGCGGCGGCACCGTCACACCACCACGTCCCCAGTGCCGATCAGCGGCCTCACCAGCCGCGCTGACACACAAGGTTGCCGTTACTTATGCGTCACGACGAAGGAGTCACGGGTGAGTGCCCACATGCTGCTCGCTGAAAGCGGCTGCCACATCAATGCTGACTGTGCCTTTCCCGCGCCGGGCCTTCACTCGTTCAACTTCAAGCCGATCTTCAGCGTCGGCGGCTTCGACTTCACGAAGCCGATGCTCCTGACGATCATCTGCATGCTGGTCGTGATCGGCTTCTTCGCTGCCGCGTTCCGCAAGCCGAAGCTGGTCCCCGGGAAGCTGCAGCTGGTCGGCGAGATCGGTTACAACTTCGTCGCGCGCAGCATCGCCCTCGAAGTGATCGGCAAGAAGGGCAGCAAGTACGTCCCCTTCCTCACGTCGATCTTCTTCTTCGTGTGGATCATGAACGTGATGTCCATCATCCCGGTGGCGCAGTTCCCGGCGACCTCGCGCTTCGCGTACCCGGTCGGACTCGCGGCGCTGGTGTACGTCACGTACATGTTCCTCACGTTCAAGACGCACGGGTTCAGGGGCGGCGTCAAGAACCTGGTCTGGCTCGACGGTCTGCCGAAGCCCCTCATTCCGCTGATCGTCCTGCTGGAGTTCTTCTCGAACGTGATCCTGCGCCCGTTCACCCTCGCGGTGCGGCTGTGGGCCAACATGTTCGCCGGCCACATGCTGATCGTGATGTTCAGCGTGGCGACCTGGTACCTGCTCACTCCGTCGATCATGTCGGCCGTCGCCGGTGGCTCGTTCCTGCTGGCGCTCGCCATGACCACCCTGGAGGTACTGATCCAGTTCCTTCAGGCGTACATCTTCACGCTCCTCGCCTCGATCTACATCCAGGGAGCGCTCGAAGAGGGTCACTGACCCGCACTGCACCCCTCCCGCATCACCGCCGCCGGGAAGCCCTCCCGGCGGACCGCATCGCACACATCACAAAAGGAAGACAGGGAAATGTCTGCCGAGCTCGTTAACCTTGCTGCCTCCACCGTCGCGGGTCGTATGGGCGCGATCGCCTACGGTCTCGCCGCCATCGGCCCCGGCGTCGGCATCGGTCTGGTCTTCGGTCACTCCATCGAGGCCATGGCCCGTCAGCCCGAGGCCATGCCGATCATCCGTACCAACATGTTCCTCGGCTTCGCGCTCTGTGAGGTGCTGGCGCTGCTCGGCCTGGTCGTTCCCTTCGTCTTCAGCAGCTGACGACCAGTAGCCACTCTCGACGAAAGGTTCAGACATGATGGCCTTCCTGGCTGAGGCGGGGGCTGAGAATCCTCTCATTCCCGACACAGCGGAATTGATCGTCGGCCTGATCTGCTTCTTCATCGTCTTCGGCGTCCTCGGCAAGAAGCTCCTGCCCAACATCCAGAAGACCCTGGAAGAGCGGCACGACGCGATCGAGGGCGGCCTGGAGCGCGCGGCGGAGGCCCAGGCCGAAGCCACGCAGATCCTTGAGCAGTACCGGGCTCAGCTCGCCGAAGCCAGGCACGAGGCCGCACGCCTGCGCCAGGAGGCGACCGAGCAGGGCGCCACGATCATCCAGGAGATGAGGGCGGAAGGTCAGCGGCAGCGCGAGGAGATCGTCGCCGCCGGTCACGCCCAGATCGAGGCGGACCGCAAGGCCGTGGTCGCGGCGCTCCGTCAGGACGTGGGCAGGCTCGCCACCGAGCTGGCCGGCAAGCTGGTCGGTGAGTCCCTCGAGGACCACGCCCGCCAGAGCCGTACGGTCGACCGCTTCCTCGACGGGCTCGAGGAGAGCGCGGCGAAGGCCGAGGCCACGCCATGAACGGAGCGAGCCGCGAAGCGCACGCAGCCGCGCGAGAGCGTCTCGAGGCGCTGACCGACTCCTCGTCGGTCGACGCCGGGCAGCTCGCCGAGCAGCTGGCCGCCGTCACCGACTTCCTCGACCGCGAGGTCGCCCTGCGTCGGGTCCTGACCGACCCGGTGCAGTCCGGTGAGGCAAGGGCCGAACTCGCGCGACGGCTGCTGACCGGACGCGTCGACGGCCCGGCCCTCGACCTGGTCACCGGGATGGTCCGCGCGCGCTGGTCGCGTTCGCGTGACCTCGTCGACTCGGTGGAGGAGCTTGCGGCCACCGCCGACCTGACGGCGGCTCAGCAGGCGAACACGCTCGACGACGTCGAGGACGAGGTGTTCCGGTTCGGCCGGATCGTCCAGTCCAGCGCCGCACTGCGCGCCGCACTGACCGACCGGGCGGCCTCGATCGAGGCGAAGAGCGCGCTGCTGCACAGCCTGCTCGGCGGCCGGGCCAACCCGGTGACCGAGCGGCTGGTCGTGCGCCTTGTGACACGGCCGCGGGGACGTAGCCTGGAGGCGGGCCTCGAGGCCCTGTCCCGGCTCGCCGCGGCACGCAGGGACAGGGCGGTGGCCGTCGTCACCTCGGCGGTGCCGCTCACGGAGGGACAGAAGCAGCGTCTCGGCGCTGCGCTGGCGAAGCTGTACGGACGCCAGATGCATCTGAACCTGGACGTGGACCCCACGGTCCTCGGCGGGATCTCCGTACGGGTCGGTGAGGAAGTCATCGACGGCACGATCTCGGAGCGCCTCGCGGAGGCGTCCCGGCGGTTGGCCGGCTGACGGCCACCCGGCCAACAAGAAGAACAGCGGCCCGGTTGGGTCGTGCAGAAATTGCAGAAGATTGCTGGGGGCCCGCGGCACAGCCGCTGAGGGAAACAGCCCCAGACCCCCAAAGACTTCGGGCCCAACAAGGAGAGCAGGGAACCCAGATGGCGGAGCTCACGATCCGGCCGGAGGAGATCCGGGACGCGCTGGAGAACTTCGTCCAGTCGTACAAGCCGGACGCGGCCTCGCGCGAGGAGGTCGGTACGGTCACCCTTGCCGGTGACGGCATCGCGAAGGTCGAGGGCCTGCCCTCGGCCATGGCCAACGAACTGCTGAAGTTCGAGGACGGCACCCTCGGCCTCGCGCTGAACCTGGAAGAGCGCGAGATCGGTGCGGTCGTCCTCGGCGAGTTCAGCGGCATCGAGGAGGGCCAGCCGGTGCAGCGCACCGGTGAGGTGCTCTCCGTCGCCGTGGGCGAGGGTTACCTCGGCCGCGTCGTCGACCCGCTCGGCAACCCGATCGACGGTCTCGGCGAGATCGAGACCAGCGGTCGTCGTGCCCTTGAGCTGCAGGCCCCCACGGTCATGCAGCGCAAGTCGGTGCACGAGCCGATGGAGACGGGCTACAAGGCCGTCGACGCGATGACCCCGATCGGCCGTGGCCAGCGTCAGCTGATCATCGGTGACCGTCAGACCGGCAAGACCGCCCTGGCTGTCGACACGATCATCAACCAGCGCGACAACTGGCGTACCGGCGACCCGTCGAAGCAGGTCCGCTGTATCTACGTCGCCATCGGTCAGAAGGGTTCCACGATCGCCTCCGTGCGTGGCTCCCTCGAAGAGGCCGGCGCCCTGGAGTACACGACCATCGTCGCCGCCCCGGCGTCCGACCCGGCCGGCTTCAAGTACCTTGCGCCGTACACCGGTTCGGCCATCGGTCAGCAGTGGATGTACGAGGGCAAGCACGTCCTCATCATCTTCGACGACCTGTCGAAGCAGGCCGACGCCTACCGCGCCGTGTCCCTGCTGCTGCGCCGTCCGCCGGGCCGCGAGGCCTACCCCGGTGACGTCTTCTACCTGCACTCCCGCCTGCTGGAGCGCTGCGCGAAGCTCTCCGACGAGATGGGTGCGGGCTCGATGACCGGTCTGCCGATCGTCGAGACCAAGGCCAACGACGTGTCGGCGTTCATCCCGACCAACGTCATCTCCATCACCGACGGCCAGTGCTTCCTGGAGTCCGACCTGTTCAACGCCGGCCAGCGCCCGGCCCTGAACGTCGGTATCTCGGTCTCCCGTGTCGGTGGCTCCGCCCAGCACAAGGCGATCCGCCAGGTCTCCGGCCGGCTCCGTGTCGACCTCGCCCAGTTCCGCGAGCTGGAGGCGTTCGCCGCCTTCGGTTCCGACCTGGACGCCGCGTCGAAGGCCCAGCTGGAGCGCGGTCAGCGCATGGTCGAGCTGCTCAAGCAGCCGCAGTACCAGCCGATGGCCACGGAGGACCAGGTCATCTCCATCTGGGCCGGCACCACCGGCAAGATGGACGACGTCCCGGTCGGCGACATCCGCCGCTTCGAGAAGGAGCTCCTCGAGTACCTGCACCGCAAGGAGCAGGGCCTGATGACCTCCATCAAGGAGGGCGGCAAGATGTCGGACGACACCCTGCAGGCCATGGCCGACGCGGTCGCGGAGTTCAAGAAGCAGTTCGAGACCGCCGACGGCAAGCTGCTCGGCGAGGACGCTCCGGCCGCTGCCGCCAAGTGACGTAAGGAAGGGACCTGACTCATGGGAGCCCAGCTCCGGGTCTACAAGCGTCGCATCCGATCCGTCACCGCGACCAAGAAGATCACCAAGGCGATGGAGATGATCGCCGCCTCGCGCGTCGTCAAGGCGCAGCGCAAGGTGGCGGCCTCCACCCCTTACGCGACCGAGCTCACCCGCGCGGTCACGGCCGTAGGTACCGGTTCGAACACCAAGCACCCGCTGACCACCGAGGTGGAGTCGGCGACCCGCGCCGCGGTTCTGCTCCTGTCGAGCGACCGTGGCCTGGCCGGCGCCTTCAACTCGAACGCCATCAAGGCGGCGGAGCGGCTGACCGCTCGCCTCGAGGCGGAGGGCAAGGAGGTCGACACGTACATCGTCGGCCGCCGTGGCATCGCCCACTACAACTTCCGTGAGCGCACCATCTCGCACTCGTGGACCGGTTTCACGGACGAGCCCTCGTACGCGGACGCGAAGCAGATCGCGGGGCCGCTCATCGATGCCATAGAGAAGGACACGGCGGACGGCGGAGTGGACGAACTCCACATCGTCTACACCGAGTTCGTCTCGATGATGACGCAGACGGCGGTCGACGGCCGGCTGCTGCCGCTCCGCCTTGAGGACGTGGCCACCGAGTCGTCGGCGGCCGCCGGTACGGACGCGCCCGCCAAGGGCGAGCCCCGTCCGCTGTACGAGTTCGAACCGTCGGCGGAGGACGTCCTCGACGCCCTGCTGCCGCGCTACGTCGAGAGCCGTATCTACAACGCGCTGCTCCAGTCGGCTGCCTCCAAGCACGCCGCCACCCGCCGCGCGATGAAGTCGGCGACCGACAACGCGGGAGACCTGATCACCACGCTCTCCCGACTTGCCAACGCGGCCCGCCAGGCCGAAATCACCCAGGAAATCAGCGAGATCGTCGGTGGCACCGCAGCCCTGGCCGACGCGACCGCGGGGAGTGACAGGTAATGACGACGACAGTTGAGACGGCCGTTGCCACGGGCCGCGTCGCCCGGGTCATCGGCCCGGTCGTCGACGTGGAATTCCCCGTCGACGCCATGCCGGAGATGTACAACGCCCTTCACGTCGAGGTGGCCGACCCGGCCAACGCCGGCGAGAAGAAGACGCTGACCCTCGAGGTCGCCCAGCACCTGGGTGACGGCCTGGTCCGCACCATCTCCATGCAGCCCACCGACGGTCTGGTCCGCCAGACCACCGTGACCGACACCGGCACGGGCATCAGCGTCCCGGTCGGCGACTTCACCAAGGGCAAGGTGTTCAACACCCTCGGTGAGGTGCTGAACGTCGACGAGACCTACGAGGGCGAGCGCTGGTCCATCCACCGCAAGGCCCCCGCGTTCGACCAGCTCGAGTCGAAGACCGAGATGTTCGAGACGGGCCTGAAGGTCGTCGACCTTCTCACCCCGTACGTCAAGGGCGGCAAGATCGGTCTGTTCGGTGGTGCCGGTGTCGGCAAGACCGTGCTGATCCAGGAAATGATCATGCGTGTCGCCAACCTCCACGAGGGCGTCTCCGTCTTCGCGGGCGTCGGTGAGCGCACCCGTGAGGGCAACGACCTCATCGCGGAGATGGAAGAGTCCGGCGTTCTGGACAAGACCGCCCTGGTCTTCGGCCAGATGGACGAGCCCCCGGGCACCCGTCTGCGCGTCGCGCTGGCCGGCCTGACCATGGCCGAGTACTTCCGTGACGTCCAGAAGCAGGACGTGCTGTTCTTCATCGACAACATCTTCCGCTTCACGCAGGCCGGTTCCGAGGTCTCCACGCTGCTCGGCCGTATGCCGTCCGCGGTGGGTTACCAGCCGAACCTGGCCGACGAGATGGGTCAGCTGCAGGAGCGCATCACCTCGACGCGTGGTCACTCGATCACCTCGATGCAGGCGATCTACGTCCCCGCGGACGACCTGACCGACCCGGCCCCGGCCACCACGTTCGCCCACCTCGACGCGACGACGGTTCTCTCCCGTCCGATCTCCGAGAAGGGCATCTACCCGGCCGTGGACCCGCTGGACTCCACGTCCCGCATCCTGGACCCGCGCTACATCGCGCAGGACCACTACGACGCCGCCATGCGCGTCAAGACGATCCTGCAGAAGTACAAGGACCTCCAGGACATCATCGCGATCCTCGGTATCGACGAGCTCGGCGAGGAGGACAAGCTCGTCGTCCACCGTGCCCGTCGTGTGGAGCGCTTCCTGTCCCAGAACACCCACGCCGCCAAGCAGTTCACCGGCGTCGACGGGTCGGACGTTCCGCTGGACGAGTCGATCGCCGCGTTCAACGCGATCTGCGACGGCGACTACGACCACTTCCCCGAGCAGGCGTTCTTCATGTGCGGTGGCCTGGAGGACCTCAAGGCCAACGCCAAGGAGCTGGGCGTCTCCTGACCCCGGTGTCCGTGGCTTGAGGGGGCGGGCGCGTCCCGCCCCCTCTGCCACGCCTACTAGACTTGTAACCAACACCCGGCGAGAGCGCCGGGTGGTGACCCGAGGAGCCACCCTTGGCTGCTGAGCTGCACGTCGAGCTGGTCGCTGCCGACCGCCAGGTCTGGTCCGGTGAGGCCCGCCTGGTCGTCGCTCGCACCGCGTCCGGCGACATCGGCGTCATGCCCGGTCACCAGCCGCTGCTCAGCGTGCTGGAGTCGGGCCCGGTGACCATTCGTACGAGCGATGGTGGAACGGTTATCGCCGCGGTGCACGGCGGTTTCATCTCGTTCGCGGACAACAAGCTGTCGCTGCTGGCGGAGATCGCCGAGCTCGCGGACGAGATCGACGTCCAGCGGGCGGAGCGGGCGCTCGACCGCGCTAAGTCGGACGCCGACGCCTCCGCCGAGCGTCGCGCGGACGTACGACTGCGTGCGGCGACGACGAGCTGAACCCGCGCGGAGCGTGATGACGTCACTCAGCCGCGGTCGGAACCGGAGCAATCCGGGGCCGACCGCGGCTGAGGCAGATCTGGATGTTTTTTCCGTTCCGTTACCTGTTTTCGGTACCTAGGAGACGAGGAGGTCGGTGTCGATGGTCCTCGCTCTGACTGTGTGCGGAATCGTCGTGGCCCTGGTGGTGGTGGGGCTGTTCGTCTTCGGCCTGCGCCGCAGACTCATCCAGCGCTCGGGCGGCACCTTCGACTGCTCGCTGCGCTGGGGTGTCCCGGAGAAGGCCGACACCAGCGGAAAAGGCTGGAGCTACGGCGTCGCCCGCTACAACGGCGACCGCATCGAGTGGTACCGCGTCTTCTCCTACGCCTACCGCCCGCGCCGCACCCTGGAGCGCGCCGCGATCGAGGTCGCGGGCCGCCGGCTCCCCGAGGGCGAGGAGGAGCTGGCGCTGCTCTCCGACGCTGTCATCCTGACCTGCCTGCACCGGGGCACGCGTCTCGAACTCGCCATGAGCGATGACGCGTTGACCGGGTTCCTGGCCTGGCTGGAGGCGGCTCCGCCCGGTCAGCGCGTCAACGTCGCCTGACACACCGGATTCGGGGAATCGGCCTGACCGACCACGACGGTGGGCGGCTCCGGGCTCAGACTCACCGTGACGTGCAGCGGCAGCGCGGCCAGGACGGCCGCGACCGCGGTCCCTGTGAACACCCCTGTTGCCGCAACCCTGTTGGGCCTGTTGGTCCTTCGACTCGTTCGGTTCCCCCGTGACATCTCATCCCCCTGGTCGCGCACTTGCACTTGCTGGCTGAGATGTACATCTTTCCCGGTCACCGGGCGTCCCCCACCTGCCGTTCGGACCAGCCGCGAAGGGCCGAACGTCCCCTCGCAGTGCACGCCGGGGGCGTGCGGGGGGCGTGCAGGGCGGGCAAAAAGCCCGCCGCGGACGGCCCGAGGGCCACCCGCGGCGGAGGTGGGGCGGAGGGAGCGGTGATCAGCTCATTCCGCTGCTGATGGCGCTCACCAGCTCGCCGTTGCTGGTGTCACCGCTGAACTCCCAGAAGAACGCGCCGCCGAGGCCCTGGGTCTTGGCCCAGCTCATCTTTCCGGCGATGGTCGACGGGGTGTCGTAGGACCACCAGTTGCTGCCGCAGTGCGCGTACGCCGTACCCGCGACCGTGCCGGTCGCCGGGCACGACGTCTTGAGCACCTTGTAGTCCTCGATGCCCTGCTCGTACGTGCCGGCCGCCGGGCCCGTGGCCGTGCCGCCCGGGGCGTCCTGGGTGACGCCGGTCCAGCCGCGGCCGTAGAAGCCGATGCCGATGAGCAACTTCTTCGCGGGTACGCCGATCGCCTTGAACTTGGCCATCGCGTCGGCCGTGGTGAAGCCGGCCTTCGGGATGCCGGAGTACGAGGAGAGCGGGGAGTGCGGGGCGGTGGGGCCCTGCGCGTCCCAGGCGCCGAAGAAGTCGTACGTCATCACGTTGTACCAGTCGACGTACTGGGCGGCGCCCGCGTAGTCCGCGGCCTCGATCTTGCCGCCCGCCGAACCGTCGGCCGTGGTGGCCGCCGTGACGAGGTTGTTCGAGCCGAACTTGGCGCGCAGCGCGGACATCACGTTCTTGAAGGCCGCGGCCCCGCTGGTGTCGCAGGACAGGCCGCAGGCGTTCGGGTACTCCCAGTCGATGTCGATGCCGTCGAACACGTCGGCCCAGCGCGGGTCCTCGACCAGGTTGTAGCAGGACTGCGCGAACGCGGCCGGGTTGGCCGCGGCCTGGGCGAAGCCGCCGGACCAGGTCCAGCCGCCGAAGGACCACAGCACCTTGATGTTCGGGTACTTGGCCTTCAGCTCACGCAGCTGGTTGAAGTTGCCGCGCAGCGGCTGGTCCCAGGTGTCCGCGACGCCGCTCACCGACTGGTCTGCGGTGAACGCCTTGTCGTAGTCGGCGTACGAGTCGCCGATCGCGCACTGGCCGTTGGTGACGTTGCCGAAGGCGTAGTTGATGTGCGTGATCTTCGCGGCCGAGCCCGAGGTCACCAGGTTCTTGACGTTGTAGTTGCGGCCGTAGATGCCCCACTCGGTGAAGTAGCCGAGCTTGACCTTGTCGCCGGTGGTCGGGGGCGGGTCGGTGGTGCCGCCGGTCGTGTGCACGGCGACGGCGCCGCTGACCGGACCGGTCTGGTCGGCGGTGTCACGGGCCTGCACGGTGTAGGAGTAGTCGGTGCCGGCGGTGAGGCCGGTGTCCGTGTACGAGGTCGTGGTGACCGTCGAGACCGTCTTGCCGTCGCGCAGGACGTCGTAGTTCTTGACGCCCTTGTCGTCGGTGGCCGCGCCCCAGGAGAGCTTCACCGAGGTGTCGGTGACGGAGGAGGCGGTGGGGGTGCCCGGCGCGGTGGGCGCCGCGTCGCCGGGGACCGTGGTGCCGTCACAACTGTCGCCGTTCAGCTTGCAGTTGGACGGGGAGCCGGAGCCCGCGCCGTTGAAGCCGAAGGAGACCGAGGCGCCGGGGGCGAGGGTGCCGTTGTAGGACTTGTTCTTGGCGGTCCAGTGGGTGCCGGAGTTCGTGACGTCCGCGTCCCACGCGGAGGTGACGGACGTACCGGAGGGGAAGTCCCACTCCACGGTCCAGGAACTGATGCTGCTGCTGCCGGTGTTCTTGACGGTCCACTGGCCGCCGAAGCCGGTGCCCCAGTCCTGGGTCTTGGTGTAGGTGGCGGTGGCGTTCGTCGCGGCCTGTGCGGGGCTCGCGAGGCCGACCAGACCGGCCAGGGGGAGCAACAGTGTCGCGAAACCTGCCGCGGCTCTGTGTCTGAAGCGCATGCTGCGCCTCCCTCGTCTAAGGGGATGAGGGCGCGACTGAGCCTTCGCACCCACGGTGCCGCGAGAATAGAAAGGTCTGGACCACCGGTCAATAGGTCTGTACCACTGGGCGGTTGACCGCGTCGGATCCTCAACTCCCGTGCGGGCATCGTCGCGTGCCTCTTCACCGTCGCCCACGGCCACCGCGGGTGCCGCCGTACGAGCCGGGGAGGAGGGCCGTACCCTGGCCGGGCGGTGAGGGGAGGGCGCATGAGCGAGACCGGCAGTCCCGGAGCGGTACTGGTCGTGGACGACGACCCGGCCATCCGTCGTTCGCTGGAGCGCGGGCTGCGCTTGAGCGGCTTTCGGGTGCGGACGGCGGACGACGGCCGCGAGGCACTCGCGGTGATCGGGCAGACACCCCCGGACGTCCTCGTCCTCGACGTGTCGATGCCCGGCATGAGCGGCATCGAGGTCTGCGAACGGCTCCGCGGCGACGGCCAGGACCTGCCCGTCCTGATGCTCTCCGCGCTCGACGAGACCGCCGACCGCATCGCCGGGCTGCAGGCGGGCGGCGACGACTACCTGGTCAAGCCGTTCGCCCTGCAGGAACTGGTGCTGCGGCTGCGGGCGCTGCTGCGCCGCCGCCCGCCGGCGGGAGAGGTGCTGCGGGTCGCGGGCCTGGTCATCGACCCGGCGGCCCGCACCGCCGAGCGGGACGGGCACCCGCTGGAGCTGACCCGGCGCGAGTTCGAGCTCCTCGAAGTCCTCGCCCGCAACGCCGGGTTGGTCCTCACCCGGGACCAGCTCCTGGAACGGGTGTGGGGCTACGACTTCGACGTGCGCACCGACGCCGTCGACACCTTCGTCAGCTATCTGCGGCGCAAGCTGGAGGCCGGCGGGCGGCCCCGGCTCGTGCACACCGTGCGCGGTGTCGGTTTCGTGCTCCGGGACGAGCCGTGAGGCTGTCCACCCGCATCGGGCTCGCCGTCGGCGTCACCGTGCCGCTGCTGGTGCTGGCCTCCGGCTGGCTGCTGCTCCGGCTGGTCAACCACGATCTGCACAGCGCCGAGGACGACCACCTGCGGGCCCGCGCGACCGCCGTGGCCCCGGACGCCCGCGCCCTGCTGCGGGCCGGCGCGAACGGCCGGCCCAAGGCGGCCGACAACCGCGAACGGCAGCTCTACACCGCCGCCCTCGACGTCGGCGTACGCGTCGTCGGCCCGTACGGCACGTTCAGCGGCGGCCCGCAGCCGGACGCCTCGGTACCGCTTCCGGCGCGCCGGAACAGGCCGGTCACGGTCCGGGACGGCGGCACCAGCTGGCGCGCGCTGTCCGTGCCGGTCAGGACGGGACGCGGCCCGGGAACCCTGTGGGTCTTCTCGCCCGACGCCGCCGATCAGGCCCAACTCCGGCTCGTACGGCGGCGGGTGGCGTGGACGACCCTGCTCGCCGTGCCGCTGTCCGGCCTGCTCGCCTGGGGCATCGCCACCGGAGCGACCGGCCCCCTGCGCCGCCTCGGCCGCCGTACCGCGGGAATCGACCCGCGCACCAGCAGCGCCCGGCTGCACCACGAGCCGACCGGGGTGACCGAGGTCGACGAACTGGCGGCGACCCTGCAGAAGGCGCTCGCCCGCTACGACGAACAGGCCGCCCGCACCGCCGAGGCCCTGGACACCGCCCGCTCCTTCTCCGCGGCCGCCTCCCACGAACTGCGCACCCCGCTGATGAGCATGGGCACCAACCTCGACATCCTCGCCGGCCACCCGGACCTGCCGGAGCCGGAGCGCCGCGAGGTCCTGGCCGATCTGCGCGGTGAGCACGCCCGGCTGCTGAACCAGCTGGTGATGCTGCGCGAACTGGGCCGCGGCGACCTGGTCGAGGCGGAGGCCCTGCGGACCGTGGACGTCTCCGAGACCGCGGACGCCGCGGTGGCGGAGGCCCGCCGGCGCGTCCCCGACGCCCGGATCACGCTCGACGCGGCACCCGGGCTCACCGTGCACGGCTGGGAGCCGGGACTCCGGCTGCTTCTGGACAACCTGGTGGCCAACGCCCTGGCGCACGGGCGGGACAGGGCGGGCCGGGCGAGTGTGGCGGTCGGTGTGCGGCGCGCAGGCGAGCAGATCGTCGTGACGGTCGACGACCGTGGTCCCGGGGTGCCGTCCGAGGCCCGCGCCCGGATCTTCGAGCGCTTCGAGCGCGGCCCCGGCAGCTCCGGCACCGGTCTCGGGCTGACGCTCGTGGCCCAGCAGGCGGCGCTTCACCGGGGCACCGTCACGGTCGCGGGCGGCCCCGGCGGAACCGGCTCCCGCTTCGAGGTACGGCTGCCGTCCACGGGCGGGACGCTGCCCGCGCACCGCGACTGGCTGATCACCACGGCCGGGACAAACCGGTCACAGAGTTTCCCCAAAGAGCCTTCCTAGCCTCCACGGCGTACGGACGGACGAAGCAGGCCGTCCGGCGAAGACGGAGGCTGAGATGGACGTACGACGACACAGGCGCACGCTCCTCGTGGGGCTGGCCACGACGGCGGTCCTCGCGACCGGCACCGGCGTGGCGATGGCGGAGAACACGACTTCCACCACCGCCGCGACTTCCACGGCTTCTCCGGCACCGGGGCCGACCGGGGACGGCGCGCAGAAGCTGTGCAAGCGGGTGCCGAAGATCGACCGACGCATCGACCGGGCCCTGAAGCGGCTCAACGCCGGGGCGGGCAGGCGTGGTTCGGTCGCGCGGCTGCAGCAGCGCGTGGACAACGCCAAGAGCGCGGGGCACGACGAGATCGCCACGTTCCTGCAGGACCGGCTGACCTTCCGCAAGTCCCTGGTCACCACGCTCAAGCAGCGCGAGACGGACCTGGCCGGCGTGAAGACGTGGTGCGCGAACAACGGCAACGGCGCGGGAGGCAAGTGATGCGTGCCCGGGCGGCGGCGGCCGCGGCGCTGCTGGCCGTCGGGCTCCTCGCGGGCTGCGCCCGGGAGCACGGCTCGGCGGCCACCACGCCCTCCTCGTCCGCGAGCCCCTCCGGCTACCCGGAGATGGAGAAGAAGGTGGCCGCGGCCGAGTCCGCGCTCGCACAGGCGGACAAGGACGCGGCCCAGGACGACTCGGACGGCACGAGCCGCTGAGAAGAGGGGATGAGGGCGGGGAGCACACGAACCTGGTGCTCCCCGCCCTCTGCCGTCCTCAGCGCTCCCCGCCCGGCACCCACAGGACATCGCCCACGTCCTTGTTCGCGACGCGGGCCAGGATGAACAGCAGGTCCGACAGCCGGTTCAGGTATGTCGCGGTCAGCGGGTTCATCGTCTCGCCGTGCGCCTCCAGTGCCGCCCATGTCGAGCGCTCGGCCCGCCGTACCACCGTGCAGGCCTGGTGCAGCAGGGCGGCGCCCGCGGTGCCGCCGGGGAGGATGAAGGAGCGCAGCTTCTCCAGCTGCTCGTTGAACCGGTCGCAGTCCGCCTCGAGCTTGTCGACGTAGAACTGCTCGACCCGCAGCGGCGGGAACGCGGGGTTCTCCACCACCGGCGTCGACAGGTCGGCGCCCACGTCGAACAGGTCGTTCTGGACGCGGGTGAGGACCTTGACGACCTCCTCGTCCAGGCTGCCGAGCGCGAGCGCGGTGCCGATGACCGCGTTGGCCTCGTTGGCGTCGGCGTACGCCGAGATCCTGAGGTCGGTCTTGGCGACCCGGCTCATGTCGCCGAGGTTGGTGGTGCCCTGGTCGCCGGTCCGGGTGTAGATACGCGTCAGATTGACCATGTGACCAGCGTAGTTACGCTCCGGCCGTGCGGAACACGCGTGTGCCCACTGTCACGGCGAGTGTCGCGGGACCGGCGGCGGCCTCCTCGACGGCATCGAGCACCTGTTGGGCGAGAAGGTGCTCAACTACGCCGTCCGAGGCATGGGATGGCCCCTGCCGGTGTGATGTCCGTCAGATGAGACGTGACGCGCATTACTTACCGGTCACAGGGCAGCGACGGAGCGCTAAGGTCCGCCGAAGAGCATACGTAAACAGCGTGTAAGGCGCTTCAAAGGGGAGTCGCAGACGTGGCACGGAAGCTTGCCGTCATCGGAGCCGGCCTCATGGGTTCCGGCATCGCCCAGGTCTCCGCCCAGGCGGGCTGGGACGTCGTCCTGCGCGACGTCACCGAGGAGGCGCTGGACCGCGCCGTCGGCGGCATCCAGGCCTCGTACGCGAAGTTCGTCGGCAAGGGCAAGCTCGAGGCGCATGACGCCGACGCGTCCCTCGCGCGCATCACCACGACCACCGACCTGGACGCCGTCGCCGACGCCGACGTCGTCGTCGAGGCCGTCTTCGAGAAGCTCGAGGTCAAGCACGAGATCTTCCGCACGCTCGACAAGATCGTGCGCGAGGACGCCGTACTCGCCTCCAACACCTCCGCGATCCCGATCACCAAGATCGCGGCGGCCACGGCGCACCCCGAGCGCGTCGTCGGCGTGCACTTCTTCTCGCCGGTGCCGATGATGCAGCTCGTCGAGCTCGTTCGCGGCTACAAGACCAGCGACGAAACCCTCGCCACCGCGCGGGAGTTCGCCGAGTCCGTCGGCAAGACCTGCATCGTCGTCAACCGCGACGTCGCCGGTTTCGTGACGACCCGTCTCATCTCGGCGCTCGTCGTCGAGGCGGCCAAGCTGTACGAGTCGGGCGTGGCCAGCGCCGAGGACATCGACCTCGCCTGCAAGCTGGGCTTCGGCCACGCGATGGGCCCGCTGGCCACGGCGGACCTGACCGGCGTCGACATCCTGCTGCACGCCACCAGCAACATCTACACCGAGTCGCAGGACGAGAAGTTCGCGCCGCCGGAGCTGATGCGCCGGATGGTTGACGCCGGTGACATCGGACGCAAGAGCGGGCAGGGCTTCTACACGTACTGAAACACCAGTACGTACAGCCACTGAGACCGCACAGACCCCTGGATTATCACTCTCCAGGGTGAATTCGGTATCGGTTCGCTTACAGACGGCAACCTCGTTGCCGCTGAAGCAGTCAGACGTTGCACAGCCACCGTCACGGAGTACGCCACCGCACTCACGGGGAGCGACATATGTACATCAGGGGCGACCACGCCGAGCTGGTCGTCGGGGGCCGCCTCGACGTCCGCAGCGCGGCGGACGCCCGTACGGTCCTGCACTCGGCCGTCGACGACGGAGTCGGCGACCTGGTGCTGGACCTGTCCGAACTGGCCTCCTGGGACGCCACCGGACTCGGGGTGATCATGGGTGTCCACCGGCGGGCCGGCCGCTGCGGCCGGCGCCTGGTGCTGCGCGAGGTGCCGCCGCAGATGCAGCGCCTGCTCGTGGCCACCCGTCTGCACCGGATCCTGGCGATCGAGGGCGGCATCGGGGTGGAGTCACTGCCCCGCGTGTGACCCTTCGTCCGGGTGTGGTCCGGGATGCGGGGGAGTCCAGGCCGCATCGCGGCGCGGAACAGGCCGGGTGCGATCCTCACGAGACTGTGACGTCACGCACGGAGCGGTACCCCGGGCTGTCGTAGATACTGAGCGAAGGTTTAGGGTTCGGTCGCCCGCTGCCCGACAGTCCCTGCAAGCGGGTCCGGACCAGAAGCGACAGCGCGGTGTGCAGCAAGGCCGGGAGGGGCTCGAGGCACACACGACGCTTTTGGGGGGCTTGAAACCTATGGACCCGAACAGCCGGGGACCCGAGGAGTACGGCCATGACGATGGGGGTACCTCCCGCGCGAGCGAATTCGAGCGTGGGGGAGGTGGTTCGCCGCGCCAGCGTCCGCCCAGGGACCCGCTCACACCCGATTTCGGACAGCACACGCCCACGCTCGCGCGCACGGTGCAGCTCGTCACGGGCGACTACCTGCTCACGGTCAATCCCGTCGACGGCAGCGAGATAGAGGCATGCCCGCCGGGCGAGCGCCCGGGCCGGCCTCAGAAGCTCACGGCGGCCGAGCGCGCCGAGGTGGAACGCGCGGCCAGACCGCCCGTCCCGCCCGGTCCGGCCCTGCCGTCGCTGCCGCTCCTGGAGCGCCAGGAGGAGCGCGAGCGGCTCGTCCGGCTCCTCGCCCGAGGCCGCTCGGTCCGGCTCACCGGACCCGCCGGCTCCGGCCGCACCAGCCTCCTCAACCTCGTCGCCGAGGACTGCGGGGACCTCGCCCCCGACGGCGTGGTCCGCCTCAGCGGCTTCCGCCGCACCCCCGGCGATCTGCTGTACGACCTCTTCTACGCCGTCCACAACGCGCCCCTGCACCGTCCGGAACGGGACGAACTGCTGGAGTACGTGAGGGAGATCGGCGCGGTCGTCGTCCTCGACGACATCGAGTTCGGCGGCGCCGGGCTGGACGAGCTGCTGGACGCGACGCCCGAGTGCGCCTTCGTCATCGGCGCCACCCCCGACGTCCCCGCGCCCTCCGCCGACTCCGCCGTCGAGGAGGTCTTCCTCGGCGGTCTCGAGCGCGCGGGCGGCGTGGACATCATCGAGCGCACCGTCGGCCGGGCCCTCAGCGAGGAGGAGGCCAACTGGGCGGGCGACCTCTGGTTCGAGTCCGAGGGCCTGCCGCTGCGCTTCGTGCAGGCCGGCGCCCTGCTGCGGCGGCGCGACCAGCTGCGGGCCGGCACGAACGCCGTGGACGAGTTCGGGGTCTTCGAGGACGCGCTCCCCGTCGACGCCCCCTTCGAGACCGAGGCGGGCGACGACGTACCGCTGCCCTCGCTGGGCGAGGCCGCCGCGCCCGCGCCGCTGCTCGCCTCGCGGCTCAGCTCCTCGGCACGCGCCACCCTGCGCTTCTCCGTCGCGCTCGGCGGCGAGGTGCCGCATCAGGCCCATCTGCCCGCGCTCGTCGGCGACACCCACGCGGACGCCGCCCTCGGTGAGCTCGCCTCCTGCGGACTCGTCTCGCCCGTCGGCTCCCGCTACCGCCTCGCGGCCGGCGTGGTCCAGCAGCTGGAGACCGCCGGATACGGCGACGACGTCGATGCCCGCGCGCTGACCGCCGCCCAGCACTACACCTGGTGGGCCGGGCACCCGTCGGTCACCCCGGAGCGGGTGTGCGCCGAGGCCGACGCCGTGCTCGCCGCCCTCGGCGTCCTGGTCCCGGGTACGACCGCGCCGGCCGAGGGCGAGGAGAGCGTCACCGTGCAGCTGGCCCGCACGGCGGCGCCCGCGTTCGCCGCGGGCCTGCACTGGAGCGCCTGGGAGCGGGCCCTGCGGTCCGGCGCCGAGGCCGCCCGGCTCGCCGGCGAGGTGTCCGAACAGGCCTACTTCCACCACGAGTTGGGCATCCTCGCGCTCTGCGGCGGGCAGTTCGACCGCTCCCGCAGCGAGTTGGAGACCTCCATCGGCCTGCGGTCCGCGCTCGCCGAGAAGCACGGCACCGTGTCCGGCCGCCGCGCCCTCGCCCTGGTCGCCGACCGCACCGGCACGGCGCCGGGGCTCGGTTCGGCATCGGCCGAGGAGGTACCGGACGCGCGCTCCGAGGAGTCGCAGTCGCCGCCCGGGGGAGTGGTGGCCGCCGCGCTGCCGGGGGTCCCGCCGCCGTCGTCCGCCGACGACTCGACCCTGGTCGTGCACCGGGCCGCGTCCGGTTCCACGCCCAAGGCGCACCGCGCCGGCATCCGGGGCCTGGCCCGGCGCAACCTGGTCGCGGCCGGTGCGGGCGCGCTGCTCGCGGCGGTGCTCGGCACGGTCGTGACGCTCGGCGCGACGTCGAACAACGACGCCAACAACCCGTCCGACAAGGTCGGCGTCAACCCGTCCGCCAGCCAGGGCCTCGACGACGGCAGCCTCGGCGCCGACAAACCGAAGAGCGACACCGGCAAGGGCGACACCGGCACGGCGACGAGCCGTCCGACGGACCCGGGTCCCGACGGCACGTACGGCACGTCCGACGACCCGACCCCGCCGTCCGACACGCAGCGGCCGTCGGACTCCCCGAGCGGCACCAAGGGCTCGGGCGGCGGCAGTTCGACCGGCTCGTCCTCGCACCCGACGACGAAGCCGCCGACGAAGAGCCCGACGTCGAAGCCGCCGACGAGCTCCAAGCCGCCGACGTCGCCGCCGCCCACCTCACCGCCGCCCACCTCGCCGTCGCCGTCGGCGAGCACGTCACCGTCGACCTCCGACTCGGCCAGCGGCCCGGCCTCCAGCGCCCCCGCCTCGTCGAGCGCCCCGGCGACGTCGAACAGCACCTCGGCGAGCGCGCCGGCGAGCAGCGGCACGGGCGCGGTGATCTGAGGGTCTGCGCACGCAGGAGGGCCGGGTCCGTTCGACGGACCCGGCCCTCTTCGTCGTGGAACCGTGGGTCAGAACAGCCGGAGCTTGTCGTCCTCGATGCCGCGCAGGGCGTCGTAGTCCAGCACGGCGCAGCCGATTCCGCGGTCTGTGGCGAGGACGCGTGCCTGCGGCTTGATCTCCTGGGCCGCGAAGACGCCGCGGACCGGGGCGAGATGGGGATCGCGGTTGAGCAGTTCGAGGTAGCGGGTGAGCTGTTCCACGCCGTCGATCTCGCCGCGCCGCTTGATCTCGACCGCGACGGTCTGCCCGTCGGCGTCCCGGCACAGGATGTCGACCGGGCCGATGGCCGTCATGTACTCGCGGCGGATGAGCGTGTAGCCCTCGCCGAGGGTCTCGATGCGGTCGGCGAGCAGCTCCTGAAGGTGTGCTTCCACGCCGTCCTTGATCAGGCCGGGATCCACGCCGAGTTCGTGCGAGGAGTCGTGGAGGATCTCCTCCATCGTGATGATCAGCTTCTCGCCCGCCTTGTTGACGACGGTCCAGACGCCCTCCTCCGCGTCCGCGCCCTCCTTCAGCGTGCAGGGCGGGGACATCCAGTTCAGGGGCTTGTAGGCGCGGTCGTCCGCGTGGATGGAGACGCTGCCGTCCGCCTTGACCAGGATCAGGCGGGGTGCCGAGGGGAGATGGGCGGTGAGCCGGCCCGCGTAGTCGACGGAGCATCGGGCAATGACGAGACGCATGGTCGGCAACGCTACTCGACGGACGCACCTCGACGCGATTCGCCCTCCGGCAGAGGCAGATGCCCTCGGCACGGTCCCGGCGGGCCGCCCCTGTTGTCCGGGAACACCCGAGACAACCCTTGTTCATTCGTGGCTGATTGTGGGCCCAATGAGGGCGCCACATGTACGCATTTTCCTGGTGCGGCCCCCGTCGGCTGCTTACCGTAGTAAACGGGAGGTCGCGAGACGGGTACTGAGCGTGTTCGGTATCGCGGACTCCCTCATCTGTCCGGCAACCCCTGTCGACCACAGGGGTGCGAGAGGAGAACCCATGTCGCTCGACGTCTCACCGGCCCTACTCGAAAAGGCCGAGCGAGGCGAGGTCGACGAAGCGGAATTCGTCGACTGCGTCCGGACCTCCCTGCCCTACGCATGGGAGATGATCAGCTCCCTGGTGGCCCAGCTGAAGGTCGACGGCGGCACGTTCGCCGACAACCAGACGCCTCCGCCGGACGAGCAGGCACGCGGTCAGCTGCTGCGTGCGCTCGCGAGTGACGCGATACGCGGCGCGCTGCAGAGGCACTTCGGTGTACGGCTGGCCTTCCAGAACTGCCACCGGGTGGCGGTGTTCCCGCTGGACGCCTCGGTCGACGAGACACTGGCTCGCTTCACCTCGGTCCGCAGTCAACTGCTCAACCAGTCACCGGAGTTCAGGGACTGCTGAGAGGAAGCCGCTGCTTGCCGCTCCGTACGCGGGAGGTGCTTAAGTACCGGAGCGGCAAGCTCCCCGCCGGGCTCTCGGCAGGTTCGTCCCTTCAACCGAGGTGCGGGAGCACGTCGGCGCCCAGCCGCCGTACGTTCTCCTCGGTGGCCGCCAGGTCTCCCGAGCCCTCCACCAGCAGGGCGAAACGGGAGATGCCGGTCCGTTCGCTGGTCGCCGCGAGCCGGTCGGCGCACAGCCGCGGGGTTCCCACCGGATGCAGCCCGCAGAGCAGTTCGGTGTACGCCAGCGGGTCGCGCATCTGCCGGCTCCGGCCGTCCACCGTGACATGCGCCTCCAGCCCGTGCTTCAGCCAGCCCGGCATCGCCTTCGTCAGTGCCTCCACCGCGTCCGTGCGCCGGTCCGCGATCTGGCAGACGCCGGCCGAGACATGGGCCGCGCCGCGGACGACGTGCGCCGGATGCCCGGCGGCGCGGGCAAGCCGCCCCCACAGGGCGACCATCTCGGCCTTCTCCTCGTCCCCCACATGCATCCCGAGCAGCATCGGCAGCCCGCGCTCGGCGGCCAGCCGCACGCTC
This sequence comes from Streptomyces sp. NPDC050534, assembly GCF_044457745.1. Taxonomy (NCBI): domain Bacteria; kingdom Bacillati; phylum Actinomycetota; class Actinomycetes; order Kitasatosporales; family Streptomycetaceae; genus Streptomyces; species Streptomyces sp. NPDC050534. The sequence continues at coordinate 573,846 of NZ_JBITHF010000004.1, forward strand.
GACGGCGAGGTGCACGCGACGACGACCTCAGGGCCCGTGGCGTCCGACAGGGACTCCGACGGCCTTGGTACGACGGGGACTTCACGGAAGGCGAAGCGGCCGCCAGAACCCGCGACCGACGGCTCGCGCAGCCAGCGCAGCAGCAGATCGAGTGATTCCGGGAAGCCCCGCTCGTACGCCTCGAGGCCCGAACCGAAGACCTCCAGGTCGACCCAGGGCCCGCCGCGCCCCACGCCCAGCGAGAACCGCCCGCCGGAGGTGATGTGCAGCAGCGCGGCCTGCTCGCCGACCGACACGGGGTGGGCGGTGGGCAGCACGGTGACCGCCGTGCCCACCCGGATCCGCCGCGTCCGGCCCAGGAGCAGCGCGGCCAGCGTGATCGCCGACGGACAGGTGCCGTACGGCACGAAGTGGTGCTCGGCCAGCCAGACCGAGTCCAGACCCGCTTCCTCCGCGACCTCGGCCGAGCGGACCGCGCGGTGAAGTGCCTCCCCCTGGCCCTGTCCCGGGAACTGGGCCGCCAACACGAACGTTCCTACGTGCATTGCTTTTCCTGCTTCCTTGGCCCCGACGCGGAGCTCCCCCACACCCGCATAACCGTCTGACACGTGCCGAGGACACGGCCTGGCGGAGAGATTTCCGGATTTTCTGCAGAATGGGTGCGCGAGGCGGGAAGGACCGGTCGGCCGGTCCTTCCCGCCTACCCCTGTCCGGGGCCCGTAGGCTGGACACGACCCGCTTCCTGTATAGCCCCGTGAGGTGTCCTGTGTCCCCGCGTCGCAACCGGCCCAAGGGAGCCGGCTCGTCGGGTTCGTCCGGCCAAGGCGCCGAGGACGACCGGTCCGGCCGCTACGGTGGCTGGCAGTCGACCGAGAGCTGGCGGGGCGAGGAGTGGAACGTGCGGCATGTCGCGGGTGCGAGTGCCGTCGGCAAGACCTACCGCTGCCCGGGCTGCGACCAGATGATCCCCTCCGGCGTCCCGCACGTGGTGGCCTGGCCGGAGCACGCGGGCGTCGACGACCGCCGGCACTGGCACAAGGCCTGCTGGAACGCGAAGGACCGCCGCACCACGAGGGTGCAGCGGTCCCGGAACGCGCCGAAGTTCTGAATTCGCGCTACACGTCGCGCTTCTGCAGCAGGGCGACCGCGCCGGCGAACGCGGCGGCCGTCACGCCCAGGGCGATCCACAGCGGGTCCCAGCCCGACGGGCCGGAGTTGCTGAGGGAGTTGGTGTAGAAGACGCCCAGCTGGTTCGGGATCGAGTAGTCGAACAGGGCCTGGCGCAGGTCCTCCAGGGCCGACGAGACCATGAACAGCGCGATCACCAGCGGCGCCAGCACGAGGCCGATCATGATGGTGATGGCGCCCGCCGAGTGCCGGATGATCGAGCCGACGACCAGCGAGAGCAGGCCGAGCAGCGCGATGTAGAGCGAGATGCCGAGCGTGCCCTTCAGCCATTCCGACGTGCTCGGCTCCCTGGCACCGTCCAGCATGGCGACGTCGGCGAGCGCGACGAGCAGCGCCGAGACGAACGTGACGCTGAACGCCACCGTGAAGAACACGATCGCCTTCGCCGCCAGCACCCGCGCGCGGGACGGGCACGCGGTCATCGTGGTCCGGATCATCCCGGTGCCGTACTCGGAGGCGGTGGTCAGCACGCCGAGCGTGATGATGCACATGCTGCCGAGCAGCAGCCCGAAGACGCCGAAGGAGAGCGGGTTCTCGCCCGTCAGGCTGCCCTCCGACTCGTTGGCGGCGACCAGCGAGGCGGTCAGCAGCCCGATGCCGACGACGAGCAGCACGAAGACGCCGAGCGTCCACATCGTGGAGCGCACCGATCTGATCTTCGTCCACTCCGAGGAGATGGCGTTCCCGAGGTGCGTGCGTGTGACGGGGATCGGCGAGGTGTAGGTGGGGTACGGCGAACCGGGCGCCGGCGCCTGCCAGTCGGGAGCGGCGGCCTGCGGCATCGGGTGCTGGGGCGTGCTCATCGGGCGTCCTCGGGCTTGGTCAGGTCGGCGTGGGCGGCGGGTGCGGGCTGCGCGGGTGCCTGCGACGCCGCGGCGGGCGGCTGGACGTACGGGTTGGGCGTGCCCGCGCCGGGCGCCGCCGGAGCGCCCCAGGGCCCCGGCTGGGGCTGCCCGGGGCCGCCGTACGGTCCCGGCTGCCCCTGTGGCATCGCGAACGCCTGGCCGTCCTGCTGGGGCGGCGGCGGGGCGTACCAGTCGGGCTGCCCCTGCCCGGGCACCGGCACCGGCGGCCGCGCGCCGGGCGGCAGGGGCTGCATCAGCCCCTCCTTCTGGTCCGTCGTCGAGCGGTAGTCGACGGCCCCCTGCGTCATCCGCATGTACGCCTCCTCCAGCGAGGCCTGGTGCGGCGACAGCTCCCACAGGCGTACGTCGGCGTCGTGCGCGATGTCGCTGATGCGGGGGAGCGGCAGTCCCGTGATCCTGAGCGCGCCGTCCTGCTCGGGCATCACGTGCCCGCCCGCCTCGGTCAGCGCGGAGGTCAGCTTCTCGCGCAGCTGCGGCTCGGTGTCGGGCGTGCGCACGCGCGCGAAGTCGGCGGAGTTGGCCGAAATGAAGTCCTTGATGCTCATGTCGGCGAGCAGCTGCCCGCGCCCGATCACGATGAGGTGATCGGCGGTCACCGCCATCTCGCTCATCAGATGGGAGGAGACGAAGACCGTACGGCCCTCGGCCGCGAGCGCCTTCATCAGGTTGCGCACCCAGAGGATGCCCTCCGGGTCGAGGCCGTTGACCGGCTCGTCGAAGAGGAGCACCTGCGGGTCGCCGAGCAGCGCGGCGGCGATGCCGAGGCGCTGGCCCATGCCGAGGGAGAAGCCCTTGGAGCGCTTCCTGGCCACCTCCTGGAGCCCGACCACACCCAGCACCTCGTCGACCCGGCGCGCCGGAATCCCGGAGAGCTGGGCGAGGCTCAGCAGGTGGTTGCGGGCCGACCGGCCGCCGTGCACGGCCTTGGCGTCGAGCAGGGCACCCACGTGACGCGGGGCGTTCGGCAGCTTGGGGTACGGGTGGCCGCCGATCGTCACCTGCCCCGCCGTGGGGTTGTCCAGGCCGAGGATCATGCGCATCGTCGTCGACTTGCCGGAGCCGTTGGGCCCCAGGAAGCCGGTGACGGCGCCCGGCCTTACCTGGAAGGAAAGGTTGTAGACGGCGGTCTTGTCGCCGTAGCGCTTGGTCAGGCCGACAGCCTCGATCATGCTCCGCACCCATCGAAAGGATCAGGACAGCAGGGCACACGCCCCCGTAAGGGTTAGGAGGATATCGAGGCGCTGACGGTTCCGCTCAAGACGAAGTAAAAGACCGGCCCCGTTCAGGCATCCCGCCGCTTCAGCAACACGTACCCGCCGATCACGGCCGCGAGCACCCACAGGACCATGATGCCGAGGCCGCCCCAGGGCCCGTACGGGGTGTCGTCGTCGATCGGCGTGACCACCTGCATGATCTTGCTGCCGGCCTGGTCGGGCAGGAACCGGCCGATCTTCTTCGTCGCGGAGACGTTGCCCAGGATGTTGGAGATCAGGAAGAAGAACGGCATCAGGATGCCCAGGGACAGCATCGGTGAGCGCAGCATCGCGGCGACGCCCATCGAGAACACGGCGATGAGGGTCATGTAGACACCGCCGCCGATCACGGCGCGCAGCACGTGCGGATCGCCGATGGAGGCGCGGTGCGAGCCGAGCACCGCCTGCCCGAGGAAGAAGGCGACGAAGCTGGTGACCATGGCGACGACCAGGGCGAGGCCGGTCGCCACGGCGATCTTGCTGAACAGGAAGGTGCCGCGCTGCGGCACGGCGGCCAGCGAGGTGCGGATCATGCCGGTGCTGTACTCGTTCGAGACGACCAGCACCCCGAACACGATCATCGCGAGCTGGCCGAGGCTCATCCCGGCGAAGCTGATGAAGGTCGGGTCGAAGGAGAGCCGGTCCTTCCGGCTCATGTCGTCGAACTGGTGGCTGGTCAGCGCCGCGATCAGCATGCCGAGCCCGACGGTGACGACCACGGCGAGCGAGAGCGTCCACACCGTGGACGCCACCGACCGGATCTTGGTCCACTCGGACCGTACGACCTGGACCCCCGTCATGACCGGCTCCTCTCCCAGCTGTCGCCCCATGGGCTCGTGGCCGGTGCCTGCGGGGGCGCGTCCGTGTGCGCGTGGTACTCCACCGACTCCGCGGTCAGTTGCATGAACGCCTCCTCCAGGGAGGCCTGCTGCGGACTCAGCTCGTGCAGCACGATCTGGTGCTGCGCGGCCAGCTCGCCGATCTGCTCGGCCGTGCCGCCGTCCGTCTCCAGCGCCCCGGCGCCGGACTCGACGACGGTGATCCCGGCCTGGTGCAGCACGTCGAGCAGCCGCTCGCGCTGCGGGGAGCGGATGCGGACGTAGGACCGCGAGTTCTGCGCGATGAAGTCCGCCATGGACGTGTCGGCGAGCAGCCGGCCCTGCCCGATGACGACGAGGTGCTCGGCGGTCAGCGCCATCTCGCTCATCAGATGGGAGGAGACGAAGACCGTACGGCCCTGCGCCGCGAGGGACTTCATCAGGTTGCGGATCCAGTGGATGCCCTCGGGGTCGAGGCCGTTGACGGGCTCGTCGAACATCAGGATCCGCGGGTCGCCGAGCAGGGCGCCCGCGATGCCGAGCCGCTGGCCCATGCCGAGCGAGAACCCCTTGGCCTTCTTGCGCGCGACGGCCGTGAGGCCCACCGTGTCCAGGACCTCGGCCACCCGGCGCCTGGGGATGCCGTTGCTCTGCGCGAGGCAGAGCAGGTGGTTGTAGGCGCTGCGGCCGCCGTGCATGGCCTTGGCGTCCAGCAGGGCGCCGATGTACGTCAGCGGGTCCTTGAGGCGGTCGTAGTGCTCGCCGTCGATCCGCACGTCCCCGGCGGTGGGCCGGTCGAGTCCGAGCATCATGCGCATCGTGGTGGACTTGCCGGCCCCGTTCGGCCCGAGGAAGCCGGTCACCATCCCGGGTCTGACGGTGAACGTGAGGTTGTTGACCGCCAGCTTGTCGCCGTAGCGCTTGGTCAGGCCCTCGAGCTCGATCATGCGGCCACGCTAAGACGCCGTTCGGGCCACTGCCAGCCGGACCGGCGAACAGCGTGCGGCGGCGCCGGGAACGGGCGGTTCGCGCTCCGCGGCCCACGCCCCGGCACGACGGAGGCCCGTACCTCCGGGGGAGACGGCACGGGCCTCTGTACGCGCTGCCGAGCTGTGCGCTACCGGCTAGCGGGACTGCTGAGCGGGAACCCCACGGGAGATCGGCTCGTCCTCGGCGGGAGTGCCGGCGGCGGCCACCGCGGCGCCCGTGAGCGTCGCGAGCATCTCGCGGACGTTCGTCAGCTGGGCGTTGATGCTGTCGCGGCGGTTGGTGAGGGCGGCCAGCTCGCGCTCGGATTCCGAGCGGATCCGGTCGGCCTTGGCGTTCGCGTCGGCCACGATGTCCTCGGCCTGGCGCTGGGCCGTCTCCACCGTCTGGCGGGCGCGGCGCTCGGCGTCCGTGCGCAGCTTCTCGGCCTCCAGGCGCAGCTGCTCGGCGCGGTGCTCGATCTCGGCCAGGCGCTTCTCGGCCTTGGCCTGACGGGACGCCAGGTCGCGCTCGGACTGCTCGCGGCGCTTGGCGAGGTTCGTCTCGAAGTCGGCGGCGGCCTGGGCCGCCTTGGCGCGGGTCTCCTCGAAGAGGGCGTCCGCCTCCTCACGCTTGGACTGGGCGTCCTTCTGGGCCTCGGAACGCAGCTGCGAGGCGTCGCTCTTGGCCTTCTCGACGATCCGGACGCCTTCGTCCTCGGCCTTGGACTTGCGCTCCGCAGCGAACGATTCTGCGTCGTTGCGGACCTGCTGGGCCGCCGACTCGGCGAGTTCGCGGTGCTGTTCGGCGGCGCGCCTGGCTTCCTCGCGCAGATCCTTGGCCTCTTCCTCGGCGAGGCGGAGGATCTTCTCGACGCGTGCACCGAGACCGGCGTACGACGGCTCGGCGTCGGTCACCTGGGCCTGGGCGTTCTGCGTCTCGAGGTGGAGTTCCTCGATGCGCTTCTCCAGAGCGGTGATGCGGGCGAGAGCACTGTCACGGTCGGAGACGAGCTTCGAGATCCGTTCGTCCACCTGAGCGCGGTCGTACCCACGCCGCACAAGCTCGAAGCCGTAGGGGGAAGTGTCGCTCATGGGGTTCCTGTCAACTGAGACCGGTGAGGTGATAGGGGGAATCCTAGGGGCCGAAGCGGTGTGTCATCGAGCGGATACGTGTTTGATCTGGAGAATGACACCCCTTTTGAGTGGCTGTCGGCCAGACCTCTTGCCAGAAAAATGGTCAAAGGCCCCAGAGTGGACCCGATGTGGGCCTGTCGATCAGCTGTCCGACGGCTTACCCGAACGAGGGGCGCCGACCGTGGCTCCGGCCTTGACGCCGCCGTCCTTGCCCCCCGTCGGGGCCTCGAAGGACTCCAGCGCCTCCAGCACGTCCTGGACCCGGGAGATCTCGGCGTTGATGTCCTCGCGCCGGCGCACCAGGATCTCCAGCTCGCGCTTTCCTTCCTCGACCGTGCGCCTGGCCTCGCGGATCGCCTCGGCCTTGAGCTCCTCGGCCTCCCTGACCAGGGCCGACTTCTTCTGCTCGGCCTCCTTCAGGAGTCCCTCGGCCTTCTTCACCGCGGCGATACGGACCTTGCCGGCCTCCGAATTGGCCTCCGAGACAAGCTCCTTGGCCTTCGCCTGAGCCTTGGCCAGCTGCTCCTCGGCCGCCTTGATGAGCGCGTCGCAGCGGTCGCCCGCCGACCTCATCGTCTCGGCCGACTCCCGGCGGGCCCGCTCGTGCAGCGCCTCGATCTCGCCCGTGATGCGGTCGCGCAGCTCCTCCGCCCGCTCGCGGATGGAGGTGGCGTCCCGGCGGGCGCCAACGAGAAGCTCGTCCGCGTCCGCACGGGCCTTCTCCACGCGGGTGTTGCCCTCGACCGTGGCCTCCGCGACCAGCCGGTCGGCCTCCGTACGGGCCGCACCCACCATGGTGTCCGCCTGTGCCTCGGCGTCGGCGGTGGTCTTGTGGGCCTGCTGCTGCGCCTCGGTGAGCAGCTTGTCGGCCTCGGCCGTGGTCTCCGTGATGAGCTTGTCGACCTGCTCGGCCACGTCCTGGCGCCGCTTGTTGGCGTCCTTGCGGACCTCGTCGAGCGTGCGGTCGGCCTCCTCGCGGGCGGAGTTGACGAGCCGTTCGGCCTCCGCCTCCGCCTCGGCCTTGAGGCGCTCGGAGTCGCTGCGGATCCGCTCGGCGTGCTGCTGGGCGGAGCCGACCGTCTCGGCGGCCTCGGCCCGCAGCCGCTCCGCGTCCCCGGTGGCGTCCGCGATGAGCTTCTCGGCCTTGGTGACCGCGTCGGTGCGCATCCGGTCGGTGTCCGCGATCGTCTCGGACGTCAGTCGCTCGGCCTCGCTGCGCGCCTCGGTGATGAGGGTGTCCGCCTGCGTGGCGGCGTCCGACCGCATGCGGTTGGCGTCGTCGCGGGCGTCCGCGCGGGTGCGGGCCGCCGCCTGGTCGGCCTCCGCGATCGCGTCCGAGGCCTCCGTGCGCACCCGCTGGGCGTGCTCGGTCGCCTCCGACCGCAGGCGCTCCGCCTCCGCGATCGCCTCCGAAACGGTCCGCTCGGCAAGCGACTTGGCCGCCTCCGACTCCTCGGCCGCCTCGCGCCGGACCCGGCCCGCGTCCTCGCTGGCCCGCTCCCGCTCGGCGTAGGCGTCGGCGCGGACCCGGTCGGCCTCCTCCTGCGCCTCGCGCCGGGTGCGGTCCGCCGCGTGCTCGGCGGCGCTACGCAGCCCGGTGATCTCCTCCTGCGCCTGCTCGTGCAGCCCGGACACGGAGTCCCGTACCTGCTGGGCGTGCTGTTCGGCCGCCGAGACCATCTCGTTCGCGCGCCGGTCGGCCTCCTCGACCAGGCGGACCGCCTCGGTCTGTGCCTCCTCCACGCGGTTGCGCGCCGAGGCCAGCAGCTCCTCGCTCTGCTCGCGGGCCCGCTCGCGCTCCTGGTCGGCCTCGGTGCGCGCGGAGCCGAGGAGTTCCTCGGCCTCGCGGCGGCGCCGTACGGCCTCCTCCTGCGCGGCGGCCAGCGTCTCCGAAGCCTCCGTCGCCAGCCGCTCCGCGGCGGCCTGCGCCTCCGCCCGGACCCGGTCGGCGGTCTCCTGCGCCTCCGTCTTCAGCCGCTCGGCCTCGGCAGCGGCCTCCGAGCGCAGCCGTACGGCGACGGCCTCGCCCTCCGCGCGGGACGCGGAGGCGTCCGACGCGGCCTCGTCGCGCAGCCGGTCGGCCTCCGCCTCGGCCTGCTGCTGGAGCGTGCGGATCCGCTCGGCGGCCTCGGCGCGCAGCCGCTCGGTCTCCTCGGCGGCCTCGCGGCGGATGCGTGAGGCCTCCTCACGGGCGTCGGCCAGTGCCTGCTCGGCCGCGGTGAGCCGCTCCTCGGCCTCCGCGTGCAGCCGCGTCAAGTCCTCGGCGGCCTCGGCACGGCGTGCCTCTATGGCGCGTTCGGTCTCCTCGTGCAGCTCGCTCGCGGCCCGCTCGGCGTCGGCCTTGATGCCCTCGGCCTGCTCGACGACCTCCTCGCGGTGCCGCTCGGCCTCCTGGCGGGTGCGCTGCAGCGTCTCCTCGGCCTGCCGGCGCAGCGTCGTCGCCCGCTCGATGGCCTCGGTGCGGACCTTCTCGCTGTCCGCGGTGGCCTTCTGGCGCAGCTCGTCGGCGTCCTGCCGGGACTTGGCGAGCAGCTCCTCGGCGGTCTTGGCCGCCTCCTCGATCTGCTGGACGGCCTCCCTGCGGGCCTCCGCGCGGATCTTCTCGCCCTCGGCGACCGCGTCGGCGCGCAGCTGCTCGGCCTCGCCGCGCAGCCGGCGGGCCTCCTCCTGGAGCTCGACCGTCTTGGCGCGGTACTCCTTGGTGTCGTCCTTCGCCGCGCCCTTGAGCTGCTCGGAGATGTCGTGCGCCTCGGAGCGCAGCCGGTCCGCCTCGGCCTCGGCCTCGGAGCGGATCCGCTCGGCCTCCTCGGCGGCGGCCTTGGTGGTGTTCCTCGCGTCCTCCTGCGCCCTGTTGAGGACGTCCTCGGCGGTCTTGGCCGCCTTCGAGAGCTGGGTGGCGCTCTCCTCGGCGGTGATCGTGCGGGCCTTCTCGGAGGCCTCGGCGACGATCCGCTCGGCCTCGGCGCGCGCGTCCGCCACGGCCTCCTCGGCGGCGGCCTTGGTGGCCTCGGCGTCCTTGGTGGCCTCCTCGACCAGCCGGGCGACCTGCTCCCGCGCCGTGCGCGTGCGCTGCTCGTTCGCCGACTCGGCGCTGGCGAGGGCCTTCTCCGCCGACGCGGTCGCCTCGGTGATCAGCTTGTCGGCCTCGGTCTGCGCCTTGCGAAGCGCCTCCTCGGCCTCGGCCATCCGCTGCTCGGCGGACCGGCTCATCTCCTGCGCCTGGCGGCGCGCACTGTCCGACTCCGAGACGGTGGAGGTGCGCAGCTGCTCGGCGTGGTCGGTGGCCTCCTGCGCCTGCGTGGAGGCGGCGTTCAGCAGCCGCTCGGCGTCCGTGCGGGCCCGGCGCAGGATCTGCTCGGCCTCCGCACGGGCCGCCTCGGCGTCGCTCGTCAGGCGTTCCCGGGCCTCGGTGGTCAGCCGCTCGGCCTCCGCACGCGCGGCGGCCATGGACTGGTCGGCCTCGGCGCGGGACTCCTCGAGGAGCCGGCGGGCCTGGGACTCGCTGCGGGCGCGCAACTGCTCGGCCCACGCCACGTTCTCGTTGACGTGCGACTCGACGGTCTGGCGGCGCTCGGCGAGCTCCTGGTCCAGCTGCTGGCGGCGGGTGACCGCCTCCTGGTGCAGCTCGGCCTGGAGGCGCGCGGCCTGCTCGGCGTGCTCCTGCAGGATGCGCTGGGTCTGCGCCCGCACCTGGCTGAGCTCGCGCTCGGCGTCCTGGCGCAGCTGGTCGGCCTGCATCTGCGCGTTGCGCAGCAGCTGTTCGGCCTGATAGCCGATGTCACCGCCGTCGAAGGAGGGCCGGGACATGAGAGTGCGGCGCGCCTCGTGCAGCTTGGCGCGCAGCACCTCGACCTGGTAGCCGAGGTCCTCGGCGTGCTGGATCGCCTTTTCCCGCTCGGTCTTCAGCCGCTCCATCTCGGCCTCGAACCGAGAGAGGTGGTCGACGTCAGCCGCCGGCTCTCGCTCCTGGCGTTCGTAGCCCCGCACTGCGCGGTCCCATCCGTCCCCTGGTCGCAAGTCTGGCCAAACGAGCTCCGTCCATCCGCCGAACGGGGCCCCCGGGGAATGGTGTCAGATCAACGGCGGAGCACGGGCTGCTGCCCCGATGCTCGCCCCCCGAAACCCGGACCCCGGCGTTTGTCCTCCCTGACGGCAGGACCCGGCCACCCCGGTTCGAGAGGCGACCGCCCCCAACCCTACCGGCCCATATGTACGAGGGTCAGTGCTCAGGTGACTCAACAGGCGCCGAAGTGACCAGTTCTGTCAGTACGCCGTGGCAATCCTTGGGGTGCAGGAAGGTGATCCGTGACCCCATGGAACCGCGTCGCGGCTCTTCGTACAGCACGCGGACGCCCTTTTCCTTGATGCCGGCGGCCTCGCCGTCCACGTCAGCGGTGCCGAAGGCGATGTGGTGGACACCCTCACCGTTCTTGTCCAGCCACTTCGCGACGGTCGAGTCCGGCCGCGTCGGCTCCAGGAGCTGCAGGTAGGAGGCGCCGCCGTCGGACGTCTCGTTGATCTTGAGCATGGCCTCGCGTACGCCCTGCTCCTCGTTGACCTCGGAGTGGAACACCTCGAAGCCGTACGTGGCCCGGTAGAACTCGACGGTCTTGTCGAGGTCGAAGCAGGCGATCCCGATGTGGTCGATTCGCGTCAGCATGTTTGACAGTGCAGCGCGCCTGGCATGGTTGCGCAACGTGCCAGCGATCACATCGACGGCCGGGTGACGGCACGGAGTGCCACTCAGTACATTCGATGTAAACCCTCGTTCACTCCTCGGCTGTGCAGCCGGTAAGGGGATCGCAGCTCATGTCATCTGGAACGAACACCTCGGTGATCGTCGCGGGCGCGCGTACGCCCATGGGACGGTTGCTCGGCTCGCTCAAGTCCTTCTCCGGAGCCGATCTCGGCGGCTTCGCGATCAAGGCCGCCCTCGACCGTGCGGGGATCGGTGGCGACCAGGTCCAGTACGTGATCATGGGTCAGGTGCTGCAGGCCGGGGCGGGGCAGATCCCGGCCCGCCAGGCCGCCGTCAAGGCCGGCATCCCGATGAACGTCCCGGCGCTGACCGTCAACAAGGTCTGTCTGTCCGGCCTCGACGCCATCGCGCTGGCCGACCAGCTGATCCGCGCCGGCGAGTTCGACGTGATCGTCGCCGGCGGCCAGGAGTCCATGACCAACGCGCCGCACCTGCTGCCGAAGTCCCGTGAGGGCTTCAAGTACGGGGCGATCGAGATGCTCGACGCGATGGCCTACGACGGCCTGACCGACCCGTGGGAGAACATCCCGATGGGCGAGTCGACCGAGAAGCACAACACCCGTCTGGGCATCGGGCGTCCCGAGCAGGACGAGATCGCCGCCCTGTCCCACCAGCGCGCGGCCGCCGCCCAGAAGAACGGCATCTTCGAGGCCGAGATCACCCCGGTCGAGATCCCGCAGCGCAAGGGCGACCCGGTCCTGTTCAGCAAGGACGAGGGCATCCGCGGCGACACCACCGCGGAGTCCCTGGGCAAGCTGCGCCCGGCCTTCACCAGGGACGGCACCATCACCGCCGGCACCGCCTCGCAGATCTCGGACGGTGCGGCGGCCGTGGTCGTGATGAGCAAGGCCAAGGCGCTGGAGCTGGGTCTGGAGTGGATCGCCGAGATCGGTGCCCACGGCAACGTGGCGGGCCCGGACAACTCCCTGCAGTCGCAGCCGTCCAACGCCATCCTGCACGCCCTGAAGAAGGAGGGCCTGGAGGTCTCCGACCTCGACCTCATCGAGATCAACGAGGCCTTCGCCGCCGTCGCGGTCCAGTCAATGAAGGACCTCGGTGTCTCCACGGAAATGGTGAATGTCAACGGTGGCGCGATCGCCCTGGGCCACCCCATCGGCATGTCCGGCGCCCGCCTGGTGCTGCACCTGGCGCTGGAGCTGAAGCGGCGGGGCGGCGGCGTGGGCGCCGCCGCGCTGTGCGGCGGCGGCGGTCAGGGTGACGCGCTGGTCGTGCGGGTACCCAAGGCCTGAACCCTCTGTTGCACGTGAACCTCTGAACGGAGCTGTGATGCAGGACGTCTCCACCCTGGTGACCCAGGCCAGGGAAGGCCGGCCGCGGGCCGTGGCCCGGCTGATCTCGCTGGTCGAGGGGGCGTCCCCGCAGCTCAGGGAGGTCATGGAGGCGCTGGCGCCGCTGACGGGGAACGCGTACGTGGTCGGCCTGACCGGTTCCCCGGGCGTCGGCAAGTCGACGTCGACCTCGGCGCTGGTGACGGCGTATCGCAAGCAGGGCAGGCGGGTCGGCGTCCTGGCCGTCGACCCGTCCTCGCCCTTCTCCGGCGGCGCCCTGCTCGGCGACCGGGTCCGCATGTCGGAGCACGCCTCCGACCCCGGGGTCTACATCCGCTCGATGGCGACCCGCGGCCACCTGGGCGGCCTCGCCTGGGCCGCCCCGCAGGCGATCCGCGTGCTGGACGCGGCCGGCTGCGACGTGATCCTGGTCGAGACGGTCGGTGTGGGCCAGTCGGAGGTGGAGATCGCCTCCCAGGCCGACACCTCGGTCGTCCTGCTGGCACCCGGCATGGGCGACGGCATCCAGGCGGCGAAGGCCGGAATCCTGGAGATCGGCGACGTCTACGTCGTCAACAAGGCCGACCGCGACGGCGCCGACGCCACCGCGCGCGAGCTGAACCACATGCTGGGGCTCGGCGAGTCCAGGGGCCCCGGCGACTGGCGCCCGCCGATCGTCAAGACGGTCGCGGCGCGCGCCGAGGGCATCGACGAGGTCGTCGAGGCGCTGGAGAAGCACCGCGCCTGGATGGAGGAGCGGGGCGTCCTCGCCGAGCGCCGGCTGGCCCGCGCCTCCCGCGAGGTCGAGACGATCGCCGTCACGGCCCTGCGCGAACGCATCGGCGACCTGCACGGCGACCGCAGGCTGAGCGCGCTGGCGGAGCGGATCGTGGGCGGCGAGCTGGACCCGTACCGCGCGGCGGACGAGCTGGTGGCGGGACTCACGGAGAGCTGACGCCGGTCGACGGCGTGGTCAACGTCCCGGTGCCGCTGGTACGTTGACCGGTATGTACCTCCTCTTGGCATAGGGCTCGCCCGAGCCCGCGCGGCCGCGGAAATGGCCGGCGCGGCGATCAGGCGTCCCCTTTTCCCGCCTTGAGTCGAGGAACTCCCGTGTCCACCAAGTCAGTTGCACGGCCGACGTATGCCGTCGTCCTCCATCTCCCGTACGCCCGCCGCACCTTCGCGGCCGCCCTGCTCGGCAGGCTGTCGTACGGGATCGTCCCCCTGTCCGTGATGCTCGCCGTCACCCGGGCCACCGGCTCCTACGCCGTGGCGGGTACCGCCATGGCGCTGTTCGGCGGCACCAGCGTCTTCCTGTCGCCCGCGCGGGCGGCCCTGATCGACCGGTACGGGCCGCGCCGCGCGCTCGTCCCGATGGCCGCGGCCTACGCGGCCCTGCTGGGTCTGCTGACGGCGCTCGTGTGGCGCCCGGGCGCCGTCCCGCCGTTCCTCGTGGGCGCCGTGACCGCCGCGGCCGGCGCCTGCACCCTTCCGCTGGGCCCGACCATGCGGGCCGTGTGGGGGCAACTCATCCAGGACCGGGCGCTGTTGCAGCGCGCGTACAGCCTGGACGGGGTCGCCGAGGAACTGCTGTTCGTCTCGGGGCCGTTGATCGTCGGTGTGCTGGTGGGGTTCGCCCCGCCGACGGCCGGGATCGTCTTCGGTACGTGCCTGATGGCGGCCGGGACCGCCGGGTTCGTGCGGTCGCCGGCCGTGCGGGCGGCGGGGCACGCCGGGCGGGAGCCGCGCGGGCGCCGGGCCGCCGCACCGCGGGGTGCGCTGCGCGGCGTCCTTCGGCCCGTCCTCGCCGCGGCCGGGGTCGGGCTCGCGCTCGGAGCGGTGGACCTCGTGGTCGTGGCCTTCGCCGGGCAACGGCACTACGGCGACGACGCCGTGGCCTGGACGCTGGCGGCGCTGTCGGCCGGCAGCGCGGCCGGCGGGCTGCTCAACGGGGCCGTCGCCTGGCGCGCCCCGGCACGCGCGCGTCTGCCGCTCACGGTCGCGGGCCTCGCCCCGGCACTGCTCGGGGCCGCCCTCGCCCCCGGCCTCGGCACCCTGGCCCTCGCCCTCGCGGCCGCCGGGTTCTTCGTCGCCCCGGCCCTGACCACCGCCTACCTGACCGCCGACGAGGCGGCGGCCCCCGAGGCGCGGGTACGGGCCGGCGCCTGGGTCAACACCGGTGTGAACGCGGGCAGTACGGCGGGCGCCGCCGGAGCGGGCGTCCTCCTGGGCGGTCTGTCCACCGCCCTCTGCTTCACGGCGGCCGCCGCGGCGGCCCTGCTCACCGCCCTGGTGACGGCATGGGGCGCCGCCCATACCGACCGGGAGAGCCAGGAGGCCGTGCCGGCGGCGTGACGGAGAGGCAAGAAGGGGGCGGGATCCTTCGGGCTCCTTGCCGCCCCCGAAACGCCCGCAGGCGGCGTCCGGTGCGGACTCCGCCTGCTGTGTCGGTCCCGTCGAGGGTGTGGTCGACGGAGTCAGGGGCGTCCCCGCTGCCCGCGCAGGTGTTCCGCGATGGGCTTCAGGGCCTTGTCGAGTTCCGCCAGGGCCTCGGGGGACAGCAGGTCGATGAAGTGCCGCCGTACGGACGCCACATGGTGCGGCGCGACCTTCTGCATCGTCTCCATGCCGTGCTCGGTCAGGACCGCGTAGAGGCCGCGCCGGTCGGACTCGCAGTTCTCGCGGCGGACCAGGTTCGCGTTCTCCATCCGCGTGATCTGGTGGGAGAGGCGGCTCTTGGACTGGAGGGTGGCGGACGCGAGGTCGCTCATCCGCATCCGTACGTCCTCCGACTCGGAGAGGTTCACCAGGATCTCGTAGTCGTTCATAGTCAGGCCGAATGGCTGCAGGTCCCGCTCGAGCTGGTACGTCAACAACCTGTTGACCTCCAGGTGGGTGCGCCAGGCGCACTGCTCCGCATCGGTCAGCCAGGGCGTGGCCGTCTCGGTCTCCATGAATGAAGTCTACCTAAAATGTTGAAAGGCGAACTAGTGAGGGGTGGCGTGACGGCGCGCATACGTTCGACGTCACACTCCGCAGACTACCGCTCACAGCCCGAAGCGACGCTGGAGGTCCCCCAGCTGTCCGGGAAGGCGCGGTGCGCCGGCTTGCTGTGAAGGACCTGTGTGTGCCCCACCGCCACCAGGTACCCCGGGCTCGGACGGGAGCACCCCCGAAGCCTGCTCGGCCATGAGGGTTTCCGAGGACTGGAGCAGGACCGTGCCGGCCCCCACGAACTCGAACTGGTGCTCCTCCCCGGAGGCGCCGCCGAGGCCTGTCATCGCACGTAGACCGCCCATTACACCTGTCAAGTAGCTGTGGTCGTAGTGGTGGCACGGCGACGGGCAGTCGGCCCAGCCGACGAGCGCCTGCGGGTCCACCCGGATCGGAGGTTCCATGAACACCACCGGACCGTTAGATGCGGCCACGAACTTTCCGGTTCCGATGAGGGTCAGAAAACCCGGCACGATCGATTGCTTGAGAGCGAGACTTGGCTGAAAAGCGAGCAAGTTGCCCGAGCGAATGGTCAGGTTGCCGTCCTCGAGGTCGAAGGAATTGACGTCGAAGGCCCGGTCGGCGAGGAGCATCTTGCCCGAGCCCTCCGCCACGACCCACTCGCTGGCGTGCAGTGGCGAATGAAAGGACGTACGGACAAGTCGGTCGAGTCGGCCGTGCCCGATGCCGTTGAACTCCATCGAGCCGTAGTAGGCGATCATCTTCCCCTTCTGCAGGAACCACTGGCTCCCCTTGAGCTCCACGCAGAAGGTGTACTTGTTCACGTTGTCGTCGACCGGCAGAGTCATGGGGTCGTGGACCGTCGGGCCGCCCGGAGCCCCGTACATGCTCACAGCTTCTCCTCCGAGGCCTGGACGTACACCGTGCCGTTGCCGCTGAGCTCCAGCTGGAAGCCCTCGCCGGAGCCGCGGCCCACCATGTCCCGCCAGCCCAGGGCGGTCGACAGCTTGTTGCGTACGTCGCCGTGGTGGGCGACGTACGCCTGCGGGTCGACGTGGACCGCGTGCTGCGGGGTGACCGGGATCTCGAAGACGCCGCCGTGGGCCATCACCGCCACGGAGCCGTGTCCCTTGAGGGTGGTGGTGAACAGGCCCTGGCCGGTGACCTGGCCGCGCACCATGCCCATGACGCCGCCCTGCGAGCCCATGAACATCGTGCCCTGCTGGAGCGTGCCCTCGAAGGCGAGCAGGCGGTCCGCCTCCACGTAGAGCGTGTCCCCGGTGAGGTTGATGACCTGGACGTGGTGGCCGCCGTGCCCGAACAGCACCGTGCCGCTGCCCTCGACGCTCATCAGCGGCGTCGCCTCGTTGGCCACCCGGCGGCCGATCATCGACATGATGCCGCCCTGGCCGCCCTGGAGGTTGGGGGTGAAGGACACCTCGCCCTTGTAGGCGAGCATCGCGCCGCGCTGGCTGAACAGCCGCTGGCCCGGCAGCACCGTCGCCTCGACCATCTTGGAGTTGATCTCACGGAAGGGCATGTCAGACGTCCCCCGCGATCGTGTTCCGCTCGCTCGGCTGTACGTACACCAGCCCGTCCCCCTCGAACCTGATCTGGAATGCCTCGCCGCCGCCCTCGCCGAGGAAGGTGCGGAAGGTCACACCGGACTGGAAGGACTGCCGCAGGTTCCCCTGGTGCGCGATGTACGCGCCGGGGTCGACGGTCAGCGGGTACTGCGCGCTCACCCGGAGCACCACCGCCGGGCCGTCCGACATGATCGCCGCCTGGCCGTGGCCCTCGACGGTCGTCGTGAACAGGCCGTTGCCCTGCGAGGCGCCGCGCAGTCCGGTGAAGGTCGTGCCGGTCCGCAGGCCGGCGTCGGTCGCGAGCAGATTGCTCGACTCCACGTACAGCTTGTCCCCCTGGAGACCGACCAGGTTGATCTCGGAGGCGCGGTCCGCGAACCAGCACGTGCCGTGCCCCTTCACCTCCATCACCGTCATCTGCTCGCCGGTGAGCCGCCGCGTCACCATGCCGCGCAGCCCCTCACCGCCGCCGCTCAGCTTCTTGAAGGCCATCTGACCGTCGTACGCGACCATCGAGCCGTTCTTCGCCTTCACGGCGTCCCCGGTCATGTCGACGGCGAGCACCTTGCTGCCTTGAAGTCGGAACATCGCCACGCTGCGAAGGTAGCCGCCGCGCGGGTGGACCGAACAGAGCCCGACGGGTGGAGAAAGCCCTGTCCGGACCCCTAGGGGACGCATGTCACACCCGGTCGTCCGACCCCTCGGCCGATGTCCGCCCGGGTGTTTGCCAGAATGGGTGAACGCTTGTGCCTCCGTTCACAAAGAGCGAACCGTCTCCCACCGAAGGTGACCCGTGGACCTCAAGACCGCCACCGCCCTCCGCCGCCTGCGGCTCGTCTCGGCCCCCGAGGCCGTGTCCTTCCTGCTCCTGCTGGTCTGCTCC
This sequence comes from Streptomyces sp. NPDC050534, assembly GCF_044457745.1. Classification (NCBI taxonomy): domain Bacteria; kingdom Bacillati; phylum Actinomycetota; class Actinomycetes; order Kitasatosporales; family Streptomycetaceae; genus Streptomyces; species Streptomyces sp. NPDC050534. The sequence goes on from NZ_JBITHF010000004.1 coordinate 591,548, forward strand.
GTGCTGAAGCGGACCACGGACTTCAACGCGGTGCCGGTGATGGGCATGGTCCACGGCGTGCTCTTCATCCTGTACGTGATCTTCTGGGCCGACGCCTGGAACCGCACCAAGTGGCCGCTGCGGACCGCGGCCTTCTACTTCGTCCTCTCCGTCCTGCCGACCGGCGGCTTCTTCGCCGAGCGCAAGCTCAAGCGCGTCGCCGAGGACGAGGTCATCGCCTCGCGCGCCCGCCAGGAAGGGGTCGTGAACGCATGATCGTCGCCTTCTCCGTGACGCCGCTGGGTGTCGGCGAGGACGTCGGGGAGTACGTCGCCGATGCCGTTCGCGTCGTGCGCGAGTCCGGCCTGCCCAACCGCACCGACGCGATGTTCACCAGCATCGAAGGCGAGTGGCAGGAGGTGATGGACGTCGTCAGGCGCGCCGTCGCCGCCGTCGAGGAGCGGGCGCCGCGCGTGTCCCTGGTCCTCAAGGCCGACATCCGGCCCGGCGTGACCGACGGGCTCACCTCCAAGGTGGAGACGGTGGAGCGGCACCTCGCCGAGTAGACGCCGGGCTCGGCGTCAGCTGCCGCCGGATGCCAGCGCGATCCCCAACGGCGTGCGTTCGTACAGCACTTGGTGGCCGTATCGGCGGGCCGTGAGCAGGCCCGCCCGGCGCAGCAGAGTGAGGTGGGCGGAGACCGACGACGGGGCGAGGCCCAGGCGGTGTGCGAGCGCGGTCGTCGTGGCGGGTTCGTCGAGGGCGGCGAGGACGGACGCCCGGCCGCGTCCGAGGAGTTGCACGAGAACCTCCCCCGCGCGGTCGCCGGCCTCGGACCACAGCGCGCCGATGCCGCGGGCCGGGTAGACGAGGGTCGGCTGCCAGGGCGGTTCGAAGGTGCTGACGACGTCGGGCCAGATGAAGACGCTGGGCATCAGGACCAGGCCCTGTCCGCCGAGCCGGCGCTCGTGCCGGCCCCGGTGCTCGACGGTCAGCGTGCCCGCGTGCCAGCCGAAGCGGTGGCTGATCTCGGGCAGCAGCCCGCCGAGGCCCACCTCGGCGAGCCGCCGCGAGTGGAAGGCGACGTCCGCCTCCAGCAGGGCCCGCAGCCGGGGCCAGTCCGGTGCGACGAGGGCGCGGTACGCCTCCTCCATGAGGTCCGACAGGTGCTCGATCATGCGGGCGGGATGCCGTAGCCAGGCGCGGGCCTGCGGCAGTTCGAGCGCGCCCGGAGTGTCGGCCAGCGACTGTGCCGTCTCCTCGCGGGCGGCCTCCGGATCGCTCGCCCGTACCGCCGCGATCTCCTCCTCGAAGGTCGCCGCCGGCCCGATCGGGGGCGGGCACAGCCAGTCGGGGCAGTAGCCGGGCTGCGGCATCAGCAGCCACAGGTCCGTGAGGTCGAGCCCGGCCGCGATCCGGCCCATGCGGCGCAGCCAGTGCGCGTGGTAACCCTGCCGCTCGGGCCGCTTGAGCATGCGCACGACCTCCTGCGTCTCCCACAGCGGGGACACGGCGAAGCGGCAGCGGAGGAAGTCGTCCTCCCCGAAGTGCAGACGTGACGGCATGACCACCCCCGGCGGACGACGAGCCGGAACATTCGGCCCGTGCCGAATCTCTAGGATGCCTCGTCCCGCCCGAGCACGCTGCTGCCCATGCCAGACGAGTCCGAGGGCACGACCACCCTGCCCGCACCACCTGCCGCCGCCCCGGCCGGCAACGGCCGCTATGCCGACGTCTTCGCCGTCCGCGAGTTCCGCGCCGTCTTCGCCGCCCACGCCCTCTCCCTGCTCGGCGTGATCGTCAGCGAGGTCGCCCTGACCGTCCTCGTCTACGACCTCACCGGCTCGCCGCTGATGAGCGCCCTCGCCTTCGCGGTGGGCTTTCTGCCCTACGTCGTCGGGGGCACGCTGCTGGCGGGCGTCGCCGACCGCTTCCCGGCCCGGCGGGTGCTGGTGGTGTGTGACATGGCACAGGCCGCGTGCGTCGCGCTGATGGTGGCCTCCGGCGACCGCATCGCCGTACTCCTCGCCCTGCGCTGCTGCCTCGCCGTCGTCTCACCCGTCTTCCAGGGCACCCGCATGGCCACGCTCGCCGACATCCTCGGCGACGGCGACCTGTTCGTGCTCGGCCGGTCCCTGCTGCGGATCGTGTCGCAGAGCGCGCTGCTCGCCGGCTTCGGCCTCGGCGGTCTGCTGCTGATCGCCGTGTCGCCGCGGCGCGCCCTGCTGATCACCGTCGGCACCTTCTGCGCCTCGGCCGCCCTCCTGCGCTTCGGCACCCGCCGCAGGCCCGCCCGCACCGGCACCGCCAACCCCCTGGTGCGGGACTCCCTCCGGGGCGCGCGCCAGGTCCTCGCCCACCGCCGCGTCCGCGCCCTGCTCCTGCTCTTCTGGATCCCCCCGATGTTCGCGGTCGTCCCCGAGGCGCTGGCCGCCCCCTACGCCGGCGACCTCGCCGCCGGTTCCGTGGGCCTCGGCCTGCTGATGTGCGCGCTGCCGGTGGGCACGATCGCCGGCGAGCTCTGCGCGGGCTCCCGCCTGCGCCCGGCCACCCGCGAACGCATCGCCCTCCCGCTGGTCGCCCTCGCCCTCCTCCCGTACCTCGGCTACGCCCTCCACCCCGGCCTGGTCCCCTCCCTCCTGCTGCTCGTGGTCTCGGGGGCGGGGTCGGCGTACACCCTCGGCCTGGACCAGTGGTTCGTCCGGGCCGTGCCCGGCGAACTGCGCGGCCGGGCCATGACGTTGCTCACCGCGGGGCTGATGACCATCCAGGGCGTCGGGATGGCGCTGGCGGGCGTCGTGGCGGAGTTCGCGGGGGTGCCGGCCACCGTCGCGGGGGCCGGCGGACTGGGTGCGGCCTGCTGCGCGCTGCTCGCCCTTCAGGCCCGGCGGACCGAAAGGCGAGACGGGGCTGACCACCATATGACCGGCCGGTAAGGTCTGTGCCGTGCCGAAGCCGCTCAGTCTTCCCTTCGATCCGATCGCCCGCGCCGACGAACTCTGGAAGCAGCGCTGGGGAAACGTGCCGTCGATGGCGGCCATCACCTCGATCATGCGCGCGCACCAGATCCTGCTCGCCGAGGTCGACGCGGTGGTGAAGCCGTACGGACTCACGTTCGCGCGGTACGAGGCGCTGGTGCTGCTCACCTTCTCCAAGGAGGGCGAGCTGACGATGTCGAAGATCGGCGAGCGCCTCATGGTGCACCCCACCTCCGTGACGAACACCGTCGACCGGCTGGTGAGGTCGGGCCTGGTGGCCAAGCGCCCCAACCCCAACGACGGTCGCGGCACCCTCGCGTCCATCACCGCCAAGGGCCGCGAGGTGGTCGAGGCGGCCACCCGCGACCTGATGTCGATGGACTTCGGCCTCGGTGCCTACGACGCCGAGGAGTGCGGGGAGATCTTCGCGATGCTGCGGCCGCTGCGCGTGGCCGCCCACGACTTCGACGAGGAGTGACCCGGGCCGGGGCGCGAGCCGACCCGGCCCAAGATCTCCCGGAACGTGCGGTTACGCTCGACGGCATGAAGAAGAGCGTGCTGACCCGCTACCGCGTCATGGCCTACGTCACCGGTGTCCTGCTGGTCCTGCTGTGCCTGAGCATGATCGCCAAGTACGGCCTGGGCATCGACGGCGCCGCGGACTTCACCCGCGTCGTCGCCATCGCGCACGGCTGGCTCTACGTGGTCTACCTGATCTTCGCCTTCGACCTGGGCTCCAAGGCGAAGTGGCCGGTCGGCAAGCAGCTGTGGGTCCTGCTCGCGGGGACGATCCCGACGGCCGCCTTCTTCGTCGAGCGGAAGGTCAGCCACGAGCTGGAGGCCAAGGTCGCCGACGAGGCTCCGGCGGTCGTCAAGGCCTGATCCCCACCCCGCCGTACGCCTGGGTGCGCACGGCGGATGCCCTCGACGATTTATTAGGACGTCCTACTACCTCGACATTTATTAGGACGTCCAAGTAAATTGGATCGTATGGACGCTGACGCCATCGAGGAGGGCCGCCGCCGCTGGCAGGCCCGGTACGACGCTTCGCGCAAGCGAGAGGCCGACTTCACCACGCTCTCCGGGGACCCGGTGGAGCCCGTGTACGGACCCCGGCCGGGGGACGCGTACGACGGGTTCGAGCGGATCGGCTGGCCGGGGGAGTACCCCTTCACGCGCGGGCTGTATCCGACCGGGTACCGGGGGCGGACGTGGACCATCCGGCAGTTCGCCGGGTTCGGGAACGCCGAGCAGACCAACGAGCGCTACAAGATGATCCTCGGCAACGGCGGCGGGGGCCTGTCCGTCGCCTTCGACATGCCGACGCTCATGGGCCGCGACTCCGACGACCCGCGCTCGCTCGGCGAGGTCGGGCACTGCGGGGTGGCCATCGACTCCGCGGCCGACATGGAGGTCCTGTTCAAGGACATCCCGCTGGGCGACGTGACCACCTCCATGACCATCAGCGGGCCGGCCGTGCCCGTCTTCTGCATGTACCTGGTCGCGGCCGAGCGGCAGGGCGTGGACCCCGCCGTGCTCAACGGCACGCTCCAGACGGACATCTTCAAGGAGTACATCGCGCAGAAGGAGTGGCTCTTCCAGCCGGAGCCCCATCTGCGCCTGATCGGCGACCTGATGGAGCACTGCGCCGCGGGCATCCCCGCCTACAAGCCGCTGTCCGTCTCCGGCTACCACATCCGCGAGGCCGGGTCGACGGCCGCGCAGGAGCTGGCCTACACGCTGGCCGACGGGTTCGGGTACGTGGAGCTGGGGCTCAGCCGCGGCCTGGACGTGGACGTGTTCGCACCCGGGCTGTCCTTCTTCTTCGACGCGCACGTCGACTTCTTCGAGGAGATCGCCAAGTTCCGTGCGGCGCGGCGCATCTGGGCGCGCTGGATGCGGGACGTGTACGGGGCAAAGAGCGAGAAGGCGCAGTGGCTGCGCTTCCACACGCAGACCGCCGGTGTCTCGCTGACCGCGCAGCAGCCGTACAACAACGTCGTGCGTACGGCCGTGGAGGCGCTCGCGGCGGTGCTCGGCGGGACCAACTCGCTGCACACCAACGCCCTGGACGAGACCCTCGCGCTGCCGAGCGAGCAGGCGGCGGAGATCGCGCTGCGCACGCAGCAGGTGCTGATGGAGGAGACCGGGGTCGCCAACGTCGCGGATCCGCTGGGTGGTTCGTGGTTCGTCGAGCAGCTGACGGACCGGATCGAGGCGGACGCGGAGAAGATCTTCGAGCAGATAAGGGAGCGGGGCCTGCGGGCGCATCCGGACGGGAAGCACCCGATCGGGCCGATCACCTCCGGCATCCTGCGCGGGATCGAGGACGGGTGGTTCACCGGGGAGATCGCCGAGTCGGCCTTCCAGTACCAACGGGCCCTGGAGAAGGGCGACAAGAGGGTCGTGGGTGTGAACGTCCACCACGGGTCGGTCACCGGTGACCTGGAGATCCTGCGCGTCAGCCACGAGGTCGAGCGGGAGCAGGTGCGGGTGCTGGCCTCCCGTAAGTCCGCCCGGGACGAGGCCGCGGTGCGTACGGCGCTGGACGGCATGCTGGCCGCCGCGCGGGACGGCTCGAACATGATCGCGCCGATGCTGGACGCGGTGCGTGCGGAGGCCACCCTGGGCGAGATCTGCGGGGTGCTGCGGGACGAGTGGGGCGTGTACACGGAGCCCGCCGGGTTCTGAGGCGCCCGGCGCCCGTGCCCGCGGGCCGCGCGGCCCGCGCGGGCAACTCGGGGCGGGCGGGGGCTAGGACGCCCCCGTCAGCCCCAGCAGGAGCACGCGCGTGAAGCTGCGTACCCATTCCTCGTCCGCCGGTTCCGCGCTGACCAGCGTGCGGTGGACCACCGCGCCCGCCACCACGTCGAAGATCAGGTCGACCGTGCGGGCCGCCTCCGACGGGTCCGTCTCCGGGGGGAGTTCGCCGCGCAGCTGGGCGCGGGCGCGACCCTCCAGAACCAGCCGTTTCTGGCGGGTGACGATCGAGTCGCGGATGCGCTCGCGCAGGGCCTCGTCACGGGTGGCCTCGGCGACCACCGCCATCAGTCCGCTCCTGGCCTCCGGGCGGGCCAGGATCGCCGCGAACTGCAGGACCACGCCCTCGATGTCGGCGGCCAGGGTGCCGCGGTCGGGCAGCACGAGCTCGTCGAAGAGCTCCGCCACCGCGTCGACCACCAGTTCGTTCTTGCCCGCCCAGCGGCGGTAGAGGGTCGTCTTCGCGACCCCGGCGCGCGTCGCCACGTCTCCGAGCGTGAGCTTGGACCACCCCAGCTCCACCAGCGCCTCCCGCGTGGCCGCGAGGATCGCGGTATCGGCCTCGGCGCTGCGCGGGCGTCCTGAGGCGCGTGGGGCGGGAGTACGGCTCTGCATCCATCGACCATAACCGGCGGTTGTTGTGATGCCGTGAGGGAGATCACCGGGGGGCGGTCGCGGAGAGGCACCCGGTGCCATTACGCTACGACTCGTAGCGAAACCACTGGCGTGGCGCGGGGTGGGGACCCGGCGCCGGACACAGCGCAGTACGACCGGCTTTCACACGGCTTTTCACACACCGCGGGCGGACGGGGGAGGATAGACGCATGCAGCCACGGAACATGTCCATGAGCGGAGTCGTCGACCTCGCCGCGGTGAAAGCGGCCCAGGAGGCCAAGGCGAAGGCGGAGCAGGCCCGCGCGGAAGCGGTACGGACGGGCGGCGGCCCCGGCGCCGTCTCCCCGGCCGACCTGGTGATCGACGTCGACGAGGCCGGCTTCGAGCGCGACGTCCTGCAGCGGTCCACCGAGGTGCCCGTCGTCATCGACTTCTGGGCCGAGTGGTGCGAGCCCTGCAAGCAGTTGAGCCCTGTCCTGGAACGGCTCGCCGTCGAGTACGGCGGTCGCTTCCTTCTCGCAAAGGTCGACGTCGACGCCAACCAGATGCTGATGCAGCAGTTCGGGATCCAGGGCATCCCGGCTGTCTTCGCGGTCGTCGCCGGTCAGGCGCTGCCGCTCTTCCAGGGGGCCGCGAGCGAGTCCCAGATCCGCCAGACCCTGGACCAGCTGGTGCAGGTCGCCGAGCAGCGCTTCGGGCTGACCGGTCTGACGGTCGACCCCGACGCCGAGCCGGGCGGCGCCCAGCCCGCGGCCGAGGCCGTGCCCGCGGGGCCGTACGACGCGCTCCTCGAGGCCGCCGTGCGGGCCCTGGATTCGGGGGACCTCGCCGGCGCGGTGCAGGCGTACAAGAACGTGCTGAGCGACGACCCGGGCAACCCGGAGGCCAAACTGGGGCTCGCCCAGGCCGAGTTGCTCCAGCGGGTGCAGGGGCTGGACCCGCAGCAGGTGCGCAGGGACGCCGCGGACAAGCCGGCCGACGCCCAGGCGCAGATCACCGCGGCGGACCTGGATCTGGTCGGCGGTCATGTGGAGGACGCCTTCGGGCGGCTCATCGACACGATCCGGCGCACGGTCGGTGACGACCGGGACGCGGTACGTGTGCGACTGCTGGAGCTCTTTGAGGTCGTTGGGACTGATGATCCGAGGGTGGCGACGTCACGCAGAGCACTCGCGCGTGCACTGTTCTAGCAGCGTGACGGGCCGGTTCTGACCAGTCGCTAAACGCCAGGGCATGTGATGCCCAAGTGAAAGATTTGCCGATGGAACGTCAGTGCGGCCGCGCTTTACCAAATCTTGGTAAACGCGGCCGCTGTTACTGCCAGTAAGTTCAGGCCGTTGATCTGTCGGTTTCTGTCCAATGATCAACGGTTTTGTCTCGGCCCCGGACTGCACCCTCCGTCGTCGCCCGAGACCTGTGGGTCGTCCATCGGTTATCCGGCCGTTACTACCGAGTAACGAAGCCCCTTGTGCGGGCGGCGAGAATGCACCACGATCGGCGACGCTCGGTCCATTCGCGTACCCCGACAGCCGGTTGGGTTGCGCGAGTTCCCTGGGTCCCCACCGAGCAGAGCCGACGTCACTGGCGCCGGCTCTTGGGCAGGGGGGTCTTCGCCCGCCCGGCGAAGCCTGTCCAGCAAGGTTGTGCGTGATGCGTGTCAGGCGCGACCAGTGGTTGTCGCTCGGGGGTGATCGCCGGTATCGGTGCGCGGTTCGCGCCTCCGAGTCGGGCGCTCTCCTTCCCGAGGACGTAGCACTTCTCCCATCCCTGCCCGACCGAGCCGCCGACCAGTGGCGGTCGGGAGCAGGAGATGTACGTCCGAGAAGGAGGAAATATGGAGTCCCAGGTGCGTGGCGGGACCAGATGGAAGCGGTTCGCTGTGGTCATGGTGCCCAGCGTCGCCGCTACGGCCGCGATAGGTGTCGCCCTCGCGCAGGGCGCTCTCGCCGCGTCGTTCAGCGTGTCCGGCCAGCAGTTCAAGGTGACGGCCGACCAGCTGACCGGCACCGGCTTCTCTCAGTACGGTGCCATTGACTCGGGGTACACCCTCGACGGCAAGAAGACGGCCCACCCGGTCGCGGTCTCGGCATTCAAGTCCGCGAGCATCAAGGGCCTGTGCCAGTCCGTGGTCACCCCGGACATCCCGCTGATCGGCAGTGTCAGCCTCGTTCTGAAGGCCGGCGGCGGCAGCACGCCGGTGGAGGCCGACAACCTCTACATCGACCTCGATGACCTGAGCGCCGACGCGACGTTCAAGAACATCGACATCGGTGTGGCCGCCAAGGACGCCAGCAAGGGTCCCGGCATTCACAGCGGTGACACCGCGAACCCGTACGGGTTCGCACAGCAGGCCGACTCGGCCACGCTGACCGGCGTGAAGCAGACGGCGTGGGCCACCACTGCCGGAACCTTCAAGCTCAGTGGGCTGAAGATGTCCGTGCAGACGGGCACCCACGAGTGCTTCTGAGCACGTCGTGACGGGCGGGGGAGCCGATGGCGCCCCCGCCCGTCAACCTTCCAGCACTTTCTTCACACGCTGTACAACCCACCACCACAGCACCACCACCACAGCAAAGCCGCACCAGGGAGCTGTATTCCATGAGCGCCGAGACTCCTGCCGAGCCCGCCGGCCAGTTCAGTCGCCGGAGGGTGCAGTTCCGCGCCTGGCGGGGCGAGCGGCCGTTCTGGGCCGGTCTGTTCGTCATGCTCGCCGGACTCCCCATCGCCTACTTCCCCTACGCCCACCTCCAGGTGGGTCACCTGACGCTGGCGATGGCCACCACCGCGGGTGCCGGATCCCTGATCATCGGCGTACTGCTCGTCGTCCTGGGCTTCAGCCTGTGGTTCCAGAAGCACGTGCGCACGTTCGCGGGCATCGCGGCGATCCTGCTGGGGCTGGTCTCCATCCCGGTGTCCAACATCGGCGGCTTCCTGATGGGCTTCCTGCTCGCGCTGATCGGCGGGGCGATGGCCGTGGCCTGGGCCCCGGGCGAGCCGCCCGCCGACGAGGCGCGGGAGGACACCCCGGCGACGGGCGGTGCCCCCGCGGCCATGGACCCCGACACCACCATCCTCAAGCCCGTGGTGGGCGAGCCGAACGATCTGTCAGGAACGAGCCCGGCCAACGGGGCGAACGGGAGGCACAGTGCCGGCTGACGAGGTGATCCACGGGGCTGATGTGGACGAGTCCCGTGTGAGATCCGGGCCGCGCCACGCGGCCCCCAGGAAGCCGCTGTTCACCAGGTTCCACATGCCGGCCGGCAAGGCGATAGCCATCGCGGCGATGCCGACGGCGGTCCTCGTGGGCATGGGCTTCACGTCCTCGCTCGCGCTCGCGGACAGCGGCGGCTCGACGTCCCCGACGGCGAAGAGCCTGACCGCGGACGAGTACAAGGACTGCGTGGCCGCACTGGGCGACGGCGCGTCGGCCTCGCCGTCGCCGTCCGCCTCGGAGAGCACGAAGGACGCCACGGCGACGCCGTCGCCCTCGACCACCGCGGACGCGTCGAAGGACTCCTCGAAGAGCTCCACGGGCTCCTCGGACAAGTCCTCGTCGCCGGACTCGGGTTCGGCCGGTACGGCGACGCCCACGCCGTCCGCCACGGACGGTTCGAAGGACACGTCGAGCGGTGACACCGCCTCGCCGAGCCCCTCGGCCTCCGCGAGCAGCGGCGGCGGCCTGCTGAGCGGCGTCGGCGACGCGCTCGGCAGCCTGCTGGGCGGCGACAGTTCGTCCTCGAGCACGAGCGCGACGCCGTCCGCGACCGCCTCGCCGAGTGCGAGCGCGAGCAAGGACGCGTCGTCCTCGGACACCGGCCTCACGGGCACCGTCAAGGACACGACCAAGAAGGTCACCGACACGGTGAACAGCACCGTGAAGGACACGACCGGCACGGTGTCCAAGGCGGCCGACGACGCCACCAAGGCGGCCCAGAAGGCGGCCGACTCGGCCACCTCCACGGCCAGCCCCTCGCCGAGCTCCAGCGCCGACGCGGGGAATTGCCCCACCGCCACGGACGACCAGAGCGGCGTCGACAACAAGGTGCCGGTGGCGGACGACCCCTGGTACCTGAACGCCAGCTCGCTGCTGCTGAAGGGCGCCGACTACAAGGGCGTCGTCGAGGTGAAGACGGCCAACGGCACCACCAAGAAGGTGCTGAAGTACGTCATCTCCGGCGGCACCGACATCGGCGACCTGCACCAGACGGTCAAGGACAAGCAGCAGGGCAAGACCTACCACGTGCAGGCCGGCTCGGGCACGACGTCCACGATCCGCGACGGCGACACGACGATGTACACGGAGTCCATCTCCGGGAACCTCTTCGGTCTGATCCCGATCACGTTCAGCCCGGACAGCCCGCCGCCGCTGAACATCCCGCTGATCTACTTCACCAACGTGAAGGTCGTCCAGGCCGCGCAGTTCGGCGGAACCCTGCACGTGCCCGGTATGCACGTGTACACGACCGACGGAACCGGCTGAGCGCCGCCACAGGCCCGTTCGGGAGCCGCACAAACGCTGAGGGCGCCCCCTGTCGCAGGGGGCGCCCTCAGCGCCGTAGAAGGGCGGTCAAGGCCCTTTGCGGGTCCGTCAGTTGCCGCTGCCGCCGATGTGGTGGACGCGGAGCATGTTGGTGGTGCCGGGGACGCCGGGGGGCGAGCCGGCGGTGATGATGACGATCTCGCCCGGGTGGAAGCGGTTGATCTTGGCGATCTCCTGGTCGACCATGTCGACCATCTCGTCCGTGCTGTTCACGAACGGCACGATGTGCGACTCCACGCCCCAGCTGAGCGTCAGCTGGTTGCGGGTGTCCTCGTCCGTGGTGAAGGCGATGATCGGCTGCTGCGCGCGGTAGCGCGACAGCCGGCGGGCGGTGTCGCCGGACTGGGTGAAGGCCACCAGGCCCGTGCTGCCCAGGAAGTCGGCGATCTCGCACGCTGCGCGCGCGACCGAACCACCCTGCGTCCGCGGCTTCTTGCCCGGCACGAGCGGCTGCAGGCCCTTGCTCAGCAGCTCCTCCTCGGCCGCGGTGACGATCTTCGACATCGTCTTCACGGTCTCGACCGGGTAGGCGCCCACGCTCGACTCGGCGGACAGCATGACCGCGTCCGCGCCGTCCAGGATCGCGTTGGCGACGTCGGACGCCTCGGCGCGCGTGGGACGGGAGTTGGTGATCATCGACTCCATCATCTGGGTCGCCACGATCACCGGCTTGGCGTTGCGGCGGCACAGCTCGATGAGACGCTTCTGCACCATGGGGACCTTCTCGAGCGGGTACTCGACGGCCAGGTCGCCGCGGGCCACCATGACGGCGTCGAACGCCATCACGACGTCCTCCATGTTGTCCACCGCCTGCGGCTTCTCCACCTTGGCGATGACGGGGACCCGGCGGCCCTCCTCGTCCATCACCTTGTGGACGTCGGCCACGTCCCGGGCGTCCCGCACGAAGGACAGCGCGACCATGTCGCAGCCCATGCGGAGCGCGAAGCGGAGGTCCTCGACGTCCTTGTCGCTCAGTGCGGGCACGTTGACGGCCGCGCCGGGCAGGTTGATGCCCTTGTGGTCGGAGACGACACCGCCCTCGATGACGATCGTCCTGACCCGCGGGCCTTCGACGTCCAGGACCTTGAGCTCGACGTTGCCGTCGTTGATCAGGATCTGGTCGCCGCGGTCGACGTCACCGGGCAGGCCCTTGTACGTCGTGCCGCAGATGGACTTGTCGCCCGGGACGTCCTCGGCGGTGATGACGAACTCGTCACCGCGCTCGAGCTCGACCGGGCCCTCGGCGAAGGTCTCCAGACGGATCTTCGGGCCCTGCAGGTCGGCCAGGACACCGATGGCCCGGCCGGTTTCCTTGGACGCGGCCCGGACGCGGTCGTACCGCGCCTGGTGCTCGGCGTGCGTGCCGTGGCTGAAGTTGAACCTGGCCACGTTCATGCCGGCCTCGATCATCGAGACCAGCATTTCGTGTGAGTCGACCGCGGGGCCGAGAGTGCAGACGATTTTCGAACGGCGCATGGGGGCGATCCTATCGGTTTGTTTCGCCGCGGAATATTCCGTCTGGCGGAAGATACAAATGGGCGGGTCCGCGCTCAGGCGTGTTACTGCGGTGTATTCCTCAGCCGTTGTCGCCTAGCTGTTCTTCGCGACCAGTTCGTAGGTCTGTGTGGCGATCTCCAGTTCCTCGTCGGTCGGCACCACGGCGACCGCCACGCGCGCGTGCGCGGGCGAGATCAGCCGCGGTTCGTCACTGCGTACGGTGTTCAGTTCCCCGTCCACCGCAAGGCCCAGGTCCTCCAGGCCCGCGACGGCAGCCTCCCGCACCGGACTCGCGTTCTCCCCGACTCCCGCTGTGAAGGCGATCGCGTCCACCCGGCCGAGTACGGCGTAATAGGCGCCGATGTACTTCTTCAAGCGGTGAATGTATATGTCGAAGGCGAGTTGCGCCTCTTCGTCACCTTCGTCGATCCGGCGCCGGATCTCCCGCATGTCGTTGTCACCGCACAGGCCGAACAGACCGCTCCTCTTGTTGAGAAGAGTGTCGATCTCGTCCATGGACATTTTGCCAACCCGGGCCAAATGGAAGATGACGGCCGGATCCAAATCACCGGACCGCGTACCCATCACCAGCCCCTCCAAAGGCGTCAGCCCCATGGAGGTGTCCACGCACCGGCCCTTCTCGACCGCGGACGCCGAGGCGCCGTTGCCCAGGTGCAGCACGATGACGTTCACCTCGGACGGGTCCTTGCCGAGCAGCCGGGCGGTCTCCCGGGAGACGTAGGCGTGCGAGGTGCCGTGGAAGCCGTAGCGGCGGATGCGGTACCGGTCGGCGATCTTCGGGTCGAGGGCGTAGCGGGCCGCGGACTCCGGCATGGTCGTGTGGAACGCCGTGTCGAAGACCGCGACCTGCGGCAGGTCGGGGCGCAGCGCCCGCGCGGTGCGGATGCCGGTGAGGTTCGCCGGGTTGTGCAGCGGGGCGACCGGGATCAGCCGCTCGATCTCGGCGAGCACCTCGTCGTCGATCACCGTGGGCTCGGTGAAGAACATCCCGCCGTGCACCACCCGGTGCCCGATGGCCGCCAGGTCCGGCGAGTCCAGGCCCAGGCCGTCCCGGTCCAGCTCCTCGGCGACCGCCTTGAGGGCCGCGTCGTGGTCGGCGATCGGCCCGGAGCGCTCACGGGTGTCGCCGGAGGTGAGACAGGTGTGCTTCAGCCGCGACGTCTGCTCGCCGATCCGCTCGACGAGGCCGGCCGCCAGCCGGCTCCCCTCGCGCATGTCGAGGAGCTGGTACTTGACCGACGAGGAGCCGGAGTTGAGGACGAGGACGCGGGACGCGCTCACTGGGCGGCTGCCCTTTCGCTCGAGTTCTGGGCCTGGACGGCCGTGATGGCGACGGTGTTGACGATGTCCGAGACGAGGGCGCCCCGGGACAGGTCGTTGACCGGCTTGCGCAGGCCCTGCAGCACCGGCCCGACCGCGATGGCACCGGCCGAACGCTGCACGGCCTTGTAGGTGTTGTTGCCCGTGTTCAGGTCCGGGAAGATCAACACGCTTGCCTGGCCCGCCACTTCGGAGCCCGGCAGCTTGGTGGCCGCGACGCTCGGCTCGACGGCGGCGTCGTACTGGATCGGCCCCTCGATCATGAGGTCGGGGCGCCGCTGCCGCACCAGCTCCGTCGCCTCCCGCACCTTGTCGACGTCGGCGCCGGTGCCGGACGTGCCCGTCGAGTACGACAGCATCGCGATCCGCGGCTCCACCCCGAACCGGGCCGCCGTGGCGGCCGACTGGACGGCGATGTCGGCCAGCTGAGCCGCGTTCGGGTCGGGGATGACGGCGCAGTCGCCGTAGACGAGGACCTTGTCGGCGAGGCACATGAAGAAGACGGACGAGACGATGTCGGTGTCCGGCGTGGTCTTGATGATCTCGAAGGCGGGCCGGATGGTCGCGGCCGTCGAGTGCACCGAACCCGACACCATGCCGTCGGCGAGCCCCTCCTCGACCATCAGCGTGCCGAAGTAGTTCACGTCGGAGACGACGTCGTACGCCAGCTCGACGGTGACGCCCCTGTGGGCGCGCAGGACGGCGTACTTCTCGGCGAAGGAGTCGCGCAGCTCGCTGGTGGCGGGGTCGATCAGCTGGGCTTCGCCGAGGTCGATGCCGAGGTCGGCGGCCTTCTTGCGGATCTGCTCGACCGGGCCGAGGAGGGTGAGGTCGCAGACGCCGCGGCGCAGCAGCACCTCCGCCGCGTGCAGGACGCGCTCCTCGGTCCCCTCCGGGAGGACGACCCGCCGCTTGTCGGAGCGGGCCTGTTCGAGCAGCTTGTGCTCGAACATCATCGGCGTCACGCGGTCGCTGCTGGGCGCGGAGACCCGCTTGAGGAGGTCGCCGGTGTCCACGTACCGCTCGAAGAGGCCGAGTGCGGTCTCCGCCTTGCGCGGGGTGGCCGCGTTCAACTTCCCCTCCAGGGAGAAGAGTTCGGCGGCGGTGGGGAAGCTGTTGCCGGCCACCGAGAGCACCGGGGTGCCGGGGGCGAGGCGGGCGGCGAGCGTGAGGATCTCCGCGCTCGGCACCTCGTTCAGGGTGAGGAGCACGCCGGCGATCGGCGGGGTGCCGGCGCTGTGCGCGGCCAGCGAGCCGACGACGAGGTCGGCGCGGTCGCCGGGGGTGACGACCAGGCAGCCCGGGGTCAGGGCGGCGAGGAAGTTCGGCATCATCGCGCCGCCGAAGACGAAGTCGAGGGCATCGCGGGCCAGTCCCGCGTCGTCGCCGAGCAGCACCTTGGCGCCGAGGGCCTGGCCGATCTGGGAGACGGTGGGTGCGGCGAGCGCGGGATCGTCCGGGACGACGTAGCACGGCACGGGGAGCCGGGCGTCGAGGCTCCGCGCGATCTCGTCCCGGTCGTCGGGGGCGACCCGGTTGGTCACCATGGCCAGCACGTCGCAGCCCAGTCCGTCGTACGCCCGGTAGGCGTTGCGCGTCTCGGCGAGCGCGGACTCGACGCTCTGCCCGCGGCCGCCGACCACCGGGATCACCGACGCCCCGAACTCGTTGGCGAGCCGGGCGTTCAGGGACAGCTCGTCGGGGAGCTGGGTGTGGGCGTAGTCGGTGCCGAGGACGAGGACCACCTCGTAGTCGCGCGCGACCACGTGGAAGCGGTCGACGAGGGTCGACACCAGCTCGTCCGTGCCCTGTTCGGCCTGGAGGGCGGACGCCTCGTGGTAGTCCATGCCGTAGACCGTGGCCGGGTCCTGGGACAGCCGGTACCGGGCGCGCAGCAGCTCGAAGAGGCGATCAGGGTTGTGGTGGACGAGCGGCCGGAACACCCCGACCCGGTCGACCTGCCGGGTCAGCAGCTCCATGACCCCCAGTTCGACTACCTGGCGGCCGTCGCCGCGGTCGATTCCGGTCACGTACACGCTGCGCGTCACGCGTGCTCTCCGTTTCGTCTGGCGTCTGGCGTCGGGCGAGGGCTCGCGACATCGCCCACCGGGGTGAGCGGAACGTTCTTGACAATACCTCCGTGGCTGGATAAGGCGCCCACCAGCCCGGGTCCCTGCGGCCGGGACCTGCGCCCCTGTGCGGCGGCCCCGGCGGCATCGGCACCCATGTGGCGGACATGAAACAATCGCACTGGCTCACCGGCACCGAAAGCGAGCAGGAGACACAGCACGATGCGCATCGGAGTTCTCACCGCAGGCGGCGACTGCCCCGGCCTGAACGCCGTGATCCGGTCGGTCGTGCACCGCGCCGTCGACCACTACGGCGACGAGGTGATCGGTTTCGAGGACGGCTACGCCGGACTGCTGGACGGGCGCTACCGCGGCCTCGACCTGGAATCGGTCAGCGGCATCCTGGCCCGCGGCGGCACCATCCTCGGCTCCTCCCGCCTGGAGCGGGACCGGCTGCGCGAGGCCTGCGAGCGGGCCGAGGACATGGTCGAGGCCTTCGGCATCGACGCGCTCATCCCGATCGGCGGCGAGGGCACGCTGACGGCCGCGCGCATGCTGTCCGACGCCGGTCTGCCGGTGGTGGGCGTCCCGAAGACGATCGACAACGACATCTCCTCCACCGACCGCACCTTCGGCTTCGACACGGCGGTCGGGGTCGCCACCGAGGCGATGGACCGCCTGAAGACCACGGCCGAGTCCCACCAGCGCGTGATGGTCGTCGAGGTCATGGGCCGGCACGCGGGCTGGATCGCGCTGGAGTCCGGCATGGCGGCCGGTGCGCACGGCATCTGCCTGCCCGAGCGGCCCTTCGACCCCGCCCACCTGGTGAAGATGGTCGAGGAGCGCTTCTCCCGCGGCAAGAAGTTCGCGGTCGTGTGCGTGGCGGAAGGCGCCCACCCCGCCGAGGGCACCATGGACTACGGCCACGGCGAGATCGACCAGTTCGGCCACGAGCGCTTCCAGGGCATCGGCACGGCGCTGGCGTACGAGCTGGAGCGGCGGCTCGGCAAGGAGGCCAAGCCGGTCATCCTCGGCCACGTCCAGCGCGGCGGCGTCCCGACGGCGTACGACCGCGTCCTCGCCACCCGCTTCGGCTGGCACGCGATGGAGGCGGCGCACCGGGGCGAGTTCGGCAGGATGACCGCGCTGCGCGGCACCGACATCGTGATGGTGCCGCTCGCGGAGGCGGTGACCGAGCTGAAGACGGTGCCCAAGGACCGGATGGAGGAGGCGGAGTCGGTCTTCTAGACCCGCCGCCCTACTCGGAGTTGTCCTGGACGGCGGCCCAGAAGTGGTCGGCGATCCGGTCCAGGAACTCGCGCCCGGCGTCGCCGGCGTCGCTCGCCGAGTTCCCGGCGCCCCAGTTCAGCGAGGCGACCATCTGCCCCTGGTAGTCCTGGTGCAGCTGCTGGAGTGAGTCCTCCAGCAGCCGCCGGTCCAGGGGCACCGTCTTCGCCACGGGACGGACGTAGGCCTGCCAGCGCGTGGTCACGGCGCTGCGCAGCATCTCGGCGAGCTTCGCCGCACGTCCGGTGACGGTGACGAAGTCCGGGACCGACAGCTCCAGCAGCTCGGCGAGGGCGGTGGACTGGCGCTCGTTGCCGCGCCAGACGCTGTCCTCCATGTGGAGATAGGCGGGCAGTTCGAGCCCGGCGGCACGGGCGACGTCCTCGGGGGCGAGGCCGCGGGCGATGCGGTGCTCGCGCAACGTGCGCGGCTTTCCGATGAGTTCACCGGGGGAGCACCACAACACCCCGGCCAGAGCTCCGAGTTCGGGGCCGGTGGGGGGAATCTGCCCGCGCTCCCAGGCGTCGACCAGGTCCGCTGTGACGTACGGCAGTCCGTACGAGGTGCGCAGGCCGTGGGCGACGTGTTCGGGGCCCATGGCGAGCGCGGAGCGCAGCCGGCGGGCGGCGAGGGCGTCGAAGGGCGGGGCGGGCTGGTTCGGGCGGGTCGGACGTGGGAACACGCGGGCCAACGTAGGCGGGCCGTGACGCCCTGACTACGGTCTGTTCGGCCAGGATCACGGATTGTAGGAACGTACGGATTCGGCCACCTGTGCGGCTCGTGCGGACTCGGTCGAAGATCGTCTTCCGGTGGGGCGGGTGGCCTCGAAGGGCCCTTGGGGCGGGCGCTCCGCGCGGTGGCGCATGTGTGAAAGTCAAGCTCGGAGGGCATATGCGTGGACGCCCGCGGGCCCTCCGACCTTCGGGATCCCGCGGCGCGGGGCGCGGGCGGGAGGCCGCGGGTGTCGCCCGTGCGGGCGGGCGTCGAAGACGAGTACGCCACCGCCGGCCCGCCGATGGGCCGTGGCGGGGTCGGCGACCCGCGGCTCATTTCCGACGTCCTGCCGCCGGGCGTCACCCCTTGACCGCCCCGCCCAGCGCGAATCCGCTGCCCAGCCGCCGGGCGATCAGCACGTACAGCAGGATCACGGGCGTCGAGTAGACGATCGAGAACGCGGCCAGCTGCCCGTACGCCACCATCCCGCGGTTGCCGAAGAACTCGTTGATGCTCACGCTCGCCGGCATCTGGTCCGGGGTGAGCAGGAGCATGAAGGGGACGAAGAAGTTCCCCCACATCAGGACGAAGGAGAAGACGGTGACGACCGCGACGCCCGGGCCCATCAGGGGCAGGACGATGCGGACCAGGGACTGCATCGACGACGCCCCGTCGGTCCAGGCCGCCTCCTCCAGCTCCTTCGGTACGCCGTCCATGAAGTTCTTCATCAGCCAGATGGAGAAGGGGAGTTGGGAGGCGGCGAAGAACAGGATCGTGCCCTGCATGGTGTCGATCAGGTCCACCTGCACGAACAGCGCGTACACCGGCACCATGATCGCCGTGATGGGCAGGCTGGTGGCGAAGAGGACGGTCAGCAGGAAGGGGCGGTTCAGCCGGGAGCGGAAGCGCGAGAGCGGGTACGCGGCCAGGGCCGCGCACACCACCGTCAGCAGCGTCCCGCCGCCGCACAGGATCAGGCTGTTCAGCAGCGGTGTGAAGGTGATGTCCTGGGTCAGGATCGCGTCGAAGTTGGACCAGGTGACGCCGTCCGGGGCCTTCACGCGGAGGTCCGCGTGCGGGTCCACCGACGACAGCAGCACCCAGGCGAGCGGCAGCGCGAACGCGGCTGCCACCACCAGCAGGCCGATGTCCGCGGCCAGCCGGCGGCTTCTGCGGCGGGAGGCGAGTGTGAGGGCCATGGTGTCGGTCAGACCTCCGTCCGCAGCAGGCGCAGATAGACGAGGGAGAACAGCGAGCCGACCAGGAGCAGCAGCAGGGCGACCGCGGTGCCGTAGCCGATCATGCTGTTCTGGAAGGCCTGTTCGTACATGAACAGGGGGAGGGTCTGGCTCTTGTTGCCCGGGCCGCCCCTCGTCATCACCCAGATCAGCCCGAAGACCGAGAGGGTCTGCAGGGTGTTGAGCATCAGGTTCGTGCCGATGGAGCGGCGGATCATCGGCAGCGTGATGTGCCACATACGGCGCCAGCCGCCCGCGCCGTCGACCTCCGCCGCCTCGGTGATCTCCTGGGGGATCTCGTTCAGGGCGGCCGAGTAGACCAGCATCGAGAAGGCCGTGCCGCGCCACACGTTGGCGAACGACACCGCCAGGATCGGCAGGGTGAACAGCCAGTTCTGGGACGGGAGATGGAGCCAGTCCAGGACGGCGTTCAGGGTGCCCTCACGGCGGAAGAAGGCGTAGAGGAGGAAGCCGGCTACGACCTCCGGCAGGACCCACGCGGTGATGACGATGCCGCCGGTCAGCGTGCGGACGGGCTTCGAGGCACGCTGCATCAGCGTCGCCAGCGCCAGGCCGAGGGTGTTCTGGCCGAGAAGGGAGGAGACGACGGTGAAGACCAGCGTCAGCCATACGGCGTTGAGGAACTCCGCGTCCCCGAAGGCCCTGCGGAAGTTGGCGAGGCCGACGAAGGACGAGTGGGCCTGGCCGGTGAGCTGGAGGTCGGTGAAGGCGATGTAGGCGCAGTAGGCGATCGGTCCCGCGAGGAACAGGAGCAGCAGGACCAGGGCGGGGGCGACCGGCAGGGCCCGGGTCAGCCCGCGTGCGACGGGAGTTCGCGGGTCATGGGCCTGGCGGGGAGCCGGCGGGCCCGGGGGGACCTCGGTGGTCTCGAGGCCCGCCCCGGTGCGCGGTGTTGCTGCGGTCATCGGTGGTGGCCGCCGATCACTTCTTGACGACCTGGTTGTCCGTGGCGTCCTTGAGCGCGTCGTCGTAGCCGCTCGCCGCCTTGTCGACGGACGTGTCGCCCGTCGTCACGCCCTCCATCGCCTCCTGGATCGCCGTGGAGACCTTCGGGTACGCCGGGTAGGCGGGCCGGTAGTGGGTGCTGGCGACCAGGTCGGTGAAGAACTTGATGCCGGGCTGCGCCTTGGCGTACGCGGGGTCGGCGGCCACGTCCTTGCGGACCGAGATGCCGGAGTTGGTGATGTACCACTTCTCGGCGTTCGCCTTCGTCTGCATCGTCCTGATGAAGTCGAAGGCCAGGTCGGGGTTGCCGGCCTTGGCGGGGATCGCCCAGGTCCAGCCGCCGGACATGCTCACCTTGCCGGGAGCCTGGCCGTGCTGCGTGGGCATGTGGGCGAGGCCCAACTCGCTGGACCACTGCGGCCATTCGTGGCCGCTGCCCTTCAGCCATGCCTGTGGCAGCCACGAGCCGTCGAGGGCGATGCCCAGTTTGTGCTTGGGGAGCATCTCGCCGGCCACGATGGTCTGGATGTTGGGGTCGAGGGCGGTGGCGACGTCGGTGCCGAGCTTCTCCTGGTAGACGGTGTGGACGAAGTCGAGGGAGTCCTTGAAGCCCTGGCCCCCGGCGATCCACTTCTTGCTGGACTTGTCGTAGAGCGGGTCCGTGGTGCCGTCGCCGGTGCCGTACAGGAGCATCTCGAAGCCCTGCATGGTGGCGGCCTCGCCGGCGGGCTTGCCGGTGTAGACGTTGAGGGGGGTGACGCCCGGGACCTTCTTCTTGATCGTGCGGGCGGCGGCGAGGACCTCGTCCCAGTTCTTCGGCTGCCAGTCGGCGGGCAGGCCGGCCTTCTTGAAGATGCCCTTGTCGAACCAGAGGCCGCGGGTGTCGGTGCCGTCCGGGACGCCGTACGTCTTGCCGTCCTCGGCCTTGGCGGCGGTCTTCGCCGTGTCGATGAACTGGTTCCAGTCCGGCCACTTGGCGAGATACGGGTCGAGCGGCTTCAAGTACCCGCTGGTGATGTCCGAGTTGATGAGGAAGGTGTCCTCGTAGACCAGGTCCGGGGCGGTCTTGGGGGAGCGGAGCATCTGCTGGAGCTTGGTGTAGTACTCCGAGTCCGGGGCCTTGATCGGGACGAGTTCGACCTTCTTGCCCGGGTACTTCTTCTCGAACTGCTTCTTCATGTCCGCGAGATAGCCGTCCATCACGCGGATCGAGTTGTCCGTGGACTGCTTGAAGGAGACCCGCACGGTGTCCGGGTCGCTGCCGGAGCCACTGCCGCACGCCGTGAGGGCACTTGCGGACAGGGTGAGGGCAACCAGCGCTGTGAGAGGGGCGGTTGAGCGGGGGCGAGCGGCGGTGGGGCGCACGAGCACGACCTCCTACTGGCCTACGACACTGTCGGCCGATGGATGTGCGGTGAACGTAGGAGGAGTGGTCTAGTCAGGTCAATGAGTGTGCGGCGATCTATCGCGCCCGATCCGACTCTCCTCGCTCCTCCTTCACCCACCGGTACTGCAACTCGGGCCGCCCCACGGTCCCGTACTGCGGGTTGCGGGCCGCCCGGCCCGCGTCCACCAGATGCTCCAGATACCGCCGCGCCGTGATCCGGGAGATGCCCACCGACTCCGCCAGGCCGGTGGCGGTCAGCCCCTCCGCGCAGTCCCGCAGCGCCACCGACACCCGCTCCAGGGTCGGCGCGCTGAGGCCCTTGGGCAGCGCCGCGGGGGACGGGGCGCGCAGGGTGGCCAGGGCCCGGTCGACCTCGTCCTGGCCGCTCGCCTCGCCGACCGCGCCGTGGAACTCCGCGTACCGCACCAGACGGTCGCGCAGGGTCGCGAAGGTGAACGGCTTCAGCACGTACTGCACGACGCCCAGCGACACGCCTTCCCGCACCACGGCCAGGTCGCGCGCCGAGGTCACCGCTATCACGTCCACCTGATGCCCGGCCGCCCGCAGCGACCGCGCGAACTGCAGCCCGTGCACGTCCGGCAGATGCAGATCCAGCAACAGCAGATCCACCGGCGTGCGCTCCATCAGCCGCCGCGCCTCCGCACCGGTGTGCGCCTTGCCCACCGCCACGAACCCCGGCACCCGCCCGACGTACATCACATGCGCGTCGGCGGCCACGGGGTCGTCCTCCACGACGAGGACGCGAATGGGCTGCTCGGTGGTCATGCGTCGCCTCTCGCGGGGGTGGGGGTGGTGGTCGCCGGGGCGGGAGTGTCCGGCGTGGTGGGCAGGGGCTGCCGGGCCCCGAACGCGGCGTGCGCACCGGTGGTCCGCGGGCCGGCCTCCGGGCCGGGGACGCGGGTGGGCTGCTCGGTGGTCATGCGTCGCCTCTCGCGGGGGTGGGGGCGGTGCTCGCCGGGGCCGGGGTGGGGGCGGTGGCGGCGGGCAGGGGGAGGCGGGCCTCGAACACCGCGCCGCCCTCCTGGGCCTCCGTCACCGTCAGGGTGCCCTCGTGGCGGGTGACCGCCTGGCGGACCAGGGCCAGGCCGAGGCCGCGGCCGCCGGGGCCGGCCGGCTTCGTCGAGAACCCCCGCTGGAACACCAGCTCGGCGTGGGCGGGGTCCACCCCCGCGCCGGTGTCCGCGACCCGGATCACCAGCTCGCCGGCCTCCGCGTACGCCGTCACCGTCACGCGCGCGCCGATGCTGCCCTGCGCCGCGTCCACCGCGTTGTCGATCAGGTTGCCGAGGATCGTCACCAGGTCGCGGGCCGGCAGGCTCGCTGGGAGCAGGCCGTCGTCGAGGCGGCTGTCCTGCGACACCACCAGCTCCACGCCCCGCTCGTTGGCCTGGGCCGTCTTGCCGAGCAGCAGCGCCGCCAGCACCGGTTCGCTCACCGCCGCGACCACCTGGTCGGTCAGCGCCTGCGCCAGCTCCAGTTCGGCCGTAGCGAAGTCCACCGCCTCCTCCGCCCGGCCCAGTTCGATCAGGGAGACCACCGTGTGGAGCCGGTTCGCCGCCTCGTGCGCCTGCGAGCGAAGCGCCTGCGTGAAGCCCCGCTCCGAGTCCAACTCGCCCATCAGGGACTGCAGTTCGGTCACGTCCCGCAGCGTCACCACCGAGCCCCGGCGCTCCCCGCCCGACACCGGCGAGGTGTTCACCACCAGCACCCGCTCGGCCGACATGTGCACCTCGTCCACGCGCGGCTCCGAGGCCAGCAGCGCACCCGTCAGCGGCGCCGGCAGACCAAGTCCCGCGACCGACCTTCCCACCACGTCCTCCTCCGACGGCACCCCGAGCAGCTCCCGCGCGCCGTCGTTGATCAGCGCCACACGGTACTGGCCGTCGAGCATCAGCAGCCCCTCGCGTACGGCGTGCAGCGCGGCCTGGTGGTAGTCGTGCATACGGCTGAGCTCGCCCGCGTTCATGCCGTGGGTGTGGCGGCGCAGCCGGGCGTTGACGACGTACGTGCCGATCGCGCCCAGCGCGAGCGCGCAGCCCGCCACGCCGACCAGCGCCGACACCTGCCCCTGCACCTGCCTGCTGATCGCCTTGACCTTGATGCCCGCGCTGACCAGCCCCACGATGTGCCGGTGCTCGTCGTAGACGGGCACCACGGCACGCACCGACGCGCCGAGCGTGCCGGTGTAGGTCTCGGTGAAGGCCGTACCGCGCAGCGCGGGCGCGATGTTCCCGCGGAAGTGCTTGCCGATCTGGTTCTCGGTCGGGTGGGTCCAGCGGATGCCCTTCGTGTTCATGATCGTGACGAAGTCGACGTCCGCGTCCCGCATCACCTTCAGCGCGTACGGCTGGAGCTCGGCGGTGGGATCCGGGGTGCGGATCGCGGCCACCACGGACGGGGCGTCCGCGATCGAGCGGGACACCGCCATCGCCTGGCGGGCCGCCGCGTCCTCGGCCTGCCCCCGGTCGCTGAAGTAGCTGAACAGTGCATATCCGGCCACGAGCACGGCTATCAGCACGGCCTGCATCGCGAACAGCTGGCCGGCCAGGCTCCGGGGTCTCGGCACGGGGATGCGCATGTCGTCAGTGTGCCCCGCACGTCAATCGTGAACTAAATGAACGGAAGGGTGACCGCCCTCACACGGCGGGAGATAGTCACCGCATCGGTGAAGCGGTGGAAGCGGCCATACGGTTCCGGCCACCGCCTCCCGCGAAGATCCGCACCCCCATCCCCATCCCCCGGACGTGAGCCGCACGCCGGTGATGCCGACGAAGACGTCAAGGAGGGCATCCGTGGCCGCCAGAATCCCCGACACGGCACATGCCGCACCCGCTGGGAAGCGGGACCGTACCCACTATCTGTACATCGCCGTCATCGTCGCGGTGGCGCTCGGTATCGCGGTGGGCCTGATCTGGCCGGACGCGGGCGTCCAGCTCAAGCCGCTCGGTACCGGTTTCGTGAACCTGATCAAGATGATGATCTCGCCGATCATCTTCTGCACGATCGTGCTCGGCATCGGTTCCGTACGGAAAGCCGCCAAGGTCGGCGCCGTCGGCGGTATCGCCCTCGGCTACTTCGTGGTGATGTCGCTGGTCGCACTGACCATCGGCCTCGTCGTCGGCAACATCCTGCACCCGGGCGACGGGCTGCACATCACCAACGCGCTCAAGGCCACCGGGCACGACCAGGTGGACGGCGAGGCGCTGCCGCCGGTCGAGTTCGTGCTGTCCATCATCCCGGTGACCTTCGTGTCGGCCTTCACCCAGGAGCAGGTGCTGCAGACCCTGCTGGTCGCGCTGCTCACCGGGTTCGCGCTGCAGTCCATGGGGTCCATGGGCCAGCCCGTCCTGCGCGGCATCGAGCACATCCAGCGGCTCGTCTTCCGCATCCTCGCCATGGTCATGTGGGCGGCCCCGATCGGTGCCTTCGGTGCCATCGCGGCGGTGGTCGGCTCCGCCGGTCTCGACGCGCTGAAGAGCCTCGCCATCCTGATGCTCGGCTTCTACGTCACCTGTTTCCTGTTCGTCTTCATCGTGCTCGGCACGCTGCTGCGGGTCATCGCGGGCCTGAACATCTTCACCCTGTTCAAGTACCTGGCCCGGGAGTTCCTGCTGATCCTGTCCACCTCCTCCTCCGAGTCCGCGCTGCCGCGGCTGATCGCGAAGATGGAGCACCTGGGCGTCAGCAAGCCGGTGGTCGGCATCACCGTCCCGACCGGCTACTCCTTCAACCTCGACGGCACGATGATCTACATGACCATGGCGTCGCTCTACATCGCGGACGCCCTGGGCACGCCGATGTCCCTCGGTGAGCAGATCCCGCTGCTGCTCTTCCTGCTGCTGGCCTCCAAGGGCGCGGCGGGCGTCAGCGGCGCCGGTCTCGCGACGCTGGCCGGTGGACTCCAGTCGCACAAGCCCGCGCTGGTGGACGGCGTCGGCCTGATCGTCGGCATCGACCGCTTCATGAGCGAGGCGCGCGCCCTGACCAACTTCGCGGGCAACGCCGTCGCCACCGTCCTGATCGGCACCTGGACCAAGGAGATCGACACCGACCGCGTACGGCAGGTCCTCGCCGGTGACCTGCCCTTCGACGAGACGACGCTCCTGGACGACGACGTGCAGCCGCAGGCCGAGGTGCCCGAGCAGGGCGGCGAGAAGGAACTCGCGAAGGCCTGATCCCGGCTCCGGACGGCCGATCACTCCCCGTCGGTTTCCGCCGGTCCCCATCGATTCAGTGGCCCGCCCGGGAAAAGCCGAGCGGTAGGGTTCCTCCCCCGTGGACCCTGCCGCTCGGCCTCGTCGTTCGCGGGCCGGTCCGCCGGTGCCGTACTCTCACCGATCTCTTACCGTCGTCCACTAGCGTGCGCCGCCGGTCCGGTACTTAAGCAGCACATTCGTTGGAGGCACGGGGGAATGAAGATCGACTGGGACCGGCGTACGTGTGCGCGCAAGGGTCACATCACCTATGCGCCGGACGACCCGCGCCTGCGGGTGCGCCTGCACGCCGAGACCGCGCTCGGCGAGGTGTGGCGCTGTCTGCGCTGCGGCGACTTCGTGCTCGGCGAGCCCCACGGCTCGGGGCCGGCGGACCACGCGCCCCTCGTGCCGCGCGGCAAGGTGCTGCGCGACCTGTTCATCCTGCGCTTCCTGGCGATCGAGCGGGCCGTGCGCGGCGTGTTCATCGTGCTGGTCGCGCTGGCGGTGTGGAAGTTCAGCAACAGCCAGGACTCGGTGCGCCGGCTCTTCGACGAGTACCTCGACGTCTTCCGGCCGGTCTTCCGGCACTTCCACTACGACCTCGATCACTCACCGGTCGTCGGCACGATCCAGAAGACCTTCGGCTACAAGCACGACACCCTGCTGCTGGTCGCCGGACTGCTGCTCGCCTACGCCCTGATCGAACTCGTGGAGGCGGTCGGCCTCTGGTACGCCAAGCGCTGGGCGGAGTACCTCACGGTGGTCGCCACCGCCGCCTTCCTCCCGCTGGAGATCTACGAACTCACCGAGCACATCAGCTGGTTGAAGATCGCCACCCTGGTCCTCAACGTCCTCGCCGTCCTCTACATCGCCCTCGCCAAACGCCTGTTCGGCCTCCGTGGTGGCCGCCGGGCCTTCGAGGAGGAGCGCGAGAGCGCGTCCCTGCTGGAGGTCGAGGAGTCGGCGGGAGTGCCGGCGGGAGCCGCCTGACGGGTGCTGCGGCACGGCCGTGAGCCGGATCCTCCGGTCGCCGGTGGGCTGTTCAGGCCCACGGATCCGTGATCTCCCGCAGCGATGTCAGCGCCTCGCGCAGTTGCTTCATGCGGCGCTCGCCGAGGTGCTGCTCCCACTGCTTCTCCACCTCGGTGACCTCGCCGTCGGCGATCTCCTTGGCCGACCGGGCGCGGTCCGCCAGGCATACGAGCCGGGCCCGCCTGTCGGTCGGGTCCGGCTCCCGGCGTACGTAGCCCGCCTTCTCCAGCTGGTCGACCAGGAAGCCCGCGGTCTGCTTGGTGATCTGGGCCTGCGCGGCCAGCTCCGTCAGACGGGTGCCGTCCGGGCCGACGCGCTGCAGGACCCGGGCCTGGGCGGGTGAGAGGTCGTCGAAACCGGCCTCGGCGAGCACCTCGAAGATGCGGGTCTCCAGGGCCCTGTACGGGATGAACAGGAGCAGCCCCGTGCTGAGCTCGCTCTCCGCCGGCATCGTCGGCGCCCCCTCCGTGAAGCTTGACACTCGTCAGCGTCTCTGACTAATTTGGTCAGAGAAGCTTACCACTTGAGTGGGTGGGTGATCCGCATGGGTGCGGTGCTGGGCACGGACGAGCTCTGGCAGATCGTCGAGCGTGAGCGGACGGGCCTGGCCGACCTGCTGGCGGGGCTGAGCCCCGGGGAGTGGGAGACGCCGACGCGGTGCGGAGACTGGCGGGTGCGGGACGTCGCCGCGCATCTGAGCATCGGGGCGCGCTCCACGTACCGCTGGGTGCTGCGTGAGTTCGTGCGGTCCCGCGGGAACTTCGACCGGATGATCCACGACTCGGCGGTCCGCGAGGCGCGGCGCCCGGCCGGCGAGATCGTCGCCGATCTCCGCTCGATCGCCGGCTCCCGCCGGTACGCGCCGCTGACCACGCCCCGCGAGTCCCTCCTGGACGTCCTCGTGCACGGCCAGGACATCGCCCTCGCGCTCGGCCGGACGCGTGCGATGCCCGCGGAGGCCGCGCGCGACGCCGCCGACCGCGTCTGGACCATGCGCGTACCGCCCCGCCCCTGGCCCCTCCCGCACGCCCGGCTCGTCGCCACCGACATCGCGTGGACGCGCGGCACGGGCGAGGAGATCCGCGGTCCGATCGCCGCGCTGCTGCTCCTGCTCACCGGGCGCCCGGAGGCGGCCGAGGCGTGGACCGGGCGCGCGGGCGCGGACGTACGGGAGCGGTGAGCGCGCCGGCGTACCGGGCCGACGGGGGCGACGGGGGAACCTCGGGGGAACGGAGCGGCGGGTCCGGGGACGGGCCCGCCGCTCCGTCCGCGCGCTCACTCCTTTTGCCGCTCTTGCCCCAAATGCTTTGACCGCCGCACCCGTTGGGGCCCAGGCTGGACGGGCTCGGGGGGCCGACGGCCGAACGCAGGGAGGCGTACATGGGGGAACCCGACGAGGTGCAGTTCCTCAGCTCGGACGAGCACCGGCGCAGGTACGGCGCGGAGCGTGAGCCCTCGCCGCTGCCGCTGGAGCGGATCAACGAGCTCTTCCACGAGTTCCTCGTGGCGGTCGCCCGGCCCGGACATGCCGATACGGACGGCCGCCGAGACCTCGCGAAGCGACTGCGCGAGCACCTCGGCTCGGCGCCGACGGACCGCCCGGTGGTCAAGGCCGCGTACGCGCCGTACGACCTGCCCAACGTCCATCTCGCCCTGGAGCGCTGGTTCGCCGCGGACGGCCGTTCCTTCGAGTTGATCGGCATGCGCGGCGCCCAGCACCATGGCGAGCTCACCCTCGGCGACATCATCGAGGCCGCCGACCGCTACGACCGCTTCGTGGTCGGTGCCGTCGACTACGCCCATCTGCCCGTCTCGCCCGACGAGGAACTGGCCTGCGTCTCCTGCGGGTTCTACCTCGGCGTCGCGGGCGGCGAACGCTTCGCGATCCTGCTGCGCGGCCCGCAGGACGAGTACGGACGCAACAAGGTCGAGGTCGAAGTCCTCGCCGGCGACAAGGAATTCGCCGACCGCCTGCTCGCCGAGGTCGACTCCCTCGTCCGCGAGCACAGCATCTTCCGCGGCCAGGTGCTCTCCTTCGAGGGCTCCCAGTTCGGCCAAGGCCTCGGCCCGTTCCGCTTCCACCGCCGCCCCGGCCTGGCCCGCGAGGACATCGTGCTGCCCGCGGGGCTCCTGGACCGCGTGGAACGGCAGGTCGTGGGTGTGGCACGGCGCCGCGAGCAACTGCGCGCCGCGGGCCAGCACCTGCGCCGGGGACTCCTCCTCTACGGTCCTCCCGGCACCGGCAAGACCCACACGATCCGCTATCTCCTCTCCCACCTCCCGCAGTTCACGGTGGTGATCCTCTCCGGCGAGAGCATCGACGCCATCGGCCCCGCCTGCGCCCTGGCCCGGATGCTCCAGCCGGCGCTCGTCGTGCTCGAGGACTGCGACCTGATCGCCGAGGCCCGCGACTACGGCGCCGGCGAACAGCCCCTGCTCTTCCAGGTGCTGAACGAGATGGACGGCCTCGGCGACGACACCGACGTCGCCTTCCTGCTCACCACCAACCGTGCCGACCTGCTGGAGCCGGCCCTCGTCCAGCGCCCCGGCCGCGTCGACCTCGCCGTGGAGATCCCGCTGCCGGACGCGGACGGCCGCGCCGCCCTGCTCGCCCTCTACGGTGCCGGACTCGGCCTCGGCCAGGACGTCGCCGAGGAGGTCGTGGCCCGCACCGAGGGCACGACGGCCTCCTTCACCAAGGAGCTGGTCCGCCGGGCCGTGCTGATCGCGGCGGAGCGCGAGTCGCCGCGCACCGAGGCGGCGGACGTCCGCGAGGCCCTCGACGAGCTCCTCTCCGACCGCGACCGGCTGACCCGGCGGCTGCTCGGGGTGCGGGCGGGTGAGGAGGACGAGGACTGGTCCGAGGAGGGCGACGAGGACGACGCGGAGGTGTACGGGGGCCCGCCCTCGGGGGAGTGGCTGCTGGGCCCGCGCCCGGGCCGGTCGCCGTACTGACGAGCGAGCCGTACCGACGAGAGGCCGTACGGCGAAGAAGCCGTTGCCCTGACGAAGCCGTTGCCCTGACGTCGGCGTCAAGGATTACCGTCGAGGACATGCGAATCGGCGAGCTGGCCGCACGGGCCGGGACCACGACGCGGACGCTCAGGTACTACGAGTCGCGCGGGCTGCTGCCCGCGCGGCGCGGCACGAACGGGTACCGCACGTACGACGAGAGCGACCTGAAGCTGCTGCGGCAGATCAGGACCCTCCAGGACTTCGGGTTCGACCTGGAGGAGACGCGGCCGTTCGTGGAGTGCCTGCGGGCCGGTCACCCGAAGGGCGACGCCTGCCCGGCGTCGCTCGCGGTCTACCGCCGCAAGCTGGACGAGCTCGACGCGCTGATCGGCGAGCTCACGGCCGTGCGGGCGACGATCGCCGTCCGGCTGGCCTCGGCCGACGAGCCACCGTTGTGCGAAATGGGAGGGCAGGAACTGTGATCGACGTGACGGACGAGGATTTCACGGCGGAGGTGATCCGCTCGGATCTGCCGGTACTGGTGGAGTTCACGGCGGACTGGTGCCCGCCGTGCCGGCAGATGGCGCCGGTCCTGCGCGCGCTCGCCACCGAGGAGGCCGATCGTCTCAAGGTGGTGCAGTTGAACGTGGACAGCAATCCGGAGACCACGAACGCCTACAAGGTGCTTTCGATGCCGACGTTCATGGTCTTCCGCGGCGGTGAGCCCGTGCGGTCGATGGTGGGCGCCCGGCCCAAGCGGCGGCTGCTGGAGGAGCTGGCGGACGTCCTCTGACCCCTCCCGGCATAAAGAAATCCCCCGAGCAATTGCGCTCGGGGGATTTCTTTGCGTATATTCAATGATTCGCGACTTCAAGAGGATTGAGTCGCGGAAAAGTCCACTGGACGCAGTATATCCGGGCGGGAGCGGAATTGTCAAACACCGATTATCCAGACGATGAAATGCAAGGCGAGCAGGAATTCATCGACGGGCTGTACGCACGCGTTGACGCCCTGCGCGGCGACACCGAGGCGGGCGTCACGGACGCGCTCGGGCAGGGCAACACGCCCATGCAGGCCCGGCTGGAGCGGGACATCCTCGTCGCCGAGCGCTCGGGGCTGCTCGCGGCGCTGAACGCGGTGGACGGTTCCCTCTGCTTCGGCCGGATCGATCTCACCTCGGGGCAGACCCACCACATCGGCCGCATCGGACTGCGCACGGACGACGCCGAGCGCACCCCGATCCTGATCGACTGGCGTGCGAACGTCGCCCGCCCCTTCTACCTGGCCACCGGCCACACGCCGATGGGCCTGCGCAGGCGCCGGCACATCACCACCGACGGCCGTACGGTCACCGGCCTGCACGACGAGATCCTCGACCTCGGGGACCGGGAGCGGACCGGGCACGAGGACCCGACCGGGGACGCCGTGCTGCTCGCCGCGCTCGACGCCGCGCGCACCGGCCGTATGCACGACATCGTGCAGACCATCCAGGCCGAGCAGGACGAGATCATCCGGGCGCCGCACCGCGGGGTGCTGGTGGTCGAGGGCGGCCCGGGCACGGGCAAGACGGCGGTCGCGCTGCACCGGGCCGCGTATCTGCTGTACGAGCACCGGGAGCTGCTCGCCAAGCGGGCCGTCCTCATCGTCGGGCCCAACCCGGCCTTCCTCGGCTACATCGGCGAGGTGCTGCCCTCGCTCGGCGAGACGGGCGTGCTGCTCGCGAC
Source organism: Streptomyces sp. NPDC050534 (assembly GCF_044457745.1). Classification (NCBI taxonomy): domain Bacteria; kingdom Bacillati; phylum Actinomycetota; class Actinomycetes; order Kitasatosporales; family Streptomycetaceae; genus Streptomyces; species Streptomyces sp. NPDC050534. Next base: position 622,847 of record NZ_JBITHF010000004.1, read on the forward strand.
CGTCGGGGAGCTGTTCCCCGGCGTGAAGGCGACCGCGAGCGACACCCGCGCGGCGGCCGCGGTGAAGGGCCGCGCCGGCATGGCGGACGTGCTCGCCGAGGTCGTGGCCGACTGGCAGGCGCTGCCCGACCCGGTGATCGCGATCGAGCACGACCGCGAGATCCTGATGCTCGACGACGGCCTGGTGAAGGTCGCCCGCGAGCGCACCCGGGCCGCGAACCTGCCGCACAACGCGGCCCGTGAGCACTTCGAGGGCCACATCCTCAACACGCTCACCGAGCTCTACGCCGAGCGCGTCGGCACCGATCCGTACGACGGCAGCAGCCTGCTCGACCCGGCCGACGTCACCCAGATCCGCGATGAGATCGCCGAGAACCCCGAAGTATGGGCGGCCATCGACCAGTTGTGGCCGCGGCTGACCCCGCAGCGCCTGGTCGCGGATTTCCTCGCCGACCCCGTCGGCTACCTCCCCGACGAGGACGCGGCCGCCGTCCGCCGCCCGGTGACGCGGGAGTGGACGGTGTCGGACGTACCGCTGCTGGACGAGGCCGCCGAACTGCTCGGTGAGGACGACCGGGTGCGGCGGGCGCTGGCGGAGCGGGAGCGCGAGACACAGATCGCCTACGCGCAGGGCGTGCTGGACGTCTCGTTCGCCTCGCGCACCTACGAGTTCGAGGACAAGGACGAGGAGGACTCCGAGGTCCTGTCCGCGCACGACATCATCGACGCCGAGCGGTTCGCCGAGCGGCAGGAGGAGGACGACCACCGCAGCGCCGCCGAGCGCGCGGCGGCCGACCGGACGTGGGCGTTCGGGCACATCATCGTCGACGAGGCGCAGGAGCTGTCGCCGATGGCCTGGCGGCTGCTGATGCGGCGCAGCCCGACCCGCTCGATGACCCTGGTCGGGGACCCGGCGCAGACCGCGGAGGCGGCCGGCGTCGGCTCGTGGTCGGACATCCTCTCCCCGTACGTCGAGGACCGCTGGGAGCACACACGGCTCGGCGTCAACTACCGCACCCCGGCCGAGATCATGGAGGTCGCGGCGGCGGTGGTGCGGGCCGGGCAGCCGGACTTCGAGCCGCCGAGCTCCGTGCGCGCCACCGGGGTCCGGCCGTGGGCGCGTGCGACGGACGACCTGGCCGGGGCGGTGGCCAAGGCGGTGGAGGAGCTGACGCCCGCGGAGGGGCGGCTGGCGGTGATCGCACCCCGGCATCTGCACCGGCGGCTGGCCGCGCGGCTGGACGGGGTGACGGCGGGCGCGGAGCCCGACCTGACGCGCACCGTCGTACTCCTGGACCCGCGTCAGTCGAAGGGGCTGGAGTTCGACTCGGTGCTGGTGGTGGAGCCGGGCCTGTACGGCACGAGTGATCTCTACGTGGCGCTCACCCGGGCCACCCAGCGGCTCGGGGTGGTGCACAGCCGGCCCCTGCCGAAGGCGCTGGCCGCGGCGCTGGCGTGAGGGTCCAGGGGGCTCGGCCCCCTGGACCCCGGTCGGCCTTCGAAAGGGTCAGGCCGGCCGCAACCACACCGTCGCCAGCGGCGGCAGGGTCAGGGTGATGCTGGCCGGGCGGCCGTGCCAGCCCTGGGGTTCCGGTTTGACGATGTCGGGGTTCGTGACGTCGCCGCCGCCGTACCGGGCGAGGTCGGTGTTGAGGGTCTCGTGCCAGGCCTGGACGTCGTCGGGTACGCCGAGGCGGTAGGCGAGGCGGACGACGGGGGCGAGGTTGGAGACCGACAGGAGCGGGCTGCCGTCGGCGTCGAGCCTGAGAAACGCGAAGACGTTGTCCTCGGCCGCGTCGCCGACGATCCACTGGAAGCCGGCCGGGTCGGTGTCCCGCTGCCACAGCGCGGGGGTGTGCCGGTAGACGGTGTTGAGGTCGCGCACCATGTCGCGCACCCCGCGGTGGTCGGCCTCGGCGCCGTAGGCCGGGTCCAGCAGCCACCAGTCCGGGCCGTGGGCCTCCGACCACTCCGCGCCCTGGGCGAACTCCTGCCCCATGAAGAGCAGTTGCTTGCCGGGGTGGGCCCACATGAAGGCCAGGTAGGCACGGAGATTGGCCCGCTGCTGCCACCAGTCGCCGGGCATCTTCGACACCAGGGACCGCTTGCCGTGGACCACCTCGTCGTGCGAGATGGGCAGCACGTAGTTCTCGCTGTACGCGTACACCATCGAGAACGTCATCTCGTTGTGGTGGTATTTGCGGTGCACCGGCTCGTGGCTCATGTAGTCGAGCGAGTCGTGCATCCAGCCCATGTTCCACTTCAGGCCGAAACCGAGCCCCCCGAAGCCGCCCGGGCCCCGGTGATGGGTGGCCCGGGTCACGCCGTCCCAGGCCGTGGACTCCTCGGCGATCGTGACCACACCCGGCACCTGCCGGTACACGGTCGCGTTCATCTCCTGGAGGAACGCCACCGCGTCCAGGTTCTCCCGGCCGCCGTGCTCGTTCGGCACCCACTGGCCCGGCTCGCGTGAGTAGTCGAGGTAGAGCATGGAGGCGACCGCGTCGACGCGCAGACCGTCGATGTGGAACTCCCGGCACCAGTAAATGGCGTTCGCCACCAGGAAGTTGCGCACCTCGCGGCGGCCGTAGTCGAACTCCAGCGTGCCCCAGTCGGGGTGTGCGGAGCGCAGCGGGTCCTCGTGCTCGTACAGGGGGCGGCCGTCGAACTCGGCCAGCGCCCAGTCGTCGCGCGGGAAGTGCGCCGGCACCCAGTCCATGAGGACGCCGATGCCCGCCCGGTGCAGCGCGTCGACCAGGTACTTGAAGTCGTCGGGGGTGCCGAGCCGGGCCGTGGGAGCGTAGAAGCCGGTGACCTGGTAGCCCCAGGAACCGCCGAAGGGGTGTTCCGCGATCGGCATCAGCTCGACATGGGTGAAGCCGAGGTCCTTCACGTACGCCGGTAGCTGTTCGGCCAGTTGACGGTACGTCAGTCCCGGGCGCCAGGACGGCAGATGGACCTCGTAGACGGAGAAGGGCGCCTCGTGGGCGGGCCGGCCGGCGCGCTGCTCGATCCAGTGCGCGTCCTGCCACTCGTGGTGGGAGGCGGTGACGACGGACGACGTGTTCGGCGGGGCCTCGGTGCGGCGGGCCAGCGGGTCGGCGCGCAGGGTCTTGGAGCCGTCGGGGCGGGTGATCTCGAACTTGTACAGCTCGCCCTCGCCGATCTCGGGCACGAACAGCTCCCAGACACCGGACGAGCCGAGCGAGCGCATCGGATACCCGGTGCCGTCCCAGAAGTTGAAGGTGCCGGCCACATGCACGCCGCGCGCGTTCGGCGCCCACACCGAGAACCGGGTGCCGGTCACGCCCTGGTGCGTCATCGGGTGCGCGCCGAGCACCGTCCACAGCTCCTCGTGCCGGCCCTCGCCGATCAGGTGCAGATCGAGCTCGCCCAGCGTCGGCAGGAAGCGGTAGGCGTCCTCGGTCTCCCGGTACGAGCCCTCGTAGGTCACGAGGAGGCGGTATTCCGGCGGGGCCTCGGACAGGTCCAGCAGGCCGGAGAAGAACCCGTCCCCGTCGTCGTGCAGCTCCGCCCGCAGTTCCCCGGCGGCGACGGTCACGGACAGCGCGTACGGCCGGAACGCCCGGAAGGCGACGCCGCCGGGCACCTTGTGGGCGCCCAGCACCGTGTGCGGATCGTGGTGGGTCCCGGCCAGCAGCCGCGCACGGTCACCGGCGTCCAGGCGGGGGGAGACGGGCGCGGGCGCCTCCGGCGGCGGGGCCGGAGTCGAGACGGTGACCCTCTCCGGGGTGACGGTGCTCTTCCCGGCCGGCGCCTTCTTGGCCGGCGTCCTGGCCGGGGCCTTCTCCGCGGCGGCCTTCGCCGCGGCGCTCTTCTTCGCCGCGGCCGCGGTGGTGGTCGCCCCGGCGGCGGCCTTTGCCGCAACTGCCTTCTTCGCCGGTGCCTTTGCCGCGGTGCTCTTCGCCGGGGTGCTCTTCTTGGCTGCGGCCTTCTTCGCGACGGCCGTCCCGGCGGCGGCCGTCGTCGCTGCGGCCTTCTTCGCGGCCACCTTCTTGGCCGCGGCCTTCTTCGGCGCGGCCTTCTCCGCCGTCTTCTTCGCGGCCGTCTTCTTCGCCGCGGCCGGCTTCGTCGCGCTCGCCTTCTGCGCGCTCGCCTTCTTGGTCGTCACCTTCCCGGCCGTGGCCTTCTTCGTGGCCGCCTGCTCGGCGAGCTTCTTCGCGGCCGCCTTCTTGACCGGCTTATCGGGTTCGGTCGCCTTCTCCGCGGCCTTCGCGGCCTTCTTCGGATCAGAACCGCTGGGCGTGGGGCGGGGGGTCACGGGCGGCGCCTCCTCGGCAAGGTTCAGGTCAGGTCTGTCATGGCGTAACGCTCGATCGCCGCCATCGGTACGGAAAGCCAGTCGGGACGGTGACGGGCCTCGTAGAGGACCTCGTATATCGCCTTGTCCGTCTCGAAGGCACGCAGCAGCACCGGGTCGGTGCGCGGGTCGCGGCCGCTGACCTCCGCATACCCGGAGCAGTACGCGGCGCGGCACACGTCCGCCCACTCCGGAGCCGGCGCGGGCGCGGAGTGGGACGCGTAGTCGAAGGAGCGCAGCATCCCCGCGATGTCCCGCACCGCGGGCTGCGGCATCCGCCGCTCGGCCAGCGGTTTGGACGGCTCGCCCTCGAAGTCGATCAGCCACCACTCGCCGGCCGGCGAGCGCAGGCACTGTCCGAGGTGCAGATCGCCGTGGATGCGCTGCGCGGTCCAGGTCTGGCCCTCCGCGGCCAGATCGGCCAGCGCCGTGAACTCGGAATGCAGCGCGGGCGCGTACGGCCGCAGCGAGGGCACCGCCTGCGCGGCCGCCTCCAGGCGCTCGATCATGCCGTCGGCCAGCAGCCGCATCTGCGTGTGGCCCAGGGTCATCGTCGGCAGCGCGCGGGCCAGCGCGGTGTGCACCTCGGCGGTGGCGCGGCCGAGCGCCCGCGCCTCGGCGGCGAAGTCCTCGCCCTTGGCCAGCTCGCGCAGCGCCAGCTCCCAGCCGTCCGACGCACCCTGCAGGAAGGGCTGGAGGACGCCGAGCACATACGGCTCCTGTTCCTCGGGCAGCTCGGCCCGCAGCCACGCCGTCGGCGCGGGCACCCGGGAACAGCCCTCCCGGGCGAGCGCCAGCGGCAGTTCCAGGTCGGGGTTGACCCCGGGCAGGACCCGGCGCAGCAGCTTGAGGATGAACGTATCTCCGTAGATCACCGACGAGTTGGACTGCTCGGCGGTCACCACGCGGGGGACCAGCCCGGTGCGGATCTGCCGGCCGGGTTCCCGGTCGAAACGGAGCCCGCCGATCCGGGCCTGGGAGCGCAGCGCCTCCAGGAGCAGTTCGGCGGGCCGGGTGTCGTACAGGGCCTCGTACACCGTGTGTCCGGCGAGCGGGCCCTGCTCGACGTGTCCGATCAGCGCGGGCGCCAGCCGGGGCGGCAGCGCCTCGCGCACGCCTATCAGCAGCTGGTAGCAGTCACCCGGGTGGGCCTCGGCGCCGACCGTGAGTGGCTGATGGGCGCGCACCAGCAGGTGGTACAGGCCCAGCCTGCTGTCGACCGGCAGCAGTTCCGTGGCCGCGACCAGCGAGAATCCGGCGACCGGACGTCCTTTGCCCGCGAACCAGCGCTGCCGTGGCAGCCACTCCCTGAGCAGTGGATCCAGGGACTCGAGCAGGCCAGGGCTGGTCGTGCTGGAAAGTGTGACAGTCTCCGCCATAGTGTCACATTCCTTTCCCCTGGTGGGCGGGGTGCTACTGATGCGTGCCCCGGGTGGGGCAGGAGAAACGCCCCATCCCGGGATCTCCGAGGCGCTACGTCGGCTCCTTCCGGAGCCGGAACCAGTAGAAGCCGTGCCCGCCGAGGGTCAGCAAGTACGGCAGCTCGCCTATGGCCGGAAAGCGCACGCCGCCGAAAAGCTCGACGGGGTGCCGCCCGTTGAACGCCTGGAGGTCCAGCTCGGTGGGCTGGGCGAAGCGGGAGAAGTTGTTCACGCAGAGCACCAGGTCGTCCTCGTACTCCCGCAGGAAGGCGATCACCGCCGGGTTGGAGGAGGGGAGCTCGGTGTACGTGCCGAGGCCGAAGGCCGGGTTCTGCTTACGGATCTCGATCATCCGGCGGGTCCAGTGCAGCAGCGACGAGGGCGAGGACATGGAGGCCTCGACGTTGGTGACCTGGTAGCCGTGGACCGGGTCCATGATGGTCGGCAGGAACAGCCGGCCCGGGTCGCAGGAGGAGAACCCGGCGTTGCGGTCGGGGGTCCACTGCATGGGGGTGCGCACGGCGTCGCGGTCGCCGAGCCAGATGTTGTCGCCCATGCCGATCTCGTCGCCGTAGTACAGGATCGGCGAGCCCGGCAGCGACAGCAGGAGAGCCGTGAACAGCTCGATCTGGTTGCGGTCGTTGTCCAGGAGGGGGGCCAGGCGGCGCCGGATGCCGATGTTGGCGCGCATCCGGGGGTCCTTGGCGTACTCGGCCCACATGTAGTCGCGCTCTTCGTCGGTGACCATTTCGAGCGTGAGCTCGTCGTGGTTGCGCAGGAAGATGCCCCACTGGCAGTTGGAGGGGATGGCCGGGGTCTTGGCGAGGATCTCGGATACCGGGTAGCGGGATTCCCTGCGGACGGCCATGAAGATGCGCGGCATGACCGGGAAGTGGAAGGCCATGTGGCACTCGTCGCCACCGCTCTGGTAGTCGCCGAAGTAGTCGACGACGTCCTCCGGCCACTGGTTGGCCTCCGCGAGCACCACCGTGTCCGGGTAGCTCGCGTCGATCTCCTTCCGCACCCGCTTGAGGAACTCGTGGGTGGCCGGAAGGTTCTCGCAGTTGGTGCCCTCCTCCTGGTAGAGGTACGGCACCGCGTCCAGCCGGAAGCCGTCGATGCCGAGGTCCAGCCAGAAGCGGAGGGCGGAGATCATCTCCTCCTGCACGGCCGGGTTCTCGTAGTTGAGGTCCGGCTGGTGGGAGAAGAAGCGGTGCCAGTAGTACTGCTTGCGGACCGGGTCGAAGGTCCAGTTGGAGGCCTCGGTGTCGACGAAGATGATCCGCGCGTCCGCGAACTGCTTGTCGTCGTCGGCCCACACGTAGTAGTCGCCGTAGGGCCCGTCGGGGTCCTTTCTCGACTCCTGGAACCACGGGTGCTGGTCGCTGGTGTGGTTCATGACGAAGTCGATGATGACGCGCATGCCGCGCTGGTGGGCGGAGTCGACGAACTCGACGAAGTCGGCGAGGTCGCCGAACTCGGGCAGCACGGCCGTGTAGTCGGAGACGTCGTAACCGCCGTCTCTCAGCGGGGACTTGAAGAACGGCGGCAGCCAGAGGCAGTCGACACCCAGCCATTGCAGGTAGTCGAGCTTGGCGGTGATGCCCTTGAGGTCGCCGACGCCGTCGCCGTTGCTGTCCTGGAAAGAGCGGACGAGGACCTCGTAGAAGACCGCGCGCTTGAACCAGTCCGGGTCCCGGTCCTTGGCAGGGGTGTCCTCGAAGGTGTCCGGGACGGGTTCATTGACGATCATGAGGTGGGTGACCCTCCGATCTGCGGGGTGGACGGTCGCAGGACGGTGAATACGTGCGCGGGGCGAATGCCCGGTTCGAGGCGTACGTAATTGGCCCTGCCCCAGTGGTAGGTCTCGCCGGTGAGTTCGTCACGCACCGGCACCGACTCGTGCCATTCCAGGCCGAGTTGCGGCATGTCCAACGAGACCGTCGCCTCCTGGGTGTGGTGGGGGTCGAGGTTGGCGACCACCAGAACCGTGTTCGAGCCGCTCCGCTTGGAGTACGCGATCACCGCTTCCTTGTCCGCCTGGTGGAAGTGGAGGTCGCGCAACTGGCGGAGGGCGGGGCTCGCGCGCCGGACGGCGTTGAGCTTGGTGATGAGGGGGGCGAGGGTGCGGCCTTCGCGTTCGGCGGCTTCCCAGTCGCGGGGGCGGAGCTGGTACTTCTCGGAGTCGAGGTATTCCTCGCTGCCGTCGCGCAGGGGGCGGTTCTCGCA